>NZ_JAJJOD010000001.1:0-1111297 GCF_020907385.1 Arthrobacter sp. zg-Y916 | reverse complement strand
AGCACGCCGCCAGCGTTCATCCTGAGCCAGGATCAAACTCTCCGTAAATGTGTTACAGACACACAACCGGAGCCAAGGAAAATTGGCTGCACAGTCATGCACTAAATTCGAAACCAGCTAAAAAAGCTGCTCCAGCCCACGGGGTGGGCCGAACAGCCAGTTCAACCAATCAAAATAATTGGTATCAATAAACTTGGCACACTATTGAGTTCTCAAACAACAGGCGCATCCGGCCTACTCAGAAAAACCATTTCCGTTTCCGGTTGATTCTTTTTCTTTTCGCATCGCTGCGGTGTTTCATAATTCTATTTCATCGATCCGGTTTTAGCAATTCGGCGGATTTCCGTGGAAATCGTTTCGAACCGGTCAAACCATCACTCCGAACCACACGAAAGCATCCGGATTATTTTCCGGCTGATTTGTGTGGGTTTTGTTTCCGTTCCGACCATTTCCGGTCGGTGGCAACTCGCTCTACTTTACACACCCCGGGCAGTTCCCGCAACCTGGCAGGAATGTGTTTCCCTGCACGGCTCCGGTTGCCCTGATGTGCGCTCCCCCGGTCCCGGGTTCCCCGTTCTTCCGTGGAAGCGATAATCCATTTTAGGGAGTGCAGCGCCCCTCGATGCAAGTTCTGCAGCGGTGCCGGTGATCACATGCCTCCCGCTCAGCCGGCAACGCGCAGATACTCCAGCTGTGCGGCGACTGAAAGCTCTGCTGCGCCCCTCACCGCTGCGGGTACATCCGCATAGACAGCGTCGGTGACTTCCTGCACGGAGGCATCGGCGCCAAGGTCCTCGAGCGCAGCCCGGATCTGGGCCAGGCGTTCATCCCGGTGGTCCCGGTACGTCAGGACGACGGACTCCAGGTTTTCCAGGTCGGCTCCGTGCGCCGGCAGGACTGCAGCCGGGCCCAGCGTGCCCAGCTTCTCCAGGCTGGCCATAAAGTCCTGCAGGGTACCGTCCGGGTAATCCAGAACAGTGGTGCCGCGTCCCAGGATGGTGTCCCCTGTCAGGACGGAACCGTTGGTGCCGTCTTCCGGAAGGAAGAAGCACACCGAGTCGGAAGTGTGTCCGGGTGTAGCAAGGACCTGGATCCTGGTACCGCCGGCCTGAATTGCCTCACCGTCGCGCAGCGGCTCGCCGCCGAAGCAGAACGCAGGGTCTGCCGCCCGCACCGGTGCGCCGGTCAGTTCATGGAACCGCTGGGCACCTGCGGTGTGGTCGGGATGCCGGTGCGTAATCAGCACCAGCTCAACGTCTCCGGACGCGGCCAGAGCCGAGAGGTGCAACTCATCCGCGGGTCCCGGGTCAACAACCACAGTGGATCCGCCCTCGACCGCCGCGATGATGTAGCTCTTGGTGCCGTCCAGGCTCATGGGCCCGGGGTTGTCGGCCAGCCGGTACCGGGCAAGCGGTGTGCTGCGCACGATTTCGCCCGGCGCCGGCTGAGCCGAAGCCGCCATCCTAGGCAAGCCGGGTCAGCCAGCCGCGGGTGTCCTCCACGGCGCCGGTCTGGATACCCAGGAGTTCCTGGCGGATGCTCATGGTCACGTCGCCTGCAACGGCCTCCGGGGAGCCGATGGTCTCCGTCTCGGACTTCAGTTCGCCCACGGGCGTGATGACTGCGGCAGTACCGCAGGCAAAGACCTCAGTGATTTCGCCGGAGGCGACGCCGTCGCGCCATTCATCGAGAGTGATCTTGCGTTCTTCGACCTGCAGGCCCCGGTCACGGCCGAGCTGCAGGACCGAGTCCCGGGTCACCCCGTGGAGGATGGTGCCCGAGAGCGCCGGGGTAACCAGCCGGCCGTCCTTGAACACGAAGAACACGTTCATGCCGCCGAGCTCTTCAACTGCGTTGTCGTTGAATTCGTCCAGGAAGAGCACCTGTTTGCAGCCGTGGGCCTCGCCTTCCATCTGGGCGATCAGCGATGCCGCATAGTTGCCGCCGCACTTGGCTTCGCCGGTTCCGCCGCGGCCGGCGCGGGCGTACTTGGTGGAAAGCCAGATCGAGACGGGCTTCAGCTCGCCGCCGAAGTAGTTTCCGGCAGGCGAGGCGATGACCCGGTACGACACCTCGCGTGCGGGGCGGACGCCCAGGAAGGGTTCCGTGGCGATCATGAAGGGGCGCAGGTACAGCGACTCCCCGTCACCGGAGGGAACCCATTCCCGGTCAACCGCGGCCAGCTGGCTGATGGACTCCAGGAACAGTTCCTCCGGCAGTTCCGGAAGGGCAAGGCGCCGGGCCGAAGCGTTCAGGCGTGCAGCGTTGGCCTCGGGGCGGAACGTCCAGATGGAACCGTCAGCGTGGCGGTAGGCCTTCAGCCCTTCGAAGATTTCCTGGCCGTAGTGCAGGACAGCTGCGGCCGGGTCCATGACGATGGGGCCGTACGGCTCAATGCGCGCGTTCTCCCAGGCACCAACGCCGGTATCATCCGCCCGGTAGTCAATGACGGCGGTGTGGTCCGTGAAGTGGTTTCCGAATCCCGGATCCGCCAGGACCGCTGAGCGCTCCTCTTCGGACTTGGGCTGGGCGGATAGCTTCTGGGTGAACTCCAGAGCGCTGACAGACATTATTCCTCCACGGTGAACGGCCGTGCCGTTCGACGTTCCTATTGATCGGGTCACTGTTGAGCTTATGACACAGCTGCGGCGATCGCATCGCCGATTTCCGCGGTGGTGCGCGTATTTCCTGCCCGGGACGCGACGTCGGACTCTACCGCCTGCTCCACCCGCTCGGCTTCGGCGTCGAACCCGAGGTGGTGCAGCATCAGGGCTGCGGAAAGGATGGCAGCGGTCGGATCGGCCTTCTGCTGGCCAGCAATGTCCGGGGCGGAGCCGTGGACCGGTTCGAACATGGACGGGAAGGTCCCCTCCATATTGATGTTGCCGGAGGCAGCCAGGCCGATTCCGCCGGTGACGGCGGCGGCGAGGTCGGTGATGATGTCACCGAACAGGTTATCCGTGACGATCACGTCGAACCGGGACGGGTTGGTGGTCAGGAAGATGGTGGCGGCGTCGACGTGGAGGTAGTCGGTCTCGACGTCCGGGAAGTCCGCCGCAACGGACTCGAAGGTGCGCTTCCAGAGGCTGCCCGCGTAGACCAGGACATTGTGCTTGTGTACCAGGGTGAGCTTCTTCCGCGGGCGTTCGCTGGCGCGCCGGAACGCGTCGCGCACCACGCGCTCGACGCCGTGGGCGGTATTCAGGGATACCTCAGTGGCAATTTCGTGTTCGGTTCCGGTGCGCAGGGATCCGCCGTTGCCGACGTAGGGACCCTCGGTGCCTTCACGGACCACGATGAAATCGATATCGCCGGGGTTGGCGAGCGGGCTGGCAACCCCCGGGTACCGCTTGGACGGGCGCAGGTTCACGAAGTGGTCGAGGCTGAACCGCAGCTTCAGCAGCATCTCGCGCTCAATCAGGCCGGAGGGCATCTGCGTGTCTCCGGGGGCAGCGCCGACCGCTCCGAAGAGGATCGCGTCGTGGCCCTTGAGCGCCTCGAGAGTTTCATCGGGAAGGGTTTCGCCCGTCCGGAGCCAGTGTTCGGCGCCGAGCTGGTACTCCGTCAGCTCGAACCGGGCGGGTCCGTCCTGCGTCACTGCCTTGAGGACCTTGACGGCCTCGGCAGTAACCTCAGGACCAATCCCGTCACCGGGAATGACGGCCAGGGAAATAACCTTCGACGCTTCTTCGCTCATACGCCAATTCTAGGAACTGCGTCCATATAGCGGTCAAGGCGTATCACATAATGAGACGCACGACGGCGTGACACCGTCCGCGCCGTCCGTCCAGGTGCGGTGCGCAACAGGGCGAGGCGGATGGGCTCGCACCGTTCCTGGGCGCAGGGGGCGGCCCCCGACTTCAACCCACGGCATGAGGCCAAGGCGCACCGGCACCCCCTAAAGTTGTTGTTCATGCTCCTGCACCAACGAATCTATGCCTGGATGCAGGCCAACCCGTTCAAAGTGGATCTGGCCGGTGCAGTTCTGGCCACCTTGGTTTTCGCCTTTCCGTTCCTGCTCGGCGGCTCCGGCTCGCTGGTCGAGTTTGCCCTCTCCGCAGCCATCACCATGCCTCTCGCCTGGCGGCGCACCCGCCCCGTGCCGGCAGCTGCCGTACAGGCCGCTGCGTGCCTGATCCAGCTCCCCGCGGTCCCGGTCACCGGGCTGTTTGCGGACATCTTCGTCCTGCCCATGGTGTACGCGCTGGCCGCCTACGCACCGCGATGGGCCAGTCTGGCAGGCCTGCTGCTGGCCATGGTCGGCGGTGTGCTTTTTGTCCTCCAGTACTTCTTCCTGCCCTCGCTGCAGGGCGGCGCCCTGACCATGCAGCTGGGCGGGACAGCCATAGCGGTCTATCTGGTTGGCATCGTCTCCATCGAAGCGATCGTGCTGGTCTGCTGGACGCTGGGCGACCTGGCGCGCACCCGCCGCCTGGCCATGGAGTCCCTTCGCGACCGGGCCCGGCGCCTGGAAGTAGAGCGGCAGCAGGAACGGGACCTGGCAGCAGCGGACGAGCGCACACACATCGCCCGGGAAATGCACGACATCGTGGCGCACTCCCTCTCGGTGATCATCACGCAGGCCGACGGCGCCAGGTATGCGAGCGCAGCGAACCCGGACATCGCGGTCTCGACGCTGGGCACCATCGCCGAGACCGGGCGCGGTTCGCTCCGGGAGATGCGGCGCCTGCTGGGGGTCCTGCGGGGGGATGAGCATTCCTCCACCCGCCCGCTGCCTACCCTCGCGGACGTCGGTGATCTGGTGGAAGGCGTCAAGCGCGCCGGACTGGACGTACAGGTCAGGACGGCCGGTTCCATGCGCCGGGCGCTGCCGGCAGGCGCTGAGCTGACGGCCTACCGCGTGATGCAGGAATCCCTGACCAACGTGCTCAAGCATGCCGGCCCCCAGGCCCGGGCATGGATGGATCTCGAATGGACGCCCCGCGGCCTGGCACTGACAGTCCAGGACGACGGCCGCGGTGCCGGAGCCGACCAGTCCCCCGCAGCCGCTTCCAGCCTCCCTGATGGATTGGCCTCGCAGACCCCCGGCCCCGGACAGGGCATCAACGGAATGCGCGAGCGCCTGGCCCTCTACGATGGAACGTTGGAGGCCTCCCCCGTACCCGGAGGCGGCTTCCGCGTCGCCGCATTCATTCCCTACACGGAGGCTTGATACATGAGCACCCCCTCCCCCGGAGACGGGGAAGCAGTTCCTATTCGGGTCGCCCTGGTCGATGACCAGCAGTTGGTCCGCGGCGGCTTCAAGATGCTGGTCAACTCCCAGCCGGACCTCACCGTGGTGGCAGAAGCCGGGGACGGCGCAGAAGCCGTCCGGATCCTGGGACAGGTGAGCGCCGACGTCGTCCTGATGGATGTGCGCATGCCCGGGTTGAACGGGATCGAGGCCACCGAACGCATCCTGGAACGAAGCGGCCGGGGCGACGGTGAAACTCCGGTCAAGGTCGTCGTCCTGACAACCTTCGACCTGGACGAGTACGCCCTCTCCGCTATCCGGGCCGGTGCCAGCGGCTTCCTGCTGAAGGATGCCCCGCCGGAGGAACTGCTGGAGGCTATCCGGACTGTTTACCGCGGAGATGCGGTGATAGCGCCGTCGACCACCCGCCGCCTGCTGGACCATGTGGCACCCATGCTGCGCGAACCCACTCCCGAGGTCAGCCGGCACGCGGCAAGCGTGGAAACGCTGACTCCCCGCGAGCGCGAGGTGTTCACGCTCATTGCCGGCGGACTGTCCAATCCGGAAATTGCCGCCAAGCTGTTCCTTTCCGAAGCGACGGTCAAGACGCACGTCGGACACATCCTGGCGAAACTGGGAGCCAGGGACCGCGTGCAGGCTGTTGTTATCGCCTACGAGACCGGTATCGTCGCACCATAACCCAGGAGGTGGCCCATGGCTTCGGTGAACGACGTCCGTTCCTTCTGCCTGTCCCTGCCGGGCGTCACTGAACGCCGGAGCTGGAACCAGCCGGCGTGGTTCGCCCGCACGCTAATGGCCAGGATGTGGGAAGACGGCGTGCTCACCGTCAAGACCGGGGAACGTGAGGCCCTGGCTGCGATGAACCCGGAAACCTACTACTGGACCCCGCACCACAACCGGTCCCCGCAGCTGATCCTGGCCCGGCTGGCGCACGTGGACAGGGACGAACTCCAGGAACTGCTGCTTGAGTCCTACCGGCTGGCGGGTTCCCTTCCACCCACGGGATGAGACTGCGGCTGGAATAACCCGCCCGTTCTCCGATGCGGGTGCATGACCCCGGGCCGTAGCGTTGCAGGCATGACAACCCTTACTGAGCATTCCGCTGTTCCCGGCCCCGGCAGCTCCACGGCTGCCGCCGCCGCGCTGGCACTGAACAAGACCTACGGAAAAGGCGACACCGCCGTCCACGCGCTGCGCAACGTCGATGTGAGCTTTCAAACCGGGACCTTCACCGCCATCATGGGCCCCTCCGGCTCCGGCAAGTCCACGCTGATGCATTGCCTGGCCGGCCTGGACTCAGCTGACTCAGGCCAGATCTGGATTGGCGGCACGGAGATCACGTCCCTCAAGGACGCGGAGGTCACCCGCCTGCGCCGCGAGAGCGTCGGCTTTGTCTTCCAGTCCTTCAACCTGGTCCCCACGCTCACTGCCGAGCAGAACATCACCCTTCCCGTCGCCCTGGCCAATGGAAAAACGGATGCCGCCTGGCTGCAGGAAATCACCCGTACGCTCGGTCTCGAGGGCCGCCTCGCGCACCGGCCGCATGAGCTCTCCGGCGGCCAGCAGCAGCGCGTGGCCGTGGCGCGGGCCCTGCTGACCCGCCCACACGTGGTGTTCGCGGACGAGCCCACCGGCAACCTCGATTCCCGCTCGGGTGCCGAGGTGCTTTCCCTGCTGCGCCGTTCCTCCCGTGAAATGGGACAGAGCATCATCATGGTGACCCACGATCCCGTGGCCGCATCCTATGCAGACCGCGTGGTCCTGATGAACGACGGCGAGCTGGTAGGCGAACTCTCCCAGCCCACACCCGAGAGCGTACTGGCAGCCCTCACAAAGCTGGGGGCGTAAGCCGTGCTGCAGGTAGCCCTGGCGCAGGTGCGCCTGAACGCGCGCCGGTTCATCGCCGTCGCCGTGGCCGTGACGATCGCCGTCGGCTTCCTCACCGCCACATTGATCATCAACTCCTCCTCGAAAGCGTCCCTGACCCAGAGCGTTGGGCAGTCCTTTCGGAACGCAGACCTGGTGGTCTCCGCGAATTGGGACGAGGTAGCCGAATCGTTCCCCGTCCTGGACGACAGGATCGCAGACCTGGCCCGCAATACGGACGGAGTTGCTGATGCCTACGCGGTCCGGGATGCTTCGGTAAGCGTCCGTGACGGGAACGGTACCTCCTATGCGCAGCTGTCGAACATCCCGGCTGACGCTTCCCTGCTCCCGGTCGGCGTCGTGCAGGGCAGCTTGCCGGCACAGGCCGGTGACGTGGCGGTTGACCAGCAGACCGCCGACCGCCGGGGTATCACCCTCGGCTCGGTGCTGCCGGTGGCCGCAACCATGGATCCCGCGGAAGATGCCCCCGAAGCGGAACTGACTGTGACAGCACTGGTTGAGTCCTCCGTGGACCCGTCAATGACGGGGGCGGCACAGCTGTACGCAGTGGACACAACGGTCCTCGAGTACGCTGACGCCGAGCGCGGCTACAGCAGGATCCTGCTTGCCCTCGGCGACGACGCCTCCGGCGCTTCCGTACAATCCTCCCTCTCCGACGCACTTGCCGGTGCGGGCATCAGCTCCGTTTCGGTGCGGACCGTTGAGGAAGAAACCACCGAGCTTATGGCCGGCCTCACCGACGGCCAGGACAGCCTGACCGTTATCCTGCTTGCCTTCGCAGCGGTCGCCCTGCTGGTCTGCGCCCTGGTCGTTTCGAACACTTTCTCGGTGCTGGTGGCCCAGCGCACCCGCGAGCTGGCCCTGCTGAGGTGCATCGGCGCCGGCCGGTCACAGATCCGCCGTTCCGTGCTCGTCGAAGCACTGCTGGTGGGGATCGTGTCCTCCGTCGCCGGTGTGCTGGCGGCGGTGGCCCTGGTGGGCGGAATCGTCGCTTACCTGCAGACCCTTCCGGAAAGCGGTTTCGCTACCCTCTCCGTTCCGCCGTCGGCAGTTGCCGCAGGCTTCGCTGCCGGCGTCATCCTCACTGTCCTTGCTGCACTGGTGCCTGCCCGCGCTGCTACCGCCGTCGCTCCGCTGGCCGCCCTGCGCCCGGCCGAGGACGTCCGCGCCGGTACCCGCAGGGGACGCGTCCGGCTGGTTTCCGGGCTGCTGCTGATTGCGTCCGGCGCTGCACTGCTGGCCTTGGGCGCCACCGACGGGGACCTGATCATCGCGCTTCCCGGAGGAATCCTCAGCTTCGTCGGAATCCTGATGTGCTCCACGCTTTTCATCCCGCCGCTGGTCCGCGCTGTTGGTTTCCTGGCCTCACCCTTGGGTGTTCCAGGCAAGCTGGCAGCCGTCAACGCAGTGCGGAACCCGCAGCGGACGTCCGCGACCGCCTCGGCCCTGCTGATCGGCGTCACGCTCGTAGTCATGATGATGACAGGTGCCGCCACCGCCAGGAGCGCCTTCGACGACACACTCGCCGGCGAGTTCCCAGTGGACGTGACCGTCCGCGGAGCCATACCCGTTGAGTCGCCGTTCACCGGAAACGACGCGGCTGCCGCTGCCGCGGTGGAGAACGTGGAACAGGCAGCGTTCCTGCCGCTCGCCGGGCTGTTGGGCAGCGACGGGGAAGAAACCCCCGTCTATTCCCTTGATGCCGCTGACAGCTCCGTCCTGCTGGATGCCTCCATGGTCCCGGTGGACGGTGCCATCATGATGCCCCAGGGAACAGAGGCACAAACCGTCACAGTGCGGGGAGCCGCCGGGGACGTGGAATTGGACGTAGTGACTTCGTCGAGCCGTTCCTTCCCCGCCCTCGTCTCAGCCGAGACGGCCCGGACGCTGGGCGGTGTGCCGGAGCAGCAGACACCGGAGCGCTTCCAGCCGCAGCCGCTGCTGTGGCTTGCCGTTGCCGATGGCCTGAACACCTCGCAGATCCTGGAACTCCAGTCGGCGCTTGCCGAGGCACTGAACATTGAGGAATACCAGATCATGGGTTCCGTCATCGAGCGGGCCGCCTACGAGCAGGTGATCGATGTCCTCCTCATGGTGGTCACGGGACTGCTGGGAGTCGCCGTCGTTATTGCCCTGGTGGGCGTGGCCAACACCCTTTCCCTCTCTGTGCTGGAACGCACCCGGGAATCCTCCCTGCTGCGGGCCCTGGGACTGACTAAACGCCAGCTGCGCGGGATGCTGGCGCTGGAAGCCGTGCTGATCGCGGGTGTCGCCGCGTTGTTCGGGATCGGACTCGGCGCGGTGTACGGATGGCTGGGTGCCCAGTCCGCGCTTGGTGCCTTCGCCGATGTGGCTCCGGTCCTGCCTTGGGCACAGCTGGGCGGTGTGCTGGCGGTGGCCCTGGTGGCCGGACTGGGGGCCTCGCTGCTTCCGGCGCGGCGGGCAGCGCGCCTGTCCCCCGTGGCCGGACTGGCAGCAGACTAGCCGCATCTGCGGCAAGCGCGGGGCGGTGTCCATTGGACGCCGCCTCGCGTTTTGTCCGTTGGATCTGCAAAGATACAAAGCACACTGACAATCCCGGCGCCACGCCGCCGTACCGGAAGCAGAGAAGGAGCCGCAATGCCGCAGACAGCGACCGGGAGGACACCCCGTCACGAGTCACTGGCCGCCTACCTGGATGACCACCTTCTCGCCGCCGAAACCGGGGTCAGGCTTTTCAAGGCAGCCCGGAAGACGTGGGAGGGCACGGAGCACGAGTTGGTCTTTGCGCAGCTTGTCGAGCAGATCTCCGATGAGCGGGACGAGCTGGAAACGCTCATCCTGGCCCTTGGCTATCAGCGCAGCCAGATCAAGAAGGCCCTGGCATGGGTCGGGGCTGCCGTCGGCCGGACGGGCCCGATCAATCCGCTCAGCACAGGCAGGGGCCCCACCGGACAGCTGGAGCTGGAAACCCTGCAGGCGATCGTACGTGCCAAGGAATGCCTGTACCGGACGCTGCTGGTGCTTTCGGCCCACGACCACCGGTTCCATGCCCCGCGGATCCGCGAGATGCTCGAGCTTGCCCAGCAGCAGCAGGATGCCGTCGCGAAGGTCATGGAGGAAACCGTTCCCGCCCGTTTCCTCACGTAGGCCCCCCCGCCCAAAAAAACCGTCGAGAGGGCCCGTTCGGCCCCGGTTGGCCGGCACACCGGCCCGCAACGGCCGCGCGCCGCCGCCCCCCGGGGGCGCCCCCCCACCGGCCCCGCCCGGCCCCCCTCGACGGTGATGAAGGGGGTCGGCGGTGTTACTCCGCGGGTTCCTCGAACTTGGGGAAGATCGGTGCCGGCGCCGGAAGGGGCGTCCCGGCCACCAGCGGCGTGCCCAGGGCAGCGAACATGCGGGCGTCGCCCTCAGGCTGGCCCAGGACGTCGAGCAGCTTGCCGGCACTGCCCGGCATCACCGGCTGGATGAGGATGGCAACGATCCGCAGCACTTCAAGGGTCACGTAAAGCACGGTGTTCATGCGTTCGACGTCGGTCTTCCGCAGCACCCACGGCGCCTGCTCCGCGAAGTAGGCGTTGGTGTCGCCCAGAACCTTCCAAGTCGCCTCAAGGGCGCCGTGGAAGTCCTGCTCGTCGTAGGCTTTACGGGAAGTTTCCAGCAGGCCGCGGGCAGCGGAGAGCAGCGCCTCGTCCTCGTCGGTGAAGTCCCCCGGCTGCGGGACAGCCGCGCCGCAGTTCTTGGCCACCATGGACAGCGACCGCTGGGCCAGGTTGCCCAGGTTGTTCGCAAGGTCGGAGTTCATCCGGCCCACCACGGCGTCGTGGCTGTAGGAGCCGTCGCCGCCGAAGGGCACCTCGCGCAGCAGGAAGAACCGCACGGAATCGAGTCCGTACTGGTCCGCCCATTCCTTGGGCGCCACCACGTTGCCCAGCGACTTGGACATCTTCACGCCCTTGTTGTGCAGGAAGCCGTGGATCATGACCCGCTTGGGCAGTTCAAGCCCTGCGGACATCAGGAAGGCCGGCCAGAAGATGGCGTGGAAGCGGGAGATGTCCTTGCCGATCACGTGGACGTCTGCCGGCCAGTACCTCTTGAAGGTTTCGCTCTCGGTATCGGGGAAGCCGACGCCGGTGAGGTAGTTGGTCAGGGCGTCCACCCACACATACATCACGTGGTCCGGGTTCCCCGGCACGGGAACGCCCCAGTCAAAGGTGGTGCGGGAGATCGAAAGGTCCTCCAGGCCTCCCTTCACGAAGCTAATCACTTCGTTGAAGCGGGAGCGCGGGGCGGCGAACTCCGGCTGGGATTCGTACAGGGCCAGGAGCTTGTCCTGGTAGTTGGAGAGGCGGAAGAAGTAGCTTTCCTCCTCCGTCCAGGTCACTTCGGTGTCCGTCTCCTTGGAGTAGCGGATCCCGTCTTCGCGGACTTCGGTTTCGTCTTCGCTGTAGTACGCCTCGTCGCGTACGGAGTACCAGCCGGAGTACTTGGAGAGGTAGATGTCCCCGTTCTCCTCCATCCGCTTCCAGATCGCCTGCGCAGCGGCGTAGTGATCGGCGTCGGTGGTGCGGATGAACCGGTCGTAGGAGGTCCCCATGTCCGCTTCCATCTGCTTGAAGGCGGCCGAGTTGCGGTCCGCGAGTTCCTTCGCGGTAATGCCTTCCTTATCCGCGGACTGCTGCATCTTCAGGCCATGCTCGTCTGTGCCCGTCATAAAGAACACGTCGAAGCCGTCGAGCCGCTTGAAGCGGGCCATGGCGTCGGTAGCGATGTGCTCGTAGGCGTGCCCGATGTGGGGTTCGCCGTTGGGGTAGGAGATAGCGGTGGTGATGTAGAACGGGGTCTTGGAATCGGAAGAAGTCACATAAGAAAATTACCCTGTTTCCGCAGTCCTTGTCGCTTTGTGCCCTCCGGGCCCAGGAGGCCCGGAGGCACAGGACTGTCCCGGTCAGTCGGTTCCGCCGTCCAGTACCGCACTAAGCACCGGACCGGTGGTAGCAAGTCCTGCCCGCACCAGCCCGATTCCGGCCGCAACGGACCCGGCCAGGAATGCCATGGAGACCGGAGCGAACAGCAGGGCCGCCCCCGTCAGGGGGAACAGCAGCGCCGCCGATACCGCAGCGGACCCGACGCTGACCAGGAGCACCGGCTGCATAACGGCTCCGATCCGCGCGGAGTCAATCACGTCCCTGGGCATGCCCATCCGGTCCAGGCTGCGGTACAGCTCTGCACGGTCCAGGACCGTTGCGGCCTGGTTGATGCCGGCCGAGCAGGCCACCATCAGGAATCCGGCGATGACGGTGATGAAGACACCTGTCATCACGTCCTGGAGCAGGAAGTCTTCCGGGCCCTCGGCCTGCGCGGTCTGCAGGAGGGCAGCGCCGGCTCCGACAATGACCGCTGTGAAGCAGACCATGGAGAGTGCACTGACCTGCCGCCAGGCGGCTTTGGGTGCGTCCAGCACAATGCGGGCGGCAAGCAGTGCCTGCGGTGTTTTGGCCCGCCGCAGCCGCCACTTGGCGGAACTGGCTACCAGCCAGGGACCGACCAGGTTCAGGACGGACATCCCGGCGGCGAACACACCGAAGATGATCACGATGCCTATGACGGGTCCGGCGCCGGGGATTATCAGGGCCAGGATGCAGACGCCGACGACCGCGGCTGCAATGCCTGCGCGTGACCAGTGGACCTTCTGTGCAGCGGAGCGGGTGCGAACTCCCAGTGGAGAAATCACTACCCGGCGCAGGCTGATAACGGAACTGACGACGGCGAGGATCACCACCGCTGCCACGGCCAGGGCTCCCGCAAGCGGATGCAGCCAGTAGGCCGAGCCGAGCGGAGCGCCGCGGAAATGGATGAGCGCAACGAACGGCGCAAGGACCAAGTAGCCGGCTACTCCCGCCACCGCTCCTGCAAATGCCTGAACAGCAGCCTCCACGACTGCCACCCGGCGCACCGTTTGGGCGGAGGCGCCGAGCAGCCGCAGGGTTGACAGATGCTCATCACGGCGCCGGGCGGAGAGCCGTGCTGCCGAACCTCCCAGGGTGAACAGTGGCAGCACCAGCAGGATGAGCGCGAAACTGGCCAGGAGCAGGTAGAAGTCGCCTTCCTCGTCTCCCCATTGCAGGAAGGACAAGGCGCCGGCAAGGACGGTAAGCAGCAGCGTGGTGACCACAGCGAAGGACGCCGCCGGCAGGACCCCAGCAGTCCGTCCGGATGTGCCGGGCCGGTTCAGCAGCCAGACAATGCGCAGCGGAACGTCCCACCCGGAGCTTGCAGCCCGGGCCACTATGGAAGGGGCGTACTGCGCACTCATCGCAGGATCCCGGCGGCGCCAGCGGTGTCAGCCACGATCCGGCCGTCAGCCAGGGTGATGGTCCGCCCGCACCAGGCAGCAACTGACGGATCATGGGTAACAACAACCAGCGTCTTGCCGGCGTTGACGGTTGACTCCAGCAGCACCTGCATAACCTCCGCGGAGGTACGCGAATCCAGCGCACCGGTAGGTTCATCGGCAAACAGGACCTGGGCGCCGCTGACCTGGGCGCGGGCAATGGCAACCCGCTGGGCCTGGCCGCCGGAAAGCTCACCGATCCGGCGCTGCTCCATGCCGGCCAGGCCAAGCCGTGCCAGCCAGGCCGCCGCTGAATCTTCAGCAGCGGCCCGCGGAACGCCGTTGAGCATCAGGGCCATCGCAACGTTCTCCCCGGCGGTCAGCTCTGGGATGAGCAGTCCCTGCTGGAACACAAAACCAAAGTCCCGGCGCCGCAGGAGCGAACGGCCGGCGTCGTCCAGGGTAGTGATATCCCCCTGCACGGAGGGGAGCCGCAGCAGCACCGAGCCGCTGTCCGGCAGGACAATTCCGGCCAGGCAGTGCAGCAGGGTGGTTTTGCCGGAGCCGGAGGCACCCATGACGGCCACCGACTCCCCCGCCCTGATCAAGGCTGATACCCCGTCAAGCGCAGTGGTGCTGCCGTAGGTTTTTCTCAGGTTGTGGGCGCTCAGGACAGGCGTATCTGCAATCATGCATCCAGTCTCCGCCGGCAGGCCCGGTCAGCGCGTCGGCTTCCGGCATGAACCCGGTTCCGGCGCCGTCGTACTGCGGGTGGAGGCCGGGATCCGCGGGGTACCTCCCCGGATGCACAGAAGGCCGGCCCCGCCGGGACCGGCCTTCCCCAACCCGCAGCAGGTTAGTCCTGCAGGTCCACTTCCCGTGCCACGGTTGCACCGATGGCGTCGCGGACGGACTCAAGCACGTCCTGCGGCACGGAGGAATCCACCGTCAGCAGCGACAGAGCCTGGCCGCCCTCGGAGTTGCGGGCCACCTGCATGCCGGCGATGTTGACGTCTGCTTCGCCCAGGATCCGGCCCAGGGCACCGATGACGCCGGGACGGTCCTGGTAGATCAGCACCAGCAGGTGTTCGCTGATCGGGATTTCCAGGTCGTAGCCGTTGACGCCGACGAGCTTCTGGATCTGCTTCGGGCCGGTCAGCGTGCCGGAGACCTCCAGCTGGGTGCCGTCGGAGAGCGCGCCGCGGATGGTGAGCAGGTTGCGGTAATCATCGACGTCGGGCGTGGTGATCAGGCGGACGGCGATGCCGCGCTGTTCGGCGAGCACCGGAGCGTTCACGTAGGAGACCTGCTCCGAGACGATGTCCGTGAAGATGCCCTTCAGCGCTGCCAGTTCCAGTGCCTTGACGTCCAGGGACGCGATCTCGCCGGCCACCTCGATGTCGATGGCGGTCACGGAGTCGGAGGACAGCGCAGTGAAGATCCGGCCCAGCTTCTCGATCAGCGGGATACCCGGGCGGACGTCCTCGGCGATCACGCCGCCGGCGACGTTTACGGCGTCGGGCACCAGTTCGCCGGCAAGTGCCAGGCGGACCGACTTGGCGACCGAGATTCCGGCCTTCTCCTGGGCTTCGTCCGTGGAAGCGCCCAGGTGCGGGGTCACGATGACGTTGTCCAGTGCCATGAACGGCAGGTCGGTGCTGGGTTCCTTGACGAAGACGTCGACGCCGGCGCCGGCGATCTTGCCCTCGGTCAGGGCCGTGTACAGGGCTTCTTCATCCACGAGGCCGCCGCGGGCGACGTTGATGACGTAGGCGGTGTCCTTCATCTTCTCGAACGCTTCGGCGCCGAGCATGCCCAGGGTTTCGGGGGTCTTGGGCATGTGGATCGTGACGAAGTCCGACTGCTCCAGCAGCTCGTCCAGGGTGACCAGCTTGACGTTCAGCTGGGCGGCGCGGGCGGAGGTGATGTACGGGTCATACGCCAGGACCTCGGTGCCGAAGCCCTGCACGCGGGCGGCAACCAGGGCGCCGATGCGGCCCAGGCCGATGATGCCGACCTTCTTTTCGAACAGCTCGGTGCCGCTGTACTTCGAGCGCTTCCATTCCCCGCCCTTGAGGGCGTTGGAGGCCTGCGGAATGTGGCGGGCCAGGGAAAGGATGTGGCCTACGGTCAGTTCAGCGGCGGAAATGATGTTCGACGTCGGTGCGTTGACGACCATGACGCCGGCCTGGGTGGCCGAACGGATGTCAACGTTGTCCAGACCCACGCCGGCACGGGCAATGACCTTGAGTTTCTTGGCAGCCGCAATCGCTTCGGCGTCGACCTGGGTGGCTGAGCGCACCAGGATAGCGTCGACGTCCTCAATGGCGGACAGCAGCTGGGAACGGTCTGCTCCATCGGTCTGGCGGATCTCGAAATCGGGGCCGAGGGCCTCAACCGTGGCCGGGGAGAGTTCCTCCGCGAGGAGTACTACTGGTTTGGTGGCAGTCACCGATGACCTCTTTAGCTGTGTGTCGATGTGGTTTTGGGTATTTCACGCCGGAGGCCGGACCCTGTGCAGGGCCCGGCCTCCTTACCGAAACGGCTTGCTATTTAAGCGTAACGCCCGGGTTCGGACACGAATAATCCGTGTCTTTGTTACTGGCGCAACTAGCGCGCGACGTTGCCTTCGGTGTAGTCGTCGTCAGACTTGATCCACGAGAAGAGCTTGCGCAGTTCGCGGCCGGTGGCCTCGATCGGGTGGTCTTCACCCTTCTGGCGCAGTTCCTTGAACTCCGGAGCTCCGGCGTCCTGGTCATCGATGAAGCGCTTGGCGAAGGCACCGTTCTGGATGTCCGTGAGGACAGCCTTCATGTTTTCCTTCACCTCGGGGGTGATGACGCGCGGACCGGAGACGTAGTCGCCGTATTCGGCGGTGTCGGAAACGCTCCAGCGCTGCTTGGCGATGCCGCCCTCAACCATCAGGTCCACGATCAGCTTGAGCTCGTGCAGGACCTCGAAGTAGGCGACCTCCGGCTTGTAGCCGGCTTCGGTCAGGGTCTCGAAGCCGTACTGGATCAGCTGGGAAGCGCCGCCGCAGAGGACAGCCTGCTCGCCGAACAGGTCGGTTTCGGTCTCTTCGGTGAAGGTCGTCTCGATGACGCCGGCACGGGTGCCGCCAATCGCCTTGGCGTAGGAAAGCGCCAGGTCCTTGGCCTTGCCCGAGGCATCCTGCTCGACGGCGATCAGGTCGGGAACGCCGCGGCCTGCTTCGAACTCGCGGCGCACAATGTGGCCCGGGCCCTTGGGAGCAACCAGGGCGACGTCGACGTCGGCCGGGGGCTGGATGTAGCCGTAGCGAATGTTGAAGCCGTGGCCGAAGAAGAGGGCGTCGCCGGACTTCAGGTTCGGGGCGATCTCTTCGGCGTAGACGAAGCGCTGGACCTGGTCCGGTGTGAGGACCATGATCAGGTCCGCCTCGGCAACGGCATCGGCAACGCTGAGGACCTTCAGGCCTTCTGCTTCTGCCTTGGCGCGGGACTTGGAGCCTTCCTTGAGGCCAACGCGGACATCAACACCGGAATCGCGCAGGCTCAGGGCGTGTGCGTGGCCCTGGCTGCCGTAGCCGATGACGGCGACTTTGCGGCCCTGGATGATCGACAGGTCTGCGTCGTCGTCGTAATACATGTCAGTCACTGAAATATCTCCTGTTTGGGTTCTTGGATAAAGGTTTGTGGGTGGAACTAGGCGCTGCGCAGCGCGCGGTCGCTCATGGACTTCGCGCCGCGGCCAACGGCCAGGGTTCCGGATTGAACAATTTCGCGGATGCCAAAAGGCTCCAGCACTGACAAGAGTGCATTGAGCTTATCGGCGGTGCCTGTTGCTTCAACGATCAGGGAGTCTGTGGACACATCTACCACTGAAGCACGGAACAGCTCGGCTGCCTGGGTTACCTGCAGCCGGGTTGCGGCATCCGCGCGAACCTTGACCAAGATGTGGTCGCGTTGCACGGAAGACTCGGGAACCAGCTCGACGATTTTGATGACGTTGACGAGCTTGTTCAGTTGCTTGGTGACCTGCTCCAGCAGGTCGCCCTCGGCTTCGACGACGACGGTAATGCGGGAAAGCCCCGCAACCTCCGACGGACCGACAGCCAAAGAATTAATATTGAACGCCCGGCGGGCGAACAGGGACGCGACCCGGGTCAGGACACCGGGAACGTCTTCAACCAGCACGGAAAGGGTGTGGCGTGCCATGTCCCTACTCCTCCTCTTCCCAGGTGGGCGTCATGTTGCGGGCAATCTGGATGAGGTCATTGCTGACCCCTGAGGGGACCATCGGCCACACCATCGAATCGCGGCTGACCACGAAGTCGATGACAACCGGCCGGTCGTTGATTTCCAGTGCCTGCTTGATCGTGGCGTCGATGTCCTCTTCGCGTTCGCAGCGCAGGCCCACACAGCCGTAGGCGTCAGCCAGCTTGACGAAGTCGGGGATGCGCACGGTGTCATGCCCGGTGTTCAGGTCAGTGTTGGAGTAGCGGGACTCGTAGAAGAGCGTCTGCCACTGGCGCACCATGCCCAGGGACGAGTTGTTAATGATGGCTACCTTGATCGGGATGTTGTTGATCAGGCAGGTTGCCAGTTCCTGGTTGGTCATCTGGAAGCAGCCGTCGCCGTCAATGGCCCAGACCACCCGGTCCGGGTTGCCCACCTTGGCGCCCATGGCCGCGGGAACGGAGTAGCCCATGGTGCCGAGGCCGCCGGAGTTCAGCCAGGCGCGGGGACGTTCGTACTTGATGAACTGGGCGGACCACATCTGGTGCTGTCCCACGCCCGCAACGTAGACACCCTCAGGGCCGGTGAGTTCACCGATCCGGCTGATGACGTGCTGCGGGGCAACATGTCCGTCTTCGGGTTCCGTCCAGCCGGTCGGGTAGGTCTCCCGCAGCCGGGAAATCACCGACCACCAGGGCGCGATGTCGGGGGTGCCGGTCGCCTCGAACTGGGCACGCACCGCCTCGGTGAGTTCGGGAATGATTTCCTTCACGGACCCGACAATCGGCACATCGGCTGTCCGGTTCTTGGAGATCTCTGCCGGGTCGATGTCTGCGTGGATGACCTTGGCGCCGGGGGCGAAGGAGCTGAGGACGCCGGTGACCCGGTCGTCAAAACGTGCGCCGAGGGTGATCAGCAGGTCAGACTGCTGCAGGGCAGTAACTGCGGACACGGATCCGTGCATGCCGGGCATGCCCACGTGCTGCGGATGCGAATCCGGGAAAACACCCCGGGCCATCAGGGTGGTCACCACGGGAGCGCCCACTGTTTCGGCAAGCTCCAGCAGTTCAGCTGAGGCATTGGCCTTCAAAACGCCGCCGCCGACGTAGAACACCGGCCGCTGTGCTGCCGCAATGAGGCGGGAGGCTTCACGTACCTGCTTGGAATGCCCGCGGACCACGGTGCGGTAGCCCGGAAGGTCGATCTTCGGCGGCCAGGAGAACACCATTTTCCCCTGCTGCGCGTCCTTGGTGATGTCCACCAGGACGGGGCCGGGGCGCCCGCTGGTGGCGATGTGGAACGCCTCGGCGAGCACCTTGGGGATGTCGTCGGCGTTTGTCACCAGGTAGGAGTGCTTGGTGATCGGCATGGTGATGCCGACGATGTCCGCTTCCTGGAAGGCATCGGAACCGATAACGGCGCTGGAGACCTGGCCGGTGATGGCGACCATGGGCACGGAGTCCATGTGTGCGTCAGCGATCGCGGTGACCAGGTTCGTGGCGCCGGGGCCCGACGTCGCAATGCAGACACCGGCGCGGCCGGTAACCATGGCGTAGCCCTCGGCAGCGTGGCCGGCGCCCTGTTCGTGCCGCACCAGGATGTGGCGGAGCTTGGTGGAGTCCATCAGCGGATCGTAGGTGGGCAGGATTGCTCCGCCGGGAAGGCCGAAGACGTCGTCGACTCCGAGCTCCTCCAGTGCCCGGACGATGGCCTGAGAGCCGGACATCTCGGTGGGCGGTACTACATTGTTCGGGCCCTGGACGCGCGTGTCCGGGGCCTCAATCTGCGCCGCAGCAGAAAAAGCAGCATCTTTGGTCTTGGCATGCACGGACCGTGCCGGGCTTGCCTTCTGTGCCATCAGCGAGGGGCTGATTGGCGATCCCTTACTCATTGGAAACTTCCTTTGCGGATACATATCCAGTTGTTCTGATGCGGCGGCCGCCCGGGCGGTAAGTCCGGAGCAGTCTTTGTGCTTTCTGAAGCCAATAAAAAAACCCCTCGTGCCTGTTGGCTCCGTAGGGGTCCGCGCGTGACGTCTTTTTCAAGTCGGGCTGTTACGCCACGCGCTTGGTAAGGACGACGGTTACGATCTGCATGAGTTCAGTGTTCCCCTCCCCCGCTGACGGTGTCAACCGGAGACTATTACGTCTCATTATATGAGACGAAACAGTCCGCCCTCTGGACACCACGCCCGAAACTACGGGATTTCAGACCCTGCCCCCGGAGGCGGCAGGGCTTAATAAGGTTGAAACCCTGTAGGGGCCCCAATCGGAAGGCGCTCTGGGCGCCTTCCGATTGGGGAAGGGTTTCAACCGCAGTAAGCCCCGGTGGAGGCGGAGTTGACCATCTTGGCGTACTTGGCCAGGACTCCCTTGGTGAACTTGGCCGGCAGCGGCTCCCAGCCGATCTTGCGGGCTTCGAGCTCTTCGGGCTCCACCAGCAGGTCGAAGCTGCGGGCAGCAATGTCCACGCGGATGCGGTCGCCGTCCTTGACGAAGGCGATGGGGCCGCCGTCGACCGCTTCGGGAGCGACGTGGCCGATGCACAGACCTGTGGTGCCGCCGGAGAACCGGCCGTCCGTCAGCAGGAGCACATCCTTGCCCAGGCCGGCCCCCTTGATGGCACCGGTGATGGCGAGCATCTCGCGCATGCCCGGTCCGCCCTTGGGTCCTTCGTAGCGGATGACGACGACGTCGCCTGCGTGGATCCCGCCGGCATCGAGCGCATCCAGCGCACCCTGTTCGCGCTCGAAGACGCGGGCGGTGCCCTCGAAGACGTCGGCGTCGAAACCGGCGCTCTTCACGACGGCACCTTCCGGAGCCATGGAACCGTGCAGGATGGTGATGCCGCCGGTCTTGTGGATCGGGTTGTCCATCGCGCGCAGGACCTTGCCGTCCGGATCCGGCGGATTGATCGACGCCAGGTTCTCGGCCACGGTCTTTCCGGTGACGGTGAGGCAGTCGCCGTGCAGCAGGCCGGCGTCGAGCAGGGCCTTCATGATGACCGGCACGCCGCCGATCTTGTCGACGTCGAACATCACGTAGCGGCCGAAGGGTTTCAGGTCACCCAGGTGCGGGATCTTGTCGCCGATGCGGTTGAAATCCTCCAGCGTCAGGTCCACTTCGGCCTCGCGGGCGATGGCCAGCAGGTGGAGGACGGCATTGGTGGAGCCGCCAAAGGCCATGGTCACGGCGATGGCGTTTTCGAAGGCCTTCTTGGTCATGATGTCGCGGGCGGTGATGCCCTTGCGCA
Organism: Arthrobacter sp. zg-Y916; assembly: GCF_020907385.1. NCBI lineage: Bacteria > Bacillati > Actinomycetota > Actinomycetes > Micrococcales > Micrococcaceae > Arthrobacter > Arthrobacter sp. zg-Y916. The sequence goes on along the minus strand of NZ_JAJJOD010000001.1, from coordinate 1,090,413 downwards.
GCAGGTTAACCACGGCTTCCCCGGACTTGCGGGCGAACTCGTCGCGGCGGCGGTCGGCCGAGGGCGGGGCAGCGGAACCCGGCAGGGACATGCCGAGTGCCTCGCCGATGCAGGCCATGGTGTTGGCGGTGTACATACCGCCGCAGGCACCTTCACCGGGACAGATTGCCCGTTCAATGGTGTCCAGATCCTTCAGGCTCATCTTCCCGGCTGCGCAGGCCCCGACGGCTTCGAAGGCGTCAATCAGGGTGACTTCCTTCTCGGTGCCGTCTTCAAGCTTGGCGAAACCGGGCATGATCGATCCGGCGTAGAGGAAAACACTGGAGAGGTCCAGGCGCGCGGCAGCCATCAGCATGCCGGGCAGGGACTTGTCGCAGCCAGCCAGCAGGACGGAGCCGTCAAGGCGTTCGGCCATCATGACTGTTTCCACGGAGTCGGCGATGACTTCGCGGGAGACCAGGGAGAAGTGCATGCCTTCGTGTCCCATGGAAATGCCGTCGGAAACCGAAATGGTTCCGAACTGCATCGGGAAGCCGCCGCCGGCGTGGACGCCTTCCTTGGCGCCCTGGGCGAGACGGTTCAGGGAAAGGTTGCAGGGGGTGATTTCGTTCCAGGAACTCGCAATGCCGATCTGCGGTTTGGCGAAATCGTCATCTCCCATGCCAACGGCACGGAACATGCCGCGCGCAGGCGCCGCATGGATTCCGTCAGTTACCACTCGGCTGCGGGGTTTGATGTCAGGGGTGTTCTCCATGCTCATAATCAAAATCCTATTCCTTTGCCCCGCATGCCTGCGCATCGCCTCCCCGCACATCGGTAAGGAGGCTGCTTTGTTACGTGCGGGTTACGTTCAGCGGACGGCAGGATGAAACCTGCGCCCCGCCAGCCGCCTTCTCCCCCGGCGGGGCTCCCTGTCCATACACTGGGGAGCATGACACTGGAATCCGGACTGCCAGAAGACCCAGCCAGCGCTGCCCTGAAAGCCTCGCTCCGCCGGGTGTTCGACTCCCAGATTCCCAATTACGGCGATTACAACCTCGTCTGCGCCACCCCGGCCGCTGACTCTTCCGGATTCTTTGTCCTGGGCTACCGGTGGCGCCCGCCGGAGCTGGTCTTCGCACCGTTTTCGGTGGATTCAATGGAGAGCCTGGCTCCGCCCACGGCGGTGAACTCCACCAACCTCTCGCACGCCGACGAGGTGGCTCCCGAGAGCTACGAAGTCGGGACGACGGCGGGCCGGGTCTTCCGCTTTTCGGTCGTGCCCGAGCCAGAGCTGCCCCCGGCAGGCGGCGGATCTCCCCGGCGGCTGGAACAGGACGGGGACTGCGAGGATTTCAATTCGTTCCTGGACACCTTCCTGGAACTCGGCTGAGCGGACGGCAGTACAGCGCTTAAGCCCAAGGACCGCGCTGCACAAGGTTCAGCGGCTCGCGTCCCTCGGCCAGCCGGGCAGCCTGGCGCCGCAGGAATTCCTGAATCCGCGGCGTAAAGGCCTCAGAGTTGCCTCCGACGTGCGGGGTGATGATCGCGTTCGGCGCCTTCCACAGCGGGTGGTCCGCCGGGAGCGGTTCGGGATCAACGACGTCGAGCGCTGCCTTGAGCCGCCCGGACGAGACTTCCGCTGTGAGCGCCGCGGTATCAACGACGCCGCCGCGCGCGACATTGACGACCAGCGCCCCGTCGGGAAGCGCGGCCAGGACCCGGGCATCGACCAGGTGCCGGGTCTGTTCGTTCAGCGGCGTAATGAGGACCATTACGTCCGCGGAAGCTGCAAGGTCAACGAGTTCGTCCGTGCCGTGCACATGGCCGTCCTCGTCGTCGCGTGCCTGGCTGCCAACCCGCGTCAGTTCAACCTCGAAGGGTTCCAGCCGGGCCGCGATTTCCCTGCCGATCCCGCCGACGCCAACCAGCAGGACACGCCGGTCAGCCAGGCCCGGATAGCGGCTGGGATTCCAGCGGGCCTCCTGCTGGTCCCGCACCGCCGCATCGATGCCCCGCAGCGAAGCCAGCATGAGCCCGACCGCGAGTTCGGCGGTCGCTGCGGCATGGACGCCAGCTGCGCTGGCCACCGCAGTGCCGGCACCCACGAGTTCGGGAAGTCCGTCATGCCCGGTGGTCTGGGCCTGGAGGAGCTTGAGGTCCGGGACCCGTGCCACGCCCGCACGCCAGTCCGTACTTGCCGCATAAGGCGTGACGACGGCGTCGATCTGCGCGTAGTCCACACCGTGCGGTTCCCCCACCATGTCCCATAGGTGTGCCGTCATCCCTGCAGGCAGCGGCTGCAGGGCATCGAGGAGTTCCTGGGTGGGGACAGTCAGGGTGCGGACCGGATGAGTTGACATGCGCCTCAGCCTAGCGGGGCCCTGAACCTTCCCGGAAAAGAAAACACCCCGGTCCGCCGGACCGGGGTGTTGCCTGCGCCGCGGCGGATCGCCGCGGCTCATCAGGGTGCGCGAGGAGGGACTTGAACCCACACGTCCGAAGACACTGGAACCTAAATCCAGCGCGTCTGCCAATTCCGCCACTCGCGCGCGGCCCGGCCGGGATCCCCCGGCCGCAGGCCAGCCCTTAGTCTACCTGAGAATCAGTCGAGACCGAGATCACGACGGAGCTTGGCAACGTGTCCCGTCGCTTTGACGTTGTACTGGGCGAGGGAGACTTTGCCTTCCGGGTCCACGACCACGGTGGAACGGATCAGGCCCTCGTAGACCTTGCCGTAGTTCTTCTTCTCCCCCCACGCCCCATACGCTTCGGCGACGGCGTGGTCGGGATCGGAGAGCAGCGGGAAAGTCAGCGCTTCGTCGGCCGCGAACTTGGCCAGTTTGTCCACGTTGTCCGGGGAAATCCCCAGCACGGCGTAGCCGGCCGAGGCCAGGGAGTTCAGGTTGTCCCTGAAGTCACAGGCTTCCTTGGTGCAACCCGGGGTGGCAGCGGCAGGATAGAAGTACACAATGACGCTTCGTCCACGCAGGTCCGCCAGCGAGACGGGCGAGGAATCCGAGGACGCCAGGCTGAAATCGGGCGCAGCGTCACCAACGGAAAGTCTGGGCATGGGCAGGGGCTCCTTCAAATATAGATTGGGCAACGGCTGTGTCACAGCAGGACAGCAGGCTTGCGAATGGCTATCCTAGATATTGGATTTGTAGGCTATCCGAAACGCCGCGCAGAATCCGCACTCGAAAGGGAGAGTTCAGTTTTATGCCGGACATGGAGCATTGGCCAACCGGTCGCCTCTTATCAACAGCCGCCCGCCTCGTTGAGCATGCGTGGAACGAGCGTCTGGTCCGTATAGGAGTGACCCATGCTGGCGTTATCGCCCTTGGCGTCTTGGATTCACAGGGACCCATGACGCAGGCGCACCTGGCCCAGCTGGTAAGGGTCCAGGCCCAGACGATGGGCAAGACCCTCGCGAGGCTCGAAACGCACGGGCATGTGACCCGCGTTCGCAACGACCTCGACAAGCGAAGCCACATGGTCTCGATCACCCCCTCAGGCAAGCAGGCCCTGAACGAGGCCCAGGACATTGAGCGCACCCTGCTCGACGGCGGTGAACTGCTTTCCGAAGACCTCCGCGGCCAACTGCGGAAGGTCATCCGTGAACTCGGCAATCCCCGCTGGCAGATGGCCGTGGACGTTCCCGGACTTCCTGTCCCGCTGGACGCACCCTTGGACATCCCGGCGGACACCGCTTCCCGAACCGCTTAGGAAAACCGAACAGTACGTTTGGGCTTGTAGGGCGCACCAATGAAGGTGCGCCCTACAAGTGTTTAACCCTCCCGACCGGGCCGGGTCATCGGGGTTGGGGGGGCAGTACTGCTGCGCTGAAGTCCGGGCCCAGCCCCCGGAGTCCCGGCCGCGTCCACTCAAGAATTCACGGGTTCAGGCCTGCGTGGTGCTTCCACTGTGGCTGCAGCGGCTCTGAACCAAACGTCTGGAAAGTTCGCAAAAGATACTGGACTGGACGGTTCAGTGCAGTATGCTGATCGAAACATGCTCCAGAAAGGCGATGTAATGTCAACGACGACAACGGGCGCGGCAGCGACAGAACTCCTGACGCGCGCAGAGGAAATGGTTCCTGTACTCCGGGAGCGGGCCGGAGAGGCGGAATCGCTCCGCCGCCTGCCTGAGGAAACGATTGCGGATTACCGCGCAGCGGGGTTCTTCACGGCCATGGTTCCCGCTGACCGCGGTGGTTCCGCGCTCAGCCTCCAGGAATTCGCGGATCTGATCAGGGTGCTCTCCCGGGGTGACGCATCCGCGGGGTGGATCGCTGCGTTTCTGATCTCGCATTCAACGTTGCTCTACCGCTATGGAGCAGCAGCACAGAGTGAGTTCTTCGCCGAGAAACCGTATGGGCTCACTGTCGCCGCATCCGCGCCTCCCGGCAAAGCGGAACCCGCAGACGGGGGCTACCGGCTGTCCGGGCGCTGGCGCTTCGGTTCGGGGGCCATGCACGCTGAATGGGCGACTCTCAGCGCCATGTCCCCTGAGGGTCCGCTGAGCGTCACAGTCCCGATGACCGAACTCGAAATCATCGATACCTGGCACGTCCCTGGAATGAAGGCAACTGGCTCAAACGACCTGGCCGCGGACAACGTGTTCGTCCCAGCCCACCGCACGGCACCCTTTGCGACATTCGCGTCCGGGGCCAACGACGGCGCTGCGCTCACGAGCTACCCGCTCATCGGATACCCCATGAACCGGACGCTTAACCTCATCCACTCCGCCGTCGCGATCGGCACTGCGGACGCAGCCCTCGAGCTGTTTGCTCAGGGATTGGGCAAGCGGGTGCGGATGCAGACCCAGCAGCGGGTGATCGACGAGCCGATCACCCGTCAGACCTACGGCAAGGCATGGGACCTGGTACAGGTCGCGGCACTTCAGATGCAGGACTCTCTCGCACACACGGACAGGGTTTACGGCGCCCACGCGGCTGCCCCTGCTTCGCTTGCCGACCGCGCCCGCATCAACCTTGGACTGACCGGCTCCGGCCAGAAGGCGTTTCAAGCCGTTGACCTCGTCGCAAGAGCCTCCGGTGCCTCCATCTACCGCACCGGTGACCATCTGGACCGAATCGTCCGGGACACGCAGGTCATGCGCAACCACGCGGCCATCGATTTCGAGACGATGGCCTCGGTCGCCGGCGGTGCCCTTCTCGGCGCCGGCATCGGCGACTACGCCGACCCCATGTTCTGAGCCCGTCCCACTGCCCTCCTCCAACTGAAAAGGAAGACCCTATGACAGACCTTGCAGCACTTGAACGCCGGATTTCCCGAACCGAGGCCTACATCGAGATCTCGAACATCATGGGAAGGATCGAGTTTCTTCATTCCGCTTATGCGAACGAGCCGATCGTCCCTTACTTCAGCACACGGCCAGACACCGTGATCGAACTCCCGTTCGGCCGCTACACCGGTTCCGACGCCGCGCAGCGCTGCTTCGTCGGCGCCCTGGACGAGGGTCTGCCGCCGCGCGACCTGAGCGGCGAGTACGTGGAGCACCTCTTGTCCACACCAGTCATCGAGGTTGCCGATGACCTCGAAACGGCGAAGGCTGCTTGGATCACACCGGGCGCCGAGGCGCACCACCTCGGTTGGGTCGAGGGCAATCCCCTTCACGGTTTCTGGTACTGGGGCCGTTACCATCTGGTCTTCCGCAAGGAGGAAGGTGCCTGGAAGATCTGGAAGTACCGGAACTCGCTCACGTTCGTTGCCGACTACTACAAGAGCTTCACCGACGGCAGCCTCCCCCGGCCCCCTGCCCCAGTCGGCAACGGCGGGCCGGACAGCGCTCCGCGATTCCAGGTCGAGTACACCCCGTCCTGGGATCCCAAGAAACTCGTACACGCGCCCGAGCCCTACGCCACGTTCGTCGACGAGGACGAGTTCTAGGCGCAGGAACAACGAAAAGCGGCCGGATGAAATATCACCCGGCCGCTTTTGTTCTGCCTATCAGCTGAGGCGTTCCAGCACGATTGCCATGCCCTGGCCACCACCCACGCACAGCGCGGCCATACCGAGCGTCTTGTCCCCGGTCGACAGGCCGTTGATCAGCGTGCCGATGAGACGGGTACCGGTCGCACCGAACGGATGCCCAATGGCAATTGCCCCGCCGTGCGTGTTGAGCTGACGGTCTATGTCTATCCCGAGCTCCCGCGCAGAAGCGACGACCTGGACGGCGAATGCCTCGTTGATCTCGATGAGGTCGAGGTCTGCGATGCTCAGGCCGGCCCGGCGCAGCGCCCGGCGCGATGACTCCACAGGGCCAAGCCCCATGATCTCCGGAGACAGGCCCGAAACACCTGTCGAGACGATGCGTGCCAGTGGCTGCAGGCCGTGCGCCTTCGCGTACCGTCCGGAGACAACGAGTGCGGCGGATGCGCCGTCGTTCAGCGGGCAGGCATTGCCTGCCGTGACCGTCCCGACGGGAGAGAAAACGGGCTTGAGTTCCGCCAGCGCCTCCACCGTGGTGCCTTCTCGGATCGAGTCATCCCGATCGAAGATCGACCCGTCCGCCCTCACCACGGGCACGATTTCCCGCGCAAGATAGCCGCTGGCCTGCGCTTCCGCCGCCAGATACTGGGAACGCGCTGCAAAGGCATCCTGCTCCGCACGGCTGACCCCGGTCAACCGCGCCACGTACTCCGCGGTGTGGCCCATCTGGATGTAGGCGTCGGGCATCCCGCCGTCGGCGCGCGGGTCGCACCACGGCTCCGCCGACTGCATCGCCTCCGCGGTGCGTTCGGCAGGTGCGTCGAAGGCGGGGTTGCCTGCCCCGGCCGGCGGGGCCGCGTGTGATGTCGACTCGGTGCCGCCGACGAGGAACGCGTCCCCTTCGCCGGCTTTGATGGCATGGAAGGCCATCCGGGTGGTTTGAATTGAGGATGCGCAGAAGCGGTTCACGGTCGTGCCCGGCAGCGTGTCGTAGTTGAGCAGCGTCGCCACGACACGGGCCATGTTAAAGCCCTGCTCCCCGTCGGGTGCCGCTGTGCCAAGCATCAGGTCCTCGACGTCCTCGATTGACAATCCGGGTACCCGGCCGATGACGCTGGCGAACACCTGGCGCGCGAGTTCGTCGCCGCGCACGTCGGCGAGCCCGCCCTTGCGTGCGCGGCCGATGGCGGTGCGGGCAATGGAGACGATGACGGCGTCGTCGTCGTTGAGTGTGGTCATGCGGGCTCCCGTAGCTGGGTCGATTCAAGTGCGGACATGAGGTCTATGGCGTCGTCAACGGTCTTCGCAGAGCCGAACCCGTGGAAGTCGGGACGATAGATGACAGCCACGGCAGTTTCGAAGACCTCGCCGTATCGGCCGTCGACGTCGCTGCCGCTGTGCCGGTTGCGGGCCGCAGCATCGGGTGGCATGACCTCGATAACCTTGCACGGGAATCCCGCGGGTTTGGCCGCGCGGATACGCTCCGCATCTTCCTCGCTGACTACTCGCCCGTCCACGAAGGCCACGAACTCACCCCAGGTAATTCGGTCTGCGGCGCTCTCGCTGCCGTCGAGGCCCCGCAACCGTCCCTGCACGCCGATTCGGCCGGCGATCGGATCAGCCCCGGGCGCACCGCCCGGGAAGAATCCCGGACCGAGGATCTCCGGCGGCATGGGGGGAAGGGCATTCCAGGGAAAAGGCCCGGCACTGAGGAAATGGGCGTCACGCTCGGCGACCTTGGCGGGGTCGGTCTCACAAATCATTCGACCGAGTTCGAGTGACATCATCAGCGCATGCTGAACGTGTGCGCCCCGCTCGCTCCCATAGGTATCGAGCAGGCTGAGCGGCGCGACCCCGCTCAAGACGTGGTCAATTTTCCAGACGAGGTTCGCGGCATCGCGAACACCGGACACCATGCCCCGGCCGAAGAAAGGCGGCATCTGGTGTGCGGCGTCGCCGGCCACGAACACACGTCCGCGGCTCCATTCGGTGACGCATCGTGCGTGGAAGGTGTACATCGCCAGGCGCTCAAGCTTCGCGTTCCCGGGGGTGACCCCCCAGGGCGCGACGAGTCCCCAGGCGTTTTCCGTACTGGTGAATGCAGCAGCATCCTCCCCCGGCATCAGCATGAATTCGAAGCGGCGTCGCCCCGGACCGCCGGAGACTACCGAGGTCGGACGCAGGGGGTCACAGATCTGGCCGTTCTCGGGCGTCCAGGCACGCTCGGACATTTGAAGATCGATCACCAGCCAGTCCGAGCTGAAGTCCAGGTCCTTCATTGCCAGACCGGCGAGTTCTCGCACGGTCGAATTGGCGCCGTCGCATCCCACCAGGAATGTGGCACGGACCGTGGCCTCACCGGAAGGTCCCGCGATGACCGCTGACACCCCATCCGCATCCTGGTTGTACCCGGTAAGGGCGGTTCCCCAGCGAATCTCGAGCCCTTCAACCCCCTCCTGATGCCGTCTCAGCGCGGCTTCAAGGTCAGGCTGGGCGAACATTGTGGACTCCGGCCACCCCTGCGGCCCGTCGATGGGTGCGGGGAACGTCAGCAGGAGCTTCCCGTCAGCGGTCAGCCAGTCGTAACTCAGGGCAGGCTCGCTGAACGTGGCCTGCTCGTCCGCGTCCAGACCTACGCCGGCCAGGAATCGGTTGACGTCAGGGTCATAATGGACTGCCCGTGGCAAAGAGTACGGTTCGCGGTGCTGCTCAACGGCCAGCACCCGGTACCCGCGCTGTGCAAGGTAGAGCGATGTCAGTTGCCCAACCACGCCCTGCCCCACAACAAGCACATCGACATCTTTGTCGCTCATTTGGCTTGGATTCCGTTCTCTTCATTGAATACTCGGGCCCGCTGGACGAACCAGTCGACCGAGCCTGGATTCTGCAGCGATCCCCGATTGACTGCCTTGGCCTGGTCGTAGCCGAGGAACACCTTCTTCAAAGGCACCTCGATCCGCTTCCCGGAGTACGTGAGCGGGATGCCCGGCACTGCTTCGATCGCGTCGGGAACGTGCCGTGCCGTCGCCCGGGAGCGAATGGCGGTCCGGATCCGCGCTACCAGGTCGTCGGTGAGTTCAACGCCGTCGGCCAGTTCCACGAACAACGGCATCCAGTACCGCCCGCCCGGCAATTCGATCCCCAGAACGACGCCGTTGCGCACCTCGTCCAGAGTCTGCAGCGCGGCGTAGATCTCCGCGCTGCCAAGCCGCACGCCGTCCCGGTTGAGCGTGGCGTCGGATCTTCCGTGCACTATCAGGCCCCCGCGCGGGGTGCGGCTGATCCAATCGCCGTGAGTCCAGACGGAGGGATCGGCCTCGAAGTACGCCGCGTGGTATTTGGCCCCATCCTCATCGCCCCAGAAGCGGACCGGCATCGACGGCATCGGCCCGGTCAGTACGAGCTCACCCACTTCGTCGTCCGCAGCCTCCCGGCCGTCCTCGGTGCGAACCTGGACGGGAGTCCCAAGCGTCGGTCCCTGCAGTTCGCCGAGGTGCACGCGCTGCCACGGGTTACCCCCGATAAAACCGCTGCAAATATCGGTGCCGCCGGAATCACTGGACAGATGCACATCAGCCTTGACTGCCTCGTGGACCCAGCGCCAGGTCGAGGGGGCGAGAACCGAGCCCGTGGACATGATCGTGTCGAGGCACGAGAGGTCGTGGCGATCCCCCGGGCGCAGCCCGGACTTCTCCACGAGGGAGAGATATGCGGCGCCTGTCGCGAGCATCGTCGCGTGTGTCTGGGCGACGATGGCGAACTGGCGGTCGGCGTCCGGCCACATGGACGCACCGGGGAAGGTAACCACGGACGCCCCCACGCTGAGCGTGTTGGGAAGCGTGTTCCACACCATCCAGGAGGTATTCGCTGCCGTGAAGTACCGATCATCCGGACCGAGGTCGAACTGCAGCCCGATTCCCTTGGCCGATTCCAGCAGCATCCCGCCGTGTCCGTGCACAATGCCTTTCGGGACGCCCGTGGTCCCCGAGGAGAAGAGAACCCACAAGGGGTGGTCGAACGGCAGCCGCCGGTAGTCCGCGGATGCAGACGGCAAGGCATCGAGGTCATCGAGGTACAAGACGTCGGTCACTGAGGGCAGGGCGGAGCCAACCGAGTCCACCAGCGGCCTGGAGTCGACCGGGCGGCCCTTGAACGTGTAGCCGGAGGAACCCAGCAGCACGCGCGGCTCCAGCGGCGCGAGCCTGTCCACGATCGCAGGTTGGGCGAAGTCGGGAGAGCACACTGACCAGACAGCGCCGACGGACGCGGTCGCGAGCATCGCCGCGATCGCCTCCGGAACGTTGGGAAACACAGCCGCGACGACGTCGCCCTCCTCCACCCCGAGGCCGCGGAGGCGGGAGGCGAGGGCAGCGACCCGGTCGCGGAGACCGGCCCAGGTCCACTCAATCCGCCCATCCTCGGACAGCCCCACGATCGCTACCTCGTCCGGGCGTGTATCCGCGTGCCGTAAGACGTTCTCGGCATAGTTCAGCCGCGCATCCGGGTACCAGACCGCGCCGGGCATGCGGCGCTCCGAAAGAGCAGGTCCCACCAACCCGTCGCCTATCAGGCCTGCGTGTTCACGGACGAGATCCCAGAACGCCCCGGGTTCCTCGACCGACCACCGCCAAAATGCGGGATAGTCATCGACGAGTACCCCGTGGCGTTCGAGGGCCAGCTCCCGCAGGGCCCACAGCTTGGTCTTCCGGATACTCTCCTCGGTCGGCGCCCAGGTGACCTCGGGCGGCTCAGGCGTCTCGGTCACGATGCCGCAATGAACTCGTTCGTGAACGAGCCGAAGCCGTCGAGAGTGCTGGTGAGGCGGTAGCCCGGCCGCATCAGGATCCCGCGCGAGAGTCCCACGCCCGCCGGCGTGCCCGTGAAGATGATGTCGCCGGGCAGCAGCGTCACGATCTGCGAGAGCCGGTGAATGCTCTCGTCAATTGGGAAGAAGAGCTGGTCAGTGTCACCGTCCTGAAGAGTAATCGTCTCCTCGCCCGGGCGCTCCAACGTTGCGTGGAACGAGATGGAGTTCCGGTTCGGGAATTCGTCCGGTGTGACCACGTACGGTCCGAACGGTCCGAAGTTCGGGAACGACTTGCCCATCGAGAACTGCGGTACGGGGGGACGACGCTGCACCGTGCGTTCCGAATAGTCCTGTCCGACGGCGATCCCGGCCACATGCTGCCACGCATCAGCCTTGGAGATCTTGTGGCCTTCCTTACCGATAACCACAACGATTTCGGTTTCGTAATCGACGTCGTCGCTTGGCAGTTCGACCTGCGCATTGGGCGCTGCGAGGCTGGAACGGAACTTCGTGAAAACGATCAGCTCATCGGGAGCCGGGATGTTCGCCTCGGCGGCGTGGTCCTTGTAGTTCACGCCGATGGCGAGCACCTGCGGAGGCCTGGGAACCGGAATGCCGAGATCGGCTGGTTCGAAGGGCGCTGCCGCCGGCAAGGTCGCCGCCGCTGCCCAGGCAACGAAGTCGCTCCAGCGCTCGTACACGTCCATCGGGTCAGGCCCGAAAACGCCGTCGGAGGCTGCGGCGATGTCCACCGCTCCCCTCTCACTGACAAGCGCTGCACGGCCGTTCAGGTTAGCGATGCGCATGTCTCAGGCCTCCGCTGCCATGGGGAAGGGAACTCCGCGCAGGAGTTCCGGGTTCGCCGCGATTTTTTCTGCCCAGCGGTCGGGGAACGACGGGTTGGGCACTTCAACGGCGGGACGGAACTCCCCGGCATAGGCCCGGCGATGGATCTCGTCGTGGTCCATCCCCGCCTCGCGCGCGGCAACCAGCTTGTCCGGATCGAACTGCGGTCCGAGCTGGTCCTCCGCGAACTCGCGCGATGCCCACATCCACTCGCTCGACTTGCCCCAGTCATGGAAGTTGTCCACCTGGATCTCGATGCCGTTGCCGTCCGGGTCGGCGTAGTACATGGACATCGTCATACCGTGGTCCATGTTGAAGGCAGGAAGGATTCCCTGGTCCCGCAGGCGGACGTAGTTGTCGAGCCACGAGTCGAAGTCGGGGTACTCGAAGGCCGTGTGGTGGATCCCGGCCGAGTGGGGTTTGTTCACCGGCGGGACCGTCCCCGGGATGCGGAGCAGTGCGATGCGGTGGTTCGCCTCGTCATTGACCAGCCACGCGGCGTTCTCCGAGTAAAAGACTGGCTGCAGGCCGCAGACAGCTTCGTAGAACCTCACCATCGGGTCGATCTCCATGGTCATGAAGGTCGCATGGTGCAGCTTGGGCACCCGGATGGGCCGTGGCCTGGGTGTGGTGGCGTAAACGGACTGGGACATCATTGTTCCTTAACTCGGCGGCTGCTGCGGCAGCCGGTGTTCTATTGGTCTAACCCGATGCTCGCTAAGCAGCCGGTTCAACGGGCGTGAAATGCCCGAACCGGCGGTGCTGATAGACCAGTCCAGCGACATCTGCGCTGTCCGCTCCTTCAACAAGTCCGGTCACGATGGTGTGATCCCCACCTGGTATGAGGTCTACGACCCGGCACGCCGCCCAGGACGCAATGCCGGCGATTCGCGGCACCCCCTGGTCCAGCACCCAATCGACTCCCTCGAATCGGTCCAAACCACGCTTCGCGAAGGTGGAGGCAATGCCCGCCTGGTCAAAGGCGAGGACGTTGAGCCCGAAACGTCCGGACTGCGAAATCAAGCCGAGCAGGTCTGAGTCGTTTTGCAGCGAGACCAGGACCATCGGCGGGTCGAGCGAGAGTGATGCGAATGCGCTGACGGTGGTCCCATGCGGAGCGTGAATAGACGTGGTGACGATGGAAACCGGTGTAGCCACCGCTCCCATGGATGCACGGAATGACTGCTGGTCAACAGGAACTTCGGCATGAGTTTTCACTGTTGCCTCCTTTTCGTTCATAAACGTACTGTACGGTGTAGTCCAGTTATGCGCAATGGTGCTGATGTCATATGCCGGGGAACGTGCCGTACGGTTCCGGGGCCAGGGCAAGGTCACGGGGATCCCAGACCGGTGAGTACGGCACCTGACCCCGGGGCGGAGCATCTGGTCCGTTCTCGTCGTAGGGCGGCAGGGGCGGGCTCAGCTGTGCAGCGGCGTCCGTGAAGCTGGCACTGTACTCCGTGATGAAGGTGGCGGAGAGCCGGAAGTGCCAGAGCCGCCAGGCATCGTCTTCACGGACGAAATCCGCCGAGTAACGTCCCCAGTACCAAAGCGCCCGAAGCGGGTTGCCTTCAACCCAGCCGAGGTGATGCGCCTCGGCGCCCGGTGAGATCCATGCCGCCCGAGCGGTGCGCCCGTCCTGGGCAACTTCCACCACCGGAGTCGTGAGCAGGTGCTCAACGTACTCACCGGTCAGATCACGCGAGGGTGCCTTCATGGGGGGCGGCGCCCACGCTCTCCGTGCGGCATCCCGCCCGGTGAACGTACCGAACGGCATCTCCACGACCAGGTCCTCCCGGTCCGCGAACAGCGGTGGAATCAGGTCATCCCGGTAGGCCGAGTGGTAGAACGCATAGCGCCCCATGAGGTTTTCGATTTCATGAACAGCTTCGAGGCGCTCCAGTCGGCGGGTGATATCTGCGAGTTCGGACATGATGCCCTTTCGTAACGGAGGGGATAGAGGTGCGACGTCGTTTAAAAGAGGGGCTCGGGGAAGTCGCCGAGATCCTGCCCGAGGAGGACACCGCCGGCAACAGCGCTCATGGTCATGAAATCTGCGGACGCATGATTGCGGATGACCTGCACATCCCTGCAGATGCGCTCCAGCGGGTCACCCGTGCGGAAGATAGAGGCCCCCGACGAGCGCACCACAAGGTCCACTGCAGCGAATGCCTTGGTGCCCGCCCCGGTGAGACCCAGGTTGATCACGGCGCGATTCTCAAGGCTTGCCTCCTGCGAGCGCTCAGGCCCGTAGATGGCGGCCGTCATTTCGAGTGCGTCCCTCATCTGCAGCTCCGCGACGTGCAGCAGGTCCCACGCGTGGGCGTATGCCGACCGCACGAGGGGGTCGTCCACGATTCGCTGCCCGGTCTGCATACGGACACGCTTACCGGCATTTCCGCGGAACAGCTCCAGGGCCGCATCCGCGGTGCCGAGCGCAACTGCCGCCTGGATGACAGGCAGAATGCGGTTGACGGGGTACGCAGCGAGCGGGTAACCGGGGTGCAGCGCAGCAGCCCGTTCCGAGTCTGCGGAGAACAACGCGAACTCAATCGTTCGGTGCGCGGGAACGAAGACGTCCTCTGCCTCTACATCGTTGCTCCCGGTGCCCTTCATACCGGGGACCTGCCACGTGTCGATCACCGTCACGTCCTCGATGGGCACCGCCACCGAGAGCGGCCCGGTTGGAGAAAGAGCGCTGACCATCACCCATTGGGCGTGCATCACAGCGGAGGCGAAGCGCCAGCGACCGCTGACCAGGTAGCCGCCCTCGGTCGGCGCTGCCGTTCCTGGCGGAGTTGCTGCCGCTGCGGCCAGTGCATACGTGCCGCCCTGGAAGAAGTCCGACTGTGCCTGCACACCGTAACGGGCAAGCAGAAGATTGTGGGCCATGAGGAACGCGCCGACCCACCCGGCTGACGCGTCGCCCCGGGACAGGGTCCGGACGATGTCCACGTACTCGATGAGGTCGATCTGGGAGCCGCCCAGCGTGGCTGGGAGCATCGCGCTGAATAGGCCTGCCCTTTCGAAGTCGGAGATTGTTTCGTCCGGGAGGCGGCGCAGCTCCTCGGTCTCTGAAGCGCGTGCGCGCAGGGCTGGCACGAGTTCCTCCGCACGAGCGAGCAGGTCGAATGCAGATGGAGCGGTGGGCGCATGGATCATGACTGGGTACCTTTTCTTATAACGGAAAACGAGAACATAGAGGACGAGATGACGGCCGGCGGGCGTGCACCCGCCGGCCGCCGGATGGGAACTAGACGGCCCGGCTCGGTGGAGTCGCCGCGGTCTCGTCGAGCAGTTCCGGATTCGCCCATGCAGGGGGGTATTTCGGCAGAAGGGCGGCGCACGCTACCGCGATGACGCCCAGCACAACGAGTACGAGCATCGGCGCGGCGTAGCTTCCCGTAGCTGCCTGAAGCGCACTGAAGAGGTACGGGGACGCCGCAAGCGCAACACCCGTAACCGCGAGCGTCATGCCTTGGAGTGCCGCGAAGGACTTCATCCCGAAATACTTGGCGATCAGCGCCGGGCCCAGGGCCGACTCCACGCCCGCGATGATGCCGAGCAGTCCCATAGAGAGATAGACAAGCACCAGGGAACCACCGTTACCGAGTGCGAGCAGGAGACCTACCGGTGCGCCGAGGAGAAGCAGGGCTACGACCCAGGGGCGACGTGTGCGGTCAAGAGTGGTGCCCCCGGCAAGCAGTCCAATGATTGACGTGCTGGCGAGTACTGAAAGCGAGACCGAGACGGCGGCGGGATTGACACCGGACTGGCCGAAGAAATCCACTGCGTTCTGACGCATCGCGATCGGCCCGGTCCCAGCGAGGACAAGGAAGAGGATGAGCAGAATCCACGGTCGCGTCAAAATCGCCTTCCGGAACGGCACCCCCGGAAGAGAAGCGTCGACTGCCTTGGGCAGAGGAACGTGGGCAGTGACCTTGGGCTCGGAGATGAGCCAGAGCACGGTGGGGATTCCGATGACGGCGACCGCGATGGCGGTAACGAGGTAGGTGCCGTCCCAGCCAAGCCCCGCGAAGACCCCGGGGTCGACGGTGGGAAGAGGCGCACCGCCCGCTTCACCGGGTGGAATCAGACCAGCACTCCCGGCATCGGCAGGGGGTTCGGCACCCGCGGGCATCTCCCCTGCCGCCGGCGGAGCGGAGGTCGCCGCGTTTCCGTTAATAAGCCATTGAAACAGAGGCGACGAAATTGCCGCGATCATACCGGATGTCACGCCAATGAGGCCGAAACCAATGCCGCGATGCGCCGGGAACCACCCGGAGATGACTTTGAACACCACACCCAGGCTCGCACTGAAGCCACAGATTGCCGTGAGGGTAAGCAGCACACCGAGCAGCCATGTGGTGGTGCCGGCGACCGGAACCAGGGCCATAAAAACCGCATAGAGAATGATGGACGGCAAAGCGACCGTCCGGGCGCCGTGGCGGTCGACCCAGCGTCCGAGGAAGGGAAGGAACAATGGTCCGACGAGCAGCGGAATGCTGACGAACAGAAGGATCCCGTCCTGCGGCCGCGTACCTGTGCTCATCGCGTAGGCCGGAACAATAAAGGGGGTCATCGCAGCCAGGGCCGCAGGACTCACGGCGACCAGCAGGAGACTGCCGATAAGCGCCGCCTTAGCCCGGCCAGGGGCCTTCATGAACTCGAGTGCGTATTGTCTAAAGCTGATTTTTGCTGCACCGTCGAGCAACGGTGCAGGAGGCGGAAAGCTCGCCGCCGGCACAACAGGATTGTCTTTTTGCATCGGAGCTCCTTGTGGTCGGTACTCGCCTACGTCGACGTTGACGTTGGCGCCTTTCGGTTCTGGGGGGCCCGGCGGGCGAACACGCGGGCACGGCCTTACGGGTGCGGCGGGGCTGCCGGAGGACGCACGTTCTCCGGAGCAGTGACGGGCGAACTGATAGCCGCCATCATCGGAAACGGGGAAAGGCCGAACATCGCCCGGCCATTGATCTCAGCCATCGGATCGATGCGGAATGCCCCATGAGTCGCCAGGACGTGGATGTCCCGGACCGCGCGCTGGATCGGATTGGAGAGGGAAACCGCCGACGATCCCAGAGCGAGGAGGAGCCCGTCCACTGTGTGGAGGCACTGGTGGATCAGGTGGACGAGATCCATCGTGATTTCGGGTTCTTCAGACGGGAGATAGTCCTCGCCTGCGAGCGCCCGCCGATCGGCCTCGTCCATGTGCCGGGCGAGGACCGCCTCCGCTGCATTGATGACCGCACGCGCTTTACCGGCGACCACCTGGATCGAGGCCATCTCCGACATCGCCGGGTAGGGCAGGTTGAAGGGCGGACGCTTGGCAGCCTGAGCCAGGAACGAGTCAAGTGCCCCCTGTGCGATTCCGATGGCCAACGCCGCGAATGCGCCGCTGCTGCCGATCATCATGCCGAACGCGCCGTGTTTGAAGCCCAGCCCCGAGTAGGCGCCTCGAAGAGAATCGCTCAGACGCGGAAGGTCCGCGGTGTGGACGACGCGGTAGTCGGGGACGAAGGTCTCCTCGTCCGCCCGGATACTGTTCGAGTTTGTCGCCTGGAGGCCCATGACATGCCAGTCGTCTACGATCGCGTACTGGTCCCTGGACAGGACCCCCATTGCACGTCGCCGCTCGCCGCTCGCCGGGTCTTCATACTCGAAACCGACCGAGCCCCAGGCAGCGTGCTTGCTGCCGCTGCCGAACGACCACTTCCCCTTCACCTGGTAGCCTCCCGCCACCTTGCGCCCGTCGCCGACTTTTGGAGCAAAGACCGTCGCACCGAACACGAGCGGACCGACCCAGTCATCGATTCCCGCAAATACTTCGTCACGGACCTTCACATCGAATCCAAGGATGTTCCGGGTGGCGCTGGAGACGATTACCAGCCAGGCGGCTGCTGCATCGCCTTGGCCGAGTGTTCGCACGACCTCCGCAGTATCGCGGGCCCCGAGTGCGTAGCCGCCCAACTCCGTGGGGATTGTGATCTTGAAGGCACCGACGCCATTCACCGCCTCCAGAGTCGCGGGAGTGAGTGCGCCGAGCGCTTCCCCCTCGGCGGCCTGTTCGCGCAGCGACGGGAGGAGCTGGACGATCTCGTCCCGCATTCGGCGTCCCTCATCACTGAGGTACGGCGATTCGGGAAACTTCGCCCGGGCGGCAGGAAGACCGTCCCGCAGGATCGGTTCTCCGTTGGGGATGCCTGCGGGCGGGATTGTGTGTGATGTCATTGCGGGATCCAGTTTCTTCTGTGAGGTTTCCGTGATCAGGAGCGAGGCGCCGGGGGTCCCGGAGGCAGCGTGGGCGGCGGCGGACCTTCGGCACGCAGCGGGCCCAGCACCTGCGTCCACCGCAGCAGTTCCGCGAGCATCGGTGCGACGGCCCTCTGAGCGGAAGGCGGCGGCACGAACTCGCCGGCCTCAAAGTTCTGCATAACGAGCGGCAGCGCGACGCCGTCCGGCAGGGGCATCATCCGAACAGTCGTGACAATCTGTTTCATGACCTGGACTGCCCGGAGGCCTCCTGCGATGCCGCCGTAGCTGACGAACGCCACTGGGGCATACATCCATTCGCGCCCGAGATAGTCGAACGCATTCAGCAGGGCAGCGGATGGCCCGTAGTTGTATTCCGGTGAGACGAAGATGAACGCGTCCGCTTCCTGGATCTTGGCGGCCCAGCGCTGAGTGTGCTCATTCTCGTAGCGTCCGAGGACGGGGTGGTGCCGTTCGTCGAGGACGGGCAGACCGTACTCCGCGATGTCGACGAGCTCGACGTCGAACCGCCCATCCGCGGCTGTCTTCTCGAAGACCCACTTGGCAATGGGCCCGGCGAGGCGGCCGGGGCGGGTGCTGCCGACAATGATCTGCAGTTTCGGCACGGTCAGTCCCCCAGCGGATCCCGGCCGGGGACCGCTTTGCGGAACGTGCTCCAGTGCTCCGCCAGCTTTCCGTTGTGCACCCGGAAAACGGTGAGGATGTTCCACTCGTAGGTCGTGTCCGGCACGACTGGATCCGGGACAGGTTTTCGCATCATGAGGCACGCGACCTCGCCGTCAAGGATGACGCTCACTACCGGCGGCGAAACCTCGCCGACGACCGGCACATTCCGGAAGTGTTCAATGAGCTTCTCAAGGCCGTTACCGGCTGCGTTCGGATCGTGCTGAACGTAATCCCAGGCAGCGTACTTCGTCATCACCTCAACCACCTGTTCCTGCACCCGGTCGTCACGGACCATGCGGGCCAGGTCGGCTTCGAAGTCTATGAGCAGGCGCTTGACCGCGTTGCGTTCCGGCGAGGAATCAGCAGCTACCGCCGCTTTGAACTCCTCATTGTCGAGCCAGTTCTCATAGATCGCAGGATCGGTAATTTCTGCGATCCCGTTGACGATCGAAAATCCACTCATGCGCTGTCTCCTTGTTCGAGGTGAGCTGAGGACGCGGACATCGCGGACGAAGCAATGAAGGGCCGCCCATTATCGAAACGACATCGTTTCGTTCACCTAGAAGTGAGACTAACGCCACATTCAGCCATGCACAACCCTTTTCCGCGCGTCGAATTTTCGTGGCACATACGCGGGCCCTGCGCGGACACCGGGACGAGTTCTCCGCGAACACCGGGGCCAACCCATCAACCCCAAAAAAGAGGGACCAGCTCAGTTTGAACTGGTCCCTCTTCACTTCGCGGCTTTTCAGATTGCCTGCAGGAAATGCCTTCTCTCCGGACAGCTAGCGGAGCCCTCCGCGGGGCGCAAGCACAGGAAGCAGGATCGTCTCCACAAATCCCTTCAAATACGCGGGATCAGGGAACGAGCCCTCGACCAGATGCCGGGCGAGCGGGATTGAAAGGAAGACGTGGTGGCAATACCGGCGCGTCACCTCGTCAACGGTGATCTCGCCTCGAACAACGGCGCGGTCGATCGCCCGGTCCAGCGGCGATCCTGCAGGAGCGGAGAGCTGTTTGCGCATCGTCTCAGCGAGCATCGGGTCCTTCATGGACGCGTGAGCGAGGGCTGCCAGGAGCGCCATCTCCGACTCCGCGACCTGCCCGAGGTCGTCCATGATGGCAGCAAGATCACCAGAGAGTGTACCCGTGTCCTTGTCGGCAGGCTGGGCGATCGAGGAATAAGACCGAAGCGCGGCCATAACCAGGCCGGGTTTGCCCTGCCACTGGCGATATATGGTCGCCGTGCTGCATCTGGCGCGCTTGGCCACCGCGGCCATCGTCAGATTCTCGTATCCAACCTCTTCAAGCAGCTCAACGGCCGCGGCCAGGATCTCTGTCTGCCGCGCAGCCGAGAGTCTGGTGCGCCGCCCGGGCTCATCCTGCGCCTTGACCACCGCAGTCCTCCTAAATCGGGAATCGACACAACCCTATCCTTCCAGGCCGTGCCTTTCGCACCTCGGAAGTCAGGCCAATGCAGGGCCCCAGGGATAGTCGTACCCTGGAGGCAAAGCCACGGCAGGCTCGCTGGCCGTCGGCCGGAGGCCTCGCAGGAACACTCGCGTGATGTATTCCACGTGCGACTCAAGCAGCTCGTCCGAAAGCTGAAAATCCGAGATCAGCTGATCGAACTCAATGCCGGATGCTGTCATGCGCAGGAGCATGGCGGCGTGGGCATCTGGCCGATCGAGAGTGAAGCCGCACTCCGAACCGTAATCAACGAGCAGGTCCGCGATGATGCTGACGATGTCCGATACCTCCGGCATCTCCGCCGCAAAAGTACCGAATGCGTCTAGGATTTCCCGACGCCGGTTTGCTTCGGCGATCATCACCCGGAAATAGGCGATGGCCTGGGACCCTGACCCGGCCTGGCTGGCGGCGATCAACGCGGACACCAGACGGTCCTCCGCCGACCCCTCAGATAAAGCATCGCGCTCTTTCAGCTCAGACAGGTGCTGCCCCAACTCCCTGGCACCGTAATGCAATACAGCTTTGAACAGCTCGAGTTTGTCTGCAAAGTGCGCGTAAACGGTCGTCTTGGACACCCCCGCGAGCGCGGCAACCGCATCCATGGACGTACCGTCATATCCGTTGACCAACAGCAGCTCAACGGCTGCATCCAGGACTATGTCGCGCTTGCTGCGACCACTTCGTTTTTTCCGGGGCATTCACGCTTCCTTTGCTCGAACTTCAACTGCCGCCAATGCGCACTGTTGAAGGCATTGAGGAATCTACCCACCTTATCGCCTGGATCGAGAAGTCCAGTGTACCGGCCTTACCCGTCTGGTACTGTGCGGTACAGTACAGCAACTTACCAGAACATCGACGGAGATGACCATGACTGACACGATCAACCCTGCTGGTACTGGCCTCCACGAGGGGCGTATGCCTGGTCCCCCCGTCGACCGGATGACACCGTTGGATGCGGCGGCCTCCAGGTACCTCAGCCCGGAAGGGAGGCGGATCGCGGCCGGCGTACAGGGTCTGCAGCAGCGTATTCGCGATCTGGCCCCGGAAGCAGAGAAGCGTGGCCGGCTGGACAGCGGGATCATCGAAGCGTTTACGGATCTCGGTCTATACCGCGCGTGCGCCCCGCTTGAGTACGGCGGCTATGCGCTGGGTGCCCGCGACATCGCGGAGATCGCGGGCGCGCTCGGCAAGGGTGACGCCTCCGCAAGCTGGACATTCTTTGTTGGCACCAGCCTTCGTATGGTGAGCACACTCCCCGAGCGTTTAGTCAATGAACTGTACAGCCGGCTGGACGGTCACTCCGGACCACTCGCAGCCGGCGGTTCCACCTTCGCGGCGGTAACCGGCACTGCCACTCGGGCTGAGGGAGGGTGGATGGTCGAAGGCAAGTGGACCTATGTATCAGGGAACCATGACGCCGCCTGGCTGTTCGGCGGTGCTGCCTGGGTTGACGGTGACAAGAGCGGGCATGCCCTGATCATGATGGATCCGGCCGACATAAAGCGGCTTGATGATTGGCAGGTGGCGGGAATGGCGGCCTCTGATTCGAATTCGATTGTGACAATTGAGCCGGTGTTCGTGCCTGACCACCGGTTCGTTGACATGGCCGAGCTCCCGATGCACATGGATAGCGCCGCTGCCCGGTTCAGCGGCCTTGCGTACCAGGCGAAGACCCGCGCCTCCATGATGACAGCCACGGTTGTGAACATGGCCGCTCTCGTTGGTATGGCGGAGGGCGCGTTGGATGTGTTTCGCCAGCTAGCCCCCGCGCGGAAGCCGTTCAGCCCGCCCTACGCCAGCATTGCCGAGATGGCCTCGAGCCAGGTTGCCGCCGGCAAGGCCAGAGCACTCATTGACGCGGCAAAGGCGACGGTGCTGCAGTACGCGGACGAAATCGACCACCTCGCGGTACGCGGCGAGGACTATACCGGTGATGAGGAAGCACAAGGATGCACCAGCCTGGCTTTCGCGGGCCAGCTCGCGAAGGACGCAATAGACCTCATCCTGCGCATTACGGGCTCCTCCGGAATGGCACTCTCCAGCCCGCTTCAGCGATACTCCCGTGACGCCGCCGTGATCCTCTCCCACGGCGCAATGCGCCTGGAGTCCCTCGCCGAGATCAGCGGCCGGCGCCTCCTCGGCCAGCCACCGTTCAGCATGTTCGCCGGCGGACTGCAGGACAAGGCTGCTCAAAAGTAGCGAAAACAAACCTTGACGGTCCGGGACTGATCAATCCCGGACCGTCAAGGTGCAGTCCTGCTGGAAAAACGGAAGGCGGGGCCGGGCCAAGTGGCCCTGCCCCACCTTCTGCGGCTGGCGGTGTTCAGTGTTGGAGCACACCCGCTTGAACGCTGGCGCCGGTGATCCACCCCACCACGGTGTCCTTATCGGTCTCCCCCGTCGGCACATCCGCTACTTTCCGACCGCGGTTCAGGACGACGATACGGTCTGAGACTGCGGAAGCGAGCGGAAGGTTGTGGGTGACGACCACGATCGAGACGCCCCGTGCGGCGAGGGTTCGGATGAGCGACTCAACGAGCTCAGTCTGCTCGTGGCCGAGCGCCGCAGTGGGCTCGTCCATAAGCAGAACCCCATGTTCCGGCAACCGGGCACTCGAACGAGCAATCGCGATGACCTGCCGCTGGCCACCGGAGAGCATCTCCACTGACCTTGTCACCGGCGCTGTTCGCACTCCCAGCGCATCGAGCTCACGCTGTGATTCTCTGCGCATGGCCTTTCGGTCCAAGAAGCCGAGCCAGCCCAGCGGTCCATGCATCAGACGCTCGCGCCCCAACATCAGATTTCCGGCAATGTCCATCGCTTCTACCAACGCCAGGTCCTGGTACACCATCTGGACACCGGAGGCGGAGGCATCGCGCGGGGATTTGAAATGCACCCGCTCACCGGACACAAACAGTTCCCCCGCGGTGGGCACGTGTGCTCCGGACATGACCTTGAGCAACGTTGATTTACCTGCCCCATTGTCCCCCAGGAGCGCGACGACCTCTCCGGGGCGGACCACAAGTGAGACCTGCTCAAGCGCCCGTGCGTAGCCGTAGTGGACATTAATATTCTTCAGTTCAAACGCCGCACCGCTCATCTGAGCCCACCTTTCATGCCTTCGCCGTTGTTGGCTACAAGGAGCTTTGACGTGGTGT
Source organism: Arthrobacter sp. zg-Y916 (assembly GCF_020907385.1). Taxonomy (NCBI): domain Bacteria; kingdom Bacillati; phylum Actinomycetota; class Actinomycetes; order Micrococcales; family Micrococcaceae; genus Arthrobacter; species Arthrobacter sp. zg-Y916. The sequence continues at coordinate 1,067,260 of NZ_JAJJOD010000001.1, read as the reverse complement.
TTGTTGTCCACATGTTGAGCCCGAGTCCCCCGACGAGCAATATGCCCGTGGCGACAGAGGACCAGTCGGCGGGAACCTTCGCGAGCAGGAGCCCAGCCGATATCGTGGCTACCACGACGGCACCGAGCCCCACCCGGGGCAGGCTTCCCCGCCCACCGACAAAGGGAACCCCGGCGAGAGCGACAGCGGTCATCGCTGTGAAGACCGTGCCGACGCTCGCGCTCGGAACCGCCGTCGTGATGTATGCAGCGGTCACGATTCCTCCAAGCGCTGCGCACACTCCCGAGATGACAAACCCCAGAATGCGGTACTGGTTTACTGCGATTCCGACGCGACGGGCCGCTTCGGCGCCGCCGCCCACTGCCAACAGCCGAACGCCGCCCCGGGTGTACTTGAGAAAGACAGTGAGCACCACAAAGACGCCGACCGAAATGTACACCGGGGCAGGAATGCCGAAGTAGGTCTGCGTCCCCATGAACACGAGCTGGGTCAGCCCGGAGATATTGGAGCCGTTCGCCAGGAGCAGCGCAGCACCACTTAGGACGCTGAGCATGGCGATCGTTACGATCAGTGGATTAAACCCACGCAGTACGACCAGCGCGTTGACTACACCGACGACGAGCCCCGCCAACAGCCCGGCCGCAACCGCCAGCCAGGTCGGTGATCCCTGCGTCAAGAGGGTACCGGTGACGACGCCGGCAAATGCGGCCGTACCCGGAACGGAAAGGTCCAGCACTCCGGTCATCACTCCCACGGCAACACCCGCAGCATAAATCCCGGCGATTGCAGCAGCGTTGAGTACCGAAACGGCTGTTGGAAGCGACAGGAAGTGAGGGGCACCCCAGAAACTGAAGATGACTATAATCCCGACCCAGAGTGCAATGAGCCCTTGGTCACGGACCAAAAGCAGCCCGCGGACCTTCCACGGCAAGCTCGTACTGGGGGAAACCTGATGAACGGTTTCCGTGCCGATAACGCGCGCCATTCTCAGTTGCCGCCCGAAGCCTTGACAGGAGTCTCGATGATCCCGCCTACAGAGGTGGGGTCGGACATCAGCCTGATGAGGTCCTCTGCTGCCTCGGCGATGGCGGAGGTGTAGTCCCAACTGATGATTGCAGTGATGTCACCAGCCTCATATGCAGCCATGCCGCCTTCGCCGCCTCCACCGGCGACGATGCACGCGGGCGTCTTGTTCGCGGCCTTAAAGGCACCAACCGCGCCGAGTGCAGTCTCGTCACTCGCCGCGATAATGACGTCCGCGTCGGGATGAGCGATGAGAAGCTGTGAGACCGCGGTCTGCGCACTGGCAAGGTCCGCTCCCTCCGCAGTTCCGACGATCTCCACGTCGGGGGCACCAGCGGCAAATGAAGCATAGATTGCCTCGTTCACGGCAGCAGACCCGCCAGCGGAATCAGGCGGCGACAGGAACAAGGCTTCGTGTCCATCCTGGACTGCGCAGCTCGCCGCTGCCTCACCGATCGCAGTACCGTACTTAACGAAGCTAGGGGTGTCAAAGGCTATGCCTGGCTGCGGACCTTCGAAGCCGAGTGACATCGGCGGCCCTTCGATGACCGCGGGGATGCCGGCGCTTTGAAGCGCCTCCACGCTTTGAGCCGCAGCTTCAGGGGCTACTGGAAAAACCCACGCACCGACTATGCTTCGAGTGTCGAGCGCCTGCTGGATTTGCTGCGCCTGCTTAACGGGGTCGAAGTTCGCGTCATGAACAACTACCGTGTACCCCTGCGCCTCCATTTCCTCAGTTACTCCTGCGGCGAGCGCGCTAACCACGTCGATCTGAGCCGACGGCGAAAAGAACGCAATCTCCCCCTTCGCGTCCGCGGACTCAGAGGGCGCATCGGCCGTCGAGGCAGCTCCGGCGCAACCAGAAAGGGCGAACAGTCCGACGGTGAACACCGCGCCAGCGAAAACGATACTACGAGGCTTCTTCATTGAAACTCCTTGTACGAGGGCTGCTCCGCCCAGGGAAGGCACTTTATCGATGCTGTACTGGACTGTACAGGCCAGTTCTATCGATTCGCAATGATTAGGCGCAGATGATCTGAATTCGCTTCGGCCGCGTCACAAGTGACCCGCAGGCCTCCCGCCCATGGAACATGTAAGAGGCATCCGGGCAGCTGCAAGGTACTAACGGGATGCGAGGCCATTTTGTCAGGCGCCTTACGCGGCGCTTTCCGGAGCTCATACATAGCGGCGGCTCGCCCCAGCGCGCAGCCGCGGGCACTGGATGCCCGTCACCATCGATTGGGTGTGGGCCATGGTCAGACTTTGCGGCACTCGGTTTCCTGGGGACCGCCGTATACAGCGGGAGCATTCTGCCACCCGGGCAGCCGGAGATGGCCGTGCCGAACGACTGCTCTCGCCGTGCGCAGGCCTTCCTGCCGCAAAGGCCCAGGAAAGCAAAAAGGTCCGGAATCCCTGTATCATCAGGGCTTTCCGGACCTCGCTGGTGCACCCCCCGGGACTTGAACCCGGAACCCATTGATTAAGAGTCAATTGCTCTGCCAATTGAGCTAGAGGTGCTTGGCGGTGTGCATCCCTGCCTGGGTCATGTTTCCCCCGGCCGATCAGCAACGACAAGTTACTCTACCAGCTTTTTCGCCCCGCCACGAACAGCCCGCAAGGGATGCAAAAAAGGCCCGCTGCTCCCGGACGGTAGCAGCGGACCTTGTCTGTGCACCCCCCGGGACTTGAACCCGGAACCCATTGATTAAGAGTCAATTGCTCTGCCAATTGAGCTAGAGGTGCTGGCAGTCTTGGAGGTTTCGACGGCCGGAATTTCGGCGTTTGAAGCGTCCGCAACGACATGAAACTCTACCAGCTGTTTTCGGCAAAAGCGAAATCCGGGCCGCTTTGAGAGGCGTCTCACACTGCGTCAGGTCCGGGCCTGCGGCGCGGGTCATCGGCAGGTACCACCAGCTCCCCCGGCAGGCCCCGCCATTCAGGCCCGTCATGCACTACCCACGTTCTTGGCGAACTACTCACACCCGCGTCCAGTGTGATCACCTCGACCGTTTCCCTGCCTCCGCCTGCGGGCCCGTCCTTCCACCCTGGAAGCGCTTCTCCTTCCGCCTCCTTGACAGCAGTGACGGCTTCCGCAGAACTGCTGGATCCTTTTGCCGGATCTGCGGGGCGCCGGACCCTGCTGATCACCGGGTGGCGGAGCATCCTTCGGACCAATGCACCTGCTCCGGCTGCAGCTGCGCCCAGGATCGCTCCCGCAGCCAGCGCGAGGGCAGGCGCGGTTCCCGCCGGGCGGTGTGCAAATGGAGACGGACTCACCTTTCGAAGCTACGGCGGCCGTGCCCCCTATGTCCATCGATTCACTTCGGAGTGCCCGGCCGCGCACGTAACCGAATTGTGACCGGGCCCAGCATGCTTAGCGTCCCAAAGCATGCGCGGTGTGCCAGTAGGCTCTGACCATGGTTTTGTGTTGCACGACACAAACGTGCGCTGCGGTCCGACCGGCCGCAGCGATACTCACCGCCCCAGAGGAGATAGAACAATGACCCTTGCTGGCAGATTCACTCTCAGCCGGTCTGCCCGGCGACGGGCAGCCGCCCTGACTGCCGGCCTGGCCATGAGCGCTCTTGTGCTCTCCGGCTGCGCCGAAAGCAACCGCGATGCCGCAGACGACGGCGCCACTGCCTCTGAGGTGGACGGCACGTTCGTCTTCGCCGCATCCTCGGACCCCAAGACCCTGGATCCGGCCTTCGCCTCCGACGGCGAATCCTTCCGCGTCAGCCGCCAGATCTTCGAAGGCCTTGTCGGCGTCGAACCCGGAACCGCCGATCCGGCGCCGCTGCTCGCCAAGTCCTGGGAGACCTCCGAGGACGCCCTGACCTACACCTTCGCCCTCGAAGAAGGCGTCACCTTCCACGACGGCACTCCGTTCAACGGCGAGGCCGTCTGCGCGAACTTCGACCGCTGGTACAACTTCACGGGCATCCAGCAGGCCGAAAGCCAGGCCTACTACTACAGCAAGCTGTTCAAGGGCTTCGCTGACACCCCTGAAAACGCCACGTACGAGTCCTGCGAAGCTACCGGCGAGAACGAAGCCGTCGTGACCCTGGCGAAGCCGTTCGCCGGCTTCATAGCGGCACTGTCCCTTCCGGCCTTCTCCATGCAGAGCCCCGCCGCCATGGAAGAGTTCGCCGCTAACGATGCCTCCGGCACCGCTGAGGCACCGGAACTGACCGAATACGCCAAGTCGCACCCGACCGGCACCGGCCCCTTCAAGTTCGAGGGCTGGGAAGTCGGCAACCAGATCAAGCTTTCCGCCAACGAGGATTACTGGGGCGAGCAGGGACAGGTCACGGACATCATCTTCCGCGTCATCGATGATCCCAACTCCCGCCGCCAGTCCCTGCAGTCCGGTGACATTGACGGTTATGACCTGGTGGCCCCGGCAGATACCCAGGCGCTGGCCGACGCCGGCTTCAAGGTCATTCCGCGTGATCCCTTCACCATCCTCTACCTGGGCATGAACCAGAAGGTCGAGCAGCTTGCCGACCCGCTGGTCCGGCAGGCGATCGCCCACGCGATCGACAAGGAAGCGCTGGTCAACCAGACCCTTCCCGAAGGCACCAAGGTTGCAACGCAGTTCATTCCCGACGTCGTCAACGGCTACAACGAAGACGTCACCACGTACGAGTACGACCCCGAGAAGGCCAAGGAACTGCTCGCCGAAGCCGGTTACCCGGACGGCTTCACGGTGGACTTCAACTACCCCACCGGTGTCTCCCGCCCGTACATGCCGACTCCCGAGCAGGTGTTCTCCAACATTTCCGCACAGCTGGAGGAAGTGGGCATCACCGTCAACCCGCAGCCGAGCAAGTGGTCCCCGGACTACCTTGACCGTGTGCAGGCCACTGAAGATCACGGCATCCACCTGCTGGGCTGGACCGGCGACTACAACGACACCGACAACTTCGTGGGAGTGTTCTTCGGCCAGGAGAAGCCCGAATTCGGCTTCTCCAACCCGGAGATCTTCGAACAGCTCGAGGCAGCACGCCAGGTGAGCAGCCTCGAGGAGCAGACCCCGATGTACGAGAAGATCAACGACGACATCGCCAAGTTCGTCCCGGCGGTACCGCTGGCACACCCGGCGCCGTCGCTCGCCTTCTCGGACCGCGTGGATTCCTACCCCGCCTCCCCCGTCAACGACGAAGTGTTCAACCAGATCAAGCTCAACAAGTAGCGGGCGAACCGGGCCGGGATCCAGCGCCGCTGGGTCCCGGCCCGTTCTGTCCTTACCTTTTCAGCAGCCGCACAACCGGCTGAGAAAGGACACTCGTGCTGCGAGTTATAGGCAAGCGCCTGTTAATGCTGATCCCGACCCTGATCGGCTTGTCCATCCTTTTGTTCATCTGGGTCCGCAGCCTTCCCGGCGGCCCGGCCACCGCCCTCCTGGGCGACAAGGCCACACCTGAGGCCATCGCCAGGATCAATGAGGCCTACGGCTTCGACCGGCCCCTCATTGAGCAGTACTTCACCTACGTCGGCAAACTCCTGCAGGGCGACTTCGGCACCTCCACCGTGACCGGCCGTCCCGTCCTGGAAGAGTTCGCCACCCGTTTCCCGGCCACCTTGGAACTCGCCGCCGTGGCCCTGATCTTCGCGATCGGCATCGGGATTCCGCTGGGCTACCTGGCTGCCAGGCACTACGGCAGGTTCTGGGACCACTCCTCCGTGGTGCTCTCCCTGATCGGCATCACGGTGCCGGTCTTCTTCCTCGCCTTCATCCTCAAGTGGCTCCTGGCCATCCAAATCCCGCTGTTCCCCACGGATGGCCGGCAGGATCCGCGCATCAACGCCACGCATGTCACGGACTTCTATGTCCTGGACGGGCTCTTAACAAGGGAGTGGGACGCCTCCTGGGATGCGCTGATGCACCTGGTGCTGCCAGGCATTGCGCTCGGAACGATTCCGCTGGCGATCATCGTGCGCATTACCCGCGCGTCCGTCCTTGAAGTGCAGGGCGCGGACTATGTCCGCACGGCCCGGGCCAAGGGGCTGATGGAAAAGACCATCCGCAGCCGGTTCGTGCTGCGCAACGCGATGCTCCCTGTCACCACGACCATTGGCCTGCAGACAGGGTTGCTCATCTCCGGTGCCGTCCTGACCGAAACGGTCTTCGCCTTCAGCGGAGTGGGAAGGTTCCTGCGGGACGCCATCTTCAACCTGGACTATCCCGTGCTGCAGGGCTTCATCATCTTTATCGCCGTGGCGTATTCCCTGATCAACCTGCTGGTTGATGTCTCCTACGGCTTCATCGACCCGAGGGTGAGGGTGCAATGAGTACAGTTCTTCCGCCGCCGGCAGGCGGCGCTGTCCGCCCCGACGAACCGGCCGCCCCTGATGTACGCGGCAGCGGAATGTGGAGTGACGCCTTCCGCAGGCTGCGCCGCAACCCCGCGGCGATCGCGGGCGCCGTGATCGTGGGCCTGTTTATCCTGGTCGCCGTCTTCGCACCCATCCTTGCGCCATACGGCGGCGAGGAACTGCCGGGCCGCACCGAAATCACGCCGACGTCGATCCCCGGCCCCGGTGACATCGAAGGCTTTCCGCTCGGGCTGGACCGCTTTGGCGGCGACGTCCTGTCCAAGCTCATCTGGGGAGCCCGCGCGTCCCTGCTGATCGGCGTTATCTCCACCGCGCTTGGACTGGCCGGAGGCATGCTGCTCGGCGTCATTGCCGGCGGCGTAGGCGGCTGGGTGGACAACGTCATCATGCGGTTCGTGGACATCCTGCTCTCCGTCCCGAACCTGCTGCTGGCCGTGAGCATCGCGGCCGTGCTGGGACAGACGCCGTCGGCGGTGATGATCGCCATCGGGGTATCCCAGGTGCCGATCTTCGCCAGGCTCCTGCGGTCGTCCATGATCAGCCAGCGGGGCGCGGACTATATCCTGTCCGCGCAGGCCCTGGGACTAAGCACCCGGACCATCACCATGAGCCATCTGCTGCCGAACAGTGTTGGCCCGGTGATCGTCCAGGCGACCCTGACCCTGGCCACCGCCGTGATCGACGCCGCGGCCCTGTCCTTCCTGGGACTCGGCGGCGGACGGCCTGAGAGCGCGGAATGGGGGCGGATGCTGACCTACGCACAGAACGAACTTGCCGTGGCACCGCAGCTCGCGTTCCTGCCCGGCATCTGCATTGCCATCACGGCCCTCGGCTTCACCCTGCTGGGTGAGTCGCTGCGTGAATCACTGGATCCCAAGACGCGGCGCAAGTAACTCCGTCAGCGGACACAAAAACAGGGCCTGCTCCCATGGAGCAGGCCCTGTCTTTTTCTGCCGGTGTGCCGTGAGGTTGCTGCAGGCTATGAAGCCAGCTCGCCTTCGATGTTGAGTTCGTTGCCGGGAATGGAGGCAAGCAGCTTACGGGTGTACGGGTGCCGCGGATTCTGGAAGACCTCTTCGGAGGTCGCCGCTTCCACCAGCTCACCGTCCTTCATGACGCAGACGTAGTCCGAGATCAGCCGGACCACGGCCAGGTCGTGGGAAATGAAGAGGTAGCTCAACCCGAGCTCGCGCTGCAGGTCCCCCAGCAGTCTCAGGATCTGCGCCTGCACCAGGACATCCAGTGCCGAGACAGGCTCATCGCAGACGATCAGCTCGGGCTTGAGTGCCAGGGCACGGGCAATGGCCACACGCTGGCGCTGCCCGCCCGAGAGCTCCGCCGGATAGCGGCGCAGCATGGACACAGGCAGGGCAACCTGTTCCATGAGTTCGCGTACCCGGGCAGCACGCTCTGCACGATCGCCCCGCTTGTAGGTCTTGAGCGGTTCGTCCAGGATCCGTTCAATGGTGAACATCGGGTCCAGTGAGGAGTAAGGGTCCTGGAAGATCGGCTGCACCCGCTGGCGGAAACTGCTCAGCTCGCGCTTCTGCAGCGAAGCAACGTCAACGCCGTCGAACGTCATGGTGCCCGACGTCGGCTCGATCAGCTTGAGCAGCATCCTCGCGGTCGTCGTTTTGCCCGATCCGGACTCCCCCACGATGGCTACTGTCTTGCCGCGCGGGATCTCAAGGCTCACGTTCCGCACTGCATGGAAGTCTCCGGCCTTGCCGCGGATGGAGAAGACTTTGTTCAGGTCCCGGATTTCCACGATGTTATCCACCGCAGCCGGAGTTCCAGCTGTGTCAGTGCCGGTGCCGGCGCTTTCTCCGCCGCCGACTGCATGCAGCCGTTCAGAGGCCGGCGCGGCAAACGCGCCGGGTGCAAGGCGCACGGCCGCCACGCTGGGCGCAGCACGCACCAGGGACTGCGTATAGGGATGCTGGGGGTCCTCCAGCAGTTGGCGTGCAGGCCCGGTCTCGACGACCTCGCCCCGGTGCATCACCACCAAATCGGAGGCACGTTCGGCGGCCAGACCAAGGTCGTGGGTGATCAGCAGGACGCTGGTGCCCAGTTCTTCGGTCATCCTCTCGATCTGGTCCAGGATGGTCCGCTGCACCGTGACGTCCAGCGCGCTGGTGGGCTCGTCGGCAATGAGCAGGCGGGGCCTGCAGGCAAGCCCAATGGCGATCAGCGCGCGCTGGCGCATACCGCCGGAGAATTCGTGCGGATACTGCTTGGCCCGTTCGGCGGCATCGGGAAGGCCGGCTGCGGTGAGCACCTCCACGACCTTGCGGTCCACGTCCTTGCCGGTGGCCATGCCGTGGACCAGGAGCGTCTCTGCTACCTGGGTGCCGATCTTGGTCACCGGGTTCAGGTTGGACATCGGATCCTGCGGAACGAGTCCAATGGACCGCCCCCGGACGGCGCGCATCTTGGATTCCGGGAGCCCGACCAGCTCCCGCCCGTCAAAGCGGATACTGCCCGAAGTGACTTTGCCGTTCCCTGGAAGCAGCCCAATGACCGCCATGGCGGTGGTGGATTTGCCGGATCCGGATTCGCCCACAATGGCCAGGGTTTTCCCGGCACCGAGGCTGAATCCGGCCTTGCGGACCGCCTGCACGGGGCCTTCCATGGTCCGGAAGCCGACGGCGAGATCGGTCACTTCTAGCAGCGGAGATTCAGGGCTGGTTTCAGTCATTTCCATATCCTGCCTTACCAACGGGCACTTGTGAGGCAACTCTCACCCGCCTTTACCGGTTTTTTATCATTTAGACTAAGAAATCGACCGATCAGGCAGGGATGGTGCGTCCCGGAGGAGAACCCAGAAGCTGTGACAACATCCGCCACCAGGCGCTCCATTATTAAGGCTTCTGCCGCTGCCGCCGCACTCGTCCTCACCGGCTGCACTGCCGCCCGCCCCGACGACGACGCGCCCAGCACCTCGGCCTCGCCGTCGGCGTCCGGCGGGCCTTCGGCTTCGTTCACCTTCGCCACAGCCGCCCGTCCGGCCGGCCTTGATGCTTTCCTGGCAGTGGACACCGAGTCTCACCGGGTGACCCGCCAGGTCCTGGAAACGCTGGTGGGCGTTGACCCGCTGACCTCAGCTCCCGTGCCCCTGCTGGCCCAGGAATGGTCGGTATCTGAGGACGGACGCATCTATGACTTCACCCTTCAGCGCGGCATCACCTTCCACGATGGGGAGCCGCTGACAGCTGAAGCGGTCTGCGCGAACTTTGACCGCTGGTACAACCTCCCCGTCTCAGCGCGGGGCACCGAGGTCCTGGCCTTCCGGTCAGTCTTCAAGGGCTTCTCCGACACCCCCGACCTGTCCGCCTACAAGTCCTGTACGGCCACGGGCGAAAACACCTTCCGGCTGGAACTCAATACCCGGCTGACCGGCCTCATCCCTGCACTGGCCTCGCCCGAGTTCGGCATCGCTTCGCCGCGTGCCCTGGCTGAAGGACGTGCGGACGAGCTGACCGAAGACCGGAACGGCACCCGGCTCTCGGTCTACGCGCAGCATCCGGTCGGAACCGGACCGTTCGTCTTTTCCAGCTGGGCTGAGGACGAGGTCCAGCTGGTGTCCAATCCGGACTACTGGGGCGACCGCGGACAGATCCAGAACGTCACCTTCCGGACCATCACCAGCCCGGAAAGCCGGCTGCGCGCCTTGCAGAACGGCGAAGTGGACGGCTACGACCTGGTGACTGTCTCCGACGTCGGCGAACTGGCCCGCGCCGGCATGCAGATCCTGCAGCGTGATCCCTACTCCATCCTCTATTTGGGGATCAACCAGAACTTCCCAGGCCTGGATGAGCCCAAAATGCGCCAGGCCATTGCCCACGCCGTGGACAAGCCTGCCCTGCTGGAGGGACTGTTCCTGAACGGCAGCAAGTCGGCGAACCAGTTCCTGCCCGAAAAGCTGGGACTGCGCTCGGACAACGTCACCAATTACGGACACAACCCGGACCGCGCCAAGGAACTGCTCGAAGAAGCCGGGTATGCCGGGGAGGAACTCCCCTTCTACTACCCCCGCCGGGTCACCCGGGCCTATCTTCCCAATCCGGAAAAGGTCTATGCGGAGCTAAGCCGCCAGCTCACCGCTGCCGGCCTGAATATCCGGCCCGTTCCCGTGGAATGGTCTGACGGTTACCTGGAGCAGGTCTCGAAGAACGGGGACCGCGCCCTGCATCTCTCCGGACTCAGCGGAAGCTACATGGATGCGGACAACTTCGTCGGCACGTTGTTCGGCGCCTACAGCGAAGAGTTCGGTTATGAGGATGCGCAGCTTTTCACGAAGATCGACCGTGCCCGGACGCTGCCGGCGGACGATGATCGGGCCGACGCCTACCGCTCCATTTCGGACCGGATCTCCACCCGGGTTCCCGCCGTTCCGCTGGCTTTCCCGATTTCCACGCTGACCGTCTCGCCCCGCGTGTCCCAGTACCCGACGTCGCCGCTCCTCAACGAGGTCTTCAACAAGATCCGCCTCACCGACTAGCGTGGAAGCATCTGCCGATCCGCCGTCCTCCTGCACGCGGGCTGCGGCGGACCACGCACACAATTTTAGTAAGCGCGGCACTGAGGGATACGCTTCTTAGGCTAGCGTCCACGTGACTGGAGATATGAAGTTGACTGCTGAGAGCCCGGCGGAGAAGTCCGCAAACAGAACTGATGTACTGCTGATCGGCGGCGGCATCATGAGCGCGACCCTCGGGGCGTTCCTGAAGCAGCTGGCACCGGACTGGGACATTTCCCTCTATGAGCGGATGGACCGCGCCGGGACCGAAAGCTCCGATCCCTGGAACAACGCAGGCACCGGCCACGCGGCGCTGTGCGAGCTGAACTACAGCCCCGCCGGCCCGGACGGCACCGTCGACCCGGCCAAGGCCATCGGCATCAACGAACAGTTCCAGGTTTCACGCCAGTTCTGGTCCCACCTTGTGGACCAGGGCCACATCTCCGGCGGCTTCATCAACCCGCTGCCCCATATGAGCTTCGTCTGGGGAGATGCCCACTCGGACTACCTGCGCAAGCGCTATGAATCCCTGAGCGCCCAGCCGCTGTTCAAAACCATGGAGTTCTCCGAGGATCACGGCAAGATCGCCGAATGGGCCCCGCTGCTGATGCAGGGCCGCGACTCCGGCCAGCGCGTTGCCGCGTCCCGCGTCGCAGGCGGCACCGACGTCGACTTCGGTGCCCTCACCCGCGAACTGGTCAACTACCTCGGAGCCAACGGCGCCGAGCTCAACTTCGGCCACGAAGTCACCAACCTCACCCGGAACTCCGGCGGCGGCTGGGATGTCACTGTCCGCAACCGCGCTACGAAGGCTTCCCGTACCGTTTCAGCCCGTTTCGTCTTCATCGGCGGCGGCGGAGGCGCCCTGCACCTGCTGCAGCGTTCGGGCATTCCGGAAGGCAAGGGCTTTGGCGGCTTCCCCGTCTCCGGCCAGTTCCTGCGCTCCACTGATGAGTCGATCATCTCTGCCCACAACGCCAAGGTCTACGGCCAGGCTTCGGTAGGCGCACCGCCAATGTCCGTTCCGCATCTGGACACCCGGTTCGTCGACGGCAAGAAGTCCCTGCTGTTCGGCCCGTATGGCGGGTTCTCCCCCAAGTTCCTGAAGAACGGTGCCCTGACGGACCTGCCGTTCTCCGTCCGCCCGCACAACCTGGTGCCGATGCTGGCCGTCGCCAAGGACAACATGTCCCTGGTGAAGTACCTCGTCACGGAGGTCCTGAAGTCCCGCGAAGGCAAGACCAAGGCGCTGCGCGAGTTCTATCCCGAAGCGGCCACCGAAGGTTGGGACCTGATCACCGCCGGACAGCGTGTCCAGGTCATCAAGAAGGATCCCAAGAGCGGCGGCGTGCTGCAGTTCGGCACCGAGCTCATCACCTCCGCGGACGGTACGGTCGGCGCCCTGCTGGGCGCTTCCCCCGGAGCCTCCACTGCCCCGCCCATCATGATCAACCTGATGAAGCGCTGCTTCCCGGCCGAGTTCGCCGGATGGGAAGCCAAGATCAAGGAAATGATCCCCGGCTACGGTGTAAAACTGAACGAAAACGAATCCCTGGCCGATGAAATCACGGCAGAGACCAACCGCGTCCTGAAGCTGGGCTAAGTCCAGGACGCTGCACGCTGGTGCCCCGGTTCCGTCATGGGACCGGGGCACCGCTGCGTTAACCTGCCCCGTTCGCGCCGGCCCCGGTGCCGGGCAACGCTGCGCACGTATGATGATTTCGTCTACGTAAAAAGGCAGGTAAATGGACCGTCTGGCCAAGCTTTCGCTCTCCAACCGGGCACTCATCGCCCTCATCACAGTTTTTGTAGCGGTTTTCGGCGTGATTTCGCTGAACTCCCTCAAGCAGGAACTCATACCCGCACTGGAATTCCCACAGATCAGCGTTATCACCGCTCTTCCGGGTGCATCTCCCGAAGTCGTGGACAAGCAGATCAGCGAACCGCTCGAAGCTGCCCTCACCGCGGTCGAAGGCCTGGAGTCTTCCTCGGCTACGTCGCGCTCCTCGATTTCCGCCATTACCCTGACCTTCGCCTACGGGACCGATCTGGACCGGGCACGGGGTCAGGTGGACCGGGCGATCTCCAACGCCCGCCAGTCGCTGCCGGAGGACACGAATCCGCAGTCCCTGGCCGGCAGTATCAGCGATTTCCCGATCGTCTACCTTGCTGTCTCCAGTGATGAGGAGCTGAGCGAACTCAGCTCCGACCTGCAGCGGCTGACCGTCCCGCGGCTGCAGAAGATCGAGGGCGTGCGCACCGCAGAGGTGACCGGCGGTTCCGAGCGGCACATCGCGATCCAGCCCGACCAGGCAGCACTGGCCGCCCTGGGCGCGACGCCGTCGGACATTTCCGCTGCCCTTGAGAACAGCGGCGCGCTAATCCCCGCCGGCACTGTCGACGAGGACAGCCGCACGCTTTCCATCCAGGTGGGCAGCCCGCTCGATTCGCTGGAGAAGATTTCCGCACTGCCCATCCAGGCCGAGGCAGCGGCGACGGGCTCCGCACCGCCGACCATAGGCGACGTCGCCACCGTGGAAATCACGGAGGATGAACAGACGTCGATCACCCGCACCAACGGCGAGGCAACCCTGGCCATCTCCATCACCAAGACACCGGCCGGGGACACCGTGGGCATTTCCCACGAGGTACTGGATCTGCTGCCCTCGCTGCAGGACGAACTGGGGAACGGCGCAAAGTTCACGGTGATCTTCGACCAGGCACCGTTTATTGAGAAGTCCATCTCCGACCTCACCACCGAGGGCCTGCTTGGCCTGGGCTTCGCCGTGCTGGTGATCCTGGTCTTCCTGCTCTCGGTCCGGTCCACGCTGGTGACGGCCGTTTCCATTCCGCTGTCCCTGCTGGTGACCTTCATCGGCCTGCTGGCGTTTGGCTACTCGCTGAACATCCTGACCCTGGGCGCCCTGACCATCGCGATCGGCCGGGTGGTGGACGACTCCATTGTGGTCATCGAGAACATCAAACGGCACCTGGGCTACGGGGAAGCGAAACGGACGGCGATCCTCACTGCCGTCCGCGAAGTTGCCGGCGCCATCACGGCCTCCACCCTGACCACCGTGGCGGTCTTCGCTCCGATCGCCTTGGTTGGCGGCCTGGCCGGGGAACTGTTCCGGCCTTTCGCGGTGACCACGTCGCTGGCACTGCTGGCCTCGCTGCTGGTCTCCCTGACCATCGTGCCGGTGCTGGCGTACTGGTTCCTGAAGTCACCCAAGCCGGTCAGCGATCCCGCTGCCTACCGTGCGGAAGCGGAACAGCGTGAACAGTCCACGTTCCTGCAGCGCGGGTACCTGCCCATCCTCCGCGGCACCCAGCGCCATCCTGTCTACACCCTGCTGGCCGGTGTGCTGATCCTCGGCGGAACGGCGGCGCTCACCCCGCTGCTGCAGACCAACCTTCTCGGGGACACCGGACAGAACACGTTCAGCGTCCGCCAGGAGCTTCCACCGGGCAGTTCGCTTCAGACCACCTCCGAAGCCGCTGCCGGCGTCGAAGAGATCCTCTCCGGCACCGAGGGCGTGAAGGACGTCCAGGTGACCATGGGCACCTCCACCTCCGGCATCGCTGCGTTCAGTGCCGGCGGCGCCTCGGTAGCGAACTTCACCGTAATCACCGAACAGGGCGCGGACCAGGTAGAACTGCGCGAGACGGTCCGAAAGGAGCTCGAAGACCTCGGGGACGACGCCGGTACGGTGACCCTGGGCACCCAGGGCGGCGGCTTCGGCACGTCCAACACTGTGGACATCGAAATCTCGGCCGGAGATCCGGCAGAGCTGCAGCCGGCAACCGACGCACTGGTCAAGGCCATGTCCGATCTCCCGGGGGTATCCGAGGCAACGTCGAACCTGGCGTCTTCGGAACCTGTCGTACAGGTTTCCATTGACCGGGCCAAGGCTGTGTCCGCCGGGCTGGATGAGCAGCAGGTCGCCGGGATCCTGGCCTCTACCCTGAGCCCGCTCCCGGCAGGCACCGTCCGCCTGGGCACTGACGATTTCCCGGTCCTGATCGGCGAAGGCACCGAAGTCGCCACCGTCGAACAGCTGGCGGCTATCCCGGTTCCGACGGCGGCCGGTCCCGTGCCGCTCAGCGAACTCGCGGTCGTGGAAGAAGTCGCCGTCCCCACCTCGGTGTCCTCTTCCGGCGGAGAACGCACCGCCGTCGTCTCGGTGACTCCTGCCGGGGACAACCTCGGCGGAGCGATTACCGAAGTCCAGGCAGAACTGGCCACTGTGGACCTGCCAACCTCCGTGACCGCAACCCTCAGCGGTGCAGCCACTCAGCAGAACGAATCCTTTACCCAGCTGGGCTGGGCACTGCTGGCTGCCATCGCAATCGTTTACGTGATCATGGTCGCGACGTTCAAGTCCCTGATCCAGCCGCTGATCCTCCTGGTCTCCGTTCCGTTCGCGGCAACAGGCGCGATCGTGCTGCTGCTCGTGGCCAACGTGCCGCTGGGGCTTCCGTCCCTGGTCGGGATGCTGATGCTGGTAGGCATTGTGGTCACCAACGCCATCGTGCTGGTGGACCTGATCAACCAGTACCGGCGCCCGGACGGCAGCCGCCCCGGCATGAGGGTGCAGGATGCGATTGTCCGCGGTGCCCGGCAGCGGCTGCGGCCGATCCTGATGACGGCACTGGCCACGATCTTCGCGCTGACGCCTATGGCATTGGGCGTCACCGGCGAAGGCGGGTTCATCTCGCGGCCGCTGGCGATCGTGGTGGTTGGCGGGCTGGTCAGTTCCACCCTGCTCACCCTGGTGCTGGTACCTGTGCTGTACCAGCTCGTTGAGGGCCCGCGGGAACGCCGTGCATTGGCCAGGGAGGAAGCCGCCGGGCAGGCCACGGCCTGATCCGAGCCTGCAGAAGACCCGCGCGCCTTCCCGGCGGGCGGGTCTTTTGCTGTGCGGAATGAAATGTCAGGACCGCCTGTTGTATCCTGACATTAGATGCAAATGCATATACCCCCAGGGAGGCACACCATGCAGATCGGCGTATTCAGCGTCAGCGACATCACCCGTGATCCGGTAACCGGCCGGATGCCCACGGAGGGTGAGCGCATCAAGGCCGCCGTCGCCATCGCCCGGAAGGTCGAAGAGATCGGCATGGATGTCTACGCGACCGGCGAGCACCACAACCCGCCGTTCTACGCGTCATCCCCCACCACACTCCTGGGCTACATTGCGGCGCAGACGGAACGGATCATCCTCTCCACGGCAACCACCCTGATCACCACCAATGACCCGGTGAAGATCGCCGAGGACTTCGCCATGCTCCAGCACCTCTCCGACGGCCGCACGGACCTGGTCCTCGGCCGGGGAAACACGGCCCCGGTCTATCCGTGGTTTGGCAAGAACGCGCAGGACTCGGTCGACCTGACGGTGGAGAACTACAACCTGCTGCGCCAGCTCTGGGACAAGGAGAGCGTGAACTGGGAGGGCAAGTTCCGCACGCCGCTGCACAACTTCACCGCCACGCCGCGCCCGCTCGACGGCGTCGCACCGTTTGTCTGGCACGGTTCGATCCGTACGCCCCAGGTGGCGGAAATCGCCGCCTACTTCGGTGACGGATTCTTCGCCAACAATATTTTCTGGCCGAAGGAACATTACATGCAGCTCATCGGCCTCTACCGTGAGCGCTACGAGCACTACGGCCACGGCTCGGCGGACCAGGCGATTGTTGGCCTGGGCGGACAGTTCTTCATGCGCAGGAACTCGCAGGACGCCGTGAACGAGTTCCGGCCGTACTTCGACAACGCGCCGGTCTACGGCCACGGCCCGTCCATGGAGGATTTCACCGCGCAGACACCCCTCACTGTGGGCAGCCCCCAGGAGGTATTGGAGAAGACACTGACTTTCCAGGAGTACTTCGGCGATTACCAGCGCCAGCTCTTCCTCATAGACCATGCCGGCCTGCCGCTGAAGACCGTCCTGGAACAGCTGGACCTCTTCGGTGAGCATGTCCTGCCCGAGCTGCGCCGGGAACTGGATTCCAGGCGCCCGGCGCACGTACCCGACGGACCCACCCACGCTGCGCGGGCGGCGGCACGCGCGCAGGCCGCGTCCGGCACCACGCCGGCTGCATCTTCAGTAGGCTAATGGAATGAGTTCCGAGACCAGCGGGGTGTCCCCCCTCAAACAGACAGCCGAAACCTGGGAATCCCTCTTCCGTGCCCAGGTGAGTGTCATGCGCCGGCTGCAGCGGGACCCCGAGTTCAAGGAACTCACCATGCGGGAATACGACGTGCTGTTCAACCTCAGCCGCTGCCCCACCGGCTGGACCAGGCTGAACGAGCTGAACGAGCACCTGCTCATCAGCCAGCCGAGCCTGAGCAGGATGATGGACCGGCTGGAGGGCAAGGGCCTGGTGCAGCGGCGCCCGGCCCTGAACGACCAGCGCGGCGTGGAACTTTCCCTGACGGATGAGGGCCGGGCAGTGCAGAAACGGCTCGGCAGGATCCACGTCCGCGGAATCCATGAACTGCTCGCTCCTTCGCTGAGCCCGGAGGAACTCGTACAGCTGAAGGCGCTGACGGACAAACTGCTGGCGGGCCTGCAGCCGGAGGCGAAGTCGAACCAGGCCTGAGACGGCCCTGGACGGCGGGGCTTGCCTTCGGAGGCCCAGCCGACCGCTCCGCGGCTAGCGCGGATTCTCTCCCGGGGCAGGCAGAGTGCCTTCGGCCAGTCCCGGAACCAGCGGCGCGTCGGCAAAGGCGAGCCGGGGCACCAGCAACAGGGCTGCGGCAGCAGCGAATGCCGTCACGGAACAGACCGTCCATACCGTCAGATAGCCCGACAAGGGAGCTGCCGTCGCGACACCCGTGACCCCGCCCAGCGACTCCCCCGCCGCACTGAGCAGCGCGATGCCGAAGACGGCGGAGGCGAAGGACCCGCCGATCGTCTTGGTGGTGTTCGTCAACCCAGTGGCCATACCCGTGCGGTTCAGCGGTGCTGCGGCTGCAGCGGCAGACGGCAGCGCCGCAACCAGTGCGCCGGAGCCAAGTCCGGCGATGACCATGTTGGCCAGGGTCTGGGGAAGGGAATCGTGGAAGGGCACTTGCAACCCGTAGCCGACGCCGACCACCGCAGCAGCACCGCTGAGTGTGATCCGCGGCGTCGTCAGCCGTGCCGCCAGCGGAAAGAGCAGGGCCCCGCTCAGCACAGCGAGCACGTAGGCCCCGATGATCAGGGACACCGAGCCTGCCTCGAGCCCCAGCCCGTAGCCGTGCACTTCCCGGTCGGTCCGGGCGAAGGTTGACATGGGTGCCTGTGCCCCCAGCACCGAGATGCCGAAGAGTCCTGCGGTGAGCTGCACCGGCCACATGGACGGGGAACGGAGCATCCGGATATCCACCAGCGGTTCGTCGATCCGCAGCTGGTAGCGCACAAACGGCACAAAGGCTGCCAGGCCCGCCAGCAGCACCAGCCAGACCCACCAGGTGCCTGCTCCGTTGATGCGGAGGAAAGTCAGTCCGGAGGTGAGCAGCAGCAGGCCCACAGCCAGCAGGGCGAAGCCCTTGATGTCCACCGCGCCGCCGGCACGGAGCGCAGATTCCGGCACCCCGAACCACACCGCGAAGATGCACAGCGTTGCGGCAACTGCCGGGACCATCAGGGTCAGCTGGAGGTTCCCTGCGAAGACGCCGATCAGGGCACCCGCCGCAAGGGCGCCGGCAATCACGCCGAACTGGAGGCCACCCACCAGCAGGCCGGCGGCTTTGCGGGTCAGCGCCGCACGGTCAGGCTTCGCAGCGACCCGGGCAAAAATGAGCGCGATCTCCAGGGGCAGCCACACCACGTAGAAGCCCTGCAGCGACCAGGCCACGAGGAACGTCCAGAAGTCCGGCGCGAACGCCACACCCCAGGAGGCCGCAGCCGTCAGCACGGTGGAAACCAGCAGGATCCGTTTGTGCCCGTAGATGTCGCCCAGCCTGGCCAGGACGGGGACGGCCAGCGCGCTGAACATCAGCTGCGCTGCCTCGAACCAGTTCACATCGCCGTCGGCGATTCCGAGGTTCCGGGCGACGTCGGTCAGGATGGGCGTGTAGTACCCCTGCAGGATGCCGCTGGTGATTTCGACCAGGAACAGGAACAGGACGATCGGCCCCAGGGCGCGCATCAGGAGGCCGCTTCCAGGTTCTGCAGCAGGTGCCGGTAGAACGCGATGCCTTCACCAAAGGCCCGGACCGCCAGTTTCTCGTTATCCGCATGGATCGATGCCCTGGCCGCCTTGTCCATCCGGAAGGGGGCAAACCGGTAGACGGCCTTGCTGATGCCGGTGAACCGGCGCGAGTCGGTGCCGCCCATCATGATGTACGGTGCCGCGATCGCATCCGGAAACACCTCGCCGATGGCCTGTTCCAGGGCGGCGAACTGGGCGTTGCCAGTGGAGGATACCGGCGAAGGCCCGGTTCCCTCCACGACCCGCAGCACCACTTTCGGGTCCCGGATGATCTTCCGCATCCGCTCCAGGACGGACTCGATGCTCTCCCCCGGCGCGATCCGGACGTTGGCGACGGCGCTGGCCCGGGTGGCGAGCACATTGGTTGCCTTGGAGCCCTGCAGCATGGTCACGGCAACAGTGGTGCGGGTCATAGCATTCGGTTCGCCGCCCAGGGCACCGAAAGCCCGGGTCAGCGGCAGGGCGAGGGCGCCGGCGCGGGCAAAGAGGAACGCCGGGAGGCGGGAAGCCCCGGCGGCCAATCGACCCAGCATTTCGACGGTGACCGGATGCAGCGAGGCGGGGAATGGCTTGTTGTCCAGCCGAACGACGGCGCGGGCTATGCGGGCTGTCGCGCCGCCCCTGTTAGGTGTGGAGGCATGGCCTCCCGGATCGTTCACGGAGAGCTCGACGTCGAGGATCCCTTTTTCGGAGACTCCGATCACGGCAACCGGCCGGCTGACGAACGGGAACGCCTGTCCAGCGACGGCGCCGCCTTCGTCCAGCACAAGCCAGGGGCGTATGCCGCGTTCCTCCAGCACCCGGGCCACTTCGGCCGCGGTGTCCCCCGCGGTCTCTTCGTTGTCACCGAAGGACAGGTAGACGGTCCGCTCGGGAACAAATCCTTCCGTGAGCAGCGTTTCCACGGCCTCCATGATCGCCGCCAGCGATCCTTTGTCATCCAGCCCCCCTCGGCCGTGGATGAACCCGTCTGCGATGACGCCGCCAAACGGCGGGTGGTCCCAGGTGCTGGCGTCCTCCACCGGGACGACGTCATAGTGCGCCATCAGCACCACGGGCTCTTCGTTCCGGCGCCCCTGCCACCGGAAGAGCAGGCCGCCGCGGATATGTTCCAGGGACAGGCCTGCGTGCACGGCGGGGAACAGTGCGGCCAGTTCGCTGCGGAACCGTTCGAACTCGGCTGTCTCCACCTCTCCGGGTTCCCGGGAGGAGACGGTGCGGCAGGTGATCAGCCGGGCCAGCTTGGGTGCCGCCGCTTCGCCCAGCGCCTGGTGCGGCACGGCAGCGGAAGGAGTGCTCGTATGCATGGCATGAGTGTAGGGGCGGCAGAGTCCCGGTCCGGTTTGCTACGCGATGCTACGACGGCGTGTTCGGCTGCAGCTCCCTGACCCGGCGGACTGCGGTGACCAGCGCGCGGGCAGCCATGGTGATTTCGTTCTCCCGGACCGAGGGACCGAAAGTAAGGCGCACCGCAGACTGGGCTGTTGCACGGTCCACACCCATCGCCGTGAGGACCGGGGACGGCTCGTCGGATCCGGCCGCGCAGGCCGACCCTGAGGAGCAGAGCACTCCGGCCCGTTCGGCTTCCAGCAGGACTGCTTCCCCGCTGGTCCCGGGGAAGCAGAAGGATGCATGGCCGGGAAGCCGTTCGGTGCGGTGGCCGGTCAGGACCGCTCCGGGCACCTGGTCCAGGACGGCGCCGATCAGGTAATCACGCAATCCGCGGGCACGTTCGGCAACGGCGTCACGCTCCCGGTCCGCGAGCGCCAGCGCTGTAGCCACGGCGACGGCGCCGGCCACGTTTTCGGTGCCCGAACGGCGTCCGCGTTCCTGTCCCCCGCCGTGGAGCAGCGGCTCAAGCGGCAGCACTCCCCTGACATACAGCAGCCCGCAGCCTTTGGGTGCTCCCAGCTTGTGTCCGGAGATGCTCATGGCGTCAATTCCGGTTCCGTCCACGGACAGCGGCAGCCAGCCGGCCGCCTGCACCGCGTCGGTGTGGAAGGGGATGCCGCGGTCCCGGCAGGCTTGGGCAATCTGTGCAACGGGCTGCACGGTACCGACCTCGTTGTTGGCAGTCATGACCGTGCACAGCGTGGTCTCATGCGTCAGGGCAGCCGCGGCCTCAGCCGGGTCCACGCGGCCATCCGAGTCCACGGGCAGCAGGGTAATCCGGAACCCGTGGTGCCGGGCAAGGTAGGCGAGGGATTCCAGCACAGCGGGATGCTCGACGGCGCTGGAGACGATGTGCCGCCCCTGCGGTGCAGCAAGAGCCAGCCCTTTCACAGCGAGGTTGTCGGCCTCCGTGCCGCCCGAGGTGAAGACGATGTCCCCGGGACGGCAGCCGAGTACCTCCGCGGCAGTGCGCCGGGCGTAGTCCAGGGCACGGGCTGCGGTCTCCCCCGCCGAGTGGGTGCTGGAGGGGTTGCCGAAGTCGGTTGTGTACAGCGGCGCCAGCGCGGCCAGGACCTCCGGGCGGACCGGTGTGGTGGCAGCGGCATCAAAGTAGATCATTCGCGGTACTCCTGCTGCGCTGCCAGCGCGGCGCGGATGTCCAGGCCAAGGTCCAGTGCGCGGACGCTGTGGGTTAGGGCGCCGGCGGAAATGATGTCCACGCCGGTGGCGGCAATGGCAGCAACGGTATCCAGCCGGACGTTGCCGCTGGCCTCCGTCAATGCCCGCCCGTTGACGGCTTCCACTCCGCGGCGCAGGTCCTCGACGCTGAAATTGTCCAGCAGTACGGTGTCCGCTCCGCCGGCAAGCACAGGTTCGATCTGGTCCAGGGAGTCCACTTCCACCTCGAAATGCACGGTGTGGGAGAGCTTGTCCCTTGCCTCGCGGAGCGCTGCGGCGAGGTCCAGTCCGGCGGCGGCCAGGACGGCCAGGTGATTGTCCTTTGCCATGACCGCGTCGGAGAGGGAATAGCGGTGGTTGAACCCGCCGCCGCAGCGCACCGCGTAGCGTTCAAGTGCCCGCAGCCCGGGGGTTGTCTTGCGGGTGTCCGCGATGCGGGCCCTGGTTCCCTCGGTTTCAGCCACGAACCTGGCTGTCAGCGTGGCAATCCCGGACAACCGCTGAGCAAGGTTCAGCGCCACCCGTTCGGCGGTGAGCACGGTCCGGGCAGGTCCGGTGATCTCGGCCAGGATGGCGCCGGCGTCGAAGCGCTCCCCGTCGCGGACCAGCTGGATCACGGCGGTGCCGGTGCCGGCCAGCCGGAAGGCTGCCTCAAGGACCTGTTCGCCGCAGAAGATTCCCTCTTCGCGGGCGGTCAGGAACGCGGTGGCAATGGCGTTTTCCGGAATCAGTGCGTGTGAGGTGAGGTCGCCCCACGGGGCATCCTCTGCGAGCGCAGCGGAGACGAGGTCATCCACCGCCCGGGCCGGGAGCGGCAGGGGTGCTGCTCCGCCCGTCCGGGGCAGCGGGGTGGGTGTGCCACCGGTCCCGGTGCGTGCGGGAAGCTGCGTCTTGGTCATCTGTTGGTTCCGTTCATCGGTCAGGCAGGTTCGGGTAGGCGGGCTCCGCGGGACGCGGCCCGGCGCATCGGAGGATGGAGTGCAGGCAGGGCATCGGATCGGAAGTGCGCGTCCCCGGGCACGCCGGCGATTCCGCTGCCGACGACGGCGATGCTCACGGCCGGACCGCCAGCATCCGTTCCAGGGCAGTACGGGCCGCCGAGGCTGTGGCGGCGGGAACGGTGATCCGGTTGTGAACCTGGCCGGCGGCGAGTCCCTCCAGCACCCAGGCGAGGTAGCCCGGGTGGATCCGGTACATGGTCGAGCAGGGGCAGATCACCGGGTCGAGGCAGAAGATGGTGTACTGCGGGTACTGCGCGGCCAGCCGGTTCACCATGTTGATCTCGGTGCCGACGGCGAAGGTGCTTCCCGCAGGTGCTGCGGCGATCGCCTTCTGGATGTAGTCGGTGGAACCGGACTCGTCCGCTGCGTCCACCACCGGCATGGGGCATTCGGGATGCACGATCACCCGGACTCCTGGGTGTTCGGCGCGGGCCTGCTCGATCTGGGCGACGGTGAAGCGCTTGTGGACTGAACAGAACCCGTTCCAGAGCAGGACTTTGGCGTCCTGCAGGGTTTGCGGCGTGTTCCCGCCCAGCGGCAGCCGCGGGTTCCACATGGGCATGGCAGCAAGCGGAATACCCATGGCCTTGGCGGTATTGCGGCCCAGGTGCTGGTCCGGGAAAAACAGCACCCGCTGCCCGCGTTCAAAGGCCCACTCCAGGACTGCGGCAGCGTTGGAAGACGTGCAGACAATCCCGCCGTTCTCCCCGCAGAACGCTTTCAGCGCCGCGGAGGAGTTCATATAGGTCACCGGGATAACCGGCTGCCGGCCCAGGGCGTCCGGTGCCTCGCCGTACAGCGCGGAAAGCTGCTCCCAGCATTCGGCGACGGAGTCGGCGTCGGCCATATCTGCCATGGAGCACCCGGCCGCCAGGTTCGGCAGCACAACGGCCTGATCGGGCCCGGAGAGCAGGTCCGCGGTCTCTGCCATAAAGTGCACGCCGCAGAACACGATGGCTTCGGCGTCCGGACGGCTCTTGGCAGCACGGGCCAGCTGGAAGGAATCCCCGACGAAGTCTGCGTGCCGCACCACCTCATCCCGCTGGTAAAAATGCCCCAGAATCACCACGCGGTCTCCCAAAAACTCCTTGGCCCTGGTAATCCGCTCTTCCAGTTCGGCATCCGATGCCCGGCGGTATTCTTCCGGCAGCTCGGCCTGACGGGGAATACCTGCCGGAGCGGCATCCGTCAGGGAGGCACCGGGACCGTATCCTGGGGCGGCGTCGAAATACCACGGCCCGGAGGCAAGCCCGGGAGCGCAGGTGGCGGTTGATGCCTGTGCCTGGTTCAGCGCCTCTTCGGGTCCGGAAAGCAGGGCAATCCTGGTGGCTACGCTGCCGCCCGGGACCGGAATCGTTGCAGTCATTTCAGTGCTCCGTTGCTTGTCATCGCTGGCTGGGGAAGGAATTCTCCCGGGGATCCGGGCCGGTGTAGCGGTACAGCCGCGGGGGCCGGTGCCGCCCGCCCTGCAGGTACTCGTCGGTGGGCTCGATGTGCACTGATGACTGGAGCTGGCGGCGGAAGTTCGCCGGATCCAGTGCCCGGCCGAGGACGGCTTCATAGACTTCCCGGACCTGGGCCAGGGTGAAGGTAGAGCCAAGGAACGCGTAGGCCACGGTTCCGTACTCGAGCTTGTTGCGCAGGCGCCAGAGCGCGTACTCGACGATCTGATTGTGGTCGAAGGCCAGGGTGCCCACCCCGTCTGCCCGGAACCATGCCACGTTCTCGTCCTGCCGGGCAAGCGCTGCCTCGTCCGGCTGCACCAGCGCCCAGTACACAATCGACACCACGCGGGGCGACGGGGACCTGTCCGGGCCGCCAAAGGCGTACAGCTGTTCAAGATACCGGGGTGCCAGGGCTGTAGTCTCCTGCAGGTTCCTGGCGGCGGCGTCCTGGAGCGACTCGGTGGGCCGCAGCGGACCGCCCGGCAGAGCCCACAGATCCAGGTAGGGCTGCCGGATCCGGCGGACCAGGGGAAGCCACAGCGTCAGGTTTCCGGTATCCGGATCCGGGCGCAGCGCAAAGATCACCGTGGAAATGGCCAGCGACGGCGGCTCCTGCTCCCGCTCCGAAACGTTGGCGTATCTGGGGCTCATGCCTGCGTGCCTTCCTTGCCGGCACCCTAAGGCCGCCGCTTGTCCAGTAAGGGTCAGGTTGACTCTAACTCAGTCTGCGGGAAATGCAGAGGACTGCTAACTGAAAGTTACGCGCTCTTTTCCGGCTCCGCGGCGTCTGCGCCTGCGGCGGCATGCAGCAGCGGCAGCATCCGCCCTTCGAAGTGGGTGTTCAGCACGATCACCGAAGAGGATCTCAGTACGGCACCGGTGGCAACCATTGAGTCGATCACACGCTGCAGATCCGAGTTTGACCGCGCGGCCACCCGGGCAATGAGATCACTTTCCCCGGAGACAGTGTGCGCTTCCTGGACCTCAGGAATCTCTGCCAGGGCGGCTACGACGGCGTCATGCCCCATGTCCTGGCGGATAGTGAGAGAGCAGTACGCCGTGACGACGTAGCCCAGTGCGGCAGGATCAAGCCGGGGCCCCCAGCCGGCAATGACGCCGTTGCGCTGCATCCGGTCAAGCCGGGCCTGCACTGTGGCACGGGCAACCTTGAGCATGCGGGACGCTTCCAGGACCGACATCCGGGGGTCATCGGTAAAGAGGGACACGATCCGGGCGTCGAGCTGATCTGTTGCCATGGCAGCCTTTCCGTGCAGGAAATCCGGGCGGGACCGGGCAGCCGCCCGGAACGGGACTGCTGATGCCGCCCCTGAAGGAACTTTAGCGGCAGAGCCGCTTTGGCTGCACCGCGCCACGCACGGGAAATATGGCGGGCTGCCCCGAACCCAGGGCACCACAAAGGCATAATGTGAATTGCAAACACACTGGAAGCTGATTCAAGCAAAAACTATCAGGCAGCAATGTTTAGTGGTTTTTCAAAATTTGCAGCCAATAATTTCCTGCCCGGGAACCGGACGGACCGCACCAAGCAATCCCGGGAGGCCGCACAGGCTCGAATCCGCAACAGGCCGGGCTGCCGTCCAGGCGGGAGCTCGAAAGCTCCCGGCCTAAACGGTTTCCCTTTGCACCGGGCGGTTTACAGGCCCTTGCGCTTGCGGGGTGCCGGCTCCGCTGAAGCGGACTTGGCCCGCTTCTCCGCGCGCTTCTCCTTGATGGACTTACCTGGCTTTTTGGCGTTTCCGGACATTTGCACTCCTCAGCGACTGGCTGGCGGCACTGGCCATTTCTCAGGCCGCCTGACTTTTATCAACTTTGGGAAAACCGGTTTCCGCAATTTATCTGAAATACCGGCTATTTACGACCATACCCGGAAATAAATTAAATGCCAGTCCTGCATCCGGCCCGCGCAGCTGCTGGACGCTCGTGCACATCCGGCCCGGGCGGACACTTATGGAGCGCCTCACCTAGAACACTGCAAGCCAATCCGCTAGTCAGCAGAAGAGTAGACATTTTGTACAGGTAATGTCGCGGACCAATGAACTATCTGTGCAGTGTGTTCAGGCTCGCAATAGCTGTTTGCAGAGTGGCGTGATGGCGGTTACGTTTTGCCTCATGGACCTAGACATAACGAGCATCCCCGAGCTCACACATGAGGAACTGCGCCGGCTGTACCAGCTGGTGGATGCCACGCGGGAGCTGGACCTGGCCGCGGTCGCCTGGCAGCGCCAGGGCATCATCCCGGGCTACGCCCCCGAGCTGGGCCAGGAAGCTGCCCAGGTGGGCAGTGCCTTCGCCATGGACACCGCCCGGGATTTCCTGTTCCCCACCTACCGCGAAATGGGTGTGGCTCTGGCACTGGGCGTGGACATGGTCGAGTACATGTCCACTCACAAGGCAAGCTGGCACGGCGGCCTGTACAACCCGGTCAGTACCGGCCTGGCGCCGATCCAGGCAGTTGTTGGGGGTTCCGTGCTCCACGCAGTGGGATGGGCCCACGGACAGCGCCTGTCCGCTGCGCCCGGTTCCGAACTGCCCGCCGCCATGGCCTATTTCGGCGACGGCGCCAGTTCCCAGGGCGATGTGCACGAGGCCATGAACTTTGCCGGCGTCTTGAAGGCCCCGGTCATCTTCTTCGTCCAGAACAACGGCTGGGCTATCTCGCTGCCCACGCAGGACCAGGTTGCCGGCGGCACCGTTGCAGCCCGCGCCGCAGGCTACGGGATGCCCTCCGTGACCGTCGACGGAAATGATGCACCCGCCGTCGTACGCGCCACCCGGGCTGCCCTGGCCCACGCGAGGGCGGGCAACGGCCCGGTGCTGATCGAAGCCATGACCTACCGCCGGGGACCCCACTCCACCAGCGACGACCCGGGACGCTACCGGAGCCTCGACGAGGAACGCCGTGACGCCGGAGCAGATCCCGTAGCCCGGCTTGCCGCACTCCTGCTGGAGGACGGCGCCGCTGACCAGGCTTTCCTGGACGCGTCCCGGAGTGAGGCGAAGGCGCATGCCGAGAAGGTCCGCGAAGGGGTCCAGGCCCTGGAACCGCGTCCCGGCCGGGAAATGTTCGACTTTGTTTTCGCTGAACCCACCGACACCCTGAAAGCCCAGGCCCGTGCCTGGCGGGAGGAATCCGAGCATGTCTAGCCAACTGACTGAAGGAATCCGGCCCATGGAAGGTTCCATCCCCGGCTCCCCCGCTGCCGAAACAATCTCGATGCAGGCCGCCCTCAACCGGGCTCTTGCGGAGATCCTTGCCGAGGACGAAAAAACTGTTGTCCTCGGAGAAGACGTGGGACGCCTCGGCGGGGTCTTCCGCATCACCGACGGTCTGCAGAAGCGGTTCGGAGCCGAACGCGTCTTCGATACACCGCTGGCGGAGTCGGGAATCCTGGGCATGTCGGTGGGACTGGCCATGGCCGGCTACCACCCGATCCCCGAGGTCCAGTTCGACGGCTTCGCCTATCCTGCGGTCAACCAGATCATTACCCAGCTGGCCCGGATGAACTACCGCAGCCGCGGAACCATGCCCATGCCCGTAACACTCCGGGTGCCCAGCTTTGGCGGGATCCGCGCACCTGAACATCACGGCGAGTCGCTTGAGGCGCTCTTCGCGCATGTGCCGGGGCTGAAGGTTGTCTCGCCGTCCAATCCGCACGACGCCTACCACCTGCTCAAGCACTCGGCCCGCCAGCCGGACCCGGTGATCTTCATGGAACCGAAGTCCCGGTACTGGCAGAAGGACACGGTCGACTTCGCCGACGCGGGTTCCCCGCTGGGTTCCAAGGTTGTGCGCCCCGGGCGCCACCTGACCCTTGTTGCCTGGGGTGCCATGGTGGCGCGCTGCCTGCAGGTCGCCGAACTCGCCGCCGAGGACGGCATCGAGATCGAGGTGCTGGACCTGCGCTGGCTCAAGCCGATCGATGCCGCCGGACTGGCCGCATCAGTGTCCCGCACCCGGCGGGCAGTAGTGGTCCACGAGGCCCCGCTCACCGCCGGGCTGGGCGCTGAAGTCGCCGCGCTCATCACCCAGCACTGCTTTGACACACTGCGGGCGCCGGTGGAACGGGTCACGGGATTCGACGTACCGTATCCCTCAGGTGATCTCGAAGACGAATACATCCCGAACGTTGACCGGATCCTTTTCGGGATCCAGCGAGTATTGGAGTACCGGCGTGGCTGAACTTTCCTTTCCCCTGCCCGACCTGGGTGAAGGCCTGATCGAGGCAACCATCCTGGAGTGGCTCGTCGCCCCGGGAGACCAGGTGGAGCGCAACCAGCCCCTGGTCGAGGTGGAGACCTCCAAGTCTGCTGTGGAGCTTCCCTCCCCGCAGGCCGGAATCGTCGCCCGGATCTACGGAGATGCGGGCGAAAAGATCAATGTCGGTGAACCCCTCGTCGTTTTCGAGGTTCCCGATGACACAGCCGGGATTGTTGGAACGGTGCCGCAGGAGGCTCCGGCCCGCCGCCGGGTCCGCCTGTCCGCTGTCCTGGACGAAGACTAGGGTCCATGGAGATCCTTGAGGGCACCGAGCCCGTGCTGTCCAGCGAAATCTACGAACCCGCAGACGACGCCGGGCTGCGTCCCGTACTGCTCCTCCACGGTTTCGCTTCCTCAGCGGAAATGAACTGGGTTTCCACCGGATGGATCCGAACGCTCACCGAAGCCGGCCGCCGGGTAATCGCCGTCGACCTCCCGGGCCACGGACGCAGCACCTCGCCGGCCGGACGCGAGCACTACTATCCCAGCCGGATCCGCAGCCGGATCCTGGATATGCTCACGGCTGCCGGGGTCCGGCCGCTGGAGCCGGACGACCGCTCCTCGGGCGTGGACATCGTGGGCTACTCGCTGGGCTCCCGCCTCGCGTGGGAGTTTGGTGCAGCGGCACCGGAGCTGGTGCACCGGATGGTCCTGGGCGGTCCGGGTTCCGGTGATCCGCTGGCGGAGTTCGACCTTGACGGCGCCCGGCAGGCGCTGGCCGGCGGCTCACCTCTCACGGACCCCGTCAGTGCCGACCTGCTCAGGATGGCAACCGTTGTCCCCTCCAATGACCTGGAGGCTTTGTTCACGTTGATCGAGGCGATCAAGGAAGAGCCGTTCCGCCCCGCCGCCGCAGTTCCGGCGATGCCCCTGCTGCTCGTAGCGGGTGAGAACGATGAGCTCGCTGCTTCCGCCCCGGAATTGGCTGAACTGAACGGACGCTCGGATCTGCTGCTTCTTCCTGGCCGGCATCACGCCAACGCAGTGACCTCGCGCGCTTTCAAGAGCTCAGCCGTGGATTTCCTCTCCCAGGACGCCGCGCCGCTTCCCTGAGGGTTCGGTCAGGACTTGGTTGAGGCGGCTCAAAACGCCGCTGGCAGGTGCAGGTAACCGGTAGGATGAGATGGTCAGTACACTGATACTAATAATAAGTGTGCTTGGCAATATTTCCGGTGGCAGTTCTGGTGACTGAAATCGCTTTCCGGGGATATTTGTGTGTAAACATCCGCCCGGCCATTTCCTGCAGCTCAACCTATAAGTGAGGATGCCCTTGGACCTATTCCTGGGCCAGCGCTACCGCACCACCGATCTCATCGGAACGGGCGGCGCTGCTTCTGTGCTCCGGGCGACCGACGAGAACCTGGGCCGCGAAGTTGCGGTCAAGATTTTCCGTCCGTCTGTCCAGGAGGACGACGCTTACCGCCGCCAGCACACAGAGACGCTGCTGCTGGCGACGCTGAACCACCCGGGGCTGGTCACTCTGCTCGACGTAGGCCTGCACCACGATGAGGACGGCAACGTCCTGAACTACATCGTGATGGAACTTGTCGACGGCCCCGACCTGCGCCGTACTTTGAAGTCCGGGCCGCTGCCGGCAGTCTCGGTTGCTTCCCTGGGCGCAGACCTGGCCGATGCGCTGGCCTACATTCATTCCCAGGGAGTCATCCACCGGGACGTGAAACCGGCCAATATCCTGCTCTATCCGCAGGGTGAGCTTGATTCGCGGCTCTATCCCAAACTGACCGACTTCGGCATCGCCAGGTTCGTCGAAGCCACGGTCGCCACAGCCCACGGAGCCACCATAGGCACCGCAAACTACCTCAGCCCGGAGCAGGCACAGGGCGGGACTGTCCAGCCTTCAACCGACATCTATTCGCTCGGCCTGGTGCTGCTTGAATCGCTCACCGGCGAAAAGGCCTTCCCCGGACCGATTGTGGAGGCCGCCGTCGCGCGGCTGCTCCGCGATCCGCACATCCCCGATGCGCTTGGCGATGACTGGGTGCAGCTGCTCCGCTCGATGACATCCCGCCTGCCCGATACCAGGCCGGCCGCCCACGAGGCAGCTGCGGCGCTGCGCCTGCTGGCCTTGGAGCCGGAGGCGGCTCCGGCGGTCGGCGAGGATTCAGCAGCAGAGGAAGAGGAAGTCACCACCGGCGGCGTGACGACCGGCAATATCTATATTCCGCTGCCGCCGACTCACGCACCCAGCCTGCCCTAGCTGCGCCGGGGTCCGGGGACGGTCAGGATTCCCCGGCCGCGTCCGGGTCTTCTTCGGGCTCGAAGTTTGATGCCTCGTCACCGCTGCCGGCGGCGATGCCGTCTTCGGACGCCGGAATGGTCCCTTCCGGACCGGCTCCGCCGTCCTTTTTCTGCTCGTCCGGATTTTCCTTGCCCTTATCCGTCATGGCTGTCCCTTCCTTCGCTTCCCGTGGCTTGCTTTGCGAACCTGCGCCGCGGGGCGGTCGGCCGCCCCCCGGATTCGGCTCCTCACCCGATACTAGGTCAACCTGCCTGAACTAAACAGGGACGCGGCGTTCTCCGCTGGGCGAAGAATGCCGCGTCCCTGTCTGCCTGACGGCTGGTGAGCCGGCCGCTAGGAGAAGTCGCTTCCCCCGCCGCCGGGCGGGTCTCCGCCGTCGACCAATGCTGCGCCATGGGGCACCGAGGTCCTGGACTCGGTGGCCTGGACGGATTCGACGCCCTTGTTGCGCTTGGCGATCTGGATCTGCTCGTACACGTGGTTGCGGAGCTCCACGAAGCGCGGAAGCGACCGCGTGGTCAGCTGGTCCCGCTTCTCCGGAAGGTCGATCACAATGTCTTCCTGGACCACGGTCGGCGAGCTTGAGAGCACTACCACCCGTTCCCCGAGGTAGACAGACTCATCGATGTCATGGGTGACGAAGAGGATCGTGACTCCCAGCTTCTCCCACACGCTTCGGACCAGGTCCTCCAGGTCGGCCCGTGTCTGGGCGTCGACGGCGGCGAACGGCTCGTCCATGAGCAGGACCTTGGGCTGGTACGCGACGGCGCGGGCAATGGCCACGCGCTGCTGCATGCCGCCGGAGAGCTGCCAGGGGTAGCTCGTGGGCACATCGTGCAGCCCAACAGCCTCGAGTGCATTGTCCACCAGCTGGGTACGCTCACCCTTGGGGATGCGCGCATTCTTCAGCGGAAGCTCAACGTTGGCCCGCACCGTCATCCAGGGAAAGAGGCTCCGCCCGTACTCCTGGAAGACAACGGCCATGTCCTTGGGCGGCTCAGTGACCTTCTTGCCTTCCAGGACCACTTCGCCCGACGTCGGGGCCATGAGCCCGGCAATGATCTTCAGCAGCGTCGTCTTGCCGCTGCCGGACGGACCAACAAGGCAGACCAGCTCCCCCGGGCGCAGGTCAAACGTCAGGTTCCGGACAGCTTCAATCTCTCCGGCGTCGACCTTGTAGATCTTCTGGACGCCCCGGACCGAAAGCAGCGGCTGGCCCTGGCCATCCGTGGGGTTACTCTGCATGTTCAACCTCTCTCAAACCGTGGTACCAGCCGAGAATGCGGCGTTCAGCCCACTGGAACAAAAATGACATGGCCACGCCGATCAGACCCAGGACCACAATGCCGCTCCACATTTCAGGAATGGCGAAGGACCGCTGGAACTGGACGATGGTGAAGCCGAGGCCCTCCGAGGATGCGAACATCTCCGAAATCACCATCAGGATCAGGCCGATGGACAGGCACTGGCGAATGCCGGCCATAATCTGCGGGCTGGCACTGGGAAGAACCAGGTACCGCAGGCGGGCAAGTCCCCCGATCCGGAAGGTGCGGGCAGAATCGCTGAGCACGCCGTCGACGGCGCGGACGCCCTCGATCGTGTTGAGCAGCACCGGCCAGATGCAGCCCGAGACGATGACCGCAATCTTCATCTGGTCATTGACGCCGATCAGCAGCATCAGGACCGGAATCAGCACTGGCGGCGGGATCGCCCGGAAGAACTCCAGTACGGGTTCCAGCAGGCTCCGAAGCCACCGCGTGGTGCCGATGAGGATTCCCAGCCCGGCCCCAAGGACGATGGCCAGGAGGATACCGATCACCAGGCGGGTGACGCTGGGCAGGACGTCCTGCACCAGCCGGTCCCCGATCCACACGGTGAAAAACTTGTCCACCAGGGTTCCCGGCTTGGGAACGAAGAAGTTGGTGCTGCCCTGCGTGCTGATCCACCAGATGAAGATGAGCAGTGCGGGCAGTCCGATGATGTAGCCGGACTTCTTGAGAATGTTCATACGACGACCTCCCCGCGCACCGAACTGTGCCAGGACAGCGTGCGGCGTTCAATGATCCGCATGCCCATGTTGATGAGGATTCCCAGGACGCCGGTGGTGAGTACCAGCGCATACATCTGCGCGATGGCACCGCCGGACTGGGCATTGGCGATTTCCTTGCCAAGGCCCGGGGAACCGATGATCAGGCTGGCGGTGATCGCCAGGATCAGCGCCACGGCTGCAGCCAGCCGGATGCCGGTCATCAGGTACGGCAGGGTGGTGGGCCACACCACGTACCGGATGCGGGCAAAGGTGCCCAGGCCGAAGCTCTTGGCCGTATTGCTCGCCACCGGATCTACGTCGGCCACACCGTACAGGACCTGGATCAGGACCTGCCAGAAGGAAGCGTAAATCACCAGGAGCAGGGTCGATTCCAGGCTCAGGCCGAACAGCAGCACGGCGAGCGGAATCAGCGCCACCGAGGGGATCGGGCGCAGGAACTCGATGGTGGAGTTGGTTGCCTTCCGCAGGAAATCGCTGGAACCGATGATAAGCCCAAGCACGACGGCGGCTACGGTCGCGATCAGCAGGCCCAGGAACCAGCCGGTCATTGTGTCAAGAACGGCGGTCCAGAAAGCGCCGAGCCCAAAATTGCTGACGAACACGACGAGTACTTCGCTGGCAGGAGGGAGGAAGCGGGGATTGACCACACCCAGCCGGGGAATGAGTTCCCAGGTCAGCAGGAATCCAAGGATTCCTGCCAACCCGAGCAACGGCCCCGTGGGGAGGCGTTTGGAGATGTTCATAACGTCTCGTTCTGTAAAGCCGGACTCACAGTCCGGTGTTAGTCCTGTGCGGGCAGCATAGCGTCCAGATCCGGAGCCTTGGAGAGCGTGCCGTAGCTGGCAGCAGCCTCACCCAGCACGGTCAGGCCCTCGCGGTCGAACTCGGCACGGAAGGTCGGCAGGATCATTTTGGCGCGCATTTCGTCATCGATCTTGGTGTAGGTACCGACGATGTCGCGGACGGCGTCCGGATTCTCCTGGGCGTATTCGAGCGACTTATTCATCGCCGCAGTGAACTTCTCGACGAGTTCCGGGTTTTCCCCGACATACTTCGCGGAGGTGAAGTAGCCGGAAATGTCCAGGTTCTCGTGGGTTTCGGCGAAGTTGTAGGCGATGACCCGGGCACCGTTATCCACGGACTGCGTCAGGAACGGATCCAGGATCCAGGCGGCGTCAACCTGTCCGCTTTCAAGCGCAGCGGGAGCATCCGGGAAGGGAATCTCGACGAACTTGATGCTTTCGTGGTCCCCGCCGGCATCCTCCACGACCTTGCGGATGGTGGTGTCACCGATGTTGGCAAGGTTGTTCACGGACACGGTCTTGCCGGCGAGGTCCGCCGCGGTCTGGATCTCCGAGTCTGCGGCTACAACAACGGCGCCGAAGTCGGAGCTGGTGTCGCCCGTGGTCGAGTTGCCGTTGGACACGAACTGAAGGTCCAGGCCCTTGTCATTGGCCACCATCACCGAGACGACGTTGCCGAAAGCGAACTGGAAATCACCGCTGACCACGCCGGGAACGGCGGCCGCGCCACCCGTGGTCGTCTGGATATCGAGGTCGATTCCTTCTTCTTCGAAGAAACCCTGCTCCTTGCCGAGCCAGATGGGTGCAGTGTCAACGATCGGGATCACGCCGACGGACAGCTCGGTCAGGCCCGCGGACCCTTCGGACGCCGCTGTGCCTTCGTCACCGGAAAGTGAGCCGCCGCCGCAGGCACTGAGGGCGAGGGCCGCAGTGGCGGCGAGGATAACGGGGACAGTACGTTTCACTTTGGAGCGCTCCTTATACATGGGAAACCCCGCATGAACGGACGCGGGGACTCAGAACTCCCTGCTGCAGCGAGTGTTCGCATGCTGAACAGTAGTTCTACAGATAGACGCTATGAAATGCGTCACTCCCAGTCAAGGAAAAGATGTGATTGGAAGCACATTCGATATATGGCGGTAATGTGCCTGTCTCAACTGCCACGAATGCGGCTCCATCACGCTGGTTCGGCTATGCTGGATCTTTTTTTGCGCGGCGGACTGCGGCGGAGGACGCCAACCCCAGGACGAGGAGCGCAGCGGCTGCTCCTGCGCTGACCCAGAAGGCGGCGCCGTGCCCGTACTCCTCTGCCAGCGGACCGGCCAGCGCGGAACCGATGGCTGTTCCGGTAACCGTACCGCTGGCCAGCAGCGTCATGACGGTCCCCATGAGATGGCGGGGTGCCAGCTGGGCACCGATGCCGAAAATGCTGACCATGGTGGGTCCCACGGGAATGCCGAGAATGAACAGCACCACGAGCATTTCGGGTACGCCGCCGGGCAGCAGCAGGAGCAGTGCGGCACCGGTCATGGCAAATGCAGACATCACCCACCGTGCCGACTGGCTGAATTTCTCCGGCCAGAACGCCACGGACAAAGCCGCAGCAGCAGAACTGATACCCATCACGGAGTAGAGGAGGCCAGCCGCGTCTGCGATGCCGAAACTCCCGCCGAAAGCTGTCAGGGATGCCTGCGTCGCTCCGAAGAAGGTGCCCATGGCCACCATGCCCAGGACGGGAAGCGCCAGCAGCGCCCAGGACACGCCTTCGGTGCGGTCCTTGGAGGCACGGACCTTACCGTTGGCAGGGCGCCGGCGGCGGGGTGAGGGCTGGACAGCGTCGACCGTCCGGTGCAGGGCAAAGGCCGTCACCATGGTCGCCGAAAGTGCAGCGGCCAGGGCCAGCGGAAGCCAGGGCGCTACCGTGGCAGCCAGCAGCCCCACCAGGGCAGGGCCCAGGACAAAGCTGAGTTCGTCGGCCATGCTCTCATAGGACAGCGCAGTCCCAAGTTCCTGCCCGGTGCGGTCCCGTGCAGTCAGGGACATCCACCGGACCCGGGCCAGCGGACCCACCTGGGCGCTGCTGGCCCCCATGGCGAATGCTGCTGCCAGCACGGCAGCCAGCGGTCCCCCGCCGGGAAGCTGCGATGCCGTCCACAGGACGGCCAGGATCATGAGCGGATTGGCGACGGCGGTACCCAGCAGCAGCGGCCGCTGGCCAATGCGGTCCGCCAGGTAGCCCAGCAGCGGCGCACCAAGGGCAGACCCGAGTCCCACCGCGCCGGCGGCGAAGCCTCCCTGCGCGTAGGAACCGGTGATGCTCGTAACCAGGGTCAGTGCCCCGATGGTCAGCATGGCGAGCGGGAGGCGGGCCAGGAAACCGACCGAGAAGAAGGCGGAGCCGGCAATCTCGAAGATCCGCGCGTAGCGGCCGGTGGCGGGTTTCGACGCCGCAGGCGGGACGCTGGTGTCCGGGGACGGTTGGGCGGGGGGATGCATGTCAGCGTGCTCGTGGGTAAACGGTTCAGGGCTCATGGTGTGCTCAGTTCAGGCGAAAACGCGCATCGTCCCTCCACCCGATGCGCCCAACCCGGCTACATACCGATCTTACCCCTGCTCCCTGCGCGCCGGCGTGCGGCTTCGCTCTGGGCAAACGCCGGAGCAGGCTCTCAGGCCGGGAGGGTTTCAGCTGCCCGGAACCGCACCGTGGAGCCGTTGCGTCCCCGGGTGATCTGAAGCTGGGCGCCGATGCGCTGCTTCATTTCCGCCACGTGGCTGACCAGCCCGACCACCCTGCCGCCGTCGCGCAGCCCTTCCAAGGCATCCATCACCTGTTCCAGGGCTTCCTCATCGAGGCTGCCGAAGCCTTCATCCACGAACAATGTCTCCATGCTCGTTCCGCCCGCCTCCTGCTGGACGACGTCGGCGAGGCCAAGCGCGAGTGCCAGCGAAGCCATGAAGGACTCACCGCCCGAGAGCGTGGACGTGTCCCTGCGGAT
The DNA here is from genome assembly GCF_020907385.1 of Arthrobacter sp. zg-Y916. Lineage (NCBI taxonomy): Bacteria > Bacillati > Actinomycetota > Actinomycetes > Micrococcales > Micrococcaceae > Arthrobacter > Arthrobacter sp. zg-Y916. Next base: position 1,030,777 of record NZ_JAJJOD010000001.1, on the reverse strand, counting down.
CCCCGTCCAATCGTCGATGACGTGCAGTCCGAGTCCCGCCCGGCGGTTTCCGGAACGCGAATCATCGTGGACCAGCGAGTACCTGCCTGCCGTCATCGCAGCCAGCCGCTCTGTCGCCGCCGCAGCCACCTGTTCAAGGCGGGCGGCGAGCACATACGTACTCAGCGCCATACGGTAGCTGTTCTCACCGTTGCCGCGGGCCGTGTCGCTGACGGAGGAGAGCAGGTCATGCCGCTCCTGCAGCGGCCGCATCTCTTCTTCGGCAGCTGCCAGCCTGCCGGCGAGGTCTATCAAGGCGGCGGCGGATCCTTCCAGAAGCCCAATCTGCAGGGCCTTGCCCGTAACGGCCTGCCGCGCTGCCTCGGCGCTTTCCGAGGCTTCGGCAACATCCTCTTCGTTCGGCATGGTCTCCGGCTCGCCGTCGCCGTCCAGCGCTGCTGCGTCCTGGCTTTCGCGCCGCATGGCCAGCCGTGCGCTTTCCAGGTCGAGCTCCTCCAGTCCCCTGCGGAGTTCACCGGCCTCCGCCTCCGGCAGCAGTGCTGCCCTCACGGCTGCCTCGTCTGTGAACCCTGTTCCGTCCAGCGCTTCGGAAAGGGCCCGGATCGAATCTTCCTGGACGGACGCGGCATGGCCGGCAGCCTGCAGCGCAGACCTGGCGGCCCCGGAGAGGCGGCGCACGCGTTTCAGTTCCTGCACCCGACCCATGAGGGCAGCCGGCTCTGCATCGGTCCCGCGGCCCAGAAGGCCGGCGGCCTCGTCCTCAGCTGCTGCGGCCCGTGCCTGGGCCTGGGCAGCGTCCTGGAGCAGGAGCGATACCCGGCGGTCGAGCTGCCCGATTTCGTCCTCAAGGCTGCGCAGGCGTTCTTCGTCCGCAGCGAGCCGCTGCGCGGCCGCCTGGGCGACCCGGTAATCCCGTTCCGCTTCTTCGCCCGCACGGCGGGCTTCGCCGGCGTCGGCTTCGCCGCCCTGCCCCCGGAGGCTGGAGACGGCGGCGGCATCGGTCTCTGCCGCGAGGCGCGCCGCGTCCCATTCCTTTTCCGCAGCCTCGGTGGACTGCCGTGCCGCTGCTTCTTCCTCGCGGGTGACGAAGCCTCCGTCTTCCGGCAACGGAGCCGGGTCCGGATGGCTGGTGCTTCCGCAGACCGGGCAGCCTTCGCCGTCCTGAAGCGCCGAGGCGAGCTCGGCGGCAGCCTGGTCCAGACGGAGCTGGAGCAGGCCCTGCCACTTCTCACGCTGGTCCTGGTAGCGCTGCCGCGCATCGGCGGCGGATTCGCCGGACGCTGCCGAAGCGGCAAGGGCCCGCTTGTAGGCTGCGATCACCTCTTGGGTCCTGGCTGCCTCCTCCATCCGGGCACGGGAAGCCTGAACAGCTGCAGCCGCCGTCCGCAGCGCGGGAAGTCCGGAACGGAGCTCGTCCTGCTCTTCGCGCAGCGTCCCGGCTGTCTTCTGAACGCCGTCCGCTTCCGCCCGAAGCGTTTCCTCCCGGGTACGGTCTGCGGCAGCCTGCCGGTGCAGCGCCGCAGCACGCTCCGCTTCGGCCAGGAGTACTTCGGCAGCGGATATTTCCGCCGCCGTGTGTTCATCCAATCCGTCGAGTTCGGCCGGAACCGGCAGTGCCTCCGCGGCGGATTCGCCACCGTCGCCGGCCGGAACCAGCTCGGCAAAACCGGCGCGGCCTGCAGCGTGCCGCAGTTCCCCGAGGGAGTCTGCGGCCGCAGCGGAGGCATTCCGGAAGCTCCGTGCAGCGGAGGCGCAGGCCGCCAGGTAGCCCGCGAGGCCGGCTGCACGGTCATGATCCTTGAGCGCCCGCCGACGAGGAACCATGGCGGCTTCACGCCGGGCATGCTCCCGTTCGTCTGCCTCCAGCTGGAGCAGGGCCATGCCGCGAGCGCGTCGGGCCTGCAGCTGGTGGAGGGCTTCCTCTGCGCGCTCCAGCTCCGAGCTGCTTTCCTCCTGCTCTGCACGCAGGGCGTCCAGGCGTTCCGCGAGAGAGTCCTGCACGGACTGCAGCCAGGCCGAGTCCTGCTCGGCCTCCTGGTGCTGCTCCGGATTGTCTTCATCCTCCGCAGGTTCTCCCAGCAGCTTGGCGCAGCGCATGATTTCGTTCCGGGCCTGGGCCCGCAGGAGTTCACTGGCGGACCGTGCCTCGGCGAGGCGGGCACGTGCGGCGTCCGTCTGTTCCTTGAGCTGCCGCTCGATTTCCTCGAAACGCCATGTGCCAAAAAGCCGCTGCAGCAGGTCCGCGCGGGACGTTGCATCGGCCCGCAGGAAAGCGGCGAAGTCCCCCTGGGGAAGCATGACCACACGGGTGAACTGCTCCCGGCTCATCCCGAGCAGGCTTTGGATCTCCGCGGCGGCCTCATCATTGCGGGCCGTCTTCTGCGTCCATTCACCGTTGACGAACTCGCTGAGCAGGGTCCGCGCCTGTTCCGTGACGGTTCCGGTCGCACTGCCGGCCCGTTTGGCCGGGCGCTCCCACTGAGGATTGCGTACCACCTTGAAACGGCGCGGCCCGGCACTGAAGTCCAGGACAACTTCCGGCGGCGTCCCCGGGGACGCGTGGTCGCTGCGCAGCTTGCGGGCTTCCTGCCTGGCTCCGGGAACCGAACCGTACAGGGCGAAACAAATGGCATCGAGGACACTGGTCTTGCCGGCGCCGGTGGGCCCGTTGAGCAGAAACAGACCCTGGGCGCCCAGTTCGTCGAAGTCAATGGACTGGCGGTCCGCAAAGGGTCCGAACGCCTGCATCTCCAACCGGTGGATCCTCATTTGGAAACCTCTGCCGCGTTGACCTTGCCCAGGACTTCAGCGAAGAGGTCCCGTTCCTCGGGTGCTGCCTCGCGGGACCGGACATGGTCCAGGAATCCGCAGCAGACGTCCAGGTCATCTGTCGCCCGGGCCAGCCGCGTGCTGTAGCTCTCGTTGACTCCGCGGGAGCCGGACGGCGGCTCGAAGGCGAGGACCAGTGTGCCGGGGAAGCGGGACCGGATGCGTTCCATGGCTTTGGGCGGCCGCTGCTCATCGGTCAGGGTCACCTGGCACCAGGCATCTTCGGCAGTGCCCAGGTGAGGATCTTCCAGGAGTCCTTCCAGGGTCCCCCGCAGGACCTGCAGGTTCCGCGGCGCCTTCCAGGGCACGGGAGTAACTGCAGTAAGGCCGCCGTCGTCGATCTCGACCAGCAGTCCGCCCTTGGACTGGCGCGCTTCAGAAAAGGAGTACGGAAGGGGCGAGCCGCTGTACCAGACGTTGGGGGCCAGTTCCTGGCGCCCGTGCAGATGCCCCAGGGCTGCGTAGGTGAAGCCGCTGAACAGATCCAGGGGTACCGCACCGACACCGCCTACCGAGAGGTCGCGTTCGCTGTCGGAGGTGATCCCTCCGCTGGCAAAGGTGTGGGCCATGACGAGCGGCAGGACCGGTGCACCGGCTGCCTCCCTGCGGGCCACGTCTTCGCGGATGCGGCGGACCGCTTCGCCCAGGACGCCGGTGTGTGTCGGTGACACGTCCGGACCAAGTTCCGGTGCAGCCAGCCGCGGTTCCAGGTAGGGAATGCCGTACACGGCAACCGGGGTGCCCTCCCCCAGCAGGACCGGTGCCGTGATCGCTTCGATCCCGGTGCGCAGATGCACCCCGCCCTGCTCGAAGATCCTGCCGCCGAAGCCCAGCCTTGCGGCGGAATCGTGGTTGCCGCTGGTAAGGATGACGCGGGCGCCGGCTGCCGTGATGTCGGCAAGGGCCTGGTCCAGGAGACGGACGACGTCGACGCCGGGAAGCGCGCGGTCGTACACGTCACCGGAAATGAGGACGGCATCCACTGCCGAGGTGCGGACCGTGTCGAGCAGCTGGGCCAGGAACGCCCGCTGGGCGTCCAGCATGCCGACTCCGTGGAAAGACCGGCCCAGGTGCCAGTCTGAGGTGTGCAGGATTCGCATACCAACCAAACTACCGCCCGCGGGTGACACTTCCGTTCCGGCGCCTGCCGGACCGGAAGTGTCACCCGCCGGTGCAGCCGATCCTAGGAGCGCCGGGGATCCGCCGTGCCGTTGTCCGGGTCGCCGTCGCTGTCCCGGGCATCGTCTTTGTCAAAGAAGCCGCGTGCTTCGTTATCTCGCTGCGGGTCAGCCTGCACGGCGGGAGCCGTGCCGGTCTCCGGTGACAACCGGGAGGCAGCAGCCGTGCCGCCGTCGGCGTCGTCCGGCTCGCCTTCCGTGACCTGCACTGCCGGGGAAGCGGAGAGATCGAGGCTGCGGTAGATCAGGCCGGTGATTGCGGCGCCAAGCAGCGGAGCCACCCAGAAGAGCCAAAGCTCGCCCAGGGCCCAGCTTTCAGCGAAGACCGCGGTGGCCGTGGAACGGGCCGGGTTGATGGATCCGCCGGTGATGGGGACCAGGAACGTCAGCAGGGCTGCGTAGGTCACGCCGGTGGCAAAGGCGGCTGCAGCGGACGTCATGCGCGTGCCGCCGCCCAGGAAGACGGCAGTCAGGAGCGCCGCGGCGATGACCTCGGTCAGGAGTGCCCCGGCAAGCGGGAACTGTGTTGCCGAGTGCTCGGCGAAGCCGTTGGCGACGGCGGAGAAGAACGGCTGTGTCTCCGGAATCTGCGGGTGACCGGTCATGGAGACCCAGAGGATGACGGCCGCGAGCAGCGCGCCGACCACCTGGGCCACGATGTAGGGCACCACGGACTTCCAGCTGGTCCTGCCCGCCAGCGCACTTGCCACCGTGATGGTCGGGAGGAAGTGGCCCCCGGAGATGTAGCCGAAAGCAATGATGGCCGCGGCCAGGACAAGTCCGAAGGCCAGGGGGGCGGAGAGTCCGCCGGAGGGGTTGAAGAAGGAAACGCCCAGGCCTGCCAGCACCAGGAGGAAGGAACCGGCCGCTTCAGCGATGCTGCGGCCGACGAGCCCATACGAACGCAGGGGGGTGATCCGGGCGGACCCGGTCTCTGCAGCCGAGGCTCCGGCTGGGAAATGTGGCTCAGCAGTCATTGAGGAGAAGTTCCTATCAGTGGGAGACATATTGTTGCCGCAAGCGGCGCTCACGCGCCCGGGGAGAACCCGGAACGGTGCAAACCACCCAGACTTCCACTGGTTCCTGTGAGTCCGCTGGGTGCGCACTGAGCATACACTCGCACCGTCTGAACGGAAGGGCGCAGGCAGGAGACCTATGCTGGAAGGGTGAAACCATCTTCCGATGCCGGTTCCGGGACACCGGACCCCGCCGCTGCGCAACCCTCCGACTCCGCACAGTTCAAGGACAAGGTCCGGGGCTGCCTGCTGGGAGGAGCGGTTGGCGACGCCCTCGGCTATGCCGTGGAGTTCGATTCGATGGACGGTATCCGCTCCCGTTTTGGCACGGCAGGACTCTCCGGCTTTGAGCAGCTTGGACTTCCCGCCCCCATCTCGGACGACACCCAAATGACCCTCTACACCGTGGACGGGCTCGTGGAGGTGCTGGAATGGGCCAACGACGGCGTTGGCGCCGACGAGACGGCCTGCCTGTGGCTGGCTTACCTGCGCTGGCTCAAGACCCAGGGCGAGGCCTTGCCTGCGAATGCACCGGACCAGCCCGGACGCTGGATCGATGCGCAGGAGGTACTCCATCACCGCCGCGCTCCGGGCAATGCCTGCCTGTCCGGGCTGATGACCGGAGAAATGGGTACGCGCACACGCCCGGTCAACCCGGATTCCAAGGGCTGCGGCACCGTTATGCGTTCCGCCCCCTTTGGCCTGCTTCCCTGGATCGAGGCGGAAACGGTCTACAAGTTCAGCTCCGACGGCGCTGCCCTGACGCATGGGCATCCGTCCGCGATCCACAGCGCCGCTGTCTTCAGCACGCTGATCCATGACCTGCTCCCTGACGGGGCTGCACTGGACGGGGCCGCTGCGGCTGCCGTACGGCGCGCCGCTGCCAGCGGCGTTCCTGAACTCGCCGCCCGCCTGGAGGCCGCCGTCGCGCTTGCTGCGCAAGAGCTGGCCGGAGAGGCCGATGCATCCCCGGAGCGCATGACGCAGGCGCTGGGGGAAGGCTGGGTCGCTGAAGAAGCTCTGGCCATTGGCCTTTACTGCGCCCTGGCATCCGCGGACGCAGGCTCACCGGAAGCCCAGTTCCGCAAGGCAGTCAGCCTGGCGGCCAACCACGACGGCGACAGCGATTCGACCGCCTCGGTGGCCGGCAACATCATGGGCACGCTGTACGGCCGCACTGCGGTACCGGCCGACTGGATCCAGGCCATCGATGCACGGGACACCGTGGAAAAGATGGCCGACGCGCTGATCCGGGTTACGGCAGGCTAAATCCGGGCCCGGCAGCCTATTGGCTGGCCGCCGGCCAGGTCCCGCCGAGCATCTGCAGGAACTCGGCCTCGGAAAGCACCTCGATGCGCTGGCCGCGTTCATGCAGGTCCAGGACCCTCCGGGCCTTACCCGTGACGCGGCCGTTTCGCAGGTCCCCTGCTTCGAAGCCGTCACCCACCACCAGGACAGTAGTGGAACGGGTCACGTTGCTGGCCGGCCGTGCACCCAGCTCAGCGGCACGGTCCTTGGCGTCCTGCCGTGGCATGCCCAGGTTGCCCGTGAACACCACGGTCTGCCCAAAGAGCGGATGGCCCGGAAACGCATCCAGGTTGGGCGGAGGATTCACTCCCTCGGAAGGCCAGCCGCTGAAGGACCCCGCGGCCGAGGGTGCACCGGTTCCGCGCTCCAGCGCGTCGCGGGTGGCCTTGGACACCGGATCGATGCCGGGGCGGTAGGCCGGGGCATGGTTGGGCCCTTTGCCCTGGAGTGCGAAGTACTCAGCGGTCCCCGGAGCACCAGAGCGCCGGATAATGTCGATGAGGATTCCGGCGCAGGCGCGGGCATCCGCGGCCGCGTCGTGGTGGTTCTCCAGCGGCACCCCTGCCGCTTCCGCCACGAACGGCAGGGAATGCGAGGGCAGGGAATAGGTGCGCCGAGACAGCATGACGGTGCAGGCATAGTCATAGGCAGGCCCCGCCAGCCCGGAGACTTCCAGGGCGGAGCGGATGACACCGAGGTCGAAGGCGGCGTTGTGTGCCACGAGCAGGTCCTCGCCGATGAAAGCGCCGATCTCGGGAAAGAGCTCGCCGAACCGGGGTTTGCCCGCCACCATCGACGCCTCGATGCCGTGGATGCCGGTGTTGCGCCGGTCAAAGAAATCGTGTCCCTCGGGCGGGCGCATCAGCCAGGACGTTTCCTCGACGATCCGGCCGTCCCGGACTTTGCTCAGGCCGACCGAGCAGGGAGATCCGCGGAAACCGTTTGCAGTCTCAAAATCTATGGAGGTGAAATCTACGCCCACGTCAGGAATCTTCGGCCGTGCGCTGGGCCTTCTTCCGGCGGTAGGAGCGGATCTTGGACGTGAGATACCAGATGCCGCCGATCAGGACGGCCGCGATCACGATCTTCTGGAAGATCCCGGCGTATTCCTCAACGATGTGCCAGCTTTCGCCCAGGAAGAAACCGGAGAACACGAAGATGCTGTTCCAGATAAGGCTGCCGGCAGTGGTCAGCCCCAGGAACTTGAGCATGGGCATCTTCTCGATGCCGGCCGGGATGGAGATCAGGGAGCGGAAGATGGGGATCATCCGCCCGAAGAACACAGCCTTGTAGCCGTGCTTCAAGAACCAGGCCTCCACCTTGTCCACGTCCTCGAGGTCCACCAGCGGAACCTTTTCCACGATGGCACGCATCCGGTCGCGGCCCAGCCAGGCGCCGAGTCCATACAGCGCCCACGCGCCCAGGACGGATCCAAGCGTCGTCCAGATCAGGGCTTCGACAATGGAGAAGTTGCCCTGGCTCGCGGCGAAACCGGCCAGCGGGAGGATTACTTCGCTCGGCAGCGGAGGAAACAGGTTCTCCAAAGCAATGGCAAGCCCCGCGCCGGGGGCGCCGATGGCTTCCATGATGCTTACGGCCCACTCGGCAACCCCTCCCAAAGCCGAATCGGAGCTGGAGGGGTCTGTGGCGGCGCTGATCAGGATACTCATATCGGAACCAATTGTGCCCTACTGGTCCGCAGGCCAAGAATGCCGGGGCCCGTCCGCGGTGTGCCGCAGCACAGATCACCTGCCCGAAGCAGTGGCGCAAATCACCCCTGCGCCGGCTCCTGGGATCCGCCGAGGACCCGGACAATGGCAGGCAGCAGCGCACGGAACGCCTGGCCCCGGTGGCTGATTGCATTCTTCTCGTCGGAGCTCAGTTCGGCACAGCTCCGGGTCTCCCCCAGCGGCTTCAGGATCGGATCGTAGCCGAATCCGCCGCTGCCGCGCGGCTCGCCCAGCAGCGTTCCGCGCAGCTCACCGCGCTCCACGACTTCGGCTCCGCCGGGGACGGCGAGGGCCGCAGCACACACGAAGGCCGCGCTCCGGTGCTCCTGCCCGATGTCCGCCAGCTGCGCCAGCAGCAGCTCCAGGTTCGCGGCATCATTGCCGTGGACACCGGACCAGCGGGCGGAGAAGATGCCCGGTGCGCCGCCGAGGACGTCGACGGCGAGCCCGGAATCGTCGGCGATGGCCGGCAGGCCGGTTGCGGCGGCAACGGCACGTGCCTTCAGGAGCGAGTTTTCTTCAAAGGTGACACCGGTTTCGGGGACGTCCGGAACACCGGCTGCAGCGGCGTCGATCACCTGGGTATCCACGTCGAGTCCGGGAATCCGTCCGCGCAGCAGCTCACGCAGTTCCCGGAGCTTGCCGGCGTTGCGTGTCGCCAGGACCAGGCGGGGTTCGACGGCGTTCACTGGCCCGCGAGGGTGCGCCGCTGGATCTCTGCCAGCTCGGAGGTCCCGAGCAGGGCAAGGTCCAGGAGTGCGTCGAGTTCGGCGCGGTCAAAGGGTGCGCCTTCGGCAGTACCCTGGACTTCCACGAACTTTCCGCTGCCCGTGACGACGACGTTCATGTCGGTTTCCGCGCGGACATCCTCGACATACGGCAGGTCCAGCATGGGCACGCCGTCGATGATGCCGACCGAAACGGCGGCAACAGTGTCCACCAGCGGCTCGGCGGTGCGGGCAATGAGCTTGTTCTCCCTGGCCCAGGCCAGTGCGTCCGCCAGCGCCACGTAGGCGCCGGTGATGGCAGCGGTGCGGGTGCCGCCGTCGGCCTGGAGGACATCGCAGTCCAGGACCACGGTGTTTTCGCCGAGGGCGCGGGTGTCGATTACCGACCGCAGCGACCGGCCGATCAGCCGGGAGATCTCATGCGTCCGGCCGCCGATCTTGCCCTTGACGGACTCACGGTCGTTGCGGGTATTGGTGGCGCGGGGAAGCATGGCGTACTCGGCGGTGACCCAGCCCTTGCCTTCGCCCTTGAGCCAGCGCGGGACACCGGCCGTGAGGGAAGCCGTGCAGAGCACGCGGGTGTTGCCGAACTCGATCAGCGCCGACCCTTCGGCCTGCTTGGACCATCCGCGGGTGATGCTGATGCTGCGGAGCTGGTCGGGTGTGCGGCCGTCGGCGCGCAGGACAGGCGAAGAATTCGGAGCTGTAGTCATAGGCCCCAGTCTATCGGCCGCTTAGCGGGCGCCCTTCCGAGGGGTGCCCCAGCGGCGGGGTCAGCCGCTCCACGGCCAGCGGGGGCACAAAGGGTGTGCCGACGTCGTAGGAGACACCCGCTACTGCAACGGCGAGGTCGCCGTCGTAGGTTTCCCGGGCTTCCAGCACCGCCGTGTTCGCATCGTTCCAGACCGGAAGATGGGTCAGCAGCAACCGGCGCGCACCCGCAGCGGTGGCCGCCGCTCCGGCCCGTTTCCCGGTGAGGTGGACTCCGCTGATCGCGTCGTCACGACCCTCGTGGAAGGCTGCCTCGCACAGGAACACGTCCGTGTTCCTTGCCGCTTCCTCCAGGCCGGGACAGGAATCCGTATCCCCCGAATACGCCAGGGTCCGCAGGGTCTCCGAGCCGTCCTCTGCCGTCCCGGAAGCTTCCACCCGAAGTGCATAGGCTTCCTCGGCCGGGTGGGCGACAGGAAACGGGGTCACCTTGAACGGGCCGATTTCCACCGGTTCCCCGGCCTGCCAGGACAGGAACTCGAAATCCTCATGCATCCCCGGCTCCGGATCGAGCCCGTAGGCCACAGCTATCCGGTCAGCCGTGGCTGAGGGTCCGTAAACCTTGACCCGGTCCCGGTTCCAGCCGTTGGGGTCCCAGTGCACGGCTACGTGCAGGCCGCACAGGTCCATGAAGTGGTCCGGATGCAGGTGGGTAATAAGGACCGCGTCGATGTCCCGGATGTCCATGTAGCGCTGCAGGGTTCCCAGGGAGCCGTTGCCCATGTCCAGCAGGATGCGCCAGTCGCGGGTTCCGTCGCTGGCCGTCACCAGGTAGCACGACGCCGGCGAGGCAGGGCCGGGGAAAGAGCCGGAACATCCAACGATCGTCAGTTTCACAGCACGCCGTCCCGGAGGGCGCCGGCAGTCCTGCGCTGTTCGGCCACAGCACGGGCCTCGGCGATCATCTCCGGAGTAATCCGTGCCAGCACCCCGGTGGGATAACGTGCGGCAACGGAGTCGGCGTGCTCTACCCGGAGTACCTCCGGGCCAAGGAACCGGCGGGCCAGGAGCTCGAAAGATTCAGCATCGCCGGTGGCGACGAAACGGTGGCTGGGCGGCTCCGGCGATTCGCGCTGCAGGCCGTGGGTCAGCAGCGCCCGGTACACGTCCTTGGCCGTTTCCTCCGCACTGGAAACCAGTGTGACGCCGTCGCCCATCACATAGGAGATGACGCCGGTGAGCAGCGGATAGTGCGTGCAGCCCAGCACCAGGGTGTCCACGTCCCGGTCCCTGAGCGGATCCAGATATCCCTCGGCCGCCCGGAGGAGTTCCTCGCCGCTGGTGACGCCGGCCTCGACGAACTCCACGAAGGCCGGGCAGGCCACCGACGAAACCTCCAGATGCGGTGCCGCGGCGAAGGTGTCGTCGTAGGCACGCGAGCCCACTGTCGCTGCCGTGCCAATGACTCCGACCCTGCCGGAGCGGGTGGCCGCCACCGCGCGGCGCACTGCCGGCTGGATGACTTCGATCACCGGAATGCCATAGCGGCCGGTGTAGCGTTCGCGGGCGTCGCGCAGGACGGCTGCCGAGGCGGAGTTGCAGGCGATCACCAGCAGCTTCACGCCGGCATCCACCAGTTCGTCCATCACGCCCAGCGCGTAGGCGCGGACATCGGCGATCGGCAGGGGGCCGTAGGGCCCGTGGGCGGTGTCCCCCACGTAAAGAATGGACTCATTGGGCAGCTGGTCGATCACAGCCCGGGCAACGGTGAGACCACCAACACCCGAATCGAAAATGCCTATCGGCGCGTCGGTGGTCTTCGGCAGGGCGTCCTTCAGCGGCGAAGTAACCGGATGGTCAGAGCTCATGATGTTTCGACAATAGTCCCCGGTTTCTCACCGGGGCACCCGAAATGCAGTGGCCTTGGTCACACTCATCTGGCGGGCAGGGTGTCCAGGAGTGCCTTCATCAGCGTTTCCTGCAGCCAGGTCACAAAGTTGTAGACAAGGGCCAGGTACTGCTCCACGTCCTCGGCGTCCCCGGGTTCCGTGATGGAGTGCAGCGCCTCCGCATCCTCGTCGGTGCGCAGGTCCAGCCGGCTTCCCAGCACCAGCCGCACGTCATTCAGTGCCTGCGCAAAGTGCCGTGCCTGTTCTGGATCCAGGTGCATCTGGTTAGATTCCAGGGCCAGGGACGCCGCCTGCAGGGAACCGATTTTCCCTTCCCGCAGCGACCGTTCGGTCAGCCGCCGGAACTCCAGGGCGTCGTCGTCATTGCCGTGGACCGCGTCGGGCAGCAGCCGCAGCAGGGCCGGGTCCTGGGGCACCTCGGCACTGGTGTCCATGCCAACCATGGCCGCCAGCGGATCGGTGTGGGCCGGTGTGTCCGGGGTCAGCATGGTGATGACGTCGGAAAACAGGCCCTGCAGCAGGGTCCGCTCCCCCGGTTCCAGGTGGGCAGTAATCCCCTTGCGGGTGAGCTTGAATCCGGTAGCCAAGAAATGACCTTTCCGCTAGTTCGCCGGCCCTAGGGCTGGTCGGCCTTCTGGAACGTGGCCCAGAGTCCGTAGGAGTGCATGGCAAGGGTGTGTCGCTCAGCTTCTTCGCGCGAACCGGTGGCCACCACCGATTTCCCGTCGTTGTGCACCTGGAGCATCAGCTGGTTCGCTTTTTCCTCGGAGTACCCGAAGTAGCTCTGGAAGACGTAGCTCACGTAGCTCATGAGGTTCACCGGATCGTTCCAGACAATAACCACCCACGGAACGTCCTCGATGGTTTGTTCTGCCGTCCAGGCATCCGTTTGGGTCCCGGTTCCCGGGAGGGTGGCAACGCTCATGGAGCCAATTGTAGTTTGGCTGCCGTGCCCGGCTGCTCCGCGCACAGGGTGCGGCGCTTGGCCGACCCCACGGGTTAGAGTTTTGGTGTGAACAGTCCCACTGCGTGGCAGCGTCCCAACGCCGCCCTGTACACCGACCACTACGAACTCACGATGCTGCAGGCCGCGCTGCACGCAGGCACCGCCGAACGGCGGTCGGTCTTCGAGGCCTTTGCCCGCAAGCTCCCGGATGGCCGGCGCTACGGGATCGTCGCGGGGACCGGACGGCTGCTCGAAGCCCTGCAGGACTTCCGCTTCGAGGAACCCCAGCTGAATTTCCTGGCCTCCACGGGCGTGGTCGATGAGCGCACCATCGCCTGGCTGGCTGATTTCCGCTTCTCCGGCACCATCACCGGCTATGCCGAGGGCGACGTCTACTTTCCCGGTTCCCCGATCCTCCAGGTCGAGGCGAGCTTCGGTGAAGCCTGCATCCTGGAAACCCTCATCCTCTCCACCCTGAACCATGACAGCGCCATCGCCTCCGCTGCATCCCGGATGACCAGCGCCGCCGGCGGACGGCCCTGCATTGAGATGGGCTCACGGCGCACGCACGAGGAAGCCGCCGTCGCGGCGGCCCGGGCCGCCGTCATTTCCGGATTCGACAGCACCTCCAACCTCGAGGCCGGGCTGCGCTACGGCATCAAGACCGTTGGCACGGCCGCCCATTCCTTCACCCTGCTGCATGATTCCGAGGTCCAGGCCTTCGAGGCGCAGACCGCTTCGCTGGGGCTGAACACTTCCCTGCTCGTGGATACGTACGACGTCGAGCAGGGCGTGCGCAACGCCGTCGCCGTCGCCGGACACAAACTTGGCGGGGTCCGGCTGGACTCCGGTGACCTGGTGGCCCAGGCCCAGTGGGTGCGCGAGCTGCTGGACGAACTGGGCAACACGTCCACCCGCATCATGGTGACCTCGGACCTGGACGAGTACGCGATTGCGGCACTGGGTTCGGCTCCCGTTGATGCCTACGGCGTGGGCACCTCGCTGGTTACCGGTTCCGGCGCTCCGACCGCCGGCCTGGTCTACAAGCTCGTCAGCCGCGAAGGAACGGACGGGAACTTCGTTTCCGTGGCCAAGGCAGCCAAGAACAAGGCTTCGCTCGGAGGGCATAAATACGCCCTCCGCCGGCTGAATGAACGCGGGCGTGCCATTGCCGAGGTGGTGGGCGTGGGCAGCCGCCCGGAAAACGACGGCAACGACCGCGAGCTGCTGGAAACCTTTGTGTCCGACGGCGCCCTAAAGGACGGCTGGACCGGAGCGGACGCTGTGGCGCGGGCCCGTGCCCGCCATGACGCTTCACTGCTTGAACTGCCCGCGGCGGCTTACCGCCTGCAGCGCGGCGAACCCGTGATCCCGACCGAATTCGAGGAGGAAATCCGATGACCCGTGCACTGATTGTGGTTGATGTCCAGAACGACTTCTGCGAAGGCGGTACCCTGGCCGTTCCCGGAGGGAACGACGCCGCGGTGGAGATCAGCGACTACATCGAGAGCTCACGGGACCGGTACTCAGCCGTCGTGGCGACCCAGGACTGGCACATCGAGCCGGGCAGCCACTTCTCGGACAACCCGAACTTCCGTGATTCCTGGCCGGTGCACTGCGTGGCCGGAACGCACGGCGCAGCACTGAACCCGGACCTTGATACGGAGTTCATCGACGCCTATTTCCGGAAGGGGCAGTACGAAGCTGCCTACTCCGGCTTTGAGGGTGTACTGGCCCCCGACGTCGAAGTTCCCCTCGGGGAGCCTGACGCCGAGCCCGCACCCGACGCCGACACCGTGTCCCTGGACGACTGGCTGCGGGACAGGGGCGTGGACGAAGTGGTGATTGTGGGACTGGCCACCGACTACTGCGTTAAGTCCACCGCGCTGGACGCTGTTGCCGCAGGCTACGACACGTATGTGATCCCCGAGCTATGCCGCGGCCTGGACCGGGTTGATGTGATTGCCGCCCTCGATGACCTCGAGGATGCCGGCGTCGAACTCCTGGATCTCTAGCCCCTCTCCCGCTTTCTCCCCTCGAGAGGCCAGTTACGGCTCTTTTCAGCGTTCTGAAGAGCCGTAACTGGCCTCTCGTTTGGAAGAGAGGGAGGAATCAGGGGGGCTACTTGCGGCCGATAAACCAGTCCTGCAACTTTTCCAGCCGCTTTTGCAGCTGTTCCTCGTTCGCCTGGGCCACGGCGGGGCCGCCGCAGATCCGGCGGAGTTCGCTGTGCACCATGCCGTGAGGCATGCCGGAGCGGGCGGACCAAGCCGAGACGTTCTTGGCCAGCTGGGCCCGCAGTTCCGTGAGCTGGCGGTGGTCAGCGACCGATGGCAGCGCCTCCGGTACCTTTTCCTCCGGCTTGCGCCTGCCCCGGCGGGAAAGCTGCTCCTGCTGCCGCTGGCGCAGCAGCATGGTGACCTGCTCCGCGTCCAGCAGTCCCGGGATGCCCAGGAAGTCCTGCTCATCCTCGCTGCCCAGTTCGCCGCCGGTACCGAACTCGCCGCCGTCGAACAGCACACGGTCAAAGGATGCCTGTGATTCCAGCGCCTCGAACTTCTGCTTCTGCAGCTCGCCGGAGGCCTTCTCTTCCCGGTTCGCCGCTTCCATCAGCGAGTCGTCCAGGCCGAAGCCTTCCTCCTCGGAATGGTTCTCCGGACGGTCCAGCGCGTGGTCGCGCTCCACTTCCATCTCGTTCGCCAGGATCATCAGCGTGGGTACCGACGGCAGGAACACCGACGCCGTTTCTCCCCGCTTGCGGGCACGCACAAAGCGGCCCACGGCCTGGGCAAAGAACAGCGGCGTCGACGTCGAGGTCGCATACACACCGACGGCGAGGCGCGGAACGTCCACGCCTTCGGACACCATGCGCACCGCCACCATCCAGCGCTGCGTACCCGCAGAGAACTCCTCGATCTTCTCGGAGGCCTTCGCATCGTCGGAGAGGATCACCGTGGGTGATTCACCGGTGATCTTCTTCAGCTGCCCGGCGTACGCGCGGGCGTCTTCATGGTCCGTGGCAATGACCAGGCCGCCGGCGTCGGGCACGGCACGCCGCACCTCGCTGAGCCGGCGGTCAGCAGCAGCGAGGACGGCTGGAATCCATTCACCGGCCGGGTTCAGTGCCGTGCGCCAGGCGTGCGCGGTGATGTCCTTGGTCACCGCCGCTTCGCCAAGCGACGCAGCCATTTCCTCACCGGCGCTGGTGCGCCACCGCATCTGGCCGGAGTACGCCATGAACATCACCGGACGGACCACATGGTCCTTCAGCGCCTGGCCGTAGCCGTACGTGTAGTCGGCCTTGGAGCGGCGGATTCCGGCGCCGTCCTCGATGTAGTCGACGAACGGAATGGGAGCGGTGTCGGAGCGGAACGGCGTACCGGTCAGCGACAGCCGCCGGGCAGCTGGTTCAAACGCTTCACGGATGCCGTCGCCCCAGGACAGCGCGTCGCCGCCGTGGTGGATCTCATCCAGGATGACCAGCGTCCGTGCGGCTTCGGTCTTGGCGCGGTGCAGCATGGGCTTGCTGGCCACCTGCGCGTAGGTCACGGCCACGCCTATGAAGCCGTGGCCGTGCCGCCCGTCCGCGTTCTTGAAGTTGGGGTCCAGTGCCAGTCCAACGCGCGCGGCAGCATCTGCCCACTGGCGCTTGAGGTGGTCGGTGGGCGCGACGACGGTAATCCGGTTCACGATGCCGCGTTCCACCAGTTCGGTGGCTACACGCAGGGCGAAGGTGGTCTTGCCTGCGCCGGGGGTCGCCACGGCCAGGAAGTCGTTGTCATTCTTGGCGAAGTATTTTTCCAGGGCTTCGGCCTGCCACTGGCGCAGCTTCGGGGCTGTCCCCCATGCTGCCCGTTCGGGATAGGCAGGGGGCAGCGCCGGTCCACTGCCGCCGAAAAGGGTATCGGGACTCACGCTTGGGAAGGCACCTTTCCGGTACTTGGTCTAACAATTGCACTGCGTATGCCCGCAGCTGTTCCAATCACCGCAAAGACTGCGAGGACCAGCCACATCAGGGCATAACCTGTTTCCGGGCCCACAGGTCCGCGCTGCACCAGGACGGCGAGCAGCACCCCTCCAACCGTGGTGCCTGCGACGGCACCCACCTGGTCGGCGAGCTGAAGCGACGCCGAGTTCTGCCCCCGGTCAGCTGCCGAGGAGGCATCAAGGACCAGCACCGAAGTGCTGGACAGCGCCGCACCCATGGCCACGCCCGCCAGCGACCAGACGGCCACCAGGAGCCAGAAGGGCGACTGTGCCCCGGCCATCAGCCCGGTGCCGCCAATGGACAGCGTCAGCAGGCCTGATCCGCCCGCCAGGAGCAGGTGGCGCCGGTCTCCGGGTACCCGGGCCTGCAGGAAGGATCCAATGGCCCAGCCTACCGCGCCTGCGGTCAGTGCGATTCCGGCAGTGGCCGGGCTCACGCCGTAAACGGCCAGGAGCATCACCGGCATAAAGGCTTCCGCCGCGACGAATGCGGCGTTGATCAATCCGCGTGTCGCCACCACCGATGGCAGGCCCCTGCGCAGCCACAGAGTCCCCTGCGGAAGCAGCACGGAAAGCGCTGCAACTGCCGCCAGCACACCCGCGGCCGTCAGGATTCCGAGCAGCACGGACCCCGCAGCAGCGGCCTCGTTCCCGGCCCACTGCGCCGCGAAGACACCTCCGGCCAGGAACACTCCCCAGACCGCGCGCCTGCGGCCCAGGGCACGGTCAAGTTCCGGGCTGTCCGGCGGGCCAAGAGGGCGCACCCGCGGCCAGACGAGCGCGGCCGCGATCAGGACAATGGGAATCACGACCGCGAAAACCCAGCGCCAGCTGGCGTACTGTGCCAGCAGTCCCGCTGCCAGCGGCCCCACCATGGACGGCAGGATCCAGGCGGTCGCCACCCATCCGAAGATGACCGGCTGCAGCCTGGACGGGTAAACCTGCCCGATGATGACATACAGCGCCACCACCATTGCGCCGCTGCCCAGACCGGAAACTGCCCGTCCGGCCGTTACCAGCCAGAACTCTCCTGCCGCCGCGGAGAGCACCAGACCCGCGACCAGCAGCGCCATGCCCGTGATCAGCGACCGGCGCGGGCCTTCGACGTCGCAGCGGGAACCGGCCAGCACCGAGCCGAGCAGGGACGCGGTCAGGAACATGGAGAAGGCAAGGCCGTAGCCCGCCCCGGCGCCGAGATCGTCCCCGATCACGGGCATCGCCGTCGTTACCGCCATGGCTTCGAACGCCACGCAGGTGACAATGGCGATGACGCCGAGGGTCAGCGGCCGGAAAGCAGCGGACATGGCGCCCTCGCGGCGCTCCGCGGGCAGTGGGTCACTCATAAGGGCATCAGGACTTACTGCCGTGCCAGGACGCGACGGCTGGGAAGGGCAACAGGGAGGGCGCGGGCGCTACTTCTTACCGCCGCCGTCCTTGCCCGGGCGCAGGCCTTCGTAGATTTCCTTGCACGTGGGGCAGACCGGGAACTTCTTCGGATCCCTGCCCGGGGTCCAGACCTTGCCGCAGAGGGCAATGACCGGTTCGCCGGACAGGGCCGATTCCATGATCTTTTCCTTGCGCACATAGTGCGAGAAGCGTTCGGCGTCACCCGGCTCAACGAGTTCGCGCTGTTCTTCGCGCTCGATGACTGCGGTGGAGGAACCGCTGTCGGCCCGGCGCATGGGGTCGGATTCGAAGGGATCAGGAGGCAGAGTCATGGTTCCCATCTTAGTACCGCGGCCCCGCCGCTACTTGTTGACGGACACGGCCAGCAGGACTTCCGGAGCACGGCGGTCCAGCCATCGGCCGCCGATCCGGATGCCCATGATCATCGCAGCTGCACCGTACAGCACTCCCACCACCAGGGCCACCCAGCCCCAGAGCGGACCCGCTCCAAAGAGGTAGGCGACGGCGGGCGCGAGCAACGGCAGAGCGATGACGAACTGCACTGCCATCCAGATGAACTGCACCAGCATGGTGCGCCCGGTAGACCCCGGAGGAGTCTTGAACGCGTTCTCCCCCGGCAGCGGCACGTTGTAGGTGTAGCGGGCCGAAAAGACGCTGGAGAGCCCCAGTCCGCTGAGCAGGAGCCCGACAGACAGTCCCAAAAGCGCCGGAATATCCTCCGGCCGGCCCAAGAGCACGGGCGGAAGCACGGCTGCGGCCAGGGTTGCAGGCAGGGCGAATACCGCACAGGCGACGGCGCGGCCGGCGCGGTCAGCCGTGCCGGAAACGCCGGTGGAGATATGCAGGGCGAAGGCAGTGTTGTCGTAGGAGATGTCGGCGGAGATCCCGAAAGCGAGAAGGAACGCCACCAGCGGGCCGAGCCCCAGGACGACCGGCGGTATGCCCTCGCCGCCCTGGAAGCCGACGAAGACCATAATCGCGACGAGCGCCGGAATAAGGATCAGCGATGCCGAGTACCGCGGGTCGCGCACCCAGTAGGTGAGGGCCCGTGCGGCGACGGCTCCGGCAGGAGTGGCCGGCATACGGGCAAAGAACCCGAGCTTGCCGGCGCCCCGGCGCGCGGCCGCATTGTGCGCCGGGGTGACCAGTGCGCGGGCCAGCAGGGCTTTCCAGGCCCAGGTAATAAAAACCAGGAAGGCGACGGCGATGACAAACCGGACTGCCGCCGTGCCCGTATTCCCCAGGACGATATCGCCCGGGATGGCCCACGCGGCCCCAAGCGGGGTCCAGGCCAGTCCCTCTGCGAGATCAAACAGGAAGTCCCCGGAGGCAGCAAACCCCGTGGCCGAAATCCCGAAGATCGGGCCAAGAAGCACCAGGGGAACGATGGCAACCAGGCCTGCCACGTCCTTGAACCGGCGTGAGCTGGCAAGTGATGTCGTTGCGGCAACCGTGGTCCGGGCCAGCACGACACAGGACAGGACGGCGACCAGCGCGGCGGGAACAGCGGCCAGCACGGCCGCCGGATGCTGCCACCAGGAGAACGCCTGCGCCAGCGAAGCCAGCAGCGTGACGAGCCCGGGAACTCCGATCAGCGATCCCAGTGCCAGGCCGGCGAGCATCTGGCGCATCGGAATCGCGAAAGTCACGAAGCGGGCAGGGTCCAGGGTCATGTCCACGCCGGTGGCCAGCACGGGAATGATGCCCCACCCCAGCAGCAGTGCGGATCCGCCGAGGATGACGGCGGTGCGGGCAAGGGCAGGATCCGTCAGGCCGAGGAAGAACAGTGCCCCGATCAGCATGGTCAGGATTCCGATGCCGTAGAGCGCTCCGAAGACGATCCCGACGATCTGCCAGGGGCTGCGGCGCAGTGAGTTGCGCAGCAGGATGAGTTTGAGCCTTAGGAGGTGCGCAACCATGACAGGCCCTCCGAGGTGCTGCGTCCGCCGACCAGGTCCACGAAGGTTTCTTCCAGGCTCCGGCTGCCGCGGACCTCATCCACCGTTCCGGCTGCCAGGACGTTGCCGGCCGCAACGACGGCAACGTGGTCGCACATGCGCTGCACCAGGTCCATCACGTGGCTGGAAACAATCACCGTTCCGCCGGAGGACACGTAGTCCGCGAGGATGTCACGGATGTTCGCGGCAGAGACCGGATCAACGGCTTCGAAAGGTTCATCCAGGACCAGCAGGCGCGGCGCGTGGATCAGCGCCGAGGCCAGGGCGATCTTCTTGGTCATGCCGGCGGAGTAGTCCACCACCAGGGTGCCCGCATCTGCCGAAAGGTCCAGTGCGCGCAGGAGGTCAGCCGTGCGCTCCGCCACGGTGTCCCGGTCCATGCCGCGCAGCAGGCCCGCATAGGTCACAAGCTGTTCACCCGTCAGCCGGTCAAAAAGCCGGACGCCGTCGGGAAGCACGCCCATGAGCCTCTTGGCCTCCAGCGGCTTGTCCCAGACATCCACGCCGTGAACCCATACCTGTCCGTAGTCCGGACGCATCAGCCCGGTTGCCATGGACAGGGCAGTGGTCTTTCCGGCGCCGTTCGGCCCAACCAGTCCATAAAACGACCCGGCAGGGACATCAAGGTTGATGCCGTTGACGGCAATCTTCTGCCCAAACCGCTTGGCCAGTCCGCGGATGGCAAGCGCGGGCACGGGCTGCGCTTCGGCGGGTGCTGGCACGGCAGCTGCGGACTGCTGGTTCCCGCCGGGAAGTACGGAGGGATCTGGTGTTTGGCTCATACAGAAAACCTAGCAACCAGAACCCCGGCTGCACTCCATCCTGCGGACCAAATCCAGTAACAAAGACGCCGCACGGCCCCGCCGCACGGACTAGGAGGCGGTGCGCGGCCGCACCGCCTCCGCTGAAGCTAGAGCACCAGGAGTTCCGTTCCGTCTGCCGCATGGTCTGCCATGGATACGGATTGGATGGCCGGGTCTTCGTAGGTATTCCAGTAGTAGCTCTTTGTCCTGGCGGAGAAGAGCCCCGTGTAGACCGTCTTCTCGAACTGCCCCGAATCCATCGCTGCGCTGCCCTCCACCATCGCGACCTGCTGCAGGGTATGGAACGCACGGCTGACGTTCTCTTCCTCGGTCGACTTCTGTGGATAGTGGGCGTTCACGTAGGCGGCCCTCACGAACCGGGACGGCGAGTAGTAGTCGCCGGGGATGCCGCGCATCAGGGATCCTGAACCGAATGGGACCAGGTCAGCCCCTGCAAGCACAACCTTCCCGGGATAGTCGGGGGATGCATTGAGGTAGTTGCGCAGGTTCTCGTGGTGCCAGGAAAAGCCGGGCTGGTTCGCCAGGACGTCGACGTCGTCATCGAAGACGTGCATGCCGTCGCTCGTGTACTCCACCACTATGGCGCGTTTGGCGTCACCGATGATCCAGTGCAGCAGGGAGCTCGGGTACTTTTCGTTGATCGGCCGGTCCACAATGACGACAGAGCCGAGCGCGGCCTCGACCTCGTCAACGCTGGCGAACTGGGATGCCACCCAGAGGGGGAATTCGAACGCGGCAACGTTCACCGCCCCCTCAACCGCTTCCGTGGCGTAGTCCGCGTATCCCGGAAAGTTGAGCCCGGCTACGGCCAGGCCTGCGTCGTTTCCGCAGTCGAAATACAGCGGCGTGTCTTCCTCCACGATGCCCATTCCAATGACCGCGTGCCGGATCTCCGGCACCGCTCCAAAGGGGGAACGTGTGGAGTACCCCGTCGGCGTCAGCACAACCCGCTCGCCGTAACCGAACGTCCAGTCCAGATTGCGCGCGAGGTAGAGGTTGCCGCTGTTGTCAGAGAATCTGATGCCTGTGCACATATTCCTGCTCCCTGTCACGGCGAACTGCCATGGCGCTTCGCCTGTCCGGTGCCTTATGCCGGCAAGTATCCGGGAGCCGCGGAGCGCTCCGCCTGTCCCTGTCCCTCCGGCTCTTTTCAGCTTAGGCCCGGACCCCGGGCCTGCGGCAGGGCCCCATGGCAATGACAGGCGCCCTGCCCGCGGATATTCCTAGAACAAGGCGCGGGCCAGTGCGGAGCGTGCCTTGTTAACACGCGGATCGGTTGGACCCGTAATCTCGAAAAGATCCAGCAGGCGCAGCCGGACGCGTTCCCGGTCCTCCCCGAAGGTGCGGCTGATCAGCCGAATCAGGCGGTTGAATGCGTCCTCCACATGTCCGCCGGAAAGGTCGAGGTCCGCCACGGCAAGCTGGGCATCCACGTTGTCCGGTTCCTGGGCGGCAGCGGAGCGGAGCGCTTCGGCATCGGCGTCCTTGAGCCGCTGCATCAGCTCCACCTGCGCCAGGCCCGCTTTTGCGTCAGCGTCGGCGGGCTGCTCTGCCAGGGCCTTGCGGTAGGCGGCAGCGGCGCCGTCGTAATCCCCTGCCACAATGGCGTCGTAGGCCTCCTGGTGCAGCGGGGGCAGCGGAGCCTCGTCCTCTTCACCGGGTGCACCGCCGGGCTCACCCAGTGAACCGGTGACGCCGTTGGCTTCCGCCACCTGCATCAGCTCGGTGATCAGGGCCTGGATCTGCTCGGCTGGAACGGCGCGGTCAAAGAGCGGAACGGGCTGGCCCTTTACTACCGCGGCGACCGTTGGCACGGAGACAGCCTGGAAAGCCTGGGCGATCTGCGGGTGCGCATCCGCATCGACATTCGCCAGCAGAATGCGTCCGCCGCGGACTGCCGCTTCCTGTTCCAGCGCAGCGGTAACCTCAGCCGACTCCGGGCTGCGGGAAGAGTACAGGTTGATGATTACCGGAACCGTAGCCGAAAGCTGCACCACCTGGGGGAAGGTCTGTTCGGTGACTTCCACGACGTAGGAGGTGTTCTGGCCGGCCGGAGCACCCTGCTGCGCAGCGGGCGGCGGCGCACTCGCCTTGGCCTTGAGTGCGGAGAGGTCCACCGCTCCCCTGAGGTTCATGGACGGTGCCGGTGCCGGTGCCGGACGATGGTTCGGTGTGCTCATGGTCTCAACCCTAGTACGGGGACCGGGCCCCGGAGCAAGTACGTCCGCAGACAGCGCAGGACCGCAGCTGCTGCAGCCGCGGTCCTGTCCTGCCACCCGGTCCGGGCGGCGCATGCCGCCGCACCGGATCGACGGCGGGGGTTACTTCAGGGTTGCCGAGAGCAGCTCCTGGGCGGCGCCGATGACCTCGACCTTGTCCGAGGTCCCGGCCGGGGGCACGTAGAGCATGACAGCCTCGCCGTACTTGACATCGATTCCCGCCTCGGTGTTCTTCTCTCCGGTCAGGGTCTCGTAGATGGTGCCCTCCAGATTGATCGAATCACCCTCCTCGCGGGGAACGCTCGAATAGCTGTGGGACATGTAGCCAAAGACGATGGCGCCGCCGTCCCCGGTGCGCAGGGAACGCGTGTCTTCAGGGACGGGAGTGTGGCTAAAGGTGATGGAGGCGAACTCATTGTCCGGGTTGGCTGTCACCTCAGCCTGGAACGTCGTCACGGCCTCAGCGAAGCTGTTCGGCGCAAACGTGGCGCTGTTCCCGCCCTCAGGGTTGGTGAGGGCGTCGGCCAGGGCATCGACCGCTGCCTGCGGCGACATCGCCAGTCCGTCCGCGGAGCCCGGCTCAGCCGCGCTGACGCCGGTTCCGTCCGACGGCGCCTGGGGGAACGTAGTACCCGGCAGCATCTGGATCGCGGAAACGAGCTTGTAGTTCTCACGCGCGGAGGGCTGGACCAGCACCAGTGCCTGGGGAACGGTGTTGTCTCCGCCCTGGGTGACGGCCACGACGGTGCGCGGGAAGCCTGTCCCGGTGGAAACCAGGTCGGTGAGAAGGGGCGAGGCTGCGACCGACGTCGGCGCGGCTGTCTCGGGTACCTTCGCCGCCACTGCGTAGTTCGCCTCGCGGAGGGAGAGTGCGGTGGAGGAGACGCGTTCTTTCAGCAGGGCCGGGTCCCGGGCAGCGTCCGCTTTCTGGACTGTCCCCGCGACAGAACCCAGGATGCGTGCCAGCTGTTCGTCCAGCACGACAGGGTATGCGGCGTCCTCCGGGGCATCCGTTGCCGCCGTGGCAGCGCCCGGCACCAAGGCCAGGGCGATGCCCGAAGCCAGGGCGGCGGAAAGCACCCCTGCGGTGCCTTTCCGAATCGCTGAAGCGGCAGGCTGGGCTGAGACGGAACGCGCGGTCCCGGCGTCCTGCCCGCGCCGGGCGACGATCTTGTGGGCCGCGGTATCGGATTCCCGGGTGGCGCGGCGGCTGCCGGGAGCAGGCGGGGTTCGCTTGCTGCCGGAACGGGCCATGAACGCCAGGGCCAGCCCGAGGATGGCTACCAGGGCACCGCCGACGATCAGCGGAACGGCGAACGGCGTTCCTTCCTCGTTGGCCCAGCTGACGGAGATATCCGTCGGGGCAGGCGCTTCACCGTCGGAGGCGATCAGCACCGACCAGTCCCCTTCTGCCGGTGCCGTCCAGAGGTAGGAGAGTTCGCCTTCTGCGGCTTCCTCGCTGACCCACAGATCAGAGCCGGCGGGGTTGGGGACCGTGGCCTCGCCGTCACCGGTTTCGGCTGCCAGGGCCTCCGTTGAGGCACCCGTAATCCGCGTTGCAGCCGCGCCGTCGGCCCAGGCATCGACGTCGGCACTGCGTCCAACCGCAAGGAAGATGCCGTCCTCGCCCCGTACCGTGATCTCCGCACCGGAACGGTCGGCGAAAAGACCGGCGTCCAGCACAGCCAGAGGCGCCTCCGCCTCGATTGCGGGGGCCTGGACGGTGACGGTGTCCGGCGGTGCCCACAGCGTGCGCTGACCGATGCCCACCAGCATCATCAGCACACCAAGCACAATCAGCGGAACTGCAATTTTGTTTCGCACAACTTACCTATCGTCGGTCACGGTCACTCGCCCGCCTGTAGGCAGCGGCGATGGGCGTGAGGGCCCATGGATATCCGTCATGGCGGCTGGTTTATAACCCTATGGTAACGAAATCCCCTCCAAGAGCACATTTAGGGGGCACGGCCCGGAAGTGCCCGGCCCCGTGCGGCTGGCCCGGCATCCGGGACTGATAATCTGACGCCGCAGCACAGGACCGGAAAACCAAGGACTTCCAAGGAGAACAGCGCGGATGACCGATGACAGGGACGTTCCCGTCGACGAGCCCCTCCCCGCGCCCGGGCAGGACGCACCGTTGCGCCCCAGCCGTTTCGCAGCAGCAGGCTCGCGCGCCCGGCAACTGCTCACCCGCATCCCCGGAGCCCGCCCCCGGCACCGGTTCGACGTTCCTCCGGAAGATGATCTGCCTGAGCAACGGCTCCCCGAGCCGGAAGTCGATGAGGACGCGAAACTCTCGGACGAGCGGCGGCGCTTCGGAGGAGCTCCTCCCCCGGCGACGGGCGAAGGGGGGCCTGAACGGCATCCCATCCGCTTCGGCTTTATGTTCACGACCGGCGTGGGGTTTGCCCTGCTGCTGTTTTTCATTGTCACCAACGTGGGTGAGCTGCTGGTCTGGATCGGCGCCGCACTCTTCATCGCGCTGGGCCTGGATCCGGTGGTGCGCTGGATGAGTGCCCGGGGGGTCCCCCGTCCCGCCGGCATCGCCATCACCGTCGTCGTCCTGGCCGGTGCCGTTGCAGGCTTTTTTGCAACGCTGATTCCCACGATCGTCAGTCAGACCACGGAAGTCATCAATAACGCCCCGAGCTACGTCGACCGCTTTATGTCCTCGCAGTTCTTCGTGACGGTGGAGCGGCAGTTCCAGATCCGGGACCGCATCGACGATGAAGTGGAGAAGTTCTTCTCCAACGCCGATGCCGTCGGCGGTATTTTCGGCGGGGTGCTGAGCGTGGGCTCGGTCATCGCCAACGGCCTGTTCGGCGCGCTGATTATCCTGGTGCTGACCCTGTACTTCCTGGCGTCGCTGCCGTCAATGAAGAAGTGGGCCTACCGGCTGGCTCCCCGCAGCCGGCGGCGGAGGGTGGAAGCCCTCTCCGAGGAAATCACCGGCAGCGTGGGCAACTACGTCATAGGCCAGGGCTTCGTGGCACTGCTGGATGCGCTCTACGCCTTCGTGATCATGACCATTACCGGGGTCCCTTTTTCGGTTCTCCTGGCTTTCCTGGTGGCGATCCTGGCCTTCATTCCCCTCGTGGGGCCGCCCATCGCCCTTATCCTGGTGTCCCTCATTGCACTGACCGCCAGCTGGCAGACCGCCGTCGTGTTCGCCATTCTCTACATGGCCTACCTGCAGTTCGAGGCGTACTTCGTTTCCCCGCGTGTGATGCAGCGGGCAGTTGCCGTCCCTGGCGCGGTCGCCGTCATTGCGGTGATCGCCGGCGGCACCCTGCTGGGCGTCCTCGGCGCACTGATCGCTATTCCCACCGCAGCGGCGATACTGCTCCTGATGAAGGAAGTCGTGATCGCGCGTCAGGACCGGCGCTAGCCGCGGCTCCCTAGCGGCGCCGGCCGGATCCGGGGCGGATGCGCCAGCAGCGTGCATGCCAGTGCCTGCGGTCTGCGACGGCGGTCTCCCGGCCAAACAGCGAGTCCTCCTGCCAGACCACCAGGTGCTCGATCCCCGGCGGAATGACCTGTCCGCAGCCCGGGCAGCGGTACTCCTTGGCCGCGTTCCGGGCGGTAATCCGCCGCACCGACCATTCGCCGTCGGCCGCGCTCTCGCGCTCAGGCAGGCCCGCCCGGGCACGGTCCAGATCCACCTCCGGTGCCGGTGCCGCCCATTTACGCCGCGCGTTGCGTCCGGCAGCAGTGCTGGAAGCTGGCAGCTGCCGTCGGGGGCGGTTGGAGCGGGGCATGAGTCCATCTTGCCGCAGCCGAGCCGGTAAAGTGCAACTGTGCGTTTAGTGATAGCCCGCTGCTCCGTTGACTACGTCGGCCGCCTCCGTGCCCATCTGCCCCTGGCCACCCGCCTGCTCATGGTGAAGGCGGACGGCTCTGTCCTGATCCATTCCGACGGCGGGTCCTATAAACCCCTGAACTGGATGAGCCCGCCCGCAACCCTGCGGATCACCAAGCCGGACCAGGACGATTCCGAAAACGGTGTCGTTGAGGTCTGGAACGTCCAGAGCGCCAAGACCGACGACAAGCTGGTGATCAGCGTCTATGAGCATCTCTCCGACGTGGCCCATGACCTTGGAACGGATCCCGGGTTGATCAAGGACGGCGTGGAGGCGGACCTGCAGCGCCTGCTGGCCGAGCAGATCACCAAGCTGGGCGACGGCTATTCCCTGATCCGGCGCGAATACATGACCGCCATCGGTCCGGTGGATATCCTGGCCCGCGATGCTGACGGCGCAACCGTGGCCGTCGAGCTGAAGCGCCGCGGGGATATCGACGGTGTGGAACAGCTGACCCGGTATTTGGAACTGCTCAACCGGGATCCGTTGCTGGCGCCCGTCCGCGGCGTTTTTGCGGCACAGCAGATCAAGCCCCAGGCGAGGGTTCTGGCAGCAGACCGCGGGATCGAATGCCTAACGCTTGACTATGACGAAATGCGCGGTGTCGATGACAGCGAATCCCGCTTGTTCTAGTGCACCTGGCCGCACGGTGCCGCGGCATTGATAATCCCGGTGCCGGCCGTTCAAAAAGGCTGCGGTAAAGCCCGCAAAAGCGGCCTGAAATTTCCGGAAACTTTTTCTTCGAATCCGTTGACGGCTCTATAGCGGTATGTAACGCTATAACCAGTCTTTGTGTAGGTGTTATTCATGCTCGCAAGACGGTCGCGAGCGTGAAGCTCCTGTAGGAACTGCCGATCGGCAGGGAACCTGGACTTCCCGCTTCGGTTCAACCAGGCACGAGGTGTGCCGGTTAAGTTCCAGTAATAAAGGAGACAGGCAAATGGCACAGGGAACCGTCAAATGGTTTAACGCGGAAAAGGGCTTCGGCTTCATTACCCCGGATGATTCCGACGGCGATGTATTCGTCCACTACTCGGAAATCCAGTCCAACGGCTTCAAGACCCTCGACGAGAACCAGCGGGTTCAGTTCGAGATCGGCCAGGGCGCCAAGGGCCCCCAGGCAACCGGCGTAACCGCCCTCTAGTCGTACCGGTTGAAGGCGGGGACTTCGGTCCCCGCCTTTGCTGTGTCCGCACGCTTTCGGGGCGGCACAGGCTTCCCGGCTAGCTCCGACGGCGCAGGACGTTCGCGCCGAGGGCCCGCAGGCTGTCCATAAAACGCTCATACCCGCGGTCGATGTGGTCCACCCCCCGCACCTCCGTGGTGCCCTCCGCCGCAAGCCCGGCAATCACCAGCGCCGCTCCGGCACGGATGTCATTTGCTTCCACGGGAGCTCCTGAAAGCCTGGCCACTCCCTGGATCAGGGCGTGGTGTCCATCCAGCCGCACCACGGCACCCAGCCTTGCCAGCTCGGAGGTGAAGCCCCAGCGTGCTTCGAAGACGTTCTCCGTCACCATCCCTGATCCGGAAGAAACCGCATTCAACGCGACGACGAACGGCTGCAGGTCGGTGGGGAAACCGGGGTAGGGCAACGTCGAGACATTGATGGGCTCCGGACGCGACGGTCCTTTGACGAAGAAGCCGTCCTGCGTCGTTTCCACCACGCAGCCGGCCTGTACCAGCTTGTCCAGCACTACCGTCAGCGCACGTGGATCCGCCTGCCTGATCTCGATGCTTCCGCCCGTAATCGCAGCGGCGAAAGCCCAGGTACCGGCGACAATGCGGTCCGGGACAACCCGGTGCTCTACCGGGGAGAGCTTCTCGACGCCTTCAATCACCAGGGTATTGGTACCAACCCCGCTGATTCTCGCGCCCATCGCGCCCAGCATCTCGGCGATGTCCGTGATTTCCGGCTCCCGGGCGGCGTTGTCGATGACAGTGGTGCCGGCGGCCAGCGTTGCAGCCATCATGATGTTTTCAGTGGCACCCACGGACGGGAAGTCCAGGATGTGGCGGGCGCCGGTGAGCCCTGAGGGCACCGAAGCGATCAGGTAGCCGTGGTCGATCGAAATTGACGTTCCCATGGCCTCCAGTCCGGCCCGGTGCATATCCAGCCCGCGGGAACCGATGGCATCGCCTCCGGGCAGTGCAACTTCGGCACGGCGGCACCTGGCTACGAGCGGCCCCAGGACGGAGATCGAGGCACGCATGGCGCGAACCAGGTCATAGTCCGCCTGGTGTCCCGGTACAGCCGGAACATCAATGTGCACGCGGGCGGCATCGGCGTCGTAGTCCACCGTGCAGCCGAGCCTGCGGAGCAGTTCGGACATGATCCAGACATCCTGGATATTGGGCACGTTGGTGATGGTGGAGCGTCCCTGCGCCAGCAGCGTGGCTGCCATCAGTTTCAGGACACTGTTCTTGGCTCCGGGAACCGTCACCGAACCGTTCAGGGTGGATGGACCTGTGACAACAATGACGTCTTCCATCCCTCCATAGTAGGGGCCGGGATGCGCCCCCAACCGCAGCAGTGCGGATACGGGAAAGGCGCAGGGGAAGAAATCCCCTGCGCCTTCCGCGCTTAGCTCCCGGCGCCTCAGCGCCAGGTGCCGATACCTATCACCGGTCCGGCCTCCAGCCAGGAGGACAGGCCCGTGTAGACGTCATACTTCATGGCGATAAGGAGCTCCTGGCCTTCGTATTCGAAGGTGACAACCAGCGCCCCGGGCTGGATCCGGGCACGCTCTGCTTCGGTGGGCTGGCGCCATCCCTTCAGCTCCAGCGAACTGCGCAGGAACCGATAGGGCGGACGCGGGCTCAGTGAGAGCAGCCGCAGCCACTCCACATGGGTGTCCGTATAACGACAAACCCCCATCCGCCACCCGCCGGGCGGGAGACAGATGGAGGCGTCGAAGGTACCCAGGGTGCGCCGCAGCTGTGTGCGGCGCACCCAAAAGAGTCCCGTTGCCAAAACCAGCAGAGCGAAGAACGCTGCCAGCGCAATGAACACGTAGGTACTGTCCATTGGGAAGGGTCAGCGGGTCCCAGCGTTGGCTGCGTCGTTCAGCTGCGCGTTATCCGCGACGATGACCACGCGGTTGCTGTCCACGGAGAAGAACCCGCCGTCGACCCCAACCGTGATGCGGCTGCCGGACACCGGTTCGATGGCCAGCTCACCCTCGGCCAGGATCGCAAGGACCGGCGCGTGGCCGGGAAGGATCCCGATTTCGCCGTCGGCAGTGCGTGCCTTGACCATCTTGGCTGCGCCGGACCACACGAAGTGGTCCGCCGCAACAATCTCGACTTCGAGTTCAGCAGTGTCAGCCATGGGGATTACTTCCCGGTCTGCTCTTGGATCTTCGCCCACTGACGTTCGACATCATCCATGCCGCCGACGTTGAAGAAGGCCTGCTCGGCGATGTGGTCCACGTCGCCGTCGCAGATGGCCTTGAAGCCTTCGATGGTGTCCTTGATGGAAACCGTCGAACCCTCGACGCCGGTGAACTGCTTGGCGGTGTAGGTGTTCTGCGACAGGAACTGCTGGATGCGGCGTGCACGTGCAACGACGATCTTGTCTTCTTCGCCGAGCTCGTCGATGCCGAGGATGGCGATGATGTCCTGCAGTTCCTTGTTCTTCTGGAGGATCTGCTTGACGCGGACAGCCGTGTCGTAGTGCTCCTGGCCAACGTACTGCGGGTCGAGGATGCGCGACGTCGAGGTCAGCGGATCCACGGCCGGGTACAGGCCGCGGGATGCGATTTCACGGGAAAGTTCCGTGGTGGCATCCAGGTGCGCGAACGTGGTGGCCGGGGCCGGGTCGGTGTAGTCATCAGCCGGGACGTAAATGGCCTGCATCGAGGTGATCGAGTGGCCCTTCGTCGAGGTGATGCGCTCCTGCAGCAGACCCATCTCGTCAGCCAGGTTGGGCTGGTAGCCCACGGCGGAAGGCATGCGGCCCAGCAGGGTCGACACCTCCGAACCGGCCTGGGTGAAGCGGAAGATGTTGTCGATGAAGAGGAGCACGTCCTGGTTCTGCACATCGCGGAAGTACTCCGCCATGGTCAGTGCGGACAGGGCCACGCGCAGACGCGTTCCCGGCGGCTCATCCATCTGGCCGAATACAAGGGCCGTGTCCTTGAGGACGTTGGCTTCTTCCATTTCGACCCAGAGGTCGTTGCCCTCACGGGTACGCTCGCCGACGCCGGCGAACACCGAGGTGCCGCCGAAGTTACGGGCAACACGGGTGATCATTTCCTGGATCAGAACGGTCTTGCCGACACCGGCACCGCCGAACAGGCCGATCTTTCCACCCTTGATGTACGGGGTGAGAAGGTCGATAACCTTGATGCCGGTCTCCAGCATTTCGGTCGAGCCCTCAAGGTCCGCGAAGTTCGGGGCCTTGCGGTGGATCGGCCAGCGCTCGGTGATTTCGATCTGGTCTTCCGGAACATCCAGCGGCTCACCGAGCACGTTGAAGATGTGGCCCTTGACGCCGTCGCCGACAGGCACGGAGATGGGAGCACCGGTATCGAACACGGCTGCGCCGCGAACCAGGCCGTCGGTGGCCTGCAGGGAGATGGCGCGGACGAGGTTGTCACCCAGGTGCTGGGAGGTCTCGAACGTGATGGTTTTGGTCTCACCGTTGAGCGTCAGCTCGGTGGTGAGGGCGTTGTAGATGGTGGGGATTGCGTCAGCCGGGAATTCGACGTCGACAACCGGGCCAATGACACGGGCGATACGGCCTGTGGCGCCCGGTGCTACGGAGGTTGCTCCGTGCTCGGCAGTTTGGGCAGTCATCTCTCTCACTTCACTCAGTTAGATGGCGTGTGGACTAAGTTTTTTCTGGTGGAACTTTTCGAACCGGGAGGCTAGGAAGCGCTGAGCGCGTCCGCACCTGCCACGATCTCGGAAAGTTCCTGGGTGATTTCAGCCTGACGGGCGTTATTGCGAAGTCGCGTGTACTTCTTAATAAGGTCGGAGGCGTTGTCCCCTGCGGACTTCATGGCGCGCTGGCGTGCTGCGAGCTCGGAAGCGGCGGCCTGGAGCATTGCTGCGAAGATGCGCGACTCGATGTAGCGCGGCAGCAGTGCGTCAAGAACCTGTTCCGGTTCGGGCTCGTATTCGTAGAGGGGCAGGATGTCCGTCTCGGACGCTGCTTCCTCTTCGACTACTTCCAGCGGCAGCAGACGGATAACCGCAGGTTCCTGGACAACCATGGACTTGAAGCGCGTGAACACGATGTGGATTTCGT
Organism: Arthrobacter sp. zg-Y916; assembly: GCF_020907385.1. Taxonomy (NCBI): domain Bacteria; kingdom Bacillati; phylum Actinomycetota; class Actinomycetes; order Micrococcales; family Micrococcaceae; genus Arthrobacter; species Arthrobacter sp. zg-Y916. The sequence continues at coordinate 998,915 of NZ_JAJJOD010000001.1, read as the reverse complement.
CCACGCCGCCGTCTTCATAGGCCGTATTGAAGTCATCGAGGAGTGCTTTGCCGATTTCACGGGCGGTCTCGAACTCGGGCGCATCCGTGCCGCCGGTCCAAACACGCTCGTAAGCGCGGTCGCGGAAGTCGTAGTACGCCTGGGCCTTGCGGCCCACCAGGTAGGTCTTGATCTCCTTGCCCTCTTCGCGGAGCAATTCGTTCAGCGATTCGCTCTGCTTCAGGACTCCGGCGGAGTACGACCCGGCAAGACCGCGGTCGGAGGTCATGATAACTACTGCTGCCCGGCGGATCTGCTCCGGCTCGGTCGTCAGCGGGTGATCAATTTCCGACTGGGACGCCACAGCAGAAACGGCACGGGTGATCGCATTGGAATACGGCAGGGCCGCGGCGACGCGGGTGCGTGCCTTTCCAATCCGAGAGGCAGCAATCAGCTCCATCGCCTTGAAGATCTTCTGCATCGACGTAGTCGAGGCGATCTTCTGGCGGTAGACCCGAATTTGGGCTCCCATACTTTTCCTTTCGGTTCCTAGCGTTGAACTAGGGCTAAGGCAATGGCCAAGAGTTCCGCGGCGGCCGGAGCCGGCCGCGGAACCCGTTAGCCGTTAGCGCTTCTGCTTGACGATCTTTTCCTGGTCGACTGCGTCTTCGTCCAGAGCCGATGCCTCTTCGTGGCCGGCAGCAACCATGCGGTTGTCACCTTCGCCGAAGAAGCCCTGCTTGAAGTCGGAGATGAGGCTCTTGAGTTCATCAACCGTGGAGTCTTCGAGCTTGTTGGTCTCAGACAGAACGGTCATGACCTTCGAGGTCCGGCGCACGTGATCAAGGAACTCGGTTTCGAAGCGGCGGACATCTTCCACCGGAACGTCATCGAGAAAGCCGTTGGTGCCGGCCCAGATCGAAACGACCTGGTCTTCGACCGGGTACGGGGAGTACTGACCCTGCTTCAGCAGTTCCATCAGGCGTGCACCGCGGGTCAGCTGCTGGCGGGAAGCCGCATCCAGGTCCGAGGCGAACATGGCGAATGCCTGCATGTCCCGGTACTGGGCGAGTTCCAGCTTCAACGTGCCGGAGACCTTCTTCATGGCCTTCTGCTGTGCAGCACCGCCAACGCGGGACACGGAGATGCCGACGTCCACTGCGGGGCGCTGGTTGGCGTTGAAGAGGTCCGACTGCAGGAAGATCTGGCCGTCGGTGATGGAGATGACGTTGGTCGGGATGTAGGCCGAGACGTCGTTTGCCTTGGTTTCGATGATCGGCAGGCCGGTCATCGAGCCTGCACCGAGCTCATCGGAGAGCTTGGCGCAACGCTCCAGCAGACGGGAGTGCAAGTAGAAGACGTCGCCCGGGTAGGCTTCGCGTCCCGGCGGGCGGCGCAGCAGCAGCGACACGGCGCGGTAGGCTTCAGCCTGCTTCGAGAGATCATCAAAGATGATCAGGACGTGCTTGCCGCCGTACATCCAGTGCTGGCCGATAGCCGAGCCGGCGTACGGTGCCAGGTACTTGAAGCCTGCGGGGTCGGATGCCGGGGAGGCCACGATGGTGGTGTACTCCATGGCGCCTGCATCTTCGAGGGTCCGCTTGATCTCAGCGATCGTGGACGCCTTCTGGCCGATGGCCACGTAGATGCAGCGCACCTGCTTGTCGACGTCGCCGGAAGCCCAGTTGGCCCTCTGGTTCAGGATGGTGTCGACGGCGATTGCCGTCTTGCCGGTCTTGCGGTCACCGATGATCAGCTGGCGCTGGCCGCGGCCGATCGGGATCATGGCGTCGATAGCCTTGAGGCCGGTCTGAAGCGGCTCGTGAACCGACTTACGCTGGGTAACGCCCGGTGCCTGGAGTTCCAGTGCACGGCGTGATTCAGCCTGGATCGGACCCATGTCATCCATGGGCTCGCCCAGCGGATCGACGACGCGGCCCAGGAAGGCATCCCCAACGGGGACGGACAGGACTTCACCGGTGCGGTGAACTTCCTGGCCTTCTTCGATGCCGCCAAAATCGCCAAGGACAACGACACCGATTTCACGGGTGTCGAGGTTCTGGGCCAGGCCCAGCGTTCCGTCCTCGAACCGAAGCAGCTCATTCGCCATCACGGAGGGCAGGCCCTCCACACGGGCAATGCCGTCGCTGGCGGTGGTTACGCGGCCAACTTCAACGCGCTCTGCGTTTCCGGGTTCGTAGGACGCCGCAAATTCATTCAACGCATTACGGACGTCGTCGGCGTTGATGGTCAATTCGGCCATCTGCAGTCCCTGCTCTCCTATGTTGTGATCATCGCTTCGTGCCGATGACCTTCGATTGGTTCTAATGTTTCTCTTGGCCCGCTTCAGCCAGGAAGGTGGCTAAACGGCGAGCTTCCGGCGCAGTTCCGACATACGGGTCACCACGGTGGAATCGACGACTTCATCGCCCACCGTAACCCGGATACCACCGACGATCGAGGGATCAACAGCTGCGTTGATCTTCAGCTCGCGGCCGTACAGGCTGTTCAAGGACGCCTGCAGCCGTGCAAACTGCTCTTCCGTCAGCGGGCGGCTGGTCACTACTTCGGCGATCCACCGCTGCTGCCGTCCGGCGACCAGTTCCAGGAACCGGGTCACAAGGGCAGTGGGGCGGAGTCCGCGCGGAGCCGTTACAGCCTGCCGGATCAGTACCATGGCCGCGTCGGACGCGCCGGGTACCAGCTTCTGTGCAAGTTCTGCCCGTGCATCCGCGGTTGCCCGCGGGTTGGACAGCGCACGCTGCACATCATGGTTGGATGCCACGGTCTGGTTGAACCGGAAGAGGTCGCCCTCAAGTTCCTCAAGGCCGGCAGTACCGGGACCCTTGTTTTCCGCGACCGCGGAGACAACCGTTGCAGCCAGGGTTTCCAGAGCATCCCCGAGGTCACGCGGTGCGCGCCAGCGGGATTCAACCAAAGAAGCAACAATCTGTTCGGCGTCGGCCGAAACCTTGCCGCCAACCAGTTTGGAGACCAGGGCTGCCTTCTCATGGCCATCACGAGCCGGATCCGTCAGGGCCCGCAGCAGGCCGGTCTGGCCGTCCAGCAGGCCCAGAATTCCAAAGAGTTCCTCTGCCAGGCCAAGGGCAGCTGTGGGAAGACGTGCTTCCAGCTGACCCTGGGCTGCTGCCAGAGACTCGCTCGATATACCTGCCATTACTGAACCGCACCTGCGTTCTGCGATGATTCCAGCTCATCCAGGAAACGGTCCACTACGCGTGCCGAGCGTGCATCGTCGGAGAGTGACTCGCCGACGATCTTTGATGCCAGCTCGGTGGCCAGCGTGCCGACTTCGCTGCGGAGCGAGACAACTGCTGCCTGGCGCTCTGCCTCGATGGCGACCTGGGACTGTTCCATGATGCGTGCTGACTCGGCAGCAGCCTTGGCCTTCAGGTCGGCGAGAATCTGAGCGCCTTCAGAGCGCGCTTCCTCACGGATCCGGTTGGCTTCGGTGCGTGCGTCAATCAGCTGCTGCTTGTACTCGTCCAGGGCAGCACTGGCTTCCGCCTGTGCAGCCTCGGCCTTGGCAAGTCCGCCTTCGATGGCCTCGGTACGCTCTGCATACGTCTTCTCGAACATCGGGACGACGAACTTGACGACGATGAACATCAGCACGGCGAAGCCAAGCAGTGTTACCAGGATCTCCCAGATGTTTGGGATCAGAGGATTAGCGCCTTCTGCGGCGGCGAGGATAAGTGCCTCGTTCATTTCTCATCCGTCCTATCTACTTGGTGTGGGAAATACGCGCTGAAGTTAGAGAACGAACGCGAAAACCAGACCAAGGATGGCGAGGGCTTCGGTCAGGGCCAGGCCCAGGAAGGCGATCGGCTGGAGCACGCGCTGTGCTTCCGGCTGGCGTGCAACGCCGTTGATGTAAGCAGCGAAGACCAGGCCCACGCCGATGGCGCCGCCGATGGCGGAGAGGCCGTAACCGACGAGGTTGATGTTGCCGTTGATTTCACCAATCATGATGGCTTATTTCCTTTCAAGATGCCCGCAGGCAGGTTGTTTGGTTCAGGGGGTTCCCCGTAAGGGGAGGTTTAGTGATCCGCGGCTGCGACTGAGCCTTGGATGTAGATCGCAGTCAGCAGCGTGAAGACGTAGGCCTGCAGGCACTGGATCAAAACTTCGAACAAGAACATTGCGACGCCGCCAACCAGTGTCAGTGCGCCCAGCGGCTTCAGCAGGCCTTCGGCCTCCAGCAGCAGGAATTCGGTTCCCGAGGCGGCCAGCATGATGATCAGGTGGCCGGAGAGCATCGTCGCGAAAAGACGGAGGCTGTGCGTGATCGGGCGGACCAGGAAGGTCGAGATGATTTCGATCAGGACGACCAGCGGCAGGATGGCGATCGGGACGCCGGAAGGAACGGTGGCGTACTTGAAGTACTTAATGCCGTGCCTCTTGATGCCCAGGATGATCCAGGTGAAGTACACGATCGCTGCCAGCGCATAGGCGGTGCCAACGTGTGAGGTGGTCGGCAGCTGCGCCAGTGGAATGCTGCCCCACAGGTTGTTGATCAGGATGAAGAAGAACAGCGAGAACAGCAGCGGGATAAAGGGACGGAAGTCCTTTTCACCGATGATGTCGCGGCCGATCGAATTGCGGACCAGGTTGTAGCTGAACTCGCCCAGGAACTGCAGGCGTCCCGGAACAAGCTGACGCTTCCGCGCGGCAGCAATAAAGAACCAGCTGATCAGGGCAACGGACAGGAGGATAAGCAGCATCTGCTTTCCAAAGCCCTCGCCGTACTCGGCACCCCAGGGAAGGATCTCAGGGAGGTGCATTTCATCGAGGGTTGGTGCAACAAACCCCTCTTCATTGGCGGCGGGAAGCGCAAGCGCGATCAACGCGTTTCCTCTCTGCTTTGTCCATCGTTGGGCATTTCATTGGCGGGGGCATGTGGCATGCATCCGTTTACTAAGTTGTGTGACATGGCTTCGTCTAACCCTCATCCGGCCGTTCTCCACCCGTGGGCGGTTTCGGCTTAGTGGAAGTGAGCCCGTGGGCGGCAGCTACGTAATAACCACTCAACCCGCCCAGGGCAATACCTGCAAATAGAATCCAGCGGGTCTCCAGAAGACTGTCCAGCCCCCACCCTATCAAACCAAGGGCAATGATTCCGGACAGGACATATTGGAGGATCGCCCGGCGCTTGCTGAGCGGTGCTTCAAATGCTGCTGGAACCTGGCCGGGCGCTTTCTTCTTCGATTTAGCTGCCACCTCAGGCTCCTTTCAAGGAATTGTCTGCGCCGGCAGGCGCGTCGGAATAAATAAGCTGGCGGGTCCGGGAGAATGTGCGGATCTCCGCAATCTGCCAGATCACCACCGTGCCCAGGGCAGCGAAGGCAAACCAGGGCCGCTCGAGCCACTCAGGCACACCGAACGCCCACAGGGCCGCCGCGAAGCCGACGACTTTGACGGCATAGGTGACGGCGAACATTCCAATGGCGCCGGAGGGGTTCTTCCGGCCAACGGCATGGCCGACCAGCAGGCTGATTCCAAAGAAGAGGACAATCAGCGCCCAGCCGGCACCAACACTGGCGGCACCGCTGACTCCGGGGCCCAGCAGGGCTGCACCGGCTGCGGCAGCGGCGGGCACGGCGGTCCACAGAACCGATGTGGCGAGGATGCTCAGCCAGGGAGCATTCGACGGACCGGAAGCACTGATCCGCATACCGCGTGCGCCTTTGGCTTGGCTCATGGCTGCAGGATCATCCTTGTGCTGGGGGAAATGTGGAACAGGTGCGCTTGACGCGTCACCGTTCTTAGCGACGTTTGAATTCTACAGTACATAGAACTGCGTCGTGACACGGGGGCTGCGGACTGCCCGGCAGTTCTCACGCCCGGGTCCGGCCGCGCATGGCGGCCAGCAGCTTCGGGGACGCGAGGTACAGGACAGCGACAGCCACGACGAAGACAGTTCCGGCCGCAGTGGTCCCCCAGCCGGACCCGCCCGTAACCAGGCCTGTTGCGCCAATCAGGACAGTGCAGGCGGTGACGACCGACGCAGACTGGACGTGGCTCAGGCCGGCATCGGTCAGCCGCTGGTACACATGCTGGCGGTGGGCGGCATACCATCGTTCGCCCCGCCGGATCCGGCGCATCAGGGTGGTGAAGGTGTCCACGAGGTAGATCAGGATGGGGAAGAGCAGGTACTCGACGTAGACTCCGGCCAGCAGCGCGGCAACAGCGGTACCGGCGATGGAAGCACCGAGCAGGTAGCTTCCGACGTCGCCCATGAACACCGACCCGCGCCCGAGGTTCCAAGGCAGGAACGCCGCAAAGGCCGCAGCGATCACGGCACCGGCCGCGATCAGCCAGACCTGCCCGGACAGGGCTCCGCTTGCCGCGTACAGGATCCCGACCACCATTCCATGCAGGCCGGAGATACCGTTCACCCCGTCCATGAAGTTGGCGACGTTGATGTACCCGGCTATGACCAGCATTCCCGCCGGCACCCACCAGTAGCTTTGCCCCAGGGCCGCAGCCAGCGCAGCGGTCGCCGCAGCACCGATCAGCAGCTGTCCCGTGAAACGCGTCTTGATGGACAGGCCCCGGAAGTCCTCGACCCAGCCCAGCAGTGCGGCGGAGGCGACGACGGCGATGAGGATCAGCACCAGGGACCGGTCAACGGCAACATAGCCCGTCAGCAGCGCGGTCCCGAGGCCAAGCAGGACGCCGGCCGCAATCGTGGCGCCGACTCCCCGGATCACCACCTTGGTGTGTGAGGAGCGTTCATTGGGAACGTCCACCACCCCGAGGCGGCGGAGCAGCGGGATGAAGGCAAACGGCAGCAGCAGGCTGGCCAGGAAGGAAACAGCGACGGGTACGGCCAAAGCCATCAGCCGGTCCGCCGATCCTCGCGGCCGGCGGCCCCGGGGCCTTCCGACAGGTCCTGCAGCCGCAGCGCGGCAGTATCCGGAAGGGGGAACAGGACGGCCGCGGGAGCCCCGGCACCGTCCGCCGCGGCCACCGGAGCCTCCCCCGGACCGAAACCGCAGCGGCGCAGCCAGTCTTCGGCGTCGAGATCTTCCGGAGCGAGGACGGCCACCGAGGTGTGCGAGATCTTCGGATGCAGCGGACGGGAATCGTCCTCACCGGTGCCGACCAGGATCTCGTGCAGCTTCTCGCCCTTGCGCAGACCAGTGAAGACAATCTCGATGTCCTTGCCGGACATCGCAATCATGCGCCGCGCTACGTCGATGATCTTCACCGGATCGCCCATGTCCAGGATCAGGACCTCTCCCCCGCGGCCGATCGCCCCGGCCTGGATGACCAGCTGGCAGGCCTCCGGAATAGTCATAAAGAACCGGGTGACCTCAGGGTCAGTCACCGTGACCGGCCCGCCCTGGCGGATCTGCTCAGTGAAGAGCGGCAGCATGGAACCGCGGCTGCCGATCACGTTGCCGAAGCGGACGGAAACGAACCGGCGCCCGCTGTGGCCGGCCATCCAGGCGGTCAGCTTCTCCGCCACCCGCTTGGAGTGGCCCAGGACCGTGGTGGGGTTGGCAGCTTTATCGGTAGAGATATTCACAAAGTGGCTCACGCCCGCCTTGTGCGCTGAACGCAGGACGTTGGCCGTGCCCAGCACGTTCGTCTTCCAGGCCTCGAGTGGATACTGCTCCAGCAGGGACACATGCTTGAGCGCCGCTGCGTGGAAAACGACGTCGGGACGGCGCTGGTCGAAAATTTCATCCAGCGCCCTGGCATCGCGGATGTCCGCAAGCACGGTGTCCCGGCCGTCAAGCAGGCCCTGCCCGGTGATCGAGAGCTGGGTAAGCTGCAGGCCGGTCTCGTCCCGGTCCACCATGATCAGCTCTGCGGGTTCGAAAGCAGTGATCTGCCGGCAGAGTTCCGAACCGATCGAGCCGCCGGCCCCGGTGACCAGTACTTTCTTGCCGGTGAGGTATCCGGCCACTTCATCAACGTGGATGTCCACCGGACGGCGGCCGATCAGGTCTTCGACAGCGACCTCGCGGAAGTCCGTCAGGCCTGCTCCCGAACCCTTGGCCAATATGTCGCGCAGCGGCGGCAGGACCATGACCCTCAGGTCCAGGCCCTCGGCGCTGTCGGTAACCTGGCGCACCTGGGCAGCATCGACGTCGGCAATTGCAATGATCAGCACCTTGGCCCTGGTCCGCTGCACCAGGTCCTTCAGGTCGGCGAGCTTGCCCATGACCGGCACAGTGCCCAGGCGCAGGTGCTTCTTGGCGGGATCGTCATCGACCAGGCCCACCGGAAAGTACGGGGAATCCGGATCGTTCATCATCCGGGTGACCAGTGAGTTTCCGAGGAAGCCGGCACCGTAGATCAGGGTGCGCTGCGCTTCGTCCCCCGGGCGCGCCTTGCTTTCGACGTACATGCGCTTGAGGTAACGGATGGCCGCCATGAAGAGGCAGGCGAACGGGAATGCCAGGACGCCCGTGCTTCGCGGAATGTCGATCGCCAGGCCAAAGAGGACGCTGACAAGCACCAGGATGGCGGAGACCACGATGGTGACGACGGCAAGCAGCCGCATCTCATGGAAACTGCCAAAGCTGTACCGGCCCCGGTACAGGGCAAAGGAATACCCGACGATCAGCTGCGTCACCACGGCAACGCCGCAGAACACGGCCAGTCCGCCAAAACTGATCTGGTCCACAGTGAGCTCGTAGCGCAGGACCAGCGCCAGGACGATGGCCACCACCCAGGCAAGCGAATCCAGCACGTATTGCGACCAGAGCCAGAGAGCGGGCTTCTCGTCACGGGCCGCGGTGGTTGTGTCCCTGCTTGAATCGTTCATAGTCCTCAACGGGTTTGCGCCCGGTTCGTGTCTCGGTTGCTGGGTCCCCACGTGCTGCAGACACGAAAGGACGTTGATTCGGCGTGTAATAGACTTGGAATCTATTCAGCATACTAACTGCATGCCCCATCTCCGTCCGGCAACGCCCGTGGCTGCGGACGGAGCCTTGGAAAGGAACACCTTGCCGGAATCAGTGGCCGTTGCTGCGGTGACGTTCGACCGCCCCGATGACGTCAAGACCCTTTTGGGGGCACTGGCGGCGCAGACGGCACCGGTGGCTTCGGTAGCGCTGGTGGACTCAGGGAAAAGCCCGGTGCAGGATATCGCCGAGTCTTCTGCCGCCAATGTCACCTATGTGCGCTCCGAAACCAACCTCGGCGGGGCAGGCGGATTCTCCCTTGCCATCCTCACCGCCATGGCCTCCGGTGCGGACTGGATCTGGATCATGGACGACGACGCCCATCCGGAGGATCCCGAATGCCTTCAGGCCCTCCTCGACGCCGCCAATGAGCGTGGACTCGATGTCATCCTGCCGCTGGTGGTAGCACCCGGACAGCCTGACACGCTTTCCTTCCACTTCCGGATCGACGGCCGCCTGACCCATGACCGCGCGGAGGTTGCCAAAGCGGGTTTCCTGCCGGGCGTCGGGCATTTCTTCAACGGCGCCCTGATCCGCCGCGACGTGTTCTTCCGCGTCGGCCTGCCGGACCTGCGGCTGTTCATCCGCGGAGATGAGACGGACTTCATGATCCGCCTGCGCAAGGCCGGCATCCCCTTCGGCACGCTGACCTCGGTGGCGCTCAGCCACCCGGCGGCCTGGTCCGAGGTGCAGGAGATCCTGGGCGGACGCCTGCACGTGCTGGTGCCGGACACCGAATTCAAGCGTTTCTATTTCTTCCGCAACCGCGGGCACCTGACCTTCAAGCACAAGCGGCTTCGGTCGCTGGCGGCAGACGCGGTTGGCTACCCGGTCCACTTTGCGCGCACCCGCGACCTGCGCGGATTCCGGGCCTGGCTGCGTGCCTATGCCGGCGGGGTACGCGGCAACATGTTTGGCCCTCCCTCAGACCAGGGCTTCTAGCATGCCTGGTTCCACTGCCGGCATCGAGGACCTGACGCTGGTCATTGCGACCTTTAACCGCTCCGATTACCTGCGGGGCCTGCTCACGTCCGTGGCGTCCCTGGACCCGGCACCGAATTCCGTGGTGGTCGTTGACAACGCCAGCACGGATGGAACTGCTGAGGTCCTGGCTGAGCTGCAGCCCGGGTTCCCGGTCCCGCTGAGCGTAGTGACCCTCACGGAGAACACCGGAGGTTCCGGTGGTTTTGCCGCGGGGATCAGCCGGGCCATGGAGCTGGGCGCGCAGTGGCTCTGGCTCATGGACGACGACGTCGTGGTACTTCCGGGAGCAGTTTCAGCGTTGTCCAAGTGGACAGGGGAATACGACTGCATCCACGGCAGGCGGCTGGACGAGGCCGGCAGGCCGTTCTTTTGGCAGCACCGCTTCCTGCCCTTCCTGGGCGTGCACGTTCCGGTGCGTGGAAACGTCTTCCGGAACAGCCCTGTCTTTGCGACGAACGTGGGCTGCTTCGAGGGAATGCTGGTCCGGGCCGGCGTTGTCCGGACCATCGGCCTGCCGGATCCGCGCTTTTTCATCAACGGCGACGACGAAATCTACGGCTGGCTCGCCTCGCTCAGCCACAAGGTCGTCTATGTCAACGATTTCGTCCTGCAGAAGGTCCGTCCGCAAAAGCAGATCGACCTGGGCATCCGGCACCTCAACGATTCCAGCGACCTCAGCCGCTTCTGCGCCATGCGCAACCGCGGCCATACGGCCGGCTACCTCCGTGCCCACGGCCGGTTCAACAGGGCAGGGTTTGCTGCCGGGACCGCGCTGACGGCAGCCAAGGAAATCCTTCGCCTGCTCGCCGTCGAGCACAGGCTGCGCGGAGCGGGCACGCTATGGCGCGGCTGGCGCGAATCCCGGACCATTCTGCGCGATCGGTCCTGGCAGCCCATGGCACCGTTCCCGGCCGAGTCCACGTCCGGCGGCACTGCGGCTCCCACCAAACCCGCGATTTAGGAAACCAACACGTTGAACCCGAACTCCCCCATCGATCCTGCCTCCGAACCTGTCTGGGCTGTCCTCGGGGCCAGCGGATTCATTGGCTCCGCCCTGCAGTCAACCCTGGCCTCCCGGGGAATCACCGTGCGTTACCTCAAGGCGCCGCGGCTCACGGCAGTGTCCACGGACGCCGCAGGCATCCTGGCCGAAGCAGCCGTTCTTGAGAACGAGCGCCTGGACCTGGCAGGTGCCCTGGCCGGCGCGGAGGTCGTCATCAATGCTGCCGGGCTGGCGACCCCCTCCGGTACTGATTCGCCGGCGCTGCGCGGTGCGAACGCACTCCTACCGGTGCTGGTTGCCGATGCAGCCGATGCCGCAGGAGTCCGCCGCTTTGTCCACCTCAGCAGTGCGGCCGTCCAGGGACACCGGCCCTTCCTCGACGAAAGCAGCTACGTCCAGCCGTTCTCGGCCTACTCCCGGTCAAAGGCCCTCGGTGAAGCGGCCCTCGCCGCCCGGACGCAGAAAAACTGCGGCGTGGTGACCATCCGGGCGACGTCGGTCCAGGGACCGGAGCGACAGACAACGTTGAAGCTGGTGCGTGTGGCTGCCTCTCCCCTGGCATCGGTGGCCGGCCGCGGGGAAGCGCCCACGCCGGTCAGTTCCGTCCACGCTCTCACCGAGTTCACAGCCACCGTCGCCTCCTATGACGGCGAAGTGCCTTCGGTCGTCCTGCAGCCCTGGGAGGGCGCGACCGTCGCCGATGTGCTTCGCGCCGCCGGAGGCCGGGAGCCGAAGCGGCTGCCTCGGTGGTTCTGCAGGGCATCGCTCAAGGCCGGTTACGCTGTCTCTTCTCTCCTGGGAGAGCGGTTCCACGGCCCGCTGAGGCGGCTGGAGATGATGTGGTTTGGCCAGCGGCAGGAGCCGGGCTGGGCTGAGGCCGCCGGGAAAGTTCCCGCGCCGCGGGTGGCGCAGGTTCTGGACGACGCCCGGACGGCACGGCAGCGGGAGGACCCGGCCGGTTAGGCCGGGCTGGTTACTTCAGCTTCGGGGCCGGCGTCCGAAGCTGAGGGGGCGGGTTCCTCGCCCAGGTCCAGCACCGAGGGAACGACGGCGCGGAGTTCCTCCACGCTGATGGCACCGGCACGCACTATCCGCAGCGGCGAGGCCGTGGCATCAACAATGGTGGACGGAATGGCTTCACTGCCTTCGTGCGGACGCGGACCGGCTTCCAGGTACACCTCGACGGATTCGGCGAGCTGCGCCTGCGCCTCGGCCGCGGTTTGGGCAGCGGGCGATCCGGTGCGGTTCGCGGAAGACACCGCCATGGGGCCGGTCAGTGCCAGCAGATCCAGGGCCACTTCGTCGTTGGGCATCCGCAGGGCCACTGTTCCCTTGGTGTCGCCAAGGTCCCAGGTCAGCGAGGGCTGCGCGTGGAAGATCAGGGTCAGGCCGCCGGGCCAGAAGGCTTCAGCCAGGGCCCGGGCCTCGGTGCTGACGTCAACGGCCAGGCCGTCCATGGTCTGCAGGCGGGGAACCAGCACGGGCGGCGGCATGGAACGCCCGCGGCCCTTGGCTGCCAAAAGAGTTGCTACAGCCTGCGGCGAGAACGCATCTGCGCCGATGCCGTACACGGTGTCCGTGGGCAAGACGATGCACCGCTTGGCAGCTATGGCCTGCTGGGCGCGTGCCAGTCCGGCGCTCCGGCCTTCGGGGTCTGAACAATCAAAGCTGGTGGTCACGGAAGTATTCTTTCATGATGCGGCCGTAAGGTCAGCGGGCTGACCTTACGGCGGAGGTGGCACGCGGGCGGTCATTAAGGTCCTGATGGGAGGTAACATCCTCCCATGCCGGGTCCGAGGCAAGGCGGGCTGCGATGACTTCGGCCTGGATTTCGGCGTGTTCCATGACGAAGTATCCGCCTCGGCGCAAAAGCCGTGCGGCTGTCTTGGCGGCAGCAGCCGGCAGTTCCAGCCCGTCCTCTCCCCCGCCGTAGAGGGCCATTGCCGGGTCATGCTCGGCGGCCTCCGGCTCGTTCGGGACGGCACCGGCGGGAATGTAGGGCGGGTTGGAGGCGACGACGTCGAACGTCCCTTCGTGTCCGGCCAGCGCCGTCCGAAGGTCTCCTTCAAGCACTGTGACGCCCAGCGGATCGAGGTTCTTGCGCGCCCACGCCAGCGCCAGCGGGCTCAGCTCAACAGCGAACACCGTGGACCCGGGAACCTCGGCCGCCACGGAACCGGCTATGGCACCGGAACCGGTTCCCAGATCCGCCACTTTGGCCCCGCCGGATACCAGCCGCGCATGGTCGATGGCCAGCTGGGCAACCGTCTCCGTCTCCGGCCGCGGGACGAAAACGCCCGGGCCAACCGCCAGTTCCAGCCGCCGGAAGTATGCCTTGCCGGTGAGGTGCTGGAGCGGAATGCGCTGCGCACGCTCGGCTACCAGTTCCGCGTAGCCGGCAGGTGCCGGAGCATCCGTGTAGGCCAGGGCCCGGACACGTCCCAGGCTCTCTCCCAGCAGATGAGCAGCCAGGAGTTCAGCGTCCACGCGCGGGGTGGGCACGCCGGCGGCGGATAGCTCCGCCGCCGCCGCGCGCAGCGCCTGGTCCAGTGAAGGAACGGGCACGGGTGGTCCTAGGCTTCGTCGCCGATGGCGTCCAGGCGTGCCTGCTCATCCATTTCGATGGCAGCCTGGACAACGGCTTCCAGGTCACCGTTCATGACGGTGTCGAGGTTGTACGCCTTGTAGCCGGTGCGGTGGTCAACGATCCGGTTTTCCGGGTAGTTGTACGTGCGGATGCGCTCGGAGCGGTCCATGGTGCGGATCTGGGACTTGCGGATGTCCGAGTTCGCGGCGTCGATTTTTTCCTGCTCGTGTGCCAGGATGCGGGAGCGCAGCACCCGCATTGCCGCTTCACGGTTCTGCAGCTGGGACTTCTCGTTCTGCATGGCCACCACGATGCCGGTGGGCAGGTGGGTGATGCGCACGGCGGAGTCGGTGGTGTTGACCGACTGGCCACCCGGACCGGAGGACCGGTAGACGTCGATCTTCAGGTCGTTCTGGCTGATCTCGACCTCTTCAGGCTCGTCCACTTCGGGGAGCACCAGCACGCCGGCAGCCGAGGTGTGGATACGCCCCTGGGATTCGGTGACGGGAACACGCTGGACGCGGTGCACGCCGCCTTCGTACTTCAGGCGGGCGTACACGCCCTCGGCCGGGTCATTGGATGATCCCTTGATGGCCATGGAAACATCCTTGTAGCCGCCCAAGTCGGACTCGGTGGCGGAGATGATCTCGGTGCGCCAGCCGCGGGTTTCCGCGTAGCGCGTGTACATACGCAGCAGGTCGCCGGCGAAGAGCGCGGCTTCGTCGCCGCCTTCGCCGCCCTTGACCTCAATGATGACATCGCGGCCGTCGTTGGGGTCACGCGGAATCAGCAGGCGGCGCAGCTTCTCCTGCGCCTCAGCCAGCTGGTTCTTCAGGACGGGAACCTCGGCCGCGAATTCAGGGTCCTCGCCGGCCATTTCCTGTGCGGCAGCGAGGTCGTCTTCCAGCCCGTGCCAGGTGTTGTACGCGTCCACGATCCGGCTCAGTTCCGCATAGCGCCTGCCCAGGCGGCGTGCCAGGCCCTGATCGGCGTGCACGGCGGGATCCGAGAGCCGCATCTGGAGTTCAGCGTGCTCATCCAGCAGTCCCTGTATGGACTCAAACATTGTTTTCCATTCCTTCTTCGCACCTTGGGTTCTGCCTGAAAACGCGGATCCCGTTGCTGTCTTAGAACCATTCTCGCCCGGGCGGGCAGCTGCCGGTTAACCGGCGAGCCGTTAACTGCCAAGCCGCCCAGGCCCCCGGTCCTCCTGAAAGGACCGGGGGCATGAGCGGCCGGGTAAGGCAGCTAATCGTTCTTGCTGCCCAGGGTGGTCTTCTGCACCTGCATCAGGAACTCGACGTTGGACTGCGTTTCCTTGATCTTGCCGGTGAGCAGTTCCAGCGCCTGCTGGGTGTCGAGGCCGGAGAGAACGCGGCGCAGGCGCCACATGATCTTGACCTCTTCAGCGGAAAGCAGGTTCTCTTCGCGCCGGGTACCGGAGGCGTTGACGTCAACGGCCGGGAAGATGCGCTTGTCCGCAAGGTTGCGGGAAAGGCGCAGTTCCATGTTGCCGGTGCCCTTGAACTCCTCGAAGATGACCTCGTCCATCTTGGACCCGGTCTCGACGAGCGCGGTGGCCAGGATGGTCAGCGAACCGCCGTTTTCGATGTTGCGGGCTGCACCGAAGAAGCGCTTCGGCGGGTACAGCGCCGAGGAGTCGACACCGCCGGAGAGGATGCGGCCGGACGCCGGAGCGGCCAGGTTGTAGGCACGGCCCAGGCGGGTCATGGAGTCCAGGAGGACGACGACGTCGTTGCCCATTTCCACGAGGCGCTTGGCCCGCTCGATGGCGAGTTCGGCAACCGTGGTGTGGTCATCGGCGGGACGGTCGAAGGTCGAGGCAATGACTTCACCCTTGACCGTGCGCTGCATGTCGGTGACTTCTTCGGGACGTTCGTCCACGAGGACCATCATCAGGTGCACTTCGGGGTTGTTGATGGAGATTGCGTTGGCAATCGCCTGCAGGATCAGCGTCTTGCCGGCCTTGGGCGGGGACACGATCAGGCCGCGCTGGCCCTTGCCGATCGGAGCCACCAGGTCAATGACGCGGGGGCCAATCACCTTGGGCGAAGTCTCCAGGCGCAGGCGCTCGGAGGGGTAGAGCGGAACCAGCTTGTTGAATTCGACGCGGTCCTTGTTGTCCTCGGCCGGCTTGCCGTTGACGGAAGTCAGGCGGACCAGCGCGTTGAACTTCTGGCGGGCGGTGTTGCCCTGGTTCTCGCCGTCACGCGGTGCGCGGATGGCGCCAACAACGGCGTCGCCCTTGCGCAGGTTGTACTTCTTGACCTGGGCGAGGGAAACATAGACGTCGTTCGGGCCCGGGAGGTAGCCGGACGTACGGACGAACGCGTAGTTCTCCAGCACATCCAGGATGCCTGCCACGGGCAGCAGGACGTCGTCTTCGGTAACTTCGACGTCGTCCACATCAGGGTTCCGGTCGCGGCTGCGGCGGCGCTCGTTGCGGTCACGGAACCGGTCGTTCCGGTCGTTGCGCTCGTTGCGGTCGTTCCGGTTGCGGTTGCGGCGGTTACGTCCGCTGCGGCTGTTGTCGTCGCCGTCGGAGTCGCGGTTGTCGTTGCGGTCGCCGCGGTTGTTCTCGCGCTCTGCGCGGTTTTCGTTCCGGTCGCCGCGGGTATTCTCGCGCTCGCCACGGCTTTCGTTCCGGTCGCCGCGCGTATTCTCGCGCTCGCCACGGCTTTCGTTCCGGTCACCGCGGGTATTCTCGCGCTCGCCACGGTTTTCGTTCCGGTCGCCGCGCTCGCCACGGTTTTCGTTCCGGTCGCCGCGGTTGCGGTTGCGGCCCTGGCGCTCGGAGCGGTCCTCGCCGGAGTCTGCCTTGTCCTGGCCGTTGTCCTGGCCGGCATTTTCCTGACCGGCATTTTCCTGGCCGGAGCTCTGGGCTGCGGCCTCTTCGGTGCTGCCCTCGCCGTCGTTGCGGCGGTTGCGGCGGTTGCGGCCACGCTCGCGCTGGCCTTCTTCACGGGTTTCCTGAACCGGTGCGGAGGCTTCCGGCTGGGCTGCTTCTGCTGCCTCGCCGGCTGCGGGCGTCACGACGCCGTCGCTCGCTGCCCGGCGGTTGCGGTTGCGGGTGCGTGCCGGACGCTCGGCCGGCTGCTCGCTGTCCGTGGCCTCGGCCTTTGCAGCCGGAGCGGACTCGCCGTTTCCGGCTTCCTTGGCGGGGCGGTCTGCGCCCGCCTTATCCGTCTGCGGTGCTTCGGACTTGGATCCGCGGACCGGACGGTCCGCTACGGCGCCGCCGCGCTGGTGGTTCGAAATGGCGGTCACCAGATCGCCCTTGCGCATGCGGGACCCTCCGGTGATGCCCAGTTGTCCGGCCAGTGCCTGCAGCTGTGCAAGCTTCAGGCCGGCGAGCCCGGAGCTCTTGGAAGTAGTTTCACCGTTGGAACCGGCGGATGCTGATGAGTCCACACCTGCAGTCAGGTCGGTGGTATCTGTCACGAAGGATCCTTCCCCCTCGTCGGGCGGTCCGGCGCAATGCCGGCCGCGTTGAATGGCCCTGGGACCGAAAATGAGATTTGCGGTTCAGGGTTCACCTGTTGCGGGACCAGTCCCGGCAACGGTGAATCTGCTGGTGCCTTGCTGGAGAGTCCACGGGAGTTACGGCAGTGTCACTGACGAAAAACGCGAGGATCAGATGATCGAGCGACTGACCGTTTCTTGGCAGTCTCCGGAAGGCTACACCGATGATTGCGTTTCCGCGGGCCGACGTTACCCTGCCGCCCGAATCGTTATGAATGAAGCGCTTTTGCAGCATCTGGGCTGATACCTGTGCACTACAGTCAACAATCCGGTTGCGGAGCTAGCCTCGGTGGTCCACAGAAACGGACGACCTTGCCGGTGGAAGCACAAATACGGTTATACACGAAAAACACGAATCGGTAATCACCGCTGGTGCAGTTCCACTGTAGCACCATCTCCGTCAACGCGAAGCCGGAGGACGCGCCAATTCTGTCCGGTTTGTGCGGCTGCGTGCCCCGCAATGAAGGCTTCGGCCTCGGCGGCCTGTCCCGCTCCCGCCGCCAGCGTCAGCACCGTCGGGCCCGCACCGGAGACGACGGCCGCAAACCCCGCTTTCCGCAGCGCGCCAACCAGGGCGGCACTGGGCTGCATGGCAGCTGCACGGTAGGACTGGTGCAGGAAATCTTCGGTAGCCTCCCGCAGCAGCGACGGATCTGCCGTCATGGCCAGCATCAGCAGCGCCGCGCGGCCGGAATTCGCGGCAGCATCCCGATGCGGCACGCTGGCGGGCAGCAGGCCCCGTGCGCTCTCCGTGGACAGTTCGGTCGCCGGGATTGCCACAACGGGAATGATGTCGGGGTGCACTTCGGTCCGCACCGAACGGAACCGGCCCTCTTCTTCCCAGGAGACGGCCAGGCCGCCGCTGAGGGCGGGCGCCACATTGTCAGGATGGCCTTCGAGGGCCGAGCAGGCGTGCAGGAGTCCGGCAGCATCCAGCTGGGCCTCCGCCGGCAGCAGTGCGTTGCCCGCCAGCACGCCGGAGACTATTGCCGATGCCGAGGAACCCAGGCCCCGGCCATGCGGGATGACGTTCTCGCACTCAAGGTCGAATCCGCCGGCTGCATAGCCCGCATTGTGCACTGTCTCAATGACTGTGCGGGCAATGAGGTGCGTTTCGTCCGTCGGGAGCACTGCGGCTCCTTCGCCCTGCACCGTGACCCGGACGCGGCCGGAGCCGTTCGTCCGGATCCGCACCGTGTCGAACAGCCCGACCGCCATGCCCAGGGAGTCAAAGCCCGGGCCGAGGTTGGCACTGGTTGCGGGCACGCGGACGGTAAGGTGCTGGTCCGGCGCGACCTGCACCGCCGGAGCGCTGCCCGGTGTCGTGAGCTCCACCTGCATGCCCTTTGCTAGCGGCCCGCGGCCGGGGCGGCCTCTTCGAGGCCAAGGGCAGCGGCAACGCTGACGACGTCGAAGTCCACCTTGGTCGGTTCGACGTCGGATCCGTCGGCAGTGCGCAGGGCCCACTGCGGGTCCTTCAGGCCGTGGCCCGTGACAGTGATGACGATCTTCTTGCCGCTCGGCGCTTCGCCCGCGGCGTGCTTCTTGAGCAGGCCCGCCACACCGGCGGCAGAGGCCGGTTCCACGAAGACGCCTTCGCGGGAGGAAAGCCAGCGGTGGGCCTCAAGGATTTCGGTATCCGTAACGGCTTCGATCAGGCCGCCGGATTCGTCGCGGGCCGCGATGGCCTGGTCCCAGGACGCTGGGTTGCCGATCCGGATGGCGGTGGCGATCGTGTCCGGGTCCGTCACCGGGTGGCCCTTGACCAGCGGAGACGCGCCTTCAGCCTGGAAGCCCCACATCACCGGAGTCTTGGTGGCAACGGGCGCAAGCTCCACGCCTGCATTGTTCGTCCACGGCTGCGCGTATTCCTGGTAGCCCCGCCAGTACGCGGTGATGTTGCCGGCGTTGCCGACGGGCAGGAGGTGGTAGTCCGGTGCGTCGCCCAGATAGTCCACTACCTCGAAGGAGGCGGTCTTCTGGCCTTCGATGCGGGCCGGGTTCACGGAGTTGACCAGGAAAACCGGGTAGGCCTCCGCCAGCTTCCGGGCCACCTCGAGGCAGTTGTCGAAGTTGCCGTTGACCTGCAGCAGCTGCGCACCGTGGGCGATGGCCTGGCTGAGCTTACCCATCGAGATCTTGCCGTCCGGAACCAGCACGGCGCAGGTGAGTCCCGCCTGCGTTGCGTAGGCAGCGGCAGAGGCACTGGTGTTGCCGGTGGACGCGCAAACTACGGCCTTGGCCCCGGCTTCGACGGCGGCGGTCATGGCCATGGTCATGCCGCGGTCCTTGAAGGATCCGGTGGGGTTCATGCCTTCGACCTTGAGGTAGACCTCGTTGCCGGTCAGTTCCGAGAGGGCCTTGGCGCGGACAAGCGGTGTGCCGCCTTCACCGAGGGTAATGACTTCGGTGTTCTCGGTTACCGGCAGACGGTCGGCGTATTCGCGGATAACGCCGCGCCATTGATGAGCCACGGTTCTAGACCCCTTCTACCCGCAGGACGGATGTGACGGAATTGATGACGTCCAGGCCCTTGATGGCCTCGACGGTGGCCGCGAGGGCGGCCTCAGGTGCGCGGTGGGTGACAAAGCGCAGTTCAGCCGATGCATTTGCTGCGTCGCTGTGGCTCTTCTGCCGCATGGTTTCGATGGACACGCCGTGGTCCGCGAAGACCTGCGCGACGGCGGACAGCACGCCGGGAGCGTCGGCGACGTCCAGGCCGATGCTGTAGCTCGTGGTGACCAGTTCCTTCGGCAGGGCCGGGAAATGGCCGGAGGCAGCTTCGACGCCCATGTGGCCGCCCAGGGCCAGGCGGCGGGCAACAGTGACGACGTCGCCCATGACAGCCGAAGCGGTGGGAGTGCCCCCGGCGCCCTGGCCGTAGAACATCAGTTCGCCGGCGTTCTCGGCCTCAACGAAAACAGCGTTGAAGGCGCCGTGAACGGCGGCCAGCGGATGTGTGCGCGGCAGCAGCGTGGGATGGACCCGCACGCTGACGCCCTCGGTTCCGTCGGCCTCGAGCTTCTCGGCGATGGCCAGCAGCTTGATGACAAAACCGGCGTCCTTGGCCGCCGCGATGTCTTCGGCGGTGACACCGGTGATTCCTTCGCAGGAGACGTTGGCCATTTCGAACGTGGTGTGGAAGGCGAGGGAGGCCAGGATTGCACCCTTGGCTGCGGCATCATGGCCCTCGACGTCTGCCGTGGGGTCGGCTTCGGCATAGCCCAGGCGCTGTGCCTCTGCCAGGGCGTCGGCAAACTGCGCACCGGTGGTGTCCATGGCGTCGAGGATGTAGTTGGTGGTGCCGTTGACGATGCCGAGTACGCGGGTGATCCGGTCACCGGAGAGGCTGTCGCGGATCGGGCCCAGGATCGGGATGGCGCCGGCAACCGCGGCTTCGTAGGCCAGCCGGACGCCTGCGGCATCTGCCTTCTCGTACAGTGCGGCACCGTCGGCCGCGAGCAGTGCCTTGTTGCCGGTGACAACAGAGGCACCGTGGCCGATAGCGTGCAGGATCAGGGTGCGCGCAGGTTCCAGCCCGCCCATCAGCTCAATGACGATGTCCGCTGATTCCACCAGTGCCTCGGCGTCGGTGGTGAACAGCTCGCGGGGAAGCTCGACGTCACGCGTGGCCTCCGGGTTGCGGACAGCGATTCCGGCCAGTTCCAGCCGGGCGCCCGTGCGTGCGGTGAGGTCGGCGGCGTCGTCAATGAGGATCCGGGCCACCTGGGATCCAACGTTGCCGCATCCCAACAGGGCCACTTTCAGGGTCTTCATTGCTGTGCCTTCTCCTATACCGGTCATGACATATCCCGCGCCAGCAGGTCTTCTTCGGTTTCACCGCGGATGATCAGCCGTGCGGCTCCGTCCCGAACAGCGACGACGGGCGGGCGGGCAATGTAGTTGTAGTTGCTCGACAGCGCCCAGCAGTAGGCGCCCGTGCCCGGAACGGCCAGCAGGTCGCCGTGGTCCACGTCCGAGGGCAGATAAACATCCCTCACTACTATGTCCCCGCTCTCGCAGTGTTTACCAACTACGCGCGACATAACCGCGTCATGTTCCGAGGAGCGGGACGCGAGCACCGCGGAGTAGTCGGCGTCGTAGAGCACCGGGCGGGCGTTGTCGCTCATCCCGCCGTCCACTGAGACGTAACGCCGGGCAGCAGTGCCGCCGTCTTCAGTATCCACCCGGACCGTCTTGATGGTGCCGGCGCGGTACAGCGTGAATGTTGTCGGTCCGACGATCGCGCGCCCGGGCTCAATCGAAATCCGGGGAACAGACAAACCCAGCTCCGCGCAGGTGGCCCCCACGACACCGGCCATCGCCTGGGCGATTTCGGCAGCGGGCCGCGGGGTGTCAGCTTCGGTGTAGGCGATCCCGTAGCCGCCGCCCAGGTCAAGTTCGGGAAGCTCGACGCCGTGGGCCGCCTTGACCTCCGCCATGAAGTCAAGCAGGCGGCGGGCCGCCAGTTCGAAGCCGGCGGGGTCGAAGATCTGCGAGCCGATATGGCTGTGCAGGCCCAGCAGGCGGATGCCGGGGTTTTCCAGTGCCTGCGCGACGGCGTCGGCAGCGGGCGAGGTCCCGGTTTCCGGATCGGCAGCCATGGACAGGCCGAACTTCTGGTCTTCGTGGGCCGTCGCGATGAACTCGTGCGTGTGGGCGTGGACCCCGGGGGTCAGACGCAGCATGATGTTGGCGCGGACGCCGCGGCCCTGCGCCAGGGCACCCAGCCGCCGCAGTTCCGGCAGGGAATCCACCACGATCCGGCCCAGCTCCATGTCCAGGGCGCGGTTCAGTTCGGCGTCGGATTTGTTGTTGCCGTGGAGTCCCAGGTCTGCGCCCGGGATGCCGGCGCGTGCGGCCACCGCCAGTTCGCCGCCGGAGCAGGTGTCCAGCCGCAGGCCTTCATCCGCGACCCAGCGGGCGATCTCGGTGCAGAGGAAGGACTTGCCCGCGTAATAGACGTCCACTCCCCCGCACAGTTCAGCGAATGCTGCGTCGAACGAATCCTTGAAGTCCCGCGCCCGTGCCCGGAAATCCGCCTCAGACACGACGAACAGCGGGGTACCGAAGTCGGCGGCCAGCGCGGAAACCGGGATGCCGGAGATTTCCAGTTCGCCGTCTTCGCCGCGGCGGACATCCCGGGCCCACATGGGCTCGTGCAGCTTGTTGGAATCTTCCGGGCAGCTCAGCCAGGCAGGGGCCAGCGGTGAAATGGTCATGGCGCGTCCTACATCCGTTCCGGCGCGGAAACGCCCAGCAGGTCCAGCCCGTTGGCCAGCACCTGGCGGGCAGCGAGGTTCAGCCACAGGCGGGTGCGGTTGACGTCGGTGACCTCCTCGCCGTTCTGCGGAGCGATCCGGCACGCGTCGTACCAGCGGTGGTAGGTTCCGGCGATGACCTCCAGGTGGCGGGCCACGCGGTGCGGTTCGCGGAAGACACTGGCCTGCGCGACGACGCCGGGGTACTGGCCCAGCGCTGCGAGCAGTGCGCCTTCGGTCGGGTGCGTGAGCAGGGATGCGTCGAAAGCGGAATCATCCACGCCTGCGGCCTCGGCGTTGCGGGCCAGCGCGTACGTCCGGGCGTGGGCGTACTGCACGTAGAACACGGGGTTCTCGTTGCTGCGCTTGGTGAGCAGGTCCAGGTCGACGTCGATGTTGGAGTCGGCGGAGAAACGGGCCAGGGTGTAGCGGGCAGCGTCCACTCCGACGGCGTCCACGAGGTCCTCGAGGGTGACCACGGTTCCGGCGCGCTTGGACATCCGGACCGGCTTGCCGTCCTTGACCAGGTTCACCATCTGGCCGATCAGCACCTCGACGCACTCCGGGTCGTGGCCCAGGGCGGCAGCAGCGGCCTTCAGGCGTGCCACGTAGCCGTGGTGGTCCGCCCCGAGCATGTAGATGTTCAGGTCGAAGCCGCGCTCGCGCTTGTTCTGGATGTAGGCGATATCGCCGGCGATGTAGGCAGCGTTGCCGTCAGATTTGATGACCACCCGGTCCTTGTCGTCGCCAAACTCGGTGGAGTTCAGCCACCAGGCGCCGTCCTTCTCGTACAGGTTCTTCGAGCCCTTGAGCTGCTCCAGCAGCTTTTCCACGTGCCCGTCCTCGTGGAGGGAGTCTTCGTGGAAGTAGACATCAAAGTCGACGCCGAAGTTATGCAGCGACTCCTTGATGTCACCGAACATCAGGTCCACGCCGATGGCGCGGAAACGCTCCTGCGCCTCTGCATCGGGCAGGTCGAGGATGTTCGGTTCGACGGTAAGCACGCGTGCGGTGATGTCCTCGATGTACGCGCCGGCGTAGCCGTCCTCCGGAGCAGGCTCACCCTTGGCGGAGGCCATCAGGGAGCGGGCGAAGCGGTCGATCTGCGCTCCGTGGTCATTGAAGTAGTACTCGCGGGTGACCTCTGCGCCCTGGGACTGGAAGACCCGCGCCAGCGCATCGCCGACTGCGGCCCAGCGGGTACCGCCGAGGTGGATCGGTCCGGTGGGGTTTGCCGAGACGAACTCGAGGTTGATCCTGGTGCCGGAGAGCGCATCGGAACGGCCGTAGGCGTGGCCCGCTTCAACGATGGCCTTGGCCAGCTCGCCGGCGGCACCGGCGTCGAGCGTAATGTTCAGGAACCCGGGACCGGCAATGTCCACCTTGGCGACGCCGTCGATCTTCTCCAGCCTGGAGGAGAGGATCTGCGCGAACTGGCGGGGGTTCATGCCGGCCTGCTTGGAGAGCTGGAGGGCGATGTTCGTGGCCCAGTCGCCGTGGTCGCGGTTCTTGGGGCGCTCCACGCGTACCTCGGAGGGAAGCTCGATGCTGAAGTCACCCGCATCGATGGCGTCTTTGAGGCAGGCGGTTACGGCAGAGGAAAGTTCTTCAGGAGTCACCGGTTAAGCATAGCGGGGACGCGCTCTGCGCCCTTATCCTGCGGACTTGGGCCGGTCCCGGCACCGGTTCGGGATCAGCGGAGCGGGCTCCCACAGGAAACCCCCAGCATTCATGCGCTGTAATAAAGGTTGAACATTCTTCCGCTTCCCGAAGGAGACCAACCGTGAAATCGCAGGCCAAAAAACCCCTCCTCACCGCCGTTGCCGGCGTGGCGCTGCTGGGTACTGCCGGCTGCGGCTCCGCCGGAACCGCACAGGACGGGCCTGCCACGCCGGCTCCAGCTTCTGCTTCTGCTTCTGAAGCTGTCCCTTCCGCTGCCGGCAGCACAGCCTCGGGCACCGGCACCTACGCAGACGGCGAGTACACCGGGACGGGTTCCTACATCCCGCCGTCGAACAAGCAGGAAGAAGTGACGGTCACGATGACGCTCTCCGGCGGCACCGTGACCGCCGTGGAGGTCTCTCCATCGGGCAATAATCCGACGTCCAAGCGCTACCAGGCCGAATTCACCGACGGCATCCAGAAGGAGGTTGTCGGAAAACCCATCGACAGCCTCGACGTCGGCAAGGTCGCCGGATCCTCGCTGACCAGCCAGGGCTTCAACAAGGCACTGGAGCAGATCAAGGCTGAGGCAGGCAGCTAGAAATCCCGTGAACGAGGAGTACGGTTTCGAGGCGATCGGCACCCAGTGGCTCATCACCACCCAGAAGCCGGTGGACTCCGCAGCCCGGGCTGCCGTGGCCGGGCTCATCGCGGAGTATGACGCGGCGCTGTCCCGTTTCCGCCCGGATTCAGTGCTGGGCGCGCTGGGCGGCGGCGCGGGAACCGTAATCCTCCCCGGCTACACCGCCGGGCTGTTCCAGCTCTTCGACCGGCTCGAGACGCTGACCGGGGGCAGGCTCAATCCACTCGTCGGCGGGTCGCTGGAGCAGCTCGGCTACGGCCCCGGCTACCGGTTGCAGCCGCAGGGCCCCGCCGTCGCTGCCCCTCCCTGGCGTTCCGCGGCAACCTGGCGCCCGGTTCACGGGCCGGCCGGCGGCGTCGAACTGGTCCTGGAGCGTCCCGCCACCGTCGATGTGGGGGCGGCGGGCAAGGGACAGCTGGTGGACCTAGTCTGGGAGCTGCTGGTCTTCCGCGGATATGCTTCGGTAGTGGTTGATGCCGGATCGGACATGCGCCATTCCGGTGCTGCGGGCGTTCGTGTGGCACTGGAACACCCTTACGATTCCACGCAGGCCATTGGCGTCGTCGAAGTTTCGGGGCGTGCCCTCTGTGCGTCGGCAGCCAGCCGCCGGACCTGGGGAGAAGGCCTGCACCATGTACTCGACGCGTCCACCGGCCGGCCCGTGGACGCAGTGGCCGCAACCTGGGTCCTGGCCCCGGACGCCATGACTGCGGACGGGCTTGCGACCGCCCTGTTCCTGACCGACCCTTCACTGCTCGCCGCGGAGTTCGACTTCGATTACGTCCGGATGTTCTCCGACGGCCGGGCACAGTATTCACCCGCTATGGCTGGAGTCCTTTTTTCATGACCGTATCCCTGAGCCCGCCCACTGCACGGCTGCAGCGCCTGCTGGGCAAGATGAGCATGTACCGCATGCTGGTGGTACTGCTGCTGGCCTTGGCAGCCTGGTCGTTTGTGCTCTCGCTGACCGGGGCACTTCATTACACGCCGGCTGAGCTGGCGGCCACGCTGGCCACATCGGTCGTCTCCACGCTGGTGGCCAGCCGGGTCATGGGGCTATTGTTCCGCACCTTCCCGATGACGGACTCGGCCCTCATCACCGGCCTGCTGCTGTTTTTCCTCTTCTGGCCGACCACTGACGGTCCCGAGCTGGGCACCATCGCACTGGCTGCCTTTGCCGCGACGGCGTCGAAAT
This sequence comes from Arthrobacter sp. zg-Y916, assembly GCF_020907385.1. NCBI lineage: Bacteria > Bacillati > Actinomycetota > Actinomycetes > Micrococcales > Micrococcaceae > Arthrobacter > Arthrobacter sp. zg-Y916. The sequence continues at coordinate 973,116 of NZ_JAJJOD010000001.1, read as the reverse complement.
ACGTCCTCGTCTGGCGCCGCCGGCACATCTTCAACCCCGCCGCCCTCGGCGCCGTTGTTATTGGCTTCACCGGGCTGAACGTGCCGGTGTGGTGGGTGGCTGCTCCGCTGATGCTCGTCGTGGTCCTGCCCGCCGCCCTCCTGGTGCTCTACCGCAGCCGGCTGCTGCCCATGGCCGGGGTCTTCGTCCTCGTCGCCGCGGGGATTGTGGGTATGCGCTTCGCGGTTTCCGGTGAGCCGGTCCTGGACGGGCTGGCCACTGCATTCATGTCTTATCCCATCCTGTTCTTCGCCGGGTTCATGCTCTCCGAGCCGCTGACCCTGCCGCCGCTGCGCTGGCAGCGGCTCGCTGAAGCCGCCGTCGTCGGTGTCCTGTTTGCGACTCCGCTCTCCGTGGGTCCGGTGTTCATGTCACCGGAGCTGGCACTGCTGATCGGCAACCTGCTGGCTTTCGCCGTGGGCCAGCGCGGAGGCATCAGCCTGCGGCTGCGCGAGGCGCGGGAGCTGACCCCCACCTCCCGCGAGCTCATCTTCGAGCCGGCGCGTCCGCTGCGTTTCCGGGCGGGCCAGTACCTTGAGCTGAGCCTGCCGCACCCCAACCCGGACGGACGCGGCCTGCGGCGTGTTTTCAGCATCACCTCCGATCCGGCAGACGGTTCCACCGTGTCCCTTGGGCTGCGCGTCTCCGAACCGGGCAGTTCCTTCAAGACCAAGCTGCTGGCGCTGAAGCCCGGAGCCAGGCTCTCCGCGACGTCCGTGGGCGGAGACTTCCAGCTCCCCCGCGATCCCTCCCGCAAGCTGCTGCTGGTTGCCTCCGGGATCGGGATTACCCCGTTCATCAGCCAGCTGCGCTCGGCGGAGGCCGAGGGACGCGACGCCGTGCTGGTTTACGCAGCATCGTCTGCGGCGGAGCTGGCCTACGCCGGCGAACTGGCGGAGATGGACGTTCGGGTGCTGGCCTGCACGCCGGAGGATCCCGGGGTTCCGGGCTGGAAGTGGCTCGGACCGGGGCTGCCGGACGGCGCCCGCCTGCGCGAGGCCGTGCCGGACGCAGCCGAGCGGACCGCGTTCCTGGCCGGGTCGCCGTCGGCCGTTGCCTACGCCCGCCGGGAGATCCGGTCAGCCGGCGTCCGCCGGATGCACACCGATCCCTTCCTCGGCTACTAACCGCCCTCCCCCCTCCTCGAGAGGCCACTTACGGCTCTTTTGACGGCTGAAACGAGCCGTAAGTGGCCTCTCGGCGGGTGGGAACCAAAAGTGGTTTCCGGGCACCGCCGAGAACCTGCTAAGCTTCTTTAGTCCCTGCAGGACGTACCGGTTCGCCGGTGTCCCGCCCTCGTAGCTCAGGGGATAGAGCGGTTGCCTCCGGAGCAACAGGCCGTAGGTTCGAATCCTATCGAGGGCACGTGAATTGCAGGGAAAACCCCCGCTGCCTTACCGGCAGCGGGGGTTTTTGCTTTCCGTGAGTACCTCCCCGGCAGTGGATCTCCTAGTACCTGATGGCGTCGATGACCTTCACACGCACCGCCACCAGCGCGGGAATCAGGCCGGCCAGGGTTCCGACGGCGGTAGCCGCTGCCAACCCCAGAATCGCGGCGGTGACCGGGAACGGCGGCAGCTCCGTTATTCCGAACGCAATCTGCTCCTGCACGATCGGAAGCTGGACGACGGCGACGGCTGCCATTACGCCGACGACGCCTGCCGCGAACGTTGCGACCACGGACTCAAGCAGGACTCCAAAGAAGATCCTGCCCGAGGTGGCGCCGAAGCTGCGGCGGATGCCGATCTCCCGGACCCTGTGCCTGACGGTCACCATGGAGATATTCAAGAGGCCCACGGCCCCCAGAAGCATCACCATGCCGGCTATGCCGCCTACCACCAGCGTCATGACAGCGTACGGGTCGCCCCAGGCTGCATAGTCGCTGCGGTACACATTGGGCTGCATCCCGGGAAACTGCGCCGCCAGGTCTGCCGTGATGGCGTGCTGCAGCGGCTCGGCGATCTCCTCGGGAACCCAGAGTTCCAGCATCGGCACAGCGCCCGTGAGGCTCTCTGCCGTCCCGAGCCGGTCATACGCGTCGGTGAGCATGTACGCAGCCGCAGGCTCGTCAGCCCACGAATTCACCCGGACGCCGGTGATCACCGCATTGACCGGCTTTCCGTTCCAGATCTCAACTACGGGATCGGCGGCAAGGTCCGGGTAGCCCAGCCGGGCGTGGAACGCTTCGTTGATGATCACCGCAGGTGCCAGCCGGGAGGAATCTGCCTCGGTGAACCAGGAACCGGAGGAAAGGTTGACCCGGCGCATGGTGCCGAAGTCCGCATCCACCACCACGGTCTCGGTCTGGGCAACGCCGTCGGGGAACTGGAAGGGCAGGGCAGTTGGCAGGTACATCGAAGCGTGGCTGACGGCGTACCGCTCCACGGTGGCATCGTAGGCGTCCCGGAGGGCCATGACATCGGCCGGGGACCCGTCATTGGGATACGCGGAGACACTCAACGTCGCCGGCCTGCCGCTTTGCGCTTCGGAGCCCTGCGCCATTGCCGCCCGGGCCATGTCCGCCAGGGCGACGACGGCAGTCAGCGCTGCCACTGACAGGGCTACGCCAACCAGGGCGAGCAAGACCCGGGCCTTGTGGATCCGCAGCTCTGTCCAGGCCTCCACCAGTGCCGCGGTCATTCCGGACAGGCTCATGCTTCGCCCCCTTCCCCGGCGCGCAGGCGGCCGGCATCAAGGAGGTAGTGCCGGTCCGCCAGCGCAGCCACGTTCGGATCGTGGGTGATCGTCACGAGTGAAGCACCTGATTCGGCCACCACATCAGAAAGCAGTGCCATCACGGACGCTCCGGTGGCAACGTCCAGCGCACCGGTCGGTTCGTCTGCCAGGATCAGCTGCGGACTGCGGACCAGCGCCCTGGCGATCGCCACGCGCTGCTGTTCTCCGCCGGAGAGCTTCTGCGGTTTGTCCCGCAGCCGGGACCCCAGGCCCACCCGCTCCAGAATGCCGGCCGCTATCCGTTCCCGCTGCCAGAACGTCCGGCCGCGGGCGTACAGCAGCGGCGTCATGACGTTCTCCAGTGCCGTGCGTTCGGGCAGGAGATTGAACTGCTGAAAGATGAAACCGACGGCGTTTCCACGCCGCACGGCCCTGGCATTCCCGCTCATGGATTCGACCGGCACACCGTCAAACTCCATCCGTCCGGAGGTGGGAAGGTCCAGCATCCCCAGGATGTTCAGGAGGGTTGATTTCCCCGATCCCGAGCGCCCCACCACCGAAATATGCTCGCCGGGGTGGATCTGCAGGTCGACGCCGTCCAGGATGGTGAGCTTCTCTCCGTCCGGGAGGGCAACGCTGCGCGTGACCGCCTCCAAGCTGGCCAGGGGCCCGGCTTCCGTGCCCGCGGGTGCTTCCAGGAACGTGGCTGCAGCCCCGGTCATCCGCCCATCACTCCGGGGCCGTATATGATTCCGGCCTCGTTCATGGGTGCTTCGGCACCGGGGACGAAGAGCAGCACTTCTTCGCCTTCGCTCAGGCCCTCGGTGATTTCCACAAGCTGGCCGTCAGTCAGGCCGAGGACAACGGGCCGTTCTTCGCTGCTTCCTTCTTCGCCCACAACCCAGACGATGCCGTTTTGCACCAGTCCCTGGACCGCCGTCGTGGGCACGGTGACGGCGTCGAGCGCCTGGCCGGCGGTGATGGCAACAGAGGCGCCAAGTCCCGCGAACGCTGCCACCCCTTCCGGCACGGCACAGCTCACGGATCCCGCATCCGGTGATGCCGGCGGGCCGAAGCTGGCCCCGGGGGCCTGTGCCTGGGTGGAGATGCCCTCGGCGGCGGGAGGCGTCCGTCCCATGGTGACGTCGCTGCAGGCGAAGGGCGCCGGGCCGCCGTTGATGGTTACCTCGGCGGTGTTCGGACGGTCCATGATCCGGAACTGCTGGTCAGTGCTCAGGGTGCCCTGTACGGAGAAGGTTCCCGGATCAATCGCACCGATGTCGCTCCCGACGGCGACCTGCTGGTTCAGGAGCACGGTAAAGCTGCTGAGGGTCCCGTCCGCCGGTGCCGTGACGTCCACGAAGGTGTAGAGCGGTGCCGGCGGAGCCGTGGGTTCCTCGCTGTCGGACACGGGCGGCGCCGCGGGCTGGTCCTCCACGGGCTTTCGGACCTGGAACAGCCGTTCGCCCTTCACCACCTGCTGGCCGGCTTCGGCATCGAGGAACACGACCACGCCCTCCGCCGTGCTGCGGACCGGGATTGCCGGATCGGCGGCAACGGCGCCCTGGAGCTCGACGGTATTCGTGATCGCGGCACGTTCGGCCAGGACGGTTGCTGTCTGCAGCTGGGCCGAGGGCACCTGCGGCTGGGCTTCGGCACGCATCCCGTCGACGAAGGCAAGCTTGAACAGGGCTGCGGCAATAACGGCGAAGACCACCAGCCACAGGACAGGGAAAACTATGCGTCGGACGACACCCATGCAGACACTCCATTGCGGTTGCGTTCGCTGCCGGGTGGGGCCAGCTGCGTGTTCGGTCCGGGCACAGAGGTGCAGTGTGCCTGCGCCCCCCTGCGCACCGGCAGATGCCTTGGAAGCTACCAGCAAATGCTGTCTCAGACGGCCGGGAAACTCCGCAGCCCCAGGGATTTCGTCTTTTGGGAGTGGACGTTTCAACCCGCAGGCTGAAAGCTGCGGACTCACCGGCCGGACCCGGGACGCCTGCTAGCGCGGTGCGGGCTGCTAGAGCGGTACGGTCTGGGACGCCTGCTAGCGCGGTGCGGGCTGCTAGAGCGGTACGGTCTGGGTGGGCTGCGAGCGCGGTGCAGGCTGCGCCGGGTGGAGGGCGTAGCGGCTCCCGCCGCCCTTTCCCAGCCGGTCAGCCCGTCCTCGAAAGACGCGCCGGTAGGCTGCCGGGCTGATGCCTACTTCGCGGTTGAAGTGGTGCCTCAGCAGGACTGCCTGCCCAAACCCTGCCGCCCGGGCGACCTCCTCGACGGTCAGTTCGGAGTCTTCCAGGAGTTCCTGTGCGCGCAGGACGCGCTGGGCATTGATCCAGGCGCCGGGGGTCGTGCCGGTTTCGGATTTGAAGCGCCGCGCGAAGGTGCGCGGGGACATGTTCTCCCTGGCAGCGAGCGCCGTTACCGAGTGCGCCTGCTCCAGGTGCGAGGCGATCCAGACCAGGAGGTCTTCCAGGGTGCCGACGCCCGCAGCGGAGACCGGCCGGTCAATGTACTGGGCCTGCCCGCCGTCGCGGTGAGGAGGCACCACCATGTCCCTGGCGATAGCCGCTGCTGCCTTCGCTCCGAGCTCCAGCCGGACCAGGTGCAGGGCCGCGTCGATGCCAGCTGCTGTCCCCGCGCTGGTGACGACGTTGCCCGCCTGGACGTACAGCACGTCCTCGTCCACTTCTACCAGCGGATAAAGGGAGGCCAGCTGGTGGGAGTTCAGCCAGTGCGTGGTTGCTTTCTTCCCGTCCAGGAGGCCTGCTTCTGCGAGCGCGAAGGCACCGGTACAGACCGAGAGGACCCATGCACCGCGGTCGTGGGCATCCTGCAGCGCCTGGAGCACCGGTTCCGGCGCCGGCGTCGGTTCCGGTTTCCAGCGGCCAAAAGGCGCCATCACCACCAGGTCCGCATCCCGGACGGCATCGAGCCCGGCGTCCACCCTGATGAAGTATCCGGACGACGTCCGGACCTCTCCGGGAACATCCGTGGCCAGCCGGAAATCGAAATGCGGAACCCCGGTGCCGCGGCCCGAGCGGTCAAGGCCGAACACTTCGGAAAGGATTCCCAGTTCAAAGGAGCCGACGTTGTCCAGGGCAATCGCTGCCACAGATCTCAGCATGGGACGAGTATGGCAGTAACTTGTTGCTGATGGTCGTTTCTGCCACTTATTTTTGTTCCCCCGCGGGATGAGCCTTGAAGTATGGAAATCTTTCTGGCCGGCATTGTCATCGCGCTCCTCATTGCCAGCATCACTGCCGTGGTGATGGGCATCCACAATGACGGGCGCGGCCACCTGCCCCCGGTCCGGTCCAACGCCCCGTGGCACGGCAACGCCCTTTGGGATGTCAGCGACCCCCGGGATCTGTCCCTGGACCACCAGCGCTACCAGCCACACCGCTAGGCCCCGGCGTCCTCCCTGGCCGCAGCGCTGTTAACGCTCCCTGCCGCCGGAGCCCCGTCACGGTGCGCATACAGGTCCCGCAGCAGGGCCACTTCTGCCAGGTGATGGATCAGTTCCCGGTGGATATGGAGCACCAGCGTGGCCATGGGCGCCTCCGCCCACCCCCCTTCCGCAGGTCCCACGGGCCTGGCCAGGTCTTCCTCTGAGAGGGCAGAGACGTGGCTGATCCACCGCCCGTAATACTCATCCAGCAGCGCGAGCGCTTCGGCCGCGCTCCCCGGGTACTCGAAGCTCTCATAGTCCGCCGCCGGACCGCCAAAATGGGCGGCATTCCGTTGTCCAAGGACTCCGCACAGGATATGGGACAGCCGCCAGGCAATGGTGGTCACCGGTGCGGGATGTGGCTCAGGGTAGGCCCAGTCGCAGGTGTAATCCCCGGACCCGGCCTGGATTGGAGCATCCCCGGTTCCCCGGGGCCGGACATTCCAGCAGCCCTGCACCGGTTCCCAGAAGTACTCTTCGTCGCTGAGGCCCTCCAGCCGCGGCCTGGCCTGGTTCTCCCAGTGCCACCGAAGCTGGGCCGCCAGCTCCGTCCCCCAGTTCAGCCCGGGCTGCGCGGGTCCGTGGTGGACACGGGGTTCGGTGTGCTCCGTCATGGCTGCTCCTCCTGGGTGAGTGCGTGCGGGTTCGTTAGGTCAGAGCACCCAGACTAGTTTTCATCCAGGACAGCTTCTGTCCGCATACCGGAGTACGTTGGGCACATGCTCGAGACATCCGCCAGGCTGCTGCATCTGCTCTCCCTGCTGCAGCTGCGCCGCGAATGGACCGGAGCCGCGCTGGCGGACCGCATGGCGGTCACTGAACGAACAGTTCGCAGGGACATCGGCAAGCTGCGCAGCCTCGGCTATCCGATATCAGCGTCTCCCGGAATCGCCGGAGGCTACCAGCTCGGCGCCGGAGCACAGCTGCCTCCCCTGCTGCTCGACGACGAGGAAGCGCTGGCCGTCGCCCTGGGCCTCACTGCGGTGGCGTCCGGTCCGGTCTCCGGAATCGGCGAAGCGTCCATCCGCGCCCTGGTGAAGCTTGAACAGGTGCTTCCCGGCCGCCTGCGCCCCAAGTTCTCTGCCCTCCGCCAGTCCGTCAGCGTCCTCTCCGGCCCACCGGCCAGCGCGTCCACCGTCAATCCGGAGATCCTCACCGCTTTCTCGACCGCCATTTCCGAACGGCGCATGGCTTCCTTCCGCTACCAGGCGTTCGAATCCCCCGAAGGCCGCAGGATCGTGGAGCCGTACAAGCTGGTCAGTACGGGGCGGCGCTGGTACCTGGTGGCGTGGTGCACGGAACGCCAGGACTGGCGCACCTTCCGGGTGGACCGCTGCCAATCCGTCCCGGTCTTCCGGGAAAAGTTTGCTCCCCGGCCGCTTCCCGCCAGGGATCTTGCGGCCTACGTCCAGGCCGCCATCACCCGCAGCCCGTACAAGTACGACGTCGTGATCCGGATTGCGGCACCGCTGGAGCTGGTGGCCGCGCAGGTGCCGGCGGAGGTCGCCGTCCTGCAGGCGGACGGCCCCGGCCATACGGTGCTCCGCAGCGGGTGGGACTCGCTGGACCTTCCGCTGATCCGGATGGCGGGGCTCGGCGTCGAATTCGAGATCCTGGAACCGGAGGAGATGCGCCAGCGCGCCCGCGACGCCGCCGGGCGCCTGGGCAGGGCCGCCGGAGCCGCCCCGCCCGCCGGGGAGCTTCCGCCCACGCACTAGACTGGTGCCAACTATGGCACTGACAATTTCCTATCCCCCGCAGCTTCCAGTCTCCGAGCGCCGGGATGACATCATGGCCGCCATCGCGGCCAACCAGGTTACCGTGATCGCCGGTGCCACCGGTTCGGGAAAAACCACCCAGATTCCGAAGATGTGCCTGGAACTGGGCCTGGCGGAGAAGGGCCTGATCGGCCATACGCAGCCCCGGCGGCTCGCTGCCCGTACCGTCGCGGAACGGATCGCGGAGGAGCTCGACGTCGAAATCGGCGCCGAAGTGGGCTTCCAGGTGAGGTTCACCGGAGAGACCAGCCGGGATACCAAGGTCAAGCTGATGACCGACGGCATTCTGCTCGCGGAGATCCAGCACGACCGCAAGCTCAAGAAGTACAGCACCATCATCATCGACGAGGCGCACGAGCGCAGCCTCAACATCGACTTCATCCTCGGCTACCTCAAGCGCCTGCTGCCCGAACGCCCGGATCTGAAGATCATCATCACCTCCGCCACGATCGATCCCGAACGGTTCGCGCAGCACTTCGCGTCCCCGGACGGCACGCCGGCACCCATCATCGAAGTCTCCGGCCGGACCTTCCCGGTGGAGATCCGCTACCGCCCGCTGAACCAGCCTGCCCTCGGAGCAGCGGACGACGAGGACGAGGACGAGCTCGAAGAAGACCGCGACCCGCTGGACGCCGTCTGCGACGCGGTTGACGAACTCTCCCGCGAGGCTCCCGGGGACATCCTGGTCTTCTTTTCCGGCGAACGTGAGATTCGGGACGCCGCCGACGCGCTGCGCGGCACCGTCACCCGCAATCCCCGCCTGGCCAACACGGAAATCCTGCCGCTGTATGCCCGGCTCTCCCTGGCGGAACAGCACCGTGTGTTCTCCCCCGGCAAGCAGCGCCGCATCGTCCTGGCCACGAACGTTGCAGAGACCTCGCTGACGGTTCCCGGCATCAAGTACGTGATCGACACCGGCACCGCCCGCATTTCCCGCTACTCGCACCGCACCAAGGTCCAGCGCCTGCCGATCGAGCGCATCTCCCAGGCCTCGGCCAACCAGCGCTCGGGCCGCTGCGGGCGTGTCTCGGACGGCATCGCCATCCGTCTCTATTCCGAGGACGACTTCGAAGCCCGGCCGGAATTCACCGACCCGGAGATCCTTCGCACCAACCTCGCTGCGGTCATCCTCCAGATGGCTGCCATGGGTGTGGCCCAGGGACCCAAGGACGTTGCAGACTTCCCGTTCGTCCAGCCGCCGGATGCCAAAGCAGTGAACGACGGCGCGCTGCTGCTGCGCGAGCTCGGTGCCCTGGCGCCCAAGGGCGGGATCACCGCCGTCGGACGCAAGCTGGCCCAGCTCCCCGTCGACCCGCGCCTGGGCCGCATGATCGTGGAGGCCGGGCAGCGCGGCTGTGTCCGCGAGGTCATGGTGCTCGCTGCGGCGCTGACCATCCAGGACCCGCGTGAACGGCCGTCTAAGGACGATCCCGCCCGGGCCCAGAAGGCCGCGGAACTGCACAAACGGTTTGTCGACGAGAATTCGGACTTCACCGGTTTCCTGAATCTCTGGCGCTACGTCCAGGAAAAGCAGAAGGAACTCTCCTCCTCCCAGTTCCGCAAGCTGTGCAGGAACGAGTTCCTGAACTTCCTGCGCATCCGGGAATGGCAGGACCTCTTCGCCCAGCTGCGGCAGCTGGCCAAGCCGCTGGGGATCACCCTTGCTCCCGGCGAGGTGGATCCCGTAGGCCGCGAGAAGGACGTTCACATCTCCCTGCTCGCCGGGCTGCTGAGCCACATTGGCCTCTATGACCAGCGCAAGCGCGAGTATGCCGGCGCCCGCGGCACCCGTTTTGCAGTGTTCCCCGGGTCTGCCCTGTTCAAGAAGTCCCCCGACTGGGTGATGGCGGCCGAGCTGGTGGAAACTTCACGCCTTTGGGCCCGGATCGCCGCAAAGTTTGATCCGCTGTGGGTGGAGGAAGTCGCTCCGCACCTGATCAAGCGCACCTACAGCGAGCCGCACTGGTCCAAGCGCAGCGGTTCGGTGATGGCCTATGAAAAGGTCACGCTCTACGGTGTGCCGGTGATTCCGCGCCGCAGCGTGAACTACGGCCGGATTGATCCGGTGCTGTCCCGCGAAATGTTCATCCGGCACGCCCTGGTGGAGGGCGACTGGCGAACCCACCACAAGTTCTTCCACCGCAACCAGGCCCTCCTGGCCGAAGTCGAAGAGCTCGAGACCCGGGTACGCCGCCGCGGCCTGCGGGTGGACGACGAGACCCTGTTCGAGTTCTACGACGAACGCATCGGCAGCGAGGTGGTCTCCGAAAGGCACTTCGACAAATGGTGGAAGCACGCCCGGCATGAGGACCCCAAGCTGCTGGACTTCGATCCGGACGCGCTGCGCACCGACGACGCCGCCGGCCTGGACGAGGCGGAGTTCCCCAAGACCTTCCGCTACGCGGACTTCGACCTGCCGCTTTCCTACGAGTTCACTCCCGGTGTTCCGGGTGCCAACGACGGCGTGAGCGTCGAGGTGCCGGTGCTGTTCCTGAACCAGCTGGACCCCGAGCCCTTCCGCTGGCAGATCCCGGGCCTGCGGGCCGAACTGATCACCGCGCTGATCAAGTCCCTGCCGAAGGCCGTGCGGAAGAACTTCATCCCCGCGCCGGATGTGGCCCGGGCCGCCGCGGCGGCGTTGGCAGCAGACTTCGATCCGGCGTCGGACGCCTTGGAACCGTCCCTGGAACTGGCCCTGCGCCGGCTCAAGGGACACATCATCCCGCCGGGTTCCTGGAACTGGGACGCCATCCCGGAACACCTGCGGATGAGTTTCTCCGTGGTGGATTCCTCCGGCCGCATCCTGGACGAAGGAAAGGATCTTGCCGCCCTGCAGGAATCCCTGGCGCCGGCGACCCGGCGGGCGATTGCCGAATCCCTCGGTGCCACGCCCGGAACGGTGAAACCGGCTCCGAAGGCCAAGGGCAAGCCAGATCGCACCGCGGGAGAGGACGCTGCATCGAACGGACAAGGCACGCCGTCGTTCCGGGAAGAAACCGGCCTCACCGAGTGGAGCGTCGGCACGATCCAGCGGCAGATCGCCACCCTGGTCGCGGGCCACACAGTTACCGGCTACCCCGCCCTGGTCGACGAGGGCACCACCGCCGGCCTGCGTGTTTACCAAAGCGCCGGGGAACAGGCCGCAGCGATGCGCGGCGGAGTCATCCGCCTGCTGGCCCTGCGTGTCCCCAGTCCCGCCAAGTACGTGCTTGAACACCTCAGCAACGCGGAGAAGCTCACCTTCAGCCAAAACCCGCACGGCTCGGTGGCGGCACTGATCCAGGACTGCACCTTGGCCGCGATTGACAAGCTCACGCCGGAGGACCTGCCCTGGTCCCGGGAAGAGTTCGACGCCCTGTATGAGAAGGTCCGGGCGGAGCTGATCGACACCGTCTTCACGGTGACCGCAATCGTGGAGAAGGTCCTCTCAGCGACCCGCCGGATCCAGAAACAGCTCAAGGGCACCACGTCTTTGGCGCTGATTTCAGCGCTGAACGATGTCCGCGCCCAGCTGGAGCAGCTGGTCTATCCCGGCTTTGTGGCCCGGACCGGTTATGCCCAGCTCTCCCAGCTGCCGCGGTACCTGGCGGGCATTGAGCGGCGCCTGGAAAAACTGCCCACGAACGTCCAGCGGGATTCGCTGAGCATGGCAGTGGTGCAGGGGCTCGAAGATGATTACGACGACGCCGTCGCGGCCCTGGTGCCCGGGCGCGGCACTCCCCCGGCGCTGGCGGAAGTCCGCTGGATGATCGAGGAACTGCGGATTTCGTTCTTTGCCCAGGAACTGGGAACGGCCCGGTCCGTTTCAGAGAAACGGATCCGGACCGCCCTGAACCAGGCTTTGGCTCCGGCCTAGGCCTTAGGTACGCAGATCAGGCCTCGGGGACGAACTCGCCGTGGCCGGCGGCCCGCAGGCCCTCGCGGATCTTCTCCGCGTTGGCAGCCATGCGGTCCTGGTCCGGATTGGTTTCTGCCCGGCTGAAGTCGAAGTCTGCCAGCGAGTTGGCCGGCCAGACGTGGATGTGCAGGTGGTCGATTTCGAAGCCGGCGATGGTCAGGCCTGCACGTTCCGCGCCGAAGGCTTCCACCTGGACCTTTCCGATCTCCTGGGCCACGGCCGTCAGCTTGGCGAGCAGGTCCGCGGGAGCATCCGTCCACTTGTCCACTTCCCGGCGCGGGACCACCAGGGTGTGGCCGTCTGCGAGGGGGCCGATGCTGAGGAACGCGACGACGTCGTCGTCCTTCCAGACGAAGCGGCCGGGGATCTCACCCTCGATGATCCGGGTGAATAATGTGCTCATTCGTTCTCCTTGAGGTGACTGCCGGACCAGCCCGCCGGAACGCTGCACGCGCAGCGGCGGGGGAACGGGACGGCCGGTAAACATGGCTCTGACGCTACCCGTCCTCAGCCCCGGTCGCCACCGGCCGGCCGGGCGTGGACGACCATTCAGACCACGAGCCGGGATACAGGGCTGCCTCGAATCCTGCCACGGCAAGCGCGGCTACCTCTGCGGCAGCGAAGACCCCGGAGCCGCAGTAGGCTGCCACGGGTTTGGTGCCGTCCACCCCGGCAGCTTCAAAACGCCCGCGCAGGACGGAAGGATCCGCGAACCGGCCCCGCGGGTCCAGGTTGCCGGCCGCCGGGACGTTGACGGCACCGGGGATGTGCCCTGCCCGGGGATCGATCGGCTCGGTTTCGCCGCGGTAGCGTTCCGGGGCGCGGGCATCGATCAGCACCCCAACGGAGGCAAGTTCACCGGCCCGTTCCATGTCCGCTGTGGGCATGTGGTCCCAGGAAAGGGTAACGTTCCCCGGCTCCGGCGTCACGGGACCCTTCGCCAGCTCTCCCCCGGCATCCACCCAGGCCTGCAGGCCTCCGTTCAGCAGCCTTACCTGCGAATAGCCGGCATGGCGCAGCAGCCACCAGGCGCGGGCGGCCGAGCTGCCTCCGGAGGCGTCGTACGCCACCACGAGGTCGCCGTCGTTGATTCCCCACCACTTGGCCATCGCGGCAAAGACCGACGGCGAAGGCAGCGGGTGCCGGCCGCCGGGTCCGGGCGGCGAGGAGAGTTCAGTGTCCAGGTCAACGTAGACGGCACCGGGGAGATGTCCGGCCGCATAGCGCAGGTAGCCGTCCGTGCGGCCAAGCTCCCACCGCACGTCCAGGAGCCGAACCGGTGTGCCGCTTTCGACCTCATCCGACAGTTCTTCCGCACTGATCAGCACCCCCGTCATACCTCCACCGACTCTCCGGCGGCGAGGCTGACGTACTGCGTGCCGTACATGGGGCCGAAACGTTCCAGGTGCTTCTCCACAACGCCGCGTCCGTTCCCGTTCAGCAGCGCGTCATGGATGGGGTACGCGGTTTCCGCACCGCAGGCAATGACGAAGTCGATCACCTCGCCGACTTTGGACCAGGGGGCGTGGATCGGAACCAGCAGGGTGCGGGCCTTCAGCCCGTGCGGGACGGTAAAGGAATCCCCCGGATGGTAAATGCCGTCCTCAATCAGGTACGCCAGGTTCTCCACCACCGGAACCAGCGGATGGATCAGGGCATGCTGGAATCCGAACGAACGGACGGCTATCCCGCGGATGTCGAAGGCTGTGCCGGGCTCGACGTCGTGGATGCGGGTCCGGACGTCCTCAGCGACGTCGCCCCGCAGGGACCCGGCAAGCACCGGCGGCGCATAGAGGTGGAGGTTCGGGGCCGCAGCGAGGATAGGCAGCACCCGCTCCCGGTCGATGTGGTCCGCATGTTCATGCGTCACCAGGATGGCATCAGCACTCTCCAGGGCTTGATCCACCTCGGAAAAGTTGCCGGGATCCAGCACCAGCACGGCCCCTTCTTTTTCGAAACGGACACAGGAATGGGAGTACTTGGTCATTTTCATAGGGTCACGATACTCCGCCGGGTTCCGGGAGCGGCCGGAGCGAACCGGCAGCGGCGCTGATAATCTGGGGAAGGTCCGAATTACCCACCAGAGCAGGAGATCCCATGCCAGCGCAGCCCTCCCCGCCGCGGCGGACGGCCGAGCCCCGGGTTACCCGGCAGCGCCTTGCCGTGGGACGGACGCTGGACTCCCTGGACGACTTCGTCAGCACACAGGAACTGCACCGCCTCCTGCAGGACCGCGGCGAGCAGGTGTCACTGGCCACCACCTACCGGATCCTGCAGTCTCTGGCGGACGAAGAACAGGTTGATGTGCTCCGCGGTGCCGACGGAGAGGCCCTGTACCGGCGGTGCGAGGCGGCCCATCACCACCATCACCTGGTGTGCCGCAGGTGCGGGAAGGCAGTGGAAGTGGAGGCTCCGGCTGTGGAGAACTGGGCAGCACGCCTCGGCAAGGAACACGGCTTCACCGACGTTGCCCATACCGTTGAAGTTTTTGGGCTCTGTCCCGACTGCTCCCGCTAAGGGGAACAGGTTCCTCCGCTACGCGGCAGTGCCGGTTTGCAGGCGCCTGCTGCGGCCGCGGACCTGCATGATCACCCGGCAGACCAGGTAGATCGCGAAGGAAATCGTGGTGACGTAGGGGCTGATCGGAATCCGGCCACCGAGGGCCAGCAGGATCCCGCCCACCGCGGAGACCAGTGCAAAGATGACACTGAGTGCCACCACCAGGCGCGGCGACGACGTCACCAGCAGGGCTGCGGCGGCCGGGGTGATCAGCAGCGAGAGCACAAGCAGGGCGCCGACCACCTGGATCGACAGGGCCACGGACAGGCCCAGCAGGAACATAAACACGATCGAGAGCGCGCCCACCGGGACACCGCGGGCTTCTGCAAGTTCCGGATCGGCACTGGCGAACGTCAGCGGACGCCACACCACCAGGAGCCCAACAATGACGACGGCGGCGCAAATCGCCAGCAGGTTCAGCTGGACGCTGTCCACGGCGACGATCTGTCCGGTCAGCAGGCCGAACTTGTTGGCTGAACGGCCTTCGTACAGGGCCAGGAACAGGATGCCCAGGCCCAGCCCAAAGGGCATGATGACGCCCGTGATGGAGTTCCGGTCCCGGGCCCGCAGGCCCAGCAGCGCCAGCAGCAGGGCTGCGGCAATAGAGCCGACCAGTGATCCAAGGACAACGTTGACACCCAGCAGCAGTGCCAGCGCTGCACCGGCAAAGGACAGCTCGGCGATGCCGTGGACGGCGAACGCCAGGTCCCGCATCATCACGAAGACGCCGATCATCCCGCCGACCAGGCCCAGGATGGCGGCAGCCCACAGCGAGTTGGATACCAGCGGCAGCAGCTGCCCGTAGTCACGGAAGTCGAAAACGGTGGAGAAAAAGTCAGAAAGGTCCATGGTCGCCTTCGGGGTCGCCGTGGTGGTGCGTGGTGGCGTCAGGGACGCCCAGCACCACGATCCGGCCGTGGCTGCGCAGCACCTCCACATGGGAACCGTACATGTCCGAGAGCACGTCCGAGCGCAGGACTTCATCCGGCGTTCCGGTGCGGAAGGAACCGCCCGCCAGGTACAGGACCCGGTCCACGTAGTCGATGATCGGGTTGATTTCGTGCGTCACGAAGACGACGGCGGAGTCGTGGACGTGGCAGCGTGCATCGATGAGGGCGCTGATCGCCTGCTGGTGGTGGAGGTCAAGGGAGAGCAGCGGCTCGTCGCAGAGCAGCAGGTCGGGGTCCGTAGCCAGCGCCTGTGCCGCGCGCAGCCGCTGCAGTTCCCCGCCCGACAGCATGCCCACGGGCTGGTCGGCATAACCGGCGGCACCCACCTGGGCCAGGAGTTCATCCACCCGCCGGCGCACCGGGGCGCGGCGCAGGCGCACGCCCCACTTGTCGCCGTCGACCCCCATTCCCACCAGGTCCCGGCCGCGCAGCGGCGTGCCCGCGGCAAAGGATTTCTGCTGCGGGATGTAGCCGATGTCCTTGCTTCCCCGTTCGACCTTCCGGCCGTTGATCCTGACGGTTCCCGCACTGAGCGGCTGCAGCCCGAGGAGCACCTTCAGCAACGTGGTCTTGCCGGTGCCGTTGGGGCCAAGAACGGCCAGGAACTCTCCGGCGTTGATGTCCAGGTCCAGGCCCTCCCAGAGCGTGCGGCTGCCGAAGGCCATGGAGGCACCCCGCAGCTGCACGACGGCGCGGGTCACTTCAGGACGCCCTCAAGCGCATCGACGTTCGAGTTCATCCAGCCAAGGTAGTCCTGCCCCTCAGGCAGGGTCTCGGAGAAGTTGAGAACGGGCACACCGGCGTCTTCTGCTGCCGAGCGGACGGCTTCGGTCTGGGACGTGGACGTCTGGTCGTTGTAGGCCAGGAACGCGATGTCCCCGGAGGCCACGAGGTCCTGCATTTGTTTCAGGACTGCCGGGGGCAGATCCGAGCCTTCTTCCACGGCTTCGGTGAAATCCGCGGGTGTGACATTGTGCAGTCCGGCGTCTTCGAGCAGGTAGTCAGGAACCGGTTCGGTCATGGCAACGTCCCGGTCCCCGCCCGAGGCACGGAGCGCGTCCAGGCGTGTTTCCAGTTCCGCGATGCCGTCGCTGAACGCCGCTGCGTTGTCGCGGAAAGCCGCTTCGTTCGCCGGGTCGAGTTCGGCGAGCCGCTGGGCGGCCGCCTCTGCCAGCAGGGCCATTGCCGACGGGTCGTACCAGACATGCTCGTTGAATCCGCCGTGGGAGTGGCCGTCATGCGCGTCCGCTGACCCGGAGCCGGATTCGGCGTCCTCCGAGCCGTGTGTGTGATCTGATCCGTCTTCCAGGCCGGAAATCTCGACGGCGTTCAGGACGTCCTCGGACGGCTCGCCCTCGTCCTCGACGAGGACTTCCATGAAGCTGTCATATCCGCCGCCGTTCAGGACAACCAGACCTGCCCCCGAAACAGCGAGCTTGTCCCGCGCCGTCGCCTCATAGGAGTGGGGGTCCTGGGACGGGCGGTTGATGATCGATTCAACGCTGACGTAGTCCCCGCCCACAGACTCCAGGATGTTCCCGTAGACATTGGTGGACGCGACGACCCGGATAGTTCCTTCGTCGGCGTTCTGGTCCCCTCCATCACCGGATGAGCAGGCTGACAGCGCAAGGGCTGCGGCGATGAGGGTTCCGGCCACACGGAAGGGCAGGCGGCGCATAGTGTCAGTATCCCCGTTTCAGGTAATGGTGCAGCCTCCGGGAATACCGGAGGCTGCCAGCATAACGCAAACGCGAATCATTCGCATCTGAGCCTTCGGGTCAGCCGCTGAAGCTCTCACCTGTTCGGCGGGAGCCCTGCGCCTGCGTGGCGTCACGGATCTCCCCGACCAGCTGCTCGATGATGTCCTCCAGGAAGAGGACGCCCTTCGTCTGTCCGTCCGGCCCCAGGACCCGGGCCACGTGCGACCCGGTGCGCTGCATGACGGCAAGCGCATCCTCGATCCCGTCGTCCAGGCGGAGGTTCGCCAGGGTCCGCACTTTGTTCTCGGTGATCGGGTGGTCGTAGTCCTCCTCGGGGATGGCCATGACGTCCTTCAGGTGCATGTACCCCGTGAAGTTCCCGGCGTCGTCCATCAGCACGAACCGGGAGAAGCCGGTCCGCCCCACGGCCTTTTCAAACTCGGCCGGAGTGCAGTCCGTGCGCAGGGTGACCAGTCCGTCCAGCGGAACCATCACTTCACCGGCGGTCTGGCCGGAGAATTCCAGGGCACCCGAGATCACGCCGGAATCATCGGCCACGAGCCCGTGGCGGGTGGATTCCTGCACGATCGACTGCACTTCCTGCAGCGTGAAGGATGACGTCACCTCGTCCTTGGGGGTGACGCCCACCAGGCGCAGCGCGTGGTTGGCAACCCAGTTCAGGCTGGCAGTCACCGGACGCACCACCCGCGAGACCATCACCAGCGGCGGAGCCAGCGCCAGTGCGGCGCGGTCTGCCACCGAGACTGAGATGTTCTTCGGAACCATCTCGCCAATAGTCACGTGCAGGAATGTCACGAACAGCAGCGCCACCAGGAAGCCGGCCAGGTCGGCCACTTCCACCGGAACTCCCACAGCCTCCAGCGGCGCCGCCATCAGGTGGTGGATTGCAGGTTCGGCGACATAGAGGATCAGCAGGGAGCAGACCGTGATGCCCAGCTGGGCGCATGCGAGCATCAGGGACACGTGCTCCATGGCCCACAGCGTGGTCTTGGCGCGCTTTGATCCGGCTTCGGCCAGCGGTTCAATCTGGCTGCGGCGGGCCGACATGACTGCAAACTCGGCACCGACGAAGAACGCGTTGCCCAGCAGCAGGATGACCAGCCAGAAAATGCCTGCGAGGTCGTTCATCGGGAACCTTCCCTGCGTGCCGAAACTGCCGTCGCGCCGTGGCCCGGGCGGCCCTCATGTTCCTCGTCTTCGTCCGGCGAAGGAATGAAGCAGACACGGTCGATGCGCCGCCCGTCCATCCTCTCCACTTCCAGGACCCCGCCCGGAACGGGAACGGTGTCGCCTGCTTCGGCAATCCGTCCCAGGCCGGCCATGATGTAGCCGCCGACCGTCTCGTACCCGGCCTCGTCAGGAACATCCAGCGAAGGAATGAGCTCGGAAACCTCATCAGGGCGCATCATTCCGGGGAAGTACCAGTAACCGGAGGCGCTCTGCAGCACGCCGGGCTTCAGCTTGTCATGTTCGTCGGAGACCTCTCCGACGATTTCCTCGACCAGGTCCTCCAGCGTCGCCACGCCCGCGGTTCCGCCGTATTCGTCAAGCACGACGGCGAGCTGCAGGTTGGCACTGCGCAGTTCGGAGAGCAGCGAATCCAGGTGCACCGTCTCGGGTACCCGCAGGACCTCGCTCATCAGGGCTGCGGCGGGGAGTTCCGAGCGCTTGTGTCTGGGAACTGCCACCGCTTTCTTCACGTGGACCACGCCCCGGATGTCATCAGGTGAATCCCCCAGAATGGGAAAGCGGGAGTATCCGGTGCGGCGCGCCGCTTCGATGACATCGGCAACAGGCTGCTCTGAATCGATGGTTTCCAGGCGGATGCGCGGAGTCATCACGTCGGCAGCTGTACGTTCGGAGAAGGACAGCGTGCGGGCCAGGAAGTTGGCCGTCCCCTGGTCCAGGGTTCCCATTTCAGCCGAACGCCGGACCATCGAGGAGAGCTCCGCTGGCGTCCGCGCCCCCGAGACCTCTTCCTTGGCTTCGAGTCCGAACAGGTTCAGGACCTTGTTGGAGAAGCCGTTGAGCACCAGGATTGCCGGCTTAAAGATAAAGGTAAAAGCAAGCTGCGGCCGTGCCAGCACCCGGCCCACCTTGAACGGAAGTGCAATGGACATGTTCTTGGGGATCAGTTCACCCAGCAGCATCGACAGCAGCGTGGCCAGCACCATTGCGGCAATCACCGAAACAGACAGTGCGGCCGCCGGCGGAAGGCCCAGTGCAGCCAGCGGCCCCTGGAGAAGCCGCCCCACGGACGGTTCCATTACGTAACCGGTGAGCAGCGTCGTCAGGGTGATGCCAAGCTGGCAGCTGGAGAGCTGGGTGGAAAGTGTCGTCAGGCAGCGCAGCAGCGGCTCCGCACGGGTGTCGCCGTCGGCCACGGCCCGCCTGACGGTGGGCTGGTCCAGGGCCACGAGGGAAAACTCGACGGCAACGAAAAAGCCGGTGCCGCAGATCAGCAGCAGGCCGGCAAGGAGGAACAACCACTCCATTTAGGAAGCCACCCCCGCTTTGCAGCTTGGGCCAAGGGCTTCCGCGGAGCACTGTGGCGGATAACCGCCGGACGGAGGATGGTCGGCTGATGCCGTACTGGAAGGCTCCGATGAGGCGGCCGGAGCTTGGGGTGATCGGGTGCGGTCGTTGCCGGCTCTGTGCGTCCGCGCTGCGGTAACCGCAGCTGTGGAAGCAGGCCGGCGCCTAGAGTTGCTGTCCATAGAATTTCCAGTTTACAGCTTTCGATCCCGGGCACCAGATGTCTTTTCCGCGGCACCGGGAGCCTCCGGGGCGTGCGGCACTTCGGCTGCACCACACCTGGATGTGTCGCATCACACATCCACACACTGCGGAGATTGGCCACTTCCGTCGATCTGTAACTAGACTTGCTACCAAGTCTCGGTCACTGCGCACCGGGCCGCACCAGCAAGTCTTGAGGCGGAAACGCTCAGATCATGGTGCCATCAGGGCAAACGGCAACTCATGGAAGAGGCGTATAACTAGTGCCAGACCAACCCAACCACCGCCTGCCGGAGGAATTCGGCGGGAACGAATGGCTTGTCGACGAATTGTACGAGCAGTTCCTCAAGGACAAGAACTCGGTCGACAAGAAGTGGTGGAGCATTTTCGACTCCTTCAAGGCGGAGGACGCGAAGCAGGCTGAGCGCGGATCTGCCTCAGGCAACGGCTCGACCCCGCCCAGCGAACTCGGTGCGAACCCGGCAACACGCCAGCTTCCCGTCGTCCAGACTGAGGCGCAGGCCCCCAAGGCCTCCGGCGAATCCCCGGCAGCCACGCAGCAGTCCGGCAAGCCGCCCGTAGCCAAGGAAGCCTCGGCTCCCCAGGACGAGCCCAAGTCTGCCGAAGCAGCCGCCAAGCCCGCTCCCATCCCGGCACAGCTCCCCAAGACGAAGCCCAGCACCCAGACCGAAGAGGACACTGTCACTGTCCTGCGCGGCCCGGCCAAGGCCATCGCCACGAACATGGACCTCAGCCTGAGCGTCCCCACAGCCACCACCGTGCGTGCAGTGCCGGCCAAGCTGCTGATAGACAACCGCATTGTCATCAACAGCCATCTGGAACGTGCCCGCGGCGGCAAGGTCTCCTTCACTCACCTGCTCGGTTACGCCATCATCCGTGCTGCGGCCCAGTTCCCGTCCCAGAATGTGTACTACGACGAGGTGGACGGCAAGCCCGTTGCTGTCCAGCCCGCGCACATCAACTTCGGCCTCGCCGTCGACATGCCCAAGCCGGACGGCAGCCGCCTGCTCGTGGTCCCGAACATCAAGAAGGCCGAGACCATGAACTTCTCGGAGTTCTGGCACGCCTACGAAGACCTGGTCAAGCGCACCCGCGCCGGCAAGCTCACTGCCGACGATTACAAGGGCACGACCATCTCCCTGACGAACCCGGGCGGCATCGGAACGGTTCATTCTGTTCCCCGCCTCTCCAAGGGACAGGCCTGCATCATCGGTGCCGGTGCCCTTGAGTACCCGGCGGAGTTCCAGGGCTCCAATGAGAAGATCCTTGCCCGCAACGCCATTTCGAAGGTCATCACGCTGACCTCCACCTATGACCACCGCGTCATCCAGGGTGCCGGCAGCGGCGAGTTCCTGCGCATTGTCCACCAGCTGCTGCTGGGTGAGCAGAACTTCTACGACGACGTCTTCGAGTCCCTGCGCATTCCGTACGAGCCGGTCCGCTGGAGCCCCGACATCCAGGTCAACCCGGATGAGCAGGTCAACAAGGTTGCCCGCATCCAGCAGCTGATCCACTCCTACCGGGTGCGCGGCCACCTGATGGCGGACACCAACCCGCTCGAGTACGTCCAGCGCCGCCACGCGGACCTGGACATCCTCAACCACGGCCTGACCCTCTGGGACCTGGACCGCGAATGGCCCACCGGCGGATTCGGCGGCAAGCCGATGCTGAAGCTGCGCAAGATCCTCGGCGTCCTCCGGGATGCCTACTGCCGCACAGCGGGCATCGAATACATGCACATCCAGGATCCGGAAGAGCGCAACTGGTTCCAGGACCGTCTCGAGGCTCCCTACAGCAAGCCTTCCCGCGAAGAGCAGCTGCGCATCCTCAGCAAGCTCAATGCTGCCGAGGCCTTTGAGACGTTCCTGCAGACCAAGTTCGTCGGCCAGAAGCGCTTCTCCCTCGAAGGCGGCGAATCGCTGATTCCGCTGCTGGACGCGATCATTTCCGGTGCCGCGGACGAAGGCATGGAAGAAGTCGGAATCGGCATGGCCCACCGAGGCCGCCTGAACGTGCTGACAAACATCGCCGGCAAGACCTATGCCCAGGTCTTCCGCGAATTTGAGGGCACCCAGGATCCGCGCTCGGTCCAGGGCTCGGGCGACGTGAAGTACCACCTCGGCACCGAGGGAACCTTCACGTCGGACAACGGCAACCAGACGAAGGTTTACCTGGCCGCCAACCCGTCGCACCTCGAGGCCGGCGACTCGGTCCTCGAAGGAATCGTCCGCGCCAAGCAGGACCGGCTGGACCGCGGGGATGAATTCCCCGTCCTGCCGATCCTCATCCACGGTGATGCTGCCTTCGCCGGACAGGGCGTGGTGGCGGAAACGCTCAACCTCTCCCAGCTGCGCGGCTACCGCACGGGCGGCACCATCCACGTGATCGTGAACAACCAGGTTGGCTTCACCACCGCCCCGACGTCCTCGCGCTCCTCTGTTTACGCCACGGACGTTGCCAAGATGGTCCAGGCACCGATCTTCCACGTGAACGGTGACGATCCGGAGCAGGTTGTCCGCATGGCCCAGCTGGCCTTCGACTACCGCCAGCGGTTCAACAAGGACGTCGTCATCGACATGGTCTGCTACCGCCGCCGCGGGCACAACGAGGGCGACGATCCCTCGATGACGCAGCCGATGATGTATTCGCTGATCGAAGCGAAGCGTTCCGTGCGCAAGCTTTACACCGAGTCCCTGATCGGACGCGGCGACATCAGCCAGGAAGAAGCGGAGCAGGCGCTGCGCGACTACCAGAGCCGCCTGGAGCGTGTCTTCGCCGAGACGCACGCCGCCCAGACCTCGCCGATCCCGGTCATCACCAAGGATTCCGAGGCTGTCTCCGACCTGGAACGTCCTGCCGCCCAGCAGGAAGGCTCCACCGTCGTCGCGCCGTCCAGCACTGCCATCTCCGCGGATACCCTCGCGCACATTGGCAAGGCCCACGTCGCGGTCCCTGAGGGCTTCACCGTGCATCCGAAGCTGAAGTCGCTCCTGGAGAAGCGTGAGCAGATGTCCCGTGAGGGCAACATCGACTGGGGCTTCGCAGAAATTGCGGCCTTCGGTTCGCTGCTTATGGAAGGTGTTCCCGTCCGCCTGGCCGGCCAGGACTCCCGGCGCGGCACGTTCACCCAGCGCCACGCCGTCTTCCATGACCGGGCAACCGGTGCCGAGTGGATGCCGCTTGGAGAACTGGATCCGAACCAGGCCAAGCTGTGGATCTATGACTCCCTGCTCTCCGAATTCGCAGCCCTCGGCTTCGAATACGGCTACTCGGTGGAACGCCCCGATGCCCTCGTCCTGTGGGAAGCGCAGTTCGGTGACTTCGTCAACGGCGCGCAGACCATCATTGACGAGTTCATTTCCTCGGCCGAGCAGAAGTGGGGCCAGCGCTCCTCGCTCGTCATGATGCTTCCGCACGGCTACGAGGGCCAGGGCCCGGACCACTCTTCGGCCCGGATCGAACGGTTCCTGCAGCTGTGTGCTGAGGACAACATGATCGTGGCGAACCCGACCACCGGCGCTTCGCACTTCCACCTGCTGCGCCGGCAGGCGTACAGCCGGCCGCGCAAGCCGCTGGTGATCTTCACTCCGAAGCAGCTGCTGCGCCTGAAGGCCGCCGCTACCTCGGTGGAGGAATTCACCCAGGGTTCGTTCCAGCCGGTCATCGGCGAGCATGCCGAACTGGATGCGAACGCCGTCGACAAGGTCCTCCTGGTCTCCGGCCGTCTCTACTACGATCTGCTGGCCAACCGCCAGAAGACCAATGATGAGAAGACGGCGATCATCCGCGTCGA
This sequence comes from Arthrobacter sp. zg-Y916, assembly GCF_020907385.1. Lineage (NCBI taxonomy): Bacteria > Bacillati > Actinomycetota > Actinomycetes > Micrococcales > Micrococcaceae > Arthrobacter > Arthrobacter sp. zg-Y916. The sequence goes on along the minus strand of NZ_JAJJOD010000001.1, from coordinate 949,497 downwards.
GCAGCTGTACCCGCTGCCGGTCAACGAGATCAAGGAAGCCGTGGCGAAGTACCCGAACGCCGAGATTGTGTGGGCGCAGGATGAGCCCGCCAACCAGGGTCCGTGGCCGTTCATCGGCCTGAACCTGCCGCAGGAACTGGACCGGCCGCTGCGGCTGGCTTCCCGTCCGGCGTCGGCGTCGACAGCAACCGGCTCGGCCAAGCGTCACGCTGTTGAGCAGGACATCCTGGTCAAGAAGGCCTTCGAACGCCGATAGTAGGCTAGGTTTGGGTGGGGCACCGGTGGTGCCCCACCCGGCTTTTAACGCAATCCATTCTCTGGATATCCCGTCAAATGGAAAAGGCAACTCGTGGAACAACGCAGAATCAGGCTCGCTGCGGTCGGTGACGAACTGCTCGCCGGACACGGTGACCCCCGCGCGCTGGGCTGGCTGGGCCGTGTGCTCGCCCGTACGACGCCGGAGACCGCACAACTCGAGGCATACAGCCTTGCTGCTCCCGGCGAAGGCACCGAAGCCCTGGCGAACCGCTGGCTGATGGAAGCCGGCCGCAGGTTCGATGAGAGCTGCGAGAACCGCCTCGTCATCGGCCTTTCGGACCGCGACCTTGATCTGGAACTGTCGACGGCGCGCAGCCGGTTGAACCTGGCCAATATCCTGGACGGCGCTGCCCAGATGAGCATCAAGGTCCTGGTCGTAGGTCCTCCCCCGGGCCTGGATGCGGAGCGCAACCGGAAGCTGGCGGATCTTTCCGCTGCTTTTGGGGACGTCACGACGCGCCGCAAGCACGTCTACGTCGACACCCTGACGCCGCTGCTGAACCATGAGCAGTGGCGCACCGACCTCGCTGCCAACGGCGGCACCCCCGGCCAGGCAGGCTACGGGCTGATTGCGTGGCTGGTCCTGCACCGGGGCTGGTTCCGCTGGCTGGACCTGCCGGACATGAACTGACACTTCCGGCTCAGCAATGCAAGAAGGCGCCCGCAGTTTCCGCGGGCGCCTTCTTGCATTACTTGTTGCGTCAACTGCTCACTGCCAAAGGGCTCAGTGACGGAAGACGATCTTCCCGGTGGCTTCGCCGTCGTGAAGCCGGCGGAATCCTTTGGCCGCTTCTTCCAGCGGGAGGACCGAATCGATCTCCGGCCGGACCCCGGTGGCGAGAAGGAAACCGATGAGCCTCTGCAGTTCCGCCTTGGTGCCCATGGTGCTGCCCAGAACCTTCAGCTGCAGGAAAAAGATGCGGTTCAGGTCCGCAGGCGGATTCGGCCCGCTCGTCGCCCCGCAGGTCACCAGGGCTCCGCCCGGCTTCAGCGCCTTCAGGGAATGGCTCCACGTCGCCTCGCCGACGGAATCGAACACGGCGTCTACGCGCTCCGGGAGCCTGGCACCGGCCTCGAACACGGCTTCGGCGCCGAGCCGGCGTGCGTGCTCCAGCTTGTCCGGGTTCCGTCCGGCCACCCACACCCGGTACCCCGCAGTCGAGGCCAGGGAAATCAGCGCCGTCGCGACCCCGCCCGCGGCCCCCTGCACCAGGACCGTGGACCCGGGAGCGGCGGGTGAGACCGTGAACAGCATGCGGTAGGCCGTCAGCCACGCCGTGGGCAGGCAAGCCGCCTCTTCGAAACTCAGCTGCGAGGGTTTCGGAACCAGGTTGCGTTCGGGCACCCAGACTTCGCTGGCCATGGTGCCGGGGTACCGTTCCGAGAGCAGCGTCCGGCGCGGATCCAGGGTCTCATCGCCTTCCCAGCCGGGAGAGGAAATCACCGAGTGGATAATGACGTCGTTGCCCTCGTCGTCCACACCGGCGCCGTCACAGCCCAAGATCATCGGGAGCCGGTCGGCGGGCAGTCCCACGCCGCGCAGCGACCACAGATCGTGCCGGTTCAGCGCGGAGGCGACGACGCGGACGCGGCGGAATCCCGGTTCCGGCTGGCTGGCGGGGAGCTCACCGACGACGAGTCCGCTGAGCGGATCCCCGTCGGACTGGGACTGGGCGTACACGGCTCGCATGGATAAGCTCCTTAGGTCGCTGGTTGCTCCATCCTAGGGGACAGCCGGGCCGTCCTGGACAGCTGCATGTCCGGGGCCCGCATTTACGCCATCGGTACAGTGTGTGGGAGACTGAAGGGCAGAACTTGAACGCGAATCGAAGGAGGCAGCCATGAGCAAGCGAGCACGCAAGCGTCGTGACCGTAAGCGCGGCGGCGCAAACCACGGCAAGCGTCCCAACACCTAAGTCACGGGACGTTTGCGCGGTCTGACGCGCACAACAGAAAACCCCCGCAGCCTCACGGCGCGGGGGTTTTCTGTTTGCCGGGTTAGTGGTCCACGGACTGGATCTGGCTGATGCGCGCCAGGATGCTTGCTTTGAGTGTCTCGGGGGCAGCTTCGGTGCACGAGCGCTTCACCACCGACCGGATGACACACTCCAAGTCATGCTCCTCGGCGCATTCCGGGCAGCCTTCCAGGTGTTCCTTGATCTCCACGAGGTCATCATGCGAGAGCGCGCCGTCGAGGTACTCGTACAGCCTTTCGATGCGTGCATCATCGCAATCGCCCAGGCTCTGGCAATCACTCATAGTGTGTTCCCCTGTTTCTTGTTACCGGCGGCTGCCGGACGTACCTTCGCTTTGATGCCGCGCTCGTGGGCGTACTCCGCGAGGATCTCGCGGAGCAACTTCCGTCCGCGGTGAAGGCGGGACATCACGGTGCCGATCGGCGTGTTCATGATTTCGGAAATCTCCTTGTACGCGAAGCCCTCCACGTCGGAGAAATAGACGGCCAGGCGGAACTCCTCCGGAATGGCCTGCAGAGCGCTCTTGACGTCCGAATCCGGCAGGTGGTCCAGGGCTTCAGCTTCCGCTGAGCGGAGACCCGAGGAGCTGTGTTCAGCGGCGCGGGCCAGCTGCCAGTCCTCCACTCCCTCGGAGTTGGACTGCAGCGGTTCACGCTGGCGCTTGCGGTACAGGTTGATATAGGTGTTCGTCAGGATGCGGTAGAGCCAGGCTTTGAGGTTGGTTCCCGGCTTGTACTGGTGAAACGCGGAGAAGGCTTTGGTGTAGGCCTCCTGCACCAGGTCTTCGGCGTCAGCAGGATTGCGGGCCATGCGCATGGCAGCCGAGTAGAGCTGATCCACATACTGCATGGCGTCACGCTCAAACCTCAGCTTGCGGGCCTGCTCAGACTCAGCAGCGACATCCAAGCCCGGATCTTCCACTTGTGGGCTGCCTTCCGGCACATCAGTTCTCATTACGTCCAAGTGTAAGGGGCGTGTGCCGGCCAGCAAGGCGGAGGGCCCGGCCGCCAAGACGGCAGAGTCATCCAGCACTGCGTTCACCATCCGTGCCTGCTCCTTCTTTATTGCCGTCTTTATTGCCGTCTGTTGCGGTCCGGGTTTCTTCCCTGACTCCAGCCATAACCGGCGCCGCCCGGGGGTTATTCCTTCCCCGCCGCTCTTGAAGCTCGGGCTGCCGAGATGTAGAAGGGTTTTAAAGGTGCCAGACTAGGGGTTATCCGTTTGCGTACGGCACGCCTGGCTGCGCCGCCGTATCATCCCGTTCAGCACGCCGGACCCCGGCGCAACAAGGAGGCACGCATGACGATTGTCCGTTCCCTAGCCCGCCCGCTCCTCGCAGCAGGATTCGTCGCGGCCGGCGTAGAGCGCCTGCGCAACGCCGAGACGACCGGTGAGCAGCTCGCCCCGACCCTGCGGCGCCTCGGCAAGAGCATGCCGTCAGCGGCCGGACTGGCGGACAATCCCGCCGCCGTCGCCCGTGTCCTCGGCGCGACCCAGCTTGGGGCCGCCGGCCTGCTCGGCCTCGGCAAGCTCTCCAGGCTGGCAGGCGTGGTGCTGGCAGCCACTACAGGCATCAACACCTTCGTGGAATACCGCAACGCTGACGCCACCACGGCTGAAGGCCGCAGGGACAGGCGCACCCAGCTGCTCAAGAACCTCTCCCTGATCGGCGGCGTCCTGCTGGCAGCAGTGGATACCAACGGGCGCCCCGGGCTGGCCTGGCGCGCCGAGCACCTGGTGTCCGACACCGGGCGCAGTGTCCGCGCCATCGGCAAAGACGCCGGCCGGCGTTCCCGGCAGGTCACCAAGCAAACCAAGAAGCAGCTCGCCAAGGCGGACCGCGCCGTCCGCAGCGCAGCCTCAGATATAGCAGGTTCCTAAGCACCATGGTTTCCCCCTCCGCGCTCCAGCCCGTTACAGAGGGCTGGCCGGCCCCCACCCCCAAGGACCCCGTCGATGCAGTGGTCCGCGTTCCCGGTTCCAAGTCGCTCACCAACAGATATCTGGTCCTGGCGGCCCTGGCAGACGGACCGTCCTGTTTGCGTGCCCCGCTGCATTCGCGTGACTCGGCCCTGATGGTCCAGGCGCTGCAGGCCCTGGGGGCGGGAATTGCACAGGTGCCGGGGTCGGGACCGTTTGGTCCGGACCTCCTGGTGGAGCCGCTCAGCCCCGGTGCCGCGGGGGACGCGGATGTTGACTGCGGACTGGCGGGAACCGTGATGCGGTTCGTGCCGCCGCTGGCCGCGCTGCGGAACGGAACAGTGTCCTTTGACGGGGATCCGCACGCCCGGCAACGTCCGATGGGCGTAACCATCGAGGCGCTGCGCGCCCTGGGAATCGAAGTCGACGACGGCGGGCAGGGTGCCCTGCCCTTCTCCGTCGCCGGCCGCGGTGAGGTGGCCGGAGGCCGGTTGGAGATCGATGCCGGTGCCTCGTCCCAGTTTGTCTCGGCCCTTCTCCTGGCAGGGGCACGGTTCACCAACGGCCTGCATCTGGTCCACAGCGGCGCGAACCTGCCGAGCCTGGACCACATCGCCATGACGGTCCAGGTCCTCCGCGAATGCGGCGTCGAGGTCGACGATTCAGTTCCGAACCAGTGGCAGGTCTCCCCCGGCACCATCCGGGCCTTCGACGTCGCCATTGAGCCGGATCTCTCCAACGCCGGCCCCTTCCTCGCAGCAGCATTGGTCACCGGCGGCACCGTCCGGATCCCGGGCTGGCCGGAAACCACCACCCAGGTAGGCGACCAGTGGCGCCGGATCCTGCCGCAGATGGGAGCCGAGGCTGAACTGTCCGACGGCGTCCTGACGGTCCGCTCTGACGGAAAGATCCGCGGAGGGGTTTTCGCCGACACCAGCGAACTGGCTCCCACGGTGGCCGCGCTCTGTGCACTTGCCGACTCGCCGTCGGTCCTCACGGGCATCGCGCACCTGCGCGGCCATGAAACAGACCGCCTCGCTGCGCTGAAGACTGAGATCAACCGGCTGGGCGGCTCGGTCACGGAAACTGACGACGGCCTGCGGATCCAGCCGGCACCGCTGCACGGCGGCACCTTCGGCACGTATGCGGACCACAGGATGGCCACCGCCGGAGCGATCATCGGGCTGGCCGTTCCAGGGGTGGTCGTGGAAGACATCTCCGCCACCTCCAAGACCATGCCGGAGTTCGCGGATCTGTGGACCGAATTGGCAGCCGGGCCTTCGGGCACCGCCGGAACTGCGCAGGAAGGCTAGCGGTGGCACGAGGTACCGGCGGGTGGGACGAATCCGACGTCCGGGTCCGCCCGAACAAAAAGGGCTCGCGGCCGCGCACCAAGGACCGCCCTGCGCACGAGGACGCGGTGACCGGACGGATCATTACCGTGGACCGCGGGCGCTACACCGCGATCGTGGACGAAGACACTCCCCAGGAGCGGATCGTCACCGCTGCCCGGGCGCGTGAACTCCGCCGCACGCCCGTCGTCGCGGGCGACCTGGTAGCGCTGGTGGGTGACGTCTCCGGCGCCCCGGACAGCCTGGCCCGCCTGGTCCGGGTCAATGAGCGGGCCACCCTCCTGCGGCGTTCCGCTGATGACACTGATCCGGTGGAGCGCGTGGTAGTTGCCAATGCTGACCAGCTGGTCATCGTGGTGGCGGCCGCGAATCCCGAGCCGCGCACCGGCTTCATTGACCGGGCACTGGTTGCCGCCTATGACGCCGGAATTTCACCGCTGCTGTGCATCACCAAGGCTGATCTCAAGGACCCTGCTGAACTGCTGGCCAACTATGAGCACCTCGACCTGGAGGTCATCATCAGCCGGACGGCGCAGGCAGAAGACACCGGCGTGGACTCCGAATCGGATGACGGCCTCTCCGCCCGGCTGGCAGGCAACGCTGTCGAGGCACTCCACGAACACCTGCTGGGCCGCGTCAGCGTGCTGGTGGGACATTCCGGCGTCGGCAAATCCACCCTGGTGAACGCCCTGACCGGTTCCCGCCGCGCCACGGGCGGGGTCAACGCCGTCACGGGCCGCGGCCGGCACACCTCCTCCTCGGCCCTGGCACTGAAAGTCAACGACTCCCCCTCCGGAAGCTGGATTATCGATACCCCCGGCATCCGCTCCTTCGGCCTGGCCCACGTGGACCCGGACCGCATCCTCAACGCCTTCCCGGACCTCGAGCCCGGTACCGAGGCCTGTGAACGCGGTTGCCGCCATGACAATGAATCCGTGAACTGCGGGCTCGACGCCTGGGTGGAATCCGGCCAGGCAGGTGCTGCCGGACCGGCCCGGCTCGCGTCGCTGCGGCGGTTGCTGGGCTCCGGGATGCGGACCGAAAACAGGGCCCATGCCAAGGAGCTGGGAAGCCAGTAGGCGCAGTTGCGCAGCGGGCACACGCCGGGCACCTGCGTAAACGTGGGCACAGCGGTGTTAATAGCGATAAGTTGAAGTATGCCGTTCGCTCAGAACTACAACGATGATCTGCGTCTCGCCCATGTCATGGCCGACTCCGTGGACGACCAGACCATGTCCCGTTTCAAGGCCCAGGACCTGAGGGTGGAGACCAAGCCGGACCTCACGCCCGTCACCGATGCAGACAAGGCCGCCGAAGACGCCATCCGCGGACAGCTCTCGCGTGCGAGGCCCCGCGATGCCGTCCTCGGCGAGGAATTCGGTTCCACCGGTTCCGGTCCGCGGCGGTGGATCATTGATCCGATCGACGGCACCAAGAACTTCGTCCGCGGCGTCCCTGTCTGGGCCACCCTGATTGCGCTGGTCGACGACGGCGTTCCCGTCGTGGGACTCGTCAGCGCACCGGCACTGGGCAAGCGCTGGTGGGCAGCCACCGGAACCGGCGCATACATGGGCCGCTCCCTCGCCTCCGCCACCCGGCTGCGTGTATCCGACGTCTCCAAGCTTGACGACGCTTCGCTCTCCTACTCCAGCCTCACGGGGTGGAAGCAGCGCGGAAACCTGGAGGAGTTCATGGGCCTCACGGAGTCCGTCTGGCGGACCCGCGCCTACGGCGACTTCTGGTCCTACTGCATGGTGGCCGAGGGCGCCGTCGACATAGCCTGCGAACCCGAACTCAATCTTTACGACATGGCAGCCCTGGTGCCCATCATCACCGAGGCCGGAGGGCGTTTCACATCGCTTGAGGGCGAGGACGGTCCCTTCGGCGGAAATGCCCTGGCCACCAACGGGGTGCTGCACAACGAGGTCCTCCGGCGCCTGAACCCGGACCTTGACGACCTTTTCTAGGGGCGTACCGATGGCGGCGAGAGGACCACGCCTGGACAGTCTGCGGCGGCGTGAGCTCGCCCGCAGCTACCGCAGCGGAGGGGAGCACTACGACCGGATCCGTCCCGGCTACCCGGACGAGGCTGTCCGCTGGCTTTTTGACGTTCCCGGAGTGCGTTCACGGACACCGTCCAACGTGACCGTGGCGGATGTCGGTGCAGGGACCGGAAAGTACACGCGGGCCCTGGCCGCAGCCGGCTTCGACGTCCATGCCGTGGACCCGTCGGAGGACATGCTGGGCCAGCTGCACAAATCCCTGCCGCAGGTTCCCGTGAGCGTCGGAACGGCAGAAGCCACCAGCCTCCCGGCCGGGTCCTTCGATGCCGTAACCGTTGCCCAGGCCTGGCACTGGTGCGATCCGGAGGCGTCGGCGGAGGAATTCGCCCGGATACTTGTTCCAGGCGGATTCGCGGGCCTGGTCTGGAACCAGCTCGACGTGGGCGTCCCCTGGGTCCACCGGTTCGCTCGCATCATCCATGCCGGTGATGTGCTCCGCCCCGGCTTCCGCCCGCCGATGGGCCCTGCGCTCCGCCTGCAGGAAGCACACACCACGGCCTGGACCCAGCTGATGACACCCGCGGACCTCAAGGAGCTGGCCAAGTCCCGGTCCTACTATCTTTCAGCGAACGAGGACGTCCGCGCCAAGGTGCTGGCCAACCTGGACTGGTACCTGCATGAGCACCTCGGACATGCTGACGGGGAGAGCCTGGAGCTGCCGTACCTCACCCTGTCCTGGCGGGCAACGAGGGCTTGAGCGGCTCCCCTGGCCCTGTTCCGCTGGGATGGCTTGCTCTGGGCTGATCCAGTTCCAATACCATCCAGCGCCCGCCCTGCCCTGGGCTGGCCCCCTGCCCTACACTGGACCGACCGGTGATGCGCACGCCGTCGGCTGCGGAAGGGGTTGTGCATGGTCACGTTCGGCGTTGAGGAGGAGTTCCTGCTCGTCGATCCGGAGAGCGGCATGCCCTCGGCCCGCGCGGCGGAACTCGCGGAGAGCCTGGCGCTGGTCCCGGGGTTTTCCGGTGCGACAGAACTGCTCGCGTGCCAGCTCGAGACCTCCACAGAGATCTGCGAGAGCCTGGAGCAGGCTTCGGACGCCCTCGCCCGGGCTCGGAAGGCGCTGTCAGACGCTGCCTCTGCGGCTGGCCTGGGCGTCATGATGACCGGCGCTGCACCGCGCATCCCTGACACACCGGCCCAAATCAGCGACACCGCGAGATACCTCCTCATGGGCGAAACCACGGGTGCCGTAGCGGGCGAGCATTACCTCAACGGGATGCATATCCACGTTGCCGTCCCGGACCGCGAAAAGGGGGTGGCAGCCCTGAACTATCTGCGCCCCTGGCTGGCCGTCGTCGCGGCCCTGGCGTCCAACTCCCCTTTCTGGCGCGGCCAGGACACCGGCTTCGCCAGCTGGCGACTGATCCATTACCGGCGCTGGTCCGTGCAGGGCTGCCCCCCGCATTTCGCCGGTGCTGCGGACTATGACAGGAGGCTGGAGCAGCTGCTGGCCACCGACGTCGTACTGGACGCCGGGCATGTGGGCTGGGCAGCGCGGCTTTCGCACCACTTTCCCACCGTGGAGGTACGGATTAGTGACGCCCAGCTGGAGGTTCGGGATACGGTTCTGCTGGCGGCACTGATCCGCGGCCTGGTGACAACCGCATTGGCCCGGGAGGCTCTTCCCGTCCAGTCCCCTGAACTGCTCGACGCCGGGATTTGGCAGGCTGCACGGTACGGCTTGGGCGGTCAGCTGCTTGACGTCCAGGGCGGATCTGCCTCTGCACAGGACCAGGTGGATGCGCTCCTTGCCCTGATCCGGCCAGCGCTCGAAGAAGCCGGGGACCTGGCGTTTGTCACCGCCGGGGTGCGGCGGCTGGCCATTGAGGGGACGGGCGCCGCCCGGCAGCGGGCCGCAGCGGCCGACGGCGGGTGGAACGGCCTGGCCGACATCTTCAGGCGCTCCCTCACCGCCGTCTAACCCTGCGAGAAGAACCTCAGCCTGCTTCTCATTTGGATTCTGTGCACCACTTGGCCCTAGTCTTCTCAACAGGCACTGCCGGCAGGCGGCGGCGTGCCCCGAACAGATTCTGGAGGGTTGAATGGCGACACTGGGCATCGAGGAAGAGTACCTGCTGCTGGATCCGGAGACCGGACTCCCGTCGCACCAGGCGGAGGAGGTAGCGGGCTACCTGCACCGTTCACCACGAGTCAGCGACACCGAGATCCAGCGTGAACTGCTCAGCTGCCAGATCGAGACGGCCACGCCCGTTTCCTCGACGCTGACGGAAGCGGAAGAGTACCTGCTCAATTTCCGGTCACAGCTGGAAACCGCAGCCCGAAAAGCCTCCGTGGTTGCCGCCGGTACCGCGTCTGCTCCCCTGATCGCGGACCATTACCCCGAGCTCACGGACAAGGAACGCTACCGGCAGCTGAAGGACAGCGCACCAGGAATCGTCGGTGACCAGTTTGTGAACGGCCTGCATGTCCACGTTTCCATCCCGGACCGGGAGTCCGGTGTCCAGGCCCTTAACCGGATCCGGGAGTGGCTCCCTGCCATCGTGGCCCTGAGCTGCAACTCCCCTTACTGGCTGGGCCGGGACAGCGGTTTCGGCAGCTGGCGGGTGGTGCACTACCGCCGTTGGCCGGTCCAGGGCTGCCCTCCGACCTTCAAGGACGCAGACGACTACGAGCGCCGGATCCAGCAGCTGGTGGCCACCGGCGCCATCATCGACCGCGGTGTCCTGACCTGGATGGCCCGCCTTTCCGATTCCTACCCCACACTGGAGGTCCGTGCCGGCGATGCCCAGCTCAGGGCGCGGGACTCAGTCCTTGTGGCTGCACTGGTCCGCGGCCTCGTTTCCACTGCGGTCGGAGAAGCCGAGCGGGACGTGCTGCGGCCGAATCCGGAGCCGGAGCTCCTGGACGCGGCAATGTGGCAGGCAGCCCGGGAAGGGATGGCCGGCATGCTGGTGGATCCCGTCAGTGCAGACCTGGTACCTGCCCGGACACGCGTCCGGGACATGCTGGAGTTCATCGGGCAGGCGTTGGATGCCGAAGGCGACACCGAATGGGTGCAGGCCGGCCTCGCGGAAGTCCGGGACTCCGGGACGGGGTCCGATCGGCAGCGCCGAGCCATGGAGAGCAAGGGCATGCAGGGGCTGCTGGAGCTCTACCGGGGAACCTTGTCGGAGAACGCTAACCTGTCGCGCTGATGTCCGTCACCCGTGCCTCCCAGGGGGCAAGGACTGCCGGATCCGCTTCCCCGCCGTAGTTGCCCAGCAGGACCTTTCCCGTCCGAAGGTCCGGCGGGACAGGGAGCTCCTGGTATGAGGGATTGGCCAGGATGCTCAGGCTGACCTCCCCGAGCGTCCGGCGAAACGCGAACAGCGCCGGGTGGTTGGCGTACAACAGGTTGAACGTGCCCAGCGCGACGACCGGAAGCTCGTGCCGCATGCGGATCAGCTCCTGGTAGTACCGGAAAATCGACTTCACCGAGGCCTTGTCGGTTTCGACATTGATTTCCCGGTGGCGGGGACCGAGGCCGATCCACGGTATGCCGCCGCTGAACCCGGCGCGGGGACCGGCATCCCACTGCATGGGCGTGCGTGCGTTATCCCTGGAGACGTGCCGCAGCAGTTCCAGCACGGCCTGCGGTGACCGCCCCCGGGCTGTGGCCTCCGCATAGAAGTTCAGGGACTCCACGTCCCGGTACTGGTCGATCGAGGAGAAATCGGCATTGACCATGCCGATCTCCTCGCCCTGGTAGATGAAGGGTGTGCCCCGCTGCATATGCAGAAGCGTGGCCCAGAGCGTCGCAGACTCGTAGCGAAAGTCCCCGTCATTCCCAAAGCGTGAAACGTGCCTGGGCTGGTCGTGATTGCTCAGATAGAGGCTGTTCCAGCCGCGGCCCTCGAGCCCCCGCTGCCAGCGGTTCCAGCTGGTCTTGAGGTCCCGGAGCTGAACCGGACGCCGGTCCCATTTCCCGCCGGGACCGTGGTCCAGATTGACGTGCTCGAACTGAAAGAGCATGTCCAGTTCCCCGCGCTCCGGGATGGTGAACAGGAGCGCCTCTTCAACCGTTGCCCCGGTGGTTTCCCCCACGACCAGGTAGTCAGTGTCCCGGTCGGCAAATACCTTGCGCATCATTTCGTGGACGAACTCGTGGACGCGCGGGCCGGAGGTATAGAACGGCGCCCCGTCCCCCCACACCCCGCCGAACTGGATCATGCTGTCCGGAAACCGCTGGTCCTTGGAAATGTAGTTGATGGCATCCATGCGGAACCCGTCGATGCCGCGGTCCATCCACCAGTTCATCATTTCGAAGACCCGGGTCCGCACCCGGGTGCTGGCCCAGTTCAGGTCGGGCTGGTGGGCGGAAAAGATGTGCAGGTAGTACTGCTGGGTTAGTTCATGCCAGCTCCAGGCCGATCCGCCGAAAAGGGAGCCCCAGTTGTTCGGCTCGGCCCCTGGCTCCCCGCCTTTGAACGAACCGCGCGGATCTCGCCAGTGATATGAGTCCCGCGAGATATTCTCCCGCGACGACGCCGAGACCTTGAACGCCTCATGTTCCGTGGACGTGTGGTTGACGACCAGGTCCATGATCATCTTCATGCCCCGTGCGTGCACTTCGGCGAGCAGGTAATCGAATTCATCCTCCGTACCGAAGACGGCATCGATCCTGCGGTAATTGCTGATGTCATAGCCGTTATCGTGCTGAGGGGACTCATGGATCGGGGACAGCCAGATGACGTCTACCCCCAGCTCGGAAAGATGGTCCAGGCGCTGGACGATTCCCGTGAGGTCCCCGATGCCGTCATCGGTGGTGTCCTGGAAGCTGCGGGGGTAGATCTGGTAGACAACGGCGTTGGTCCACCAAGCTGGCCGGGAACTGTCCCTCATTGACGCTCCTGACAGTGAGCGGTGTCCCGGAGGCGGTGTTCCGGGCAGTGCGTGGGGCCAAGCTTACGGCTGCCTGCACACGTTAGACAGGTGCTAATGCCAGTCCGGGGCCGTCTTGTCCCGGGTCCGGCAAATTCCTTGATTACCGGGCGGTCAACTGGCTAACGTGACGCCTACTCTGGTCGCGCGTGTGCCCCGTACACGGCGGTCAGTGCATGGACCCCAACTGTTTGGAGTATCTGCCATGGCAACACTTACCGTATGGAAATTCCCCGACGCGGACGCCGCAGAACGGGCAACACAAACACTCGCCAGCCTGCAGTCCCAGAACCTGATCACGGTGCAGGACGAGGCCATCGTTACCTGGCCGCGCGACAAGAAAAAGCCGCGGACCATCCAGGAACACAACACGGTCGGAGCGGGCGCCCTCGGCGGCGGCTTCTGGGGGCTGCTCTTTGGGCTCATCTTCTTCATTCCGCTGATCGGAGCTGCGGTGGGAGCGGCGATTGGCGCCCTCTCCGGTTCCATGGTGGACGTGGGGATTGATGACAACTTCATCAAGCAGATCCGGCAGGAAGTCACCCCGGGAACCTCGGCCCTGTTTATCCTGTCCTCAGACGCCGTCGAGGACCGCGTCCTTGATGCCTTCAAGGACAGCTTCCCCGGCGCAACGCTGATCGCCACCAACCTCTCCAAGGACCAGGAGGCCAACCTCCGGAAGGCCTTCGCCGAGGCTGACTAGGGAGCACCAGGGTAAACGGCAGGGCACGACGGCGGCGCACCGCCGTCGTGCCCTGCCGTATCGTTAAAGCGATGATTACTCGACGCCAGGCCGCACAGTTCCTTGATATCCCGCTCGAAATGGCCGCCAAGCACGGCATACCGCCGCGGCTGGAGCAGGCCGACCTCGACGCGCTGGATGCGAATCCCCCGGCCTGGCTGGCGCAGTCGCGGGCTAACCGGACCGGCAAGCGTCCCGTCTGGGTGCACCTTGAATGCGAAGTCTGCGGATTCCGCGAAACTGCACGGCCCAAGAAGTGGTGGCCGGACTTCACCTTTGTGGCCTGTGAAGACCACAGCGCCCGCGAGCTCCCCGCAGTTCCTGAAGGCAGCGTCCGCAGCGAATATGAAGGTGTGGGCTCCCGCTTCACCGGAATCGTCGATGTTCCGGTGAGCGGGGCAAACTAGTTCTCCGGCTTTTCTAGCGGCCTGTAGCGGCCAGCCCGGTGCGGGCCATCGCGTCCTTGTAGACGATCCGCATTTCGGCCAGTGATTCCTGCTGGCGTTCCTCAGTCGCACCAAACGAACGGCCCTCGGCCGAACGCGCTTTGTAGACCTTGAAGCTGCGCCGGTAGATCATCCGGTTCTCCGTCTTCAGGAAGGCCGCAGCCAGGCGCTGGGCTTCCGTGCCGTGTGCCACGATCACCGAGGCGCGCGGCACGAGGGCCAGGAAACGCAGCAGCGGCCTCAGGCCCTCCTGGACTTCTTCCTTGGTGAGCTTGGTGTGCGGCTCGCCGGGGGTGTACCAGGGGTGCACGTTCCACGGCATGACGTACTTGGGCTGCAGGCCCACCTGCCAGTGAACGCCGAGGAGGCGGGTGACGGCCTCGTCACTGCCTGCGGTGATGAACCCCGACGGGTGGGCAGGGCCGTTGTTGGAGAACAAGCTCACGATCCGGGCTTCGTCCACGTCATGCTGCGGATCGATGTAGGGAACTTCACTGCCGGGCTTGAGCTCGGAGAGGGTATCGCACAGCTGGTTGACTTCGGCGACGTTGGGTTCGTAACGGCGGTCGAAGAGGGAAACTTCGGCGGTTTCTGCGGGCGATTCTTCGTGGGTTTCTGCGGGCGATTCTACGGACGATTCAGCGGGGGCGGACTGCATGGGGGTGGCGCTTCTCCTACGGTATTGCGTGTCTTCCCGCCGCGGGCGTGGGGCACCGTGCAGCTGCTCCGGCTTGGCGGCACGTGCGAAGGGCACAGCGCGCAGAGAGCAGCAGGTCAGTGGTGGGTGCGGTGGAAAGGGGCGCCTCCGCACCGGAAGCCGGACACTGCTGTGGGCAGCGCGGCGGGCGAAGGGCTTCTTCCAAGCTTACCAAGGGCTGGCCGTGGCCGGTGCCAACTGCCTGTCCTCCAGGACGCTGCCATCGTGGATATCGCTGCAGACGGCCGAGCTCTGCTGGACGCCGGCAGGGATGCCGGGAAGAGCGCTGACCAGCTCGCCGGAAGTTTTTGGCTCCGCCGAGGCGGTAGCCGTGGCGCCATGATGTGAATGTCACTGCCGTCCATCGGGACAGCGGGCGTCCGCGGGCCGCACGATACCGGGAAGCCTGGCCTCCTGATGGAACTGGGAACCCTCACCACGTCCTCAAGGCCGGAGGACCTGGGGAAAGGCGGCTTTAATAATCGCTGCGAGCCCTGCGAGCAGGGATTTTCGTTGCCGCCGTCCCGGGTTCTCCAGCCGTGCTGGCCGGATCAAGCCAAACCGAACCGCACCGCACCGCACCGCAAGCAAAGCAACACAAAAAGCACCCCGGCCCGAAGGCCGAGGTGCTTCAAAGTGGAGATGGGGGGAATTGAACCCCCGTCCGATGTCGTGTTGTCAGGGCTTCTCCGGGCGCAGTTCACGTCGGAGTTTCTCGGCCCCAGCCATCATGTGAACAAGTGGCTGATCCGGGCCCAGCCGTCTAAAAGTCCCGAGCACTCCAACGGCGAAAGTGCTCAGCAGTGGCCCTCTAAATGACGCCAGGATCCGGGACGAGAGCATTCCCGGTCTGACGGACTATGCCCGCTGCTTAGGCAGCGAGAGCGAAGTCAGTGCGCTTAGAATCGGCACTTATTGGTTTGCAAGGAGCGTTTACGAGATAACCCTGCATCCTCGGCCCGCTTCACCTGTCGCGACTAACATCGTCGAAACCTGTCATCCCCGTATTCAGTTACCAAACTGATTTGTCCGCCCGCAACCGGCCGGACCGTTAACTATAACGCATAGACGCTAGAACGTCATTCCGAACACCGTGAACGGGGCACCCCACAGGATGACCAGCAGGACAGACAGCAGAACGAACAGGACGGACAGGATAGCCAGGCCGGTCATGCCGGCGTACTTGCGCCGGAACGCCCAAACGAAAAGGACGGCATTCGCCCCGAGCAGGACCGGACTGGCCCAGACCAGGACCTGGGCAAGATAGACGTAGAACACGGCAAAGAACGGCACTGCCACCAGAATGACGACCGGGGCCGCGGCTGCGACAACCAGCAGGTCCAGGGCGGTCACGGCCCAGGCCCAGAGCGGTTTCCGGGGCTGGCCTTCGCGGGATTCTTCGTCTTCCTGGAGCTGCGTTTCCCAGAACGTGCCGCTCATCAGGCTCCGCGGTTCTTGGAACGCATTTCGCGCAGAGCCTCGCGGTTGTCCTGCTTTTCACGCAGCGTCTGGCGCTTGTCATAGTCCCGCTTGCCGCGGGCAACGGCGATTTCCACCTTGGCGCGGCCGTCCAGGAAGTACAGCTGGAGCGGAACGATCGTGAACCCCGATTCCCGGGTCTTCTGCGCAATCTTGTCGAGCTGCTCGCGGTGCAGCAGCAGCTTGCGGCGGCGCCGTGCCGAGTGGTTGGTCCAGCTTCCGTTCAGGTACTCCGGAATGTAGACCCCTTCCAGCCACAACTCGTCGTTGTAGAACGTGGCGAATCCGTCGACCAGGGAGGCCCGCCCCTCCCGGAGGGACTTCACCTCGGTTCCCATCAGCACCATGCCTGCTTCATAGGTGTCGAGGACTTCGTAGTTGTGCCGGGCCTTGCGGTTGGTGGCCACCACTTTACGGCCACTTTCTTTGGGCACGGTTCAACTCCTTCGTTAGATGCGAAAACACCTATTCTATGCCTACAGCAAACCCATCGGGTTAACCAGCTGGCCGTTGAGCATGGTCTCGAAGTGCAGGTGGCATCCCGAGGAATTACCGGTCTGTCCGACGTAACCGATCAGCTGTCCGGCGTTCACCCACTGTCCGGCGTTCACCAGCCGGCTGCTCAGGTGGTAGTAGTTCGTGGCCAGGGCACTGGTGCCGATGACCCCGTGGTTGAGTACGATCCGGTTTCCTGTGCCGATCATTTCCCCGCCGCCGGTGTCCGAACGCCAGACCTCTCCGGCAGCCGCAGCGTAGATCGGAGTGCCACAGCGGGCCCCGAAGTCGAGCCCGGAGTGCAGATACCCGCCGCTGCCGTTGAAATCGATGGTGCCGACCGGCGTCGCACGCCAGCCAAAGCCCGAACTCAGCGGAGCGCTGACAGGGTAACGCAGTCCGAATGCGGACGGGTTGGTGGGCTGCACTGTCTGGGGAGGTGGCGGGGGCTGGTTGTTTTGAGCCGCTTCTTCAGCAGCGCGGCGGTTGGCCTCGGCGATCCGGGCTTCCTCGGCGCGCCGTGCTTCTTCGAGCAGGATCCGCTGCCGTTCGGCGATCTCCGCCTGGACGGCTGCCTGCTCGGACTGGATCGAAGCCAACTTGGCCTGGATGACCGGTTTCTTCGCCTCCAGTTCATTGTTCAGCGACTCGGCGCTGGCAATGAGGCTGTCCACCTTGGACTTCTCTTCAGCGGCCTCGTCGCGGGCCGCCTGCTCGGACTCCAGTGCTTCCTGTGCCTGCGCCTTGAGCGAGGAAATCTCCTCCTCCACGGCTGCGAGGCGGGCCTCCGAGTTCACATTGGTGGCAGCTTGCTGGGTGAGGCGCTCGACGGCGGCGTTCTGGCCGCGCAGGGCCTGGCCGGCCATGCCCATCGAATCAGTCAGGCTCTCCGCTCCCTCGGCACCCAAAAGAAGCGTGAGGCTGGAGGGCACTCCCCCGCTCTTGTAGGCCTGGCTGGCGATCTGCCCGATGACCTTCTGCGTTTCATCGAGGGCCTGCCGGTCCTCTTCGATCTGGGCGGCAATCGTGTTGCGGCTCTCCTGCGCCAGGGCCACGCGGTCCGTGAGCGCGCCAACCTTCGCTGAGGCCGTGCTGACCCGGCCCTCCGCCTCCGTCAGGACGGCCTGCGCTGCGGGCAGTTCCTGGTTCTGGTAGATGTTCAGCTGCGCCACCGTCTTGGCAATGTCCTGGTCAAGGTACTCGTACTGTTCCTGGACCTTTTGCTGCTCAGCTTCAAGTGCGGCCTTGCGGTCACTGAGTTCATCTGCGGCAGCCGGCGCGTTGACCGCACCGAGGGCAAGGGCAAGGGAAAGCAGCACCGCTGCTCCTGCAGCGGCGGCACGTTTGGCAGCGCCCGCCGAGGCGGCGGCTGCGGCGGCAACGGTGCCCTGCCGCTCCCGGCGCCTAGTCATTGGCAAAGCAATTCATATGGTTTTTCATCTTTCCTGTCCCAGTGCCCACACTCTAAACCTTGATGTACCGTCTGAGCGTCAGCAGCGAGGAAACACCCGCGAGCAAAGCACCAAGAATCAACAGGGCCGGACTAAGCATGAGCACTTCCCGTGCGGAAATGAAGGCGGTTGCGGGATACTGGCGGGCCAGCATGCCGATGAAGAAGTGCGCCACGGCCCACAGGGTTCCCGACGCAAGGACGGCCCCGATGAGCGCCGCAATCACGCCCTCCAGCACAAACGGTAGCTGGATCACCGCCTTCGAGGCGCCCACCAGCCGCATGATCCCCGTTTCACGGCGCCTGCTGAACGCAGAAAGCCGGATGGTCGTGGCGATGAGGAGGATGGCGCAGACCAGCATCAGCACAGCGATGAGCAGCGCCACCAGGGAGGCGATGTTCATGAAGGAGAACACCTTTTCCAGCAGTTCCCGCTGGTCGCTGACGGACTCGACGCCGGGCATGGAGGAGAACGCCTCGTTGATGACCTCGTACTTCTCCGGGTCGACGAGGGAAACGCGGAAAGTCTCCGGCAGCTGGTCGGCCGTCACGCTGTCAACGATCGGAGAGTTTGCGAACTGCTCACGGAAGTGGCCCAGGGCAGTTTCCTGGTCTTCGAACTGGACCGTGTCGATATATTGCTTGAACTCGGGCGAATTCAGCTTGGCTTCGATCGCACTGCGCTGCTGGTCTGTCACCGCGCCTGAGGCACATGACGGCGAGACGTCGTTGCCCACGCACAGGAACACCGCAACCTGCACCCGGTCGTACCAGTAACCCTTCATCTGGTTGATCTGCAGCTGGAGCAGGCCGGCAGCGCCGACGAAGGTCAGTGACACGAACGTCACCAGGATGACCGAGACAACCATCGACAGGTTGCGCCGGATTCCGGATCCAATTTCACCCAGGACAAAAGCCATCCTCATTCGGGGGCCTCCGAACCGGAGAGACCGCCGGCTTGGGCGGGGGTGCGATCTTCTTTCCCGGCCGGGCCGGCGGCGGCGTCGGGCTCGCCCGACGCAGGAACGATGGGCTGCATCGCCGTCGCCAGGTAGATTCCCTCCCGCTCATCGCGGATGACCTTGCCGTGGCGCAGTTCGATCACGCGCTTGCGCATGGCATTGACGATGTCGTGGTCGTGGGTGGCCATGACCACCGTGGTTCCGTTCTGGTTAATCCGGTCCAGGACCTTCATGATGCCCAGCGAGGTGGTGGGATCGAGGTTGCCGGTCGGTTCGTCGGCAAGAAGGATGCCCGGTTTGTTCACGATCGCCCGGGCAATGGCCACGCGCTGCTGCTCGCCGCCGGAGAGCTCATGCGGCATCCGGTTGTCCTTGCCTTCCAGGCCCACCGTCTTGAGGACCTCGGGAACGGTCTCGCGGATCACGGCGCGGCTGCGGCCGATGACCTGCATGGCGAACGCGACGTTGGCGAAGACGGTTTTGTTGGGCAGCAGGCGGAAGTCCTGGAACACGACGCCGATGCCGCGGCGCAGGCGCGGAACGCGCCAGCTGGGAATCTTCGCGACGTTGGAACCGGCAACGTACACCGTGCCGCGGGTGGCGTGCTCTTCCTTCATCACAAGGCGGATCAGCGTGGATTTGCCTGAACCGGATGCTCCCACCAGGAAGACGAACTCACCGCGGTCCACGTCAAAGCTGACCGAGTTCAACGCCGGCCTGGAGTTGCGGTCATAGACCTTGGTGACGTTGTCGAATGTGATCATTAGCGTTTCATGCCCTTGTCTAACTACCGGATCGAAAAGGGCCTTGGGTTGGGGAGCAGGGAACCGGCCTTTCGACTATAGCCAGCGGATCGACCTGCCGGGGAGAGCGCCGGCGGTGTGTCGCGATCGTCCTGCCTCCGGCGCCCGGCCGGGCCGGAAGGGCAGGCCGGAAGGGCGGGCCGGAAGGGCGGGCCGGATACCGGCCCCTGCTGCAGGTTAGGCCACCCCGTCCGGGACTCCTGGCTCAGCGCCGGCCGGGAAGCGGGAGTGCTCCCGCAGGACTCCGGCAACCGAACCTGCGCCCGGCTCATCCATGACGATCGTGTAGTGGTTGGTGTCCGGGACGTCCGTGACCACCAGGGACGGCAGGCGCTGCTGCCATTGCTGAACGTAGCCGGGTGCGTACAGGCCTGGCTCTTCGTTGAAGAGACCCCGCGGCGCGCGGAGCAGCTGCACAGGATGAGCCAGCTCTTCGAGGGCACGAAGCAGTGCGGCGCCCCGGTGAAGTTCAGCAGTATCCTCGGCCAGGGCTGCGTAACTGGTTGCAGCGCGGAAACCGCCGTCGGGATGCGGCTGGAGGTCGTACGCCAGATAGTCCAGCAGCAGCGGGTTCCAATGTCCGGCGAACGCGGGATGGGGGCGCCAGAAACCGAGGTACTCCTCGTGGGAGGCAAACGGCTGCCCGAGCCGCTCTGCGGCGGAGCCCAGGACGGCCTGCACTACCTGTTCGTCGCTGAGTCCCGCTGGAACATCCAGCGGCAGTCCGCCGTCGATCAGCACCAGCGACTGCACCAGTCCGGGATGCAGGTTCGCCAGCACCAAGGCGGCAAAGGCACCCATGGAGTGGCCGGCGACGACGGCGCGCGGCACCTTCAGCGCGTCCAGGACGGCTGCCAGGTCCTCGGCATGGACCGGCATTCCGTAGGGCCCGGGCAACGTGTTGCTCCTTCCGCGGCCGCGCAAATCCGGTGCGATGAATCGGAACTCGGGCAAGGCCTCGGCCACCATCGCCCAGGTGCGGTGGGAGGCGGTGACACCGTGGATGGCCAGGACCGTGGGAGCACCGGGGTCATCCGGCCCCCAGACACCGGTGCGCAGCAGTCCGCCGCGTACCGGGACATCGATGCTCATGTAGGCAGTCATCGCGCACTCCACCCCCCGTCCATCGTGTAGGAGGCACCGGTGACCATTCCGGCGCCCGGTCCGGCAAGCCAAGCCGCGAGGGATGCGACTTCCTCCGGCTCCACCAGGCGTTTGACCGCTGATTCCGTGAGCATGATGGAGGCCACCACCTCCTCTTCCGGAATCGAATGGATCCGGGCCTGGTCCGCGATCTGGGTTTCGACCAGCGGGGTTCGCACATAGGCCGGGTTGATGCAGTTGGACGTCACGCCGTGTGGCCCGCCTTCCAGCGCGGTGACTTTGGACAGCCCCTCCAACGCGTGCTTGGCGCTGACGTACGCACTCTTGAAGGCGGAAGCGCGCAGTCCGTGGACGGACGAAATGTTGATGACGCGCCCGAAGCCGCGTTCATACATACCCGGCAGGACGGCACGGATCAGCAGGAACGGAGATTCGACCATCAGCCGGTGCACCAGGCGGAACGTGTCCGGATCGTATTCGTGGATGGGGTTGATCCGCTGGATGCCGGCATTGTTGACCAGGATGTCAGCTTCCAGGGACAGGTCTTCGAGGGCGTGCGTATCGCTGAGGTCGACTTCCCAGGCCGTTCCTCCCGTTTCGGCCGCCACCCGGGCGGCCGCCTCCTTGTTGATGTCGGCCACGGTCACTTTGGCACCGAGAGCGGCGAAGGTGCGTGCGCACGCTTCGCCGATGCCGGACCCTGCTCCCGTGATGAGTGCCGTCCGCCCGTCCAGCGACGGCCCGCTGAGTGCATCCGTTGTCATTCTCCAGCTCCTTTACCGGGCGCAACCGGCGCCATTCCGCGTTCGATGAAGCGCATCATTTCTTCAAACTCCGCTTCCGGAATCTCGGCGACGGCACCTGCCTCGGTGTCGGCGTCCTTATTCCAGAGCACCCACCGCATCCCGAGCATCTCCCCGATGCCCATCAGCGCCCACGCCACGGTGTCCACGTCCATCTCCCGGATGTCACCGGCCTCGCGGGCGGCTTTCAGGCCTTCCACGTAGCCGTTGACGATCCGCGTGTAATGCATGCGCAGCGCACCGGGTGAGACAAACTCTGCCTGCCGGATGATCCTGTACAGCGCCGGGTGTTCGGCAGTGAACCGGAAGAAGGCACGGAAACCGGCACGCTCGGCGTCGATCCGGTTTCCTGCTGCCCTGGCGGCCTCGGTCATGGCATGCCGGACGCGGCGGTTCAGGTCCTCGACCACCTCGTCGAAGATCGCTTGCTTGCCCTCGAAGTAGAGGTAGAAGGTCCCAAGCCCTACACCTGCCTCTTCGGTGATCTTCACGATCGACGCATCGTGGTAGCCCAGCGACCCGAAGACCTCTTCAGCTGCGGCGACCAGCCGTGCCCTGGTGCGGGTGCCCCGGGCGGTTCGCGGTGTTGTGCTCATGCGTTGTCCTGACGGTGGGAGACGGGTCCTGCGGGTTGGTCGTGGAGGGAGGTGGCCGGGACCCCGGGTTCCGGTTTCCCCAGCCGTGACCTGGCGATCTTGTGCAGCGAGGTGCGGGGCAGCCCGTCCACGAAGGAGATTCGGGAGGGGACCTTGAAGCGCGCCAGCCGGGCAGAGCAGTGTTCGAGCAGCTCGAGGGCATCGGCTGCGGTACCCGGGCGGCGGACCACATAGGCGATCCCCGTTTCACCCCACTGGGGATCGGGCACCGAGGTCACTGCCGCCTCCGCCACCGCGGGGTGCTCGCGCAGGACAGCTTCGACTTCGGCGGGAGCAACGTTCTCGCCGCCCGAAATGTAGATGTCCTTTAACCGGTCGATGACGCGCAGATAACCGTCCGCATCGCGCTCCACCAGGTCTCCGGTGTGCAGCCACCCGCCCGCGAGCGCCGCGGCGGTCGCTTCGGGGTTCCGGAAGTAGCCCTGGAAAACCCCGGGGCCGGCGACGAGGAGTTCCCCCGTGCAGGGGCCCGCCTGCAGTTCTCCGGTCACCGGGTCCGCAACTGCGACATCGACGTGCGGATACGGTTTGCCTGCCATGCCGATCCGGGCTTCGGCTTCTTCCTCCGGCAGGCACAGCACGTTGGGGCCCGCTTCGCTCAGTCCATACCCCTGTGCCAGTGCGACGCCCCGGGAGTGCCAGGTGCGCAGCAGCGGAGCGGGCATGGGCGCCCCGCCCACGACGGCGCGGCCCAGGCTGGAAAGGTCCGCGGACGCGAAGCGCGGGTGGGAGGCCAGCATCAGGTAGTTCGCGGGGACACCCATCATGGTGGTGACGCGCCGGTCTTCGATCAGCTGCAGGATCCGTCCGGCGTCGAACGTCCTTTCCAGAACCACTGTGGCTCCTGTCCACCAGGCCAGCAGCGGCTGGATGTTCCAGCCTCCTGCATGGAACTGCGGCAGCACGGCCAGCACGACGTCGTGGCTGCCGATCTCTGCAGTCCGGGAGAGGGAGAGATTGGTCCAGAAACAATTGGCGTGGCTGAGCACCACGGCTTTAGGGTCCGCCTGCGTGCCCGAGGTGAACACCATCAGCAGCGGATCGTCGTCGTCTGTCGTTCCGCCCGCAGGCCGTTCGCCGGGCGGAAGCAGGTGCAGCGGCGGAGGCGGGCCCGCTTCGACGCCGGTGCGTCCCAGCGGAGCAGCCGGCGGCGGCACCGGCAGACGGGAAGCGGCCGCCGCCGCGACGGAGGAGAACTCGTCCTCCACCAGCAGCAGGGCGGGGTCCGCCAGCTGCAGCTGCGCGGCAAGCTCCCGGGCGGACAGGCGCCATGACAGAGGGACCAGGACCAGCCCCGCTTTGGCGCAGGCGAAGAACAGGACCACGTGGTCGGCGCTGTTCCCGGTTACTGTCGCGATCCGGTCCCCGTGCCGGTAGCCGGCGTCCTGGAACGCACTGGCCAGTGCCGCGGCACGGGTGTCCAGTTCCCGGTAGCTGAGCCGGACACCGCGGTCATCGATCGCGGTGCGGTCAGGTGTGGCCAGCGCACGGTCCGCCGTCCAGCGGCCAAGGGTATGCAGCCCGCTCATCCGGCTTCCTCCAGGATCTCCCGGGGCCGGGCAGCGTCTTTTTTGCGTCCCTTCAGCCGTGCGGCCGCTCCGGCCAGGCCGCCGGGCAGGAACAGGACCACCAGGATGAACAGCGTGCCGAGCAGGAACAGCGGCTCGCTGAGCGGGATGTGCAGGATCGGCGGGAGACCGGCAATTGCCTCCGAGTTTGCGAGCGCCGTCAGCCGCTGGTCCAGCATCGTATAGACGACGCCGCCCAGCACGGCACCCCACCGCGAACCCACACCGCCCAGGACCACCATGACCAGGAGCGTAATGGTGAAGTCCGAGGAGACGGCCCGCGGCACGGCACCGGATTGCAGGAGCAGGTAGGTCATGCCGACCACACCGGCCAGGGTCCCCGCCACGACGAAGATCAGCAGCTTGGCGAGGTACGGCTGCAGGCCCAGCACCCGTACCCGCATCTCGTTCTCCCGCACGGCGGCGGCGACGTGTCCTGCCCGGCTGCGCTGGATCCAGGCCGTCACGAGGAAAACGGTGACCAGTGCGGCCAGGGCCAGCCAATACAGGTTGCGTGTGTTGGCGACGCCCACCAGGAAATCCGGGACGTGCTCGGTGGCCAGGCTTAGCCCTTCCTCTCCCCCGGTGGCGCCGTCGGGATTCCTGCGGACCATTACCGAACCGGCCTGCGCGAAGGCGAGGGTGACCATGGCGAACGGGATGCCGGTGACCCGCAGGGCGACGGCGCCGGTGAGGTTCGCCAGCACAATGACCGCCACGAGCGTCAGCGCCATGGCCGGCAGCAGCGGCAGGCCGGTCCGGTCCAGGATGATGGCAAGACCGTAGACTCCTGCCCCGAAGTACAGCGCGTGGCCGAAGGAGAGCATGCCCGCCACTCCGAGGAGCAGGTGGTAGGTCAATGCGGCTGCGGCCATCAGCATGCACAGCGCCATCAGCTGGAGCGACCCCGGCGTATAGGTCGGGCCGGGCAGCAGGCCCGGGACGGAAAGGTTGAACAGCGGCAGGACAGCCAGGACCACGACGCCGGCCGCACCGGCAGCCCAGGCCAGCGGACGCCGTCGGCCCTTCTGCGGTTCCGGCTTCGGCCGGTGTGCCCTGGTGTCCTCCCGGACCTGGGTTGCGCTCATGCGGTTACCGCCTTTCCCATCAGTCCGGAGGGTCTTGCCAGTAGTACGGCGGCGAGGAGGAGGACCACCACGAAGTCCCCCACTCCCCAGTAGAAGTTTGCGAACTGCTGCAGGATGCCCACCGCCACGGAGGCCAGCGCTGCTCCGGTGAGGGACCCGAGCCCGCCGATCACCGTCACGATGAAGGCGAAGATCAGCAGTGAACCGCCCAGCAACGGCGACACGTAGCCGAAGTAGTGGCTGGCGAGCACGCCTCCCATGCCTGCCGCGGCTCCGCCGATGGTGAAGACAAGCGTGAACGCGCGTCGGACATCGATGCCCAGTGCGGTCACCATGGACCGGTTTTCCACTCCCGCCCGGATGATCATGCCGTACCGGGTCTTCTTCAGGAACAGCAGGAGCCCGGCCAGGACCAGTCCGGCAGCGACAATGGCGACGAACCTGTCATTCGGAATCCGCGCACCGAGGAGCTCCGTGGTCTCTTTGAGCCAGGGCGGCCCGGTGATGAAGGACGGATCCGTTCCCCAGATTCCTTCGAACAGGGCTACGGAGGCGAGCGAGAGACCCACGGTGACCAGGACCTGTTCAATGTGCCGCTGGTACAGGGGACGGATCAGGATCCGTTCGGTGAGCGCGGCGAAGACGGCTCCGGTCACGGCTCCGACAGCCAGGCTGATGAGGAACACTCCCCAGCCGCCTGCGCCCAGCGCCTGCGCAGCCTGCCAGCCGAGGAAGGCACCGAGGGTGAGGAAGGACCCGTGGGCGAAGTTGAGCACTCCCATCAGCCCGTAGATCAGGGAAAGTCCCGAGGCGACGAGGAAGTACAGCGCGCCCAGGCCGAGGCCGGTGACGATGAGCAGGACAATGGTGCTCACGCTTCACGCACCTTTCCGGCCTCCGGGGCCTGTGCCGTGAGTTGGCCGGCCGTGCCGGAGGATCCTGCCGCGTCCCTGGCAGGTTCCGGAGCGCCGCCGGTGTGGACCCCCAGCAGCCGGTGGAAGAGCTCCGTGTCATCGAGGAACTCGCCTGCGTCCATGCCGGTCAGGGCGACTTTGCCGCCGCTGAGCACCGTGACGGTCGAGGCCAGCTGGCGTACGACGGTCAGGTTCTGTTCCACGAGCAGGATCGGAACGCTCCGGGCAGCCTCAGCCAATGCCTCGCTCACTTCCTGCACGATCTTCGGCGCGAGTCCCTTGGTCGGTTCGTCCACGAGGAGCACCTTGTTGGTGTTCAGCAGCGCGCGGGCCAGGGACACCATCTGCTGCTGCCCGCCCGACAGGGTTCCGGCCATCTGGGCCGACCGTTTGACGAGGTCCGGGAAGAGGTCCTCCACGAGCTGCCGCTGCGGATGCCCGTCCCGTTCTGCCAGCTTCAAGTTTTCCGCGACCGTCAGGCGGGAAAACACCTCGCGGTCTTCCGGAACGTAACCCACTCCCCGCTGGATGATGCGGTGGGTGTGTTCGCCGTCGATCCGGGCGCCGTCGAGCTCCACCGTCCCGGTACGGGAAAGCAGGCCGATGATGGCCTTGATGGTACTGGTCTTGCCGACTCCGTTGCGCCCCAGCAGGGCCGTGACGCCGGCCGCCGGCACTTCGAAGCTGACGTCCTCCACGACCTGCTGGCCGCCGATCGAAGCGGACAGGTTCGCCACCCGCAGGATGGGCACGGGAATGTGGTTCATCAGACGGGTTCTCCCAGGTAGGCGCTTTGGACCAGCGGATTCGCCATGACGGCTTCGGGGGTGTCGATGGCCAGGAGGCTGCCGTGATGCATGACCGCCACCCGGTCCACCAGGCCCAGGACCACCTCCATGTGGTGCTCGACCATCAGCACCGTCCGGCCGGAGTCGCGGTGCATCCTGCGGATCACCTCGGACAAGGCCGGAACGTCTCCGGACCCGACGCCGGCCATCGGCTCGTCGAGCAGGATCACTTCGGGATCAGCGGCCAGCAGCATAGCGATTTCAACCTTGCGTTTGTCCCCGTGGGACAGCCCTCCCGCGGCGGTGCCCGCTTTGCCGGCGATTCCCGCCTCTTCGAGGTGCCTTTCAGCGATCCGGGTCGCCCCGTCACCCCGATGCGGGAAACGCAGCAGCGACAGGCTCCCGCCGAGACGTGCCTGCGCAGCCAGCCGGACGTTCTCCAGCACGCTCAGCTGCGGGAACAGGCTGGACGTCTGGAAAGTGCGGCCCAGCCCGGCTGCGGCACGGCGGTGCACGGCCAGCCGCCCGACGTCGTTGCCTGAGACTGCCACGGTGCCCTCGGTGGGTCGCAGCAGCCCGGAGATGACGTTGAAGAGGGTGGTTTTCCCGGCTCCGTTGGGGCCGATCACGCCTACCATCTCCCCTTGCGGAACGGTAAAGCTGATGTCTTCCAGGATCCGTGCGCCGCCGATCATCAGGCCGACGCCGGAAAGCTCGAGCGCGTTGGGGCTGTCCATACGGGCGGGCCTACTTCGCGGCTTCCGGCGGTGCCACCGCATCGGCAGCAACCGTGTCGACCAAGGTGGGAACCCAGGTTCCGCCCTCGTCCGCCAGCGTGACCTGGTACATGTCCTGCAGCAGTGCGTGGTCGGAGGCGCGGACTGTCGTTGTGCCCTTGGGCCCT
This sequence comes from Arthrobacter sp. zg-Y916, assembly GCF_020907385.1. Classification (NCBI taxonomy): domain Bacteria; kingdom Bacillati; phylum Actinomycetota; class Actinomycetes; order Micrococcales; family Micrococcaceae; genus Arthrobacter; species Arthrobacter sp. zg-Y916. Next base: position 922,085 of record NZ_JAJJOD010000001.1, on the reverse strand, counting down.
TCGAAGGAGTAGCCCTCCAGCGCCGCGACCATGGCGTCGACGTCGTTTCCGCCCTCGCGGACTGCCTGGACGATCATCTGCCCGGCCACGAAACCGTCCGGGGTGAAGAGGTCGGCTTTCTTGCCGGCCGCCTCGACTGATTCGATCATGGCCTTCTCGACGTCGTTGCCGCCGGCACCCGGGAAGTAGTGGTTCAGGAAGGAGATCTTGGTTCCGGCTGCTCCATAGGCACCGAAGGTCGCGGCGTCGCCGAGTCCGGTCACGATGGGCGCGGCTTCGAAGGCACCCTGCTGGTCCAGGGCCTGCCACATGGAACCGGAGGTCGCGCCGGCCCAGGCGACGAACGCCATGTCGGGGGCAGCATCGATGAGCTGGCGGGCAAAGGGCGTGAATTCGGTGGCGTCCTCGGGGACCAGCACGCTGCTCACTTCCGCTCCCTGTGCGCCCAGGACGGCTTCCACTGCTGCCAGGTTGCCCTGTCCGAAGGCGTTGTCCTGCGCGAAGACCACGACCTTCTTGCCTTCGAGGTCCGGCACGAAGGAACCTGCCGTCGCGACGTCCTGCAGGGACTGCCGGCCGGAGCGGAAGGTGTATTTGTTGATGCCCTGAATGGCGTCGGTGGCGGCCGGACCCGAGATGTACAGGACCTGGTTCTGTTCGGCCTGTTCGGCGAGTTTCAGGGCAATGCCGGAAACCACGGTGCCGGCAAGGATCTTGTAGTCCTGGCCGATCAGGTCTTTGGCGACCGTGACCGCCTTGTCCGGGTCGCCGCCGTCGTCGTGGTACGTAATGTTCAGTTCGGTGTCCCCGACCTTACCGGTGCCGTCTGTGGCGTAGTCGATGCCGGCCTGCAGGCCTTCGTAGTAGGCCTCGCCGTAGGCGGCGAGCGGCCCTGTCTTCGAATAGACGATCCCGACGTCAACGCTCGACGGCGCTTCGCCGCCCTCGGCGGGTGCGGTGCCGGAATCTGCGGCAGGGGCGCAGGCCGAGAGCGTCAGCCCTGCGGTGACGGCCGCTGCGAGGAGGAACTTCTTTGTTGCCTTCACGGTGGTGCCTTTCGGTGCGGTGACTGGCGTTGCCCGGCCCGTTGCGGGCCCTGCAAACCTGAAAGGCGATTCAGGTTACGGAAAATGTAGAACATGAATCACACTGCGTCAATGGCCACCCGCCGACATGCCTTATCCCGGCGAAGGCGGAATTGGCTGGCTCAGAAGCCGAATATAATTGCCGACTGTGCCCCCACTCTCTTTGAGCGCCCCAGCGTTCGGCCCTGCACGGGGCAGCCGTCCAACGAGGTTTCCCGCCGACACGCTTCCTGCGCGCCACCGGCCGGATATCCAAGGTCTGCGCGCCCTGGCCGTCGGAATTGTGGTCTGGTATCACATCTGGCCGCAGACCCTGCCGGGCGGGTTTGTGGGAGTCGACGTATTCTTTGTCATTTCCGGATACCTGATTGTGGGGTCCCTTGCACGGGAGGCCATGTCCACCGGGTCACTGAAACTCGCCAAGTTTTACAGCAGGCGTATAAAGCGCCTGCTGCCGGCTGCTGCAACCGTGCTTTTGGCGACCCTCGCAGCTACTGTGCTGATTTTCCCACAGGGACGCTGGCAGAGCGTCGCCCGGGATGTAGCCGCCTCGGGCCTGAACATCCAGAACTGGAACCAGGCCTTCTCAACAACCAGCTACGAGGGTGCAACAGCTTCAGTATCCCCGCTGCAGCACTTCTGGTCACTGGCCGTAGAAGAGCAGTTCTATTTGGTCGTACCGCTGCTCATCCTTATCTGTGCCGCTGCTTCCGGGGGCCGCAGGCCCAGGCGGTCGCTGCTGATTTCCGCGCTCACCGCCGTTGCACTGGCCTCCTTTGCCCACTCGGTGATCTTCTCCGCCTCGAATCCGGACCTGGCATATTTCTTCACCACAACACGAATTTGGGAACTGGCCCTCGGCGGCATGCTGGCAGTGGCCTTTCCGCAGCTGCGTTCCAGGCCCCACCTGTCGCTGCTGCTGGGATGGCTGGGGCTTGCCATGGTCCTGGCTTCCGCTGTGCTGTTCTCCACTGCCATGGACTTCCCCGGTTATGCCGCGCTGCTGCCGGTACTGGGAACAATGGCCCTGCTCCTGGCCGGCAGCACGATTCAGGAGCCTGGTTTTGGGTCGGCGGCCCGCTGGCAGGCCCTGCGGCCGGTTACGTATCTGGGCGATATCTCCTATTCGCTGTACCTCTGGCACTGGCCTGTGATTGTCTTTTCGGTCTACGTCCTGGGGCCGAATCCGGGCTGGCTCCACGGCGGCGCAGTCGTAGTGCTCAGCGTGGCGCTGGCAGCACTGTCCACCCGTTTCGTCGAGGAGCCGTTCCGCAAGCTTGAACCAAAGCCGCGCCGCGGCGGACGGCGCCGGGCTGCGGCACCCGCGTACCGCCCGGTTTTCACCCTGGGTGCGCTCCTGACTTTGGTCCCCATAGCCGCCGCCACGGCACCCTATCTGGTCGTAGAACAGAAAACGCGTGCCCTGAGCCAGGAACTTGACCTCGCAGCCTACCCGGGCGCCGGTGCCGTGCACGCCACCGCACCCGTACCGGACATGCCGGTACGGCCTGACCCGGCGGTCGCGGGTTCGGACCAGCCCGACGGCGTTGAAGCCTGCCTGACTGCCTGGGACCCCAGGACGATGGAGCTGGAAGACTGCGTTGCCGGTGACACTGGCAGTTCCCGGAGCATAGTGCTGGTGGGCGATTCGCATGCTGCGCAGTACATGGGATCCGTCGACCTCCTCGCGCGGGAAAGCGGCTACCGGCTGTATGTGCTGGCTCGAAACGGCTGCCCTTTCAGCTTGGAACCACTTCATTCGGGCACAGTAATCCACCGGACCTGCGCGGGAATCAATACCCAGACCGTCCAGGAGATCATTGATCTGGACCCGTCGTTTGTGCTGACCGCTTCGCTCTCGCCCGCCGGATATGAGGATGCCTTGGACTGGGGTTGGGACAGTCAGGAACAGGCGAAGCTGGGGTATGCGAATGCCCTGGCACCGCTGCGGGATGCCGGGCTTTCAGTTGCGGTCCTCAGCGACGTGCCCTATCCGCCGTTCAACGTGCCCGAGTGCGTCTCCGGCAGCGCGGACCCCGCTGACTGCAGCTTCCCCGCCTCCGGGGAAGCGCCACCGCTGACCCTGGCGGCGCAGGAACTCGACGGTGTGACGCTGGTCGACTTCCGCGGATACTTCTGCCCGGACGGGCAGTGTCAGGCCGTGCTGGGAAACGTGCTGGTGTACCGGGACAATCACATCACCGATTCGTTCGCCAAGACCCTTGCGCTGCCACTGCGGGACAGCTTGGGGATCTGACGCGGGCCGGCTCGGGGTTGCCTAGTTGCGCGCTGAAACGCTCCCATTGGCGCGCCAGCGGATACCGGCGTCGATGAAGTCGTCAATCTCCCCGTCGAACACTGCGGAGGTGTTGCCGACTTCGTGTTCGGTGCGCAGATCCTTGACCATTTGGTACGGATTCAGCACGTAGGAACGCATCTGGTCGCCCCAGGATGCCTTCACATCGCCGGCGAAAGCCTTCTTTTCGGCGTCTTCCTGTTCCTTCTTCAGCAGCAGCAGGCGCGATTGGAGCACCCGCATGGCAGCGGCGCGGTTCTGCAGCTGCGATTTCTCATTCTGCATCGACACCACGGTCCCGGTCGGGATGTGGGTCAGGCGCACGGCCGAATCTGTGGTGTTCACCGACTGGCCGCCCGGGCCCGAGGAACGGAACACGTCCACGCGGATCTCATTGTCCGGAATATCGATGTGGTCCGTCGCCTCGATAAGCGGGATGACCTCGACGGCGGCAAAGGACGTTTGGCGCCGTCCCTGGTTGTCGAAGGGGCTGATGCGGACCAGCCGGTGGGTACCGGCTTCCACCACGAGCGTGCCGAAGGCGTAGGGAGCCTTGACTTCGAAGGTCGCCGATTTGAGGCCGGCCTCTTCGGCGTAGGAGGTGTCGAGCACCTGGGTCGGGTAGCCATGGCGCTCGGCCCAGCGCAGGTACATCCGCAGCAGCATGTCAGCGAAGTCTGCCGCGTCCACCCCGCCGGCGCCGGCCCGGATGGTCACTACCGCTTCGCGTTCGTCGTATTCGCCGGAAAGCAGTGTCACCACTTCGAGCTCTGAGAGGGCCTTGCGCAGCGATTCCAGTTCCAGGACCGCCTCGGCCTTGCTGTCGGCGTCGGCTTCATCCTGGGCAAGCTCCACGAGGACCTCAAGGTCATCGATCCGGGCTTCAAGCCGCTGCAGCCTTTCCAGCGCGCTCTGGCGGTGCGAGAGTTTCGACGTGATCTTTTGAGCGGCGTCGGGGTCGTCCCAGAGGTTCGGCTCGCCGGCCATTTCGCTGAGCTCGGCGATATCTTCCTTCATCGCTGCGACGTCTGACACGTCCTCGATGGAAGCGAACGTGGAGCGGAGCGCGCGGATTTCTGCGGGAAAATCGATTTCTGCCATGGTGTTTACAGACTACGCCATGGGCCGGGCGCAGGTCCGTGTGCTGCCTCCAGCGAAGCCGTGCCGCGTGCCGTATGACGGCGCGACGCACCGGGTTACAACGCGGTCTCTGTCAGGCGCCCGGTAGTACATTGGTGCTGTCACGACCGGAAAGGAGCATCGCCATTTCCACGAACCGACTCCCAGGAGCCCCCGCCCGCCATCCCGAGTCCGGACGCAGGTATGACCGCGCTGAGCTCGAGGAGCTGGCGGCCCAGGGCGATCCGTGGGCCCACGCCAAGCTCGATGACTGGGACCTTTACGAGGCCACTGACTACGTTGGCTCCCTCCGTGACCGCTGCCCCGACGCAAGCTGTGAGCTTTACGGCGAGCGCGTCACCTTCTGTTATGCCGACGACGGCACCCTGCTCGAGGTGGATCACGGCGGCTGGAGCCATTACGCCCCTCAGGAGCAAGCCAAGGCTTCATAGGTCAGCGGGCCATTTTCTCCGCTTATGGCTTGTAAGCGTGCGTTCGGATATGTGTCCCGCAGCGGCAATAAGATACCGGTACACGAGCAATCCCCCGACCGAAACGACACAAACGTAGCCTAGGGTCAGCACTGTCCACGGCAGTGGGGGCTGCCATTCGGGTGACAACAGGAAGCGCCCCCAGTTCGGCGTTGCAGTCACGCCGACGGCGTACCTGCGTAGTACGAACACAAAGCTGGCCATGTGGGCCACCGCAGTCAGGCAAATGAGCAGCCGCAGTACATTTTTGGTCCTCGACGCGATCGGCAACTGCAGGGACTGACTGACCGTTCCGCAGCAGAGCAGGACCACTACCACCAGTGCCAGCACGTACCGGCCCTGCCAGATCCAGCCGAGTTCATTGATGACCTGAGCCTGCATAATTGGCGGGACCGCCACTAACGAGGCAATCAACAGGAACACGGCGAACCGGCTACCCCGCCTCTCTACAGTCAGGCCCAGCACGGTCAACAAAGCCATCAGGCTGTACCAGAGGATGTAAACGGCCATCGGGAGAGGCGTGTCCAGCCAGCCCATGTATCCCACGTAACCCGTCGCATAGTCGAAAGTTCTTTCCAGCATGATGATCGCGGCGTCCGCCTTCGTAAGGTCCACACCTGTACCTGTAAGACTGTCGAAACTATTTGCGACCGCGAACCAAGCGAGGCTTAGGCCGCAGCCCACACCCACCAGTGCCGTCATCTCCAACCCCAGGCCATCCCGAAAAACCCGCATCAGTGGTCGCCAGCCGTAGATACATAGCGCCGCAGCGGCAGCCAGCGCCATCCAAAGCAGTGACAGTGGGCGGGTGTTTGCGAGAACAAACCCGGAAATCCCCACAAAGACAATGTTTGGCCTGACGCTCCTGAGCGTTTCGGAGCCCAGCACGACGCAAAGATTTAGGAAGAATGCGGCGGCAGCGGAAATCTCTAGCGCGTTGGGGTTGATGGAGCCCGTCAGATACAAAACCATAGGGGTGATCGAAACGATGGCCCCAATGAAGGGCCACAGCGGGCGTTTAAACTTCGAGGCAGCGGCGAACGTCATCGCGAAGAACACGGCGCAGAAGACGGCACTTGCAATCCGCATGGCGTAGATGGCGGGAGCTCCGCTGAGGAACAGCGAAGGAAAACCCGTCACGAAGTAGTAGAGCGGGTTGTAGTTTCCTGCGGTAGTGGTGGCTGGAACGAGTTCTGTGTCATTTCCTACGGGATCCGCGCAGGAAGCGGGAGTATCCGCGTCAAAGGCAAAACATTTGAGGGGCTCCATCGACGCAATAAACGAAGGCACAGTTACAGCCGAAGCGTCGCCCTGCTCATCTCCCGGGGTACCGAGCAGTTCCCCCCGCGCCACGGCCGCAGCCTTGACGGTATGCGAATTCTCGTCCGGCACCGACATCAGCGGTGAGGCTAGCGACCACAGCGTGCCCAGCGCACATAACAGCAAAAAGGACAGAACGAACATCTGTCTCCCTGAAGTTCTGCCGTCCCCGGCCGGGCTGACAGTTCCGCACCCCTGGGTGCCCACCTTGTGGATGGGTGTGCTTGACGTCAACTAATTCTCGTTTCTTCGAACCGGGTTGGAAGTTCCCGAGTACCCAGTCATTGGGTGGCCCAATCTGATTGGCTGGTGAAGGCCACGGTCTCTAGACCGTCTGGGACTTTATCCACGATAGATTCTAGGTCTTTCCGGCCAGGACCGTACCCCTCGTACTCCTCCGGTCGCTGTCACCGCGTCAGCTGTGCGCGGGCGTCGCTTTCAGCGCTGATCCTAATACCGTCTGGCACCAGGAGGTTCACTATCGGTGGATGTACAACGGCGGTGAGGACCACCTGGGCCGTACGGCCATCCGGTGTGCCGGTCTCGGGGGAAATTTGAAGAGCGGTAATCCGCTCCCCTGCCCTGCTGTCCGCCAGATACTGCTGAACCGCGGCCGTGACCGCTCCGGATTCGAGCTGTGCAGCCGGGGCTGTGCCGGGCTCCGTGCCCTGGACCTGCGACAGCGAAAAGGTGTCTGCTGCCGCGAGCGCCGCCCCGTCAGCGGCCGACAGAAGCTTCTTGTGCCCCAGATAGACCGATGAGGCCCCTGCAACGACGGTGATGACAAGCAGCGCGAGCAGCACGTACCCAATAATCAGGACACCTACCTGGCCGGATTCACCGTCTCCTGTGTGCTGTTCACTCATGATCCGAAACGCTCCACTGTCTGCATTGATGTCGAGTCGACCCGAACGGGTGCAAGATCCAGTCCCGGGATCGAGGCGAAGAGTGGAAGCGGGACGTCAAAGGCCACTGTGACTGTCACTGTCGATCCCGGGGCCAGGCACGCAGCGGAGCACGTCACATCCATCTCCATGCCCGAGGCATCGAAGCCGAAATCGGAGAAGGCCAATCCCGCTGCGTCACGGGCGGCCGCTTCCGGCGTACCGGCAGGATCTGCTGCCGCATAAACCTTGGCAGCGTGGTCTGCCGCGCCCGTAACTGCGTAGGAAGCGCCCTGCACCTGCCCCAAGGCCACGATGAAGTAGACCAGCGGAACCAGGAGCAATACTCCCAGGAAGATGAACTCGACGACGGCGTTTCCGTCATCACCGGCACCCTCCTTGAAGGCCGTCCTAATCCGTCGCCGCAGGCCAGTGGGCATGGCCGCTCACCTCGATTCCTCCCTGCGGTCCCAAAAAGCCGATCACTGGAAGCGGAGCGCTCACACGCACCTGCAGCATTCCTGCACCGCCGCCGGTCCGTGAGTAGGTAACGTCCTCTGCAAATACCGGTGACAGGGACTGTGAGATGAGGTCACGGGTCCGTTCCACTCCGTCTTCCGGCGTGCGGTCTGCCAGGGTGCCGTAGCGCGCTCCGGAGGAAGCCGCATCGATGAGGGTGTTGCGAACGTGGAGGATCAGCGCCAGCTGAATGACGGCGACGGCGATGAGGGTCAGCAAGGCCCCCACCAGGACAAAGTCGACGACGGCGGACCCGTCCTCCGCAGCAAGCTCTTTTGCGGCTCGTTCCCCGGTGCCGGGCACTCCGGCTGCCGCCCTCTCCAATTGCCGGATGGGTCTACCTCCGGACCTGTGCAATGGCGGATTCGAACAGGTCCAGGAGCGCTTCCTGGGCTACGACAAGGATGGCGGCCACGAGAACAGCCGACATCAACGTGATCATCACCCATCCCGGCACGTCCCCCCGCTCATGGTCGTCGTCCGAAGGTGCGGCGGCTGCCCGCAGCCGTGTGAGCAGGGCGAAGGCCAGCAGCCCTGGCAGGGAACGGAGCCTTGTTCGCGTAGTCATATGTGACCTTTCGTCGTTGATCTTCGATATCTGGTTGGTGGGCGCCGCTCTCTGTGACGCATCCTGGACGGAGGTATTCACAAGCCGATCCTCAGGAGGGACAGTCCCGGATAAATCGCAAAGAGCACGGTGAGCGGCAGGACGCCGAAGACCAGGGGAACCATCATGGCGATTTCCTTTTTTCCGGCCGCTTCCATGAGTTCGCGTTTGGCGAGGTCCCTGACGTCCTGCGCCTGGGCGCGCATGACGTCCGCCAGGGGCGTGCCGCGCTCAATAGCCACCGAGATTCCGTCGATGAACCGGGCCAGCGGGGCCAGCTGCGTCCGTTGGGAAAGGTCGGCCAGCGCCGTCAGCAAGGGCACTCCGGAGCGGGTTTGCGCGAGGACCCGGCCGAATTCCCCGGCCAGCTCCCCGTTCGCGGTCCGGGAAACCCGTTCCAGTGCACCTCCGGCACTCTCGCCGGCGCTGACGGCGAGGGCCATCATCTCTGCCAAGCTGGGAAACTCCGCAAGCATTGATGCTTCTCGGCGGCTGATCGCCTTGGTCAGCAGGTAGTCCCTCAGAAGATAGCCAAGGATTCCTCCGGCGGCTGCCAGCAAGACGACACCCGGAACGGAGATCCTCCCGTTGAAGACCAGCCAGACTCCTGCGGCTGCTCCGGCGGCCAGTCCGGTGGCGGCGTAGAGAACCTGTTCGGACCGGAACTCCACTACCGTGGTTTGCCGCCCTGTGCGTTCCAGCCGCTTATAAAGGGCCGGGGCCGCAGGGTTTAGCCGCTCCAGCCTGGCGACCGCACTGTGGAGGACTGGTCGGAAGACTCTCTCCAACGGGCCGAACGGTGTGATGTCTGCACTGGTCAGCAGGCGTGAGCCCGGGGCTCCTGAACGCAGCTGCGGAGCGATCCGCTCCGTGAAGGTGCGCGGCCGGAGAAACGGCAGCCGGACAACGGTCAGCCACAGTCCGATCCCCAGGCCCGCTCCAGCCAGCCACGCAGCCGGAAGTGCCCCAGTCACTGCAGAACCCGCCGGTCGGCCGGAAGGGCTCCAATACGCAGCATCAGCTGGTAGCAGACAACGGAAACCACCATTCCGGCAATAAGCACCATGGCCCCCGCCGGCGTGTTGTATGCCGCGACCGCCGCCGGGTTGGTCGCCATCAGCAGCAATACGATCCACGGCGCTGCGACCGCGAGACGTGCGGCGTTGACCGTCCACGACTGCCGCGCAAGCAACTCGCTCCTGGTGCGGGCGTTCTCCCGCAGGAATTCAGCGAGCGTACCGAGCAACCGTCCAAGATCTGATCCTCCGACCTGCCGGGTGATCCTCAGGGCCTCGACGATCCTGTCCCCTACGGGATCCGCCAGCCGTTCCTTCAGGCCCTCGAGCGCAGTATCGAATGAACCACCCGAACGGTACGCCATCCCAAACTCACGGAATGGTTCACGGAGTTCCGCCGGTCCGTTCTCTCCCAGCTGGATGAGCGCTTCGGGCAAGGACAGGCCAGCGCGGATGGCCGAGCGCAGATGATCAACGGCATCGGGCCAGAGTTCCATGAGGGAAGCTGACCTTTTGCCTGCCTGCCACCGGACAACGCTCACGGGTAGTGCGCAGGCGAAGGCACCGAAACAGCCTCCGATGGGAAGGGAACCGGTGAGTACCCACGTCATGAGAAACGCGAAGAGCCCGAGGACGACGCTGCTGACGACCAGGCCGCTGGGCGTCACCGACCGGATACCAGACGCCGTGAGCAGTTCCGCCAGCCTGCCGGGACGGGACCGTTTCGCTGGTTTCTCCGGCAACACCCAGCACGACCACCAGATGAGGAACAGGCCAAGGCCAAGTGCCAGTCCCGCCAGGCCCGTCATGCCGCCGGCTCCAGCAACTCGGTGAGGTTCATTCCGGCACGCAGGAATTTTTCCGGGGACGGCAGCGACGAGGGGCTGGGTACAAGGCGGCCTTCCTCACGCTGAAAGACCAGGGAGGATTCGATGATTCCGTTTTCCACCCGGCGTCCGAGGGCCAGGATCTCGGAGACCTCCCGCCGTCCGGAAGGAGTCCGAACGCAGTGGATCACCAGGTCGATGCAGGACGCAACCGTCGGTACCACGAAGGCACTGGAAATGTTGGCTCCTGCCAGGAGAGGCAGCGTGGAAATCTTGGTGACGGCGTCGTGCGCACTGTTGGCGTGCACGGTGCACATCCCCGGCAGGCCGGAGTTCAAAGCGATGAGCATGTCCAGGCTCTCAGCCTCCCGGACTTCACCGACGATGAGCCGGTCGGGGCGCATCCGGAGGGCTTCCTTAACCAGCCTGCGCAGCGGAATCTCTCCGTTTCCCTCCAGGTTGGCCTGCCGGCACTGCAGTCCCACCACATCGCGCAGCGGCAGCTGCAGTTCAAAGATCTCTTCCACAGTGACCACGCGTTCCCTGGCCCCGATCGATGCCGCCAGACAATTGAGCATGGTGGTCTTTCCAGCTTGCGTGGCGCCCGAGACCAGGATGTTCAGGCCACCTGCCACGGCTGCAGAGAGGAACCGGGATGCCTGAGGCGTCAGCGTTCCGAGCTCTACAAGGTGTTCAAGCCGGCTGGCCCTGACAATGAATTTGCGAATGTTTACCGCCCAGTGACGCCGGGTCACATCCGGGATCACCACATGCAGCCGGGACCCGTCCGGGAGGGCGGCGTCAACGAACGGGGACGAAAGGTCCAGGCGCCGGCCGGAGGACTTCAGCATCCTCTCGACCAGGTCCCTGACCTGGTCCTGGGTCAGGGAAAGGGCCGTCAGCTCTGAGCGTCCGCCGCGGGCAACGTAGATCTCACGCGGCGAATTGATCCAGATCTCTTCCACTGTCGGATCGTCCAGCAGGGGTTGCAGCGCACCAAAGCCGGCGACGGCGTCGAACACGCGTTTGCGTGCCTGGTCCAGTTGTCCAAGGGCCGGCAGCGAACCCAGCATGGAGCGCTCGTCGTAGTCCTGCACGGCCGCCTCAACCAAGCGGCGCACCTCGGGAACCTGACTCGCGGGGTCGAGCCCGCGCACGCGGATGAGCTCCCTGACCTCATCCTCGACAATACGCACAGCATCCATGGCGCTCCCCCGGGCTACTCAGCATCCCCCTCCGGGCAATGCGGCAACGAGACAAAACCTGCAGGCCATCTCGGCCATGCGGCAGAGGATAAGTTATTTCGCCTGTGCTGGCGAGAGTGGCGGTTCTGGGGTGTGGAAAAGGTCTGGGCTGTTCGGCGCGCAAAACAACCCGGCACGCTTCCGCACTGATGTCCTCGCGCGTAGCTTCCTACGGACCTAAAACCGAGCACGCAGAGGTTGTCCATATATCCGGACCACGAAGATCCCTTTTTCATCATATGCAACAACAATCACACGGGCACCGGTAATGTTCACCATGATCCGCTCTCGCCCCTTCTGGAGACCCAGTGCAACAATCCCACCTCGCGCCCATCCTCGCAGGCATCCTCAGCCTCACTCTGGTTGCCTCTGCGGCGCCGGCTTACGCCACCGTCGATGTGCCAAACCCGGTGGCCTCTGAAATTCCATCAAACCCGGAGACTTCAGATTTGCCGGAGGTGGCACAAAGCCTGCCCGGCGCCGACCCCGCTGCGACAGACCTACCCGGCGCCGCCCCCGCTGCGACGGATCCGTCGTCGTTGCCCGGTGGCGACGGATTGGACAGCACACCTCAGACGCCCACCGCGCCGGTGCCTGCACCAGAACCAGAATCGTCGCACGAAGAAGCGGCCCCCTTGCAGCAGGAAGCCGCCGAGGAGGAACTCAAGGAAGTAATCGGTATCCTCGGCGCCAAAATGGGTCAGGGCCTGGAACGGCTTCAGGAAACAAGCAACGCCCAGGTCCCGAGCGCAGCAGAGACTGAGGAGCGCATCGAAGCAGAGCAGGTGTTGATCGGCCAAGGTCTTGCCGATCCGCACCTCGCTACTGACCCTGAACAGGCGGCATCCGCCTCCGCGGCTACTGGTTCCTCTTCAGCGGGACCGGTTTCCGCGAACTCCGCTCTCTTCTGGTCCCAGGCTCCCGCTGTATCGCTTGCAGCGACATGGAAGCCCGCAGGTATTCAGGGGATGGACGTCAGCAGCCACCAGACGGCGGTGAACTGGAGCCGGGCGTGGAACCAGGGCGCACGGTTCGCCTACGTCAAAGCTACGGAACACACCACATACAAGAATCCACGTTTCACCAGCCAGTACACCGGGGCCGGTTCGGTGGGCATGTACCGTGGCGCCTACCACTTCGCAATTCCAAAGAAGGATTCCAGCGGCGCAGCCCAGGCCAATTATTTTGTGAACAACGGCGGAAGCTGGTCCGCCGACGGCCGCACCTTGCCGCCCCTCCTGGATATCGAATACAACCCCTATCCGGAGCTAGGCAACACCTGTTACAACTTCTCGGCTTCCCAGATGGTGTCCTGGATTCGGGACTTCTCTAATACGGTCAAGGCCCGCACCGGCCGGCTGCCCATGATCTACACCACCGCCGACTGGTGGAACCGCTGCACCGGCAACAGCACTGCCTTCGCCAACCACCCGCTGCACATCGCCAACTACAGCACTGCAGGTCCCGGTTCGATGCCGGCCGGATGGAGAACCTACAACGTCTGGCAGTACAGCAGCACCGGCCCTTTCGACGGCGATTCAAACGTCTGGCGGGGATCGGCTGACGACCTTTCCCGCTTCGCGATGAACGGAGCGGCTCCGGACTGGACCCGCAGGGTACTCAGTCCCGGCGACTTCAACGGCGACGGCCGGCCGGACCTGCTCACGCGCCGGGCAGACGGAACGCTCTGGTTCCATGCGGGCACCGGCTCCGGAAGCTTCTCCTCACCCCGCCAGATCGGCAGTGGCTGGCAGGTCTTCAATGCACTGGTAGCTGCCGGTGACTACAACGGTGACGGCCGGGCTGACATTGTGGCCCGGCACGTGGACGGCAACCTATACTTCTACGCCGGAACCGGCTCTGTTTCAGCGGTCAGCGAGGGATACCGTCCGGGGGAGGTCATTGGACGCGGCGGGTGGGGAGAGTTCCGCCACCTCCTTGGCATCGGGGACAACAACGGCGACGGCCGGACGGACATTCTTGCCGTGCGACCAAACGGCTCCGCAGTCATCTACCGGGGCACGGGCACAGGGGCCCACGGCCAGGCTGTTTCCGTATCTGGAGACTGGTGGCGCTTCAGCGACTTCACAGGAACCGGTGACTTCAACGGTGACGGGCGAATCGACGTCGCCGCCCGAACCTCCGACGGTCGTCTCTGGTTCCTGCAGGGCTTGGCGGGCGGATCCTTCGCGCCCGGACATGTGATCGGCACTGGCTGGAACATTTTCAGCACCGTGCTGGGCGGAAACGACTTCAGCGGCGACGGGCGCACTGATCTCCTCGGCATCGGCGCTGATTCGCGGGTGTGGTTCTACCAGGGAACCGGCGCAGTCTCGGAAGGCTACAACACCGGTGTCCGGCGGGGAACAGCGGCCTGGACCAAACAGAAGCTGGCAGCCGCAACCCCTGATTTCAACTCGGACGGAGTCGCGGACTTGCTCACCGTGGCAACCGACGGGGTGCTCTGGTTCCAGCCGGGCAGAGCCAACGGTACGTTCGGCACCCGGATCAGGATCGGCTCCGGCTGGCAGATCTATTCAGAGATCACAGGCGTGGGCGACTTCAACGGCGACGGCCGCAATGATCTGCTGGCCCGCAAGCCGGACGGCACGCTGTGGTTCTACGCCGGAACCGGGCGGGTGTCCGCCTCCAGTGAAGGCTACGGACGGGCGGTGCGGATCGGCACCGGTTGGAACAACTACACCCAGGTGCTCGGTGCCGGCGACCTGACCGGGGACAGTAGGCCGGATCTACTGGCCCGCGACCGCTCCGGCAACCTCTGGCGATACAACGGAACAGGTATCGTTCGCGGAAGCAGCGAGGGTTATGCGCACGGAACGCTGATAGGGCGCGGGGGCTGGGACGGATTCACCGCCCTCGCAGCTCCCGGGGACTACGACGGCGACGGACGCAGCGACATACTGGGCTGGTCACCGGACGGCCGGCTGTCCCTCTGGCGCGGAACCGGGAGCGGCTCCCTAGGCGTACACGAGACCGTTGGAACCGGATGGAATGCCTTCAGCCGTATGTTCCAGGCCCCCTCATCTGCCACCGGAGGACGTCTTCTCGGCGCGGTCGACCGCGCAGGAGTCTACTGGACCTACCCGCTGACCGGTATGCAGCAGGAAGGCTACCGGCAGGGCGTGCGGAAGGGCGTCCTTCCGCCGGGCTAAGCTTCGCGGGCCGGGGCCGGAGACGGCGTTTCGTTCCCGAATCCGCCCCGCACTGCGAACACCCAGTACTTGTAAGCAAAAAAATTCCACACCGTCATGGCCGCAGTGGAGATGATCTTCCCGAGCATGTAGCTGCTGCCGATGGCTTCAAAGCCGGAGACAATCAGGCTGGCAGCCACCGTGTTCACTCCCACCAGGAGCATGTACTTGATGAAGCTGGTCCCCCGGGTCGGGGTCCCGGAGAAAGTGAAATACCGTTGCAGCAGGTAGTTGACCGCCAGGCTGGTCAGGAAAGCGGCGGCCGTGGCCAGCCACAGCACCACCCCGAAGACCTCGTAGAGCAGGACGAGGAGAGCAAAGTCGATGGCGAAGGACAGGACGCCCACCAGCAGGTACCGTCCCGCCGGACCAAAAACCAGATTTCGGAAGCGGGCCAGCGGCACTGTGGAACCCTTCGGATTGTCTTCGCGCGGCATGTGCGGTGCTCCTCTGGTCCTGGTGCTCGATCCAGCCCCCGGGCCTGCCGAGCGCATGCTCTCTCGCGAACGCTCCGCATGACGGGCCTTCGGGGTTCGGCTACGATGTTAGCACTGGACGCTTCGGGATTGTCCGGCACGTCGCGCAGATGTAGGCATCCGCAGCACCGGACTTCAAAACAGATAAGGAACTCGAACCCAGCTATGCCCATGCAGGACCCAAACCGCCTCCTCGTCATCATGCCCGCATGGAATGAAGGCGAAACCGTGGGAAACACAGTCCGTGAGGTCCTCGCCCAGGGAAAGGGCTACGACGTCCTTGTCGTTGACGACGGCTCCGCCGACGACACCGGCGCACTGGCAGAGGAAGCCGGTGCCACGGTCCTGCGGCTCCCCTTCAACCTCGGGGTCGGCGGTGCAATGCGGGCGGGGTTCAAATACGCCCGACGGGAAGGCTACAGGCAGGTCGTCCAAGTAGACGCCGATGGCCAGCACGATCCCCGCGACATCGACCGTGTGGTTAAGGGACTGCAGAAGGCGGATATCGCCATCGGGGCACGTTTCGCCGAGGCAGGCAATTACAAGGTTTCCGGCCCCCGCAAGTGGGCCATGTCATTTCTCGCCGCAGTCATCTCCCGGCTTTCGGGAGAAAAACTAACGGACGTCACGTCCGGTTTCCGGGCAGCGAATGTCCGGGCACTGGACCAGTACATTGACCATTATCCAGCCGAATACCTCGGCGACACCATAGACTCGCTCGTTGTCGCCGTCCGTTCAGGATGCACCGTGACCCAGATTCCGGTGCAGATGCGGGTGAGGCAGGGCGGTGTGCCGAGCCATAACCCGGCCAAATCGACTGTCTACCTCATGCGCTCCGTTTTCGCCCTGGGACTCGCAATGACGCGCCGCAAGTCCCAGGTTCCCATAGGGAAGGCATAACTCATGGCTGTCGCAGCTGCATTTATTTTCTCCCTGTTCATGGTTGTGGTCGTGCTGATCATGCTGCGGCGCAGGAAGCTCCGTGAAAAGTACGCTGTATTGTGGCTGCTGGTTGGCGGCGGGGCCCTGGTTCTCGCGGGCTGGCCGCAGTTACTGGCCCTCGTGTCCGGCTGGCTGGGAGTCGAGGTTCCCTCGAACCTGCTCTTCGCGATGAGCATCGTCCTGCTGATGGGAGTTTCGCTGCATCTGTCCTGGGAACTCTCCATGGTTGAGGACGAGACCCGTGTCCTGGCGGAGGAAGTCGCGGTCCTGGAAACGGCCGTACGGCAGCTGCGGACCCAGGTCGAGATCCTGCCGGCAGGCAAGTCCCTCCCGGCACCCGCCCCCGACGCCGACGGACACGAAGAGGTCCAGCCCTAGGAAACGCCACTAAAAAGGGGCACTCGAACGGAGTTCACTTGGTGCCCCTTTTTAATTGGCTTCTTACTGGCCGCGGGTCTCCAGCAGACCCAGCAGGTACGCGCCGTAGCCGCTCTTGACCAACGGTTCGGCGATGGCCCGCAGCTCGTCGTCGGACAGGTTCCCCAGCCGCCACGAGATCTCTTCGGGGCACCCGATGGACAGGCCCTGACGCTTCTGGACGGTGCGGATGAACTCGGAGGCTTCGTTGAGGGAATCGAACGTCCCGGTGTCGAGCCAGGCCGTTCCGCGGGGCAGGATTTCTACCTGGAGTTTGCTCTTCTCCAGGTAGACCCGGTTCACGTCGGTGATCTCCAGCTCCCCCCGCGAGGAGGGCTCAAGGTTCCGGGCGATCTCCACCACGTCATTGTCATAGAAGTAGAGGCCAGGCACCGCGTAGTGGCTCTTGGGCTGGGCGGGTTTTTCCTCCAGCGAGATCGCCTTGCCTGCGTTGTCGAATTCCACCACGCCGTAGGCACTCGGATCGGCGACCCAGTACCCGAACACGGCACCGCCGTCGATCTGCGAGAACCGGCGCAGCTGTGTTCCCATACCCGCGCCGTAGAAAATGTTGTCCCCCAGCACCAGTGCCACGGGGCCGTGGCCGATGTGCTCCGCGCCCAGGATGAAGGCCTGCGCCAGGCCGTCGGGAGAGGGCTGCTGCTTGTATGTGATGCTGACACCAAAACGGGAGCCGTCACCGAGCAGCCGCTGGAACTGGTCCGCGTCGTGAGGCGTAGTGATGATCAGGATGTCCTTGATCCCCGCGAGAATCAGCGTTGATAGCGGGTAGTAGATCATCGGCTTGTCATAGACCGGGACTAGCTGCTTGCTGACGCCAAGGGTGATGGGGTGTAGCCGCGAACCGGTACCGCCGGCCAGAATAATTCCACGCATGCTGCTCATCTTCGCCGGTCTGATCAGGCACGGCAAATCCGGTAACGTACATATACATGCGCAGATTCCTTGTCACCGGCGGCGCCGGCTTTATCGGCTCCAATTTCGTGCACTACGCACTGGCCCATACTGACGCTTCGATCACAGTGCTGGACAAGCTCACCTACGCCGGGAACAAGGCCTCTCTGGAGGGGCTGCCCGCGGACCGGTTTGAGTTCGTCCAGGGTGATATCTGCGACGCCGGACTGGTGGACCGCCTGGTGGCGGACACCGACGTCGTGGTCCACTACGCGGCGGAGTCCCACAATGACAACTCTCTCCACGATCCGCGCCCGTTCCTGGACACCAACATCGTTGGCACCTACACGCTGATCGAAGCGGCCCGGAAGCACGGCAAGCGCTTCCACCACATCTCCACGGACGAGGTCTACGGAGACCTGGAGCTCGATGACCCGCAGCGGTTCACGGAGTCCACCCCGTACAATCCCTCCAGCCCGTACTCCTCCACCAAGGCCGGCTCGGATCTGCTGGTGCGCGCCTGGGTGCGGTCCTTCGGCCTGCGGGCGACCATCAGCAACTGCTCCAATAACTACGGCCCGTACCAGCACGTGGAGAAGTTCATTCCCCGGCAGATCACCAACGTGATCGACGGCATCCGGCCCAAGCTCTACGGTGCCGGCGAGAATGTCCGCGACTGGATCCACGCCAACGACCACTCCTCCGCCGTCCTCACGATCATCGAGAAGGGCGAGATCGGGCAGACCTACCTGATCGGCGCTGACGGGGAAAAGAACAACAAGGAAGTCATCGAACTTATCCTGGGCCACATGGGCCAGCCCTCCGATGCCTATGACCAGGTCATCGACCGCCCCGGCCACGACCTGCGCTACGCCATCGACTCCACCCGGCTGCGCACCGAACTGGGCTGGGAACCGAAGTTCTCCAACTTCGAGCAGGGCATCGAAGACACCATCGCCTGGTACCGGCAGAACGAAGCCTGGTGGCGCCCGCAGAAGGCCGAGACCGAAGCCAAGTACAAGGTCCAGGGCCAGTAACGGCAATGGTTGAATTCTCCAAGGCCCTCGCGGCGCACGAAACCCCCATTCCCGGCGTCGTTCTCTATGACCTGCCGGTCCACGGCGACAACCGCGGCTGGTTCAAGGAAAACTGGCAGCGGGAGAAGATGCTGGCGCTGGGGCTGCCGGACTTCGGCCCGGTCCAGAACAACATCTCCTTCAATGAGAAAGCCGGAACCACCCGCGGCATCCACGCCGAGCCGTGGGACAAGTACATTTCTGTTGCCACTGGGCGGATCTTCGGTGCGTGGGTTGACCTGCGCGAAGGACCTAGCTTCGGTGCTGTGTTTACGGCTGAACTGGATCCGAGCCAGGCGATTTTCATTCCGCGTGGAGTAGGAAATTCCTTCCAGACGCTTGAAGACAACACCGCCTACACCTACCTGGTCAACGACCACTGGAGTGCGGATGCGCAGGGCCAATACACCTTCCTGAACCTGGCGGATGAGACCGCTGCCATCAACTGGCCGATCCCGCTGGAGCAGGCTGAGCTCTCGGACAAGGACAGGGCGCATCCCAGTCTGGCAGACGTGGTCCCCATGTCGCCGAAGAAGGTGCTGGTCCTGGGCGCCGACGGCCAGCTGGGGCGCGCGCTGCGCCAGGCGTACGACGGCGATGCCTCGGTAGAGTTTGCCGGGCGCGCGGAGTTCGACCTGGCTGATCCCGCGTCCTATGAACGGAACTGGAAGAACTACTCCACGATCATCAACGCGGCGGCCTACACGGCTGTTGATGCCGCGGAAACCCCCGAGGGCCGGCGCCTGGCCTGGGACCTGAACGTCAGCGCCGTCGCACGACTAGCCGCAGTCGCGGCTGCGAACCGCCTGACTCTGGTGCACGTCTCCAGTGACTACGTCTTCGACGGCACCAGGGGCGTGCACACCGAGGACGAGCCGTTCTCCCCGCTGGGGGTCTACGGACAGACCAAGGCCGCAGGTGACGCCGTCGTCTCGGCCATACCGCAGCATTACATCCTGCGGACCAGCTGGGTCATAGGCGAAGGCAGCAACTTTGTCCGCACCATGACATCCCTGGCTGCCAAGGGGGTCAAGCCCAGCGTCGTCAGCGATCAGATCGGCCGGCTCACCTTCGCTCGGGACCTCGCTGCGGCCATCCGCCACCTCACGGAGTCCGGGGCCCCTTTCGGGACGTACAACATAACCAATGATGGCGATCCGTCGTCCTGGGCGGACATCGCCGCAGAGGTCTATTCGCTGACCGGCTCTGACCCGCTGGCTGTGACCGGTGTCAGCACCGAAGAGTACTTCGCCTCAAAACCGGAGGCCGCGCCGCGTCCGCTGAACAGCATGCTGGATCTGCGAAAGATCAAGGCAACGGGGTTCACCCCTCGTGATGCGGCTGAAGCCCTCCGCAATTACCTTCGGGGCTAGCCCGGGATAATCCGGCTCGGTTGATTCCGGCCGGGGGTCAAGGGCATCTGAAGACTGCTTCACATCCTCACGAGCCACCTCGGTCTGCAATCACCCACAATGGTTCATACCAATATGGATCACGTCCCGGTGCGTCGCTCATTCAAACCGTTGCTGTCCCGCCCGGCTCTCGGTTCCGGTGAGCGCCAGGATGGTAAAAAATGTACCGGAGCCGGTTGGCCATGACCGCCTTTGCCATGCTGGCGCAAGCATCAAGGCTGGTGTTGCTGCAGGGAATGACAGCACCCGGCGGGACGCAGGGCATTGGGTTGTGCAGGAACACCAATTTGTGTGTAACCAACACCCTCTCAGTTCAGACCGCCGCCTCGCAGCGCCTCTTCCACGGGCGGGTACTCCGGTCAGTCAGTCCTTCACAACCTCATACACGTAGACCTGATGTCCTGACCATTGCAGGGTCTCGCTGGGCTGGAGACAGCCTCCTTCAAGCTCCAGCGTAGATGCAATGTGTCCGAGTTCAGGAACAGCGGCGGCGAGCGTACACGGGTCAATATGCACGAAG
Organism: Arthrobacter sp. zg-Y916; assembly: GCF_020907385.1. Taxonomy (NCBI): domain Bacteria; kingdom Bacillati; phylum Actinomycetota; class Actinomycetes; order Micrococcales; family Micrococcaceae; genus Arthrobacter; species Arthrobacter sp. zg-Y916. The sequence continues at coordinate 901,707 of NZ_JAJJOD010000001.1, read as the reverse complement.
GTCAAATCGAAGCCATCCGTGGTGATCCGGGTTTCTTCCCCGGGTGTCCAGGCAAACGGTATATATCCTCCGCCCCTGTTCCAGGCTTCCTCAAATTCTCCATTGGGATCGATCCGCTCCCACATCTCAAGGCGCGGGCCGGACCGTTGCAAACCAGAAAGCGAGGGGACTCCGTTGGCCAGTGCCACAGTGTCGAAAGAACCAAGGTTGGAGGCCCAATACGTGCCTGCGGATCTGGCGTCCTCTCCTGCGGTGAACAGCGCTTCTGCTGTGGATGATCCTCTCAGGTCACCCAGTCCGAAAACTACCGGGTTGGCCCGATAAACAGGCAGCGTCGCCAGAACCAAAGCCAGAACGACCGGCCACGATCGTCCGGGGATGCGGGTAACAAAGAGGACGGTCAGAGACACCCCCAAGCCCGCTGCCAGAATGGTGAGGAATCGAAGATCAGGGAGATATTCTGCCTGCACCTGAGAGCCTGCGTACACTGTCGCTGCACCGCACACGGCCGCCGCAACAACCGCTGTGTTCCAACGTTGACGCCCCATGAGTGAGAGGAACAACCCTAGGGATATCACGCCCAGGATGCCTACGACCTGTGCGGACCTGACTGAGGGCACCAAGTTGAGCAACGGCAGCTTCTCCCCCAGCTCGCCGAGGTCCACTAATGCCCATCCGAGCCACACCAAGCCGAATGCCAGGACCGTCCAGGCAGCAATGCCGCGCCGGATTCCAGGCAACAGACTGGCCCCTGCCAACAACACAGCAACCCAGATGAACGCGACTGTGAAAGACGTTGAGAGCTCACTGGCATTGGCTTGAATGGGCACAGAGCCGTCCTGCAGTGGAGAAAGGGACGGCGCTCCGAACAGCAGAGCGAACGGCTGTGCTTCCCCTGAGGAACGTCTGCTCCCCGGGTATACCGTGCCGAACAGAGCGTTGAGTCCCTCTCTGTTTTCGACGAGCAATCCCACACCGAAGAGGACAGCGGTGGCGCCGCTCAACGCGACGGGACGTGCGCGGCTCCACCAGGTTCCAGAACGGCTAAGGATCCACAGGGCGGATGCGGCGACAACGGGCAGCCCCAAGAGGATGGACCAAGGCGTGTAGAACGACGGCAGTCCAGCTATCAGGATGCCTCCTGCCACTCCGGCAAGGACACCAGTTATCCGCCGTCCTGACACCAGCCGATGATAGGAACTGAGCATGAAGCTCGCTCCCGTCAGCGTATAGGCAATCAGAGCCACGGGCATCATGGACCACCAGGCCACAGCAGGGGATAACATGATTAGCCCAGCCGCAAGCCAGCCCATTCTGCGGGTTCCACCGACTTGCTCGAACCACTTCGGCATAAACAGCAGAAGCAGCAGCGTAGGCAGCCACCAGTGGGCTGCGAAGACGCTGGCGTCGGGCAGGAACGTCGCGAGCTTCAGCAACCCCGAGTCGAAGAAGACAACAGACTCGAAAAACCCGCCTGAGGTGAAGCGGTGGACCAAGTCTGCGCGTGCGCCCATGTCGCTGAGGGTCGGAGCGGCGCCAGTGGCCATGACGGAGAGGGCGATGGGAGAATATGCATTGTATTCGTCGGACCTGATGAAGCTTGAATCGCCGAATTGGGTACCGATCGGGTTCTCCGGGTCCTGGCGCAGATGACCCATTCCAATCGAGGACGTAGTCATGCCGAAAAGCACAGCCAGCACGTAGGCCAGCACGACTCCGGCACGAAGAGCGTTATCCCCTCGTTTCAGCCACAACAGAACAGCGCCAATCACGCTAGCCGCCAGTGCAGTGGGCTGGGAATTCCTGCCGGTTGATCTCTCCTTCGTATCCTGCACGGCTTAGGTGGTGCTCTCAACAGCGTGCTCGCGTCCCATTCGGCGGCGCAGGCCCAGGTACACCAGTCGGCGCGCGTAGGCGTTGGCGAGGGCCAAGGCATTGCCCCGCCGCACATCTGCCGGTGAAACGGCTTCAGGGTACTCGGCCAGAATCGCTCGGTGCAGCCCGGACGCCTGTTCCGCTTGCGACTGGGCCAGACGGACGCTCCACTGGCTCGCACTGATCCGGAAACTGGCAAGCGACTGGGGCAGGGCCACCAGATCCCCGGAACGAAGAACACGGACATAGGCCGTCTCATCGATCATGTAGGGGAAGGAATCGTCCCACCAGCCCTCGGCAAGGACATCACGTTTGAGCAGGACGGCGGCGGGTTCTCCGAAGATGTTCGTCCCGCTGCGGACCGTTGCACGAATCGCGTCCGTTCCCGGGACCCGCCCGTTCAGGTCCGCCAGGCCGCGTGAGGGGATGACAACCTTTCCCCGGGCGTCGACGATGTCACGCTTGCTCGCCACCATAACGGCGCCGGGGTTCACATCCGCAGCAGCCACCTGGGCTTCGAGTGCGGTGGGTGCCAGGAGGTCGTCCCCGCAGACGAGCTTGATCCATTCGCCCTCGGCGTGCTGGCTCACCCGGTTCCAGTTCGCTTTTGCCCCTCCCCCGTGCGGTGTGGGACTGAGGATTCGCAGCCGCGGTTCATGGGCAAAGGAATCGATGATCTCCGCCGTCTTATCCACCGAACTGTGGTCGGCGATAACTACTTCGTAGTCCTGGTATGTCTGTGCGAACACCGATTCCAGGGTCGCCCGAAGGTACGCGGCATTGTTGTAGGCCGGGATCACGATTGATATCCGGGGACTCATGAGTCGTCCTCTTTCTTGCCCGCGGCGGGATCTGCCGTGCCGGGGACTTCTGCTGGTTTGCGTCGGAAGGAAAAGTACTTGTGGCCGAAGTAGTTTATGAAGACTGTCAGGCAGGTGATGATGATCTGTGCCGGGATCCGCGGCGCGCCCAGGAGATCCGAGGCGACGAAGAGCAGCACCATATTCACCAGCAGTGCGGTCAGGTTTACCAGCGCGAAGCGGGCGAGGTCCCGGAGCACGTGTCCGGTGACCCTGAAGACCAGCCTGCGGTAGACAAAGAACACCGCGACGAGGGAGATCAGCCACGCGCTGCCCAGGACCACGAAGGAAGGGACATAGCGCCCGTACAACAGATCCAGCGCGACGAACAGCAGCGTGCTGAAGACGGTGTTGGCACCGCCGACGATCAGGAAGGCAACCTTCTCCGTCTTCAGCAGCCGCAGCAGCGGCCCGGGCGGACCCGTGAAGAGCCCGTGCGGATCCTCGGGGAAAGGAGTGTTCTCCCCGGGATCCTGATCCCGGGCCTTGTCTGCTGGCACTTCTGGCTGGCTCATGGCTGGCCTGGCTCCGCCGACGCGGAACGCCGGGAAGTATTCCGGGCCGGTTTCCGCAGTCCGAGGATCAGGTGCGCCAGCGACCACAGGATTCCAAGTCCGATCGCAGTGTAGATCAGCGTCACCAGGACCGGCCAAGCCGGCGGCTCGAAGGTCACACGGACTTCCTGGCCTTCGCTCCCTGCCGGAACATCGACCGTGAGCAGGTAGCCGCGCAGCGGGTCCGCCAGGCTTCCGCCCTCAACTTCATAGCCGGGCCACGCTAGCCTGCTCAGGACCACTTCACCGCCGTCGGCCGGAACCTGGTCCACCCGCAGCACGAGTTCCTGGCTGCTGTCAGAAAGGGTAGTGACCGAGGTGCCCGCGCTGGTCCAGCTGGCCTCACCGTTGTTTTCCAGCGGTTCGTCGCGGACCCAGGTAACTGCGTTGTCCGTCCGTTCCACCTCGGACCAGCCTTCCGGCACCGTTCGTGCCGCCAGCTGTGTCCCGTCCGCGTCCCCGGGATCCCGCAGGATCTGGACGGTGTCGATGGACAGCAGGTCAACGAGCAGTTCTCCGGTCTCCGGGTCCGGGGTGAACAGGCTGTCCGCCGCGTTCTGGCAGGTCCCGCCGTGGCTGGTCATGCACAGGTCCTCTGAGTACGCCCTGAACATGATTGGGCTGTACAGGTTGTGCGTGGGTGTGTCGTTGAGATACCACGCGTTAGAGGCCAGCGTCTCGTTCCAGATGCCGGGACCCAGACGGTCCGGCTGCCCAACAATAAAGGCCATGCCCTCAGCCTCAGCCAGCGGTTCCTGAAATTCCCCGGGCGACTCCGGGTACTGGAAGTCGGGAAGCGGAGTTGCCGGGAAATAGTGCTTCTGCCCGACGGCGGTTACCAGGGACACTGCGATCATTCCGGCGGCTGCGGCACGCACGCCCCACGTTTTCACCAGCTTGTGCGGTGCATATAGGACAACCAGCACGGCAATGATCCCGGCCGCGGCTACCGCGCCCAGGACAAAATGGATCCGGTCAATCGTAGGGTTCTGGCTCCAGGCCAGGTAGATGCCCGCGCCGTAGAGGACGGCGACAGCGGCCACGCGTCCCCGGGTCAGTTCCCGGACCCTCGCCCGGGAAACCAGGACGGCAAAGAGGACCAGCAGGGCGAGGGAGAAGTAGGGCACCAGCCGGATCGGGAACCTCAGCGGACCCAGGTCGCTGGGAGCAAGGGTCAGCATAAGCGAAATGGTGCCAAAGACGATCAGTCCGGCGGCCTGCTGCCAGCTGGCGCGCATGCGGGCCGTGCTGACCAGGCCCAGGAGCGGCAGGAACCAGGCGATGTACAGCACCGGCACCGGTGAGTAGGCACCCCACCAGCCCGAAACCTGGGGCAGGGCACTGGCAACGGATGAACTGGCCAGCCCGGTCAGGTCAGTGCCCAGGAAACCGCTGTTGCCAATCTCCGAAGCGCGGGCGGTGACCTCGGCGGTGAGGACCCCGGGCAGATAGACGGTAAGGGCGACAAGACCCAGGACCACTCCGGCGAGGCAGAGCGGGATGATCCGGGCGGCCTGGCGCCGTACCAGCAGCTCAATTAGCAGTGCAAGGAAGACGACCACCAGCATGATGGTTCCGTGGACGTACCCCACCGTGATGAGCAGATAAGAAACAATGAGCGCGGGTGCGGGGTTGCCCCGGCGCACAACGATTCGGCGGAGTCCCCACCAGGCCCACGGCAGCAGGGCAAAGACCATCAGGCCGGTCACCCATGAGGATCCGTCGAAATAAGTGGTGAACCCGGTGAGGGGAACCGCAGTCCCGGCAACGGCAGCCCACGGTGCAGCGGCTCCGTAGCTGCGCGCCAGCAGGAAGGTTCCTAGGGCCAGCACGGCCATCAGCGAGATCTTCAGCAGCGTGGCGAAGACAACTCCGTCTGCCACGACGGTGGCGAGCAGCCCGATGAGCATGACCATCGGATTCCACAGGCCCCACTGCCCCTCGGCGGCGTAGTTGCCCGCCGCCCAGGCTTCGTCGTTGAAAAGCCACCACTCTCCGCGGCGCAGGCTCTCGCCGATTTCGATCCAGATGCCGTAGGCACCCGCTTGGGTGTCATCATAGAAATAGAACCGCGGGGTACGGATCAGCGGGATGAGCGCTCCGATGACAGTCACTGCCACGGTGATCAGGCCCCAGAGCAGGGCTTTGGCTCCCCGCTCATCTGCGGAGGTTTCCAGCTCGGGGGTACCTGAGGCACCATTGAGCGGCGTCGTTTCCCGCTCTCGGCTGACTGTCGTCATTCGTGTTGGTCCGTTCTTCGCATTATGGCTTCAGCATCTAAGCCAGCGTGGATGGCCCCGCGGGGCCCACGCAATTCTAGCCCATGGCCCGGAGCCCGCCGGTGGAAGGGCCTGTTGGGTGAACATCCGTGGCTCCTTCCCTTCAGCATGGATTGGTATGCTCACTACGTGCCCATTGCGTCCGAGGAGTCCTGAGTTGAGCCCTACCCTGCTTTCCGTCGTCGTACCCATGTACAACGAGGAGGCGGTCCTCCATCAGCTGGTCGCCCGCTTGCGTCCTGTGCTCGATGGGCTCGATGTCCCCTACGAGGTAGTTGCCGTTGATGACGGCAGCTCGGATGCCACGGCGGGCATGGTCCAGGAGATCCGGACCGAGTGGCCGCAGCTTCGGCTGCTGAGGCTGATGCGCAACAGCGGGCACCAGGCGGCCATCACGGCCGGCATGACTGCCGCCGTCGGCAACTACGTGGTGACGATCGACGCTGACCTGCAGGACCCGCCTGAAACCATTGCGGAAATGCTGAAGAAGGCACAGGCGGAAAACGTCGACGTCGTCTACGGTGTCCGAAGTGACCGCTCCACTGACTCGGTCTTCAAGCGCCAGACCGCCGGCCTGTACTACTGGCTGATGCGGCGCGTAGCCGGTCCCCACGTGCCCTCGAACGCCGGCGATTTCCGTCTGGTCAGCCGGCGCGTGCTCGAAGCCGTGAACCGGCTTCCGGAGGATGGCAGGGTCTACCGCCTCATCATTCCGTGGTTCGGTTTCCCCAGCGCCAACGTGTACTACGAACGGGAAAAGCGTGCGGCGGGAGAATCCAAGTATCCGCTGGGGAAGATGATCCTTCTCACCACCGAAAGCATTGTCACTTTCTCCGGCGGTCCGCTGCGCTTCGCGACCTGGCTTGGTGTCCTCAGCGCCGTTGCCTGCGTGTTCGTGGGAATCTTCGTGGTCGTCGGCGTCCTCACCGGGCAGACTGTTCCCGGCTGGGCATCAACCGTCCTGGTGGTGGGCGGCATCGGAGCGATCCAGCTGTTCTGCCTCGGCATCCTGGGCGAATACATTGGGCGCATTTTCACCGGCACACTGCGCCGGCCGCTCTACCTCGTGGGCTACGACAGCCGGACGCACGGAGACAACGTCCCCGGCGCCGGCCAGGACACCATTCCCGGCGAGACAACCGGCAACCGCTGACGCCGCTGTGTTCCAGCCGGATTCCCGGCCGCCTCCGGAGGCGGCCGGGATCTGCGGCTAGTGTGAGCGCAGCTTGGCGACGACGTCGTCCACCGGGCCGTCCATGACGATCTGTCCGTGCTCCAGCAGGACGCCTCGTTCGCAAATCCGGGAGACCAGGTCTAGGTCGTGGCTGACCACGACCAGCGTCTTACCCTCGCCGGCCAGTTCCTTGATCTTGTCGATGCACTTCTTCTGGAACGGCTCATCGCCCACGGCCAGGATCTCGTCGACCAAGAAGACTTCGGGGTCTGTGTGGACCGCGACGGAAAACGCGAGCCGCAGGTACATGCCCGAGGAGTAGAACTTCACCTCGGTGTCGATGAACTGGCCAATCTCGGAGAACTCGACAATGGAGTCGAACTTCTCGTTGATCTCGTCCTCGGTCATACCCAGGATCGCGCCGTTCAGGTACACGTTGTCACGGCCGCTGAGGTCGTGGTGGAATCCCGCACCGACCTCGATCAGGCCGGCGACCCGGCCCCGCGTGCCAACACTGCCGACGTCGGGCCGCATGACACCCGAAATGTGCTTCAGCAGCGTCGACTTACCGGAACCGTTCAGGCCAAGCAGCGCGACAGTCTCTCCCTGCTCAACCGTGAGCGAGACATCCTTCAGCGCGTCAAACTTTTCGCTCAGGTCACCTTTGCGGCCCTTGATCAGCCAGACAAACGCTTCCTTCATCGAACGCGTGTGGCGCAGGACGAACCGCTTGTTGATGTTGCGTACTTCAATGGCAGTTGCCACGGGTCAGAGCTCCTGAGCGAAACGGCCTTCAAGGCGGCGGAAGACGAGCTGGCCGGCCAGCAGGACCAGTCCTGAAATGGCAAGGCCAATAGGAAGCCACATGGAAAGAAGGTGCGGAGGAATAGCCTCTGCTCCGTCCGTAGTGGGAAGCCAGAACGCGTAGTGGAACGTTTCCACGCCTACCGTGATCGGGTTCAGCTGGTAGATGTTGAAGAAGGTCTCGCCAAGCTGCTTCTGCACCATCGTCCAGGAGTACAGCACCGGCGAAGCCCAGGTGGCAATCATCAGAAGCATGTCCACGAGGTTCTCAGCGTCGCGGAAATACACGTTCACCGCACCGAACAACAGCCCAAGACCGGTGGCCAGCAGCGCCACGATGACAAAACCGCCCACCGCCGCCGCGAGCTGGAGCACACCCGGCCGCCACCCGTTGAACAGGCAGGCGACTACCAGGATCAGGATCTGCGGTACAAAGTGGACGCCGGACACCCAGACCGACGCCACCGGGAAGAGCTGGCGCGGCAGGTAGATCTTCTTGATCAGGCCGCCGTTCCCCACGATTGACCGCGACGCATTGCCCAGTGCCTCAGTAAAGAAGTTGATCAGCACAATGCCGGAAAACAGATAGATCGCGTAGTTCGGCAGGCCCTCAGGGTTGCCGGGGCTCCGCTCCAATCCCAGGAAGACGCCGAGCGCTATGTAGAACACGATGAACTGCACGCCCGGCTTTACATAGGACCAGAGCAATCCCAGAACCGATCCTCGGTACCGGACCTTTAGTTCCTTGGCGACCAGCAGTTTCAGCAGGAAGCGGGAGCGGAACAGATCAGCGAATCCGCTGCCCCGTCCCGGCGTCTGAAGAGCTTCGGCGGACAAACCTACCGTCCCTCGTCTTCCGAATGCTTCTCGAATGTCGCTTTCCAGGCTTCGAAGGAGGTGATCTGAGGCAGCGCGCTGCGGTAGCGGTCGCTCAGGGACTGCCAGTTCTTCAGGATCTCCGCGTTCAGGCGCAGGCTTTCAGCCAGCAGTGCACGCATCTGCCGCGGGTCGCGCCGGTACCAGGAGGCACCGGTTCCTTCTGCATTGGAAACCACAGCGCTGTCGTACTGGGACATGCGCCACCACTTGTTGTCCTGGTGGGCAATGTAGGCCTGCGGGTGCTCCATGCTCGTCTCGGGGACCTTCTTGGTCAGCTGCTTCACCACCGTCTTCGCAGCCCAGGGAATCAGGGTCATGTAGGACGGCGCGCTGAAGCCCTGTCCGCGGCGCGGCGGCTTGTGCATCACCGGCGAGGGGAACGCCTCAGGCTCGGACTGGATCTGGGCGTCGGGAAACTCCGAGACCATGGCGCGGATCTCGGGGAGTTTGGACGGAAGCAGGTCGTGCAGCTGCTCGGGGCCCTTCAGGAGGTCGCGCAGGGCCATGGTCCGGCCGACAGCCGTGAAGTACTGCATGGAGATCAGGTGTTTGAGGTCCATGTAGCCGGTTTCCCGGACCACCCGGCCGCCGTGCTCATACGGACTGTGCAGAAGCGCAGCGATCATGCGGTTGCGGGTGTGGAAGTACGCTTGCCAGCCGACGAGGTCGTCCTTGTCGATCCAGGAAACATGCCACACAGCCGAACCCGGCATTGAAACCGTCGGGTAACCCGCGGTCTTCGCCCTCAGTCCGTATTCGGCGTCGTCCCACTTGATGAAGACAGGGAGGGACAGTCCGATGTCGCGGATCACCTGAGTAGGGACCAGGCACATCCACCAGCCGTTGTAGTCAACGTCCACACGGCGGTGCAGCCACGAGGTCTGCCGCAGGTTGGAGCGGACGAAATCGTGTCCCAGAGTCTGCTCGGAATGCGGCTGGTCCGGCTGGAACCTGTAAGGATTCACCGTCTCGCCGAAGGTGTGCAGCACTGTGCGGTTGTAAAGGTCGAACATGTGCCCGCCCACGATGGTGGGCGTCTTGCAGCGGTCTGCAAAGGTCACCAGGCGGGAGATGCTCTCAGGCTCCATCACGACGTCGTCGTCCAGGAGGAGGACGTAGTCACTTCCGCTCTCCACGGCCTCATACATACCGCGGGCAAAGCCGCCGGAACCGCCGAGGTTCGCCTGGTTGATGATGCGGAGCTTGCCGTCCATCAGGGCCTCGACTTCAGCGAAACCTTCTGCCTCGGCTACCTTCTGGGTGCCTTGGTCTACGATCAGCACCTCTTTCAGGCACTTGAGGGCCTCAGGGTGCTCACCCAGGATGCGCAGGTTGTTCAGGCAGAAGTCAGTCTTGTTCAGCGTCGTGATCTCAAGGGTCACACTGCCCTGGCTAACCGGGGCACCCGGAGCCTGCCATTCGGCTTCTTCAAGAATGAGCGGCTCAGAGCCGGCCACCAGGTCGAACCAGTACCAGCCGCCATCGCCAAAGGGCTTCAGGCTCAGCTCGAACGTGCTGGTTGCGGGAGCGCTGACCCGCTGCGTTTCCACGTGCTGGAGGGCGCCGCGGGCGTTGGACTTGTAGACGCTGACTGCGCCGGTTCCGGTGGTCCGGACGCTCAGGCGTACGGTATCCAGATTGGTCCAGCGGCGCCAGTAACTCGCTGGGAAGGCGTTGAAGTACGTGCCAAAGGACACCCTTTCGCCTGCGCGGACCGAGGTGGAGTGACGCGAGAGGAAGTCCTCGGCGTGGGCTTCCTTGCCCGGAGCAGACATCATCGGCCCGGCTTTGCTGGTCTTCGCGTCCCCGTTCATCGTGGAAAGCTGCACGCCGGTCGCGCTGCCGGTATCAAGGTAAAGCGGAACCGTGTCCAGCTGGTCCTGGGAGGGCAGGACTACGCGCTGGAGCGTAGACCACTGCTCCTGAACGGCTTTTCCGTCGTCTTCAACGATGGCGTTGCTCACGCGTCTACCCCTCCACTTTCAAGCTTGGCTCCCCCGGTGAAGTGGGGCTTGATCTTATTGTCGTACATGGAAAGGGCCGAGCCGATGGCCATGTGCATGTCCAGGTACTTGTACGTACCAAGGCGGCCGCCGAAGAGTACGTCCTTTTCGCCCTTCGCGAGGTCGCGGTAGGCGAGGAGCTTGGCGCGGTCCTCTGCGGTGTTGACCGGGTAATACGGCTCGTCTCCCTTTTCAGCGAAACGGGAGAACTCCCGCATGATGACTGTGGCGTCCTTGGTGTAGTCCCGCTCGGGGTGGAAGTGTCGGAACTCATGGATGCGGGTGTAGGGAACATCCTCATCCGGGTAGTTCATGACCGAGGTGCCCTGGAAATCCTCAATTGGCAGGACCTCTTCTTCGAGGTCGATCGTGCGCCAGGACAGGTCACCTTCGGCGTAGTCGAAGTACCGGTCAACGGGTCCGGTGTAGACCACCGGTACCTGGCCCAGGGTGGTGGCCCGGGAGAACTCGTGTCCGTCGTCGAAGAAGTCGGTCTTCAGGTGCACCTGGATGTTCGGGTGGTCGGCCATCCGCTCGATCCATGCGGTGTAGCCGTCAACGGGGAGGCCCTCGTACTTGTCATTGAAGTACCGGTTGTCATAGGTGTAGCGGACGGGAAGCCGGGAAATAATCTCCGCGGGCAGGTTCTTCGGGTCCGTCTGCCACTGCTTGCCGGTGTAGTACTTGATGAACGCCTCGTAGAGGGGCCGGCCAATCAGCTGGATGCCCTTGTCATTCAGGTTCTGGGGATCGGTTCCTGCGAGTTCGCCAGCCTGCTCCTGGATGAGCGCCTTCGCCTCGGCCGGGCCCATGGAAGAACGGAAGAACTGGTTGATCGTGCCCAGGTTGATCGGCATGGGGTACACCTCGCCCTTATGGCTGGTGTAAACCTTATGCACGTAGTTGGTGAACTGGGTGAACTCATTCACATAGCTCCAGACCCGCTCGTTGGAGGTGTGGAAGAGGTGTGCGCCGTAGCGGTGGACCTCAATTCCGGTCTGGGCTTCGTTCTCGCTGTATGCGTTCCCGCCAATGTGGTGCCGGCGGTCCAGGACAGCGACCTTCAGTCCCAGTTCCTTGGCGGCACGTTCGGCAACGGTGAGGCCGAAGAAGCCCGACCCTACGACGACGAGGTCAACGTTCACTTGTCACTCCTGTTAGTTTCCGGGCTGCCCTGCGGCACTCACCCAACGGTCAAGGTTATCGGACAAAACACGCGAAGGCATTTTGCACTCTGGCGGACGGATGTCGGGGCCGGCCTAGCTGTCCACAAGGGCCTCCAGCAGCCGTGGTTCCAATCCGGAAGCCATGGTCCTTGCGAAAGTTGCTGAAAGGTGGTTTTCATCCAGGTAGACACGAACGTTGCCGATCACTGCCGGGCACGATCCGTCAGGGCAAACCAGGTCATCAACGTCGATGAGCCGCAGTTCCGGAACAATGGCACCCATCACGTCCAGTGGAGAGTCCGGTGCCCGAACTGACTCATAGGCCGGATTACATTCCTGGGAATCCGTTCCGAACGTCTCAGGGCACTGCGCCATATCGATGGGATGCCTGGGGTTGTCCCTAAGGCCAATCATTGGGATGCCGTTATCCATGACCGTCCTGGCCATGGCAGCAAAGCCTCCGGGCAGGAGTTCATGAGGATAGTCGGCAATGGAGTAGGTGGCCGTCGTCAGGACTGCGTCCGGCCGCAGATCGAGGATGTACTGCAACGCGTCACGGTTCCGGGCGTTGCATTCCTCAGAGATGCCGTCCGAGTATTCAACAAACTGGCATCCACCCCGGACCAAGCCAATGACGGTCCAGTTCCTGGCTTCCGCGATGGGAGCCAGAGCCGGAAGCCACTGCTGTACGTGACTGTTGCCCACTGCTACCAGGACCTTCTCCGGGTCCGGAGAGGATACATACTCGGTACAGCCAATGCCCTGCAGCTGCTCCGCCTCAGTCGCGAACCTGCCCGTACACGGAGCACCGAGGTCGGCATAGTCAGAGCCAGCCCGGTCGTACAGCGGCGCGAGAGCCGCATCCTGCTCCCCGTGGTAGGCAAACTCGGGATCCAGGACGGCAGCTCCGGGATTGTTCACATCGATGTTGGCTTGGAGCTGTTCGTTCTGGCTCCTCAACATCTGCTGCCAGCCCACGACGGGAGCCGCCACAACGCTCACACAGAGCGCAATGACTAGCGCGGCTCGCCGCTTCTTCTCTGCCCATTGCTTGGACCGAAGTGGGCGTTCCACAAATCTGGTGGTCAGATACGCCAGTGCCAGGGAGACTGCAATAATGGCCGCCCCGCCGGTAAGTCCGACTTCGGTCTGGCCCCGCCAGATCAGGTAAATAATGAGAATCGGCCAGTGCCAGAGGTACAGGGCGTAGGACATGTCCCCCAGCCGAATCAACGGTTTCCAGCTCAGTAGCCGGTCGGCACCGAAGGCACTGCCGGTCTGTCCGGCAAGGATCACAAGGGCTGCAGCCACCAGGGGCCACAGGGCGACATACCCGGGAAACTGGCCCTGAACATCAAGAATGAACCCTCCGGAGAGCATTGCTGCCAGACCAATCCATCCGGCTGCAACACGAACGGGGCGCGGCAGTTTCAGGTAGGGCAGCGCCAACACCAGCAGGGTGCCGAAGGCAAACTCCCATAGACGGGTCCTGGTATCGAAGTATGCGTGGACTTGGTTTGCGTACGTTTCATAGACGGAGAAGGCCAGCGAGACCACAAAAACCGACCCGAACACCAGCAGCACCACCCGTCGGAAGCGCAGTTTCGCCGACCGGGCGATCAGGGCTGCGAGCGCGAAGAGCAGCGGCCAGAGAATGAACACCTGACCCTGGACGGACAGGGACCAGAAATGCTGCAGCGGACTGGCGATGCTCTGGTCTGCTTCGTAGTAGTCAACGGAGTTCGCGGCGAGGGCCCAGTTCTGGAAGTAGAACAGGGAGGACCAGGTCTGGGAAAGGATTTCCGCCCAGCGTGAGCGCGGAACAAAAACCGCTGTGGCTGCCAGCACGCCGATCAGCACTACGACGACGGCCGGAAGGAGCCGCTTAAAAAGGTGCAACCAGTACCGGCCGAGGTCCAGTGCCCTCCCGGATTCCACCTTGCGCATGAAGGATAGGGTCAGCAGGAACGCGGAGACAAGCAGGAACACATCCACGCCCCCGGAAACCCGGCCGAACCAAACGTGAAAAGTCACCACCATCAGGACAGCGAGCGCGCGGAGCCCCTGAACTTCGGGCCGATACACCGGTTTAGCGGGTACGTCCGCGCCCTCGGAGTGCCGCGCGACTAGGATTTCCTGGGACACACAGACCTTTCATGTAGCTTCCATGTTCTCCCCCGGAGGGCAGTCTACCCTTATGGATCTTATTGGCTGCAGACTCGGCTGCGGTGCCGGAAGTGCCTTATCCGCGGATACCCAAGGACGGACCCGGTACCGGCGGGCGGCATTAACATGGGCTTTCCAGGCAATCCGCCGGGAGAGCTTGGCCCTTTGTCACCCATGCAACCGTATCTCTGGCAGCCCGCAGCTCAGCAGAATGGGCGGCACAGCCGGCCCTGTGGTGATCAACCCCACAGACACGCTGCCGGGAATCGGCTAGGCAGCAATCCTGGCGGATTAGTTCGGCTGCCCGTGCGCCTGTGCCGACTGTGGGATCTGGCAGGACCTGTCCGTCGGGTTCCGTCTTCTGGCAGGTAGCTGCCCGAATTCCGGCCGCCTCGTGGAACTTGTCCTCGTTACCTGGCGGCGCCGTCCGGGGCACGCTTCCGCAGAGCTGACTGCGAGGGGATCGGCATCCGCTTGGCGGATCCGGTCATGTCCCGCGTACATGCCCAACTGGACGTCGTTTTCCAGGGGGTGCGTATCAGCGATTGTGGTTCCAGCAACGGCGTCTGGCTGGATGGTGTCGTGCCCGGAGTGGCTGGCTGACTGCATCCCTCTGGTCCACCCGGCCCGCGGACGGGGATTTTTCGGGATACGGCTGGAGCTGGACGGCCCGTCGCGATCAGGACGTGGATACGTTTTTAGGTCTCCCTAGAAGGCCTGCGCATCTCCGCTGGTCCGGGAAGTCCACGCGATCACAGGCTTGGTGAACAGCAGCAGGATCACCGCGGCGGCAGGAACCAGCAGGAGCAGGCCCACCAGCACCACGCCGCCCTGCAGCGTGGGCACGGCGAGGACGATCATGAACAGCTGCCAGACCAGCGCTGCGGCCCGTGTCCACCGCATGCCGCGGAAGAAGAAGTGCCCCACTACCAGGAGCCACACCGCGAGAACTATGACCAGGATGAGGGTGAAGACGGCACCGCCCAGGGACGTGGCCGTAGCGGTCAGCAGGTTGTAGATGTACCAGGCTGCAACGCCCAGCAGGCCCAGGGCCTCGAGGACAAGGATGGCTGAGATCAGGAGCGCCGCAGGCGGACGTCCTGCCTGTTCTGCGGAATCTTGGGGTCTTGACACACTGGCACACTACCGGACATGCTCTAGGAGCAGCGCCGGTTAGGCAGCCTAGAGGGTCGAGGCCACGGGCCTTTGTGACGCATCACTCATCATTTCCGGCAGATTAACAGCTTGTAAACCCTTGTTTGCGTTTCCGTGCCGTGACACCCTAGTAGAGGGGATCGGGGCCGAAAACGGCCCCTTTAGTTTGTGGTTGCTCGTGAATGTTTTCACAAACAAGCGGAGTCAACTTTTTAGAGGAGATAGTGATTAGCATGGATTGGCGGAGCCGCGCAGCATGTCTGGACAAGGATCCGGAGCTGTTCTTCCCTGTGGGAAACACCGGCCCGGCTCTTCTTCAGATTGAAGAAGCCAAGAGCGTATGCCGCCGGTGCCCGGTACTCGATACCTGCCTTCAGTGGGCCATCGAAACCGGACAGGACGCCGGCGTCTGGGGCGGCATGAGCGAAGATGAACGCCGTGCCCTGAAGCGCCGTGCCGCAAGGGCGCGCCGGGCTTCCTAGGAAGAGAGGGACTCACGGGAGTCCTTTTCCACCAAGACTTAGCCAGGCCCCCCGCCTGGAAACGATGGGCCGCTGCCTCGGCAGCGGCCCATCGTTGTGTTCGCGGTCCGGTCTCGCGGCTGGGGCGGATCGGGGCGGGATCCCTAGCGCTTTCGCGCGTTCTCCAGTCCCATCTCGACCCGCACCTCAGTTCCGCCGCCCGGGCGGAGAGACCATTCGATCGTTCCGGCCAGTTCGCTTTGGACCAGGGTGCGGACGATCTGGAGGCCGAGCCCTTCGCGCCGCGGCTCAGGGGGTAGCCCCACGCCGTCGTCGGACACCGTCACGGTCAGCGTTTCTTCGTTTTCTGCGTTCCGGTGCCGCTCCGCATTGAGCCAGACAGTTCCGCCGTCCGGGCCGGAGAGCCCGTGTTCGACGGCGTTGGTCACCAGTTCATTGATCACCAGGGCCAGCGGTGTCGCGAAATCGCTCGGCAGTTCCCCGAAGGTCCCCTGCCGTTCGGTCCTTACAGGCTGCAGCGGCGAGGCCACCTCGGCTGAGAGGCGGAACTGCCGGTCAATGAGTTCGTCGAAGTCCACGTTTTGGGTGAGCCCTTGGGAGAGCGTCTCGTGGACCAGCGCGATGGTCGAAACCCGCCGCATGGCCTGCGCCAGCCCGAGCTTCCCCTCTTCGCTTTCCATCCGGCGTGACTGCATGCGCAGCAGCGCAGCCACAGTCTGCAGGTTGTTCTTGACCCGGTGGTGGATCTCGCGGATCGTCGCATCCTTTGACACGAGTTCCATCTCCCGGCGGCGCAGCTCCGATACGTCGCGGCACAGCACGAGCGCTCCGAACCGTTCCTTTTCGTCCCGCAGCGGGATGGCACGCAGCGACAGGCTCACGCCCCGCGACTCGATTTCCGTACGCCACGGCATCCGGCCAGTCACCACCAGCGGCAGCGTCTCGTCCACCATCCTGCGGTCCTTGAGCAGCGCCGTGGTGATTTCGGCGAGCGGACGCCCTTCAAGCGTCTCCATATCCCCCAACCGGCGGAACGCCGAGACGCCGTTGGGGCTTGCATACTGCACCACTCCCTGGGCGTCCAGCCTGATGAGGCCGTCTCCTACACGGGGAGCTCCGCGGCGGGACCCTGTGGGAGTGGCAAAATCAGGCCACAGTCCAAGGGTCCCCATCCGCAGCAGGTCGTAGGCACACTGGCGGTACGTGAGTTCGAGCCGGGACGGCATTCGGGAGCTGGAGAGGTCCATATGCGACGTGACCACTGCAAGCGTCCGGCCGTTGCGCACAAAGGGTATCGCTTCCACGCGCATCGCCGTGTCGGCTGTCCAATTGGTCTCGCTGGACCGTTCGATGGTCTGGGAATTCCACGCCTTGTCGACCAGCGGCTGGAGGTCCCCGCGCATCCGCTCCCCCACGAAGTCACTGTGGAAGACAGTGTGCGACGTAGAGGGGCGGGCATGGGCGAGCGCCACATAACCGCCGTCGGGCAGCGGGAACCAGAGCGCGAGGTCGGCAAATGCGAGGTCGGCGACCAGTTGCCAGTCCCCTACCAGCAGGTGGAGCCACTCGGCGTCGCCCGGGCCGAAGTCCGCATGGTCCTTGATTGGATCGGTAAAGATAGCCATGTCTAATAGGACCCGTCAGCGCCTGACAATCGAGCGCAGCAGCCGCAGTGCGACCGACAGCGAAGCCATGTCGTCCTGCTCCAGCTGGTTGACCTCTGCGAACATCTTCGTCGCCCGTTCCAGGTTGTCGGCATTCTGCAGCTCCCAGGCTTCGACGCGCGCCACCGGATCGCTGCCGTCCATGTCCTCAGTCGCGGCCAGCGCAGCCACCGTCATGTCGGCCACAGTGGAATACAGGTCATCGCGCAGGGCAGCACGGGCAAGTGCCTGCCAGCGGTCACCGCGGGGCAGCTTGGTGATCCGCTCCAGCAGGTCGTCGATCCCGTAACGGTCGTAGACGGCGTAGTACACGGCGGCGATGTTTTCCGCGGGCTCCTCCACCTGCCGGGTTGCCATTGCGACGTCGAGCAGTCCGTAGCTTTCGAACTGCTCAGCCCAGTACGTTCCAAGTTCCTTGGGCACGTCCCAGGAGGCAGCCTGTTCAAGCGCAGCCTCGACCCTCTCCCTGTCGCCGCCGCGCATGAAGCGCATCAGGCCCTGGCGAAGCGGTTCGACGATCGGCTGGAACGCCGCAATGTCCTCGTCAATGGAGGTTCCCCGTCCCACGTGGTTCACGAACCAGCGGACCGCGCGGTCCAGCAGACGGCGCATGTCCAGGTGGATCCGGGTCCAGGTCTCTGTGGGGAAGCTGGCCGGAAGCTCGCCCAGCGCCGCCACGACGTCGTCGATCGCGTAGATCTCCCTCAGCGCGCTGAAGGCGCGGGCGACCGTGGCTTCAGTCGCCGAGGTTTCCTCCATGACCCGGAAGGCGAACGTGATGCCGCCAATGTTGATCATGTCGTTGGCAACCATGGTGGAGATAATCTCGCGGCGCAGCGGATGCGTGTCCAGCTGGTCGTCAAAACGTTCCACCAGCTGCTTGGGGAAGTACCGGCGCAGCGTTCCGCGGAAGTAGGGATCATCTGCCAGATCAGAAGCCGTCAAGGCCCGGGTGAGTTCGATCTTGGCGTAGGCGGCCAGTACGGACAGTTCCGGGGCAGTCAGGCCCCGGCCTTCGGCCACCCGTGCACGGAGCTCCTCGTTCGTCGGCAGGGCTTCCAGGGCCCGGTCAAGCCCGGCGTGCTCCTCAAGCCAGTCCATCAGCCGTTCGAAACTCGGGCTCCACTCGATAACCCGCTGCCGGTCGTTCAGCAGCAGCATGTTCTGGTCGATGTTGTCCTGCAGCACCAGCCGGCCAACCTCGTCGGTCATCGAGTGCAGGAAGGCCGAGCGTTCCGCTGGATCCAGGCGTCCGGCGGCGACCATCCGGTCAACGAAAATCTTGATGTTGACCTCGTGGTCGGAGCAGTCAACGCCGGCGGAGTTGTCAATCGCATCCGTGTTCAGGATGACGCCGGAAAGAGCGGCCTCAATGCGTCCGCGCTGGGTCATGCCGAGGTTTCCGCCTTCGCCGATGACCTTGGCGCGCACGTCCCTGCCATCAATGCGGATCGCGTCGTTGGCCTTGTCCCCCACCTCGGCGTTGGACTCGGCCGACGCCTTGATGTAGGTGCCGATGCCGCCGTTGTAGAGCAGGTCCACGGGCGCTTTCAGGATGGCGCGCAGCAGCTCCGGCGGGCTCATCCGGGTGACGCCGGCGTCCAGGCCGAGCGCCTGGCGGACCTCTGCGCTGATCGGGATGCTCTTGGACTGGCGCGGGTAGATCCCGCCGCCGGAACTGATGAGCGATTCGTCGTAATCCGCCCAGGAAGAGCGCGGCAGTTCAAAGAGCCGGCGCCGTTCCGCATAGGAGCGGGCTGCATCCGGGTTAGGGTCCAGGAAGACATGGCGGTGGTCGAACGCGGCGACCAGGCGGATGTGCTCGGAGAGCAGCATGCCGTTGCCGAAAACGTCCCCGCTCATGTCACCCACGCCCACGGCCGTGAAGTCTTCGGTCTGGGTGTCCACGCCGAGCTCGGTAAAGTGCCGCTTCACCGATTCCCAGGCTCCGCGGGCCGTGATGCCCATGGCCTTGTGGTCATAGCCGACCGAGCCTCCGGACGCGAACGCGTCCCCCAGCCAGAAGCCGTATTCGGCCGAGAGTTCATTCGCAATGTCAGAGAAGGACGCCGTGCCCTTGTCGGCCGCGACCACGAGGTAGCTGTCCTCCCCGTCATGGCGCACGACGCGCGCGGGCGGGACAACCTCTTCGCCTTCCTGGGTCACCACCAGGTTGTCGGTGATGTCCAAGAGCCCGCGGATGAAGGTGCGGTAGCTCTCCTTGCCTTCTTCCATCCAGGCTGCCCGGTCCTGTGCCGGATCCGGCAGCTGCTTCGCGTAGAAGCCGCCCTTCGCTCCGGTGGGCACAATGACGGCGTTCTTGACCGTCTGTGCCTTGACCAGGCCCAGGATTTCGGTGCGGAAATCCTCACGCCTGTCGGACCAGCGCAAGCCGCCGCGGGCAACCTCTCCGAAGCGCAGGTGCACGCCCTCGACGCGGGGGGAATACACCCAAATCTCGTATTTGGGCCGCGGGAACGGCGCACCTTCGATCGCCGCAGTGTTGAGCTTGAAGCTCACATGCGGTTTGTCCTGGTAGAAGTTCGTCCGCAGGGTAGCTTCGATCAGGTTGGCAAATGTCCGCAGGACGCGGTCCGCGTCCAGTGTCGGTACCTGCTCAAGTCCGGACTCGAGCTCCGCCCTGGCCGCTTCGACGCCGGCTTCCCGGGCGGCGTCGTCTGCCGCGGGGTCAAAGCGGGCTCGGAAAAGCTGTCCCAGCGCTGCGGTGACCCGCGGGTTGGCCATGAGGGTATCGGCAATGAATCCATAGGAATTCGTGTTGCCCATCTGCCGCATGTACTTGGCATAACTGCGGAAGATCACGACCTCACGCCAGCCCAGTCCCTGTCCCAAAACCAGCCGGTCAAACGCATCTGACTCACTGGCGCCTGAAATGCCTGCCCGGAACGCTTCCGCGAGGAGGGACCCGGTCTTCAGCGGGTCCACGCCGGCCCGGTAACGGAGGCCAAAATCGTAGAGGTAAAGTTCGACGCCGTCCTGCCGCCGGATCTCGAACGGCCGTTCGTCCTGGACTTCCAGCCCCAGGTTGTGCAGGAACGGGAGGATCTGGGTCAGCGAGCGCGGCTCAAGCAGGTACAGCTTGAGCCGGGCGTCTGTCCCCTCGCCCATCTCTTCCGGGATGTAGACGAACAGCTCCGGGGCGTTGTCCGGCTGCTGCAGTCGCTGTTCGAAACGGGCAATGTCTTCGAGGGCGTCCTCGACCTCGTACCCCACCCGGTAATCCATGGGGAAGGCGTCAGCCCAAAGATCGGACAGGGTTTCGGCCTGTTCCCGGTCGAACTTGCTCCTCAGCGCTTCGTTGATTCCCTCGGACCAGGAACGCGTGGCGTTGACCAGGCGGCGTTCCAGGGCGGCGGCGTCGATATCTGCGAGTTCAGCACCCTTCGGCAGCCGGATCCGGAAAAACAGCCTGGCCAGGGCCGACTCAGTGAGCCGTGCTTCGTAGTCGATCGATTCAGCGTTGAAGGTGGAACGGAGCTCGTCCTGGATGCGCAGCCGGACCGACGTCGTGTAACGGTCGCGGGGCAGGAACACCATGGCGGACATAAAGCGTCCGTAGACATCCGGCCGCAGGAAAAGCCTGGTCCTTCTGCGTTCCTGAAGCCGGAGGATGCCGTGTGCCGTCTCCAGCAGCCCGTCGACGTCGATCTGGAAAAGCTCGTCGCGCGGAAAGGTTTCCATGATGGCCAGCATGTCCTTGCCGGAATGCGAATCCGCCGGGAAGCCGGAGCGCTGCATGACCTCCTTGACCTTTTCCCGCAGGATCGGGATGTTGCGCACCGATCCTGTGTAGGCGCCGGTGGCGAAAAGACCGATGAACCTGCGTTCGCCGTTGACGTTGCCGTCAGCATCGAAGCGCTTCACCCCGATGTAGTCGAAGTAGGCCGCGCGGTGGACCGTGGACCGGGAGTTCGCTTTGGTGATCACCAGGGCGCGCTTCTCGCGTGCCTTGGCTCTTCCGGCGGCGGTCAGGTGCTGGACCTTCCGGGCTTCGGAATGACGCCGCAGCAGTCCCAGGCCGCTGCCGGATGCCGCCCGAAGGACGTCCTCGCCGTTCTCGTTCAGGAGGTCATACTCGCGGTACCCAAGGAAAGTGAAGTTGCCGTTGTCCAGCCAGGCCAGCAGTTCGCGGGCCTGGTGCAGGTCCGGGACGCCGTGGGCCACGGATCCTAGTTCGCCGGCGACCTCGTGGACCTTGGCCCTCATGGCCGGCCAGTCCTGGACTGCCAGCCGGACGTCGGACAGCACCCGTTCGAGGCCTTGGACCATCTCTGCCCGGCGGCCTGGGTCAGTGAGGCGGGGCACCTCCACGGCGATCCACGATTCGATCCTCGTGGTCTCATCAGGTGCGCCGAGCAGGCCGGAAATGTTCGGCAGGGCAGCAGTATCACCGCTCGATACCCCGGCTGCGCTTGGTACCCGCCGCAGACGCTGCAGTGTGTCGCTCTCACGGTTCCTGGTGGCGAGGAAGGTGGGGTGGACCATGAGCCGGATGCCGCTGTTCTGCCGGACGATCTCTGCGGTGACAGAGTCCACGAGGAACGGCATGTCATCGGTGACGATCAGGATGACGCTTGAGTCCGCCTGATCGAAAATGTCCACTGCAGCCGTCCCGTCGGCCCGGGTCCAGGCCAGCCGGCGGTGCTGCTCAGCGCGCTCCTGCAGGACCTCCCGCGGATAAAGCTCGGCGTCTTCAGCCGCCAGATGCTCGTAGTAATTCCCGATGAAATCCTCAAGGGAAGTATCCGAACTGGACAGATCCGTACTGTTGGATCCAGACGACATGTAATACGCCTCCGAAATTCGCCGCTCGTGGGGACGCTCCGTTGCGCCCCATTTTGTTACGAGCCTATCCCGTAGCGAATGAAAAGGTCACTTTGCTCCGGCCCTGCGGTGTCGGCGCCCTCTGCGGCGCGTACCGGCCGGAACATTTGCCAGTGCCGCGATGGCAGTCCGAAGCGGCGAGGACGGCGCCGCTTCCAGCAGGACCGTTCCGGCCAGGAGGGCTGCGTCCGCAGCTTCCCAGTCGGCAGGAAGGAAAGCGTCGATCGTCCCGGACCCAAACCGTTCCCAGGCCTCACTCAACTGGCGTTCGGGCGCACGGCCCGCCGCGGAACGCCGGACCTTGTTGAGCACGATCAGCGGAGACACCGCCGGCACGGCTGCCAGAAGCTCGGTCAGGGCGCGGACCAGCCTGGGGACACCTACGGGATCGGCCGCTCCGACGGCATAGACAGTGTCAGCGGATTCGAGCGCGATCAGCGTTGCTGCGTTGCGGCGCGGCGCCATCGTGTCGAAGCTGAGTTCCTCATCGGATTCGACGCTGAAACCGCAGTCGACCACCGTGATGTCGGCTATGCTCCGGGATTGCTCCAGGACCCTTTGGAGTGCTGTCCCCCGGATTTCAATCCATCGGTCTGACCTGGTGATTCCGGTCAGCACGCTCATCCGCTGACCCAGCAGGTCCAGGCTGATGGCACTGCCGGCCAGCGAGCCTTCATCCAGCAAGCCCTGGTCGGCCAGCCGGCAGGCCTGGGCGATGCCGGCTGATTCTTCCGTGAGGCCCAGCGCCGCGGCGATGCTGGGGGCATAGGTGTCTGCATCGATGAGGATCACTGTGCTTCCCGCCGCAGCAGCCTCGGCGGCCAGATTCAGCGCCAGCGTAGTCCTGCCTGGCGCTCCAGCCGGACCCCAGACCGCGACCACGCTCCCCCTCCGGTCCCGGGGGCCCTCCCCTCCCCCGGCGCACGGACTTTCCGCCAGGGTCCACTGCCGGAAAGGCTGCCCCGGATCAGCCAGTGAAGAAGTGCTTGCCGGCAGGCCCGCCCGTGATTCCAGGTCCGACACCGCTAAGGCAACCAGGTCCGCGAATGACTCTGAGTCGAGCGTCCTGGACGCATGCCGGATCCCCAGGGCATCCAGCCGTTCCCGGGTTTCGACGTCGTCCGCGAGGACGATCAGTGCGACTCCCGCGGCGGACAGGCGTTCGGCAAGGCTGGCCGTCAGTTCTACTGCGTCGTCGTCCACAATTGCTGCCCTGGCCATGCCGCTTTGGCACGCGGCAATGAGTTCGGCCAGTTCACTGCACCGCCTGATGACCGTGACCGGGCCCTGCAGGCGTTCCAGCCCCTGGACCAGCTCCGCCGTTCCGCTGCCGGAGGTCACCACCGGAATCGAGCTCATCGGAGTGACGGATTCGGGACGACAGCGATTTTGGCCTGGTTCGACAGGGCCCCGAGAAGCGCAGGAAGGTCCGCGTCTTCCACCAGCACGAGCAGCCGCGTGGCATCCGGGCCGGCAATGACGGATTCCGCCACAGCGATCTCGGAGATCTCCGCTGCTTCCAGAAGCTTGCGCGGTTCACTGAAACCGTTCCGGCCATCGGGCAGGGACGCCCAGACATCCACCCTGTCTCCCGACCGGATTCCGCTGGGCAGCGGTGTCTCGACGTCGAGCCCCAGCGGCTTGCGGTCAAGCTGGTCTGACGTGGCCAGATCCGCCCTCACCAGCAGCTCGCCGCTGCGGATGAGCGCGCCGGCAACTGCGCCGTCGGGGATCTTCTCGCCGGCAGGCATATAGGCACCCTCAAGTGTGCCCAGACGCACCGGCACTACGTCGAAGTCGTCCGTTTCCAGTGCAGTGCCAACGGGAAGGTCCCTGGCCGCCACGAGAACGTTGGTGGACTTCTCCGCACCCGCCACCAGCGCAGTTACTCCCGCCACCGAGGCGAGCACCAGCAGTATCCCCACCAGCAGCCGGGGGTCCTTCCATGATGGCTTCTTGAGGCGCTGGGCAGGCGCCTGCGGCACCGCGGTCTTGAGACTCATCTTTCCCCCTGAACGTTTCCCCCGGACTCCCTGCGGAGTGTTGCAGGACATTGTGACGCGGAATGTGCAGGATGGAAACGGGTGGGGGCCCTAATTTGTGGATAACTTCCGCAGGGCGGCCGTTGTGCTGGCAGACTTGTCCAGAGCCGCACAGACCGGGAACGGAAATTGAGGAAAGGCACCATGGTGGAGAAGAGGTTCCTCACGCTCGCCGACGTCGGCGAGGTCCTGAACATTTCCTCGTCCCAGACGTATGCGCTGGTGCGTTCCGGAGAACTTCCGGCCATCCAGGTCGGTGGCCGCGGCCAGTGGCGGGTCGAATCGGCAAAACTCGAGGAGTATATTGCCGGCGCCTACCGGAAGGCGGCCGAGGCACGGGCTGCCCTGCCGCAGGACGAAGCTGCGGACGCCTAGCGGCGCCGTACCTGAACCGGCCTGAGCGTTCTGTGGAACGGTCAGCGGGTGGAACTGATGACAGCAATAGCCCGGAAGGGGACCACCGCTGCCGAGGCCACGTTCTCCCGCCGGCGCGGGGACCCGGGCTCCAACACGGCGAATTCCAGGAAGTCCAGCCCTACCCTGTCGATGCTGCCGTGCAGGCTGGCTGCGGGAGCTCCGCGGAGCTGCAGCCGCACCGGGTAGCGGTCCCGCGCCACTCCCCTCAAAGCTGATGAAAGCTTCAGCTGGACGTGTCCTTCCTCCGGAGCCGCGAAACGGCCCATTCCCTCGACCAGCCGCACTGCCTCCAGCGGAACCAGGTGCGATGTTGAAGAGGACTGCAGCAGGAACCAGCCTGCGCCTGCCTGTCTGAGTTCACCCCGGAGAGGCTCGCCGGCCCCGTCAACGTGAACCTTGAGCGACCCTCCGCGCTGGCCCCGCAGCCGGGCGGAGAAGCCGATTGACGCCGACTCCCCGCGATGGCGCTCCGCGATCTCAGCTTCCAGCCCGGCCTGTCCGGCTGCTGCCAGCTGTGCCTCCAGGTCAGCAAACAGCGACTCCCACCTCATCT
The DNA here is from genome assembly GCF_020907385.1 of Arthrobacter sp. zg-Y916. Taxonomy (NCBI): domain Bacteria; kingdom Bacillati; phylum Actinomycetota; class Actinomycetes; order Micrococcales; family Micrococcaceae; genus Arthrobacter; species Arthrobacter sp. zg-Y916. Next base: position 876,789 of record NZ_JAJJOD010000001.1, on the reverse strand, counting down.
GGAAAGGCTAACCGCCAACTTTCTCCTTGGCCACTCTGGACAGCTCTGCCATCTGTGTGTAGTAAAGGACATCAACCGTGACCTAGCTGTATTAAACCGCGTCAAACGGCATCAAACTTCATCATCTGTCCGATTCGCGGCCCGACCATCCGCAACCACCTTGAAAGGCCAGAACATGCGCCGGCTTCTGGAAGACCTGATACAAGCAGCTGCAGCCGCCGCAGCAGGCCTGCTGCTGGTCTGGTCCGGTACCAGGCTTTCGGAGCACACGGCCACCTTCGACATCCTCAGCGCCGGCTCGCTGACAGACCTTCAGTCGTTTGCTGCCCTGGCTGCCAGCGCTGCCGGTCTCCTCGTGTTGGCATGGTGGACCGTCGGGATGACGGCCGGCTTCATCTCAGCGCTGCTGCTGCGGTTTGGCAAACAACGCGCTGCCCGCACGGTTGGACGGTTCAGCCCGGAGTTCCTCCGCCGGTTGGCTGCAGCGGCTCTTGGCCTGCAGGTAGCCAGTGTCCCGATGGCGGCACTGGCGGTCCCTCCGCCCGGTCCTGCAGAGAGTGCTGCCGGGAGCCCTGCCGCCGCCGTCGCATGGGGCGGGAATTTGACGATCGATCCCCTGTGGCAGCCTCTGCAGTCATCCGGCGGCCTCGACCCGTTTGACCCGCATTGGAAACCTGCGTCGGAGCCCGTATCAGGGCCGCTGCAGAGTCCGCCTTCTGCCCGTTGGCAGGCTCCGGCGCACCAGGACGTAACTGTCACGGCGGGAGACACCCTGTGGGCGCTGGCCGCCGCGCAGCTTGGCCCCCTTGCCACAGACGCCGGGATCGCTTCGCACTGGCCGGCGTGGTTCGAGCTGAACCGTGCCGTCATCGGTGCAGACCCCCATGTTCTCCAGCCAGGACAGGTCCTGGCCGTTCCGCCGCTCCCGGCGGACTAAACCCGATCGAAAAGGAGCACGCTGATGGCGATCCTCATTGTTCTTCCAGCTCCAGGCGAGGCAAATGCAGAGGGCCGCGAATTGCTGGCGCGGGCCAGCGGCGAACCCCTGCCCATGCCCCGTCCACCGGTTTTCTCCACCGTCCCCGGAAACGCTCCCCCTGTGGTGCCGCAGCAGCGTCCGGTCCCGGTCCGTGCACTGCCTCCCGATCCGCTGCCGCCCGGTGCGAACTGGTCCAGTCCGCCGCAGGATGACGCTCGCATGGAAGCGATCGCGCGGTCTGTCACTGTAGGTGCCCTGGAAGTGCTGGCAGGGGTGCGTCCGCTGCAGCAGATGTCACGGTGGCTGGACCTGGACGAATTCGAGCGGCTGCAGATGCGGACCAACCTGGAGCGGGGACGCGCCGCAGCCAGCGGGGCCAGGGCACGCCGCAACGTGCGGATCCTGCGTGTCAGGGTCTGTCCCGTCGCGGAAGGTATCTACGAAGTAGCCGTTGTCGCAGCCGAAACGTCCACAGTCCGCGCAGCGGCTCTCCGGTTGGAGCTGCGGCGCGGACTGTGGAAGGTCACGGCTTTGGAGATCGGCTGAAGCTACTTGCGCCGCTTCTTCTTGGAGGAAGCTCGCACGTCCCGGCGTGAGGCAGGCTCGGCAGGTGAACCCGACCCTGACTGCTTGGCAGGAGTGGTGCGCTCAACCCTGGTCTCGACCTGGCCCTGGCTGTTGGGGGCGGAGAACTGCAGGCTGGCGGGCCGTTCGGGGGCTTCGAGGCCGGCCGCCTTGATGATGGGAGTGCCCAGGGCTCCGCGGGCGTCCTTGATGCCGGCGAGGGCTTCCGGAACAGCCGGCTCGGAGACCTGGACCTCCACGTTGAACAGGTACCGGATGCTCTCCTCGCGGATAGCCTCCATCATGGTCTGGAACATGACGAAGCCTTCACGCTGGTACTCAACCAGGGGATCGCGCTGGGCCATTGCCCTCAGGCCGATGCCTTCCTTGAGGTAGTCCATCTCGTAGAGGTGTTCCTGCCACTTCCGGCCGATCACCGAGAGCACAACCCGGCGCTCGAGCTCGCGCATCGCAGCAGAGCCAATGGCATCCTCACGGGCCTGGTAGGCCAGCCGGGCATCGGACAGGATCTCATTCAGCAGGAAGTCCCGGGTGAGCTGGGCCCTTCCCCCGGCTTCGTCGATGACTTCGTCGACCGTCAGGCCCACCGGGTAGACGATCTTGAGGTTCTTCCAGAGGGTTTCCAGATCCCAGTCGTCCCCGTGGCCCTCCGCCGTCGCGTCGTTGACGATCGCGCCGATGACGTCTTCCAGGAAGAAGCCGACCTTCTCATGCAGGTCATCTCCTTCCAGGATGCGGCGGCGGTCGCCGTAGATGGCCTCGCGCTGGCGGTTCAGGACGTCGTCGTACTTCAGGACGTTTTTGCGCTGTTCCGCATTCCGGCCCTCAACCTGGCCCTGCGCGTTCTGGATTGCCTTCGACACGAGCTTCGATTCGAGCGCGACGTCGTCCGGCATCGAAGAGCTGTTCATGATGCGTTCAGCGGCACCTGAGTTGAACAGGCGCATGAGGTCATCAGTCAGGGAGAGGTAGAAACGGGATTCGCCCGGGTCGCCCTGACGGCCGGAACGTCCGCGCAGCTGGTTGTCGATGCGCCGGGATTCGTGGCGTTCGGTGCCCAGGACGTACAGCCCGCCGAGGGCACGCACTTCATCGTGTTCCGCGGCGACGGCAGACTGTGCCTTCTCGAGGGCGGCAGGCCAGGCCGCTTCGTAGGCCTCCGGGTTCTCGGCCGGATCCAGTCCGCGGCTGTTCAGCTCAGCTACGGCGTTGAATTCCGCATTGCCGCCGAGCATGATGTCGGTTCCGCGGCCTGCCATGTTGGTGGCTACGGTGACAGCTCCCTTGCGGCCCGCCTGGGCCACGATGGCAGCTTCACGGGCGTGGTTCTTTGCGTTCAGGACCTCGTGCCGGATGCCTGCCTTGGCCAGCTGCTTCGAGAGGTATTCGCTCTTTTCCACGCTGGTGGTGCCCACCAGCACGGGCTGCCCGGAGGCATGGCGTTCAGCAATGTCCTTGACGACGGCGTCGAACTTGGCGACTTCATTCTTGTAAATGAGGTCGGGCTGGTCCAGCCGTGCCATTGGCTTGTTGGTCGGGATGGGCACGACGCCGAGCTTGTACGTGCTCATGAACTCGGCCGCTTCGGTTTCGGCAGTGCCGGTCATGCCCGAGAGCTTTTCGTACAGGCGGAAGTAGTTCTGCAGGGTGACCGTGGCGAGGGTCTGGTTCTCGGCCTTGATCTGCACACCCTCTTTGGCCTCGATGGCCTGGTGCATGCCTTCGTTGTAGCGGCGTCCGGCGAGGATGCGTCCGGTGTGCTCGTCAACGATGAGGATCTCGCCGTTGAGGATGACGTAGTCCTTGTCCCGCTTGAAGAGCTCCTTGGCCTTGATGGCGTTGTTCAGGAACCCGATCAGCGGGGTGTTCGCAGCCTCATAGAGGTTGCTGATGCCCAGGTAGTCCTCGACCTTCTCGATCCCGGATTCCAGGACGCCGACCGTGCGCTTCTTTTCGTCGACTTCATAGTCCTGGTCCAGGCTCAGCCGCTGGACTACCTTGGCAAACTCGGTATACCAGCGGTTCACGTCGCCGCTCGCGGCACCGGAGATGATCAGCGGGGTGCGGGCCTCGTCAATAAGGATGGAGTCGACTTCGTCAACGATGGCGTAGTGGTGGCCGCGCTGGACAAGTTCCGAAGCGCTCCAGGCCATGTTGTCGCGCAGGTAGTCGAACCCGAACTCGTTGTTGGTGCCGTACGTGATGTCTGCGGCGTACTGCTCACGGCGGGTGGCCGGGTCCTGGTTCGAGACGATGCAGCCTGTGCTCATGCCCAGGAAGCGGAAAACGCGGCCCATAAGCTCGGACTGGTACTGGGCCAGGTAGTCGTTCACGGTGACGATGTGGACGCCGCGGCCGGTCAGTGCGTTCAGGAAAGCGGGTGCGGTGGCGACGAGGGTCTTGCCTTCACCGGTCTTCATTTCTGCGATGTTTCCAAGGTGAAGGGCAGCGCCGCCCATCAGCTGCACGTCAAAGTGACGCATCCCCAGGGTCCGGCCTGCCGCCTCACGGACCAGCGCAAAGGCCTCTGGGAGCAAATCATCCAGCGATTCACCGTCCGCGTGGCGCTCCTTGAGGCTGTCCGTTTCGGCCCGCAGCTCAGCGTCAGACATGGCTTTGTACTCGTCCTCGAGCACGTTGATCGCGTCGGCGTAGTTACGCAGTGTTTTCAGCGTCTTCTTGTCGCCGGTGCGAAGAACTCGTTCGAGAAGTGATGCCACTGATTTGCTCCCAATCTAGTGTTGCCGTTTTCTGGCGTCCCCAGTCTACGTGAGAGACGTCCCGCAGGACGTCTGGGTTCCCGGCGTGGGCTACTCACGGCTAACGGCCAGTTTCAGGGCGGGCGCAAGGTTGCCCACAGGTCTTACCATAACCTCTCCGAGGTCCAGCCACCGTGCCATCAGGACTAATTCCGCAGCCAGCTCAACGGCGGTATCATCCGGTGCGTCCGCTTCCAGGTGGGCAGACTGGACCAGGAGCACTCCCCGGGCCCGGTCAGCTTTGAGGTCAACGCGCGCCGCGATCCTTTCCCGCAGCAGGAAGGGCAGCACGTAGTACCCGAAACGCCGTTTTGCCACAGGGGTATAGATTTCGATCCGGTAGTCGATCCCGAAGAGATCCCGCAGCCTCCGCCGGTCAAATACCAGCGAATCGAAGGGACTCAGCAGCCCGCGGCCGTGACAGCGGCGCGGGATACGGGCAGCTGCATGCAGGAAGACCGGTGCCTTCCAGCCAGCGACCGAGGTTTCCTCCAGCGTCCCGCGTGCGGACAGGGTCCTGGCCGCCCCCAGGGTGTCCTGAACCGGCAGGCGGAAATAGTCGGCAAGTGCGTTTGCCGTGCCGACGCCAAGCGAACGTGCAGCCCTTTCCGTCAGCCGCAGCAGTGCTTCGCCGAGGTCGACGCCGTCTTCCAGGGACGCCGGCCCCTGCGGATGCACCGCGGCAGTCGGGGCGTAGAGCCGTTCAAACTGGGCAGTACGGCCGGCACTGGTAACGATCCCCTGTTCGAACAGGTCTTCCAGCACGCGCTTGACGACGCTCCAGTTCCACCCCCAGTGTGTTTTCTCCCTGTCGGCGGCGTGCCCCAGGAGCATTTCAGCCTGCCGCGCGGTGAGCGGATGTTTGTCTTCCAGCAATGCCAGCAACGCATCGGAGACGCTCCGGCGGAGTTCTTCCGGTTCCACGGAGCCCGCCCAGCTTCGCTTCTTCCAAAGGCGCAGGTCTGCGAACAGGTCCGGATGGATATAGCTCGCCTCGTGCGCCCAGTACTCCATCATGCGGCGCGGGTGGCGGGATGACATGCCGTCCAGCACCGTTCGGTCGTACGCGCCCAGCCGTGAGAAGTGGGGCAAATAGTGACTGCGGGCAAGGACATTGACGGAGTCGATCTGCAACAGGGCCAGGGAATCAAAAACGCGGCCCACCTGCCCGGGAGTCGGGCTGGCGGGCCGCGCTTTCGCAAACTGCTGTGCGCACAGAACCGCGCGGCGGGCCTGGTCCAGGGTCAGGGCGGCTGGCATGCCCCCATCCTAGACAGGCCCGGACCTCAGGCGGTGGCTTCGATCCCTTCTGTCACAACCGTGTTGTCGCGGTAACCGCGCATCTCTTCGCGCAATTCCTCTGCGCCTTCCGCGCACTTCGAATCCAGGGTGATGACGCCATAGGTCCATCCCTTCCGGCGGTACACCACCGAAGGCGCACCAGTTGCGGAATCCACGAACAGGTAGAAGTCGTGGCCGACCAGTTCCATGTTGTCGACGGCGTCGTCAAGGGTCATAGGGGCGCCCGGAAAGACCTTGCGGCGGATCAGCACCGGGCACTCGCCGGTCTGCATCTCCTGGTCGGCTTCATTGCCTTCCACGGGAGCCGGTTCTTCAGCGGCAACCTGCGCGGCGAGCGGCTCTGCTGTCCGGGCCGGTTCCAGCCCGGCGGTCGCCACGCGTACCGCGAGAGGGGTGTGCCGCCCGCGGTGGACCTTCCGCCGGTCGCTGGCGCGGCGGAGGCGCTCCATGAGCTTGCCGTAGGCGAGGTCAAAGGCGGCGAACTTATCGGCGGACGATGCTTCGGCACGGACTACCGGTCCGCGTCCAAGGACGGTCAATTCAACGGTGAGGGAGCTGTCGGCTTCGCGGATGTTCTCGTGCTTGGTAACCCGTGCATCAACCCGCTGCACCTTGTTTCCGAGGTTCTCCACCTTGCCGATCTTCTCGGCGGCGTACTGACGGAACCGATCGGATACTGCAACGTTGCGTCCGCTGATCATGAATTCCATGGTGCCCTCCAATATTCTTCGGTGACACAACAACGGCCGCTGCCAGTTTCCTTCGCAGCCGTTGCCGCAGGACTGCTCCTTTGCTTGAAACAGTCCATACCAACACGTTAGATCACCCCGAAAGTAAATTCACCTTCTGACCTTGGACGCTGTTCTTTTCCTTTCCCGACGTGGCCTGCTGCAACGCCATGGTCAACGGGCAGCTGAAGGCGCACGCGCTGCAGCAATGACGACGGCGCCCACCACCTCCGCTCCGGCGCCGCGCAGGGCACGCACAGCTTCGGCAACGGTGGCTCCGGTCGTCAGGACGTCATCGGCCACCACCACCTTCAGACCCCGAAGGGATCCAGGCGGACCCGCGGTCATGGTTCCGTGCACGTTGCGCCTCCGGGCCCGCGCTCCGAGCCCCTTCTGTCCCGCCGTCCGGGTGCGCAGCCATCCCGCTGCCTCGGCGCCTGGCCGGTACCGCACCAGCCGGCTGACGTGCGTCTTCCCGGGCAGCAGTCCGCGGCGGCCGACGTAACCAAGGATGAGGGCAAGCGGATCGTATCCGCGGCGGTAGCGTGCCTGCGTCTTCCCCGGAACCGGGACCACGTGGACACAATCCTGCCCGATGCCCGGAACCGAGTGCAGCGCGCGCGCCATCGCCGTGCCGAGGACAGGAACCAGATCTGTGTGGCCGTGGTTCTTGCAGGCGAGCAGCACCCGGGCCAGTGCCGTCCCGTAGCGGCCGGCCGACGTCACCGAAAGAGGGCGGTATTGCGGTTCCTCGGAGCTGCCGTCCCCGGCCGGGCAGAAAGCGCCTGCGGCGGGATCCTCCTCCTGGAAAGGGAGCAGCCCTGCGCCGGAAGATGCCTCAAAGGGGCGCAGCGTGGCATGCCTGACCGCGGCAGCGCATCCGTTGCACAACGATTCGTCCGGCCGTGCGCACACGGCACACACCACCGGCAGCAGCACCGACCGCAATTCGCGGCAGGCCCGCAGCAGCCCGGCGGCGGCGGGGTGCTGGAGGACCCGATCCGCTTCCCGGAACGGAATCAAACGCGGAGAAGACATGTCCCCAGACTGCGGCCGGGGGGCCGCCGCCATGTAAAACGGACAGCAGCGGCGGACAAACGGAGGCTGTCCGGCCCTTCAGCCGGATATGTGGAGGAAGGGATGTCTGACGGACGGGAGGTATACCCGAGCGGTGCATACCCGAGGGGACCAGGCGGAAGCGCCGCCCGGGAGCGGACCCCCTAGCCCGGGAACGCCGGATCCCGCAGCCCGTCGATCTCCTTGATCCAGCCGTTGCCCAGTTTCTTGTAAATGGCGTCAGCGGTCTGCAGGAAGAGGTCTTCCGGACCGTCACCACCGCTCAGGCTGAAGCCCCCGTCCCACGGCGCCAGGGTGCGGTTCTCCTCCGTTGGATCCAGGATGACCGGGGTAAGGCGCTCGTCCTGGCCCTTCTGCAGCGCAGCAACCGAGGTCTCGCCGACCCAGACAGCCGTCGTCACGGGATCGTCAGTCCAGACTTCCAACGGTGCCGTCAGCGTCTGCGGGGTGCCGCCAGAGGAGCGCACGACGCCGGCGATCAGGACGCGGGCCGTACCGTTCTGTTCCACCACCAGCAACGCACGGGCTCCGTCGCGTGAGATCCTCAGCTCCTTGACCTTCATCCCTTCGAGCCACGACGGTGTCAGTCCAGGCTGGCCGGAAGGCTTGAGGTCCGGTCCGACGGCGATCACTTTGCTCCCGGACGGCTCGTCCGAGGCGGACCAGATCCAGCCCTCTGGATCGACGCTTGGTGCGCTGAGGCCGCTTCCGGACGCCACGGGGGCGACGTCCTTGCCGGGACCTGTGACCAGCAGGGTGCCGGCGTCGCTGGAAAGGAAGGCGATTGTGGCCAGGTCCGCCGATACGGCGGGCTCCCGGGGGCCGTACTCACTGAGGTCAGGCAGGTTTTCGATGGGCACCGCCTGCCTGTCCTGGAAGAAGGTCAAGCTGTCGCCGGAGACTGCGATCTGGGTATCGCCGACGCGGGGATCATCCTGGACCGCCAGCAGGGAATCGTTCTCGGGTCCCAGGTCCACCGGGCGCTGGTTTACCGTCATCTCAACCGAATTCACATTGTTGAGCTGGCGGAGGTTCTTTTCCAGCTGCAGCGCCATCTGCTGCCGGCTGAGGTCACTGGAATCCTCGAGGACCTCTGCCGAGAAGTCCACCGATGCCACACCTGAAACCACCGGAACGGCATCGCGGGCCAGAGACGTTTCCGCGGGGAAAGCGCTGGTCACTGCGCCCTGCAGGTAGGGAGCCGGTCCCGCGAGCATGGCGTTGACCACGGAGGCAGCTATGCCTGACCGGCGGATAAACCACCGGGTGTCCGGAACCCAGTAGCTGTAGGTGCTCGAGTAGAAGTACAGGTTATGGGCCTGGAACACCGTCGGGAACGTGACGTCCGAAATCATCACTCCGTTGGGAATGCCGCTGATGCGCCACTCGCCGTCCTGCTGTGCCAGCCGGACCTGGATGGTCTCTGTAGTCCCGGGGGCGGAACTCGTGCGTATGCCTCCGGCATTGACCGAAGCCACGACTTCGAGCTGGATCTGGAACGCATTGGGCTCGGGAAGCGGGACCACATTCGGGTCCGCGCCGTAAATCACGACCCGCTCGCCGGGAACCCAGGAGCTGGCGAGCTCGGCTGTGAGGAACTCGCGGGCCGCGCTGTAGTCCTCTCCGGCACCGACTCCGGCGGTAATGAAACCTTCGATGATTTCCTGCGGGCCGGCACCGTCTGCGGGGCCGGGAGGAGTGTAGCTGAGCTGGTTCGCGATGTTGCTGCCGCCTGCGCTGGGAGTAGCCGTGCCCACCGGCCCAACCGTGGGAATAGAGGAACACCCGGCCAGGAAAAGCATCACGGCGACGAGGAGTGCAGCGCGAAGGCGTCCGCGCAGTCCGCTAGTCATGGTGTTCCTCCGGATCAGGACTCACGAGTGCAGAGAGTGCGCGCGGCGGTGCCGGCAGCGACGTGTCCTGCGGGGAGAGGGGAACAGGCGACGCCGCGAACCCTTCGCCGTGCCGCCGCGGAAGCGTCAGGCGGAAGCAGGCACCGTTGCCCGGGCTGCCCCATGCTTCCAGCCAACCGTCATGCAGCCGGGCATCCTCCGCTGCAATGGCAAGGCCCAGGCCGCTGCCGCCGGTTGTCCGGGCGCGCGCCGGGTCCGCACGCCAGAAACGGTCGAAGACGCGCGCGGCGTCGTCGTCGCTCATTCCTATGCCGTAGTCGCGGACCGCCACGCCGACGGCGTCGGCATTGGTGGCAACAGCGATCTCCACGGGTTTGCCTTCACCGTGCTCCAGCGCATTGACGACCAGGTTGCGGACAATTCGTTCGACGCGGCGGGGATCCGCGTCGACTACTACCCGGTCCTCGCGGCAGACAATGCGCACCTCGGAACCGTTGTTCAGGGCCAGCGGCTCGGTGGCTTCCACAACGTCGCGGACGATTCCGAGGATATCCGCAGCCTCGAGGTCCGGTTCGGCTGCGCCGGCATCGAAGCGGCTGATTTCAAGCAGGTCGGCGAGCAGCGCCTGGAAGCGTTCCACCTGGTGGTAGAGCAGCTCCGTGGAGCGCTTGCTGATGGGATCAAACCCGTCGCGTGCGTCGTAAAGCACTTCGGCAGCCATCCGTACCGTGGTCAGCGGCGTCCGCAGTTCGTGGGAGACATCGGAGACGAAACCCTGCTGCATCCGGGAGAGCTGGGCGAGCTGGGTGATCTGGTCCTGCAGCGTGGCGGCCATGTGGTTGAAGGAGGCTGCGAGCCTGGCGACTTCGTCCTCGCCCTTGACCTCCATACGTTCCTGGAGCTCCCCCGCCGCAAGCTTTTCGGACACGGAGGCGGCGGCGCTGACGGCGCCGACGCCGGCCTTTGTGACAATCCAGGCGATCGTTCCGATAATTGCCAGGAACAGGCCGCCGGCGATCCAGAGGATCCGGTGGATATCATCCAGGGTCTGCTGCATGGTGGAGAGGTCATAGATCAGGTAGAGCGCATATTCGGAGCGGTCCGGGGGCAGCGTGACCTTGGTGCCGAACGCCAAGCCGGGTTCGCCGTAGGCAAGCGCCAGGGCGGACCAGTGAACGACGTCCTCGCCGTCCGGATCCATGGCGTTGATGGAATCGCTCAGCGGTGCCGGGATCCCGCTGGCAGTGATGCCGTCACCCAGCGGAGAAACGTAGAGGTTGTCCTGTCCGGGCAAGGGCGTCAGCAGGTAGCGGCGCGGGGTTTCGGCACCGCGCCCCTCGAGCAGGGAAAGCGTGTTGGACACCAGGCGTTCGGTGCCTTCGCGGTCCACGGCTGCGGTGGTCCGGAAGTTTTCCTTGACGCTGCTCAGGCCGGCAGTTGCTTCGGCACGGAACTGTGTCAGGCGCTCCTCATACAGGGCGCCGGCAATCTGGTGGGACAGGAAAGCCCCGATTCCGCCGGACGCCAGGGTCACCAGGAGCAGGGTCGCCAGGACGGTTTTGAACTGCAGCGACCGCCGCCACCGCACGGCAACCCGCGCCAGGGTTGCCCGGTAGGCGGATTCCGCCATTCGGCGCAGGGCAGCCGCGGCCCGGGCCCGGCGCTCCGCGCCCATCCATTGACCGGCCCATGAACCGGTCTTTTTGCCGTCGGCGGCGCCGGGCTCCGCCGGGGAGGCGGAGCTGGAACTAGTTCTGGCCGGCTTTGTAACCGACACCGCGCACCGTCAGGACAATTTCGGGCGCCTCAGGATCGCGCTCGATTTTGGAGCGCAGCCGCTGCACATGGACGTTGACCAGCCGGGTATCGGCCGCGTGGCGGTAGCCCCACACCTGTTCCAGCAGCATTTCCCGTGTGAAGACCTGCCAGGGTTTGCGCGCCAGCGCCACCAGCAGGTCGAATTCCAGCGGCGTCAGCGCAATCCGGTCGGTGCCGCGTGACACGGAGTGCCCTGCAACGTCGATGCTGATTTCGCCAATTGAAAGCGTCTCCGGCGACTTCGAATCGACCGGGCGCAGCCTGGCCCGGACGCGTGCCACGAGTTCGGCGGGCTTGAAGGGCTTCGGGACGTAGTCATCCGCCCCGGATTCAAGACCGCGGACGACGTCGGCGGTGTCGGATTTAGCGGTCAGCATCACGATGGGAAGGTCGGACTCCGCGCGGATCTGCCGGCAGACTTCGATGCCGTCAATACCGGGCAGCATCAGGTCCAGGAGCACCAGGTCGGGCTTGGTGCTGCGGAAGATTTCAAGGGCCTGCGCACCGTCGGAGCAGAAAACGGGATCGAACCCGTCGTTGCGCAGCACGATGCCGATCATTTCCGCCAGGGCTTCGTCGTCGTCTACGACCAGTATCCGTGCCTTCATGCTTTCCAGTTCCCCACTTACTTCCTGCCCCTGATGGGCAATCGACGCCTGCAGCCCGCGCCGGGCATGTCCGTTCCTTGCCCACTGCGGCAGCGGCCGTTAGGGCTTGCGCCCGGCGCGCAGGCGGGGCACGCCGGAATGCCCATGTTATCCCTATCATCCCCGGCGGCATATTTTTGCAGCGGCCCGCCGGGTCCCGGGGAACGCGGACAGAAACTATAGTCGGACAAGGACAAACAACAGCAAGTGCGGACAAGGCGGGGGCCAGGCATGAGTCAGAACAATCACAACCAACCCGATCCGGGGGCGGGCGACGGTAGTTCCGACGCGTCGCAGCCACCCCTTCCGCCTACGGGTTCGCAGCAGCCGCAATGGGGTCAGCAGCCCCAATGGGGCCAGCAGCCTCCTTGGCCGCAGCCGCAGTGGGGACAGTATGCTCCCCCGCCCCAGCCCCAATGGGGCCAGCAGGCTCCCCCGCAGCAGCCTTGGGGCACGCCCCCTCCTCCAGGCGCCCCAGCGCCTGGCCAAAGTCCCTATGGCCCGGCCTTTTCCGGTCAGGCCGGCTACGGTCCCGGGCAGTACTCAGCACCGCCGAAACCCGGAGTCATTCCGCTGCGTCCGCTGGGTCTGGGCGAGATCATGGACGGTGCCTTCCAGGCATGCCGCCGCAATCCGGCGGCAACGTTCGGCACGGCCATCATCATCCAGGCCGTCATCGCTGTACTGAGCGTGGTCTTCGGCCAGTCCCTCATCGGTTCACTGGAGGTCCTGGACACGCAGGCGGAGCTCACCGACGCCCAGGCCATTTCGTTCGGGGCGTCTGTGCTGACCGGCGGCACCGTGCTGACCGTCATCTCCGCGATCGGAATCCTGGCGATGCAGGGACTGCTCGTCATTCCTGTGGCCCGTGCGATCCTCAACCTCAAGACCGGCCTGGCGCAGACCTGGCGCCTGGCCAAGGGGTCCTACCTCCGCCTGGGGGGCATGGCCCTGCTCATGCTCGCTGCTTCCATCGCCGGGCTGGCAGCCTTCGTCTTCGCCGTCGTTTTCGTCATTGAGTTCCTGGGCACCTCCGGAGTCGTCCTCACGGTCCTGGGAGTCCTGGCGGTTATCGCCGTCTTCGCCTGGCTGACGGTCAAACTCGCCCTGGCACCCGCTGCCCTGGTCCTGGAACCGCGCGGGATTTTCGCCGCCGTGGGCCGGTCCTGGTCGCTGACCCGGGGCAACTGGTGGCGCACCTTCGGCATCCTGATCCTCACCAGCATCATCGTCTCCATCATCGTCTCCGTGATCAGCACGCCTATCACCATGCTGGTCACCCTGTTCGCCTCGTTCGGATCCGGCGATGCCGCCGGGGACGACCTCTCGACGATCCTGCCCGTCCTGGTCCTGACCACGGCCATCTCGGCGTTCTTCGGAGCAATCGGGTACGCCTTCCAAGCCGCCGTGACCTCCCTGTTGTACGTCGACCTCCGCATGCGCCGGGAAGGCTTCGACGTCGTGCTGATGCGGGAGCAGGAACACGCTGCGAGCGGGGATCCCGACGACGTTCCGGGCCGCGGCGGCCACGGCCAGTTCCCTGTTCCTCCGGGCCCGTGGCCCGGAGGACGAGCCGCCGGGTCCCGCTAGGCGCTCATGATTTTCCCCCTCTATCTCCGTTCCGCCGTGCCGTTTGACGTGCCGGTGGAACCCGACGACCGGCAAGCCCGCCAGTGGCTGGAAACCGAGCTCGCCCGACCCGAATACCAGGATGCCCGGCCGGGTTGGGCGGAGCAGTTGATCGCCGCTGTGTTGGAGTGGCTGGGCGACGTGCTTTCCGGCATCCAGGGCCTGGGGTCCGGCACCGGTGTCCTGCTGCTGGGGCTCGGCGCACTGGTGGTGCTGGCGTTTGCCGTGCTTGTCATTCGGCCGCGCCTGAACGCCCGGCGCAAGCCCCCGGAAGGAATCTTCGAAGACGCTGCCCCCGAGCAGGACGCCGCAGGACACCGGCGGCTTGCCGAGCACGCGGCTGCGGCCGGAGACTGGGACACCGCGCTTGCCGAACGTCTGCGGGCAGTCCTTCGCTCAGCCGAGGAGCGCGTCATCCTGGACCGCAGGCCGGGACGCACGGCCAGCGAAGCAGGAGCAGCCCTAAGCTCGGTTTTTCCGTCCGCAGGGACCGATATCCGCTGGCTGAGCACCCGCTTCGACGAGGTCAAGTACGGCGGCGCGCATGCCGGAGCAGCGGATTCCGAGCGGGCCGCCCGGCTCGACGCCGAGCTGCTGCGGACTGAACCTGTCCAGGCGCACCTCCGCACAGATCCGGCTTTGGCGGTGCCGAAATGAGCAGCACAGCACTCCCGCACAGCACGTCTGGCGGAACTGCTGCCCTCCCAGCACGGACACCGGGGAGCCTGCGGCACAGGCTGCGGGCCTGGCGGGTCTGGATCATCCTTGCACTGGTCCTGGCGGGCGGAGTCGCGCTGAGCCTGCTGACCTCTGCGGGTGAGGACCGGATCCCGCTCTCAGCGGATAACCCCGCTCCGGACGGCGCCAAGGCGGCAGCGAGCGTGCTTCGTGCACAGGGTGTCGACGTCGTGGTCCCGGCGGACTACGACGCGGCCCTGGAAGCGCTGGAGTCCGGCGGAGCGACGCTCCTGCTCCTTGATCCGAACGAGTATCTGGACAGCGGCCAGCTCGGGCGCCTGGCCGGTGCTGCGGACAAAACTGTCCTGGTGGAGCCCACGTTCCTCCAGCTCGCGGAGCTGGCACCGGATATTGCCCAGGCAGGACTGGTTCCCGAGACCCTGCTGGAATCCGGTTCCGCGCCGGCGTCGGACTGCTCTGCCCCTGCCGCAGCAGCGGCCGGGTCCGTTACTGCCGGGGGCCTGGCCTACCGCGGCCCTGTCACCTGTTTTCCGGTCACCGGGAGCAGCGAACCCGCTGCCGGGCTTTATGCTTCCTCCGCGGACGGATCGGACACCGTCTTCGGCTTCACCGGACTGCTCGCAAACGAAACGATCACCCGGGACGGCAACGCCGCCCTGGCGCTGCATGTCCTGGGAAGTACGGACACCCTGGTCTGGTACCTCCCGGTTCCGGCGGACATCCTGCCGGGCGCCGCTCCGGCAAACCCCTTTTCCCTGCTTCCTGCGTGGGTGGATCCGCTGCTCATCTGGACGCTCGTCGTCGCAGCGGCGGCTATCTTCTGGCGCGGGCGGCGGCTGGGGCCGCTGGCCCTGGAACCGATGCCGGTGGTGGTGCGCGCTGCTGAGACAGCGGACGGCAGGGCGCGCCTGTACCAGGACAGCCGTGCCCTGGACCGAGCCGCGGCCAATCTTCGTGCGGCCACGCTCGTCCGGCTCGCCGCACGTCTGAGGCTCGGCCCGGGAAGCACCGCCGCCGCCGTCGTTGATGCCGCGGCGCGTTCAAGCGGACGCTCCGCCACCGATATCGATAACCTGCTCAACCGCCATGTACCTGCAACTGACCGTGACCTGGTGACCTGGTCCCAGGAACTTTTGGACCTAGAGGAAGCGATAACCGAACCATGACCCAGCAGTACTCCTCCCCCGCCGGCGGGGTCCAGTCAGGCAACACCCTGGACGAAGAAGCCGAGAGTGCCCGCCGGGCGTTGCAGGCCGTCCGGCAGGAAGTGGCCAAGGCCGTCGTGGGGCAGGACGCCGCCGTGACGGGACTGATCATCGCGTTGCTGGCACGCGGACACGTGCTGCTGGAGGGTGTGCCGGGCGTTGCCAAGACACTGCTGGTCCGCACCCTCGCGGCCGCGCTGTCCCTTGAAACGAACCGGGTCCAGTTCACTCCGGACCTAATGCCCGGTGACGTCACCGGTTCGCTCATTTACGACGGCCGCTCGGCGGAGTTCAGCTTCCGCGAGGGACCCGTTTTCACGAATATCCTGCTCGCCGACGAAATCAACCGCACACCGCCCAAGACCCAGGCGTCCCTGCTGGAAGCGATGGAGGAACGCCAGGTCACCGTTGACGGCGTCTCCCGCGCGTTACCCGACCCGTTCATGGTTGCTGCAACGCAGAATCCGGTGGAATACGAGGGGACCTATCCGCTGCCCGAAGCCCAGCTGGACCGTTTCCTGCTGAAGATGACTTTGGACCTGCCCGGCAGGGACGACGAGATCGAAGTCATCCGCCGGCACGGAAGCGGGTTCGATCCCCGGGACCTTGGCGCAGCAGGCGTCCGGCCGGTAGCCGGCGAGACGGACCTCCGGCACGCCCGGGAAGCCGTTTCCCGGGTGGAGGTGGCACCTGAAGTCCTGGGCTACATCGTCGACCTGGTCCGGGCGACCCGTTCTGCGCCGTCGTTCCAGCTTGGTGTCTCTCCCCGCGGCGCGACGGCTCTGCTCAACACCGCCCGCGCCTGGGCCTGGCTCTCCGGCAGGACCTTCACGACGCCCGACGACGTCAAGGCCCTGACCCTGCCGGCCCTGCGGCACCGCGTGGCGCTGCGGCCCGAAGCACAGATGGACGGAGTCAGCGTGGACGACGTGCTCGGGAGCATCCTCGCAACCGTCCCGGTACCCCGGTAGGCGGAGGCACCGTGGCTGTTTCAGGACGCTTTGTCCTCCTCGCCGCAGCGGGTGCAGTGGCCGTAGTCCTGTTTCCGGGCGCCGCAGCCATCTTCGGCTGGCTGGGAATCCTTGCCCTGGCTGCGGGCGCCGACCTGGCCCTGGCGGTTTCCCCGCGGAGCCTGCGCCTTCAGCGCGATGTGCCGGAGAGTTCCCGGCTCGGTGAGGATGTGCGGTCAGCCGTCACCGTGCACAACCTCTCCGGCCGCACGCTCCACGCGGTGCTGCGCGATGCCTGGCAGCCCTCCGCCGGGGCACGGGATTCAGTGCGCCGCCTTACGGTGCCGGCCCGGGAAGCCCGCCAAACGGCAGGCATCCTGAGGCCGGAACGGCGGGGCGAACTGCGCACCGCACACGTCACGGTCCGTTCCTTTGGCCCGCTGGGGCTGGCAGCGCGCCAGCGCACCATCCCCTACCCCGGATCACTGCGCGTGCTGCCCGCGTTCCACTCCAAACGCCACCTGCCCGCCAAGCTGCGCCGGCTGCGCGAGCTCGACGGAAACGCATCCGTGCAGCTTCGAGGAAACGGTACGGAATTCGATTCGCTGCGCGACTATGTGCGCGGTGATGACGTGCGCTCCATCGACTGGCGGGCGACGGCGAGGCGCCGGGACACGGTGGTGCGTACCTGGCGTCCGGAGCGGGACCGCCGGGTGATCATGGTGCTGGACACCTCGCGGACCTCGGCGGCCCGGATCCTTGATGAGCCCAGGCTCGACACCGGGATTGAGGCCGCGCTCCTGCTGGGGATGCTGGCCCGCGGGGGCGGCGACCGGGTCGATTTCCTGGCCCTCGACCGGCGGGTGCGGGCACGCGTGGACTCCACGGCCAAGGGAAACCTGCTCAGCCGGCTGGTCAACGCCATGGCTCCGCTGGAACCGGAACTGGTGGAGGCGGACCTCTCCCTGCTGCCCGGCGTCATCGCCTCCGTCTCCTCGCGCCGCTCCCTGGTAGTGCTCATCACCTCTTTGGATGCCGGCGCCGTGGAGGAGGGCCTGCTGCCGGTCCTCCCCCGGCTGCTGGCCCGGCATGTGGTGGTTATCGCCTCGGTGCGCGATCCTGCACTGGACGAACTGCGGGCCGCCCGGGATTCAGCCGCCGATGTTTTCCGCGCAGCCGCGGCGGAACGGGCCCTGCTGGACCGGGCAGCTGTCACCGCACAGCTGAAGTCCATGGGAGCAGAAGTAGTGGATGAAACGCCCCATGAGCTTCCTCCGAAACTTGCGGACATGTATATCCGGCTCAAGGCTTCCGGGCGGCTCTAGCGGCGTAGGGTGGAGGCATGAGCGAAGGGTCCCTGTACCGCCGTGCGCTCGGCGCAGAATTCGACAAGCTCCAGCCGCAGCTGCAGGACTATTTCTCGCTACAGCCGGATGAGGGACGCTATGGGCTGGGGATTGGGACGTTCGAGTTCGCCGGCAGTCCGCGCCCGGCGCTGCGGCCGTTCCTCTCAGCCCTGCCGGTGAGGAACGCGTTCTTTCCGGATTTCGGCCGGGATGTTCCGTTCACCATCCGCAACTATGCCCACCGCGACCCGTTCGGCCGCTCGTCGCTGACCGCTGTGCGCAGCTTCCGCTTCGACAGCGGAGAACGCATCTTTGAGGACACCACGTCGCTGACCTCCCCTGCCGGCCTCACGGACTATGTCGGGCGGCGCCGGAACCTCGCCACCGACCTGACCCTGGCCGTCTCCGGGGACGGCAGGATCCACATGCATTCCCCGCATACCAGGCTGTTCCTCGGACGCCTGCGCATCCCCGTGCCGGTGCTGGCGGGCGCGGATGCCCACGCTGAGCAGTGGTGGGACGAGGACTTAGGCCGTTTCCGGATCCGCACGCTGGTCCGGCAGCGGCAGCTCGGCACCGTCTTTGTCTACGACGGCAGCTTTACCTACGGGTACCGGGAGTTCGACGGCGTGCTGCCGCCGGACGTGGAACCGGAAAAGTGGGAGAGACGGCTCTAGGCGGCTTAGCTTTCCGCCGCCAGCTGGTCCAGGGCCGAGGCAGTCTGGGTCAGACGTTCCAGCACCCGCCGTGCCGCCGGCGGAGCCAGCTCTGCCAGCTCGCCGTCCGGCATGATCCGAAGGGCGGCAAGATCGCGCAGCGGCAGGCCCACCCGGGTCCAGCCGCGCGTAATGTCCTCCACCAGTGCCGTGACCTGCCTGGGTTCGGCGCCCGGAGCCGGCAGCGGGAGCGCACCGAGCCAGATCTGCTTTCCGGCTTCAACGGCTTCGGCTATGCCTTCCCAGTCCCTGTCCGTCAGGCGCCGCAGCGGCAGGGCCACGCCGTCGGCTCCAGCCCCGAGTGCCAGGTCCAGCCCCGATGCCGGGCTGCCGTGCCCGGCGGCAGGCAGGTTCAGGATGACCTGCGCCGCACCGGCCTCCGAGAGCGCGTCCCGCACCATGGCCCACAGAATCGATGCCTCCTGGTTGGGTACCCGGCGAAGCGTCCGGTAACCGCTGGCGGTCGGGATCCTCCCGCCAAGGATCTTGTCCACAGCCGGTTCGTCCAGCTGGACCACCAGTGACGCGCCGCGGGACACGGCCGCAACCCGTTCCACGAAACCGGCTGCCCCTGCGGACAGCGACTCTGCCAGCTCCCGGCGGGCTCCGGCGTCGGACAACGCGCGTTCCCCGTTGTGCAGGTACAGCTCCGAGGCCAGCGTCAGGGGTCCCCGGAGAGAGACCTTCAGTTCTCGGCCGGGGTCGTCCTCTTCGCCGATAACGTCGGCCAGCGCGTTGATGTCACGTGAGAGCAGCGAAACCGCCCGCCGCTGGTCCATTCCCGGACGGTCCACCAGCCGCCAGCCGTGCGGCTGCAGGTCAACGGGCAGGTCAACGAGCATTGAGGCGGTTCGGCCGGCCGCATCGGCACCGATACCGCGCTGGGGCAGCTCGACGAGGAACGGAAGGTGGGGATTCCCGAGTTCCCCGCGGATGGTTTTGGCTGCCTCCACCGGGTCGCTGCCCGGCCAGGAGCCGGCAGCGGTCGCGGTGACCCCTGACGGTTCAGGAGCGGACACCGCCTCGCGCTCAGGCTCCGGCTGCATTGCTTCCGCCGTTGCGGGTCTCGGAAATTGCCTGATGGTGGCGGATGACTTCACTGATGATGAAGTTCAGGAATTTTTCCGCGAAGGCAGGATCCAGATGGGCGTCTTCAGCCAGGCGGCGCAGCCGGGCGATCTGCGCGACTTCGCGTCCCGGGTCGGCGGGAGGAAGGTGGTGTTCGGCCTTGAGGTGCCCCACCCGCTGGGTCGCCTTGAATCGCTCGGCCAGCAGATAGACCAGCGTGGCATCGATGTTGTCTATGCTGCTGCGCATAGCGAGCAGTTCGGCCATG
Organism: Arthrobacter sp. zg-Y916; assembly: GCF_020907385.1. Classification (NCBI taxonomy): domain Bacteria; kingdom Bacillati; phylum Actinomycetota; class Actinomycetes; order Micrococcales; family Micrococcaceae; genus Arthrobacter; species Arthrobacter sp. zg-Y916. Next base: position 857,160 of record NZ_JAJJOD010000001.1, on the reverse strand, counting down.
ACCTCATCCGCCACTTTTCCGGAAAGGGAGCTGGCTTTGGGGTCGAAATCATCGGCTGGTGCAGTACTCATTCCACCAGTTTAGGTCCAGCCGCCGGGACTCGATTCCAGGTTACGCCGGGGGCGTTCGGGACACCTCTCAGGAGACTGCGGTTGGATCCCATTCCAGCGAGCGGGCAGAATCGATGGTCGCCTGGCCCAGGACCCGGGTGCCCTGGTAAATGACTACCGTCTGTCCGGGCGCGACGCCGCGCATTGGCTCGTTCAGCCGGACCACCAGTTCGCTGCGGCCCTCCGGGCCGGTCTCCATCCAGGCAGTCGCGGGCACGGGATCCCCGTGTGCCCGGACCTGGGCAGTGCATTCGAAGACTTCGCCGGTTTCGACTTCCCGGATCGGCAGGCCGGCCCAGGAGACCTTGATGCCGCGCATCTGGTCGATGTCCAGGAGCTTTTCCGGACCCACGATAACCTTGTTCTCCTTGGGCCGGATCTCCAGTACGAAACGCGGCTTACCGTCCGCAGCGGGACGTCCCAGCTTCAGTCCCTTGCGCTGGCCGACAGTAAACGCGTTGGCGCCCGGGTGTGTGCCGAGGGTTTCGCCGGAGGGATCGACGATCTCTCCCTCGCTCATGTCGATGCGTTCCTCGAGCCAGCCGCGGGTGTCGCCGTCGGGAATGAAGCAGATGTCGTGGCTGTCCGGCTTGTTGGCGACGGAGAGTCCACGGCGCTCCGCCTCTGCCCGGACCTCGGCCTTGGACGGAGTGTCGGCCAGCGGGAACATCGCGTGCTTGAGCTGTTCATGGGTCAGCACGCCCAGGACGTAGGACTGGTCCTTGGCCCAGTCTGCGGCCCGGTGCAGTTCCGGATTGCCGTCGGCGTCGGTGATGACCTTGGCATAGTGTCCGGTGCATACGGCGTCGAACCCGAGTGCGAGCGCCTTCTCCAGCAGCGCGGCGAACTTGATCCGCTCGTTGCAGCGCATGCACGGATTGGGGGTGCGCCCGGCGGCGTATTCGGCGACGAAGTCATCCACCACGTCTTCCTTGAACCGCTCGGAGAAGTCCCAGACGTAGTAAGGAATACCCAGGATGTCGCACGCACGCCAGGCATCGCGGGAGTCCTCGATGGTGCAGCAGCCCCGGCTGCCGGTACGCAGCGTCCCGGGCATGCGGGAGAGTGCCAGGTGGACCCCGACGACGTCGTGTCCTGCCTCCACTGCCCGTGCTGCGGCCACGGCGGAATCGACGCCGCCGCTCATTGCTGCCAAAACCTTCATGAAGAAAAACCTGTCCCTGCTGTTCGGATGCTGCTTTCGCTGCCGGCCATGCCGGCCTTCTTGGCCCGTTCATAGGCCTCGGGCAGCGCGTCTATCAAGGCGTCAACGTCCTCGGCCGTGGATGTATGCCCCAGGCTGAAACGCTGGGCTCCCCTGGCCTCGGCCTCGGTGAGTCCCATGGCCAGCAGTACGTGCGAAGGCCGGGGAACGCCTGCAGTGCAGGCCGAACCGGTGGACGACTCTACGCCAGCCAGGTCGAGAAGGAAAAGCAGCGAATCCCCCTCGCAGCCCGGGAAGGTGAAATGGGCGTTTCCCGGCAGGCGGCGGGTGCCTTCCTCGTCGTCGCGCGCTCCGCGCAGGACGGCGTCGGGCACCACGCGTTCGACGGCGCTGATCAGGTAGTTGCGCAGCGTGCGCAGCCGCCGGCTTTCCTCACCGAGGTTCTCGGTGGCGTCACGCGCGGCAGCGGCAAATGCCGCGATGCCGGGTTTATCGAGTGTTCCGGACCGGATGTCGCGTTCCTGCCCGCCGCCATGCAGCACCGGTGTGAGCTTCACGGCCCGGCCGACGACCAGGGCCCCCACGCCAACGGGACCGCCGATCTTGTGCCCGCTGACAGCCATGGTGTCCAGTCCGGAGTCCCGGAAGTCCACGGGTACGGCCCCGAAGGCCTGTACGGCGTCCGAATGCACCGGAACGCCGTAGGTGTGGGCGAGTTCCACCAGGGCCGGAATGTCCTGGAGAGTCCCTACTTCGTTGTTGGCCCACATGACGGTCAGGAGCGCGGTCTCCCCGGCATGCGCCTCCAGTTCCTGCCGCACTGCCTCCAGCGGAACAACGCCCTCGGAATCCACCGGAAGCCAGGTAACGGTGGCACCCTCATGCTTTTCCAGCCATTCCACCGTGTCCAGGACGGCGTGGTGTTCCACCGGGGAGCACAGAATCCGGGTGCGTTTCGGGTCGGCATCCCGGCGGGACCAGTACAGCCCCTTTACGGCGAGGTTGTCTGCCTCGGTTCCTCCGGAGGTAAAAATAACTTCCGAAGGATGGCAGCCCAGCGCCGCGGCCAGGGTTTCCCGCGAGTCCTCGACCACCATCCGGGCGCGCCTGCCGGAGCCGTGCAGCGAAGATGGATTGCCGCTGCGGCTCAGTTCAGTGGTGAGTGCGGCGAGGGCCGAAGCCGAGATCGGCGTGGTCGCCGCGTGGTCAAGGTACACGGGCACCAGACAATTCTAGCGGGTTGTTCCCCGGCCACGGGCTAGAATTGGTTCTCCGCTGGGCAGCGAACCGAATCGGCCACTGCAGCGTTATAGGTATCAGGCACCAGCGGCAGGAAGTCGAACAGCCGAGGACCATCCGGTCCGCAGCGGCGCCGGCGTGCTACCGAAAGGAACAGCAGTGACTCCCCCAGCCCAAACGCTGTATGAGGTTCTGGGACTCACGCAGTCGGCCACCGCCGAGCAGATCAAGTCTGCGTACCGGCGTGCTGCGCGGGACACGCACCCCGACCACGGCGGAAGCAGCGAGCGTTTCCATCTGGTCTCGGAGGCCTACCAGGTCCTTTCCGATCCGGAGCAGCGCAGCGCCTATGACCTCCGCCTGGGCCGCGGCGGAACAGCGGGAGTTCCCTCCGGAAGTTCCCCGGTACGCCCGGCAGCCTCAGGTGCAGCCGCCGCTTCCGGCCGCCCGGCGCCGAATCCGGACTTCGGCAAATCCCCGGTTTTCGTGCCGGACTTCTCCCCGCAGAATCCGCCGGCCATTCCGCTGGCCATGATCGGCCGGCAGGTCAACGGCGAACCGGTGCGTCCGGGGCTCTTCAAGCGCCTGGGCTCCTCCGCCGGAGCCCGGTTCGACGCCGAGAACCTGACCATCGGGCTGCTGGCGAACTCCCTGCTTCCCGATTATCCGGCAGGCCGCCTGGTGAACAGCCTGCACATCCCGGATTCCGGTCCGCGCGGAGGATCGCTGGACATTGGCCACGTACTGCTGGGCGGCTACCGGATGGCCGTGATCGATTCGCTGCTCTCGTCCCCGGGCGCCTACTACTGGGATGGTGTGCAGCTGCGCCACCGCGGGCACGCTGTCGGTTCACTGCGGCTCGCGGACGCGGTCAGCACCCTGCAGGAGAGGTTCCCCGACCAGCTGGTCTCGGGTTGGCTGGTGCTGCACAGCCCCAACGGCAATCCCTTTGAACCGATCATCGACTCGCCGCCGAACCTGCCCGCCTCCGCGCCGATCGACGTCGTGAACCCCGGAACCCTGCTGAGGGACCTGCGCCGCTTCTTCAGCACCGGCCCGCAGCCCAACACCGTCCTGCTCCCGGCGCTGGGTGCGCTGATCGATGCGTCAGCCCAGCCCTGATGCGGGCATAGGATAAAGACGTGTTCCGCATCCTCTTCCACAATCCTGAAATCCCGGGCAATACCGGCAATGCGATCCGCCTTGCGGCGATTACCGGTGCCGAGCTGCACCTCGTGGAGCCGCTCGGCTTTGAGCTTGAAGACTCCAAGCTGCGCCGCGCCGGGCTGGACTACCACGACCTGGCCGTCCTGCACGTCCACCCGGACCTGGAAGCAGCGTGGAAAGCGCTGGCCCCGGAACGGGTCTTCGCCTTTACCTCAGACGGTGACACGAGCTACACGGACATTGCCTACCAGCCCGGCGATGTCCTCCTCTTTGGCCGCGAATCCGTCGGCCTCCCCGAGGACGTCAAGAATGATCCGCATGTCACGGCACGGGTCCGTCTGCCCATGCTCCCCTCCCTGCGGTCGCTGAACCTGGCGAACTCCGCGTCCATCGCTGTCTACGAAGCCTGGCGCCAGCACGGCTTCGCAGGTGCCCGGCTCTAAACCAAAGGATCCCCTATGCCCGAGCAGCATCCCCTTGAATCCGCCTTTGATGCCGGTGCCGCGGATTTCGAACGCCTCGCACCGTCGCTGTGGAACCCCATGGGCAACGCTCTGGTCGCGGCTGCCGACGTCCACCTCGGCGAGCAGATCCTTGATGCGTGCTGCGGGGGCGGGGCGATCACCATCCCGGCGGCGCAGAGCGCGGGCCCCGACGGGGCAGTCGACGGAGTGGACATCTCCGCAGACCTGCTGGACGTCGCGCGCCGGAAGGCCGGGACCCTCTCGCTGGACAACGCCGCTTTCCACCGCTCCGACATCCTGGCCTGGCAGCCGGACACTCAGTACGACGTCGTGCTCTGCGGCTATGCCGTATTTTTCCTGCCTGACATGGATGCCGGTGTCCGGCACCTCGTTTCGCTCCTGCGCAGCGGCGGAAGGCTGGCACTGACTACCTGGGCTGACGGGTCGCTCACGGAATTCTCCAGCATGCTCTACCGGCACTGCGTGGCTGTTGCCGGCGAGGGTGCCCCGGCCACCACGGGTGCCCGGGACAACATGTACGCGATCAACACCCCTGAGAAGGCCACGGCGTGGCTCCAGGGACTGGGCTTGGAGCAGGTTGAGGCAGTACACACGCCAGCTCCGGTCCAACTAAACCCGGAACTGGCCTGGTCAGTGGTCCTTGGCAGCGCCCTGCGCCTGTTGCTGCCCGAAGACCCGGCAGCAACAGAAAAGGTCAAGGAAGCGTTCCTGGCCGAGCTTGGCGAGGATTACACCCTGAACGCGGACACGCTGGTCGTGACCGCGGTCAAGCCTTAGAAACCGGCGATTGTGGCGGGAGTGTTCACTCCCACCACATGGAAGACTTCGGCGCTGGTTCCCGCCGGCAGGGAGTGCCGCTGCGCATTCTCCTGCAGGAATCCGCGGACCGACCGGTCCATCCCCTCAAGATCCGGGTGCTGGCTGGCATGCACCCGGATGGCGGCGAGCTTGCGGTCCAGCTCTGCGGTGATGTCCACTGCATGGTTTTCCCGCTCCCGCGGCGCGCCGTAGAACCACAGCCAGGGCACCTTGAAAGCCTCGAGTCCGCGGGCGGCCAGTTCAGGGTAGGCGAACGGGTTTTCCACCGCCGGATAGACGGCGCGCGTGACAATTTCCCCGCAGGCCAGATGGTCTGGATGGCTTGCCTGGATCCGTAACCAGTTCCGTTCCGGGTGCATGGCCAGCACGACGTCGGGACGGACCTGGCGGATCAGCTCCACGACGCGGCCCACTACCTCATGGTTCGCGGCCAGGAAACCGTCCTTCTCCCCCAGGAAATGGATCTCGCCTGCGCACACGATGTCCGCCGCTGCACGCTGTTCGCTGCTGCGCAGCGCAGTGACGCCGTCGCGGTCCCCTGGGTCAAACCCTCCGGCGCCGCCGTCGGTCATGATGCAGTAGGAAACCTCGGCTCCCTGCGCGCACCACTTCGCCAGGGTGCCCGCAGCCCCAAAATCGATGTCATCAGGGTGCGCGGCGAAGGCGAGGACCCGGTTGACCCGGGTCCCCTCGGGGAAAACCGTCATGCCCGGCGCTTCCGGATCTCCTCGGAGGCCTGCGGCAGCACCGAGAAAACGTCTCCCACAATGCCGAAGTCGGCGATTTCGAATACCGGCGCGTCAGGATCCTTGTTCACGGCCACGATCACCTTCGCGGTCTGCATACCCGCCTTCTGCTGGATGGCGCCCGAAATGCCGGCGGAGATGTACAGCTGGGGAGAAACGGTCTTGCCGGTTTGCCCCACCTGCGCCGAGTGCTCGATCCAGCCGGCATCCGTAGCGGCACGGGATGCTCCCACTGCACCGCCGAGCAGGTCCGCCAGCTCCTCCACGGGACTGAAGTCGCCGTCCATACCGCGGCCGCCGGCGACGATTACGCGGGCCTCGGACAGCTCCGGCCGTCCACTAACGCGCTTTTCGGACCGCTCCACTACTACTGCTGCCGGACCTGTCTCCGGGACGGTGACCAGGCTCCGTTCAGGCACTCCCGGCGCCCCCGCCTCTGCGGGCTCGACGGAGTTCGCCTTGACCGTAATGATCGGGACCCCGGATTCCACCCGGCAGGTGGAGGTGTAGGAGCCCGCCAGCACGGACTTCGTCACGGAGAGGTCCGGTGCCACGGCAACGGCATCGGTGATAACGCCGGCGCCCAGCTTGATGCCGGTGCGTGCGGCTACTTCGCGGTCCTCGAAGGAGTTGCCCAGCAGCACAGCCTCAGGAGAGGCTGCACGGACTGCTTCGGCCAGGAAAGCCGCCTTCGCAGCGACCAGCACATCCGGCAGCGGCTGGCTGGGTTCGTAGATACGGACTGCTCCGAAGCCCGCCAGCTCAGCGGCAGCTTCCCCGGACAGCGGGCGGGGGCATGCCACCGCCGGCTCCCCGAGCGCAGCGGCGATCGCCAGCAGTTCCCGGGACGCCCGGGGCAGCGGAAGGGACGGGACATCGAGAAAGACAAGTACGGAGCCCATGGGGCCTCTCCTTGGGGTGCGGGCGCGGCAGCGCCGGAAGGAAGGTGCTAGATAAGTTTCTGGGAGGCGAGGAAGTCCACCAGCTTGGCGCCGGCGTCGCCGTCGTCAGTGATGATGGTTCCGGCTCCGCGCGGCGGACGCGGCGCGGAAGCGGCCACCGATGTCCAGGCTCCGTCCTTGCCTGCCTGCGCAGCGTCCACTCCAACGTCGGACAGCGAGAGAACGGTCACCGGCTTCTTCTTGGCTGCCATGATGCCGCGGAAATTGGGGTAGCGCGGCTCGTTGGCCTGGTCCGTCACGGAGACCACTGCAGGCAGCGGGGCTTCAATGACCTCCGAATAGGAGTCGCCGTCCCGGCGGGCGCGCAGCACCGTTCCCGAGGGTGAAGCCACCGTTTCGAGCTCGGACGCGAAAGTCAGCTGGGCGTACCCGAGCCGCTCTGCGAGCTGGGCAGGGACCAGGGAGGTTTCTCCGTCGGTGGAGGCCATCCCGGTAATCACCAGGTCAACCGGTGCCTGGGAGCTGAGGTAGTTCACGACGGCGGCAAGTGCCAGCGACGTCGCGGCGGCATCGGAGCCCGCGAGGGCTTCATCGCTGAGGTGCACTCCTTTATGGGCACCGATCTGGAGGGACTTCTTCACCGCATTCACTGCGGCCGCCGGTCCCATGGTGACGGCGGTGACGGTATTGCCGCCCTTCTCCCCGCCGCGTTCCTCGGCCAGCACAAGCGCAGCTTCGAGGGCGTATTCGTCCAGTTCGGAGAGAATGCTCTCGGAACGGTCCAGGGTATGGTCCGGTCCGGCGAGCCGGCGGTCAAACTGCGTGTCCGGGACGTGTTTCACCAAAACAACAATGTTCAGCGGCCCGTTGGCTGACTCCTGCATTCCGGCCTTTCCTGTAGGAAGATTCCGCCGGATTGGATTCCGGCATCCCCCGCCCGTCGGCGGCGACAGATTAAAGCTAATCACACGCCGTCCCCGGACCCGAACGTCAGCGGACCGGATTTGGTTTCCGCGCTGGGGCCAGGCGCAGGTTGGCACCTGCACAGACGGCTCCGGCCCGCCTGCGCTGGGCAGGCGGGCCGGAGACGGTCTGCGGTGCGGCTACTGGTCGGCCGAGTCGCCGAGCGTGACGTCGACGCTTTCGGGCTGGCCGTCACGGACGTAGTCGATGGTGACCTTGCTGCCGGCAGCCTGCATCCGGATGGCAGCCGTCAGTGACTGCGCGTCGGTGATGGGGATGCCGTCCACCGAGGTGACAATGTCCCCCTTCTGCAGCCCGGCTTCGGCTGCAGGGGTTCCGCCGGCAGGGTTATCCGCGATCTGCGCTCCGATGGTGAAGGAAGACGAAGAGCCCGAACCCGTGGCAGGAGTGACGGAAACGCCCAGGAAGCCATGCGTGGCGGAGCCGCTTTCGATGATCTCATCGGCCACCCGCTGTGCGTAGCTCGCTGGAACGGCGAATCCCACGCCGATGCTTCCGCTGTCCTCGCCGCTGCTGGTTGACGACGCCGAAGCAATGGCCACGTTGACACCAATCACTTCGCCGTCCGTGTTCACCAGGGCGCCGCCGGAGTTTCCGTGGTTGATCGCGGCATCAGTCTGGATCACGTTCAGGTAGATCGAGGAGGACGCTGAACTTTGGTTCTGCGACGATCCGTCCGGCGGTGCGAACCTGAAACCGAACCCGTCATCCTGGGGGGAAGAGTCCGTGTCCGATTCCGGGGCCGCAGAGGACTGGACGCTGATCGTGCGGTTCAGCGTGGAGACGATGCCGTCCGTGACCGTTCCGGCCAGGCCCAGGGGCGCGCCGATGGCCAGGACAGAGTCGCCCACATTCAGGTCATCGGAGTCCCCGAGGGTCGCTGGAGTGAGGTCTTGGCTATCGACCTTAATGACCGCGAGGTCGGAGAGCGGATCGGTCCCGACGACGGTGGCTGAAAGCACCCGTCCGTCTTCGGTCTGCACCTCAATCGCGGGGCTGGCAACGGTACCGCCGAGGGTCACCACGTGGGTGTTCGTGAGGATGTGTCCCTCATCGTCCAGGATGATTCCCGAGCCGGAACCGGAGGAACCGGATCCCGAGACCTCGATCGTCACGACGCTCGGTGAAGCCTTGAGCGCCGCGGCCGTGATCGCGTTGACGTTGTCCTGGTCATTGACCACGACAGTCTGGGACTGTCCGGTGGTTCCGGCAGTCCTGTTGCCGTTGCCCATCACGGCGTCTGCGGCGACGGCGACACCGCCGCCGAGCAGGCCGGCCACAAGCATCGCGGTGACAAGCGTTCCGGTCCCATAACGGCGCCGTCCGCCCGTTTCGGGCGCGCCGGCGCTGCCGCCCCAGTTCCCGCCCGACGGGTAGCCGGGCTGCCGGGGCGGGTCACTGGGCTGCGGCCCGTAGAACACATTCCCCTGCGGGTTACCTGCCCCGCCGGCCTGCGGCGCGGGGCCCGGATCGGCCTGGCTGCCTGCCCAGCCTGCACTGCCGGACGGGCCGGCAGCGTGGGCGCCGCCGGGGGCCGGCAGCCGGGTAGTGTCAGCCGAAGCGTACTCCCGGCTCCCCTCGGAAGCGGCGGAAGACGACGGCGGTACCGGCGGACGGGGAGGCAACGGCCGCTGCGGGCCTTCGCTGCCCCCATAGTGCTCACTCATATGGGCCGTCCTTTCGAAATTCGCTGTACCCACAAGTATCGACCCATCCACTATGACAGGGGAGTCTGTGACCGAGGCACAAGCTTTCTGGAAGTCAGCTGGGAATTTCCCGAACGCGCCGGCGTATCCCGGTTTGGTCCTGGAAGAGCCGCACTGCCGTGTCCACCCAAGTCAGCCGAGGATAGTCACGGACAGTCAAGGCAAACATTCAGGCTCATGGGATACGGTTTCGTTGTGGACGGTGCGCTAAGGCCCCCATAGAATCAAAGCCATATCGCCCGGTCCAGCTACCCGGATACCTGCCCGAGCCGGAACCATCGCCTGTGCTGCGGACAGACCGCATAACAGGACAGACAAAGGAAACGATTTATGCGGTTGAGGACGAAGCGGTTTGCAGCCGTGCTGGCACTGAGCGCCCTGGCGGTCTTCGCACCGTCTGCTGCTCACGCGGAGCCGCCGGTGACCATCCCACCAGGCCAATACGTCGTGGATACCAACGATTCGCTCGGCGGCGGAACGGCCGAGGTCCAGCAGGCCATCACTGACGTGCAGAAGAGTACCGGGTACACCCTGTACGTGGTTTTCGTGGACAGCTTTACGGACCCCGCGGATCCCTCCGCATGGACCCAGGACGTCGTTTCCGCCAAGGACATGGGTTCAAAGGAAGCACTGCTCAGCATCGCCACAGTCGAGCGCAAGATGGAAGTTGCCACCGGTGACCAGTCCGTCCTCACCGAAGCCAGGCGCAACGCCATGCTCCAGGCCGCGCAGGAACCACTGCTGGGCAACCAGAACATCAGCTCCGAAGACTGGACGGCTGCCGCAGTCAACGCTGCGGCTTCGCTCGAGGACATTGCCGAAGGCGGCAGCGGAGAGGTCTCCACCGGGGGCGGCAGCAGCCTCGTCCCGGCGTTTATCGTCGCCGGCGTAGTGCTGGTTGGCGCCTTTGCCGTCTTCGCCCTGGTCCGCAGCCGGTCCCGCAAGAAGGGCGCGATTGCCAGCCGCGAGGAAACGGCTCCCCAGGATCCGCTGGATGCCATGAGTGTTCCCGAACTCCGCAAGCGGGCCGGCAGCCTGCTGATTGCGGCAGACGACGCCATCAAGTCCAGCGAGCAGGAGCTCGCGTTCGCGGCAGCGCAATACGGTGACGACGCCGTCTCCACCTTCACTGACGACCTCGCCGCAGCGAGGGCGCACATGGGTGAGTCCTTCAAGATGCAGCAGCAGCTCGACGACGAAATCCCGGACACCGAGGAACAGCAGCGTGCCTGGCTGAAGGACATCATCCGCCGGTGCGAAGCGGTCAATGATTCACTGCAGGCGCACAAGGAAGATTTCGATGCCCTGCGGGAGCTCGAACGGAACGCTCCGGCTGCCCTGGCCGCGGCCCAGGACAGCGCCCGTACGACGTCCGCCCGCCTTGATTCCGCCCGGGCCGCCCTGGACGGGCTGGCCACGAGGTACAGCGACTCCGCCCTGGTGCAGGTTCGGGACAATATTGAGCAGGCCCGTGAGCGGCTGGCGTTCGTGGAGAACGCCGCTGACACCGCGCAGGAACGCCTGCAGGAGGGCGACACGTCTGCTGCTGTCCTCGCGGTGCGGGCCGCGGAGGAAAGCGTGCACCAGGCCAACGTCCTCCTCGATGCCATCGACCGGACCGGAACCGGGCTGGACGCCGCAGCCGCCGAGCTCGACCGCGCCGTCGCCGATGCCCGGCAGGATCTGGCCCAGGCCCGCGCCTTCTCCCAGAACGGTTTGCAGCCGGCGCTGGCAGGCCCCATCGCCGGCGTCGAGCAGGCTCTGGATGCCGTCGCCGCCGCACGCGGCGGCAAGTACGATCCGGTGGACCTGCTCGGACGCCTGGAGTCCTCCAACGCGCAGCTGGACGCCTCGCTTGAGGGCCTTCGTGACCGGCAGGAGCAGGAGCGGCGTGCCCGCGATGCCCTGCAGCACACCATCATGTCTGCCCAGGCCCAGATTGCCGGCACCTCTGACTACATCCGTGCCCGCCGCGGCGGAGTCGGCAGCGAGGCACGGACCCGCCTCGCTGAGGCAGAGCGGAACCTGGATCAGGCCATTGCCCTGCAGTCCTCCGATCCAGTCAGCGCACTCGCATACGCCCAGCAGGCCAACGCTCTTGCAGCCCAGGCATCGCAGATGGCCCAGCAGGACGTGGACGGCTTCGGCGGAGGCATGGGCGGCTGGGGCGGCGGCGGCGGGATGTACGGCGGCCGCGGCGGAGGCGGCAGCGGACTCGGCGGTGCGATCCTCGGCGGCATCCTCATCGATTCCATCCTGCGCGGCGGCGGTGGCGGCGGCGGCTGGGGCGGCGGCGGTTTCGGCGGTTTCGGCGGCGGCGGGGGCGGCTTTGGAGGAGGCGGCGGCTTCGGTTCATCCGGAGGCAATTTCTAGTTCGCTTCCTTTGCGGGAGTCCTTCCTGCAGCACACAGTTTTTGACAGGCTGGCAACAGCACACCAACGCACCACTTGCACACGTGAAAGGCAGACAGATGGTAAAGCAGTCGATATTCGGACGGATCGCCACCCTGGCCAAGGCCAACATCAACGCCCTCCTGGACCAGGCCGAAGACCCCCAGAAGATGCTTGACCAAATGGTCCGCGACTACAGCAACAACATTGCCGAGGCCGAAAGCGCCGTCGCCCAGACCATCGGCAACCTGCGGATGCTGCAGGACGACTACAACGAGGACATCGAGAACGCGCGGAACTGGGGCAACAAGGCCCTTGCCGCTTCCCGCAAGGCGGATGAGTTCCGCTCTGCCGGCAACACCGCCGACGCCGAGAAGTTCGACAACCTGGCGAAGGTCGCCATCCAGCGCCAGATGGCCGCCGAAAACGAAGCACGCGGCGCGCAGCCGACCATCGCCTCGCAGGAGGAGATCGTCGAGCGGCTCAAGACCGGCCTGACCCAGATGAAGGACAAGCTGCAGCAGCTGCAGTCCAAGCGCAATGAGCTGATTGCCCGCTCCCGGAACGCTGCAGCCCAGAACCAGATGCACGACGCGATCAAGAGCATCGACGTCATGGATCCCACGTCTGAGGTGGGCCGGTTCGAAGAAAAGATCCGCCGGGAAGAGGCCAAGGTCCGCGGCGCGAACGAACTTGCCGCCTCAAGCCTGGACGCGCAGTTCGAGTCCTTGGAGGACCTGGGCGAGCAGACTGAGGTCGAAGCGCGCCTGGCAGCACTGAAGGCCTCCGCTTCCAACCAGTCCGCGATCGAACAGAACTAACCAACCGCAGCAGCGCCCTGCAGGCCGGTGTCCCTTCCGGGACCCGGCCTGCAGCCGTCCCTGCTGAGGGGACGTACCTACTGAGGGGACGTATCTGTTGAGGGGCGCCGTCATTCTTGTGCCGGGTGGTCGCTGGTACGGTTTTCCGCCATACGCCTGCTTCGCGACGGGAGCACGAGCCACAGCAGGGAAAGCGCAAGGACGGCGGCCGCAGCCGCGATGAGGCCGGCAATGCCGCCTAGGACGATGTCGAAGACCAGTGCCACGGTCCCGATGAGGATCAGTCCCACCAGCAGGAGTGTCCATCGGAGCAGGAGGTCCGCGTTGCGGACCAGCTGGTACTTGATCCGGTGCTGGAAGAAGGACCGGTGCATCACGACGGTGGACATCAGCACGGCGGTTACCAGGACTGAGAGGACAACCAGCGCCAGGTAGAGAGCTACCTGGACAGGTGTGAGGGTGGTGAACCGCTGCTGGAACGGCAGCGTCAGGAGGAACCCGGTAAGGATCTGGATGCCGGTCTGGAGCACGCGCAGTTCCTGGAGCAGGTCGCTCCAGTTGCGGTCCAGCTTCTGCAGGGCGGTTTCTCCCCGGTCCGGATCGCCTCTGGGCCCGGCACGGTAACTCCCTGCGGGCCTGCCGCGGCGGCGGGCATTCACCCCGCGAGTGTAAACGCTGCAGATCCCGATGGACCCGGTCCGCCGAAGATTGGCGGGACGTCTCCGGACAAACAAAAATCCCCATCCGGAACCCGGATGGGGATTTTTCTGTGTGGTTGCGGGGGCAAGATTTGAACTTGCGACCTCTGGGTTATGAGCCCAGCGAGCTACCGAACTGCTCCACCCCGCGGCGTAGTTTCTACTCTACCCGCCGCGGGATGGAGCCGCAAATCACTGGTCGCCGGAGTCTTCCGCCGCACCCTCATCTGCAGCACCGTCGGTGGCACCGGCGTCGCCGGAGTCCATCCGTTCCTGGGCGGCAATCGCGCGCTGAATGGCCGAGTTCAGCTTGTCCTGCGCGGCACCGTAGGCTGCGAAATCGCCGCCGGCAAGTGCCTCCTGGCCTTCCTGGAGTGCTGCGCCGGCGTCGGACAGTGCAGTCTGCAGTTCGGCCTGGGCAGTGGTGTCGGCCGGGGCCGTACCCGTATCCGGTGTGTTCCCGACGTTCTCCTCGTCGCCGGTGACGGCACCGGAGTCGCCGCCGAAGACCTGGTTCAGGGCTTCGTCCAGGGTGGGAGCGAAGCCCACCTTCTCGCCGAAGTTGACCAGGACCCGCTGCAGGGTCGGGTAGGAAGAAGCGCCCGAGGACTGCACGTAGACCGGCTGGACGTAGAGCATGCCGCCGCCAACCGGCAGGCTGAGCAGGTTGCCGTTGATGACTTCCGAGGCGCCCTGGCGGAGCAGGTTCAAGGCGTTGGAAACCGTGGGGTCGGAGTTGAAGCGGTTCTGCGCCTGGCCCGGACCCGGCACCGCGGTATCGGTCGGCAGTTCGAGCAAACGCAGCGTTCCATAGGTGTCCGCCTTTTCACCGGCTTTTCCGGTACCCGCATCAGCGTCAGCCGACAGGAAGCCGTACAGCACGTTGCGCGCTTCCTGGTTCTGGTCAACGAACGGAATAAACGGCGTCGTCAGCGAGAACGTCGGGCTCTCCTGCCCGGGCATCTGCAGTGAGAGGTAGTACGGCGGCTGCTTGACGTCGGAGTTGGTCCGGGTCGGGTCGGAGGGAACCGACCAGGCATCGTCGTTCTGGTAGAAGGACTGGGCGTCGGTGACGTGGTAACGCCCAAGCAGCTCACGCTGGACCTTGAACTGATCCTCCGGGTAGCGCACGTGTGCCATGAGGTCGGCGGACATGTCGCTGTAGGGCTTGAGGGTGGACGGGAAAACGTCCTGCCAGGCCTGCAGCAGCGGGTCCTCATCATCCCAGGCGTACAGGGTGACGGAACCATCGTAGGCATCCACTGTGGCCTTGACGGCGTTGCGGATGTAGTTGACCTTGTCTGCGGGAAGCGCAGCGGAGGCACCGCCGGTCAGCGAATCAGTTGTCGCGTCCGCCAGTTCCTGCTGGGTGGAGTAAGGGAAGAAACGGCTGGTCGTGTAGCCGTCCACAATCCACTTCACGCGTCCGTCGACAACGGCCGGGTAGGCGTTGCCGTCGACGGTCAGGTACGGGGCGACCTTCTCGACGCGTTCGCGGGGATCGCGGTCATAGAGGATCTGGGATTCTTCGTTGACGAAGTCCGAGAGCAGCAGTTCCGTGGACTGGAATTTGATGGCGTAAACCAGCTGGTTGAAGATGTTGCCGACACTCGGACCGCCTTCGCCGCGGAAAGTGGTCTGGGTATCGTCTTCGGCGTTGCCGGTCTGCGGACGGTCGATTTCCACCGGGGCGGCGTCTTCCGGAGCGCCGACCACCGAGTAGTCCGGGGAGGACTCGCCGAAGTAGACGCGCGGTTCGTAGTCGCCCAGGACACCGGTCGAGGGGATGCCCGATTCCATGAAACTCGGCTTGCCGTCCGGCTGGACGGTCGAACCGCGGGCAGCGACCACGCCGTAGCCGTGGGTATAGAGGACGTGCTCGTTAACCCAGCCGTCCGGGACGCCGTTGATGTTGAGTTCACGCACGGCGATAACCGTGTCCTGGATGTCGCCCTCCACGTCGTAGCGGTCGACGTTCAGGGTTTCGGGGAACTGGTAGTACTGGCGGAACTGCTGGAGCTGCCCAAAGGCGTCGGAAACGACGTTGGGGTCCAGGAGACGGATGTTTGCCGTGGTTCCGGCGTCCTCGGCGAGGGCGCCGGCGCTGGCGTCAACCGTGGCGTCGTACGGAATGACCTCCGTGTCGGAGAGCCCGTAGGCCTCGCGGGTGAGGTCGATGTTGCGCTGGATGTATTCGCTTTCAAGGGTCTGTTCCGAGGGAATGACCTGGTAGCGCTGGACGATCCACGGGTAGACGCCTCCGGCCACGATCGCGGTGATGACCAGCATTGCCGTGCCGATGATCGGCAGGCGCCAGCGGCCAATGACCGCCGACACAATGAACAGCAGGGCGACGATGATCGAGGCCACGGCCAGGATTGCCTTGGTGGGAATCACGGCGTGGACATCCGTGTACAGCGCACCGGTCCAGGCCCCGGAGGTGCTCTGAAGCGTGTTGTACCGGTCAAGCCAGAAGTTTGCGGCCTGCAGCAGCAGGAACGACGCCGCGATGACGGCAATGTGGATACGTGCCGGGCGGCTGACGAACACGCCCTTCTCCTCCAGGCGGATTCCGCCGTAGAGGTAATGCGTCAGCAGGCCGGCGATGCCGCTGATGACGACGACGGAGATCAGGAAGCCGACAATGAACCCGAGGAACGGCAGCGTATTGAGATAGAAGCTGTAGTCCATGTTGAACTCGGGGTCCGTCCGGCCGAAGTCATGACGGTTCAGGAACAGCAGGGCCTGCTGCCACATCGACATGGCCGCGGTTCCGGCGAAGCCGCCAACCACGATCGGAATGCCGATCATGAGGAGCTTGCGAACCGGCTCGAGCTGCGCCTGGTATCGGTTCAGGTTGTCCTGCAGGGAGCTGTCCGGCGCATAGATGGGCCGGGACGAGTAGGCAGCGCGGATGCTGAAGAAAACACACGCAGCCATCACCAGGAAAGCGGCGGCAAACAGGGCGATCCGGGTCAGGTTTTCCTTGAAGAAGACTTCGAGGAACCCGAGCTGGTTGTACCAGAGCACGTCCGCGTACACCTGGGAGAAGTACACAAACCCGATCACCAGGACAGCCACGACAATCAGGGTGGCAATCAGCGGGCTGCGCCGCCGGTGGGTTGTGCTGGGGCTCGGTCGGGAGAATGGGCCATTTGGTCCGGAAGTCACAGTTTCCTCATCATTCGGGGCGTCGGCTCACGGCACCTGGCAGCAGCTCGGTGCGGAGGGACTTCCGGTGCCTCCTTGGCGAAGCAACCCGACCCCTCTGTCCGACGGCCTGCCCAACATTGCCGTGATTCCTTATTCTGCCTTGTTTCGCCCGCGATCGGCCACTTCTCAGGCCATCACAGCGGAACCTTATTAGGATCGTGATTCCCGCGGCTTGCGCCGTGTCCGCGGAGCCCCTCCCGGGATTAGTCTGTGCAGGAACCCAAATTATCGGTACTGCCACCGCCGGCCAGCACTTCCACGGCGTCCAGCGCTTCCTCAAGTGTCGAGACACTGACGACGTCGAGGCCCTCGGGAATGTTGCCGGCCACTTCCCCGCAGTTGGCGTCCGGGGCGAGGAAAAACTCTGCGCCGCTGTCGGCGGCTCCCGCCATCTTCTGCTCTATGCCGCCGATCGGACCGACCTTTCCTGCGGCGTCGATGGTTCCGGTACCGGCGAAATGCCTTCCCCCGGTCAGCTCGCCCGGTGTCAGCTTGTCGATAATCCCCAGGGCGAACATCATTCCTGCCGAGGCTCCGCCAACATTTTCCAGGGCAATGGCGACGTCGAACGGGAAGGTGAAGTCGATGCTGAGGTAGGCGCCCATCTGGTAGGCACCGGTGTCCGAGAGCTCAGGAGTGATGCTCACTTCCTTCTCCTCTCCGCCCCGCCGAAGCGTCAGGACCGCGGGAGATCCCTGCGTCTCGTTAAGCCCCTGGCGCAGGGACTCAACATCGGTGACGGGCTGGCCGTCAACCGCCAGCAGGATGTCTCCGGTTTCAAGTTCCCCCTCGGCAGGAGCGCCTTCCATGATCCCTGCGACCGAGATTTCCTGCGTGAAGTCAATGTCCAGCTCGGCGAGTGCGGCCGCCACGGCAGACTCCTGGGACGAAGCCATCGCGGCGGTGTTTTCCTCTTCGATCTCGCCGCTGGTGGTACCGGGAGGGTAGACAAAGTCCATCGGCAGCACGGCATCATCCGGACTGAGCCAGGCGGCCAGCACCTCGGCCATGCTGACACTGCCGTTTGGCCCGCCCGAGACGTAGACGGTGGTCAGGTCCAGTTCGCCGCTGGTGGAGTAGGTCTGCTCCCCCTCTATGGTGATGAGCGGGCCGGAGGAGATTTCACCGATCGTGTTGAACGTGGGCCCCGGGGACTCCAGCACGTACGGCGCCGGAAGCAGGAGTCCGGCAGCGCCGAGAACCAGCGCAGCACCGCCGGCAACGAACATGGCCCGACGGCGCGGAGGGCGCTGTCTGAACGGCTTTTCACCGCCGGGAACCGGATCCGGCGCGCCGGCGCGCTGTGCAGGTTCGGAACCGGACCCTGAGGGTTGGTCTTTCTTCGGGGAGCGCAATCGGCTTTCCTTTCGTGCGCCGGCGGTGGGTGCGGGATACATTCTCCCACGTGCTCCTTTGCCAACAGCGAACGATTCCCCGAATGCGGGACAGGTCCCGGCCCATGCCGGTAACGTGGGAACACAGGCAACCGGTGATCCACCTGGGGCCGACGCATTAGAACTTCCACAGGACCGGTGGTATCGATGAGCTCAAACCCCTCCGATCACGGGGATTCCCCCCAGGACCCGTTGTCCGAGATGCTCGCGCGCCTCTTCGGCGGCGGACAGGCCGGCGGCCTCGATCCCCAGGAGCTGGCGAAGGCAGCCGGACTCCCCTCGGACCCAAATGCCATGGCCATGATCTTCCAGCAGGTCCAGGCCATGTTCAGTGCCCCGGCCGACGGTCCCGTCAATTGGCAGCTGGCCAAGGACAATGCGCGCCGCGTGGCTGCCACCGGCGCTGACCCCTCCGTCACCCCCCAGCAGCAGCGGGAAGTCGACGAGGCACTGCATGTCGCCCAGATGTGGCTCGATCCAGCGACGGACTTCCCCTCTGCCAGTGCGCTGGGCAAGGCCTGGTCCCGTGCAGAGTGGGTGGAAGCGACGATGGACTCGTGGCGCCGCCTCACCGAACCTGTGGCCGTCAGCATTTCGCAGGCGCTCTCGAACGCCATTGCCACCCAGATGCCCGAAGAGATGAAATCCATGATGGGCGGGGCCTCCTCCATGCTCGCCAACATGGGCGGTGCTATGTTCGGCATCCAGCTGGGACAGGCTGTGGGCGCCCTCTCCAAGGAGGTCGTGAGCTCCACCGACGTCGGGCTGCCCCTGGCCGGCGGCACCATGGCCCTGCTTCCGGCCAACGTGGCGGGCTTCGGCGAAGGACTCGACGTTCCCGAGACCGAGGTCCGGCTCTACCTCGCCGTCCGCGAGGCCGCACACGCCCGTCTCTTTGCGCACGCGCCGTGGCTTGCCGGACACCTGTTTGGGATCATCGAAAGCTATGCCCGCGGTATCCACATCGACATGTCCAAGATCGAAGAAGTCGCCCGCGACATTGACCCGTCCAACCCGGAGTCCATCCAGGAGGCTCTGGCAGGAGGCGTGTTCCAGCCCGAGCGCACGCCCGCACAGGCCGCAGCCCTTGAACGGCTGGAGACAGCCCTGGCACTGGTGGAAGGCTGGGTTGATGAAGTCACTGCTGCCGCGACGGCAAACCTCCCCTCTGCCGCTGCCCTGCGGGAAATGATCCGCCGCCGGCGCGCCAGCGGCGGCCCCGCCGAGCACACGTTCGCTTCGCTCGTTGGACTCGAACTGCGGCCCCGCCGGCTGCGGGACGCCTCCGTGCTGTGGGCACAGCTGCGCGAAGAGCGGGGCGTGGACGGCCGCGACGCCATCTGGCAGCACCCGGACCTCATGCCGACGTCCAAGGACCTGGATGATCCGCAGGGCTTCAGCAAGCGCCGCGAGCTGCTGGATGCCTCGGATTCCGATGTCGACGCTGCGCTCAGGCGGCTGCTCGAGGGCGGCTTCGACAAGGAAACGCCGGAAACGGATGCGGATTCCCACGACGCGGGCGCAACGACGGACGCAGCGGAAAACTCCGAAGGCGAAGATACCCCGAACCGGGACGAAGACAACGACGGGCCGGAAAAGCAGTAAGCGGGCCAGGTGCCGGCCCGGCAGACCGCGCCGGCACCTTAGTCCTCTGCCATCTCTCCTTTAAGTCCGCGCGCAGCGGCGAAGGCTGCACCGGAGAGGTACGCCTTGGCGGTCTCAGTCTGCGGATAGGACTCCAGCAGCCGCCAGAACTTGGGGCTGTGTGATCCCTCAATCAGGTGGGCCAGTTCGTGCAGCAGCACATAGTCCACTACCCATGACGGCATGCCGATGAGCGTCTTCGAGAGCCGGATGGTGCCGCGTGCCGGCGTCGCCGATCCCCAGCGGGAGTTCTGGTTGCTGACCCAACGGACCGAGGATGGCCTGGCAGCTCCCCCTAAATAGCGTGCGGAGAGATCCACGGCACGCTGTTCAAGTTCGGAATCCGCCTTCGCGGGATCCGGCGCCGGCACGGCCGCAGCCCTGGTCTCCAGGCGGTCAACCATGCGCTGGACCCACTCAGCTTCCTGATGACGGGTGAAATGCGCCGGAATGGACACCACGGCTACCCCGTCGCGGAACACCGCGTTGACCGTCCGTTTGCGCCGTGCTGAACGGCGGACTTCAATGGGCATCCCGCCGCGGGTCGTGGCAGGAACGGACACAGAAGGCATGGGTCCACTTTAGGCCGCACATCCGGGGTTCGGAAAAGCTGTGGAAAACCCGCAAAGGGTGTTCTACGCATGCCAGCATGGGTGTCCGACTATCCCACCGCCGTCGTCCAGGAGGACCAGCATGCGGATCAACCCGGGCATCCATGTCCTGGACCTTGGTGCCGACCGGCGCCAGTTTGGCTTCGGTGCTGGAGCGCTGCTCCTGGCCGGCCTGACAGAGGCGGATCTGTCCTTTATCCGGAACCTCAGGGCCGGGGTTCCGGATGGCGCGGAGCCGGCTGCGGCCGCTGCGGCGGGCATCGGTGCGGACCGGCAGTCCCAGCTGCTCTCGGCGCTGGCCCCAGTGCTTCTGCCCTGCGCGGGGAACGGGCATGCCCTTCCGCCGCTGCGCGAGGAAAGGCTGCGTCCGGACGTCCAGAGACTGTCTGCTGTTTACGGACGGGACGCTGCGGAACCGGTTTCCCGGAGGTCCGCGGCCGCAGTGGAAATCCAGGGCCTGGGCCGGTGCGGCGCCCTCGTGGCACGCACGCTCACCGCTGCCGGTGTCGGGACCCTGCTGCTCGGTGATCCGGGGGCAGTCTCTGCATCCGATGTCGGCCCTGCCTACGCCCTGACGGACATCGGGATGCAGCGTTTCCGGGCCGTTAAACGGCATCTTTACCGGATCGATCCCACGGTCCGGGTGCTGCATGTCCCGGGAGGCGCACCGGGTGGAGCTGCCGCCGCGGTCGACCTGGCCCTGTTTGTCCATGAGCAGCCGGATTCCCGGCACACCGCCGCAGCCGGCGACCGCGGGCATCCCCATCTGGCAGTCACCGTCCAGCAGTACGGCTACTCGGTCGGACCGTTGGTGGTGCCCGGAGCGACACCGTGCCTCGGCTGCCTGGACCGGCACCGCGGTGACGCCGATCCCGGCTGGTACGCTTCCTCGGCCGCACTGGAAAGCAGCGGGACCGGCGGTCCCGGTGCCGGTGGGCCCGGCGGCGAGGAAGTGAGCGCGGCGGGCCTGGCTGCCGGAATCGCAGCCAACCAGGTGCTTTCGTTTATTGATGGGGTGGCCCAGCCGGTGACCTGGTCGGCCGTCCTGCAGCTTCGGACCGCAGACGGGCACATCGGTCTGGAACCGCTGCAGTTCCATCCCGGCTGCGGGTGCAGGCTGCAGTCCGGGCGAAGCGCGGCCTAAGCTTCCGGGCTTTGCGCGAGAACTGCCAGCACTGCTTCCCCGTAGCGCTCAAGCTTGGACGGACCCACACCGGGCAGCGTCGCCAGCCGGTTGAGTGTCGGCGGCTTGTCCTCGGCGATCGCAACGAGGGTGGCGTCGGTGAAGACCACAAAAGCCGGCACACCCGCTTCATTGGCGGCTTCCTTCCGCCATTCGCGCAGGGCCTCAAAGGTCACCTCGTCATAGGTGGCCGGACAGTCCCCGCAGCGGCCCATCTTCCGCTCGGCACCGGTGCCGAGCAGCGTCCCGCAGACGCGGCACTTCGCCGGTCCGGTGACCTTGCGGCGCGCCGGGCGGGCCGTCCGGGGACCGGCGGCGTCCCGTGCCGTGTTCGGCCGCAGCCCGTCCAGGAACCGGGAGGGCTTGCGGTTCGCGCGCCCGCCGGGTGTGCGGGCCGTCGACCAGGACAGGGCCAGGTGCACGCGCGCACGGGTGATGCCGACGTAGAGCAGACGCCGTTCTTCGTCCACCGCTTCCTGGGTGTCCGCGAAGGAGATGGGCATCAGCCCTTCGCTGAGCCCAACCAGGAACACTGCATCCCATTCCAGGCCCTTGGCGGAGTGCAGGCTGGCCAAAGTGACGCCCTGGACTTTGGGAGCGTGCTGGGTGGCGGCGCGTTCCTCCAGTTCCACGGTGAAATCCTGCAGGGTGAAGATGCTGTCCGGTTCCTGGGTGCGGTTGGCATGCATCTCGTCGGCGAGTGCCACCAGCGCGGCCAGGGACTCCCAGCGTTCGCGCGTCGCTCCCCCGCCCGAGGGCGGTTCAGCGGAGTAGCCAAGGTTTGCCAGGATGTCCCGCACCACCTGCGGCACCGGTTCGGTGCCGACCGAGCGGGCCGCTGCACGGAGCTGAAGCATGGCATCGCGGACTTCCCTGCGGGCGAAGAACCGCTCGCCGCCGCGGAGCTGGTAACCAATACCTGCCGTCGCGAGCGCCTGCTCGTAGGCTTCGGACTGCCCGTTGGTGCGGAACAGTACGGCGATCTGGCTCGCTTCGACGCCGTCGTCCAGCAGCTTGCGGATCCGCCCGGCAACCTGCGCGGCTTCCGCCTCGTCGTCGGCGCATTCCGTAAAGGTGGGCTCCGGGCCCGACTCGCGCTGCGCGATCAGTTCCAGCGGGGCAGGCCATGCCGGAGCGTTCCGCAGGCGCTCCCCCTCTGCGGTCCGCGCCGCGAGGATGCGGTTCGCCAGGTTCACGACCTGGGGGGTGGACCTGTAGTCACGAACCAGTTTGACCACCTGCGCCCCGGGAAAGCGGTGCGTGAAGTCCAGGAGGTGGCGGGACGTAGCGCCGGTGAAGGAATAGATCGTCTGGCTGGCGTCGCCGACGACGCACAGTTCATCGCGCTCTCCGAGCCACAGGTCCAGAAGCCGCTGCTGCAGCGGGGAAACGTCCTGGTACTCGTCGACGACAAAGTGCCGGTACTGGTCCCGGACCGTTGCCGCAACGCGCGGATCTTCCTGCAGGATGCCCACGATGATCAGCAGCACGTCCTCGAAGTCGATGACGTTGCGGTCCACTTTGACATCTTCGTAGGACTGGAAGATCCGGGACACCGTGGTGAGGTCGAAACCGGCGGGTGCGTCCCGGCCCGCCGCTGCGCGCACGTAGCTGTCCGGCGTGAGCATCGAGACTTTGGCCCATTCGATTTCCGCGGCCACGTCGCGGATGGCGGCGCGGTCGGTGGAGAGCCGGAGCCGGCGGGCCGCCTCCGCGATCAGCTGGGCTTTGTGGTCCAGCAGGCCCGGCAACGGTCCGCCGACGGTCTGCGGCCAAAAGTACTGCAGCTGCTTTAGTGCCGCTGCGTGGAAGGTCCTGGCCTGGACCCCGCCCGCCCCCAGGTCCCTCAGCCGTGTCCGCATTTCCGCGGCGGCCCGGGCGGTGAAGGTCACGGCCAGGACCTGCTGCGGTTTGTAGAGTCCGGAATGCACCCCGTAGGCCATCCGGTGCGTAATGGCCCGTGTCTTGCCGGTTCCGGCACCTGCCAGGACGCACAACGGGCCGGTGAGGGTTGTTGCTACTTCGCGCTGCTCGTCGTCGAGGCCGGCAAGGATGCGCGCTTCGAGTGAATCGGTGATCATTTCCCGCGTGTCAGCTCCGGTTCCGGGACAGGGCCGCCGTACCAGCGGTCAATCAGGTTGCGTGCAATGGAGATGGCGGACGGGATGGTGATCTCCCCTGAGGCCACGGCGTCGGTCAGTTCCTTGCGGGTGAACCACCGGACATCCGACATTTCGACGCCGTCAGCCTGAGGTTCAGTACCATCCGCTTCCGCGCAGAACCCAAGCATCAGGGAGCAGGGGAACGGCCAGGGCTGGGATCCCAGGTATTGCGGATTGCGCACCACAACGTTGGATTCCTCGGCCACTTCACGGATGACCGCCGCTTCCAGTGACTCTCCGGGCTCCACAAAGCCCGCCAGCGTCGAGTACCGGCTGCCGGGCCAAGCCGCCGCGGATCCGAGGAGGATCCTGTCCTGCGGGTCAGTGATGGCCACGATGATGGCCGGATCGGTGCGCGGAAAGTGCTGGCTGCCGTCCTCGGGGCAGCGCCGCACCCAGCCTCCCTCGGCTAACACCGTGGGGGCCCCGCAGCGGGGGCAGTGCGTGTGCGTGGCGTGCCAGTTGGCAACGGCGCAGGCTTCGACGAACAGGCCGGCATCCAGCGAACCGAGCGTGGTAGCGACCTCCCTCAGGCTGGCCCAGCGGACACCGTCGACTTCCAGCGCGGCGTCGGGCTCCGGAAGGGTAGCCATCACGATCTCCGCTCCGGCGGGAACCTGGCCGTCGGCAAGGGTACGTCCCAGGTACACCGGATCAGGGCCGAAACCGTCCTCCCCCACGGGACGGAGCACCAGGGAGTCCTCCCGGATCAGCGCCTGGCCTCGGGACACGTACATAACGCGCGTGCTCTCCTGTTCCAGGAGACGCTCGAACAGATCTTCGGCGCCCCGGCGCTCGCTGCCTCGGTCCACCGCACCGCGTGCCAGCGGCAGCTGGCCCAGGTTCGGGGTATCGGCTGTGTCTAGCTGGCTGCTCATACCCCTACCGTACTGACTTAGGTCCCCCAACCGGAAAGCTGGACCACCGCGGTGGACGGGCGGCCCGTCCCGCTGAGGTTTTCCTCACGCTCTTCCGACTCGCCGGGTGCTATGGGTTACTCAGGCCACATCTGCCCCTACGGTTGAAGATGTGAAACGCTCCCCCATGGAATTGGCAGCCCTGGCCAGCGCCGCCGTCCCGGCGCTGGTGCTGACCGGCGTAGCCGGTTCGCCGGACGACGCCGCAGATTTCGATGCCGCCCTGCTCGTTGACGACGCCGGCAAGCAGTGGCGGGTACGTTGCCCGAAGCATGTCGAAGCCAGCATGCGGCTCGAAACAGAGCTCCTGGTACTTCGTGCCTTCGTCCCCGCAGTCCGCGCCGAGCTGCCCTTCGCGCTCCCCTACGTCGCCGGCACCGTCCGCAAGGGCGAGCTCTGTACCTTCGTCTATTCCCACCTCCCCGGCGCAACGCGGGACATCGATGAGCTAGCAGCCGCAGGCAAGGACCTGGCCGAGGACATTGGCCGGACGCTGGCCGCCATCCATGCCCTGCCCCAGTCGCTGGTGAACAACGCAGACCTGCCCAGCTACACCGCGAACGAATTCCGCCAGCGCAAGCTCAATGAGCTGGACCAGGCGGCCACCACCGGTAAGATCCCGGCCACGCTGCTGCGCCGGTGGGAACACGCGCTGGAGGACATCGGACTCTGGCGCTTCAGCCCCAACGTGGTCCATGGTGACCTCCACGAAGACAACCTCCTGGTGTCCGGCGGCAGGATCAGCGCCGTCATCGGCTGGACGGACCTGCGCATCGGAGACCCGGCTGATGACTTCGCCTGGCTGATCGCGGCCAACAACAGCGCGTTCACCGACGCGGTGCACGCCGCCTATGTGGCGGCCCGGCCCGACGCCGTCGATCCCCACCTGATCCGGCGGGCTGCACTTTCCGCTGAGTTCGCACTGGCCCAGTGGCTGGTGCGCGGACTTGCCGCCGGCAACCAGGCGATGGTGAAAGAAGCGGAGGAAATGCTGGCCACCCTGGAAGCGGACATCCTGGAACAGGAATCCGCCCTGGCCACAGAAGCCGACGCGGCTGCGGCAGTGCCTGTGCCAGCGCCGGTGCCCGTGCCGGCTCCGGCGCCCGCGGATCAGGACTCCGTTCCCGCAAAGGCACCCGCCGGCAGCAAGGTCACCGTGAAACCCCTGCCGAACCCCGAAGCTGAAAAGGTCTCGGTAACTCCGCTTCCGGAGCCGGCGAACGCCGCAGCCGCTGAAGACAGCGCCGGCAACGATAAGCCGGACGCGCCATCTACTGCCCCCGCCGATGCTGCAGCCGCTTCCGGTGTGGCCGTTCCCGGCGACGCTCCGCCGGCTGCCGCATCGAACCCGCAGCCGCAGGCCTCGAACCCGCAAGCGGAGGCCGGCGCTGGCAAAAGCGATCCGCAGGCCGACGCCGTCGAGCCGGCAACGTCGGCAATTCCCCTGGTGGCAGTCGAAACCCCGCCGGCCGAAGCGGACCGCTCCGCACGTCCGTAGCGTCCGCGCCCGCACCTGAAACGCCCGTCTGGATTATCCAGGCGGGCGTTTTTCTGTTCGCCAAAAAACTTCCGGCGCCGGCTTGACGCCCACGTTGCCATAATGGTTAGCTAGTCGAGTAACTAACCAAAGAACCGAGACAGGCGGGTTCCGTGATAGATGACAGCAAGCCGATCTTCCAGCAGATCGCCGAACGCATCGAGTCGGACGTCCTCGACGGCGTCCTGCAGGAAGAGGGCCAGGTGCCATCGACGAATGAGATAGCTGCGTTCTACCGGATCAACCCCGCAACGGCAGCCAAGGGCGTGAATCTTCTGGTCGACGAGGGACTGCTCTATAAGCGCCGCGGCATCGGGATGTTCGTTGCCTCCGGCGCCCGTGCGTCTGTACTCGCCAAGCGCCGCGAGCAGTTCTACCGCCACTATGTGCAGCCACTCCAGCTCGAAGCCGCCAAATTGGGCATCGACAAAGAGGAACTCACCACTCTCATCCAACGCAGTGCCGCTGATTACGAAGGGACCCCGGCACCATGAACGTCATAGAAACCCGCAATATCACCCGAAGTTACCGCGGCGAGCTCGCCCTGGACGATGTGAGCCTGAACATCGAAGCGAACCGGATCTACGGTCTGCTGGGGCGCAACGGTGCCGGCAAGACAACTTTGATGTCCATCCTGACCGCCCAGGGTTTTGCCAGCTCGGGCGAAGTCCGGGTCTTTGGAGAGGACCCGTTTGAAAACGAGCGGGTTCTGTCCCGGCTCTGCTTCGTCCGGGAGTCGCAGAAGTACCCGGATGACTTCACCGTGCGGAACGCCCTGGACGCGGCCGCCTTGTTCTTCCCGAACTGGAGCGCCGAACTCGCTGAGACCCTGCTGGAAGACTTCCAGCTTCCGCGTCCCAAAAAGCACCGGATCAAAAAGCTCTCCCGAGGCCAGCTGTCTGCGGTCGGCGTCATTATCGGACTGGCTTCCCGGGCCGAGCTGACCTTCTTTGATGAGCCGTACCTGGGATTGGACGCCGTGGCACGGCAGCTGTTCTATGACAGGCTGCTCACGGACTTTGCTGACCACCCGCGCACGATCATCCTTTCTTCGCACCTGATCGATGAAGTGGCGAACCTGCTTGAACACGTCATCGTCATCGACCGCGGCAGGATCGTCGTCGATGACGAAGTGGAGGCCATCACAGGCTCCGCATTCGCCGTCGCCGGGAAGGCGGGATCCGTGGAAGAGTTCGTGGCCGGCCGGCCGGTTCTGCACAGGGAAAACCTGGGGGCCCTGGCTTCTGTCACAGTCGATGCACCCCTTGCCGCCGACGACCGGGAACGGGCTCTTGCCATGGGACTGGAACTCGCACCGGTATCACTGCAGCAGCTGATCATCCGGCGCACCCTGAAAGCCAACGAAAGCTACGGCGCTCATGCCGGCAGCACTACGGATCTGGAGGTCCTGCGATGAACCGCGCTCTCGCTGTAGCCCGGATGCAGCTGCTGAATAAATGGATCTACCTGGGCATCCCTGCCATCATCCTGGTCACATCCACCGTGATCTCCATTGCCATCCTGGCCATGATTCCTTCCGACGGCGAAGGTACCCGGATGGCCTTCTCCGGCCAATCCGTCATGTGGTATTTCCTTGCCATCGGCGTCCAGGCCCTGACCTATACCTTTCCGTTCTCCCAGGCCCTGAGCGTCAGCCGCCGGTCCTTCTACATCGGGACGCTCGGACTGTTTGCGCTGGCTTCCCTCGCCCTCGGGGTGCTCTATTGGGTACTCGGGCTCGTCGAGGATGCTACAAACGGCTGGGGAGTGGGCGGCAACATCTTCGCCCTGCCGTGGATCGCCGAGTCCGCCTGGTACACCCAAATCCTGCTCTACTTTGCCCTGTCCATGCTGCTGTTCATGTTCGGTTTCTGGTTCGCCACGGTCTACAAGCGGTGGCGGGCGACGGGCCTGGTCGCAGCGCTGGTTGGTTTCGCCCTCCTGCTGCTGGGCAGTGTAGCGGCTGTGAGCTTCACGGACTCGTGGGCCGAGGTCGGCGCCTGGTTTGTCCAGCTCACGCCCCTGGCCCTGGCCGGATGGCTCCTGCTGGCCGGAGTCGTGCTGGCTGCCGGGTCCTACGGAACCCTTCGCCGGGCGACTCCGTAGCCCGGCGGCCGCGCAGTACAGACGCGCAGTACAGACGGGCAGTACAGCACGGGTAGTACAGCACGGGTAGTACAGACAGTAGGGAGAGCCGCCGCCCCAAGGGACGGCGGCTCTCCCTATGCGGATGGCCCAGTGTGGTTTGGCCCAGATCCTTCAGGCTCAGTTCCTTCAGGCCCCGATCCTTCAGGCCCCCGGAGCAGAGCTGGCGATGATCTTTTCCAGTTCCGCAGCATCCAGCAGGTTGTGCGGACGGATGAGCTTATCCGCGGCGACGTAGTAGAAGGCAGCACGGACCTTTTCCAGCGGAACGTTCTGCAGCCGGGACCAGGCCAAACGGTAGACCGCCAGCTGCACTGAGCGGACGGCGAGCTTGTCGGCAGACGGAGGGGCACCGGTCTTCCAGTCGATCAGGTCCCAGCCGCCGTCGTCATCGCGGAAGACCGCGTCGATCCGCCCGCGGACCACTACGGATTCCACCCTGGTCTCCACCGGCACCTCGATGAAGGCCGGAGTCCGGTGTGCCCACTCAGACGCTTCGAACGTCGCCACCATGTCCTCAAGCTGGTATGCCTCATCCACGTAGGCATCGGCCGCGCCCGGGTATTCGTCGAGGTCGAGCATTCCGCTGCGGCCGAAATACTCCTCGATCCACGCGTGGAACGCCGTGCCTTTGCGTGCCGCCATTCCAGGTTCCCGGGGAACCGGCCGGCGCAGCTGCCGGGTCACGGCTTCCGGGTCATCCTGCAGGTCCACCAGCATGGAGGCCGAAATGTGGGCGGGCAGTTCCACCTGCATCACCTCATCCGGAGCGCGGTGCCGGGCCAGGACCAGGTCTACGTCCTTCCCCCAGCGACCCGGCGGAAACACCGACCCGGCATCATCTGCCAGGGGTGCGTTGTCCTCTCCAGGGGCACGATCCTGGAGGCCCGGGCCAGGGGAACCGGCGTCGGCCGCTGCCAGGACGGCTGCTGCAGCTGCCTCCATTGAGGTCCGGCGCGCCGGTGCCAGCGGGTCCTTGGGCCAGGCGGCCCGCTCCGTCAGAGCGTTGGCAGGGTTCTCATCTCCCTCATCCCCGGGTTCCAGCCAGGACAGCAGATGGAAGCCGTCCGCTCCGGCTTTTCCGAGTTCGAAGAGGTCAAGCAGGTAGCGGGAGGCCCCCGTCGGCTTGGACCGGCCCCCGCCCCAGGCGCTTGAGGAGCAGAACAGGACGTGCCTTGCCCGGGTGAAGGCAACATAGGCCAGGCGGCGCTCCTCGCGTTCGGCATGCCCGCGGGCATCCTCGGCGAAGAGCTTTTCGGCGTTGACCCACGACTTCTGGTCCGGCTGCTCCCAGTCCCACTGCGGAAGATCCGGCGCGTCCCCGCGAAGGTTCCACGGGATAGCTTCGTTGCCGCTGCTCCAGCGCGAGTCCTTGTCGTTGGGGAACTGGCCCTCGCTGAGTCCGGGGACGGCGACGACGTCCCACTCGAGTCCCTTGGACGCATGGACGGTCAGCAGCTGGACCGCTTCCCTGCTGGTCTCCAGCTGGGTCACCGGAAGCCCGTTCTCTTCCTCATCCGCGACCTCGAGCCAGGCAAGGAAGGCCGCAAGGTCCACGCGGTCCGCCGAAGCGCTGAAGGTGGCGGCGGCGTCGACGAAAGCGTCGAGGTTCCGCCGGGATTCGTGGATGCTGATGCCCGGTTTTGCCGCAACTTCGATATCCAGAAGGATGCGCCGTTCCACTTCGCCAATGAGGGTGGTGAGGTCCTCCCCCACATAGCCGCGCAGTTCCCGCAGCTCATCACGCAGGGCGCCCAGGCGGGCCAGGCCGGCGGCTGTCAGTGACCGTCCGGCATGGGACACCCACCCCGGTTTGGGGAGGTAATCAACGGCTTCAACGAGGCTGCCGGCTTCGGACAGATCAGTCTCGACGACTGCGGCTCCGCTTTCGTCGGGACCGTCGACGTCGGCCAGGTCCTGGACACTGACTGCGCGTTCCCGTACCCGCACCAGATGCCGTGACCAGTCGGCCAGGGCCATGAGGTCCGCCGGACCGATCCGCCAGCGCGCTCCGGCCAGGATCCTCAGCATTGAATCCGAACGCCCGGGATCCCCGAGCACGCGCAGGACAGCAAGCAGGTCAACGATTTCCGGCGTCGAAAGCAGGCCGCCCAGCCCGACGATCTGGACGGGGATCCCCTCTGCCTCCAAAGCACGGCGGATCGGGTCGAACTGCTTCTTTCCCCGGCAGAGAACCGCAACGGTGGGGGGAAGCAGGTTTCCCCGGCCGTCCGTCTCGTGGTCGGGATGTTTCCACCACTGTGTCCGCAGGCCGGCGATCTGCGCTGCCAGGGCCTCGGCTTCCCCCAGGCTCACCGTCCCGTCGGGCAGCTGGACCGTCTTCTCCGTGAGGTAACGGCCAAGGTAGACATCTCCGACGCGGGCGTTCGGCTTCGCCTGGAGTTCGGGGACGTCCAGCGGCCGATTGTGTTTCAGCCACGGCACGCCCTGGTTCAGCGGTGCTGAGACGGAGTTGGCCGTGGCGAGGATGGAGGTGGAGTTCCGCCAGGCGACCGAAAGATTAGCGACGGCGGCGGGTGTCCTGCTGCCGTCAGCCAGGACCTTGGGGAAATTGGTGCGGAACGTCCCCAGCTGTCCGGCAGATGCGCCGCGGAAACCATAGATGGACTGGTGCGGATCGCCGACTGCGGTCACGGGCGTCCCGTCCCCGAACAGTTTGGAGAACAGGACCATCTGCGCATGCGAGGTGTCCTGGAACTCGTCCAGGAGAACTACCTTGTACTTGGCGCGCTCCATCTCCACTGCTTCCGGAATTTCCTCGGCGATCCGGGCGGCCAGCGCCACCAGGTCGCCGAAGTCCAGCTGCCGCCGCTCAGCCTTGGCACGCTGGTAGGACTCCACCAGCTCCGTGACGGAGACCCGGGTACGGAGCTTGCCGAGCAGGGTTGTGGCTGCCTGGGCGGGCTCCTTGGTCTTGCCGGCCTGATAGGGCAGCGCCTGGACCTCGGCAATGTGCCGCTCCAGCTCGGCGCGCACCTGGGCCGGAGTGCACAGGTGCTCCGAGCATTCCGATGCCATCTGCAGGACGGCCCCGACGAGCGTGGATTTGGCTGCCGTGAAGTGTTCGTAGTCTCCCGCGTAGGCCTCCACGACTTCGTTCGCCAGCTGCCAGGACTGCGCTCCGCCCAGCATCACGGAGTCGCGTTCGACGCCGATCCGCAGGCCGTAGTCGTTCACGATTCCGTTGGCGTAGGAGTGGTAGGTGGACACCGACGGTTCCAGCTGGCTGTCCTCCGGGGCGTCCGCTGCGGCACCCATCACACGGTGCAGCAGCCTAAGCCTCCCCCGGATGCGGGAGGCAAGTTCGCCTGCCGCCTTCCGCGTGAAGGTCACACCGAGGATCTGTTCGGGCTCCACGAGCCCGTTGGCCACCAGCCAGACCACCCGGTCCGCCATCGTTTTGGTCTTTCCCGAGCCTGCACCGGCCACTACCAGGAGCGGTTCAAGGGGGCCTTCGATGATCGCTTCCTGTGCCTCGGTCGGGTACTGGACCGGCTCGGCCGAATCCCCGTGCAGCAGCTCGGCGAGCTGACGCGCAGAGTAGGACCGTGCCTTCCGCTGTTCCCCCAGCACCTCTTCCCCAACATGGACGCTCACTCGGTGACCTGCTTTCCTTCAGTGCAGAGCGGACAGATTTCCGGCAGCCGGCAGCCGTGACCGCCGAAGCCGCTTCGCCCGGGATCGTGAATGGTCTCGAAGGTCGCGCCGGACATCAGTTCGGCCGCTTGCTGGATCATCTCGAAGGCACTCTCCTCCCCGGCCCCCAGCGGTGGCTGCTCCTGCACGGAAACACCCTTGGAGGACGTGCCCAGCTGAACCAGGGCGGCGCCGCCCGGCACCGGCGGCCCTTCCTCGAGGGCGCCTTTCCGCACCGCTTCCTGATACGCCGCCAGCTGGGGGTGCCCGGCTAGGTCGGTCTTCTTGGGAGCTGACTTTCCGGTCTTCAGGTCCACGATGAAAAGCCGGCCCTCGGCGTCCGCTTCCAGCCGGTCAATCTGGCCGCGAAGGAGCGCTGTACGGACAGCGCCGCGGACTTCCACGGGTATCTCAGCCTCGAAATCCTTCTCGACGGCCACCAGGTGCCGCCCTCCCTGGCGCATCTGGATCACGTAGTCCGCGAGCTTGCGGACCATTTTTTCGGCCCGCTGGAGATCGAGCTTGCTCTCCCAGGAGTCCTTCATGCCCAGGGAGGGCCAGCGCCGCAGCAGCTCGGCAGCGTACTCACTGCCGGTCGCATCGGGCATCTCCTGCGCTATCTGGTGGACGAGCGTGCCCAGGGAACGGGCAAAGTCCGTTGCCTGCTCACCGCCGGCAGCAGAAACGAACCAGCTCAGCGGTGACTTCATCACGGCGTCCACCTTCGACGGCGAGACGGGGATCGGCGCATCCGGCGGCAGGATCGGTTCAGTCGTGGACAACGGCAGCAAACCCCACCACTCGCCGGGTGCGGCGCCCGGCACCCGAACAGGGTGCCGCAGCATGCGCCCCAGGTGTCCGGCGGCTTCTGCCGCCTCTTCGGGGACCGTGTCTGACTGCTGGGCGTGGGCCCGAAGCTCCGCAACCAGCGAGCGCAGGGTGAGCGGACGCAGGACCTCCGTCCGTTCCCGGACGAGCACACCGTCCGGAAGCGGGTCCACCAGATCCAGGAACTGTGAGGGCTGTTCATCCTCCGAGGCAACCGCCGTGCAGATCAGTTCCTCTTTGGCCCGGGAAACGGCGGTCGAGAAACTGCGCAGTTCATCGTGCCGGATAGCGTGCATCAGCGTCTGGGGGTTCCGGTACCGGCGGTAATCGTCGCCGTATTCGACTGCCGATACGAGGTCGCCGCTGCCCAGCAGCTCACCGCGCAGGCGCAGGTTCGGCCAGACTCCCTCCTGGATTCCGGCGACGATGACCAGCGGCCATTCACGCCCGGCTGCGCTGGCCGGTGTCAGCAGTTCAACCGCGTCGCGCTTCTGGGCCCGGGCTGCCAGGGTATCCATGGGCAGTTCGGAACTCGTCAAATAGTCCAGGAACTGGGCGGGCGTGGAACCGGGCAGCTGGTCCACGTAACGCTCAGCGGTTTGGAACAGCGCCATGATGGCGTCGAGGTCGCGGTCGGCGCGCAGCCCCGTTGACCCTCCGGCCAGCGCTGCCTCGGCCCACTTCTTGGACCAGCCCGAGGCTGACCAGAGCGCCCAGAGGAGGGTCTCGGCAGTTGCTCCCGGCTGGGCAGCGGCTTCCCTGCCCGCACGCAGCATCGCGGCCAGGCGTTTCGCGGCTCCGGCCTCCCAGCCGAGGCCGGCAAGGGCCAGGCCGGAGTCGGAGAGCGGATCAAGCAGTGCTTCCACCAGCAGCGCATCGGAGCTGCGTCCGCCGCCAGCACGCAGCTCTTCACGCCGCAGAGCCTGCCGCAGCCGGCGCAGGTCCAGGGAACCGGCACCTCCGATGCGGGATGTCAGCAGCGAGACAGCAGTCTCGGGAGTAAGGAGTTCGGGAACGAGCACGACGGCGAACGCGTCCAGCAGCGGCCGGACGGCTGCTTCATCCCGCACGGCTTTCTCCGCCACGGGCACCTTGACTTCGATTCCCTGGCTGGTCAGGTAGCGCTGGATCCGGGAGAGCTGCCCGCCGGTTCGGACGATGACCGCAATGTCTTCCAGCGGCCGGCCGTCCAGCAGCTGGGCTTGAAGGATGCGCTGGGCGATGTAGCGCATTTCATGCATCGGAGAGTCCACGACGTGCGCTGTGGCCGCGGGAGCCGTGGCCTCACCGGCGGACTCCTTCCCGGACTCCGGGCAGGGCCGCCCTACGCTGCTGCGGCAGGACGGCAGGCCCGGCACCACGGAGATCCTGGAGGCTACCCGGTGCCATGCCGAGGCAACCGGTGCCGCCAGGCGGTGCTGGGTCTGCAGCACGGCCGTTTCCAGTCCCGGGCCGAGTGTCTCCGGAAGGTTGCCGAGCAGGTCCGGCCGGGCACCGCGGAACCCCTGCACCACGGTGTCCGGTGCAGCGGTCACCACGGCATCACGTCCCGCGGCAAGCACGCCGAGCAGCTGGTGGATGGCCGGGTTGGCTTCCTGCAGGTCGTCAACCAGGACCAGCTTCAGCCGTTCGTGTTCAGCTGCCAGGAACTCCGGATCGGATTGGAGGATGTGCAGGGCGCTGGTGATAATGCCAGCAGGGTCGAAAGCCTCGGGCATCCGGATGTCCAGGACGTCGCGGTATTCCCCGTAGAGGGCTGCGGCCGCAACCCAGTCCTGGCGGCCATACCGCCGCCCGAAGCCGGCCAGTTCCGACGGTTCCAGCCCCAGTTCGATCACGCGGTCAAAAAGCTGGCGCACCTCCTGCCGGAATCCTCGGGTCCCCAGCGCCATGGACAGGGACTCCGGCCAGGGAAGCTCCGGCACGCCGTTCTGGCCGTGGCCGGCCAGCAGTTCCTTGATGATCACGTCCTGCTCCGCACCCGAAAGCAGTTTCGGTGCACGGGTGATGTAAGGGAGCCTGCCCTCGGCTTTTGCCCGGCGGATGACGTCGAAGGCGTAAGAGGCCCAGGTCCGCGCAGGCGCGGCGCTGATGGTCCGTTCCAGCCGCGCGGACAGGGCATCACGCAGGGAGGCGGCTGCCAGGCGGGAGGGGGCGAGCAGCAGGACGCCGGCGGGGTCCAGGCCGCCGCGTTCGATCCGTGCGACGGCGGTCTCGACCAGGACTGTCGATTTGCCGGTGCCCGGAGCACCCAGGACCAGAAGCGGCCCGCTGCCGGTACTCCTGTCAACGGCCAGCTGCTGGTCCGGGCTGAGGGCCGGAGCTGTCCTGCCGGCGGCTGCCGGCGGAACCAGTTGCAGGTTGATGCTCATGCCTCCACTTCACCACGTCCCGCTGACATTGCCTGATTCGCTGCTGCCGCGTCCGCCGCGAGCCGGCTCCGCAGCCCGTCCAGCACGTGCCAGTCCGCGTCCGAGGGCTGCCAGCGCGCCTCCGGAAGCCGGACCCGGTAACCGGTTCCGTCCGGTGCCATGTTCCCCCGAACCGGCGTTCGCTCCTGCACATAGTGCTCCCAGGCGCGCCGGCCGTGGCAGGCAGGCGGCTCCCCTGAGGACCTGATGACACGCCACCACGGCACGGCTGAGCCGCTGCGCGACATCACTTTGCCCACCTGCCGCGGCCCGCCCTTACCGAGGAGTTCGGCGATGTCCCCGTAAGCCAGCACCCGGCCTGGAGGAATCAGCACGGCTACCGCCAGCACCGCCTCGTCATAGTCCTCCCGCATGCCTCCAGCGTAGCCGCCGCCGGCGTGCTGAATCCGGGAAATGTCCGTGCCCGCGGGTACGTTGGAAATATGTTGAGCTGGCATAACCTCCCCCGTGCATCCTTCGACCTGGAAACCACGGGCCGCGATCCGCAGTCCGCCCGGATTGTCACGGCGTCGATCATCCTGGTGGATGCCGCGGGGAATGTCCTGGAACATCACGAGTGGCTGGTGGACCCGGGCGTGGAGATTCCGGAGGAGGCGGCAGCCATCCATGGCATAACCACCGCGCAGGCGCAGCGGGAGGGCCTGCCCGGCAGGACCGCCGTCGAACAGATCATCCAGGTCCTGAACGGCTTCTTCGGCGCCGGAGTTCCGGTGCTGGCCTTCAACGCTTCCTACGACTTCACCGTGCTGGCCCGCGAGGCCGAACGTGCGGGCCTTACGGCGCCCGTGCCGTTCCCCGTCATTGACCCCTACATTATGGACAAGCAGGCAGACCGGTACCGGCGCGGAAAGCGGACGCTGACCGCCACGGCCGAGCACTACGGCGTCAGCTTCGAGAATGCGCACACCTCCGCTGCGGATGTCATGGCCACGCTCGCGGTCGGGTCCGCCATGGCGAATGCTTTCCCGGTCCTTGCCCAGGAATGCACTGCGCTGCATCGGCTGCAGGTCGGGTGGGCGGCCGAGCAGGCTGCCAGTTTCCAGTCCTACCTCCGCCGCCGGGACCCCGAAGCGGTGATCGACGGCACCTGGCCGGTCAAGTCCGCCCCGGCGGCCGTCCCGCAGCTGGCCGTCCCGCAGCTGGCCGCGGCCGGCGCGGTTGATGCGGTTGACGCCGCACCGGCACGTTCCCTGGCCGGGACGGTACCGCTGCTGGTCGAAGAAGCCGGCGGTCAGCTGGGCCTGGCACTGTCCGGAGATGCCGCAGTACCAGCCTGATCTCCGCAGAACCGGATTTCAGCCTGCGCACCCTCCGCGCGTAGCATTGACATACTTAACGCAGTGTTTGGCGCTGATGGCGCCCGGGCGCACCGGCCGGTCCACAGGACCGGGTTCCCCGCCCTGTGCCACGCGATTGGCAGGCACTCCTCCCCTGGCCGGGCCGTTGGCGTCCCATGCCGCCTGGCCGTTGGCGTCCTATGCCGCCTGGCCGCTTCCTGCACGACATTTTGAGTACAACAACGCAGACACGAGGATGAATGATCACTGTTACCGACCTGCGGAAGGTCTACCGTCAGGGCGCCCGCGATGTGGTCGCCCTGGACGGCGTGAGCATGAGCGTGCCCAAGGGATCCATCCACGGCATCATCGGACATTCCGGTGCCGGGAAGTCCACGCTGGTCCGCTGCCTCACACTGCTTGACCGCCCGACGTCGGGAACCGTCACCATCGACGGCCGGGAACTGACCAACGTGAAGGACGCCGAAATCCGGCAGGCACGCCGCCGTATTGGCATGGTGTTCCAGCACGCGAACCTCATGGATTCCAGGACCGCTGCCGCGAACGTCGCCCATCCCCTGGAACTGGTGGGTACCCCGCGCCGCGAGATCCAGGCCCGCGTCACCGAGCTGCTCGCGCTGGTGGGACTTGCCGACTTCGCCGACGCCTACCCGGCCCAGCTGTCCGGCGGACAGAAGCAGCGGGTGGGGATTGCGCGTGCCCTCGCGGCCCATCCTGACGTGCTCCTCTGTGATGAGCCCACGTCTGCCCTCGACCCGCGTACGACGGACGAGATCCTGGACCTGATCGCGGAGCTGACCCGCCGGCTGGAGCTGACCGTCCTGATCATCACCCATGAAATGAACGTCGTGAAGCGGATCTGCGACTCTGTTTCGCTGCTCGAAGCCGGGCGCGTGGTCGAGCATGGACCGCTGCAGGAAGTCGCCTCCGATTTGGGCGGCCGCCTGGCCAAGGCCCTCATCCCGCTTCCGGCAACTCCTCCCATCCCGGGCGGACCGGTGGTGGAACTCCTGATGGTCGGTGAGCATGCCACAGAACCGGTGCTCTCAGGACTGACCCGGCGCTTCGACACCGACGTCAACGTACTGGCCGGAAGCGTCGAAACCCTTGCCGGAACACGCTTTGGCCGGCTCCGCGTCCAGCTGGACCAGAGCACCGACATGGACGCTGTGCGGACATACCTCGCCGCCCAGGGCGTCGCAGTGGAGGTTGCAGCATGAACCTGCTCGAAGAACTCGCAAATAACCCCGGCATCACCAAGGCGCTTCCCGAAGCCGTCGCGGACACGCTGCTCATGGTGGGAGTCTCCGGATTCTTCACCCTGCTGATTGGCCTCCCGCTCGGCATTTTCCTGCACACCAGTGCTCCCGGCGGACTGCGGCCGATGCCGGTGACCAACCGGATCCTGTCCGACATGATCGTGAACATCACCCGCTCGATTCCGTTCGCGATCCTGATGGTCATCCTGATTCCGTTCTCCCGGCTCGTCACCGGTTCCTCGATTGGTCCGCTGGCTGCCTGCGTGCCGCTTTCCATCGGCACGATTCCCTTCTTCGCCCGTCTGGTCGAAACCTCGCTGCGGGACGTCGCCGGCGGAAAGATCGACGCTGCCCTCGTCATGGGATCCACCCGGATGCAGGTCATCCGGAAAGTCCTGATGCCGGAGGCCCTTCCCGGGCTCGTCGCAGCGCTGACCACCACCCTGGTGACGCTCGTGGGCTACTCGGCGATGGCTGGCATCATCGGCGGCGGCGGACTCGGCAGGCTCGCGTACAACTACGGCGTCCAGCGCTTCGACACTGCAGTCATGGTGGTCACGATCGTGATCATCGTGGCGATCGTGCAGATCATCCAGCTCGCCGGTGACTTCGCTGCCGCCCGGGTGGACCACAGGTCTGCGGCCGGCAGCAAGCGCCGTCGCCGCCCTGCTGCAGGGAGCGCCGGCCCCTCTGCTGCGCCGGCCGAGATTGCCGGCGGCGAAGAAGCAGCGGAAAGCACCGGCTCGCGGGCCCGCGTCTAGGGGCAGCATCGCTTCCACATTCTTCCGGGACCGGCCCATGCGGCGCGCCCCGGGCACTGCAGCCAGTAGCCGCTAGCTGCACAACGGCCGGCACCGGGTTCGCCCGGTAACCGGATTCTTGAAAGGAAACGCATCTGATGCGGAAAGCATTCTCACTCGTGGCCACTGGCGTGGCCGCGGCTCTGGCGCTGACGGCTTGCGGAGGCTCAGACGCCTCCTCCAGCGCTGTGGAGAGCCTCGATCCCGCCAACCCGGTCACACTGACTGTGGGCGCCAGCCCGCAGCCGCATGCCGTCATCCTGGAATACGTCGCGCAGAACCTCGCGGCAGACGCCGGACTGGAACTGGAAGTCGTCCCGTTCGATGACTACGTCACCCCGAACATCTCGCTTGACGACGGCTCGATCGACGTCAACTACTTCCAGCACCTCTCCTACCTGGAGGCGCAGACCGAGAGCCAGGGTTACGACTTTGAGCACGGCGAAGGCGTGCACATTGAGCCGTACGCCGTCTTCAGCGACAAGCACCAGGACATTTCCGGCGTCGAAGACGGAGCCCGGGTGGCGATCACCAATGACCCGTCCAACCAGGCCCGTGCCCTGCTCCTGCTGGAAGAAGCCGGCCTGCTCAAGGACGTGGGAGATGACGCTTCCGTCATCTCCCTGACGGATGAGCAGAATCCGAAGAACCTGGACTTCGTGGAGAACCAGGCTGAGCTGCTGGTCAATGACCTCTCCGATCCCACCGTGGACCTGGCCATCATCAACGGCAACTACATCCTCGATGCCGGGCTCAAGACGGAAGACGCACTGCTGGTCGAGTCCGTGGAGAACAACCCGTACGCGAACCTGCTCGCCTGGAAGGCAGGCAGCAAGGACGCACGCATCGACAAGCTCGAAGAGCTGCTGCACTCCCCCGAGGTGAAGACCTTCATCGAGGAGAAGTGGCCGAACGGTGACGTGACTCCCGCCTTCTAGCCCGGGGTCCCCGCCTTTCGAGATAACAGAAACTGCCCGTATATCCACACCGGATACGGGCAGTTTCTGTTATCTCGGGGAGTTCAACGGCCCGCGCGGCGCTAGCATGATGAGCACTGCCGCTCGAAGGGGTTCTGATGCCGCCCGTTATAGAGACGCATGCGCTGACCAAGCGCTACGGTTCCCGCACTGCGGTCTCTTCCCTTGAGCTGACGGTTGAGCCGGGATGCGTCTTTGGACTGATTGGCCCCAACGGTTCCGGGAAGACAACCACGCTGCGGATGCTGCTGGACATCATCCGGCCCACCTCCGGCCAGGTTCATGTGTTGGGGATTTCCCCGCGTGCCGGGGGTGCTGCGCTGCGCCGCCGGATCGGGTACGTTCCCGGTGACTTCCGGATCAGCGGCAGAGGCCGTGGCCGGACCCTGCTGGAGCACTTCGCGCAGGTCAGCGCCCCGGTTGCCGCTGGACGCGTGGAAGCACTCGCGCAGCGGCTTGGCCTTGACCTGTCCCGCCCGGTGCGTTCCCTGTCCAAGGGCAACCGGCAGAAGCTGGGACTGGTTCAGGCCTTTATGCATGACCCGGAACTGCTGGTCCTGGACGAGCCCACCAGCGGCCTG
Source organism: Arthrobacter sp. zg-Y916 (assembly GCF_020907385.1). NCBI lineage: Bacteria > Bacillati > Actinomycetota > Actinomycetes > Micrococcales > Micrococcaceae > Arthrobacter > Arthrobacter sp. zg-Y916. The sequence goes on along the minus strand of NZ_JAJJOD010000001.1, from coordinate 817,289 downwards.
GATCCCCTGGTACAGCGCGAGTTCCTGCAGATGGTGGCTGAAGCCAGGGCCGCGGGACGCAGCGTACTTCTCAGCTCCCATGTACTGAGTGAAATCCAGCAGAGCGCAGATCAGGTCGCTGTCCTCTCCCGGGGCAAAGTGGTGGCGCAGGGGGATGTGGCGTCGCTGCGCCTGAACCGTCTTCGCCATGTGCGGGCCTCCGTTGTCCCTGCCCGGGACACCGGTCCGGGGCTGGGGGACGAACTCGCAGCCGCCGGTCTGCAGGGAACAGTAATCCGGCAGGACGGGACTATCCATGTCCAAGGCACGGTGGAAGGCGGCATGGACGCCGTCATCAAGGTGCTGGCACGGCACCGGGTACTGGACCTGGCGGTGGAGGAACCCGATCTGGAGGAATCCGTCCTGCGGCTCTACGGCGAACCTGCAGCTGCCGATCCGGGACAGGGAAGGGAATCAGGATGAGCCGGCAGCGGGTTTCTAAACGAGCTCCGCTGCCGGTATTCCGCCGGGCGGTTGTGGACTCCTGGCGCTCCACGTTTGTTTGGACGCTGGCCCTGGCTGCGGTACTGCTGCTCTACCTTCCGCTTTATCCCTCCATGAACGGCGCAGATATGCGGAACCTGATCAGCTCCCTGCCGTCCGAGCTGGTGAACGCCCTTGGTTACGAGGACATTCTCTCCGGTCCGGGCTATGTCCAGGCCACGTTCTTCGGGCTGCTGGGGTTTGTCCTGAGCACCGCTGCCGCAGTGTCCTGGGGAAGCTCGGCAATTGCCGGAGCCGAAGAATCCGGACGCTTGGAGCTCATCCTTTCGCACGGGGTGGGCAGGGTTCAATACGCGCTGGAGACGGCGTTGGGAATCATGGTTCGCCTGCTCTGGTTCGCTCTTCTCACAGCGGTGCTGGTCCTGGCGCTGAGCTCTCCTGCGGTGCTTGGGCTGGAGGCTGCCAACGTTGCGGCCGTGGAGTTCGCGTGGCTCGGGCTGGGCTATCTGGCCGGCAGCATTGCGCTGGCGGTGGGTGCGCTCACCGGACGCCGGAGCGCGGCGCTCGGCACTGCGGCAGGCGTGGCTGCCGCCGGTTACGTAATGAATGCTTTGGCGAACCAGAATTCGGAGCTTGGGTGGCTGAGGAACTTCTCCCCCTATTTCTGGGCCTACCGGAATGATCCGCTGGCGGAGGGCTTCGACCTTGCCGGCCTGGGACTGATCGCGGCAGCGTGCGTTCTCTTCACGGCACTGGCGGTATGGGCGCTGAACCGCCGGGACATCCTGGGCTAGGCACTCCACCGAGATAGCAGAAACTGCCCGTATCCACACCGGATACGGGCAGTTTCTGTCATCTCGATGAGGGAGAGCGCTACGGCTGGGCGGCCGCTGCTGCCTTGGCTGCAGCCGGAAGCGCCGAGAGGATCCGGTCCATCGCGGCGTCGTCGTGCGCGCCGGAAAGGAACCAGGCCTCGAAGACCGACGGCGGCAGGTAGACACCGGAGTCCAGCATCGAGTGGAAGAACGGCTTGAACCGGAAGGCATCCTGGGCCAAAGCATCGGCGTAGTCGTGCACGCCGTGCTCTGCCGTCCCGAAGGCGATGCTGAACAGGTTGCCGGCCCGCTGGACGCTGTGGTTCACGCCTTCAGCGGAGAGTGCCTCAGAGACAGCGTGGGACAGCTGGGCCGAACGGGCATCGATGTTGGCGTAGACCTCGGCCGTGGCTGCGGTCAGCGTGGCGACGCCGGCGGCCATGGCGATCGGGTTTCCGGACAGCGTGCCGGCCTGGTACACCGGTCCGAGGGGTGCAAGGTACTCCATGACCTCGGCGCGGCCGCCCAGGGCAGCCACGGGCATGCCGCCGCCAATGACCTTTCCGAAGGTGTAGAGGTCCGGCGCCCAGCCTTCCTTCTCCCCCGTCAGGCCCCAGTAACCTGCCGGTGACGTGCGGAACCCGGTAAGGACTTCGTCCAGGATCAGCAGCGCACCGTGGGCCGTGGTGATGCGGGACAGCGCGGCGTTGAAGCCCTCGGCCGGGGTGACAACACCCATGTTGGCCGGAGCAGCTTCGGTGATGACCGCGGCAATGTTCGCTCCGTGCTCGGCGAAGGCTGCCTCCACGGCAGCGACGTCGTTGTACGGCAGCACCAGGGTTTCAGCTGCGGTAGCGGCGGTGACGCCGGCCGAGCCGGGCAGGGCCAGGGTGGCGACGCCGGAGCCGGCGGAGGCCAGCAGGCCGTCCAGGTGGCCGTGGTAGCAGCCGGCAAACTTGATGACCAGGTTGCGGCCGGTGAAGCCGCGGGCCAGGCGGACGGCGGTCATGGTCGCTTCGGTGCCGGTGGAGACCATGCGCAGGCGCTCAACCGGCTTGACCCGGTCCATCACCAGGGCAGCCAGTTCGGCCTCTGCCGGCGTGGAGGCGCCGAAGGAAAGTCCGCGGTCGACGGCGGAGTGCACGGCGGCCAGGACGTCCGGGTGCGCGTGGCCCACGAGTGCCGGACCCCAGGAGCAGACCAGGTCAACGTACTCACGGCCCTCGGAGTCCGTGACGTACGGGCCCTTGGCGGAGACCAGGAACCGGGGGGTGCCGCCTACGGAACCGAAAGCGCGGACCGGCGAGTTCACGCCCCCGGGCATCAGGGCACGGGCGCGGTCGAAGAGCTCTTCGGAGGAGACTGTCTGGGTCATTACTTGCTTTCCTTCAGCCAGGCCGCCAATTCGGCAGCCCAGTACGTGAGAATAATGTTGGCACCGGCACGCTTGATGCCGAGGACTGATTCTTCAATGGCGCGGCGGCGGTCAATCCAGCCGTTCGCGGCCGCAGCTTCGATCATCGCGTACTCGCCGGAGATCTGGTAAGCCGCCACCGGAACCGGTGACATGGCGGCGACGTCGGCGAGGATGTCCAGGTAGCTCATGGCCGGCTTCACCATGACCATGTCGGCACCCTCTTCGAGGTCCAGTTCCACTTCCAGGAGTGCTTCGCGGCGGTTGGCGGCGTCCATCTGGTAGGTCCGGCGGTCGCCCGTGAGCTGGGAATCCACGGCTTCGCGGAACGGCCCGTAGAACGCCGACGCGTACTTGGCGGCGTAGGCGATCACGGAGACGTCCTGGAAGCCGGCGTCGTCCAGTGCCTGCCGGATCACGGCAACCTGGCCGTCCATCATGCCGGAGGGGCCCAGCACGTGGGCTCCGGCGCGGGCCTGCTCCACGGCCATCCGGCCGTAGATTTCCAGGGTGGTGTCATTGTCCACCACGCCGTCGGCGTCCAGCACGCCGCAGTGCCCGTGGTCGGTGAACTCGTCCAGGCAGACATCACTCATGATCACCAGATCGTTCCCGACCTCGGCGCGGACATCCGCAATCGCCTTGTTCAGCACGCCGTTCGGGTCGGTTCCGGCGCTGCCGGCGGCGTCCCGTTCTGCCGGAATGCCGAAGAGCATGATGCCGCCGACACCGAGTTCAACGGCTTCGGAAGCGGCCCGCTTAAGCGTTTCGGTGGTGTGCTGCACAACGCCGGGCATCGAAGTGATGGGGTTCGGCTCGGACAGGCCTTCGCGGATAAAGGCCGGAAGCACGAGCTCGGCCGGGTCCAGGCGGTATTCGGCGGTCAGGCGCCGCATCGCCGGTGTGGTCCGCAGCCGGCGGGGACGGTGCTGGGGAAAACTCATGGATGCGTTCTGCCTTCCGTTTCGGTGGATCTTGAATTCTGGTGGGCGGCGAGGGCCGCTTCGACGGCGTCTGCCATGCCGTCCGGCGTCGGGCTGGCTGCCGTTGCGGCCGGCGGGTGGCCCAGCCTGCCGAGCGCCTGCGTTGTCGGGTCCCCGATCGCGGCCAGCAGCGCGGTGCCCGGAACCAGGCAGTCGCGGACAAAGCGGCGGGCCGTGCTGGGAGAAGTAACCACAACGGCGTGGATTGGGTTCCCCTGGCTGCTGCCGGCAGCGAAGGCGCGGTAGTCCGCGGGGGTGAGTACTTCTTCTTCTGCGGGTTCTTCCCGAACCAGCGGCACGGCAGCCGGATAGTCCACTGTCTCGTATGCAGCGACGGCCGTGACCTTCCAGCCGGCGCTGGACAGCGCGTTGCGCAGGAAGGGATCGGCAATGTCCGCCTGCGGCAGGAAAATCCGGCCGCTCCCGGCATCCGGCCACGACGCTGCCAGGCCCCGCGCGGACTGGTCCGCCCCGGGCATGAAGCTAACGTCGATTCCCGCCGCCGCCAGTGCACGCCCGGTCGCGGCACCCACCGCGGCAACCCGGGTTCCGGCAACCAGTGCAGAAAGCGGGGTTCCGGTGGCTGAGGCGAAGTGTTTGAGCGCCTGGACAGTTGTCGCGGAAGTGAAGATGATCCAGTCGAATCCTCCGGCACCGAGGTCCAGCAATCCGGAGGACACCGGTGCGGTGTCCTCCGGGAGCTGGAAGTCGATCAGGGGAAGCAGCTGCACCCGTGCCCCGCGGGCGCGCAGTTCAGCTGCCATGGGCCCTGCACGGCCGGGGGTACGCAGCAGCACTACTTCCGCGCCGGAGAGCGCCCCTCCGGCACCGGAGGAGAGCCTGTCACCGGAGCGTGGCGCGCTGCTGCCTTCACCGTTCATCCGCCCTGCCTCAGCGGCCCATCAGGAGGCAAGCTCCGTGAGTTCCGCTGCGCCGGCGGCGAGCAGTTCTTCGGCCATACGGACGCCCAGGGCCCGTGCGCCGTCTTCGTCGGCCTGGGAGGTCGAGGAATAGCGCCGCAGCACGCGGGTTCCGTCATCGCTGCAGACCACTGCCTCCATGGCCATGCCTTTTTCGGTCATCCGGGCCAGGGCACCGATCGGCGCGGTGCAGCCGGCTTCCAGCCGGTACAGCAGGGCGCGTTCCGCCGTGACGGCCAGCCTGCTGGCGGTGTCGTCATAGGCGGCAAGTGCCCGGCTGAGCGGGCCGTCTGCGGCATCGGTGGTGCGGCATTCCACGGCCAGCGCACCCTGTCCGGGGGCCGGCAGCATCACAGCGGGATCCAGGAACTCCGAAACCATGTCCAGGCGCCCCAACCGGGAGAGGCCTGCGGCGGCCAGCACGACGGCGTCGAGGTCCCCGGGGCCGCCCTCGACCAGTCCGGCCACACGGGCCAGGCGGGTGTCGACGTTGCCCCGGATGTCCACGATCTCCAGGTCCGGACGCGCAGCACGCAGCTGGGCCGCGCGGCGGGGCGAGCCGGTGCCGACCGTGGCCCCGGCCGGAAGCTCCGCCAGGGTCAGCGAATCGCGGGCGCACAGGGCGTCCCGGACGTCGACCCGCGCCGGAACAGCACCGATGGTGAGACCGTTTGCCTCGGCCGTGGGCAGGTCCTTCAGCGAATGCACGGCAACGTCGCAGTCACCGCGAAGCAGCGATTCGCGCAGCGCGGCCACGAACACGCCGGTGCCGCCGATCTGGGACAGGGCTGCCCGGTTTACGTCGCCCTCGGTCTTGACGCGGACAAGCTCCACCTCGAAGCTGCCCAGTTCAGCGAGCGTCTCCGCGACGGTGGTGGTTTGCGTGAGGGCCAGGGCCGAGCCCCGGGTGCCGATCAGCACCGGTGCCTGCGCCACTACTCGACACCCACGGTCGAGTCGGCGCCCGCAATCGTCGGCTTCTCGCCGCGCAGGTTGGCGCAGCAGCCGGGACGGCAGACGTCGTACCACGGGCCGAGGTTGGTCACGGCCGGGCGCACTGCAATGTTGTTCTCCACTGTCCGTTCACAGACCAGGTCCACCAGGCCGGCCACGAACTTTTCGTGGATGCCCGGGGTCGGCGTGCGGTGTGCTGCCAGTCCGAGTTCGGTGCAGGTATCCATGGCTTCGGTGTCCAGGTCCCAGATGACTTCCATGTGGTCGCTGACAAACCCCAGCGGGACAATGACGACGCCGTCCACGCCCTTTGCCGGGAGCTCGGCAATCGCGTCGTTGATGTCCGGCTCGAGCCAGGGGATGTGCGGAGCGCCGGAGCGGGACTGGTAGACCAGCTGCCAGTCCAGGCCCGCTGCTTCGGGAACCCGGTCCATGATGGCACGTGCGTTGGCGAGGTGCTGCGCCACGTAGGCACTTCCCTCTTCGAACTCGCGGTCGCGCGGGCCGGCTGCCTCAGCATCGGCGGTGGGGATGGAGTGGGTCGAGAAGAGGACCTCGATCTTTCCTTCCGGCTTGCCTGCGGCGGTGAGCTGCTCCCGGACCTTGGCGATCGAATCCCGCACGCCTTCCACGAACGGCTCCACCAAACCGGGATGGTCGAAGTACTGCCGGACCTTATCCACCTGCAGCTTTTTGTCCAGGCCGGTGGCCAGGAGGTTCATGCCCAGGTCTTCGCGGTACTGCCGGCAGGAGGAGTAACAGGAGTAGACGCTGGTGGTGACCATCAGCAGGCGGCGGTACCCGGCGTCGGCGGCTTCCTGGAGAACATCCTTGATGTAGGGATCCCAGTTGCGGTTGCCCCAGAGAACCGGCAGCTCGATGCCGCGGCGCCCGAGCTCTGCTTCCAGCGCTGCCTTCAGCGCCCGGTTCTGCTCATTGATGGGGCTGATGCCGCCGTTGGCGCGGTAGTGCGTAGCCACCTCTTCGAGCCGTTCATCGGGGATACCGCGGCCGCGGGTGACGTTGCGCAGGAACGGGATGACGTCTTCCTGGCCCTCGGGTCCGCCGAAGGAGGCCAGGAGGATCGCGTCGTACTTGGCCGGTGCCATCACTCCGTCCCCGTTGACTCCGTCGAACGGGTCGAAGGACGGTTCTGCGGCAGTGGATGTCATTTGAGCACCTCGGGAACTTCGGCAGCGGCAATGCGCCGGCCGGTGTAGAAGGGGATCTCTTCGCGCACGTGGTTGCGTGCTTCGGTGGAACGCAGGTGGCGCATCATGTCCACGAGGTCCACCAGGTTCGGGGCTTCCAGGCCCAGGATCCATTCCCAGTCGTTCAGGGCGAAGGAAGCCACAGTGTTTGCCAGCACCTGCGGGAACTCCCGGCCCAGCTTGCCGTGATCGCGCAGCATGGCACCGCGTTCCTCGGCGGGCAGCAGGTACCACTCGTAGGAACGCACGAACGGGTAGACACAGATCCAGGCTTCGGGGGCGATGCCGCGGGCGAAGGAGGGCCAGTGGTTCTTGGAGAACTCGGCGTCGCGGTGGACGCCCATGGCAGACCAGGCGATTTCGGTGCCGGCGAACAGTTCGGAGCGGCGGATCTGCCGGACCGCTGCCTGCAGGGCCTCGGGACGGCTGCCGTGCAGCCAGATCATGATGTCCGCGTCAGCGCGCATGGCCGAGACGTCGTAGATGCCGCGCAGGGTCACGGACTCGTCAGCAAACCCGGAGACGAGGGCTTCGAAGGCGTCCAGAGCACTTTCGCTGCTCTTACGTGGAAGTTCCGACCGCTTGAAAACGGTCCAGAGAGTAAAGAACTGTTCTTGTGTTTCGGCTGTTTCAGTTTCGGTCTGACCCATGGGCTCACTCATGTCTAACAGTCTGCCGGTTTCGGCAGGCTTAGGCGAAATAGGGAACTTCTACGTGCCGTAGAACTGTTTCGATTATTCCACGGCTTTCACGGCCTCGGCGAGGTGCTTCGCGCGGTACCGGGTATCCGCCGTCACGGCGGCCAGTCCGGTTCCGGCAAGCCAGGCGCCCACTACCTCCAGGCCGTGCACTTCGGCCACCGCAGCACGCACCGCCATCACCCTTTCGGCGTGGCCCACCGAAGCGGACGGAAGCGCACCCACCCAGCGGACGACGTCCCAGCCGATCACATCGGTTTCCTCCAAAGGCACCTGGAGCAGGGCAGAGGCATCTGCGAGCGCTGCCGCGAAAAGGTCCTCATCCGGGCGGAGGGCAGTGGTGTCCGCAGACTGGCCGGGGCCGAGGCCGCGGCCGTAGGACAGGCGCAGGACGTGGGTGCCCGGTCCGGTGGAATCAGCGAGCCACTGCCATTTGGCGGTGGCATGGGTCAATGCCTTGGCCTGGACGTCGACGGCGTCCAGCGCCACGAGCACTCCGGTTCCCCGGGGCTTTGCGTCGAGTTCAGGACGGTCAACTACCAGCGTCACCAGCGCCACGCCGGGTCCAGGCCCCGGACGGAAGTCCGAGAGGCCCGGAACGGAAGGTGCCAGGAGGTCGACGGCGGTCGGCCCGTCCGCGGCAACCACCACGGCGTCGGCCTCAAGCAGGTCCCCGGCAGCTACCCGGAAGCCGTCCGCGGTCCGCTCGATGCCAGTCACGGGTGTGCCGGCCAGGAGCGTGGCACCGCGCTGCCTCAAATCTGCGCAGAGGGCCTGGGTCAGCGTCCCCATGCCTCCTTTCAGGGAGGCGACGGTGGAACCGGCAGGTGCTGCTTTGCGCATGGCCCCCACGGCAGCGGAGAGCGAGCCATGCTCGGCCATCGCCTTGCGCAGGCCCGGAGCCACTGAATCCACGTCCAGGACATCGGGATCAGCGGAATACACTCCGCCCACCACCGGGCTCACCAGCCGCTTCAGGACCGGTTCTCCCATCCTTGACCGCACAACCTCACCCAGGCTGACCTTTTCCTTGCGGAGCAGGGGTGCCATGGGAAGGACACGGTCCAGGGACGCGCGGGCCACCCCCACGCGTCCAATGGCTTTGGCAATCTCTTCGGCCCGCGGATCCGCCGGGATTCCCAGCAGTCCGCTCTGCGGCATCCGCTGCGCTGCCTGGGCCAGGTCCGGCCCGCCAAGCTGCAGCCAGGCCCCGGCCGGGTCCGGCTGCACAATGTCTTCGGCCAGACCCAGCTCCCCGATCAGTGCCGGTACTGCCCCGGAACGCGAGGCATAGGACTCCGCGCCGCTGTCCAGGTTCAGCCCGGCAACCCGGTGGGTGCCAACGCAGCCGCCGAAAGCCTCTGCGGCCTCCAGCACCGTCACCTCCAGCCCTTCGCGGGCCAGGTCACGGGCAGCGATGAGCCCGGAGATTCCTCCTCCGACGACGACGGCGCGGCGCGCCTGCCGGGAGTAAGGCGTTTCTGGCTTCGCGGCTGCGGGCATGGTTACGGCTCCACGGAGTGAACGAGTTCAACCACCCGGGTCAGGATTTCCGGGTCGGTTTCCGGCGGCACGCCGTGGCCGAGGTTCACCACGTGGCCCGGTGCCGAGGCTCCGGCTGCCAGGACCCCGCGAACATGCGCTTCCAGGACGGGCCAGGGTGCGGACAGCAGCGCCGGGTCAATGTTGCCCTGGAGCGGAACGGTCCCGCCCAGGCGGCGGTTGGCCTCATCCAGCGGCAAACGGTAGTCAACGCCAACGACGTCGACGCCGACGTCGCGCATCGCGGCCAGCAGCTCCGACGTTCCCGTACCGAAGTGCACCAGCGGCGCACCGAGGCCGCGGACATGTTCGAGGGCCCGGGCCGATGCCGGCGCCACCTTCTCGGTGTAGTCCTTGAGCCCCAGCGACCCTGCCCAGGAATCAAAGAGCTGGCCGGCGCTGGCCCCGGCTTCCAGCTGGGCGCGCAGGAACATGCCGGAGGCATCGGCCGCCCAGTCCGTCAGGGCCTTCCAGGTTTCCGGGTCGGCGTGCATCATCGTGCGCGGGCCCAGGTGGTCGCGCGACGGTTTGCCTTCCACCATGTAGGCGGCCAGCGTGAACGGTGCCCCGGCGAAGCCGATCAGCGGCGTGCTGCCCAGCTGCTCCACCGTCAGTGCCACAGCCTGGCGGATCGGTTCCAGCGCCTCTTCGGTGAGGCGGGGAAGGGCAGCGACGTCGGCGGCAGTCCGTACCGGTGCGCCCAGGACGGGCCCGACACCCGGAACGATGTCCACGTCCACTCCCGCCAGCTTCAGCGGGATCACGATGTCGGAAAAGAAGATTCCGGCATCGACGTCGTGCCGGCGGACCGGCTGCAGCGTGATCTCGGAAGCCAGCTCAGGCTGCAGGCAGGATTCGAGCATGCCGATGCCTTCCCGGACCTTGCGGTATTCAGGCAGCGAACGTCCAGCCTGGCGCATGAACCAGACCGGACGCCGGGACGGCGTGCCGCCGCGGTAAGCGGTGATAAGCGGGGAATCGGCCGTGCGGCCATCCATGAGCGGATGAGAGGCGCTGAGAGTCATGTTCTGATTCTCCCCAAAATCAGCTCCGAAGGTTAAACGGCCGGCCTGCTGCGGCCGCACCGGCCGCCCTTAATGCGGCCCAAATCACGCTGCACTGTGGTCACCGATGCCGTCGATAACAGTTTGGGTGGCTAGTATTAAGCCACTGTGGTTCTTCTATCCCTTATTGCGACGCACTCAGACGTAGACCTTGAGACCGTAGCCCGGCTTAGTGCGGGCGCGCCCAAGGTCCCTTCCTCCCTGCTGGAAAACGGCCCCGCTGTTGCCGGCGCGGTGGTCCTGGCGACCTGCAACAGGTTTGAGGTGTACTGCGAAGCCCGGTCTGAGGACGACGTCGAAGCGGCACGTTCCGCAGCCATCGCGGAAATCAGCCGGCACTCGGGCCTGGAAGAAGACCTCGTCTCCCGCTCCTTGACCACCAACACCGGCCAGGAAGTAGCCAAGCACCTGTTTGCCGTGGGCGCAGGGCTGGACTCCGCCGTCGTCGGCGAACGCGAAATTGCCGGCCAGGTGCGGCGCGCACTCATCGAAGCGCAGGAAGAGGGCACGGCCAGCGGCACCCTCACCCGCTTGTTCCAGACAGCTTCACGAACAGCCAAGGACGTTGGCGCGCTGACGGCGCTGGGCAAACGCGGGCTTTCGATCGTTTCCGTCGCGCTGGAACTCGCTACAGATCTCTCCGAAGACATTGACTGGCGCAACAAGGCCGTCGTCGTTTTCGGCACCGGAGCCTATGCCGGAGCAACCATGGCGCTGCTCAAGGAGCGCGGCTGCACCGACATCGGCGTCTATTCCTCTTCCGGACGCGCCGAGTCCTTCACCGCTTCCCGCGGCGGAACCGCGTTGGACGGCGAGAGCCTGACAGCCGCCGTGGCCCGTGCCGACGTCGTCATTGGCTGTTCGGGTTCGGACAACCAGGTCGGCGCCGACGATATCCGCCGGGTCCGGGAAGAAACCGAGCGTCCCCTGATCATCATCGACCTGGCACTGACACATGATTTCGACCCCGCTGTCCGCGAGGTCGACGGCGTAGAGCTGATCACGCTGGAGTCTGTTCGGCTGGCGGCTCCCGCGGAGCAGGCGGAATCACTGCAGCAGGCCAACCGGATTGTTTCCGACGCCGCCAAGGCCTTCTCCGAAGCGCAGCTGAGCCGGGAACTGGATTCGGCAATCGTCGCCCTGCGCCGTCACACCCTCAGCGTCCTGGACAAGGAACTGGAGAAGGTCCGTGCCCAGCACGGCTGCACCGGTGCCGGGCAGGAAGTTGAATTCGCGATGCGCCGCATGGTCAAGGCCCTGCTGCATGTCCCCGCCGTCCGTGCCCGGGAGCTGGCAGCCAACGGCGGACAGGATGACTACATCCGCGGGCTGGAAGCCATCTACGGCATCACCCTGGATGAGTCACCGGCCAAGCAATCCGGTGCCGCGGCTGAGCCGGTTCCGGAAGAAGAGACCGGGCGCAGCAAGTCCGCCTGAGTCCCTCCCCCGTACAACCCTAGTAGACGGGTTTAGTAGACGGGTTTGTGCGGCTCGATGTTCCGCACCCATTCAAGGATGCCGCCGTCGACGTTGTAGGCGCTGGGGTTTCCGCGCTCCCTCAGGAAAGCCGTCACTTCAGCCGACCGGCCGCCGGACTTGCAGTGCACATAGACTGTCCGGCCGGGATCCGGGACGTTTTCTCCGGACAGAATCCCTGCCCGGGGAACCAAGGCTGCGCCGTCGATGCTCACAATCCCGTGTTCCCCCGGTTCCCGCACGTCGATCAGGTCGAAATCCGCCCTGCCGGCCGCGCGTTCCCGGAGCAGTGCCGCCAGCTCCGTCACTGAAATCCCGGGCACCTCGGCCCGGGCGGAACCCGTCCCGCAGAAAAGACCGTAGTCAATGAGCCCGGTGACCTTGGGACGGTCCGGGTCCCTGCGGAGCCCCACTTCCCGAAAGCTCATGTCCAGGGCGTTGAAGACCAGCACCCGCCCCAGCAGTGTCCGGCCGGTCCCGGTGAGAAGCTTGACCGCTTCATTGACCATCACCGAGCCGATCTGCGCGCACAGGACTCCCAGCACTCCGCCTTCCGCGCAGGACGGAACGGCACCGGGCTCGGGCGCTTCCGGATAGAGGTCCCGGTACGTTGGGCCGTGCTGTCCCCAGAAGACGCTGACCTGTCCGTCAAAACGCAGGATGGATCCCCACACATACGGCTTGCCCAGGATCTCCGCCGCGTCATTGACAAGGTAGCGGGTGGCAAAGTTATCCGTTCCGTCCAGGATCAGGTCATAACCGCTGAAGATCTCCAGCGCATTTCCGGCATCGAGCCGGACTTCATGCAGCACCACGTCCACCAGGGGGTTCAGCGCCTTCACGCTGGTGCGTGCCGACTCCGCTTTGGAGGTGCCGACGTCGTGAACGGAGTGGATGACCTGGCGCTGGAGATTGGAGGTGTCCACCCGGTCATCGTCCACGATGCCCAGGGTCCCCACTCCCGCGGCCGCCAGGTAGAGCAACGCCGGCGACCCCAGACCGCCGGCGCCGATCACCAGCACTTTGGCGTTTTTGAGCCGGCGCTGGGCCTCAGCGCCAAAACCCGGAAGGATGAGATGCCTGGAATAACGCTCGGTTTCCTCACGGGTCAGTTCCGCTGCGGGATCAACCAGTGGCGGCAGCGAAGCGAGTGTGTCAATGCTCATGGCATCCAATGTATGCTTCCGGCTGCCCCGATTCGAGGCTGCCACCGCGCGAGCCTGACTCACGTGCCTTCCTTCAGTGTTACCCGCGGGTAAACTGTTGTTCCACGAGCCGGTTTCGCACCCGGCACCCATTGAGAGGTCCAACAACACGTGAGCAACCAGCCCGCCGGCAAATCCACCCGGCTCCCCCGGGAAGAGCGCCGCCGGCAGCTGATGCAGGCAGCACAGGAAGTCTTTGTCAGCCGCGGGTTCCACGGCGCCGCAATGGATGAGATTGCCGAGACCGCGCAGGTCAGCAAGCCCGTGCTGTACCAGCACTTCCCGGGCAAGCGAGAGCTCTACCTGGCACTGCTTGATGACCACCTTGGAACGCTGACCCAGTTCCTGAAGACGGCGCTCTCCTCCACGACTGACAACAAGCTCCGCGTCCGGGAAACCATGCGTGCCTACTTCCGCTTCGTGGCGCAGGACAGCCAAGGCCACCGTCTGGTCTTCGAATCCGATTTGACCAGCGATGACGAAGTGAGTTCCCGGATTGAGGCGTTCAACGCCCGTTTTGCCAGCGACATCGCGGACGTCATCGCCGAGGACACCAAGCTCTCCCACCTTGAGGCGACGCTGCTGGGCCGCGCACTGGCGGGCATGGCGCAGGTCAGTGCCCGTTATTGGCTCGAAACCGACGGCGGCCTGGACATCGATGCTGCCAGCGAGCTGGTCTACCGTTTAGCTTGGCGCGGAATCAGCCGCTTCCCCAAGGAAATCTAGAGTAGATTCGATTCACTTGAGTTCGTTTACACAGGAGGCACCACGGTGGAAGTAAAGATCGGTATCCAGAACGTCGGACGCGAGATTGTGTTCGAGTCCGGGCAGAGCGCGGACCAGGTCGCCGACACCGTCGCCGAGGCCATCAAGGGCTCGAAGGAACTGCGCCTTTCCGATGAAAAGGGACGCCTCATCATCGTTCCCGCAGGTGTTATCGGCTACGTCGAGATCGGCGCCGAAGAAGTCCGCCGCGTCGGTTTCGGCGCTCTCTAGGCACCATGCTTGAGCTGATGCTCGCCGCCGTGGCAACTGCCTCGGCCGGCTTCATCGTCTGGGGTGCCGACCCGCGCAGGCGGCGGTACGGCGTCCTCCTGCTGCCGGGGATCTCCCTGGCAGCAGGACTCACAGCCTGGATTCTCCTGCAGTTCTCCGGCATTCCCGTCACCCCGGGCCTGATGTGGCTGACCTGGGCAGTTCCCGTCATGGCCGGTCCTGCCGCTGCGGTGACGGCAGCACTGGTCCTGGTTCCCCGCCGAACAGCCCGTGACGACGCCGAAGAGCAACGCATCCTTCGGCTCTAGTCCTGCGGGCGGTCCAGGATTTTTCTCAGTTCACGCGCGAAAACGGGGGCTGCCGCATCGTGGCCGCCCCTGCCGAAGTGCAGGCCGTCGTCCAGTTTCGAGCCCAGCGAGTAGCGTTTCCACCAGTCCTTCGGGCTGAGGAACTCCAGGTCCTCCTCGGCTGAAACCCTGGCCATCAGGTCATCAACTTCACCCCGCCGTCCCCCGCCGTCCCCGATGACGCCGACGACGACGATCCTGGTCTCGGGGTAGGTGCGCCGGATTTCCCGGATCAGCTGGAGGGCATTCTGCCGGATCGCCTGGTTGCTGGGCCCATGGGCGTCGTTCCCGCCGCCCTGCAGGACGACCAGCCCGGGCTTGCCCCACGGCATCAGCCACTCCTCGCCTTCAAGAGCTGAGGGATAGTTGCCCACCCTGCCGTTCCCTTGGGTGTAGCCGGTACCCCCTGCTCCCAGAATCACGGGGTGGTAGCCCAGCGAAAACAGTCCCTTGCCGACCCATGTGTCCCTGCCGGCCTGCGAATCGCCGATAACCACGGCCGCTTTTTCCACCTCCGGGAGGTAGGCCATGGTCCGGCCCAGGCGGGGAACGTACATCAGCGTGCCCTTCTGGAAATCGGTCCGGTAGTCGCCGCCGAAGCTGTACTCCGAGGTGACGGGCCACCCCAGGTTCCCTCCGGAGGACTTCCATCTGCTGAATACCTCCGTGCGCAGGGCACGTGCCCCGGTGGAAGCAGACCACACGAGCGTCTCGGTGCCGAAGGACCAGGAGCACCCGGCCAGGGAACAGGATGGGGCCTCCAGGGGTTCCGGGAGGGGGCGGTCGCCGGCGGCGCGGATGTCCACGAGTGTGGTCATCGCAGCCCAGCCGACGGCCGGAACACCCTGCGGCGCAGCCGTAATTCCAACCTGCGGCGGTTCTCCCGCTTCCGTCAGGCCAGCCGTTGGCTGTGAGCCCAGGACCGGCGTGGGCGGGCCCGCAGCCGGAAGTGCTCCCGCCGGCTCCGCTGTCCCGCATCCCGCTGCTCCCAGCACGGCCGCCAGCGCCGCGGCAACCACCAGGCTCCTGCGGCTGGACCTTCTAATCATGTTTCCCCACGCTGAACAGGTGCGCGTCAGGCAGTCAGCCCCAACAGGGACATCCTGCGGGAATGGTTGCGCGTGAGCTGGCTGAAGAGTTCACGGATCTGCACGTCATAGTCCTCGCGGCTCACCTCACCTGCGAGACCTTTGGGGAAGGCGCGCTCAATGACGATGCGCTGGGCCTGGGTGAGCGCTTCGCCCACCAGGCGCCGGCCCCAAAGTGCCAGCCGGGACGCCAGCCTGGGATCATCCTTCAAGGACTCCTGCAGGCGCACAAAGAGCACCTCACCGGGTGCCTCGCTGCTGCCCAGCATGGAGGAGATCAGGGCGGCGCTCTCATCGTCCAGGCGGGACCCCAGCGCTGCATAGAAGTCGTCCGAGATCGCATCGGTCACGTAGAACTTCATCAGTGACTCGTGCCAGTCACCCGGCCTGGTGCGGTCATGGAAGGCATCAACGGACTGCTGGAAGGGAGCCATGGCCTGCTCCGGGTCTGCACCCATGCCCTCCAGGTGGGCGGAGACGCGCTCGAAGTGGGTGTATTCCCTGACCGCCAGCCTTCCCAGCGTGGCACGGTCCCGCAGCGTCGGCGAGAAACGGGCATCCGAGGACATCCGTTCGAACGCGGACAGCTCACCGTACGCGATCACGCCAAAAAGGTCGGTCAGGAACTGTGTGTAGGCCGGTGCCGTGCCCACTGCCGATGCCCGGGCGCCTGCGGCCCCGCCGTTGTGCTCACTCATGTGCCAAGCGTACCGGTGTGGCCCTTGTCTCAACCGCCATCCACCCTGGGCCGGGTTAAAGTCCGTCATCGGATCGAAGCGCTCACGGCCCCGTTGACGCGCTGGGAACCGCCAATGCGGCCCCCCGCAGCCGTACCGGTTAGACTGGAGGGGTAGTAAATGGATGCCCGGTCGTTCCCACGTTCCTTAAATGCCAGCTGGACACAGAGCCAGCCTGGCCGTGAGACCCGCAATACCTACGCGATCTTGATATTTTCCGGCCGCTGCCTTTGCCGAATGCAGTTGGAGTGGCCAGCAGTTGTTAGCCCGCGATCGGCTTCCGCTGGACGCATTACCTGCGCGCCATCCGCTCCGTGATGGGCCTATGCCCGCTCGTCGAGCGCTGCCGGCGCAGAATGCCTAACTGAACGGTATGTAATTGAACACTGAACTTTCACAGGTCGGCGAAGCCCACTTGACGGCCGATGACAGCAACGAAGAACTCGATGTGGCCGAGTCGCTCGCCACAACGGAGGCAGCGGCAGAAATCCCCACCCTCACCTTCGCCGATTTTGGCGTCCGCGCCGACATCGTTGAGTCCCTGGCTGACGCCGGGATCACCCACCCCTTCCCCATTCAGTCGATGACGCTCCCGGTGGCACTGGGCGGCCACGACATCATTGGCCAGGCCAAGACCGGCACCGGCAAGACCCTCGGTTTCGGCATCCCCGCCCTGCAGCGCGTGATCGCCCCGGAAGACGAAGGCTATGCCGAGCTCGCCGTCCCGGGTGCGCCCCAGGCCCTGATTGTGGTCCCCACCCGTGAACTCGCGGTACAGGTTGCCGGAGACCTCACCACGGCGGCCCGCCGCCGCGGCGCCCGTATCGTCACCATCTACGGCGGCCGCGCCTACGAACCGCAGGTTGAGGCACTGGCAGCAGGCGTCGAGATCGTCGTCGGCACCCCGGGCCGGCTGATCGACCTCTACAACAAGAAGCAGCTCTCCCTGAAGAACGTGCGGATCGTCGTCCTGGATGAGGCCGACGAGATGCTGGACCTGGGCTTCCTTCCCGACGTCGAGACCCTGATGGCCGCCACTCCGGCAGTCCGCCAGACCCTGCTGTTCTCCGCCACCATGCCCGGCGCCGTCGTCTCCATGGCCCGCCGTTACATGACCAAGCCCACCCACATCCGGGCAGCGGATCCTGACGACGAGGGCCTGACCAAGAAGGACATCCGCCAGGTCGTCTACCGCGCCCACAACCTCGACAAGAGCGAAGTGGTAGCCCGCATCCTCCAGGCTGAAGGCCGCGGACGCACCATCATCTTCACCAAGACCAAGCGGACGGCTGCCAAGCTCTCCGAGGAACTGGTGGACCGCGGCTTCGCCGTGGCCGCCATGCACGGCGACCTTGGCCAGGGCGCACGCGAACAGGCAATGCGGGCCTTCCGCAACGAAAAGGTGGACGTCCTGGTTGCCACTGACGTGGCGGCCCGCGGCATCGACGTCGATGACGTCACCCACGTCATCAACTACCAGTGCCCCGAAGACGAGAAGACCTACCTGCACCGAGTGGGCCGCACCGGGCGTGCCGGCAACAAGGGCACCGCCGTGACGTTCGTTGACTGGGACGATGTTCCCCGCTGGGGCCTCATCAACAAGGCTTTGGGCCTGGACCAGGCCGAACCGGTTGAGACCTATTCCTCCTCGCCGCACCTCTACACCGACCTCAGCATTCCTGCGGGCACCAAGGGCCGGCTTCCCCGCAACAAGCGCGTGCTGGCAGGCATTGACGCGGAGAAGCTGGAGGACCTGGGCGAAACCGGTAAGTCCGGCGGACGCCGCGCCCCCCGGTCTGACTCCGGCCCGCGTTCGGGAGGACGTTCCTCCTCCGGCGGCGGCCGCAGTTCAGACCGCGCCCGCGCACCGCGGGACGGCGCACGCCGCAGCTCCGAGAACGGCAGCCCGGCGCCCGCGGCTGAGGCACCGGCCGGCGGAAGCGAGCAGCCCAAGAGCGACCGGCCGCGGCGCAACCGCAGCCGCACCCGCCGCCGTAACGGCGAAGTCGTCAGCAAGGCTCCCGCCGCCGAATAGGCCGGGACCTTCGCAGCACGGATGAGCACACCTGACTGGACGCCGGACGGCGGGTCGCTGATAGTCCACGCAGACAATGCGGACTATCTGCCGACCCTGCCGGACGGCGCCTTCACAATGATCTATGTGGACCCGCCGTTTAACACCGGCAGGGCACAGCGGCGGCAGCAGACCACGATGGTCCGCAGCGTTGACGGCAGCGGTGACCGGACGGGGTTCAAGGGCCGCAGCTACACCACGGTCAAGGGCCTGCTTTCCAGCTACGACGACGCGTTTGAGGACTACTGGGCGTTCCTGGAACCCCGCCTCGCCCAGGCCTGGCGGCTTCTGGCCGACGACGGAACCCTCTATGTCCACTTGGACTACCGCGAAGTGCATTACATCAAGGTGATGCTTGATGCCCTGTTCGGCCGCGACTGCTTCCTGAACGAGATCATCTGGGCCTACGACTACGGCGGACGCGCCAAGAACCGCTGGCCGGCCAAGCACGACAACATCCTGGTCTATGTGAAGAACCCGGCTGCCTACCACTTCGACAATGCGGAAGTGGACCGGGAACCGTACATGGCCCCGGGCCTGGTCACGCCGGAGAAAGTGGCGCTCGGAAAGCTGCCCACCGACGTCTGGTGGCACACGATCGTTTCACCCACCGGGCGGGAGAAGACCGGTTATCCCACGCAGAAGCCCGAGGGCCTGCTGCGCCGCGCCGTGGCAGCGTCCAGCCGCGAGGGTGACTGGGTACTGGACTTCTTCGCGGGTTCGGGGACGCTGGGGGCCGTTGCCGCCAAGCTGAACCGGCGGTTCGTCTGCGTCGATGCGAATCCCCAGGCGATTGAGGTCATGACGGCCCGGCTGGGGCACGCGGCCGCCGTCGTGGTCCCTCCGAAGCCAAAACCCGTGCGTGCCCGGCGTCCTGCCAAAAAGAGCCCAGCCGGGACCGAAGCAGCCGCACTGTAGCCTGGGCCGGCTCAGGCCCTGATGACGCCCGTGCCCGTTCCCAGCTCTTCGATACGTTCGAAGACCTCGGGCGCGGTCAGGTTTTCCCCGAGCAGGTTCGGCTTGCCGGTGCCGTGATAGTCGCTGGACCCCGTGACCAGCAGCGAATGCTCAGCGGCAAGCCGGCGCAGGTACTCGCGTCCGGCCTCCGGATTGTCCCTGTGCTCAATTTCCACGCCGGCCAGGCCGGCGTCGATCATCTGGTGGTAGGTCTCCTCGCCAACCACCCGGCCGCGCGCGGATGCCTCCGGATGGGCGAAAACCGGAACACCGCCCGCAGCGCGGATCAGTTCCACCGCCACAGCGGGGTCCGGTGCGTAATGCGCCACGAAGTACTTGGAGCGGCCGGTCAGGATCCCTGCGAAAGCGGCAGAGCGGGTCGGGACGACGCCAACGGCGACCAGTGCGTCCGCGATGTGCGGACGTCCGATGGTCGCCCCGGGAGCCACCTGCTCCTCGACGTCCTGCCAGCTGATCGGATAATCCTCGGAGAGACGCTCCACCATCTGTTCGGCCCTGGAAACCCGTGCGGAACGGGATTTGGCAATCTCCTTGCGCAGGCCAGGATGGGACGGATCGTGCAGGTAGGACAGTACGTGCACGCTGATGCCGTCCGCGGTCCGGCAGGAAACCTCCATACCGGGCACCAGGGTCACTCCCAGCGTCGCGGCGGCTTCGGCGGCCTCCGCCCATCCTGCCGTTGAGTCGTGGTCCGTCAGGGCGACGACGTCGAGACCGGCGGCACGTGCGGCAGCCATGACGGCTCCGGGCGCTTCGGTTCCGTCTGAGACATTGGAATGGGTGTGCAGGTCAATTCTCACCTTCCTAATCTACGCGTCGCTCCCCTGGTCCTGCGGCATGCCGGGCCAGGGCCGTCCACGGATGTTTGGCTGTCTTCAGGCGCGGTGAGAGCATGGACGGGTGACTACTGATGCCAATTCCCTGAACCCCGCCGAGTCCGGCCTCGAAGAACTGTCCGAGGGGCAGCCGCTCGAGGACCGGGTGAACAACCGTTCCCAGCGCCCTACCTCGCAGGCGTTCAAGGACTTCATGTCCTCAGGCTGGGCCCCTGAATCCGATGCCCTGCCCGAAGCGTCGGAGGCGGCGCCCTACGCTGCTGCCCGCCGCCGTGCCCTGTCCCAGCGGTTCCCCGGCGAGCGGCTGGTTATCCCCGCCGGGCCGCTGAAGGTCCGCTCCAACGACACGGACTACAGGTTCCGCCCGCACTCCGGCTTCGCCCACCTGACGGGGCTGGGCCTGGACCATGAGCCGGATGCCGTATTGGTCATGGAACCAGTGGAAGAAGGCACGGGCGACGACGGCGGAAACCACACCGCCGCCCTCTACTTCCGGCCGCTGGCCGGCACGGACAGCGAAGAGTTCTATTCCAACGCCCGTTACGGCGCGTTCTGGATCGGTTCCCGCCTGGGCCTGGCCGACATCAGCGCGCTCACAGGACTGCCCGCGCACGACATGTCCGGCGCGGAGACAGCCATCACGGGCAACGTGGGTGACCCGCAGTTCGGCGGCGTCTCCGTCCGCCTGCTGCGCAAGGTCGACGAGATGGTCGATGCTCTGGTGGATACCGTCCGCTACAACACGGCGATGGACCCGGAGAACATGGATTTCAGCGCCCTGGACGCAAAGGATGAGGAGCTCACCGAAGCGCTCTCTGAAATCCGGCTCGTCAAGGATGCCTGGGAAATCTCCCAGATGCGCGAAGCGGTGGCTGCAACGGTCAACGGCTTCACGGAGGTCGTCAAGGCACTCCCCCGTGCCATCACCCATCCGCGCGGTGAGCGTGTCGTCGAAGGCGCGTTCTTCGCCCGGGCCCGTGAGGAAGGCAACGACCTGGGCTACGACACCATCGCTGCTTCCGGCAACAACGCGACCGTCCTGCACTGGATCCGCAACAACGGTGCCGTCCACGCCGGAGACCTGCTTCTCCTGGACGCCGGAGTGGAAGCAGACAGCCTCTACACCGCCGACATCACGCGTACCCTGCCGGTCAACGGAACGTTCTCCGAGGTCCAGCGGCGTGTGTACCAGGCCGTGCTGGACGCCGCAGATGCCGGTTTCGCAGCTGCCAGGCCGGGCAACAAGTTCCGCGACGTGCATGCCGCTGCCGTGCGGGTGCTGGCTGAGCGCCTCGAGTCCTGGGGCCTGCTTCCGGTTCCGCTGGAGGAAGCGCTGTCCGAGGAGGGCCAGCAGCACCGCCGCTGGATGCCGCACGGCACGAGCCACCACCTCGGCCTGGACGTGCATGACTGCGCGCAGGCCCGGCGGGAACTCTACCTGGACGGAATCATCGAAGAGGGCATGGTGTTCACCATCGAACCCGGCCTCTACTTCAAGGAAGAAGACCTCACCATTCCCGAGGAATACCGCGGGATCGGCGTCCGGATCGAAGACGACGTGCTGATCACCTCCGACGGCGCGGAAAACCTGAGCTCGGCGCTGCCCCGGAATCCCGACGACGTCGAAGACTGGATGGCAGGCATCTACGCCGCCTCCTAGGCCCAGCTCCCGTGGGCCCGCCGCTGGCGGCCGGCCCATGGGAGGGACAAGAACGCCCGGCCGGGTTTCCCTGGCCGGGCGTTCTTTGTGTGTGGCTTGCGGCGGGGGTGCTTAGCCGCGCTGGTCCTGCTGCTCCCCGCTGGCGCTGTCCTGGCTGGCACTGCCCTCGCGGGCGCTGCCCTGGCTGGCACTGTCCTGGCCCGCCGGGGGCTGGCCCTGAGGCGTGTCCTGTGCTGGCTGCGGCGGCTCAGAAGCGACATTCCCTGTCGCAGGGGCGTGGCTCGGCGCGCCCTGGGGAAGCCGGACCCCGTAGCGGGGACGGCCGTCCGGAAGGTCGGGGAACTGCCCGCGCGGTGTTTCCCCGGCGCGCGGGCCTGCCTGCGGCTGCCCGCTTCCCGTGCCGGGGGCCTGTGGAGACTGGACTTCGGCCGGACCGCGGGATCCCGCGGCGTCTGTTCCGGCGGCAGGGGCTTCACGCCGTCCGGCATCGCGGGTGCCGTAGGGGTCGGCCCAGGTGGACGGGCGCTCCGGCGCAGGCCCTGGCTGCTGGCCTTGATACGGCGGCTGCTGCTGGTAGGGAGGCTGCTGGTACGGGGGCTGCGGTTGGCCCGGCTGCTGGAACGGCGCACCCGGCGCCGGGTGTCCGGCCTGGCCCACCATGGGCAGCTGGGCCAGCAGGCGCCGCGCCTCGTGCGCCGCTTCCGGTGACACAACGACGTCGTAACTGGTCGCGACCATCTGGTTCGTGGACGTGAAGTCGCGGCGGCCACGCTGGAAGGCATAGGCCAGTACTCCGAACAGGAGCCAGAACACCGCGCCAAGCGCCATGGAGGGGATCAGGGAAATGTAGGAGTCACCACCGCCGAAGAGCATGAGTGCCAGTCCCACGAAGAGACCGAACCAGGCTCCCGTTGCGGCACTGGACAAGGCGACCCGGGGGTACGTGAGCCGCCCCGTCACCCGCTCCACGGATTTCAGCTCGTTGCCCACGATCGTGACGTTCTGGACCGGGAACTTGGAGTCAGCCAGGTAGTCGACGGCCTTCTGCGCATCCAGGTAGGCCGTGTAGCGGCCCACGAGCTCACCCCTGGGCAAGGTCCGTCCCGGATCACGCTGCGCAGAGGCGCCAAAGAGGTTCGACATTCCCCCATTGTTTCGCAGTTGTGCCGCAAGTGGGTGGATGTATCGCTCGCAGTGAACGCGGCCACGCTCTCTCCGCGCCTGAATACGCCGATCCTGCTGCCGCCAAGTAGCCTAAGTAGGGTGAGCACAAATCCTACGCGCGTCTTCGTTGCACGGCTGCTGGGCCTCGACGTCTTCGACCCCCTCGGCGACCGGCTCGGGCGCCTGCGGGACGCCGTCGTGCTGGACCGCGGCGCCGGGCGTCCTCCGCAGGCGGTCGGAATCGTGGTGGAAGTACCCGGCAAGAAACGCGTCTTTGTGCCCATCACGCGCATTACCTCCATGGATCCCGGACAGATTATCTGCACCGGCCTGGTGAACCTGCGGCGCTTCCAGCAGCGCGGTGCGGAAATGCTGGTTGTCGCCGAGCTCTTTGACAGCAAGGTGTCCCTGGCGGACGGAAGCGGCGACGCCACCGTGGAGGACATCGCCATTGAACAGAACCGTGCGGGAGACTGGCACGTTTCAAGTCTTTTCGTCCGGCGCGGCGGTTCGCCGTCGCGGCTGCGCGGCCTCCGGCGGCGCGGCGAGCTGCTGATCGTCGACTGGGCTGAAATCGGCCACTGGGATATCACCGGCCCCCAGGCCGCAACCCAGTTCGTCGCCCAGCACGACGATTTGAAGGCTGCGGACTTTGCCGAGGCGCTCCACGAAATGAGCGGCAAGCGGCGAATCGAAGTGGCCAGCGAACTCCAGGACGAGCGCCTGGCAGACGTGCTCCAGGAACTTCCGGATGATGACCAGGTGCAGATCCTGCAGTCCCTGGATCTGGAACGCGCTGCGGACGTGCTGGAGGAAATGGATCCCGACGACGCCGCCGATCTCCTCAACGAGCTGCCGGAGGAGCAGAAGGAAGAGCTCCTGCAGCTGATGGAACCGGAAGATGCCCGGGACGTGCGGCGCCTGCTGGAGTATGAGGAAGACACCGCCGGTTCGCTGATGACGCCGGTGCCGGTCATCCTTCCGCCCGAAGCCACCGTCGCCGAGGCCCTGGCCCATGTCCGCCGGGAGGAACTGACTCCGGCCCTCGCATCCTCCATTTATGTCTGCCGGCCGCCGCTTGAGACCCCGACCGGACGTTACCTCGGCGTCGTCCACATCCAGCAGCTCCTGCGCACGGCGCCGCCCGAAGCACTGGGCAACATCCTGGATACGGATCTGGAGGCCGTCCGGGATTTCGCCAACATCGCCGAAATCTCCCGGATGCTCGCAACCTACAACTTGAACTCACTGCCGGTAGTGAACGACGCCGGGCGGCTCGTGGGAGCCGTCACCGTCGACGATGTGCTGGACCATCTGCTTCCGGATGACTGGCGCGCTTCTGATGAAACCGGCCCCATAACGTGGCAGGGAAGGAACAATGGCTGAGAAGAACCATCCCCGTACCAACGGCCTCGACACTCCGCGCACCGCCCGAACCAGGTGGTTCCCCCGGCTGTCCCCAAACCCCGATGCCTTTGGCCACGCCACGGAGAACTTCGCCCGCTTCATGGGCACCCCGCAGTTCCTGCTGTACATGACGGTGTTCTGCGTCCTGTGGCTCGTCTGGAACACGTGGGGCCCTGAGCCGCTGCGCTTCGACAGCGTGGCCCTGGGCTTTACCCTGCTGACCCTGATGCTTTCGCTGCAGGCTTCCTACGCCGCTCCCCTGCTGCTGCTGGCGCAGAACCGGCAGGATGACCGCGACCGGGTGTCCATGCGGCAGGACCGGGAACGTGCCGAACGCAACCTCCTCGACACCGAGTACCTCACCCGCGAAATTGCCGAGCTGCGCATTGCGCTGCGCGAGGTAGCTACCCGTGACTATGTACGTTCCGAGATCCGGGGACTGCTCGAAGAGCTGATCGAGGCCAACGATGCCCGGGACGAGGGCCAGCGGCGCGGGCAGCAGCGGCGCCGTACGCCGGATGGATCCGCTTCGCTGTCCAAGAGCGCAGGAGACGACTAGGCGGTGCCCGCAAACCAGATTGACCCCTCCCTGCACCAGAAGGCCCGCACGGCCATGGACCGGGTCATCGATCCGGAACTGCGCCGGCCCATCACCGAACTCGGAATGCTGCGCAGCGTCGAGGTGGATGAGCGCGGCGCGGCCCGGATCGGTGTCCTGCTCACCATCGCCGGGTGCCCGCTGCGCGAAACCATCACCGCCGACGTCGAACGCGAGCTCTCAGCTGTCCCGGGCATCACGTCCGTCAGCGTGGACCTCGATGTGATGAGCCCGGAACAGCGGGAAGAACTCAAGACGCGGCTCCGGGGTCCCGGCGGCCAGCGCGGAGTACCGTTCAACCGGCCCGGTTCCCTCACCCGCGTCTACGCGGTTGCCAGCGGCAAGGGCGGTGTGGGCAAGTCAACGGTCACGGTCAACCTGGCAGCAGCGATGGCGGCGTCCGGGCTTCGTGTGGGAGTGATCGACGCCGATGTCCACGGTTTCTCCGTTCCGGGACTGCTGGGAATCA
This sequence comes from Arthrobacter sp. zg-Y916, assembly GCF_020907385.1. NCBI lineage: Bacteria > Bacillati > Actinomycetota > Actinomycetes > Micrococcales > Micrococcaceae > Arthrobacter > Arthrobacter sp. zg-Y916. Next base: position 792,170 of record NZ_JAJJOD010000001.1, on the reverse strand, counting down.
CTGCGCCGCCGACCCGCGTCGACGAAATGATCCTGCCTCCCGTCGCGTACGGCATCAAGACAATCTCCATCGGCATGTTCCTCAACGGCAACAAGCCAGTCGCCTGGCGCGGCCCCATGCTGCACCGGGCCCTGGAACAGTTCCTCACTGACGTCTACTTCGGCGATTTGGACGTGCTCCTGCTCGACCTGCCGCCGGGTACCGGTGACATCGCGATCTCCGTGGGACAGCTGCTGCCCTCCTCCGAGATCCTTGTGGTGACCACCCCGCAGGCTGCTGCCGCCGAAGTGGCTGAGCGCGCCGGAACGGTGGCGGCCCAGACCGGACAAAAGGTTGCCGGCGTCATCGAGAACATGTCCTGGCTGCCGCTGCCGGGAGGCGAAAGGATGGAGCTCTTCGGCTCCGGCGGCGGTGCGCTGGTTTCCGGACGCCTGGGTACGGCACTGGGGTATGAGGTTCCGCTGCTCGGAAGCATTCCGCTGGATGTCCGCCTGCGGGAAGGCGGGGACGCCGGGCTGCCTGTGGTCCTGGATGAGTCCGCCGTGGAACCGGAAAGCGCGGGGGCCGAACTGCGCAGGATCGCAGCAACGCTCGCCAACCGTCCGCGCGGCCTTTCCGGGCTGAATCTGGGGGTTTCCCCGCGTTCCTGACTGTGGCCAGGGCGTTGGAAAGGTCCGTCTGAGGGGACGGCTAGGTTGCTTCCACGTCGAAGGGCGCTCTTTCCCCTTCGCCCAGGCGCTCGAGGCGCTGGAAAGGCGGAGCGGGCATGGAGGCTGCGGCCGCAGCCGGAGCTGCCGCAGTTGCTGCTGTTGCCGCCGTTGCCGCGGCTGCGGTGGCCGTCACCGTTGCGGGGCGCCGAGCTGGATTCGGAGCCGACGCCGGCCGCACGGCTTCTTCGACGTCGTCGAGCAGTGCTTCCTTGATGATCCGCCGCGGGTCATACTGGCGCGGATCAAGCTTCCGCCAGTCGACGTCATCAATTTCGGGACCGACTTCTTCACGAAGCTGTTCCCTTGCCCCGGTGGCCATCCGGCGCAGCTCGCGCACCAGGCGGGCCAGCTGGGAAGCGTATTCCGGCAGGCGCTCGGGTCCAAGAATGGCCACGGCAAGGATCGCCAGCACGATGAGCTCACTGCCATTTATTCCGAACACGTTTGAAGGTTACCTTTTCCCGGAGGAAACAAGCCACTCAGAGAATGGACTCACAGTGATCCCCCGGCTCCGGCAAGAACCGACAGGCCGCGCAGGATCCGCTGTACAGCAGTGTCTTCCCCGTCCGAGGGGGGAACCAGCAGGCGTGCAGACTCACTCAGTGAGAGTTCGCTGACAGCGCCGGTCATCGTTTCAGCGGGAGCAGATGAGGCCAGCGTGTACGTCACATTTCCGGTAGACAGGACCGCTTCACCCGGCCGGGACGGCGCCTGCCAGATCCGCGGTGCCGTCGGAGTGCCCTCCTGCGCGGTGAATCCAGCCTCGGCGACGGGACGGCCGCTGACCGCGTGCAGGACTTCGTTGTTCTTCCCTCCCTGCCAGGGCCGCTGTTCGTAGAGCAAAATTTTCTCTTCGCCGCGTACCAGAACCAGGGCGACAGCAGGGTGCCCGGCCACCGTCTCGGTCCGGGCGCTTTCCACCGTGAACCCCAGTTCGGCCAGTTCCGGGCAGGACCACCCCGAATTCCGCAGCTCAGCCAGCTCCTCGGAGGACAGCTCGTCCTCCGGTTCCTCCGCAATGTCATTCCAGCCTGCCAGCAGGTGTGCCTGCTGCGGCGCGGTGAGCGGCTCATCAGCCAGCGTGCCCAGAACATAGGCCCCGGCGAGGACGAAGCCGGAGACCAGCGTCAGGACGCTCCCGAAGGCCAGCACATATCTGCCCGGCCGCGAAGGTGCCGCAGGTTCCGGTGGAACAGTCGCGCTCCCCGGACCGGCTACGATCCTCCGGGCCAAATCCTCCCCGGGCGCTGGGATGTTCATCGCGCGGAGGCGGCTCCGCAGGCGGCGTTCCTCTTCCACCAGGCACCGGCAAGTGGCGCAGTGCTCCAGGTGTGCTTGGACAGTAGCCTGTTTGCGGTGCGGAAGCTCAGCGTCCAGGAACTCGCGAAGATGTCGTTTCGGGTGCCGCATTGTGCCTAGTTCGCTCCCGCCACGCGGGGCATCTTCAGGCCTACCGACGGCGCCCGGCGCTGGGCAGGATCGCGGTGTGCAAGCTTTTCCTTGAGCATGGTGCGTCCCCGGTGGATCCGGGAACGCACTGTGCCGAGCTTTACGCCCAGGGCCTTCGCTACTTCGTCGTAGGAGAGCCCTTCCAGGTCGCACAGGACGACGGCGGCACGGAAGTCGGGCGGCAGCTCTTCCAGCGCCCGCTGGATGTCTACGTCAAGATTATTGAACTCGAAGCTCCGCTCCGGGCCGGGGCCCTGGCTGGGGAGCCGGCTTTCTGCTTCCTCGCTCATGCCGTCGAACCGGATCCGGCTTCGGCGCCGGGCCTGGTCCAGGAACAGGTTGGTGGTGATGCGGTGCAGCCAGCCGTCCAGCGTACCCGGCTGGAAGTTCGCCAGTGAGCGGAAGACGCGGACAAAGACTTCCTGCGTCAGGTCTTCGGCGTCGTGCTTGTTGCCGGTGAGCCGGTAGGCCAGCCGGTACACCTTTGCCGAGTGCGCTTCCACCACTTCCTGCCAGGACGGACGTACCCAATCGGCGTCCTCTGGTGCAGGGGCTGCAACGTCCACTGATCCCGTCACGGTTCTCCTCCCTTCACAGCGCAAGGCACTTGCCCTTTCCAGGTTTGGCTGTGTAGGGGCACGCGATCTCAGCAAGTTCGAAATCCATGTTCGCGCATCTTTCTGGGAATTTGCTGTTAGCACGCTAGGCGCCGGCACACAAGTAGCCCCGCATTCGCGTTCCGGGGCGATTCGCCGGCGCCGCACGGCCGTGCCGGAGGGAATTAGGGTCCGGCGGGCCTTAAGCTTGTACTGGCTGGATGCATCCGACATCCGCCGGGCAGCCCGGACAGGGATTTCCGACGCCGGATTCCACCGCCGGTTCCACACACCACCGCATCAAACCGAAAGAGACCTGCATCCATGAGCGCCGAAAAGCAGACGACCTGGTCCTACACCGAGGCGCTGCCCTTCGAGGATGAAGTCCTGCTCCGTGCCCGCGAACGGTCGCACGAGCTGGGAGTCGCGCCGGTGAGCACCGGAGTCGGAGCGGCGCTGACCGTACTGGCAGCCTCTTCGAAAGCCCAGACCGTCGTGGAGATCGGAACCGGTGCCGGCGTATCAGGAGTCTGCCTGCTTCGCGGGCTGAGCCGGCAGTCCGTCCTGACCACCATCGACATCGACGTCGATCACTTGCGCGCTGCCCGCCAGGCCTACTCGGAGGCCGGTATCCCGGGGAACCGCACCCGGACCATTTCAGGCCGGGCGGCAGAGGTCCTCCCCCGGCTTACCGACAACGCCTACGATCTGGTCTTCATCGATGCTGACAAGCCCAACTTCGCGGTCTACACCGATCAGGCGGTGCGGCTGCTGAAACCGGGCGGACTGCTGATCGTCAACGGTGCCCTCGACAACGGCAGGGTTGCTGATCCGGCTGCACGCGAGCCGCTGACCAACACCATGCGGCAGGTCGGCAAGGTCATCCGGGAAAACGACGAACTGGTTTCCGCACTCCTGCCGACCGGCGACGGCCTGCAGCTCGCCGTCAAACTCGCACGCCGGTAACCCGGGCGCGGGGACGCTTCTAGGAAGCGTCCAGCCCCGCCAGGGTCCGGGCAGCACGGGCACGGAGGAAGGCGATGAGGAGCCGTGCCCCGAATCCCGTTGCACCCTTGGAGTATTCGTTGGTGTCAGAGCCGACTTCCATGGGGCCTGCAATATCCAGGTGGATCCAGGGTGTCTCGCCAACGAATTTCTCGAGGAACAGTGCGGCCAGGATCGCCCCTCCGCCCGCTTTGGCGCCGACCGGTGCAACATGGGCCAGGTCCGCTGTGTCCGACTCCAGCAGATAGTCATAATCCGGCACCAGGGGCAGTTGCCACAGCGGTTCACCGGAACTGCTGCCAGCCGCTTCAAAGGCCGAAAGAAGATCCGAACGGTTACCGAAGAGAGCTGCGTGCCGCTTTCCCAGGCCGAGTGCTGCGGCTCCCGTGAGAGTCGCGACGTCGACCAGGACTTCAGGGTCCAGCTGGTCCGCTGCGTAGGCCAGCGCGTCCGCCAGGACCATCCGGCCCTCGGCATCGGTGTTGCCGATTTCCACCGTGGTGCCGTTCCAAGTCCGCACGACATCTCCGGGGCGGTAGGACGAAGCACCAATCGCATTCTCAGCCAGGGCCAGGAGGCCCGTGACTTCGAACGGCAGGCCGAGTTCCGCTGCGGCCTGCACCACGGAGAGGACGACGGCGGATCCGGCCATGTCCATCTTCATGGCGGGCATGGATTCGCGGGGCTTCAGGGAAATTCCGCCTGAGTCGAAGGTGATGCCCTTCCCGACCAGGACCACCCCGCCGGCCTTCCCGGGCTTAGACGCCTTCCCGGCTGTCGCTGCAGCCGCTGTTCCCGGCCGATAGGTCACACGCACCAGGCGCGGACCATGCGAGGATCCCGACCCCACTGCCATCAGGCCGCCAAATCCTTCGGCCGCCAGGCGGACGGGATTCCATTCCTCGTATTCCAGGCCGGAGGCTTCGGCCACGGCGCGGCTTTGTTCAGCCATCCAGGCCGGCGTGGCAATATCCGGCGGAGTGTTGGTGAGGTCGCGGGCCAGCCACGCCGCACGGGCCGCAGTTTCTGCGCGGACCAGGGCCTGCGGGTTCAAGCCGGTGACTTCCAGGTGCACGGCCATCGGCTTGGCTGCCGCCGATACCCCGGTTTTTGGCGCCCGGTAGCCACCGAGGAAGAAACCTTCCAGGAAGGCCTGCTGTGCCTGCAGCGGCAGGCCGTCGACCACGCTGGTGCGAATACGCTGTACCCCGAATGTCGCACGGGCCAAGCAGGCTCCCGCCCGCCGGAGGCTCTGGTGGGATTCATCCCCCACGCCCAGGTAGATCAGTTTCCCAGGCAGGTCTGCCTTCCCGCGCGGCGGTTCCACCACCAGGTGCTCGCCGGCTTTGCCGCTGATACCTGCGGCGTCGGCCCGGGAGGCCACGTCGATTCCGTAGCGGACTGCAGCTTCAACCGCACCGCGGCGCGGCTCCGGCACGGGACGGGCGCCGTCGCCGGCACCCTCCTGGGCAGGTTCAGATGAGGGACCGGGCGCTATCGCCACGGCCAGGACATCCACGCCTTCCCCGGGTGCCGGGTTAAGGCCTGTGCCATCTCCCGGTTCACCGGAGCGCGGATCAAGCGGCGCAAGGCCGCTGACGTTTGTCATGGACTTCCGGGAAACCTGCAAGGTACCCGTTGGCCTGGAAATCTGCCGGGGAGGACGCATGCAACCAGCCTAGCCGGTGACGCCGAGGAGGCATTCCTTGAGCTTGCCGGCTTCTTCGGCGTTCAGTTCCACAACCAGGCGTCCGCCGCCGTCGATCGGAACCCGCAAGATCAGGCTGCGCCCCTCCTTGGTGACCTCCATGGGTCCATCACCCGTACGCGGTTTCATCGCAGCCATCTTGAAGTTCCCCTTTCAAAAGTGCACTTCGGGGTTATTCCCCGAGTAGTCACCATTACTGCTGCGGAAGGCATCACCCGTTATTTAGGGCACCGAGCCGCATTTGCGATCATTATTCCGCACAAATGCTAAGCAGGCGAAATTTCGGTGTGTCTGGCGCCACAATCCCCAGCGTGTCGCGGGCGCCGAGACCGGGGTCCGGGCCCTTATCCGTCGCCGCGCAGCGCGCAGGCGGCCAGATGATCATTGACGTACCCGGTCGCCTGCATCATGGCATAGGCCGTCACCGGCCCGACGAACCGAAACCCGCGGGCCCGCAGTTCGCGGGACAGCTTGTGGGATTCGGGAGTGGATGCCGGGATGTCCTCGGAGGTGCGGGGAGCAGGGCCGGGCTGCGGCCGGTGGAGCTCCAGCAGGTCCGCCAGGGATTCACCCCGCGGCAGTGACAGCAGGGCCTTGGCGTTATTGACAGTCGCCTGGATCTTCGCGCGGTTCCGGATGATCCCCGGGTTCGCCATGAGCTGCGCGATTTCAACGTCCCCGAACCCTGCTACTGCTTCCGGATCGAAGCCGCGGAAGGCTTCTCGGAACGCCGGCCGTTTGCGCAGTATGGTGATCCAGCTCAACCCCGCCTGGAATCCTTCCAGGCTGAGCCTCTCGAACAGCGCGGCATCGCCGCGCACCGTCCGGCCCCATTCATCGTCGTGGTAGGCCAGATAATCAGCGCTGGCCAGTGCCCACGGGCACCGCAGCCTTCCGTCGGGGCCAGGCTGGGCGGTCACCGGAGCTGTTCCGAGCCGGCGCCGCCGGAGGCGGCAGGCGGGTCCTCCCGCCGGTCCTGCGCGGGGGTGTCCGCCGTGCAGGGACGCCGCAGCCGGGCCAGTTCCTCGTCCCGGTCCTGCAGGGCCGCGGCCAGGCGCTCCAGCACCTCGTCGACCTGGTCCATCCGATACCCGCGGAAAGCGACGGAGAAGCGGAGCCTGCCTACGTCGGCAGCATCCGGATGATCGGGCAGGAGCACAGGTGGAAGGCGCGGATCCGGCTCTCCCAGCGCTGCCGTGTCTCCGGGCCCGTGCAGGAAATCCGGGTCTGATGCGCCGGCGGCAGTGCGCCGCCAGCGGCCGGGACCGATCCGTCCGGCTACTGCAACGGCAACTGCGCCGACGACGGCGAGGGCAAGGAAGGCCAGCAGGATGATCACCGAACCATCGTCGCAGATCCTGCCTCTGCAGCAATCAGCGTTGCCGACATTCGCGGGCCCTGCTGTTGCCCGCTAGAGCGAAACGTGGCCTGCGCTGTCGGCGATGATCAGTTTGACTGCCTCGGCCGGGTCATCCACCACGTGGAGCAGCTCCAGGTCCTTGGCGGAGATCATTCCTTCCTCCAGCAGGCTCCCTCGGACCCATTCCAGCAGCGGCGACCAGAAGTCCGTCCCCACCAGCACGATCGGGAATGACGTCACCTTCTGCGTCTGGACCAGCGTCATCGCCTCGAAGAGCTCGTCCAGCGTGCCGAAACCGCCCGGCAGCACAATGAAGCCCTGTGCGTATTTGACGAACATGGTCTTGCGGACGAAGAAATACCGGAAGTTGATGCCCAGGTCGACCCAGTCATTAAGGCCTGTCTCGAAGGGCAGTTCGATGCCCAGGCCAACCGAGACGCCACCGGCTTCCACGGCGCCCTTGTTGGCGGCTTCCATGGATCCGGGTCCACCGCCGGTGATCACGGCCAGCCCTGCTTCGGAAAGAAGCCTACCCACGGATTCCCCCATCCGGTACCAGCGCGAGCCGGGAAGACTGCGGGCGGAGCCGAAGACACTGACTGCAGGGCCGAGCTCGGAGAGGGTTCCGAACCCTTCAACAAATTCGCTCTGGATCCGCAGCACGCGCCAGGGATCGGTGTGCGTGAAATGCGATCCGTCCTGGGTGTCCAGCAGGAACCTGTCCGACTGCGGAACCCGTGCCTGTCCCCTGCGCAGTTCCACTGGTCCCCGCCGCTTTGCCGATACCGGGCGCGAAATGCCTTGCTCGTCACTGATTGCCATCCCTACAGGCTAGCGGCTGCATGTGGTGCGCACCTCAGTTTGGCAACTGTGAAACGGCTGTCATTTGGTTTCTCTTGCGTCACGATTTGTCTGCCCGCAAGCGATCGGGGACAACGGGGGTTGATTTGTTCGCTATCTTCTACCTATGACCAGTGACACAACATCAGGGCAGCCGGTGCCTGAACAAGCAGCACCCCTCGTCTCGCTGAAGAACGTAAACAAGCACTTCGGGGACCTCCACGTGCTGCGGGACATCAACCTTGATGTGGCGCGGGGCGAAGTCGTCGTCGTGATTGGCCCCTCAGGCTCGGGAAAGTCGACCCTGTGCCGGGCCATCAACCGGCTGGAAACCATCGACGACGGTGAGATCACCATCGATGGCAAAGCCCTGCCCGCCGAGGGTAAGGCACTGGCCAAGCTGCGTGCCGACGTCGGAATGGTCTTCCAGTCCTTCAACCTCTTTGCCCACAAGTCGATCCTGGACAACGTGGCCCTCGGTCCCATCAAGGTGAAGCGGATGAAATCCGCCGAGGCCAAGGAAAAGGCGATGGCGCTGCTGAAGCGCGTTGGTGTGGACAACCAGGCCAACAAGCTGCCGGCCCAGCTTTCCGGCGGACAGCAGCAGCGCGTTGCCATCGCCCGGGCGCTGGCCATGAAGCCGAAGGTCATGCTCTTCGACGAGCCGACCTCCGCACTGGACCCCGAAATGATCAACGAGGTCCTGGACACCATGGTCGAGCTGGCCCAGGAGGGCATGACCATGATCGTGGTTACCCATGAGATGGGCTTCGCCCGCAAGGCAGCAGACCGCGTGATCTTCATGGCCGACGGCCAGATCGTCGAGCAGGCAGCTCCCGAAGAGTTCTTCACCAATCCCAAGAGCGACCGCGCCAAGGACTTCCTCGGCAAGATCCTCGCCCACTAGGCACCCCCGTTCTATCCACCCTTTGAGGCAGAGGCGGTGGTCCCCACGGACCTCCGCCGCAATGCAAGGAGAAAAAATGCGCACTACCCGTTACGCAGTTGCCGCCATGGCAGCCGCTGCCGCACTGACCCTGTCCGCCTGCGGCAGCGACGCCGGCACCGACTCCGCAGATTCCGGCGACGCCGAAACCATCCGCGTCGGCATCAAGTTCGACCAGCCGGGCCTCGGCTTCGCTGACGCCGGCTCCTACGCCGGCTTCGACGTCGACGTTGCCACCTATGTCGCCAAGGAACTGGGCTACAGCGAAGACCAGATTGAGTGGATCGAGACCCCGTCCGCACAGCGCGAGAACATGCTGGAAAACGACCAGGTCGACATGATCTTCGCAACCTACTCCATCACGGACACCCGTAAGGAAAAGGTCGCCTTCGCCGGACCGTACTTCGTCGCCGGTCAGGACCTGCTGGTCCGCGCTGATGACAGCGAGATCAAGGGCCCCGAGGACCTCAACGGCAAGACCCTCTGCTCCGTCACCGGCTCCACCTCGGCCCAGAAGGTCAAGGACACCCTGGCCAACGAGGCGAACCTGGTGGAGCAGCCCAGCTACGCCGAGTGCGTCACCGCCATGCAGGGCGGCTCCATTGACGCCGTCACCACCGATGACATCATCCTGGCCGGCCTGGCTGCCACTGATGCCAACAAGGGCCAGTTCAAGGTAGTCGGCAACACCTTCTCCGAGGAGAAGTACGGCGTCGGCATCCAGAAGGACAGCGACAAGTGTGAAGACATCAACGCTGCCATCGAGAAGATGATCGAAGACGGCGCCTGGGAAGAAGCCATCAAGAAGAACACCGAGGGTGCTGACTACGCCTTCAACGCTGAGCTGAACCCGCCGGCCATGGACGCCTGCGCCTAAGCAAGCCACCTCCGCCGGGTTTCGGCGGCAACGTTCGGGGCAGGGCAACAAGCCCTGCCCCGAACTCCGCTCCACACATTTTTACGGAAGAGGTGACATATGGAAGGTTTCCTCGAGCTCTTTGGCGAATACGACGTCATCGGGGCCTTCTGGGTCAACATCCAACTGACATTCTGGGCAGCGCTCTGGTCCCTGGTGCTTGGCACCATCCTGGCCGTGATGCGCATTTCGCCGATCGCCAGCCTTCGCTGGTTCGGCACGGCATACGTGAACATCTTCAGGAATACGCCGCTGACCATCATCATGGTCTTCGGCACGCTTGCCCTGTGGTCCCAGCTGCAGGTCAACCTCTCCGGCGACTTTCAACTCAACTTCTTCCGGCTGGCGGTGCTCTCGCTCTCCATCTACCACGCAGCGTTTGTCTGCGAAGCCATCCGGAGCGGGGTGAATACCGTCCCCCTGGGACAGGCTGAAGCCGCCCGTTCCATTGGACTGTCCTTCCTGCCGGCAGCGTGGCTGGTCATCCTGCCGCAGGCTTTCCGCGGCGCCGTCGCACCGCTGGGCAACGTCCTGATCGCACTGGCCAAGAACACCACCGTCGCCGCCGTGGCCTCTGTGGCTGAAGCCTCCGGCCTCATGAAGACCATGATCGAGTTCCGCCCGGATCTTATGACGCAGATCTTCCTGACCTTCGCGATGGGCTTTGTGCTGATCGTGATCCCCATCGGCCTGCTGACAACCTGGGCCTCGAAGAAACTGGCGGTGGCCCGATGAGCCAGAGTGTGCTTTTTGACGCCCCCGGGCCGCGCGCCCGCCGCCGCATCCTCCTCGGCAACATCCTTGGCACGCTGTTCATCCTGGCCCTGCTTGCGCTGGTCGTGAAGGGCCTGGCGGACAAGGGCCAGTTCGAGGCAGCCAAGTGGACGCCGTTCCTGGAAGCCGACACCTGGCAGTACAACATGCTCCCAGGCCTGTTGGCCACGCTCCAGGCCGCCGGCGTCGCGATCGTCACGTCCATCGCGTTCGGCCTCATCTTTGGCCTGGGACGCCTGTCTTCGGTCAGGGCCATCAGCTGGGTCGCCGGTCTGGTCGTGGAGTTCTTCCGCGCCGTGCCGGTGCTGCTGATGATGATTTTCTTCTATCAGTTCCTTTCGAAGTCCACACCCGTCCCACCGGCGGATGTTCCGTTCGTCGCCGTCGTCCTGGCCCTGACCCTGTACAACGGCTCCGTGATTGCCGAGCTCGTGCGGTCCGGCGTCTTCGGGCTGCCAAAGGGACAGCGCGAGGCTGGACTGGCGATTGGCCTGACCCGAAGCCAGTCCCTCCGCGTCATCGAGGTTCCGCAGGCACTGGTAGCCATGCTGCCGGCACTGCTGAGCCAGTTTGTCGTCATCCTGAAGGACTCGGCCCTTGGTGCCTTCATCGGCTACAGCGAACTGCTGGTCTTCGCCCGGCGCCTGGCGGCAGGTGACGGTAACATCCTGCCCGCCCTGCTGGTCACGGCGGCGATCTTCATCATCCTCAACATGATCTTGACCTTCGCCGCCCAGCGCCTCTCGCGCCGGCTCGGTGCACGTGCCGGGACACTGCTGCGGACAGAGGACGCCATAGAACCCGAAGGGGTTCCCGCGCCGACGCGCTAGCCTCCGCTCCATCGAGATAGCAGAAAGTGCCCTTTAGAAACTTCTAAAGGGCACTTTCTGCTATCTCGGTGAAGAAGCCTAGGACGTAAGCCAGGTTTCCAGCGCACGGAGGCATTCACGGATGGCACCGGCACTGACGTGCTCATTGTCCGAATGTGCCAGCAGCGCATCTCCCGGACCGAAGTTGACGGCCGGAATACCCAAAGCGCTGAAACGCGCGACGTCGGTCCAGCCGTACTTGGGTTTGGGTTCCGCGCCGACTGCGGCAACGAAGCTGGCCGCCGCGGGCCGGTCCAGGCCGGGGCGGGCCCCGGCGGAGGCATCGGTGCGGACCAGGTCAAAGCCGTCCAGCAGGTTCCTGACATAGGCCTCCGCCTGCTCCAGGTCCTTGTCCGGAGCGAACCGGTAGTTGATTTCCACGACGGCGGAATCAGGAATGACGTTTCCGGCCGTGCCGCCGTGGACCTTTACGGCGTTCAGCGATTCCCGGTAGTCCAGTCCTTCGACCCTGACAGTGGCCGGCTCGTGATCGCGCAGGCGCACCAGGATCTCCGCTGCCGCGTGAATGGCGTTCTCCCCCATCCATGCCCGTGCCGAGTGGGCTGCCTTGCCGGTGGTCATGGCCTGGAAACGCATGGTGCCGTTGCACCCGCCCTCGACGGTTCCGTCCGTCGGTTCCAGCAGGATGGCAAAGTCTGCCTTCAGCCATTCCGGGAAGGATTTCTCCAGCCGGCCCAGCCCGCTGAGTGAGGCGTCAACCTCTTCGTGGTCGTAAAAGACGAACGTAATGTCCCGGTTGGGTTCAGTGAGCCCGGCGGCAAGAGCCAGCTGGACGGCCACGCCGCCCTTCATATCAGTGGCGCCGCGGCCGTACAGCACCTCACCGTCCCAGCTCGAGGGCACAGTGCCCCTGGAACCGGGGACTGCGGGGAGCGGAACGGTGTCCAGATGCCCGGCCAGGATCACCCGTTCAGGCCTGCCCAGGTTGGTGCGGGCCATGATGGAGTCACCGTCGCGCACTACCTCCAGATGGTCCAGCGCCTCCAGCGCGGACTGCACACTGTCAGCGATGGCAGCTTCGTTGCCGGAAACACTTTCGATATCCATGAGGGCGGCGGTGAGGGCAGCGACGTCGCCCTGCAGGTCAAGATGCTTATGCGGTAATACGGTCACCGCTCCAGACTACCGCTCGGTAGACTTGATCCCATGACTTCGATCCCCGCTTCAGACCCTTCCGCCCGCACCGCTTCCGGCCTTGGACTGGCCACCGTCGCAGCTGACGGCACTGTCCTCGACGTCTGGTACCCGCAGCCCCGTCTCGCCGGGCTGACGGACGATCCGGCCCTGGCGGCAGAGCTTGGCACAGCAGCCGAAGCCATGGCCGACGAAGTCCGCGGAACCCGCGGTGAAGTCGTGGCAACGGAAATCGACCTGGACGCCGCTCCGTCCTCCACCGCAGACGCCTACCTGCGCCTCCACGTTCTGTCCGCCAGGCTGGCCGCTCCGAACACCATCAACCTCGACGGGATCTTCGGCGTGCTGCCCAACGTCGTCTGGACGAACTTCGGCCCCTGCCAGGTCGCCGGCTTCGACCGCGTCCGCGTTGGCCTGCGCGCCCGCGGTGCGGTGACCGTCTTCGGCGTGGACAAGTTCCCGCGCATGGTGGACTACGTCCTGCCCACGGGTGTCCGCATTGCCGACGCCGACCGCGTGCGCCTGGGCGCGCACCTCGCCGAGGGCACCACGGTCATGCATGAAGGATTCGTTAACTTCAACGCGGGCACGCTGGGGACATCGATGGTTGAGGGCCGTATTTCTGCCGGCGTGGTCGTCGGGGACGGCAGCGACGTCGGCGGCGGGGCATCCATCATGGGAACCCTGTCCGGCGGCGGCAAGGAACGGATCACCGTCGGGGAACGTGTCCTGCTCGGAGCGAATTCCGGGGTGGGCATCAGCATCGGGGATGACACCGTGGTTGAGGCGGGCCTCTATGTCACAGCCGGAACGCGCGTCAACGTTCTCGACCCAGAATCCGGCGACGTCCGGACCGTCAAGGCAGCAGAACTCTCCGGCGTCCCGGGCCTGCTCTTCCGCCGCAATTCGGTTTCCGGCGCCGTCGAGGTCCTCCCCCGCCTGGCCCGCACCGTCGAACTGAACGAAGCGCTGCACGCCAACTAGGCAGCGCACCAAGGAGGAAGCCCGTGGGCTACCGCACCCCGCAGCTTCCACCCCGCCGGAAGGGCGTCACCGTCCTGCTGCTGGCGGCCGCCTTCGCTGCGGCAGTGGTCCTGTACCTCCTGGTGCTGGCGGCCAATTCCGGGGATGAGAAACCCTACAGGGAGCGGTGCACCGCAACAGCGAACGGGGGAACGTTTTCGCTGACTCCGGAACAGGCCTCCAACGCCGCCACGATCACGGCTGTCGCCGTCGCCCGCGGACTGCCTCCGCGGGCGGCGTCGATTGCACTGGCGACGGCGGTCCAGGAGTCCGGGCTGCGCAACATCGGCTACGGAGACACAGCCGGACCAGATTCCCGCGGTCTGTTCCAGCAACGGCCCACCCAGGGCTGGGGCACCGAAGAGCAGGTGATGGACCCGGTCTACGCGGCCAACGCGTTCTACAACGCGCTGGAGAAGGTTCCCGGCTACCAGGACCTGCCGATCACCGTGGCAGCGCAGACGGTCCAGCGCAGCGCCTACCCGGATGCCTACGCCGACCATGAGCCCGAGGGCCGTGCCTTCGCCTCGGCGCTCACCGGACAGTCACCCGCCGCCCTGACCTGCCGGCTCAATCCGGCGGCCGCCCCCGGAAACCCGGAGACAGTGCTCTCCGCGATGTCCTACGTCTATGGCGAGCAGCAGGCCGTGGTACTCGGAGACGTACTGCTGGTGGCTGCGGAGGGTGAGTACGGCTGGTCATTGGCGCAGTGGGCCGTAGCCAACGCCAAGGCCCTGGACATCAACGAAGTGGCCTATGACTCCCGGACCTGGAACCGCGGCACCGGAGAGTGGGCCGAATCGGATGCACCGGCCACCCAGGTCGCCATCCACGTCGCCCCCGTGGCCGTCGGCTAGGAAAGTGACCGCTTGGCAAGCCGCTAGGCTGGATGTATGCGCATACTAGTCACCGGAGGAACCGGGTACATCGGCTCCCACACCACCCTGGAACTGCTCAACGCGGGACATGACGTCGTCGTCATGGACAACCTGGCCAACTCCAGCACCACGTCCCTGGAGCGGGTGGCAGAGCTGGCCGGACGCACTGCCGACTTTGTCCAGGCAGACCTGCTGGATCCGCAGGCACTCGAGGATATCTTCGCCACCCACTCCCCCGACGCCGTCATCCATTTCGCCGGCCTCAAGGCCGTGGGCGAGTCCGTGGCCAAGCCGCTGCACTACTACCGGAACAACGTTGCCGGCACCTTGAACCTGCTCGAAGCCATGGACCGACATGACGTCCGGACCATCGTTTTCAGCTCCTCCGCCACGGTCTACGGCGCTTCCGAAGAAGTGCCGCTGGTCGAGAAGATGCCCATGGACGCCGTAAATCCCTACGGGCGGACCAAGGAACAGATCGAAGACATCCTGGCCGACCTCGGCGCCTCAGATGAGCGCTGGAGCATCGCGCTGCTGCGCTACTTCAACCCCGTCGGCGCCCACGAATCCGGCCGCATCGGCGAAGACCCCACGGGTGTGCCGAACAACCTGCTGCCCTTCGTGGCACAGGTCGCCGTGGGCCGCCGCGAGAAGGTCATGGTCTTCGGCAACGACTACCCCACCCCGGACGGCACAGGTGTCCGCGACTACATCCACGTGGTTGACCTGGCCGCGGGCCATCTGGCGGCACTGGATTACATCGCTGCCCGCAAGGGCGTCAAGCGGTGGAACCTGGGCACCGGCAACGGTTCCTCGGTCCTTCAAGTGCTGGCTGCGTTCTCCAAGGCTGCCGGCAAGGACGTGCCCTACGAATTTGCTCCGCGCCGGCCCGGAGACGCCGCCGTCAGCTACGCCGATCCGTCCGCTGCCCTGGCTGAACTGGGCTGGTCCGCGAGCCGTTCCCTGGATGACATGTGCCGGGACCACTGGAACTGGCAGAAGCAGAACCCGCAGGGCTACGCCTCCTAACCCCGTCTTCCCGCCGAGAGGCCAGTTACGGCTCCTTTGAGACGTCAAAGGAGCCGTAACTGGCCTCTCGTGTGTGTGGGAGGGTAAACAAAAGGCCGTGCCCGCATCCTGGTGGATGCGGGCACGGCCTTTTTGATCCTGGGGTTTAGCGCTCCGGGTAGTTGCGCTCCGGGAGGCCCGTGTAAAGCTGGCGCGGACGGCCGATCTTCGTCTGCGGGTCCTGCATCATTTCGCGCCACTGGGCAATCCAGCCCGGCAGGCGTCCGATGGCGAACAGCACGGTGAACATCTTCTCCGGGAAGCCCATGGCCTTGTAGATCAGGCCGGTGTAGAAGTCGACGTTCGGGTAGAGCTTGCGCTCAATGAAGTAGTCGTCCGCGAGGGCCTTCTCTTCGAGGCGCATCGCGATGTCCAGCAGTTCGTCGTTGCCGCCGAGGTCCGCGAGGATCTCGTGTGCGGTCGCCTTGACGATCTTGGCGCGCGGGTCGTAGTTCTTGTAGACGCGGTGCCCGAAGCCCATGAGCTTCACGCCGTCTTCCTTGTTCTTGACCTTCTCCATGAAGTCCTCCGGCGCCATGCCGGTGGACTGGATGTCGCGGAGCATGTTCAGGACGGCTTCGTTGGCGCCGCCGTGCAGCGGGCCGAAGAGCGCGGAGATGCCTGCGGAGATCGAGGCGAACATGTTGGCGTTCGAGCTGCCGACCAGGCGCACAGTCGACGTCGAACAGTTCTGCTCGTGGTCCGCATGCAGGATGAGCAGCAGGTCCAGTGCCTTGACCAGCTTCGGATCCAGTTCGTACGGCTCGGCCGGCAGGCCGAAGGAGAGCCGCATGAAGTTCTCCACCAGGTTCATGGAGTTGTCCGGGTAGAGCATGGGCTGGCCGATGCTCTTTTTGTGCGCGTAGGCAGCAATGACGGGGAGCTTCGCCATGAGGCGGACGGTGGAGAGTTCCACCTGCTCTTCGTCGAACGGGTCCAGGGAGTCCTGGTAGAACGTGGACAGCGCACTGACGGCGGAGGAAAGCACCGGCATCGGGTGGGCGTCACGCGGGAAACCGCCGAAGAACCCCTTCAGGTCCTCGTGCAGCAGCGTGTGGCGGCGGATGCGCTGGTCAAAGGAATCAAGTTCCGCAGGCGTGGGCAGGTTGCCGTAGATCAGCAGGTACGAGGTTTCGAGGAAGCTCGAATGCTTGGCCAGCTGCTCAATCGGGTACCCGCGGTAACGCAGGATGCCGGCGTCACCGTCGATGTAGGTGATCGCCGAGGTGGTTGCCGCGGTATTCATGAAGCCCGGGTCGAAGGTGACCGTCCCGGTCTGCTTCAGCAGCTTTGAGACGTCAAACCCGTCGTTGCCTTCTTTGGCCGCGATGCGGGGCAGTTCGAGCTTGTCGCCCGGTTCGGTCCCATAGTGCAGCTCGGCACTTGGTCGCTCAGTCATTTCTCTCCTTCAGGAGTTTGAAGAACCCACTGCTACGGGCCCGCGTCCCGGGAGGGGGCGCCCATAGTACACATTCGGTGCTTAAACTATTTCGCTAAAACGCTACCGGCTGACCGGGCGATACCACTAATCGGTAACCATGTTGTTGTGCAAGCGCAACATGCTCCGATTGTGTCACCGGCCAATTATCCCGCCGCGGCGGTGACCCTGCGTGCTGCCGCCGCAATCCGTTCATCACTGCCGGTCAGGGCCACGCGGATGAAACCGGACCCCGCCTCGCCGTAGATGACGCCGGGACCGACGACGATGCCCAGGGCCGCGAAGCGTTCGACGGTGGTCCAGGTATCCTCTCCTGCGGTGGCCCAGAGGTAGAGGCCGGCGTCGGACGCTTCGATCCGCAGCCCAAAGGCTTCCAGTGCCGGAACCAGCAGTTCCCGCCTGGAACGGTATTTGTCCTTTTGCACAGCGACGTGTCCGTCCTCGGACAGGGCAGCCTGCATGGCGGACTGCACCGGAGCCGGGACAATCATGCCGGCATGCTTGCGGCTGTTGACGAGGTTCGCCATGATCGCGCTGTCCCCCGCAACAAAGGCCGCGCGGTAGCCGGCAAGATTGGATTGCTTGCTCAGCGAGTACACGGCCAGCAGGGAATCGCTGCTGCCTCCGCTGACCCGGGGATCGAGGACCGAAGGAACGGGCTGTCCGCCGCGTGCGGTGTCCCATTCGCCCCAGCCGAGTTCTGCGTAGCACTCGTCCGAGGCAACCACGGCGCCAAGCGCACGCGCCTGCCTTACAAGCTTGGCCAGGGAATCGGCACCGCGGACAATACCGGTCGGATTCCCCGGGGAGTTGACCCAGACCAGCCGGACCCGGGACCGCGTCTGTGCGTCCAGGTCCTCCAGGTCGTCGGCCGCAACCGGCGTGGCACCGGCAAGCACGGCACCCATGTCGTAGGTCGGATAGGCAACGGTGGGACGTACGACGACGTCGCCTTCCCTGAGCCCAAGCAGCAGCGGGAGCCAGGCAACAAGCTCCTTGGAACCGACGGTGGGCATGATGTCCTGCGGGTCCAGGTCCGGGACCCCGCGGCGGCGGGCAAACCAGTCCGCGATGGCGCGGCGAAGCTCCAAGGTGCCGTGGGTCGTGGGATAGCCCGGCGCGTCAGCAGCCCCCGCGAGGGCCTCCTGGATGAAGTCCGGAGTCGGATCCACCGGTGTCCCGATGGATAGGTTCACGGCACCGTCCGGGTGTTCCGACGCCTGCCTGACGTAGGGAGCCATGGCTTCCCAGGGGTACTCCGGAAGGTTTAGTCCGAAGCTCCGGGAGTCGGAGCCGCTCATTCCTGGTTCTGCGGCGGGAGCGCGGCGATCAGCGGGTGATCCTTGTGGGTGTTGCCAAGCTTCGCTGCACCGCCGGGCGATCCCAGGTCATCGAAGAATTCGACGTTGGCCTTGTAGTAATCGGCCCATTCCTCAGGAGTGTCGTCCTCGTAGTAAATGGCTTCAACCGGGCACACGGGCTCGCAGGCGCCGCAGTCAACGCACTCATCCGGGTGGATGTAGAGGGAGCGTTCACCTTCGTAGATGCAGTCCACGGGGCATTCTTCAATGCAGGCCTTGTCCTTAACATCCACGCATGGCTGCGCAATTACGTACGTCACGTCCCTTTGCCTTCCTTGGTGTGCGGATCTGCGCGGATCAGCAGATGTCCACGAGGTAATGCTTCCACGTTAGTGGCCACGACCATTATCTCCCAGCCGGAGGCTCCCCGCGTACGATGTAACAGTGACTTCACAGAGCCCCGAATCCCGGCTGCGCGAGGCCGGAACCGGGCGCCGCGCCGTCGTCCGCTACCGGATCCCGGGCGGGCTCACTGACGCCTTGGGGATCATTACGGCACTGGACCCGGACAGCTGCACCCTTGAAACCCGCAGCGGCGCGGTCACCATCCCCTGGCACCTGGTAACGGCAGGCAAACCGGTTCCCGATCCTCCTGCCCGCAGGGCCCGCCCGGGCGGCGGTATGCTGGCCTGATGCCAAACGACGAGGACATCCAAGCGCGGGGACGCGCGCTGAGTTCACCCGTCCGGCTGCGGATCCTCCGTCTCTGCCTGCACCGGGAACGGACCAACAAGGAGATTGCCGAGGCGCTGGAACTGAATCCTGCGACCGCGCTGCATCATGTCCGCACCCTGCTGGGCACCGGCTTCCTGGCGGCCGGCGAACCCCGCACGGGGAACCGGGGGGCGAAGGAAATCCCGTACCGGGCCACCGGCCTCAGCTGGCGCACGTCCCTGCCGGAGGGAGCCAACGCCGTCCTGGTCGAAACGTTCCTGCAGGAAATCGACGGACTCGCGCCGTCGGACATTGAAGTCATGCGCATGGGCGTGTGCCTTAACGACGAAAACCGCCGCGGGCTGATGGAACGCCTGCGGGCGGTTTTCGATGAGTATGCGCTGCGGGAACCTGATGCGGACGGCACCCCCACGTCCCTGATGCTGGCCCATCACCTGGACCGAACCGGCGCCGAACAGCTTCCTGCTGCGCCCCTGGGCTAGCTCGGAGAGCCCGGTCTACTCCGGAGAGACTGGTCCCGGGCGGTAGCCTGGGTCGGTGCCGTAGGCCACTCCGGGCACTGACTCCGGATGGCTGCGCTGGTACCGTGCTTCGCGACGCAGCACCGCTGCGCACACGAGGACCGCTGCCACAGTGGCCACGGCCTGGCCGTAGAGCCACACGATTCCTGCTGTAACGACAGGCAGCTCGACCCCGGAGGCCGTTCCCGTCACGATCAGCGGACCGCCGAGCAGGTCAAGGGTGAACAGTCCCAGCAGGACGTAGGTCAGGACACCTGTCAGGGCGCTGACCAGGACCGAGCGCGCCCACAGGCCGGTGAAGACCGAGACGGCAGCGCTGAAAAGAAGCGCCGCTGCAGCGCCGAGGGGCAACGGAGTGTCCCCGGCGTAGAGCACCTGCGCGTGGAGTGAGGTTCCCAGGACTCCGGCGGCAATGCCGCCAAGCACAACGGCCACCGGGCCCCGCCTGCGCGGGACCCGGTGGCCGGAGCTGGATGCCATGGAGATGATGCTACGCCTTGGCGCGGGCGCGGGTTACCTTGGCACGCTCGTTGGCGTTGAGAACCAGCTTGCGGATGCGGATGGACTCAGGGGTAACTTCCACGCACTCGTCTTCGCGGGCGAATTCGAGCGACTCTTCCAGGGTGAGCTTCCGCGGCGGGGTCAGGTTCTCGAAGGTGTCCGAGGAAGCGGCACGCATGTTGGTGAGCTGCTTTTCCTTGGTGATGTTCACGTCCATGTCATCGGCGCGGGAGTTCTCGCCGACGATCATGCCTTCGTAAACCTCGGAGGTGGGCTCCACGAAGAAGGAACCGCGTTCCTGCAGCTTGATCATGGCGAACGGCGTCACGACGCCTGAACGGTCGGCAATCATCGAGCCGTTGGTGCGGTACTCGATGGGGCCGGCCCACGGCTCGTAGCCTTCTGCGATGGACGCGGAGATGCCGGCGCCGCGGGTTTCCGTGAGGAAGCGGGTGCGGAAGCCGATCAGGCCACGGGCGGGAACAATGAATTCCATCCGGACCCAGCCGGTGCCGTGGTTGGACATGTTGACCATGCGGCCCTTGCGGGCGGCCATCAGCTGCGTCACGGCGCCGAGGTATTCCTCGGGGACGTCGATGGTCATGTGTTCCATCGGCTCGTGGATCTTGCCGTCGATCATCTTGGTGACAACCTGCGGCTTGCCCACGGTCAGCTCGAAGCCTTCGCGGCGCATCTGCTCCACGAGGATGGCCAGTGCGAGCTCGCCTCGGCCCTGGACTTCCCAGGCATCCGGACGCTCGGTCGGCAGAACCCGGAGGGAGACGTTACCGATCAGTTCCTTGTCCAGGCGGTCCTTGACCTGGCGTGCGGTGACCTTTGCGCCCTTGACCTTGCCGGCCAGCGGCGAGGTGTTGATACCGATGGTCATGGAGATCGCGGGATCATCCACGGTGATCAGCGGCAGCGGCTTGGGGTTGTCGACGTCGGTCAGCGTTTCACCGATGGTGATGTCCTCGATACCGGCAACAGCCACGATTTCGCCGGGGCCTGCAGACTCGGTCGGAACACGGTCGAGGGCCTTGGTGGCCAGCAGCTCGGTGATCTTCACGGTCTTCATGGTGCCGTCGGCACGGGCCCAGGCAACCTGCTGGCCCTTGCGCAGGGTGCCGTTGAAGATGCGCAGCAGCGCGAGGCGGCCCAGGAAGGGGGAAGCATCCAGGTTGGTGACGTGCGCCTGCAGGACACCTTCCGGATCGTAGGTCGGAGCGGGGATGTGCTCGATGATGGTCTGGAACAGCGGTTCCAGGTTGTCATTCGCCGGAGCCTGGCCGTCAGCGGGCTGCTCAAGGGAGGCAGCACCGACGCGGGCGGCGGCGTAGACAACGGGAACGTTGAGGACCAGGTCCAGATCAAGGTCGGGAACTTCGTCCGCGAGGTCGGATGCCAGGCCCAGGAGCAGGTCCATGGACTCGCTGACAACTTCATCGATGCGGGCGTCGGGGCGGTCGGTCTTGTTGACCAGCAGCACGACGGGAAGCTTGGCGGCGAGGGCCTTGCGCAGCACGAAGCGGGTCTGCGGCAGCGGGCCTTCGGAAGCGTCTACCAGGAGCACAACGCCGTCGACCATGGAGAGGCCGCGCTCGACCTCACCGCCGAAGTCGGCGTGGCCGGGGGTATCGATCACGTTGATGGTGATGGTTTCGCCGTTGGCGGCGGGGCCGTTGTAGAACACGGTGGTGTTCTTGGCCAGGATGGTGATGCCCTTTTCACGTTCCAGGTCGCCTGAGTCCATCACGCGGTCTTCGACATCTCCGTGCGAGGCGAAGGAGTTCGTCTGCTTGAGCATGGCGTCGACGAGGGTCGTTTTGCCGTGGTCAACGTGGGCCACAATAGCAACGTTGCGGAGATCGCTACGCACTGCGCTGTTCACAGCCGTGTTGGTTTCTGACATGCGTGAAGACTCAATTCATTGGTTACAGTTCGGGGATAATTCACAGTGGTCCGGAGTCGATCCGGAAAGTCCGGCAGTTCTGTACAAATGCTGCGTTGGAACACACGTGTAAGAAGTCACCGAAAGGCCGCTGTCAGCGGGCACCATACCATTCTAGTCGTTTTGCCAAAGGTTCCCTAATGCGCGGTCCTCAGCGGAACCAGAGGCGGCGTCAGGCAGCCGCGGGCGGCAGCTCGAGTCCTGCACCCGGGATCGCCTCCAGCAGGGCCTTGGTGTACTCCTCCTTCGGTGAGTTGAAGACGTCATCCGTTGTTCCGGTTTCCACCACCTTTCCCTTTTGCATCACGCAGACGTTGTCCGCGATCTGGCGGACAACTGCGAGGTCGTGGGTAATGAAGAGGTAGCTGAGGCCAAGGTCGGCCTGCAGCTCGGCGAGCAGGTTCAGGATCTGCGCCTGGACAAGCACGTCCAGTGCGGAAACGGCTTCGTCACAGATGACCACTTCCGGATCCAGCGCCAGGGCGCGGGCCACCGCTACACGCTGGCGCTGCCCGCCTGAGAGCTCGTTGGGGAAGCGCCGCATCACGGTGGAGGGCAGCGCCACCTGGTCCAGCAGCTCCCGCACCTTCCTGCCACGGCTTGCCTTGTCCCCAATGCCGTGGACCCGCAGCGGTTCCTCGATGGTGTGGAAGATGTTGTACATCGGGTCCAGCGAGCCGTACGGGTCCTGGAAGATCGGCTGGACCCGTCGCCGGAATTCGAAGAGCTTCTTCTCGTCCAGCGTCGTCATGTCCACACCGTCAAAGAGGATGCTTCCGCTCGTGGGGGTCTCCAGGTTCAGCACCATCCGCGCAACCGTGGACTTGCCCGAGCCTGATTCACCCACGACGGCGGTGGTGGTCCCGCGCTCCACGGAAAAGGACACATCGTCCACGGCCGTGAAGTCGGTATGCCGGCCCAGACCGCTGCGCAGTTTGAAGACCTTGGTGAGGTTGCGTACTTCGATGATGCCGGGTGCCGTGTCCGGGCTGCCGGCATCAGGGGCGGCTCCGCCGTCGGCCGCAAGCAGCTCCGGCGCGTCCAGTCCCCGTTCCTTGGCGATGTCGATCCGCTTGGAGGCCAGGGACGGTGCCGACTCCACCAGCCGCTTGGTGTACGGATGCCGGGGGTTGGTCAGGATCTCCAGCGCCGGACCGGACTCCACCACGCGGCCCTTGTACATCACGACGACGCGCTGGGCGCGCTCAGCGGCGAGGCCGAGGTCATGGGTAATCAGGAGCACGGCGGTGCCCATTTCCTGTGTGAGGGAGGCAAGGTGGTCCAGGATCTGCCGCTGGACGGTAACGTCCAGCGCCGACGTCGGTTCGTCGGCAATCAGCAGCCGCGGCGAGCAGGAAAGGCCAATGGCGATCAGTGCCCGCTGCCGCATCCCGCCCGAGAATTCGTGCGGGTACTGCCTGGCGCGGGAAGCGGCGTCGGGCAGGCCGGCCTGGCTCAGGACCCGGGCCACATCCTCGTCGGAGGAAGGGCGGCCGTTGGCCTTCAGGGTTTCGCGTACCTGGAAACCGATCTTCCAGACAGGGTTCAGGTTGGACATCGGGTCCTGCGGAACCATGCCGATCGAATTTCCGCGCAGCTCGACGATGCGCCTGGTGCTGGCATGGGTGATGTCCTCGCCGTCGAAAATGATCTGGCCGCCGCTGACGCGCCCGTTGCCGGGCAGCAGGCCAATGGCCGCGAGCGCCGTCGTCGACTTGCCCGACCCCGACTCCCCCACGATTGCCACCGTCTCCCCCGGCAGGACGGAGAGATTCGCGTCCTGGACGGCGTCCACCGTTCCGTTGGAGGTATCGAAGGAAATCGCGAGCGAGCGGATGTCCAGCAGCGGGGCCGGATCGGTATCCGGCTGCAGGGCGTTGGAAGTCATAGCTTGCGGGCTTTCGGATCGAGGGCATCACGCACGGCATCTCCGAGCATGATGAAACTGAGGACGGTGACTGACAGTGCCCCGGCGGGCCAGAGCAGGGCTGCGGGGTTGGCCCGCAGCGAGGTCTGGGCGGCCGAAATGTCATTGCCCCAGGACATGATGTCCGGCGGCAGCCCGATCCCGAGGAAGGAAAGGGTTGCTTCGGCCACGATGAACGTGCCCAGGGAGATAGTCGCCGTAACGATCACCGGCGCCAGGGCGTTGGGCACCACATGCTTAACCAGTGCCTGGAACTTGGAGACACCGAGGGCACGGGAGGCCACGACGAAGTCCGCGTTCCGCACGGAAATCACTGCCCCGCGGGTGATGCGGGCGATCTGCGGCCAGCCGAAGACCACCAGCGTCACCACCACTGTCAGGATGTTCCGGTTTTCACGGAACATCGGCAGCTGCATCACGATGATGGCGCCCAGGATGAGGGGCAGGGCAAAGAAGATGTCCCCCAGCCGGGCGATCACGGCATCGAGCCAGCCGCCGTAGTAGCCGGCGAGCGCACCGAGTGAGCCACCGAGGAGCACTACGCAGGCGGTGGTGATGACGCCGACCAGCAGCGACGCCCGGGTGCCGTAGATCAGCCGGGTGTAGACGTCGCAGCCCTGGAGCGTAAAGCCCAGGGGGTGTCCCGGGGCCGGGCCTGCGTTGGAGTCAGCCAGGTAGCAGGCGCCGTCGGCCGGCATCTGGGTGAAGAGCTGGGGGAAGGCTGCCACCGTAATGATCAGCAGGATCAGGAACGCGGAGATGATGAAAAGAGGCCGGCGGCGGAGGTTCCGCCAGGCTTCCCCCCACATGCTCAGGGGAGCCTTGCCGTCCTGGACGGCGTCGGTCTCCGGCAGCCCGGCGGAATCCACCGGGGCGACAAAGTGCTCCTGGGTCCGTTGGCTTTTACTCATAGCGGATCCTTGGGTCCAGCCAGGCGTAGAGCAGGTCCACCAGCAGGTTTGCCACCACGTACACCAGGACCAGCACGCTCACGATGGAGACGATGGTGGGTCCTTCGCCGCGGATGACGGCCTGGTAGAGCTTCTGCCCGACTCCGGGCACGTTGAAGATTCCTTCCGTGACAATTGCTCCGCCCATCAGCGCTCCGAGGTCTGCACCCAGGAAGGTGATGACCGGAATCAGCGAGTTGCGCAGGATATGGACGCTGACGACCCGTCCGCGGGAGAGGCCCTTGGCCGTCGCGGTACGGACGTAGTCGGCGTTCATGTTCTCGATGACGGATGTGCGCGTCAGCCTGAGGACGTAGGCGAAGGACGCCAGTCCCAGGACGACGGCGGGAAGTATCAGATCACTCCAGCCGGCGCTCGCTCCGACAGTCGGCGGCGCCCAGCCGAATTTGACCCCGATGATGAACTGCAGCAGGAAGCCGAGGACAAACACCGGGATGGCAATGACGACCAGGGAAACGAACAGTACGGTGGCGTCGAAGATCCGGCCCTTCTTCAGTCCGGCAATGAGACCGAAAGCGATGCCGAAAACTGCCTCGAAAAGCAGGGCAAGCACCGCCAGGCGCATGGTTACCGGAAAGATCTGGGCCAGGACTTCCGCTACGGGCCGCCCGGAGAAGTCGTTGCCGAGGTTGAAAGTCAGCAGGTTCTTCAAGTAGTTCAGGTACTGCACAATGAACGGCTGGTCCAGGTTGTACTGCTCGCGCAGCTGTGCGGCGACAACCTCGTTAACCGGCCGGTCCCCGAACAGTGCCGCGATCGGATCACCGGGCAGTGAGAAAACGAGGAAGTAGACCAGCAGCGTGGCTCCGAAGAACACCGGAATCATCTGCAGGACCCGGCGGGCGATATATCTGGTCATCGCGGGGCCCTGCCTTGGTCATGGGTGTTGGCAGGTAGTGGCATGGTAACGATCCTGTTTGCTGCCTGGTGGCGCCGTCCGCCGCCCGGAAGCTCCGGGACAGCGGACGGCGCGCAGGGTTCTTACTTGCGTGCGATGTTGTAGTAGACAGGCACGCCGTTCCAGCCGGTTTCAACGTCGGTCACGTTGTTGCTCCAGCCGGTCTGGGCGACCTGGTACCACAGCGGGACTACCGGGAGGTCCTCCAGCAGGACTTCCTGCGCCTGGTTGAAGATGACAGCGCCCTCTTCAGCCGTGGGAGCAGCAAGGGCCTGGGCCAGGAGGTCATCGAAGGCCTGGCTCGAGTAGTCGCCGTCGTTCGACCCGGCCCCGGTGGCGTACAGGGGACCAAGGAAGTTGTACAGCGACGGGTAGTCCGCCTGCCAGCCCGTGCGGATGGCTCCGCTGAGGGTCTTGGCGGTGGCGTCCGAGCGCAGCTCCTTGAAGGTGGAGTAGGCCTTGCCCTGGGCATCCACACCGAGGTTGTTCTTCAGTGCGTTGCACACCGCGTCAACCCACTCCTTGTGGTCGCCGTCGGCGTTGTAGCCGATGGTGAAGGCCTTGCCTTCGGGCCAGGGGGAGATGGCTTCGGCCTCATCCCACAGTTCCTTGGCGCGCTCGGGGTTGTATTCGAGCACCTCGGAGCCGGCCAGATCCGTGTCAAAGCCCTCGATCACCGGTGCGGTGAAGTCGGCGGCAGGCTGCCGTGAGCCGGTGAAGATGACGTCGGCAATCTCCTGGCGGTTGATGGCCATGGAGATGGCCTGGCGCCGCAGTGCACCTGCTTCTCCGGAGAACTCGTCAAGGTACCCGGGAATGGTGATGGTCTGGTTCTGCGCCGTCGGCTTCTCCGAGTAGCGGCCCTCGCCGAGGTCGGACTTGAAGGTCTTCTGGGCAGCCGCAGGCATCTGGTCCAGAACGTCCAGGTTGTCCGCCTGAAGATCCGCGTACGCGGCGTCGTAGGAGGAGTAGAACTTGAACGTCACGCCGTCGTTCTGCGGAACCCGGGTGCCGGTGTAGTCAGGGTTGGCCACCAGCTCGATCTGGACCTCATGCTGCCAGGCGTCGTCCCCGGCCAGCATGTACGGGCCGTTGCCCACCGGGTTTTCACCAAACGCTGCCGGGTCCTCGAAGGCTTCGGAAGGAAGCGGGTAGAAGGCCGTGTAGCCCAGGCGAAGCGGCCAGTCGGATTCAGGCTGGTTCAGCTCGACCGTGAAGGTCTTATCATCCACCACCTTCAGGCCGCTCATCGTGTCCACGGTGGCGCCCTCGGCGCTTACCTCGTCATAGCCCTTGATGCTCTCGAAGAAGTAGGAGTTGAGCTGGGCGTTCTTCGCGGCTGCACCGAAGTTCCACGCATCAACGAAGGATGAGGCGGTCACGGGTTCACCGTTGGTGAAGGTCTTGCCGTCCTTCAGCGTGATGGTGTAGTTCTGCGAGTCCGTCGTCTCGATGGACTCGGCGATTTCGTTGACTGTCTTGCCGTCGGCGTCGTAGCTCAGCAGACCTTCAAAGAGGAGGTCCATGATCCTGCCGCCGCCCACCTCGTTGGTGTTGGCGGGGAGCAGCGGATTCTGCGGCTCCGTGCCGTTGGCCGTAATGCTGGTGTTAGTCGCAGCGGAGTCCGGGGACTCCGATCCTCCGCCGCAGGCTCCCAGTGCAAGGGCGGCAACCACCGCCACGCTGACAGCCTTGGAAAAGCGCTGTAAACGCATTACGTCTCCTGGATAGATCAAAAGGAAGCCGGTCTCATGATTCCGGCGCTGATGTCAGGGCAGCAGCCGGCGGGACGCTCGTGCCGGGCAATGCCGCAGACTTCAGCCAAAGTGTCCTGGTTAGGCACCGTTTTCCGGGCTAACCAAAAGGGGTGCACGCTTTCGCCGATACGCCCGCATCGCAGGCGCGGAAAGCCTGTCACCCTCTATGGAAGTATAGCGAGGGAATCGTCAATATAACGATTCAAGAACGATGTCTAATATGTCACGCCGCGGTGTGGACAAATCACACTTAAAGTGCAGGAAGGGCCCTCATGGAGGACCCTTCCTGTCGAGACGCTGGTTCCGCTACTGGGTATCCGCAGAGCCGGCAAGCAGCTTTGCCCGCAGCTCGCGCCGTTCGCGCTGCTTCTCCGGATCCGGCAGCGGGACAGCAGCAATGAGGCGCTGCGTGTATTCCTCCTGCGGGTTGCGGAGGATCTGGTCCCGTGTCCCCTGTTCCACAATCCGGCCGTTGCGCATCACGCAGATGTGGTCCGCGAGGACATCGACGACGGCGAGGTCGTGGGTCACGAACAGGCAGGCGAAGCCGAGTTCGCGCTGCAGGTTCTGGAACAGCTCCAGGACCTTGGCCTGCACCGAGACATCAAGGGCCGACGTCGGCTCATCTGCGACCATCAGCTTCGGCTTCAGTGAGAGTGCCCGGGCAATACCCACGCGCTGTTTCTGCCCGCCGGAGAGTTCGTGCGGGTAGCGGTTGCGGTACGCGCGGGGCAGCTCCACCTGGTCCAGCAGTTCTTCGATGCGCTGCTGCAGGGCAGCCCCCTTGGCCTCCCCCGCCAGGAACATCGGCTCGCCGATGCTCTCACCGATCGGCAGGCGCGGGTTCAGCGACGAGGACGGATCCTGGAAAACCATGCCCACCTGGCGGCGCAGCGCGTGCATGGCCTTGGAGTTGGGCTTGAGCTCGGAAATGTCCGTTCCCACTACCCGCAGCTCGCCTTCGGCGACGGGCAGGAGCCCGACGGCGGCACGGCCGATGGTGGTCTTTCCGGACCCGGACTCACCCACCAGTCCCATGACCTGGCCGGGCAGGATCCGCAGGTTGGCGCCCTCGACGGCACGGAAGGCGGCTACCCGGCCCTGCTTGGGGTACTCGATGGCGACGTTCTCCAGGACCAGCACCGGCTCCCCGCCTGCTGCGTCCACTTTGGCGGCGGCGTCGGTCCGGAGGCCGGAAAGCACTTCAGCTTCACGCCGGTGAAGTTCCTCCTGGTCAACGGATTCAAGCTCCACGTTCGTTGCCGCTGCAAGCGCTGCTACGACGTCGACGTCCCCGTCTCCCTCCGAGCCCTGGCCCAGGTGCGGCACGGACTCCAGCAGCGACTGGGTGTAGGGGTGCTTCGGGTTCGCGAAGATTTCCCTGGCGGTACCGGTCTCAACGATCACGCCCTGGCGCATGACGGCGATGCGGTCTGCGAGGTCAGCTACCACGCCCATGTCATGGGTGATCAGCACGATTGCGGAATCCAGCTTGTTCCGCAGGTTCCGCATCAGGTCCAGGATTTCGGCCTGGACCGTGACGTCCAAAGCGGTCGTGGGCTCGTCGGCAATGAGCAGCTTGGGATCGCAGGAAAGCGACTGCGCAATCATCGCCCGCTGCCGCTGCCCGCCGGAGAGCTGATGCGGGTAGGACTTGAAGGCCTTCTCGGGGTCGGGAAGTTCCACCATCTCCAAGAGCTTCAGCGCCCGAAGCCTGGCCTCATCGGGAGAGATCTCGTTGTGCAGGCGGAGCGTCTCCACAATCTGGAACCCCACGGTGTACACGGGGTTCAGCGCCGTCATGGGTTCCTGAAAGATGACGGCGACCTCATTGCCGCGCACCTGCCGCAGCTTGGCCTGGGAGAGTCCCAGCAGCGGCTGTCCGTCGAGCAGCACCTCACCGGTAACCCGTGAGTTGGAGGGCAGCAGCCCGAGCAGTGCCATGGAGCTGGCACTCTTGCCCGAACCGGACTCGCCCACGATCGCCAGTACCTCGCCGGCGCGCACGTGATAGTTCAGGTCGATGGCAGCGGGGACCCATTCCTTGTCCACCCCGAAGTCCACGGAGAGGTTGCGGACCTCCAGTACCGGCGGGCGGCCGGTGCGGCTCGCCTCGTCCGTGCTTCCGATGAAGGTGTCAGTCATGGCTGTAGTTTCCTTCCGTCCAGGCACTGCACCGGTCCCGGGTCAACGGGCCGATTACGAGGGCACTTGGAAATGCTGTAACGATGGGGGTATGCCGAACCCGCAGAGCGAGCCCGAGACCGAAGTTTTCCGACCGCGGACCACCAAGTGGTTCACGGGTATTGCCGTTGTCCTGACGGCAGCTGCCCTGGTTTCCGCTGCGGTGAGCTCGGGAGCTTCCGGCCTGCTGGCCACGGTTCCCCTGCTCCTCATCCCTGCGGTTGCAGCCTGGCTGTTCTGGTACCCCAGCGTCCAGGTCGGGCGCGGCGGCGTAACGCTGCACAACCCGTTCCGGACCATTGAGGTTCCGTGGGCTGCCCTGATTCATGTGGACACTAAGTTCGCGCTGAAGGTCGTCACCCCGAAGGGTTCCTACACGGCCTGGGCCGCCCCCGCTCCCGGCGTCTGGGGCACCCACCAGGGCAAACCCGAACACCTGCGCAACCTGCCCGGCACCACGTACGGGGTGGGCGGTTCGGTGCGTCCCGGAGACCTGAGCAACACGGACTCCGGCCAGGCCGCCCGTATGGTCCGCGAACGCTGGGAGGTCCTGGTCAACGCCGGCCGGATCGATCCCGACCAGACCGATGCCGCCCGCGCCGCAGTGAGTATCAACTGGCGCTGGATCCTGGGCCTGGTACTGGCCGCCGTGGTGCTTTTCGCCCTGGCGGGGCTGGCCTAGGAAGGCCGGCCCCGCTTCGGCGGACAGCATTCCCACTAGTTGCCAGCCGTCTTGGTCTTGACCCGCTTGGCATTGAACTTCTTCTGCCGGGGATCAAAGGCATCGCGCAGGCCGTCGCCAATGAAGTTGATGCACAGGCAGATGGCCACGATGAAGAGGCCCGGCCACCAGAACAGCCACGGGCGGGTCTGGAATGCTTCCTGGTTCTGGCTGATCAAGAGGCCCAGCGACGTATCCGGCGGCTGGACACCAAAGCCGATGTAGCTCAGCGACGTCTCCAGCAGGATGGCCGTTGACATCAGCAGTGTGGTGTTGACGATGATCACGCCGACGGCGTTGGGCAGGATGTGCTTGAAGATGATCCGGTTGTTGGAAGCACCGGCGATCCGGGCTGCATCCACGAACTCCCGTTCACGCAGCGAGAGAAACTCGCCGCGCACCAGCCGGGCCAGGGACGTCCAGGTGGCCAGGCCAAGGAAGATGCCCAGCAGGATGACACCGATTCCCTCACCGACCAGGCGGTTGGCGATCTGGCCCAGGACGGCGGCCATCACGATGATCGGGATGATGATGACGACGTCGGTCATGCGCATCAGGACTGCCTCGACCCAGCCGCGGAAGTAACCCGACACGGCCCCCACAACGGAGCCGACAACACAGGCGATCAGGCCGACCAGGAACATCACGATGATGGACTGCTGCGTACCGCGCATGGTCATGGCGAACATGTCGCGGCCGATGCGGTCCTGGCCGAACGGGTGCTCGCCCCAGTTGAAGAGGCTGACGAACGTCGGCGCGCCGCCGTTGATCTGCTCCGTGAACTGGCGGTGGTCGTACTTCCACCAGCCCGGGATACCGGCGAAACCAATGGAGCTGAAGGCCAGGATGCAAATCAGCCCGAAGACCACAAGCGAGATGATCGCAGCGGTGTTGTCGAGAAACCGGCGGCGGACAATCTGGCCCTGGGAAAGGCCCTTGGTGTTGGCCTTGGCCGATCCGTCGGGTTCGGTTCCGGGCGGGTTGGAGGGGGTTTCGGCGGAAAACGTCGTGCTCATGACTTCACCCTTACGCGCGGATCAAGGACGGAATAAACAAGGTCTGCCACCAGGTTGAAAACCAGTGCCAGGATGCCGGTCACCAGGAAGAAGCCCATGATCGGGTTGGGGTCAACGCGCCCAAGTGCCTGCACGAACAGCTGGCCCATGCCGCTGAAGGCGAAGACCTGCTCGGTGATCACGGCACCGCCAATGAGGGCTCCGATATCGAAGGCAACAATGGTGGCCAGCGGAATCAGTGCATTGCGGAAGGCGTGGCGCATGACGACGGTGCGTTCCGAGAGACCCTTGGCGCGTGCCGTACGGATGTAGTCCATGTTCATGATTTCCAGCATGGAGGCGCGCGAGTAACGGCTGTAGCTCGCCAGGGACGCCAGCAGCAGGGCTGCGGTAGGCAGCAGCAGGTGCGTGAAGGTGTCCAGGCCGCTGATCCAGAAGTCACCGTTGAGCCCCGGAGTGGATGCACCCACCGTGGCGATCGGCCTTTCGCGGATCCGTGAGTTGTCCATGTACTGCGGCCACGCAAACATGAAGCGGTCCAGGACGATCAATCCACCCACCAGGAGACCGGTGAGGGCGGCACCGCGCATGCTCTGGCCGCGGTCATAGCCGCCCATGAAGTATCCGACAGCGCAGCCGACGGCAACTGTGGCCAGTGCGAGGAGCAGGATCATGAACCAGTTAGCCGAGTTCAGCAGCGGCTGGAGGGCGTAGTAGGCAACGACACCCAGTGCCACGGTGATCAGGGCCGAATACAGGGCCTTGCGGTTCTTCAGGCCGGCACTCAGCAGGGTGACGCCATAGGCGATAGCCACGCCGGTGACAGCGATGACGGCGGGGCCCAGGCTCGGGGTTCTAAACCACCCGGTGTTGCCGAGCACAAAGAGGATGGCCGCAGCAGCCGCGAACCCGGCAGCGAAGGCTGTCCCGCGCCGCTTCCAGGTGCCGCCGGCAAAGATGACCCATATGACTCCGCTGACCAGGCCAACTGCCAGGACCACTGAAAGCGGTATTTGTGGATCTGCCAGGAAGTTGTTGAAACCGATGGCGCCGTACTCCTTGAGAAGGACAGCAAGCCAGAAGATCGGCAGGGAGAAGAACAGGAACGCCATGAACGTGACGCTGTAGTCCAGGGAGCTGTACTGGCGCAGTGCGGTGATGATGCCCAGGGAGATGCCCACGATGATGGCCAGCAGGGTTGCCGTGGTCACGAGGAGGATCGTCGCGCCCATGGCCCGTGCCAGCGCTTCGGTGACGGGTTCGCCCTGGATACTCTGGCCGAGGTCGCAGGTGGCGGCAAAAGGCGCCAGGCACTTTAAGGCGCCGCCCAACCAGTAGAAGTAGCGCAAAGGCGGCGGAACGTCGAGGTTTAGGAGCTCCGACCGGGCCCGGATCAGCTCGTCACGGTTGGGAGCAGGGTTTTCTCGGAGGTCGTGCAGTGGGTCTCCCGACGCCGCTGTCAGGAGATAGACCAGGAACGATGCCCCGAACAGGATTAGCACGGCGGTCAGGAGCCGCCGGACGATGTAGGTAACCATAAAGTGTCAGCCTCATTAGAACGGTCCGGGGGTTCTCCCGGCACTCGCAGAAGTGTAGTGCAGGTCATAGTTGCTGGGAATTTGGTTAATCCCAATCACTTGTCTGGGAAAGGCCACCCAGGGAAAGACAAGGCGCCGGGACCGTAGAAGGCCCCGGCGCCTTGCGGGTTAGTGCTTAACCGTCAGGAAAAGCGCTTAGTCCAGAACTTCCCATTCCCAGAAGTTCCACCAGACACCGGTCTGGTTCGGCATGAAGGAATCGATTCCGCCGATGCTGTCGCTGTGCGCATCAACGCCCGGCGCCTGGAACAGGGGCAGGCCGTAGGAGGATTCCCAGATGAGCTTGTCGATCTGGATCTGCAGTTCCTTCTGCTTCTCCACGTCGGTTTCCAGGATCAGCTGGTCCATGAGGGCATCAGCTTCGGGGTTGGAGAAACCGTTGTAGTTCGATGCAGCGCCGGTCTTGAAGATCTGCGGAACACCGGTCACGCCGACACCCGAGTTGATCCAGCCGAAGATGGAGGCATCGTAGGTGCCGGTGCCCAGGGCGGAGCCCCAGTCAGAGGCGCCCAGGCCGCCGTCGACGACCTTGAAGCCGGCTTCGGAGGCGGACTGTGCGATCAGCGTGTAGGCGTCTGCGCGGTTGGGGTTGTCCTTGTTGTACATGATGCGTACTTCAGGGGTGGCACCGGCGAGCAGTTCCTTGGCGCCTTCAATATCAACCTCGGCGAATTCTGCGGAGCCGTTGTTGGCAGCGGACTCGTCGTAGCCTTCCTGGTCAGCGAGGAAGATCTCGGAATCCAGCGGGGCTGCATCCGGGTTCAGCTTCTTGACGATGGAATCGACGATTGCCTGGCGCGGGATGACCTTCATGAACGCGGTACGCACGTCCTGGTCGGCGAAGACGCCGGTGTAGTTGAGGTCAACGTGGTCGTAGGAGAGCTGGTTGCCGGAGTTCATGGTGACTCCGTCAATGGCCTCGATCTGCTCTACGGTGTCAGCGGACGGCTGCGGAGCAATGATGTCCACTTCACCGTTCTTCAGTGCCTGCACCTGTGCCGGAGCTTCGCCGATGTAGCGGACGACGATTTCGTCGATCTTGGGCTCGGGGCCCCAGTTGTAGTCCTCGTTGCGGGTCAGCGTCATCGAGTTCTCGGGATCGATTTCCGAGACGATGAACGGACCGTTGGAGAGGTACAGGGAAGGATCGGACGGCAGCGACTTGGTGTCGAAGCCGGTGTTCCAGAAGTCGGCAACTGCCTTGAGCTCTTCGTTGACGGGAGCCGGGCTGGCCGGGTCGCCTGCGGGAGTGTTCTGGAGCAGTTCGATCAGCGCGTCGCCGTCGGCCAGTCCGGCCTTCTCTGCAACGACGTGTGCCGGCGTGCTCACGCCGCCGTCGGTCATCGCACCGAACGCAACTTCCCAGTCCGCGAAGGGCTCGGAGTAGGTCAGGGTGATGGAACGTCCGTCGTCGCCGATTTCCGGAACATCGGTCAGGCCCAGTCCGGAGGTGTCGCCGGCGTAGTCGAAGTAGGTGGTACCGGAAACGGTTTCGCCTTCTTCGTTCGTCGTGGCGTCGTTGAAGTGGCCGGAGTTTACAGCCCACAGCAGCATGAGGTCGTCGGCATCGACAGGCTCGCCGTCGGACCAGTTCACACCTTCGTTGACGGTGTACTTGACCGTCAGCGGATCCTCGGAGACCTTTTCATAGGTGCCGAAATCTTCCAGCGGCTCAACTTTGAGCTCATCGGTGATGTAGTTGAACCCGGAGTGCGTGGCGTACGCAATCTTGCCGTTGATGTCCACGTTGCCGTTCGCAGTGTTGCTGTTGAACGAGCTGAAGGCGTTAACCTCCACGACGCGGACAGAACCGCCGGTGCTCTCGCTGTCAGTTGACCCCTCATCGGTGGTCCCCTGGTTGGCAGCGCAGGCACTCAGTGCGAGCGCAGCAACTGCTGCAACTCCCACTGCTTTGGAAATACGTCCAAAACGCATTCCGCCTCCTATTTCTTAGTGCGATTTGTATCCGGCAGGTTTGCCGGATCTGCGGACGGCAGCTGTGAGCGTGCCTGGTCGCATATGTGTAAGAGAGTAAACCGCGAATAGCTACTGGCCCGTAACTTGGTTCCCGCGACGGGGCGGTTGTTACACCATTGCAACCTGAAATTTACCGTTACAGACTGTGCTCTGGCGCACAGCGAATTTCTGGTCTATTCTTCCCGCTTTCACCCGATGGAGGTCACTCCGGACGACGGCGAGTCAGGCACAGGCCGACGCATCCTCACAGCCGCCGCGGAACGCGAACTTCGGCGAAAGGCGGATACGTACGGCGGATAAAATGGGGACTATTCGAGGCCCCCGGGCAGTTAGAGGATTCAATGCAAATCACGATTATTGGCGGGTCAAAGGGCACCGGTGCACAGCTGGCGGCCCAGGCGCGCAAGGCAGGCCATGAAGTCACCGTTCTCTCCCGCAGCGGCAACGCGCCTGAAGGCGTCCATGTAGTCCGCGGCGACGCAACAGACCCGGCAGCTGCCGGCAAGGCGGTGATCGGCGCCGACGCCGTCGTCGTCACAGTGGGCGGAGCCAAGGGTGTCCCGAATCAGCGCGCCGCAGTCACCAGGGCCGTGATCGAGGCTATGAAGAAGGAGGATGTGCAGCGGCTGATGGTGCAGTCCTCCCTGGGCGCCGGGGATTCCGGATCACAGATGCCGGCCCCGCTGCGCATGGCCATGAAAGTTGCCCTGGCCAAGCCGCTCGCCGACCACAATGAGCAGGAAGCCGCCGTGCAGAGTT
Source organism: Arthrobacter sp. zg-Y916 (assembly GCF_020907385.1). NCBI lineage: Bacteria > Bacillati > Actinomycetota > Actinomycetes > Micrococcales > Micrococcaceae > Arthrobacter > Arthrobacter sp. zg-Y916. The sequence goes on along the minus strand of NZ_JAJJOD010000001.1, from coordinate 756,618 downwards.
CCGGCCTGGACTGGACAATCGTCCGGCCAACCGGACTCACGGACAAGGATCCAACCGGATCCTGGCAGGCGCTTCAGACGTCGGAGCCCGGCACACTGCGCGGCTCGATTCCCCGCGCGGACTTGGCTGCCTGCATGCTTGGGCTGCTTGAAGATGCCGGGTCGATCGGCAAGGCAGTAGGCGTCAGCAGCTAATCCCTGCTTGTCACCGTCCCGCCGCACTGGTTCGATAGCGGCGTGGAGACGAAGTGGATTACCCCGGCCCTGCTGGGAATACAGTCAGCCTTTCAAGCTGGTTTAGCTGCGGGAGCACCCTGGGGCAGGGTCTCCTACGGAGGCAAGTACGACGCGCGGCTGCCGGACCGGGTGCGTCTGGCCAGCGGTGCTGCGGCACTGGTCTATGCGGCGGGCGCTGCTGCTCTTTGTGTCCGCCGCACTCCCCCGGGCCTGAAGCGTGCCGTGTATCTGGCCTGCACCGGCGTCGCAGTTCTGGGGACGGTAACTAATGCGATCTCCCCGTCCCGTCCAGAGAAGCTCTGGAGCTTGTGGTCGCTGGGACTGGGAGCCGCTGCCTGGCACGAGCTGCGACGGAGCCGGCGGGCCTAGCTCCTGGTGCAGGCATTCTCCTTGCGGTTTGGGACTTCGCTCCCTTTCGGGACGCACAGGAGGCATTCTCCTGCGGTTTGGGACACGCCTGCCGGTTTGGGTCTTTCCTGCGCGGCGCCGCGCAGGAAAGACCCAAAGTGGAAGGGCGGTCCCAAACCGGAGCGAAAACGGATCAGGCCTGCTGGAGCACGGCTGCGTTCCCGGTCTTTGCATCCTTGATGCGCGGGCCGGCGAACCACAACACGACCCCCATGAGGACCCATACGCCCAGGGTCAGCGCAGCGGCCCCTCCCCCGGCGCCGTCGAAATAGGCCACGGCACGCACCAGGGTGCCGGCGGCACCGGGCGGCAGAAGCTGGCCGATCATGGCTACCCCGGCGGGGAGCCACTGGGCACCGGTCGCGATCCCGGCAAACGGGTTGCCGACAAACATCATGGACATGGCGGCAATGGTGAAGCCCTTGGTGCCGAAACATTCGTTGAGTCCGGCAAGCGGCAGCGCCAGTGCCGCGATACCGAGAGCGACGCTGGCGGCGACTGGAACCAGGGGTCCTTCGATACTGCCGAACAGGTACTTCAGGACCGCGGCGACCACGAACCCGCCGGCCACCGAAAAGCCGGTGAGCCCGGCGAAAATCCACCAGCGCTTCCCGGCCAGCATGGACCGGAATGCCACGGCCGGCACTATGCCGCCGAAGACCAGAGGGAAGGCCAGGCCGCCAATACCCACGCCCGTGGGGTCCCCGGAGGGAAGCGGGACAACATCAATGACATCTGCTGTCTGTCCCATGCTGCCGGCCATCGTGGCGCCGGCACTGCTGACGGTGGCGGAGACTGCGGTTGATCCGGCGCTCGCCACGTAGACCTGCAGATCCCCGGGATCGGAGAAGTCCAACCCGCCCACAATCTCCCGGTCCCGGACTCCCTGCTGCAGGTCAGCGGCACTCTGGTACGGCTGAAGCACGAAGGCACCGGGCTGCTGTGCATCCAAAGCCGCGGAGACCCTGTCCGAATCTTCCTGTGTTCCAACGATGCCCAGGCCCAGATCACGCGGTCCGGAAAGAAGCGAGGGCGAGATGAAGAGCATCAGGAGCGCCAGCAGGATTAGCGAGAGTCCGACGGTCAGTCCGGCCCAGATGGCTGCGTGCTTGCGGTGGCTTCCGGTTTCCCGGGTGGAGGTGGTCATGGAACTTCCTTCTTAGCGGAGGAACTTCCTCCGCTTTCACCGGACGATATTCCTCCGGTTTAGACTGAAGGTCAAATCTAAGGAGTTCGGATGAGGGCTGACGCTGCACGCCGGAGGCAGAACATCATCACGCACGCCAAACACGTTTTTGCCCAGCGGGGCGGCGACGTCGCGCTGGAAGCTGTGGCCGCGGCCAGCGGCGTCGGCATTGCCACCCTGTACCGCAACTTCCCGTCCCGCGATGACCTTGTCCGGGCTGTGGTGCAGGACATGGTGGAACAGATCATCCAGGCGGTGGATCAGGTTCGAAGCGTCGTGGAAACTGATCCCGCTGCGGCGTGGGAGGACCTGCTGTCCAGCCTGACGGCTATGGAGCTGGGTGCCCTCACGGACGGGCTCGCGCTGCAGGCCGGATCGGCCCACACCTTGGAAGCCACTCCCCTGGCGCAGGTCCAGCAGCCCGCTGTGGAGGCCCTGAACGGTGTGCTGGCCGAGCTCAAGACCCGCGGTGCCGTCCGCGAATCCCTCACCGCACTGGACGTGATCGTCGCCGTCGCGACGATCACCCGGCCGCAGGTCTCCCCGATCCGCGGAGCAGCACCCGGTGTACCGGCCCAGCTGGCCGAGGCGTACCTGCTGTGGACGCGTGCGGGGAAAGAGGACGCAGGTTCTTAGCCCTGGGGAAGATCCGGGCCACACAGGCCGGGCGCTTTCAGCGGCCGCAGCATCTCTCCGACGGCGGTGAGTTGCGGTAGTGCGGCGGCAGCGCGTCGAGGTGGAACGACTAGAGGCTGATAGTGCCGGCGCCGGTTGTTCCACGTCGCCTATCCTCACAGCGTCGGTTCCGCGACGTCAGATGGCGGGGCGGAACCTGATCCGGGACGTGCCGTCCGACGAGTGGGCGTTCCGGTCCGCTGTGGCCGGGTGGCAGCTCAGTCAGCCCGGCGGTAGTGCACGGAGATTGCACCGTTGCTCATTGGGTCGGCGGAGATTAGGTCCAGACGGCGTGTGCTGGAAAGAAGATCCTGATACAGGGTGGGGCCATGCCCGGTGATCATGGGGTGTACCAGGAACCTGTACTCATCAATAAGGTCCAGCTGGTCCAGGGCTGACGCGAGCTTGCCGCTGCCGAGGAGAACGCCGTCGGGCGTCTGGTCCTTGAGATCCTGCACCGCGGTGCGCAGGTCGCCTTCGAGGCGGTGGCTGTTGTTCCACGGGAAATCGCTGCGCGTCGCGGACACTACGTACTTGGGTTTGTCTTCCAGGGTGACTGCCCACTCGCGGATCGCTTCTGGCGCCTCCACCTCTCCGCGGGCGACCAGCGGCCAGTAGCTCTCCATCAACTCGTATGTGGTGCGCCCCCAGAGCATGGCACCGGACTCGTCCAGAAGCCGGGTGTAATGCGTGTGGGTCTGGTCGTCAGCGATCCCCTCCTGATGGTCGACACAGCCGTCCAGGGTGACGTTGTAGCTGAATGTCAGGGAGCCCATGGAGCGATTCTAGGTCTCTGACCCTCCCGTGGAAACCCAGCTTCTCCAGCGGCCAGCCCACCGCCGACGGCGCTCCGTGCCGTAACGACGCCGGCGGAGGGCGGGACCCTGCTCAGTCGAGAACTGACCGGACGATCTCAGCGATGCGCTTTTCCGTTTCGGCGTCGATGGTTTCGAAATACCAGGCGGCAGGCATAAGCGTGCCGTCCGGGCCGCCGGCGGGGCGGAACTGCGCCTTTTCGGTGACCGCCAGGTTCAGGCGTTCATCATTGCGCAGGGTGAGCAGCGCCGGGGATCCGGCAGACGCGGCATACGCGGGCATGCCGTACCAGATACGTGGTTTGAGACCCGGGGCCGCGTCCATGATGACGTCATGCACCCGCTGCATCAGCCCGCACTGCGGCTCATCCATACCCGCGATCTTGTCCACGACCTGGGCCAGGTTCTTCTCGTCTTTCGATGACATCTCGCGTCCTTTCGTCAGCCGACGCCGCGGCGTCGGTGCAATGAAGCTGGCGCATCAGTGCGCCGCACTCCATCGGGACGTGTCCTGGGGAACCAGGCCTCTCCGCGATGATTCACGTGGTCTTCACGTGGAAGCGCATTCGGTGGCGGGGCCACCGGCAACAGGGTAACCCTCCCTGCGATCGGATGCCATGGGTCTCGGGTAGGAGGAAGGCCCGGGATGCGATCAGCATCCCGGGCCCCTCAAGCAACCGTTTGAAACCGAGACGTTGAAGCGGAACCTGTCCCCCGTGAACGGCGGTAGGCGGAGACCGTTGGCACTAGCGGCCTGACCTGGGGCTATGCGCTTCACGACGTTGGCCGTAGTTGGTAGTCCTTGGTTCTAACTGGGGCAATTCGGGGGCAACGCACCTGCCATCACCCGATTCGACAGGCGAAGAACAATCGTGTCGGACCGAGCCACGACCTTCTCAATACGAGCGGCTTGCACCAGTGTGGATCGGACCTGTTGGTGAGCGGCAATCACGGTTGGCAGCGTTGACATTGGGTACCCAATTTCAATCTGGGGGGCCGCCGGGGGACGCGGACGCGGATTTGGACAGACTGGAAGCCGACGGCGGCGGGTTGAACTAGCCGCCCGGCCGGGCGGCTGCCACGGCGACGGTGTAGCGCTCGCCGGCCAGCCACGACCGTGCCCGGCCGAGGTGTCGCTCCTCGGAGTACGCGAGCCACTGATCCAGCAGTTCCGGCCATCGGGACAGCTCGTCCTTAAAGCGCCGAAAGGAGCCTCGTCCGATGAGGGCGCGGCTGAGCGAGTCGATGACGAACGAGTCGCTCACGGTATCGATGAACAGCTCCATATCTCGATACGCAGTTCGCGAGCCCTGGTTCGCCACCCAGAGCCAACGCTCTTCGTCGTCTTCGTCCTCCTCGCCAACCTCGACCGCATACTCGATCGCGGGCTGCGGCCACACCTCCCCCGTGCGGAGATCAACCCGACCGCCGCCGTCGACGGGGTCGCCCTCGAGCACGCCTGCGAGCTGATCGAGGTCTACCGGTATCGCCCACAGCAACCGAATTGGCCCCGACAGCAGACGCGACTCCAGGGCGTTCGCGAGCTCCTCGTCGCCTTCCCATCCGCGGTCACCCAACAACGCCACGCACCGGCGAGCGACCTCCTCGGCACCTGTGACGCGACCAGCCAGCGCAGCGCCGAGCCCGTCGCCGATCAACTGCAGCACGTTCTCGGGCCACGGCGTCCCCTGGAGAAGGGCAACCAGCGCCTGGCCGTCGCCGACCGCGACAGTCGATCGCAGCTCCCGCCGCTGCTCCCTGCCTTGCACCGCTCCATTCTGCGGACCTGCACGGGATCTGCAACCACCCCAGCGCAGATCCGAGTCGAGGAGGACGACCGCCGAGGCTCCACGGTCGACCTCTCATGCCGACGAGCGGACGGATGCCGCTACTTGACCGACTCCCACCAATCAAAGATTCGGTCGATGACGTTGGTGGTGACGAGCCAAGGCTCCAGGCCAAGGTGATCCGTCAGTTCGTCGCGGAGGAAACCTGCGATCTCGTACCGAGTGTCGCCGCGGAGAAGGTGTGAGATCAGCGGATCGCGGATGCAGTCGTACTCATCCACCGGCCCCGAGCCGTCGTCCTCATCGTCCGGGTCGAACACGCCGATCGGGTCCCACTGGTTCAACAGGTCGCGCAGTTCTCGTTGCGTCCGCCGAGCCCAGACCGCGTCATGTTGCACGCGGCGAGGCTACAGAGGAAACACACTCATCTGCCGCTGCGCGTGCGGTGTCGTGCGGGAGTCGAGCCGTTTGTGGTCCGTCCTGCGGGCTCCAGATGTTGCTCGTCAGGGATGGGCACGCCATCCCGGAGGGTTTAGGCGGTCGAGCAGTGCAGCCACCTCTGGCTCCGTGCGGCAAGTCAGGTCGGTGAGGTAGTCAACGACGTACTCGACATTCCTGTACCGGCCGTCACGCGTGTCACTGAAGTGGATGGCGACGGTGCCTTCACTGGGGTTGATGGCGAAGTCGCCCTCGCCGAACCCGCCAGTAGGGGCGACTACGTCGCGACACTGGGTGAGCCTGGGAACTGCGGCGGGGACCGCGCGCGGTGTCGCGGTGCGATCGGCCGCATCGGAGTTCGCAGGGGACGGAGTGCGAGGCGGGGGTTGCGGTGCTTCTTCTTGCTCGTTGCCATTCGTATTGCACGCGCTGAGCGCTACGCCGCTGACGAATAGCACGAGGACACACGTTCCTGCCCGACCCGACATCATCCTCATGAGATGCACCGCCGCACGACTTTGTTGCCTGTATGCCGCCGCCTAGTGGTTCCGCCCGACCGTGCCGTACATCGGGCTCCGCTCGACCATGCGCTGACGGTGCGCTTGCGTGCCGAGATCCGGTCGACTTGTGGGCGATCTTGCTCGTGCAAATGGCTGCGCTTGACCCCGGCCGCCCACGATCGGCGTCGGTTAGTTGAGGCGATCATCCGTTGCATCCGGAGTCGTGCGCCGCAGGGCGGGAGCACGTGAATGCGCGGGATCCGTTGGCTGACTCCGCCGACTGCGACCGGTCGCTACTTCGCCGAGCTCTCTACCCACGTCAGGTCGGTCAGGCGGCGGACGGGACGGGATCGGACCCGAATCCGGGTCCGGAGTCGATGATCTGCCCGAGCAGCTTGAGGCCGGGACGATCCACGGGTCGGTTGTTGGCGTTGAGGATCACGACTGCGGCGCCGTGTTCGGGGGCTATAGCCAGCAGGCTGCGATATCCACCCGTGCCGCCACTGTGGAACATGACTCGATGCTGGGTGCGGGGCAGGTTGGCTGCGATCCAGCCGGGATGGATCGCAGCTCGTGCGTTGATGCGGTGCGCGGTCGTGCGGTTGAGAGCGATCGCTTCGGCGAGTTCTTCGGGGGCGGGGCCGAGGTGGGCCCGCGCGAACCTGAGCAGGTCGGGAACCGTCGAGTGAAGGCCGCCGGCACCGGCGAGGGCGGCCAGGTGCCACGGTGGGCGTGGTCGTCCCGTGCGGGAGTGACCGGGGGCCAACCGGGCTGCACCTTCGAGATCGAGGACCACGCGGGTGTCTGTCATGCCCAGATGCCGGCAGATCTCGGCCTGGACGAGCGAGTCGTAGTCGGTCTCTGTGTGGCGTGCCAGGGCGAATCCGAGCAAGCCGGCGCCGAGGTTGGAGTAGCAGAAGCGGGTGCCGGGCACCGATCGCAAACGGGTGCGCCGCAACCCGTCCATCAGGAGCTCGCCGGTGCATCCGGCGTAGGGGTCTGCTCGCAACAGGCCCCGTGGCAGGGTCCCCTTGGGAAGCCTTGGTAACCCAGAAGTGTGGGAGGCCAGGTGCCTCAGCCTGATGACCTCGCCGCCGCGCTGGGGGGCCGTGATGTCACTAGGTAGGAGGTCGCTCAGGGGTTGGTCCAGCCCCACGACGCCGCGCACGGCGAGCTGGGCCAAGGCGAGCGCGGTGAACGTCTTGGTGATGGAACCGATCTCGAACTGCGTGCCGGGATCTGCGCCGTGCACTGCGGACTGCCTGCCGTGCAGCGCACCCACCACCACGACACCACGCTGTCCAGCGCCGAGTCGTTGCGCTGTTCGTCCTGACAGATCGTCAAGGAGCGAGTTGATCATCGTCATGCCTCCGTGCGGCCGAACAGGTGCCGGCCCCCGTACTTCTTGTGGACGGCTTGCTTCGAGACGCCGAGCGCCTCGGCAATCTGCGCCCACGTGGTCCCAGACACGCGGGCACGGTGGACCAGGACCTCTTCGTGTCCTTCCAGTCGGCGGCGCAGCGCGGTTGCTTCGCGCAACGCTTGAAGGGGATCGGTGTTCTCAATGATGCAGGCAAGATCAACATCGGTCATGCGGTCAACATTAGTTGACTTTTCCAGCAGAGTCAACTTACATTGACGCGCCGCGAGTCACGTATCGCCAGATGGCGCCGGTTGGCCACTCGAGCCGGCCTGCCCGTGCGGAGTGCGATTTCGGGTGCGTCATACCCCCGCGATCGAGCCACACCGGCCAAGGCCTCATCGACGACAGCCAAGTGCACTCAGTTGCGCTCGATCATCGCGACCGCAACTCTCCCCGACTGGGCCGTCCCCGCGACCACGTGAGGTCGCTGTCAGGGCACTTTTCTGACACATCGTCCTCAACTTTTTGCGGACTAAATGCGGACTAACCAGACCTCGCAACGCTCTGACCTGCGGAAACAGGCCGATTCAGACGTTGAAGCGGAACTCCACCACGTTCCGTAACCGAACAACCTGTGTTGCACCGCGCATTTTTGTGAGAAGGAATCCTCGATGCCAGAACGGAGCTGTGGTGACTACGCCGCTTCGCGCGCAATCCGATCCGCATAAGTGATTAGGCTCGTCACGAGCATAAGCACCTGGACGCAGTTCCGCTTGCTGAACTGCCGTGAAGAGACACCATGGACACTCGCGTGACGCGAGTAGTAGTGGGGCACTTTGTCTCCCCTGTGCTTCCAAAACCCCTCGTGTGCGTTCCAAACTGGCAGCCAAACAAGTGCGGCCCGGACGCCCATCTCATCGATAGCTTCTGGAACGCCCGCGCCTTTCTTGCGATTGGTAATGACGCTTTCTACCGTTTCGGTCGGGATAGAAGCGGTAGATCAGGGTATCCAGCGTGACGGTAAACATCGCCTGAGCGGAGCGAGTGTGACCGGCGCACATCGCACCGAGGCCATCGAGAGTAAACCCGACCTCGTCGCTGACCGCCTCATGGTCAGCGCTCTTGAGTGCCGCAGCACAACCCAGCCGAGTTCCCATAAGGCGCTGGTCGTCGTGGTCGGCCAAGTTTTGGGGATCCCCTTCGACGTCCTGAGGATCGCGCTCGTTGCCGGACTCACGTTCACCTTCATACGCCTCGTCGCTGTGTGTCACAGGACATTCCACTCCTTCGATACCGACGCGCAGCTTGGAGAATCAGACTATCGACTCACAGTAGGGAAAGATTGCCGTTCCGGAGCGGCCCTGACGAAGAGTCCGACGCAAAGCATAGGACTACACCGGCATTTGTTGACTTGGGGTCTTAGGCCGCTATGAGCGCGGTCCGGTTGATTGTTTTATATTCGATGGGCCTGAGTTTTCCCAGCCGTCTTCGCCGTCGCCCGGCGGTGGTAAGTCCTTTCGATTCAGGTTGTGATGGCCACCCGGAGTTCCTGCCGGGTGCCCCTCCGCTGACGATCCAAGACGTTCTTTTGCAGCAGCGCGAAGAACCTTTCCATCGCGGCGTTGTCCGCACGCACCCACTCTACCCATCGAGCCTGTTAGCCCGTTGTGCCGGAGCGTTCAACGAACCGGCGAGGATGGAATTGGCCGAATTCAAGGGGTCGAAGGAACAGGGCCGGAGCCGAGGCCAACCATCGGCCAGCCGTGTACCTAACCTCTCGGGTCAACACAGCTAGCGCACCTGTGCACGGTTCACCTGCCCGAATGCGGCGGAGCTTCAGGGACGACGCGCTGGTCCGCGGCCCCCTCCAGAAGCCTGATCTCAGCGGCTGGTTTGAAGCGCCTCTGTATAGAGTTTCTGGTCATTTCTTGTTTCAGCTGAAACGACCAGGTGGCTGCTGCTGAAGCGATGTGCGAAGTAGCCGGAGTAAGGCAGCACGACGATCGTCGTGAGCCCGTCTTGCCATGCATCAATGAGCGCCGAAAGGCTGTCCTGCTCGGCGTGAGATGGGAAATTCGGCATCGTCTGCCTATCCCAGGTGTTGAATGCCACCAGGTCCACCCCATCTTCACCGTATTCCACGGGCCAGAAAGGTGGCACGATCGGATGCAGGTCCTGCCCGGGGCTGGAGGCGTTCTGCATCTCGTTCTGTGAGAGAGGCGCTTCTTGGACCTTGCTTACGTTGAACCAGGACCAGCTGCGGTCCCATTGCTGCTTCCAGCGGGCATCCCAGACTGCACGGCTCGGTGATTCCGGGATCTTCGACGAACCCGTCTCAGGCACAGGACTGAGTTCGGGAATTTCCACATCCTGGGCGACCTTCCAAGCCTGGCGGATGAAGAGCAGCATCTTCAGGTTCTGCGCGTGGTCGTCAATCCTGATAGTCATGTCTTTTGGCCATTCAATCCGCCGCTTCAGCCTTGCTCCCCACATAGTGTCTCCTTCGCTTCCGTGCCGGACCGAGACGGGTATAGGACGTCCAGCATTGCACCCGACATATTGTTAGTAAAAGGTTAGACCCATGCCCAAGGCCCGATCGCAGGTACTCAGTGCGATCGGGCCTTAGAAGATGCAAAGAGTTACGAGTACCAGAGATCCCCAGGAGTCATGGAACCGCAGACGGCACCAATTCTGGTAGTGACAGAGCCAGTTGAGACCCACCCGTTGTAGGGCTTGCCAGCGAATGAGATGGAACGGCTGGTAGACCAGTTGCCGATTAAGGGTGCGAGCCCGTCAAGGTTGTAGACCTGGTAACCCGACGATGATGACACTGCGACCCGCCACGTGTGCTTAAACGCCGCACCGAACCACGGCTTTATGGAGTACGCCGTGAAGAAGCTCTTACCCGCCCCGGTAAGGGTGGCTGTCCCGCAGTTGCCGTCGACGGTATCCATAATGCTCACGTCGCCTGATGCCGGAGCCTCATTTGGCAGGTAGAACGCACCCTTCATTGAGCCCTTGGGCTCTGTTGCCGGAATCGAGTACTTCACCCCCCGGTCGTCGGTGCGAATGTCGTAACCGTTCTGCTTGGCCACCTCTGCGTCAAAGCCGATAAATTCCATGTCGACTGTAGTTTCAGATGCGTTTTGCAGTGGAGACTCTTTAGCTGTTGCCGGCGCAAGTCCGACTCCGACAAGCAGAAGTGCGGACGCTGCGACCGTTGTGAAGGCACGCCGAATTGACCTGTTTATCACGTATCCCCCTAGATAGGACTGCCAGGGTTGGCAGGTGCCGCTGAGCCCATTCACTTGCCAACAAAGAGTAAATAGTCCAGCGCCAACTTTTATCCAAAAACTTTGCCGAGGCTCATGGAAGTGTAGACACCGTAGATAAATGAACGAGGTTCTTATTTACATTATCGGATTTGGCCGCTCGGGTGATTTGACCGTTCGTGGAGGAACCAGATCGCAGAGGCGCCGGCGTGCGGTCCGAGCAAGTCTGGGCCTCATGGGGGGTGCCTGTATGGTTTTGGTCAAGCTGCTGAAGGAAGATTCTTGGCCGCTGAATCTTCATAGAGGGTTCCGTCGCGGAGCATGGCGAAGAGGACATCAGAATGGCGCAGGGCGAGGGCAATGAATGCTTGGTTGTGGCGTTTACCTTCGGAGCGTTTGCGGTCGTAGTACGCCCTGGACGGTGGATGATGCAGGGCGGCGAAGGCTGAGAGGAACAGGGCTCGTTTGAGTTTCTTGTTACCGCGCCGGCTCGGATGCTCACCGCGTATGGAGGTTCCGGAGCGGCGGGTGACCGGTGCGATTCCGGCGTAGGAGGCCAAATGGGCGGCGGAGGCGAAGTGTTTGCCGGTGACTTCGGTGAGGATTCGTGCGCAGGTCCTGACGCCGATGCCGGGCATCGAGGTCAGGACCTCGTGAAGAGGGTGGGCCTCCACGAGAGCCTCGACCTGGGAGGCGATCTCGTCTCGTTGCCGGCGCAGCGCCAGGAGCTGCTCGGCAAGCTTGGGCAGCACGATGCCGGCCGCGCCGGTGCCCACGACCACGACCGTCTGTTCACCGAGTGCGTTGAAAATAGCTTCGGTGAGGCGATCGGCAGCCCTTGGTGCGTGTTTCTTCAACCGGGCTCTGACGTGTCCGCGGCCTGCGGTCTTCAACGCCTGTGGGGTTGGATACCGGGTGATCAGGTCTGCCACCGCCGGGTGGTCCAGGTGCGGGCCCAGTGCCCGCTCCAGGGCGGGATGGATCTGGGTGAGCAGTCCGCGGATCCGGTTTGAGGTGGCGGTGATCTGAGCGGCGAGGTCATCATCGAAACCGCAGAGCACGCCGAGCTCGGCCAGGGTTTCATCGTCCAGTTCCACCGACCGCAGCGTATGCGGCATGGACCGGGCGGCTTCGGCGATGATGGCCGCGTCCCGGGCATCGGTTTTTGCCTTACCCGGGTGAAGGTCCGCGATCCTCCGCATCGCCAGGCCCGGCAGGTAGCCCACGGCAGCTTCGGTGGCTTGGGCTACTGCGACGGGCAGGGCACCGATGGTTGCCGGCTGATCCACGACGACCAGGACCTTCCCGTGGCCGGCGAGGTTGGAGAGGACGTCCCGAAGTTTTGGTTTTCGTCCTGCGGCAGGCCTCATCGTAAAGCTTCTTCCCTGCCCTGTTCAGAGCCACGGCGTGGTAGCCAGTTCCACCGACGTCCAGGCCAAGGAAGATATCGTTGCTCTCTTGCTCCAGAATCATGATTACCCCCGGTAGCTCGTGCTGAGGCTGGTCAGGACGGCAGGAACCGCATCCACGTTACGAAGGTCCCGTCATCGTGCCTCTATCAGCGATCAACCGGCCGCCAAGTCGGTTCCGATGGCAACACCCCTCGGATCATCGGTAACTGGGGGCAAAAACCATGTCGGAACCGACCGGCCAACACACCCATATCCTGCAACAGGAACCGGGTCACGAAAAAGGCAACGGGGGCAACCAAGCTGCTTCGAGCAGTAGGTTTGTTCCCCGCCACACCAGAACACTTTTTTGAGGGATCAGTGCACGCTAATTTTCGCTGATATTTGAGTAGGTTATTGCATTTTTCTATATATCTCTTGTGCTTAACGTGGTTCGAGGAAGCATTCATCTACGGATTTGGCGTATTAGAGTCTTTGAGTGAAAGGAATTCTTAGTACATCTGTTTCTGACGTCGAGCCCCTTTACGAGGAGGAACTCTCTTGACTGATCAGGAGGTTCAGGAGATTGCAGAGAGAATCGCTCAGGGCCTTGAAGGCCTGGCGCCGCCGGATCCTTGGTGGTTACCTGATGCCGTTACATTGGCCTCGTTCACCTTGCTGATAGCAGCTCTGGTGTTCGCCACAGTCTCATCACTGAACCTGAGGATTCAACATAGCATCTTGGAGCCGGCCGCTAAGGGGAAGAAGTGGCGGCTTCCGCGTTGGCGATGGGACGGTGCGGCTTCGGACCTGTGGTGGTCACGAGCTCAGTGGGCGCTGGAAGCGGTAACTTCTCCAGGCCATAAGAAGTACTTTTATGGGATGGTCATGCTGGAAACCCTCGCCACGAGCAACGACGGCAGTCCGGCCGAAAAGGCCATACTGGATACCGTCTGGAAAGCATCCCTCACGGGGATGGACGACGAGGAAATCACCCGCTTACTTGAGGACCACCAGAAGAAAGCGTCCCTTTCCAGCCAAGGGCTTTCTGATCAGGCTTCCATAGCCAACGGGCACCCTGAAGCAGATCCATTCGTAGACCCTTCCGACCGGATACTGCTCGGAAGGGAGATCCTGGCGGCACGATTGAAGGGTTCCCTCGACAAAGAGCTGAACCGCCATACATCTCCGGCAGTTGAACAATTGGCGGCCATGCCGCTGCCGCCCATGGCTTGAACTCCATGCAGGACTCCAAACCTCTCACCAGAGATGGAGGACTCTGACTCCGTGACCAGGCCGGGCCACGCCCAAGCACCGCACCCCGCAAGCAGCGAGAGAAAGCTCATGACTCAGTTCACGAAATACAGCCGGTATGGACATGGATACGTAACGAATACCAGAGCCCGCAAAGTCCTGGCGGCCAGGTCCAAGCTGTTACTGGACGCTCAACTGGGCCTCGAAAGCCTGCCGGCATTGAAGCGCATGGCTGGCCGGAAGGTCCCGCTTGTCATCGAATCGAAGCACCGGTCACGGCAGTTCCAGAAGGATACCGTCAGCTCGGATCCGACCGGCAATCGGAAAGGACTCCCCCATGAACCATCTCCCGCTGAAGATCCGGCAAAGCCCGCTGCTGCGACGGCGCCCTGGACCTCAGGGGAGGACTCCCATACACAATCCGTGGCTGTGCCTGTGAGTGCTGCAGCGTCCAAGGTCGCCTCGGTAACCACCATGCCCACCGAGGAGGAGCATTCGGGGAACGTCACCCTGTACCTGCCCAAGGACTTGAACCAGTGGCTGCGCGACTTCCATGACAGTTCCCTCCTCTCTTACCCCGACATTGTCCTGAACGCGATCAGCTGGGCGGCTTCCAAAGAACAGTTCGGCGGGATCTTCGCGCCGGAGAACAGTACCCTTCCGGTCAACGATATCTTCGGTCGGGCACCGATGCTCCCGAAGAAGCCAGACAGCTCAGGCCCCCATTCGACACGCCCGATGCGCTTCCGAAAGGAGCACATGCGACGGATTATGAGCCTGGCACGCCCGTGGACAGGTGATAACCGGAATGCGTTCTTCATCGGAGTGCTCACTGCGTACAAGGACCACCAGATCCGCAGTTTGGTCACACCGAGTGACTGACCCGGGTTCGCCAGCTCCGGATAATCCCGGTAGCGAGACGGGGATCCTCGCCATCGACTGTTGAACTCGATGAAGTCCCTGCTGGGTCAATTTTGGGAAATATAGTTCGTTTGAAAGAAAGGGAAGACTTGTGATGACCATCCCTGCCGACGAGGCCAGTCGCAACCTTGGCTACCTCATCGAGCGTGTAAACCGAGACCACTCTGCCGTTGAGATTGTCTCGGAGGACGGTTCCGGCATTTTGATGGCAAAGAATGAATACGACGCTCTGGTGGAGACGAGTTACCTGCTCAGTTCACCCAGGAACGCTGCGCGTCTCATGGCGTCGCTTAGGGAAGCTAGGGACAGCAGGGAGACCGATTGATGCCTGTCCGCAGAATGCCCTCAGAGCGACTCGTTGTTGGCATGTCTCCCTGCATAACACGACTTATGCCAGTTCAGCCGCCGAGTAGCGTGGTTCCATGAGTTCCGAACAACGCCGTGCGGCGATTTATCTGCGTATCTCCCAGGACCGGGAGAACACGCGTCTAGGCGTGGACCGGCATCGTGAGGACGCTCAAGCACTCATCGCGGCCCGTCGTTGGTCGGTCGTCGACGTCTACGAGGACAACGACGTCTCCGGCAAAGGCCACAAGAAGCGACCTGCCTTCGAGAGGCTCCTCAAGGACGTTGAGTCTGGGCTCATCGACGTGGTCGTGGCGCAGGAGTGGCCCCGGCTCGAACGCAATCGTGCAGATGGTGTCCGGATCATCGAGGCAGCCCAGCGCCACCATGTTCTGCTGACATTCGCCAAGGGCTCCGACATTGACTGCACGACGGCGGCAGGGCGCTTGTCGGCCGATATGTTCTCGGCAATTGCCCGCAACGAGATCGAAGTGAAGGCGGAACGGCAATCGCGGGCGCAACGCCAGCGGGCCGAGCAAGGGAGACCTCCGAAGGGAGTCCGCCCGGTTGGCTATGCCACAAACGGCGAGGTGGTGGACCGCGAAGCAGAAGCCGTAAGGAAGATCTATGCCGCATTCTCCTCAGGGGCATCCCTCCGGGCGATTGCAGCAGCGTTGTCTGGGCAGGGAAACAATCTTGCCGACACCCCGGCCCTCCCCCGGCATAACCGGACTCTCATGATTGAACGCAATTTGCGCCGCGTCGAAGAAGGGCTGGAACCGCGCCCCGTTCCAGACGACCGCCCGTGGACGCCGTCGACTGTCTTAGGCATTCTGCGCAATCCACGATATGCCGGATACAGCACCTACACGCCGAAGGACGTCCTCGCCAACGGTGATCGTCGACGATCATGGCGCGCCCAAATACTGCTTAACGAAGACGGTGAGCCGGTCCGTGGCTCCTGGGACCGCATTGTTGACGTCAATTTGTGGGAGGCGGTCCAAGACCGGCTCGACGACCCGGCCCGCGTCACGAATCGGGTTGGCACCGACAGGAAACACCTCGGCTCCGGTCTGTACCGCTGCGGGATCTGCGACAAGCCCGTAAAGACACATGGACAGCGGTACCGCTGCGAAGGCCACGTCATGCGCTCCCGAGAGCAGGTCGACGACTTTGTCATTGAAACCGTCCGACGGCGGCTGGCGGTCCCAGAACTTCTCGATCTGCTGCCCTCTGCAGACGGACCGCGCCTGAGAGAGCTGAAAGAGCAGATCAATGAGCACCGCGCGAAGATCCGAAGGGCGCAACGGGATTACGATCAAGAGCTTATCGAGGGTTTTGATCTCAAACGCATTAGAGACAGGGAAAATGCTGCGATAGACACTTTGGAGGTAGAACGCCTGGCACTGACCGTCTCCAGTTCAGCTCATACGGTCCTCACTGCTTCAGACCCGGTTGGAACTTTCGACGCTGCTGACCTTGGGCTACGCCGGAGCACGATCGCTGTCCTAGGAGAAGTTCATCTTTTCTCCCACCCACGGGGCGTCAAGAAATTCGACACTGATTCGCTCACAATCACTTGGAGGGATCAATTGCCAACTAGCCCCTCAGTGCTTTAGGGTAAATGTCGGACAAAGGTAGCCCGAATACAAGCTCAAGGGTTAGGGAAAATTCCCGACTGGTTGCTCTCCTCGTTTTGATCGCCTGAGATGGCGCACGAGGCTCTCTTCCTGCAGAACTTACTGCAGGAGAACTATGGCTACCGCCGTTTTGGACCCAAAAACAACTGCCCTTAAGGGAACAAGCGCAGAACTTGTTTCCAGGCCGTACACCCCTATCAAGGTTTTCTCGCCTGAGATCGATGCCGCCATCGACCGCATCGTGGCAGCTGCTCCCCCTCTGAGCCAGGCCCAGCGTGACCGTCTGGCTGCCATCCTGGGCGGTGGTTCATGATGTCCCCGGACGATCTCAGCAGCCCTTCTGGGGTACGTATGGACGCCTATCTTTATGTTGAACGGCTACGCGAACGCATAAAGAAGGAGTCCTCTGAGCCGACGGTACTGGCTCACACTGACCCTAACGGCGAATCTCTCTCCCCCTCGCCCGCAATGAGCGCAGCGAACGAGGACGAGGGCCAGCGGTATTTGGAAGACTTGAGCGCCAGCGAAATGTCCGACAAATACCCTGCTGGCCTGCATCCTTTGTCCCTCCCGCGTAAGCACAGCCGTGCATCCAGCGAGACCACCCGTGAGCGCCGGCGGGTCTCGTTGGATGTACGGCTCACGGAGGCGGAGCGCGAAGCAATCCGCCTCCGTGCCCGCGTGCTCGGCGTCAAGCCGAGTACGTGGGCGCGCGGGGTCCTTCTTGACTCTTTGGACGCCCGCAGGGATCAGATCTCACGGATGCATCTGGCGGCGCCGGCGGCGCCTTCGCCGGAACTTGCGACAGCGGTGGATCAGCTTCGCAAGGTCGGTCAGAACCTCAATCAAGCCCTCCGGGCCGTCCACTCTGGAGAGGTGTCCGCGCTGGACGACGGACTACTCCGCCAGGTGCAGGGCGCTGTCGATAATGTACGTGAGTCGCTCGGGGATCGGACCACGTCATGAGCACGATCAACGTCCGGTCTTCCCGGGATGCCGCAGGTGCAGTGAACTACGTCCTTTACGGGAACTCGAAAGAGCGCCGTGCCGAACTCATCACGACCGGTCAGACCCGTGCCGCGGCGTTCGCAATCTCTGTAGCCGGCGACCACAGTGCCTCGCCGGCGGCGTTCATCGAGCGAACCGAGATGCTGGCTGCTGTGCATGGCCGCAAGGTCGAGCTCC
This sequence comes from Arthrobacter sp. zg-Y916, assembly GCF_020907385.1. NCBI lineage: Bacteria > Bacillati > Actinomycetota > Actinomycetes > Micrococcales > Micrococcaceae > Arthrobacter > Arthrobacter sp. zg-Y916. Next base: position 739,205 of record NZ_JAJJOD010000001.1, on the reverse strand, counting down.
AGTCCTACGTCCTCGCGTTCTCTCCCGACGAGTTCGATGTCACTGACCCGGACGACCTCGAGCGTATCCGGGACGTAGCGGTCGTCCTCATTGGGCGAATGCATTCCGCTGACTACCTCATCGTCGTACACGCGGACTCAGCAGGTCATCACGGTCACGCGCACATCCTCGTGGCCAACCACGACAACCTCACGGGCAAGTCTCTGCAGCGATATACCAGCTGGAAACACGGGCTTCGTCAGCTGAACGACGACCTTATGCGCGACGAGGGGCTGCGTGTGCTCCCCGACCCCGAGCAGCCCAAGCCCGACTGGGAGCTCCGCCGTGAAGCCTTCACATCCGGCGGGTTCGAACAGAGCCTCGGCGACAAGGTCTACATGGCGCTCTCCGATTCCCGCTCCGTGGATCAGCAGGCATACGAACGGGTGCTCGCAGAGCACGGCATCACGCTCGCCGTCACCCATCGCGACGGGTGGAGCTACAAGATGCGCCGTTCCGATAACAACAAGCTCGGCCGCAAGAAAGCTTCGGCCCTTACACCGGAGTTCACCGCCGAAGGGGCAGCTGCCATCTTCGGCATCCACCAGCAGAACCAGCAGAAAGGTGTTACCCATGGGACTCGCGGACCAGCTCCGTCGGGAGCAGCAGAACTCGACACCGTCGACCCCCTCGGAGCCGTCAAACGCCGAGGTCATCGCAGCGATAAACGCGCAGACGAAAGCCGTGAACGGTTTGAGGACGTATCTCCAGATCGACCTGGAGGAGACGATCAAGGACGAACTGCAGAAGCTCCTGCCGTCAACCTCACCGCCCTCCGGCAGCGAGATCCAGCAGATCACGATTATTGGCAACAGGTTGGGCGAGATCGAGAAGACGTTCACCGACTTCTCCCGCAGTCTCGATGGGGAAAAACTCAGCACCGCATCGCAGAGATTGATTCAGGAATCCCAGAAGAATCGCCTGATCGTGGTTTCGGCGATTGAAAAGCTCCGGGTCCAGGCCGACGAGAACAGGATTCTGGTCCGTCGTGCAGGTGTGGCTCTTCAGCAAGTTGAGCAGCTGGCCGGCCGGCAGATCGGAGAGGCAGTCCAGCAAATCACGGGTGAAGCTGCCCGGGCCGTCACTGCCCATCTCGCCGGTGCGAACGAACGTGCTGAGCAGATCATGGCAGCCACGGCCAAACTGACCAATCGTCAGCTCTGGTCGGCAGCTGGCGCCATGTGCCTGACACTCCTGCCGGTGGCAACGGTTGTCGCCGGACTCTGGATGGCCATCGCCGGAGTATTCACCGGGGTGCAGTGGGCCACCGACGTCGACGGTCATTTCTGGCTTGGCATGGGTCGTTGGGTCGCGGTCGCCTGTGGGCTGTCCGTTGTGGCCTATGGTCTGTTCGCTGGCACCCGGTGGACGGCTTCCCTTGTTGCTAAGTGGAAGGGCACCGGGTGCCAGCGATCCCTCCGGCAGCGAGGGGAGAAGCGCTGATGTGTGCCACCGAATCCGTCGCTCAGAGATCGGCGGAACCTCGCCCTGAAACTGACAACCCAAAAGTGAGTACGTTCCCCCTTCCTGACTTCACTATCTGGCGGAATCTCAGGCATATGCGCGCGCGGCATCCTACTCAACTTGATTTGGTCTGCAAAAAACTGAGTATGGATGGGCGCACCATATCCCTTCGTTTCGGGCATTCCGCAGCCAACCTGTACTCAGTTATTCAACAAAAAGTGAGTACAAGTTAGTGGAATGTGAGCAGGCCAATAAAAGCGTGTGCAATTCGTAGCTGCTATGCAGCCCCACTCAGATATACAGAGGCCCTCTGGCAACGGCTGAGGTTCTCGGAAAGGACACAACATGTCCAAGAAAACAGCCCACGGCACCTCTGGACGCCATCGCACTTGGTCCATCGTGTCCAATGCCTTGACTCGAGAGATGGTCGAAAAGTTCGTCGACACCCACCCACACGACCTGGTACATGGGGGAATCCATGACCGCGACCCTGGCACCGAGACACACGGTCACATCTTCTACCGCTCGAAGACTCAGCGCACTGCTGAAGCCATCCAACGCAAGTTCCCGGTGCCGGTCATAGTTAGGCCGTTCATCGTCCACCCAGGTGAACCAGGTACAGACCGCGGGAAGTTCGCTATGGCACGTGGTGCCCGGTACAACACCCATGAGCATCCCGACCAGCAGGCGCTCGGTAAGGCACGTTACGGTGACGACGAAATGATCGCGACACCGGGCTGGGACTGGCGCGCTGAAGTTGATGCTCTCAATGGCCGGGAAGGTGTTGATCCGGAGCGTCCGGCACGTCTCACAGTGATCGAACGGCTGTCCAAGCGTGTGCTGGCAGGCGAACTGACGGCCCGCGATGTGCACCGGATAAACGCAAAGATCTACCTGGCTAAGGGGCCCAGTCACTGGTCCAGGCTGGAGCACACAGCTGCCGAGTGGAAGCGCCAGGAAGCTGAGGAAACCGCACGGCGAATCTATGAGGAGCGCCGGCAGGCCGAGGAAACGGATCGCGCCGAACGGATCCGCCTAGCTGCAGAACAGGCTGAGCGAGATGAACAGTCCAAAGCCGAGCGTGAGGCCGCAGAGAAGACCGAACGTGAAGAGGAGGCCCACAAGATGGCCGAAGAACAGGCCACCCGCCAAGCCGCACTGGAGGCAGAGCAGTCCACGCCTGAGTACCAAGAGTATGCTGCCGCAGAAAAAACTGAACGCGAACGTGACGACTTGATCGACATGATCGCAATGTGGAACGACGTTAAGGGCCTTCGCTCTGCCCGCAGCTCCCACGCCAGTAACTGTGCTGCCGCCCTGGGTCTGACTTCTTCCGAGTACATGCGTGAGGATGGAAAGCTCACGCACTTGGGTGCGGTGCTGGTTTATGCCGAAGCCGTACTGGACGTGGCGCCTGACGACGCAAACGTCCAAGAGATCATGCCAGAGATACGGTCGGACATTGACAGCCATCGGCAGGCCGTCTCTTCTGTAGGCCGTCAGCTCGCTGGTCCGGAGTTACACGCCGCGGAAGGTAATAAGTCGGCTTTCGACAAAGCCCTGCAGCTGCGAGAGACCTACTCCGGTTACCCCGATCTCGTCGGCGTTCCTTCGCCGCGTGCTGACATCAAAAAGGTCTGGCGTGATCAGCTCCTGGCAGTCTCCTGACCGACGATCAAAGAAAGGAATCCACCATGAAGTATGGATACACCCGGACATCCACAAAAGATAAACAGGACGACGCTCTTCAGCGCCGAGCACTTATCGATGCCGGCGTTGATTGGGGGCACATTTTCTCCGACCAGGTCTCGGGCTCCAAGGAGGCCAAGTCCCGCTCAGGGTGGGTGAATCTTGAGGGGAGGCTTCGCCGCGGTGATGAACTTGTTGTGTGGCGCATCGACCGCATCGGCCGCTCGATGATCGATGTCGTGACGACAGTCAAAGAGCTCGTCGACCGGGGAATCGACGTGAGGTCCCTCTCCGACGGTATAGATCCCTCAAGCCGTGAAGGACGGCTGATGCTCAATCTCATGGCGACCTTCGCTGAGTATGAGCGCGAACTCATCCAAGAACGCGTCCAGGCCGGCGTTGATGCGGCCAAGGCCCGGGGTGTGCGGTTCGGCCGTCCAACCCCGGACGCCGGGAAGGTTGCTCTGAACCTGCGGACAGTGAAGCACCTCATCGACACTGAAGGACTCGGAGTAGTGGAGGCCGCCCGGACTGTCGGGTGGTCGAAAGCGACTTACTATCGCCACCGTTCGGCAGCGGGGGTCTCATAAACCCCAGTCCGTGGATGCCACTTATGAGACAGCATTCCGAGACCTGTTCACCGGCGGTTTGCCGGCGAACAGGTCTCGTCTCATTAGGGTGATGATTTCGAGACATTGCAGCTGTTTCGCATGGGCACGCATCAATGCACGCTGGGACAACTGGTATCGGAGATGTTGAGGCAGGGTAGACCCTGAGAGCCTCCGCGAGATTGAGCACCTCAGCCACGCCGTTGTCAGGAGTCATCGTTGGGTGTAGCCAGCCATTCCCGCGCGGCGCTGGCCGTCGCCCTTAGCTGTGGATGCACCTGTATGATCTCGCGTTGCCTTTCAGGCGGTAGCCCGAGCTCGTGGAGCACGTTCAGGATCACCACAGCCGTCGTTACCTCAATGACGGCGATCAGCTCACCGAAGGCATGGTCGGGGGTCCTTCCTTCATGCGCCAAATCGTTGCGAGCCCGGGTGGTGCGCTTCGCCCATTGATCTACATCCGGCATAAGCAGTCCAACCGCCTCCTGATCGGGACGTGCGGCGAGAGCGTGGAGCCTGTCCCGGAGCGTGGGATCATTTCGGATTGCCCCCTTGAACCTCGATCTGTGTTCCTGGGGGGCCTGCTCAAGCATGGCCTCGCGCATCACTTTGAACTCTTCTGCTGGGAAGGGCTTTTGAGCGATGCCAAGACGACGGTGCAGCACCTCAGCCGCACCCACGGCCATCAGAAGGTTGCTCTCCACGTAGCGGTCTGGCGCATAGCGGAGGCCCAGGATCATGTTGATCGCCGCTTGCAGTCGGCCGTGCGCTTCGTACCAGCGGGGCAGGACATTCTCGAACGGGAGCGAGTTGCACGTGAACAAGACACGGTGTTGGTCGATAGCCTTGGCATCGCCCCCGCCGAGCACAGGAGGCGAGTAGAGCACATCGGCGCGCCGCCGCGGTGAGGGGTGGCCGTCCGGCAGCAGCGTCGGCTCCGTCTCCGCCACTTCGACCCGGAGACAAATCAGGCCGGCGGCTCGATGGGTCGCGAGAGAGATGAGGTCCTGCACTAGGCTGGCAACTTCTCGCGCACGGTCGAGAGAGAACGGGCCTACCGGGACGACGCGCATGAAGGCCGTGTCGCGCATGCGTCCGACCGTGCTGCCCTTGCGCTCGTCAAAGAACGGCAACGTGTGCCGGTGCTGCAAGCTGAACTCGGTTCCATCGATCACAACCGACTGCGTCTCTACAGGCTCCACGGAGATGCTCCCCGTCCCGTCGAAGTTGCCGTCCGGAACACCCACAGAGTATTGGAACACCGATGACGCAGCCCAAACGCCGAGGTCCTCTACTTCAATTTCCGCCGCGGAGAACGCACATTCATCCTCGCCATTGATGTGGGCCCCGATGAGGGCAATCCTCGCCCCACGGTCTGTTTGTCAGGGCTCTTCACTCGAGCAAAGATGGTACGCTTCCCAGCCGTTGGGGCGCAGCCAAGGAGCGAAATCTCCCGTTGCTCTGCAGCGCCGTGGATGACGCCCCAGGTCCGGGTCCCCTCGTGGAACAGGGTGACACCAGGAGAAGGCGTCGACATGATGCGGTCCTCGAATGTACCAATCAACGAGAGCACCAGGCCGTCGTCCGGCGAATATCTGAGGACCCCGGGGACCTGCTCGTCAGGGTCATCTGGCAACCACCACAGCCCTGACCACTCGCCAGGCGCATCGAGGTTTATGGGTTCACTCATGGCCAAGTTGACGCGTCTCCTTCCGAGCTAGACAAGGGTTCGGACCCTTTTTCCGCGAGGACGCTTTGAAACGATGGTAATCCTTCCGGCCGCTTCGAGGCGGCCGAACAGAGTCGCGATGGACGAGCCTGTGGGCATGTCAAATTCTTTGCCCGGGCCGGTCACCAGCGCGTCATATGGCTCTCCAAGCAATGCGAGGATCTCCGCAAGATCACTTGCATCAGTCTTGTTGTCGCGCACCAGCAAGGGCAGGACTGCCTCTGCCGTCTGCGTGACGCGGGCTATGCGGCGAACATCCGCAAAGGACAGAGGGATACGGTTCTCAACTGCAAAAAGTCCAGCTGCCCGAAGAGCGCCCTCGTCGTCGGCTGGCACGTAGACACCGATATTCTCGACCACGATCCGACGCAGCGCTTCGGGGGTCCGCGGGTCTTCCATGAACTCCGCGAGGAAGCCTGCCACGAGCTCGGGAGTCATAAACTCCTGCACGTTCCCGGACACCGCGAACGCCTCCGAGACTGCGTGCCAACCACCATTCGCGAAATGGGCGAACGTCTCGTAATCATCCGGCAGGAGTCCCGCCTCCAGGGCTCTGGCGAAGAGCTGGTCTGGACTCGGCGTCAGCTCGCCCAGCTCAATCTCGCACTCGAGTTTAAGCTGCTTGACGAGCTGGACCCGGGCCCGAGCCTCAAGATGCGTCGAAGCGTTCAGAATATGAACCGCGAATCGGTCCCTGTCATCGTCCGCGACCTTTTCAACCTCAACCAGCTCAACCGGGTCGCCCCCGGCGCCGGCCAATAGACCAGAAAGCTGCTCGTCGATCCCGTGAACCTGCACGTAGGCCCACACGTTGGCGGCCGTCGGACTCATGAGGCCGGCATCCACGATTGTGCGCCAGATTGCTTCCGGGACATCCTCAATATCCTTGATCGTGGCATGTTTGGTACTCCCATCAAGCACCAGTTGCAGCTGCTCATCTGTCCAGGCCTCATGCTGCTCATTGATGACGGCAATCAGCACGGACTCGGTGCGCAGCATCTTCTGAGACGAATCGTTGGCGCGCATCGCTTCGGCGTAGTCCTCGATATGAGCGCTGCAGTACTCCCACACACCCCGTTTCTTTCGCACCTCGTCAAGCGTCGGCGCGACATCGATCCCAAGAGCCACCTGCAGATTCGGCACTGTGATCTGGTACGTGTTAGCGGCCACCACATGAGCCCGGAGCAACTCGCTCAAATCGCCGAGGTCAGTGATACACAGCCGTAGGCCCTCGAGAATCGCAAAGACCCGCTCAGTCTGTGACGCTGACAGCGTCTCACGGACGGCAGTGAGGCGCGGATAGGAAGACTCGATCAGTGCCCGCGAAGACGCGCCGAATTCGTAGGCCTCGACCTCGACCGCGCTCCGAAGAGCTGCGTCCAACAGCCAAATCCGTGCCTCTTGGTCAGGGATCCCGGGATGACCCGCAATATACTCGAACACGTCACGCCAGGGATGCAGCGTCAGCTGTTGGATGAGGAGATCACCAGGGGCATCCGGTGTGTTGAGGAACGCATCAAGAAACGCCTGGACGTCCGGGCCGTCGTGGGTGACCGCAAACTCAACCAACCGCTTGGCGTCCTCGGCCCTCTCCGCGAGCAGGTATGACGCCACCTGGACGTTCAGTGCGCTCACAGTGCTGGTGAAGTCCGCTGGCACCTGCTCAAGCAAGTTACTCATCGCGTTCTCAGAGGTGAACTCGTAGTCGAGGTACATCTCGTTCGGCTGGACGCTGTGATTATAGAAGAACGCGACGTCGATTCCCACAAATTTGCCGTAGAAGATCGCGGAGTACTCGGCGTAGTTGCGTGTGATGAAGCCTCGCCGCACGAGGTCACGTGCCAGCTCCGACTCGAGCACGTCGGTGATGTGCTGGTCGAATCTGATCCGCCCTTTGGGGACGCGTTCGTAGCGGGCTAGCCCAGCGAAGTCTGCGCCCCGCAGGGTAGCGATGTCCTGGTCGTATTGACGAAGCAGACGTACGACCTCGGCGGGAACTGGGTCGCGCCACTGCTCCGACTCGGTCTCCGGGAACATGCGACCAAGCTGAGCCGGGGTTAACGTCACCGGGTGCGGGTTGTACTGCTGTACGAGAGAGAACGACTTCGTTCTGGAGACGCGCTCCCAGAATTCCACAGTGCCAACGGCATTGAACTTATAGCTCTGGCCGTCAACAGTTACCGAAAGGTATGGATAGCCATCCTGAGCAGGGAAGAGGGCTTTGATATCGCAGAGCCTGCTCCCTAGCTCCGCCGCGGTGGCCTCCATCCACTCGCACTGTTCCTCAGCCCTCATCCGCTTCCGTCGCTTCTCCTGTAGGCCCTCGATCAGGGTCCTGACATCGCGGCGATGGAACCCTTCGAGCACATCAAGCGTGCTGGTCCGCTGCGAGATGGCTTCGAAGTCAGCGAGATGGAAGTTTTTGTAGGCGACGAGTGCGAAGAGATGGTCCGCCGTCATGCCAGGGGCGGGTTTTTCTGTCCACAGCAGGTGTTCGACGAATACGGCGAATTCGTTGCCGATGTTTTTCATCAGACGCATGTCTGTGGTGTGGCGTGCGACCAGATCCAGAAGCGGCCGTGAGACGAAATCTTCGGCGAAACCGAGTTTCACCAGCTGTCCAATAAGGTGGTCACGGGCGTTGCGGTGCGAGATGAACGGCACAATGGGAATGACGATTTCGAAAAACTTGGTCCGGTTCGCGCGGCGGACTGCGGCTTCGGCAATGTCGAGACGGGGCTTCGCGCTGGCCTTGGAGCTGTCCTGTTCCTTGCCGGTGTCAGCAATGCCATCCTTGGGCTCCTTCTCCCCGTCCTTGGAATCCGCCTCCGTACCCAGCTGCTCGAACAAGCTGTCCTTGATGGCGTAGATGAACCGCAGAGGCTGCGGCTTAGCCTGCCAGTTTGCGGAAGCATTGACGAGAGTGTTCAGTTCGCGGAGGGAGTCGAAGATCTGTGGGTCTTCGAACCGGTCCAGATCCTCGAAGATCACGTACTCCGGTCCGACGGCGTCAAAGAATGCAAGGATCTCGTCGAGGAAGCTGTCAAAGTAGGTGGTCGGTCCTTCACCAAGGGAGATCGTTGTGCCGGCGGTCGTTACCTCCGAGACAATCCGGTCGCCGACGAGCCAGCGAGCTGCCCACAGGGACACCAGCACGAGAAGGAACAGCAGCACTGCATGGCCAAGATATCCGAGCGGAGAATCAGTCGCTTCCGGCCAGCCGGGTCCGGATCGGATCCCAAGCACCCATAGGAGACTCAGGCTGACCACACTCGCGCCAAGAGCATGGAGGAAGGCTCTGCCCATGGTCAGCGGCTTCTGCCTGGCGAACCTGGATCGACGGATCCGCCCGGGTTCCAATCGGTAGACGAGCTGCTTGACCAGCTCCTTCTGGATCCGGTTAGTCAGATCCTCGTCGTCCTTGTCCGGACCGAGCGTGTTGATACTGATGCGGACCGTGGTTTTCTGGTGCTTCTCCTCGAAGGCATCCAGCACACTGGACTTGCCGGCTCCGTAGCGTCCGGTGAGGGCGATGTTTCGGTTCCTCTTATCGAGGACCGCCTCCTCAAGATGCCGCACGTAGGTGTCGTGCTGATCACTCGCAAATTCAGGGGCAAGACTGCGCAGCTTGAACTGCGGCCACTGTGCCTCCGGCTCGGTCGGACGTTCCTGGGCCATAGTTCCTCTTCCCCCAAAGAGCCCTTGATGTGGTCAACGCCCAGCTTCAGAGGCGCGGTCGGATATGCCTCCGAAGCTGGATATGAAGTGGTTCTGCGACCTATTTTTTTCCCTGCGCCGCTGAGGTTATTCCGTGACGGAATTCCACCACATCGCCGTCGGCCATGACGTAGTCCTTGCCTTCAATCCGGACCTTGCCGTGGGCCTTGGCCTCAGCCATGGAACCGGCTTCAACCAGATCCTCGAAGGAGACAACTTCGGCCTTAATGAAGCCGCGCTGGAAGTCGGTGTGGATGACGCCGGCCGCCTGGGGCGCGGTGTCGCCCTTGCGGATGGTCCAGGCACGGGTTTCCTTGGGACCAGCGGTGAGGTAGGTCTGCAGGCCGAGGGTGTGGAAGCCAACGCGGGCCAGCTTGTCCAGGCCGGACTCTTCCTGGCCGCTCATTTCGAGCATTTCGCGGGCTTCTTCTTCGTCCAGCTCCACGAGGTCGGCTTCAAGCTTGGCATCGAGGAAGATGGCGTCGGCGGGAGCAACGAGTTCGCGCAGCTCAGCCTGGCGGTCCGGGTTGCCCAGGACGGCGTCGTCGACGTTGAACACGTAGATGAACGGCTTGGCGGTGAGCAGGCTCAGTTCACGCAGCTGGTCCATGTCCAGCTTGTCCTTCTCCACGGAGGAGAAGATGGTGTCTCCGCGTTCCAGCACGGCCTGGGCGGCCTGCATGGCAGCCAGCTGCGCGGCGTCGCGCTTCTTGATCTTCACTTCCTTCTCCACGCGCGGAATGGCCTTCTCCAGGGTCTGGAGGTCCGCGAGGATCAGTTCAGTGTTGATGGTCTCCATGTCCGAGCGGGGATCAACCTTGCCGTCCACGTGGACAACATCGGGATCATCGAACACGCGGATGACCTGGGCAATGGCCTCGGCCTCGCGGATGTTCGCCAGGAACTGGTTGCCCAGTCCTTCGCCCTCGGAGGCACCCTTCACAATGCCGGCGATGTCCACGAAGGACACTGTTGCGGGCAGGATCCGGGCCGAGCCGAAGATCTCCGCAAGCTTGGCCAGCCGCGGGTCCGGCAGGGAGACGACGCCGACATTCGGCTCGATCGTGGCGAACGGATAGTTCGCCGCGAGCACGTTGTTGCGGGTCAGCGCATTGAACAGGGTTGATTTGCCGACGTTGGGCAGGCCGACGATGCCAATAGTAAGAGCCACGTTAGTAAATGTTACCGGGGCAGCCCGCCTGAGCCGAACCGGACACCGCGGCGCCCGGGAAGGGCACCCGCGAAGTTAGGAGCGGCGGCCGCCAAGTCCGCGGGAGGTGTCCCCCATGGCCTTGAGGGTGGCTCGGATTTCCTTGGGCAGGGAGAAGATGATGTCCTCTTCCGCCGTGACGACTTCCTCGACGTCGCCGTAGCCGTACTGGGCCAGCAGGTTCAGGACGTCCTGGACCAGGTTCTCCGGCACCGAAGCGCCGGAGGTCACTCCCACGGTGGAGACGCCTTCAAACCAGGACTCGTCCACCTCATTGGCGAAGTCCACCCGGTAAGAGGCCTTGGCACCGTACTCCAGGGCAACCTCAACCAGGCGCACCGAGTTCGAGGAGTTCGCGGAACCGACCACAATGACGAGGTCCGCGTCGGGGGCGATCTTCTTGATCGCGGCCTGCCGGTTGGAGGTGGCGTAGCAAATGTCGTCGCTGGGCGGATCCTGCAGGGTGGGGAACCGCTTGCGCAGCAGATTCACCGTATGCATGGCTTCATCCACGCTCAGTGTGGTCTGGGACAGCCAAATGACCTTGTTGGGATCACGGACCACCACCTTGTCCACATCTTCGGGACCGTTCACAATCTGCGTGTGTTCGGGGGCCTCTCCGTAGGTGCCTTCAACTTCCTCGTGGCCCTCGTGTCCGATCAGCAGGATGTCGAAGTCGTCGCGGGCAAACCGCACTGCTTCCTTATGGACCTTGGTCACCAGCGGGCAGGTGGCGTCGATGGTCTGCAGGTTCCTGTCCTTCGCGGACTGCACGACGGCGGGAGAGACTCCGTGTGCGGAGAAGATCAGCCTGGCGCCTTCCGGGACCTCGTCGGTTTCATCGACGAAGATGGCGCCTTTTTCCTCCAGCGTGTGGACCACGTGCAGGTTGTGGACGATCTGCTTGCGGACGTAGATCGGCGGCCCGTAGGCCTCCAGTGCCTTCTCGACGGCGATGACGGCACGGTCGACGCCGGCGCAGTAGCCGCGCGGGGCTGCGAGCAGGACCCGGCGCGCACCGGAAACCGGCGCGGCAGCAGCAACCTCTTCGGGGCTGCGGCGGCGGCGGGGCACGGTGGGCATCGGCACGGAAACGGCTGTGCTGGTCATGACTCCATGCTAGCCGGTACGCGGAACGGACCCCGGGCCCATGCGTCCTAGTCCGCTGTCAGCGCACCTGCCGGCGGCTTCCGGCGACCAGCCGGAAGATCAGCCCTACGACGGCGAGTGCCGCGGCACCCAGCATCAGCGGTACGAGCCAGCCCTGGAAGTTTTCGGCAGCCCGCGGAGCGAGCGCCGAGATGAAGGTGGAAGCAACGGGGTTGGCCGGGAGCCGGCCTTCGGCGAGTCCCGGCAGCGCGCCTGCCGCCAGCCAGAGCACTACGCCAAAGGCGACGGCACCGAGGCCGGCCAGTGCCAGGGTTGTGGACCGGCGCCTGGCTGCCAGCAGGCCGAGCAGCAGGGCCAGAGCGGCAGCGGCAGTGAACAGCGGCCAGGACTCTGCAAACCGGGTCAGGTTTGCCAGTTCGGCGCTGCGGTCGGTGTTGGACACCACAATGGGGCGGGGACCGGCGTCGGGCGCTTCCGTTCCCATTTCCCCGGCGATGCCTGCCGTGGCGAGGTTCAGCAGCGGACCGATGTCGAGGGTGGGGACACCGGTGTCGAAGGTCTCGGCGTGTGAGTTTTCAAGGGTCGCCGTCCAGGCATCGGGATAGCCCGGGTCCTGCTGGATCCCGGAAACGATGCGCTCAACAATGGGCTCCACGAAAGACGCCATCCCCTCGGGCAGTCCGTCCGTGGCGGCCTGGCCGGCCTGGTCGGCAACTGCGGCGGAGAGCTCAGCCTGGAACGCCTGATCCTCTCCAAGCGGCTGGGCCAGGGAAGCGAATCCCGGGCCTGAAACCACATGCTGCGCGAGCCAGGCCCCGCATGCTGCTGTCCCTGCCAGCAGCACTGCCGCCACGACCAGGAGTGCCGAAGCAAAACTACGCATTCTTCCCCGCTTTTCTTCCACCATCAGCCGTTGTCGGCCTTCCCTAAAGTACCGGCAGAAGGCTTGCCGGCGCCTGAGTGCCGGGTCCGCGGCCAGCCGTGTCCCCGGCACCTGATAGACATTAACCCAGGGACGGTTCCGCCGCGGCACCTCCCGATGAGATGACCAGGAGCTCGAATTGCAGGATGAGACAGGCCCCCAGGACCCTGGCGCTGCCGATGCAGGGACCGCGCTGGCACCCACCGCTGCCCTCACGTCGCCGGAGAATCCGTGGCCGCTGGCCCTGCTGTCGAAGAACCTGAAGGCCTACATCGACCGGGCCCCCGCAGCGTGGGTCGAGGGCCAGGTCATCGAACTGAACCGGCGCGCGAACGCCTCCTACATCACGCTTCGCGACGTCGACGCCGAGGTCTCGCTCTCGCTCACAGTGTGGGGAACGGTCATGAACCGGCTGGAGCTCCCGCTCGAACGGGGTGCCCGCGTCGTCGCGCACATCAAACCGGATTTTTGGATGAAGACCGGCCGCCTGTCCATGCAGACCCGGGATATCCGTCCCGTCGGCCTCGGCGACCTGCTGGCACGCATCGAACGGCTGCGGCAGGCCCTGGCAGCCGAAGGGCTGTTCGCTGCCTCCCGCAAGAAGCGCCTGCCGCTGCTGCCCGGCCGGATCGGCCTGATCACCGGGCGAAACTCGGATGCCATGAAAGATGTCATGCGCAATGCTGCCCTCCGCTGGCCTGCCGTTGAATTCGAGGTGCGGGAAGTGGCAGTCCAGGGCGTGAACGCGGTAGCGGAGGTCAGCCGTGCCCTCGCCGCGCTCGATGCCATGCCCGAAGTGGACGTCATCGTCATCGCCCGCGGCGGCGGCTCCCTGGAAGATCTGCTGCCGTTCAGCCATGAGGACCTGGTCCGGGCGGTTGCCGCCGCGCAGACTCCGGTGGTCAGCGCCATCGGCCATGAAGCCGACCGTCCGCTGCTGGACGAAGTCGCGGACCTGCGGGCCTCCACGCCCACGGACGCCGCCAAACAGATCGTGCCCGACGTCGGCGAGGAACTGGCCCGGATTGGAACAGCCCGTTCGCAGCTGCGGCGGATCATGGAACTGATGCTCAGCCGTGAGGCAGACCGGCTCATGCACATCCGCACCCGTCCGGTGCTTTCCGCTCCGCAGACCATGCTGGCTACCCGTGCCGATGAGGTCTCCGGGCTCCGCGACCGGGCCTTCTCCGCGATGCGCGCCGAGGTACGGCGCGACGCCGACCGGATCAGTTACCTGCGGGCGCAGGTCCTCTCCCTCTCACCGCAGAAAACGCTGGACCGCGGCTACGCCGTCGTCCAGCTTGCCGACGGTTCCGTTGTCCGCGATGCCGCCGCGGTGGAGCCGGAATCCGCCCTCCGGATCCGGGTGGCGTCCGGCGAGCTGGGAGCCGTCGCCACCGGGCCGCACCAGCCCTGAGATTTTCCGAACCACGATGAGCCACCAGGAGAAACCCATGAACGAAGCAGCAGCACTTCCCGCCGATATCGAGGCCATGAGCTACGAGCAGGCACGTGACGAACTTGTTGGCGTGGTGACGCGTCTGGAGGCCGGCGGGGCAAGCCTCGAAGAATCACTGGCACTGTGGGAACGCGGCGAGGCCCTTGCCACCCGGTGCGAGTCCTGGCTTGAAGGCGCACGCCAGCGGCTGGACGCCGCCCGCGCCGCCCGCGAGGGCTCCGCCGAGTAAAACGGGCCCCTACGGCTTGTAGGTGCTCAGGAATTCTGCCAGCCGGGACACGGCATCCTCGATGTCTTCAAGGGCGGGCAGCGTCACCATCCGGAAGTGGTCGGGACGGATCCAGTTGAACGCCGTTCCGTGCGAAACCAGGATTTTCTGCTGTTTGAGCAGGTCCAGGGCGAACGACTCATCCGACGTGATGGGATACGCTTCGGGGTCCAGTTTCGGGAAGAGGTAGAGCGCCCCCTCGGCGTTCTCGACGCTGACGCCGGGAATGTCGTTCAGCATCTTGAAGGCCAGGTCGCGTTGCGCCTTGAGCCGGCCGCCGGGCAGGATCAGGTCATTGATGCTCTGGTAGCCGCCCAGCGCCGTCTGGATCGCATGCTGCGCCGGAACGTTGGCGCACAGGCGCATGTTCGCCAGCAGGTTGATGCCCTCGATGTAGTCGGCGGCAGCCCGCTTGGGGCCGGAGATGGTCATCCAGCCGCTGCGGAAGCCCGCGATCCGGTACGCCTTGGACAGTCCGCTGAAGGTCAGGCAGAGGACGTCGTCACCCGTAATGGACGCCGCGTTCACATGGACGGCGCCGTCGTAGAGGATCTTCTCGTAGATCTCGTCGGCGAAAATGATCAGCCCGTGCTTGCGGGCCAGATCCACGATCTGCCGGAGGACGTACTCCGGGTAGACGGCACCGGTGGGGTTGTTGGGGTTGATGAGCACAATGCCCTTGGTCCGGGGAGTGATCCGGGCTTCCATGTCCTCGACGTCGGGCCACCAGTGGTTGTCCTCGTCGCACAGGTAGTGCACCGCGGTGCCGCCGGCCAGCGACACTGAGGCCGTCCACAGCGGATAGTCGGGGGTGGGCACCAGGATCTCGTCACCGTTGTCCAGAAGAGCCTGGAGGGACATCGTGATCAGTTCACTGACCCCGTTGCCGAGGTACACATCGTCGACGTCGATGTTGTGGATGCCTTGGCTTTGGTAGTACTGCACCACAGCCGTGCGGGCGGAGAAGATGCCGCGGGAGTCGCTGTACCCCTGCGCCGTGGGCAGGTGCCGGATCATGTCCACGAGGATGGCCTCGGGCGCCTCGAACCCGAAGGGCGCAGGATTGCCGATATTCAGCTTGAGGATGCGCTGGCCTGCGGCTTCCATCCGCTGGGCATGCTCAAGCAGCGGTCCACGAATGTCATAGAGGACGTTGTGGAGCTTCTGCGACTGGGTGAATTCGACCATCTACTCAGAATGCCATAACAGCGCCCGGCACCCGCTTTACCTGACGTTCGAAGGCGCGTTCCGCTCCCCCAAACCCCGCGAGAGGCCAGTTGCGGCTCGTTTGAGGCATCATTCGAGCCGTAACTGGCCTCTCGGCCGGGACGGTGTCTGGCCTCTCGGCGGGAGACTGTGCGGGGACTGGGGCGTACTAGGCCAGGCCCTTTTCCTTCAGCCAGGCCTCGGCTGCGTCCTTGGGATCCTGCTTCTGGTCACCGGAGACGGCCTGGTTCAGCTTGATGAGGTCTTCGGTGGTCAGGACGGCGGAGACGCTGTTCAGGATGTCCTGGGCTTCCTGGGTAACTGCGTCCTGGTTCACCAGCGGGACGACCTGCTGGGCAATGAAGTTGTTCTTCGGGTCTTCCAGCACCACCAGGCTGTTCTCCTCGATGGACGGCGTGGTGGTGTAGATATCCGCCGCCTGGACCTTGTCGGTCAGCAGGGCCTGCAGCGTTGCTTCGCCGCCGCCGTCGTTGATGGCCTCAAACCCGCCCGGCACGCAGTTGTACTTCTCTGCCAGTCCCGGCAGTCCGTAGGCCCGTTCCTGGAAGGTGGTCGGTGCCGCGATGGTGATCTCGCCGCAGACCTCTGCCAGGTCCTCGAGCGAGGTGAGGTCATACTTCTCGGCGGTCGCCTGCGTGACCACCAGTGCGTCCTTGCTCTCGGCGTCAGCCGGCTCAAGAACGGCAAGGTTCACGTCCGGGGACTCTTCCTCCAGCGCCGCCGGCAGGGCATCCATGATTTCCTGTGCAGACTGTGCGGTTGCTTCGGTGTCTGCGAACAGGAGCAGGTTGCCGCTGTAGTCCGGAATGATCTGGACCGAGCCGTCCTCCAGTGCACGGTAGTAGATCTCGCGGGAGCCGATGCCCGGTTTTGTTTCGACCTGGATTCCCTCTGCCCGCAGGGCACCGGCGTAGATCTCCGCGATGATCTGGGATTCGGGGAAGTCAGCAGACCCGATGACCAGGGTCGCGGAATCTTCCACCCCGGTTGGAGCGGTGCTGGGCTCCTGGCTCTGCGGGTCCGAGTTCGCTCCGCAGGATGCCAGCACCAGGGCAGCTGCCAGTCCGGCCGCGCCGGTCAGCAGGGTTTTGGCCCGGGGTCGGGTGTTTGTGCTCATGATGATGTTCCTCCTTGGAGACCGGCGGGCTGCGCCTGCCGGTGTTGGGTGAGCGGTTTCCGGGTGCTGCGGAAGCGCAGGCCCGGCGAGAGTACGAGGCGCTGGACGGCTGCCAGCACCAAATCGACGGCGAGGGCCAGAAGCGCGATGAGCAGCGCCCCGCCGAAAAGCCTTCCGTTGTCCCGCAGCTGCGTCCCCTCAATGAGATAGGTGCCCAATCCGCCGAGGGAGATAAACGCGACCACCGAGACCGTCGCCAGCACCTGGAGGACAGCACCGCGGAAGCCGCCGAACACCACCAGCAGGCCGTTCGGCAGTTCGACCCGGAAGAGGATCTGGAACTCGTTCATGCCCATCGCCCGGGCAGCGTCGACCACGGTGCGGTCCACCGAGGAGATCCCGGCATAGACACCGGCCAGCAGCGGAGGAATGGCCAGCAGCACCAGCGCCCAAATGGGCGGCATGAGGCCAATGCCGGCAAGCAGGACGAAGAGGAAGACCAGGCCAAGGGTCGGCAGGGCACGCAGGATGCCGGTGCCGGAGACCACGACGACGCGTCCCCGGCCGGTGTGCCCAATGTAAAGCCCGAGGGGCACGGCAATCAGGACGGCGATGCCGACGGCGAGGGCCGTGTAGCCGAGGTGCTCCAGAATCCGTGCCGGGATACCGCTGCTGGAGGTCCAGTTAGCCGGGGCCGTGAGCCATTCGTACATCTGGACGAGGACGTTCTCGCTTGAATAATCCATCAGGACGCCGCCGTCCGAGCTTCAACGGCTGTGACCGGGAGCCGGGGTGCACCGTTTCGGGCTGCCCGGGTCCACGGGGTCAGCAGGCGCTGGGCGAGGACCAGGACCAGGTCCAGGACAAGTGCCAGCAGCAGGATCAGCGCAATGCCGATCACAATTTCGGTGGGGAAATTCCGGTAGAGACCGTCCATGAACAACCGTCCGAGACTGTCGATGCCCAGCAGTGCGCCGACACTGACCAGGGACATGTTGGAGACGGAGATGACCCGCAGTCCCGCGAAAAGCACCGGCACGGCCAACGGGAGGTCGACGGCGAAAAACCTGCGCAGCGGGCGGTATCCCATGGCGGTTGCTGCCTGCCGCACGTCGTCGTCCACCGAGTTCAGCGCATCAACGGTGGAGCGCACCAGCAGGGCCACTGCGTACAGGGTCAGCGCGACTATCACGTTGGTGATATCCAGCACCCGGGTTCCCAGCAGCACCGGCAGCAGCACGAACAGCGCCAGGGACGGGATGGTGTACAGCACGGCGGAAGAGCCAAGGATGAAGCCGCCGAGTCCGCGGTGCAGCCGGGCAGCCTGCGCCAGCGGAATTGCGATGAGCACACCCAGCAGCAGCGGGATGACAGCCTGGTAAAGGTGCAGGGCCGTGAGCCGGCCAATCAGCTCCGTGTTGGCAAAGAACCAATCCATGCTCAGACCGCCGAGCCGTGCAGCGCCATGCCGCGCCGCAGCCGTGCCTGTTCAATCAGGTCGAAGATTTCCCCGGCCCGCACGACGCCGATGGCCCGGCCCTCGCCGTCGACCACCACGCCCATGCCGGACGGAGAGGAGAGAGCTGCGTCCAGGGCGCTTCGAAGGCTGTCCCCCCGGCGGTGCAGTGAACCGCCCGGCACTACGTCCGCCGGTGACGTTACGGCCGGGCGGCCGGAAGCCGGCACCCAGCCCAGCGGACGGCCGCCGTCGTCGACAGCCAGGGCCCAGCCCTCGCGGACGGGCACGGAGTGATCCCCCAGCTCCACCGGATCAAGCATTTGGACGGGGTGGACGGCCACGCTGTTGCCGGCCTGGAAACCCAGGTGGCGGAACCCTCGGTCCCGGCCCACAAAGCCGGCGACGAAATCGTCCACCGGAGCGCGCAGGACCCCTTCGGGGGTATCGAACTGGGCGAGCCGGCCGCCCACGGCGAAAACGGCAACCGTGTCGCCGAGGATGGTGGCTTCGTCGATGTCATGCGTGACGAACACAATGGTCTTGGCCAGATCCCGCTGCAGCCTCAGCAGTTCCTGCTGCAGTTCGGCCCGGACCACCGGGTCCACGGCGCTGAAGGGTTCGTCCATGAGCAGCACCGGCGGATCGGCTGCCAGCGCCCGGGCCACGCCCACCCGCTGTTGCTGGCCGCCGGAGAGCTGGGCAGGGTACCGCTTGCCCATCGCTGCTGAGAGGCCGACGACGTCGAGCAGTTCGGCCGCGCGGGCACGGGCCTGCCGCCGGGACACTCCGTTGAGCCGCGGAACCGTGGCGATATTGTCGATGACGGTGCGGTGCGGAAGCAGTCCCGAGGACTGCATCACGTAGCCCATGGACCGGCGGAGTTCGGAGGACGGGCTGTCGGCGGCATTCCGTCCGTCAATGTGGATGGTTCCCGACGTGGGTTCCACCATCCGGTTGATCATGCGCAGCGAGGTGGTCTTGCCGCAGCCTGAGGGCCCCACGAAAACCGTGATGGCGCCCTTGGCGATGTCCAGCGAGAGGTTGTCCACTGCAGGAGAGTCGGAGTCCGGATAGGACTTGGTCACGCCCCGGAAACGGATCATGGGCTCAGCAGTCTCTGCCCCTGGCGTTCTGGCATCCGGGATGGACATGGCAGCCTCCGTGTGTTGTAGCAGCTGCACATACGCCCGGATGACCGGCAGTATGCTGACAAGCTGTGGACTTAAGCTATGCGTTTGCGCGCCCCTGAGTCCAGCCGTAAACGGCGTTACGCGCCTAGCGAAGCTGCGCAGGGCCCTCCACGGACGAGGTAGGCGCGGCACTGAGCATCTCCAGTGCCACGTCCACCAAACCCACGCGTTGCAGGGACGGAACCTCATCCAGCGGGAACCAAGCCGCCTGGTCTGTGCTTCCGGACGTTTCGCTGGCCAGCGACCCGCCCGTGACTTCCGCACGGTAGACGATGCGCAGCGCGTGCAGCATGCGGCCTTCGCCGTGCATCCGCTTGGCCGGGGGAACAAAGTGGCTGTCTACACCCAGCAGCCCGGCAAGCTCTACGGAGTACCCGGTCTCCTCAGCGACTTCCCGCACTGCTGCCGTGGGTGCGTCCTCGCCGAACTCGAGTCCTCCCCCGGGCAGCGTCCACGCCGAATTCCCGTGCTGGTTCCAGTGCGCCAGCAGGATCGATCCGTTCCGGATCACGACGGCGTACGCACCGATCCGCACATCGAAGTTTTTCGCACTCATGCGGCGCCGCCTTCGAGCAGGTACCGCACACCGAAGACGGGGTCCTGGGTAAGGAAACGGATATCACCCAGTCCGCGGGCGGAGAGACCTGCCTCAAGCAGTTCCTGGAGCAGCGGCTGATGGATTCCGATCCCGCCGCCGATGACCACCGGCCCGCGCACCTGCAGCTGCGCGGCGACGTCGCCCACCAGACCTGCCAGGTCCCGGGCAGCCGTCGCGACGATGCTGCGGCTCGGGGCATGCCCTTCCTGCGCTGCCTCAAAGACAACCCGGGCCATGGAGGCCCAGTACCGGCGTCCGGTATCCGCATGGAACCGTGCGATGAGCTGCTGCGGTTCGCTGACCCCGACGGCGAGCATGAGTTCTGCGGACAGCCGGTCAGGTTCCTGTCCGAGATCGTGAAGGCGGAGGGCGTGGCGCACCGCCTCGCGGCCGATCCAGTAGGCGCTGCCCTCATCGCCAAGGAGGTAGCCCCATCCACCGGAACGGGCCTGTCTGCCGTCCGAGTCCATTCCCCAGGCCACGGAACCGGTTCCGGCGATGAGGCCAATACCCGCCGGTGCCTCCCCCGCTGCCAGGATCAGCCGGGTGTCGTGAACCACCGTCACCTCGGCCGAGGGAACGTGCTCCAGGATCAGCTCGCGCAGTGCGGCCGCGTCTTCGGGGGTGTCCACTCCGCCGGAACCGGCAATGACCCGGTTGACGCCGCTGGTGCCCAGCGCCGCAAAGATCTCGGCAAGGTTGTGACGTGCCTGTTCACGGGAAACGTTCTGGACGTTGGCGCTGCCGCTGACAGCCTCGGCAACTGCCTCGCCGCCCTGCAGCCTGATGCCGTGGGTCTTTGTTCCACCGATGTCCAAACCGATGGCAGCGTTTTCCGCCGGTTCCGCGGAGTTGTGGCTCTGTTGCATCCCTCCAGCCTACGCAGTCCGGCAGGCCGGCCAGCTATCAAACCCGCTTTTTGACCGGGCCGCAGCCCAACGTCGGAACGCTATCTGTCCTGTCCGCGGCTGCCGCTGAGCAGTTTCGCGGCCGCTTCCAGGCGTGCAGCAGCATTCTCGGCCCGCGTCAGCCTCCCCGCCCTGGCTCCGGGCACCAGGGACAGGGCCACTCCCGCGGCTCGGGCCGCCAACGCTTCCGGCGAGCTTCCCGCCGCGGCAGCGGCGGCGTCGAACCCCTGCCGGTAATCGGCAAGCGCCTGTTCCAGTGCGGAGCCGGGAGCCAGCTCGGCGAGGACTGCGAGGTGGCCCGTAAAGCACGCGAGGTCGTCCACGCGGTGGCCCGGACCCATCCCATCGACGTCGAGCACTCCGGTGATCCTGCCGCCGTCCACCAGCAGGTTCCCTTCGTAGAAGTCGCCATGCACCGGCACCACGGGACCCGGGTCCAGCGCAGCTGTGAGCTCCTCGATCTTCCGGGCCATCGCGCTGATCCTGCCGGCTTGTCCGGGCAGCACAGCGGCAGCAGAGCGTCCGTAAGCCCTGGCACGTTCGGACCAGGCAGGACGGCGTTTCAGCGACAGGGCCGCTTCCGGAAGCTGGTCCAGCAGTCCCGAAAGCTCCTCTGGTCCTGGCGCTGCGCCGCTCTCCAGCGCCCGCAGCATGGGCGCCCCGTGCAGCTCGGAGAGAACGACGGCGCCGCCCGGCCAGGTGCCCGCGGCACCCGGCGGAGGCACGAGACCGGCGGCAGGAACAGCGGTACCGGCAAGCAGGCGGTGCCGCAGGATGAGTTCCTTTTCCTGTCCAAGCTGGAGAACTTTGATGTAGGCGTTTTGGCCGGGAACTGCTGCATGTACTACTGCCCGGCGCAGGGGCCGGTAGGCAGCGAGGCGGAGGCCGGCTCCATCGGCGGTCAGCTGGGGCCGTTCGAAAATCCTTGCCGCTGCCTGCCCGGGATCCAGTGCCCACGCCAGCGACGGCAGCAGCGGATCATAGGGGTGCAACCACAGGGAGAGCGGTGTCCCGTTCAGCGACGTACGTACCGCAGCCGGCGCGGACAACGGGGTTCGCGAGGTGGTGGCGCCGGCATAGAGGCTGAGCGTGGCTCCGCCGCGGTTGATGGCACGGATCCGGTACAGGGCAGAGACCCCGGCACCGGGACGGTGGAAGGTCCGTTGATGGGACCACGAATCCAGGACCAGGTGGGAGCGCGTGAGCAGTTCGCCGATCGGCACCGACATCCCGCTGCTCTCCACGGTGTCTCTGGCGGCCGGTCCGTCATGGACTGCGGCGCGGCTGCGCGGGTCCCGCTGGCTGGGGTTGCGTCCGCCGCGGGAAGGCGGCGCCATTGCGGGTTCTAGGCCCGGCGCCGCTGAAGAACGTCGTCGAGGTTGAGGATGCCGGTGGCGGGACGGGGTTCGATCGCCGTGCTTCCGGCAACGGGAGCCGCGACGGGGCGGATCGGTGTCTTGAGCACGGGTTTCGGGGAGGCGGGTGCCGCCAGCGGCTGCGGTGCAGCCCGGGGCGCAACGGGTGCGTCCACGTAGGTCGGTTTCGGTACGGCGACCGGTTCCCAGGAAGACGCTTCGGCACTCTTGGCAGCTTCAGCAAGGGCCGCGTCGCGCAGTTCCTGGGCTGTCAACCGCGGTATCGGTTTCGGAGCCGGAGCCGCCGGGCGTGTTTCGGCCGGAAGAGCAGCCGCAGGGACGGCCTTGGTCTCTTCTCCGGCGCCGTCGAACACGGAATCAGCGCGGGGGTTGGCTGGCAGTGGTGCCGGCGCCTGTTCGCGTTTGGCAGCGCGGGCGGCAGCGTTGCGGCGGGCCTGCCGGTTGCGGCGGTCGCGCACCGCGAGGCTGCGCAGGGATCCGAAGACACCGGCGATGCCGACGGCGGAGGCAGCGGGAAGCCAGACGGAGACGGCTCCCAGCAAGGCGGCGACACTTCCGGCGAGGACGCCGGCGATGAACACCAGGCCCAGCAGCGCCAGGGTTATGCGCCCGTAGCGCAGCCGCAGGGGCGCCGTGGCAGGTGCAGCCTGCCCGGACGAGGGAACTCCGGCACTGCTGCCGGGCCCGGACGCCGGGCGCACGGATCCGTGCGGCGTGTGCTGGACGCCGGTGCTGGTGTTGTGCATGGTGTTCCCCTGAATACTCGGGTCCGGTGCGTGGTCGGGACTTCTGCCTGCAGCTGGCAAGGTACCTGCTCCGGGGGAAACCGGTGCTGCAGGAGCCTGCTTTCCGTGCAGGTATTGCGGGGCAACCCACAGCAACCAGAGTCCGACGGCTGCCGCCAGTACCAGGGAGCTATTAAGAGGGATGTCCACAAGTACGACCGTAGAAGAAAAGGAACCGCGCCCCCGGCATTAGTAACGGTGTGTCGGCGGACTTCAGGGAAAACTTGCCTGCCAGGGCAAAACCCGAAGTCAGCGGGTAGCCAGCCACCGTTGCAGCAGGCCCTCCGGGACCTCTTCCGCGGTCAGCGCGAAGCTGAGGTGATCCGCCCATCTGCCCGCAATGTGGAGGTAGCGCCGGCGCAGCCCTTCCTCGCGGAAGCCAAGCTTTTCAACCACTCTCCGGCTCGGCCGGTTCTCGGGACGGATGTTGATTTCCATCCGGTGCAGCCCCAGGACCCGGAAGCAGTGGTCAGTAGCCATGGCCACCGCCGTGGGAGCAATCCCCCGGCCCGCACGGTCAGCGTCCACCCAGTAGCCCAGCGTCGCCATGCGCGCCGATCCCCAGATGATCGTGGACACCGTGAGCTGGCCTACGATCGCCGGAGGCACCCGGCTCCCCTGCCGTTCAGTGATGACGAACGGCAGCGCGGTGGCCTGGCGCGCCTGCTGGTTGAGGCTGCGGACCATGCCCGCGTAGCTCGGCAGATCCGCTCCCGAGAGCGGGTTGGTTGCTTCCCAGGGGCCGATCCAATCCGCATTGCGGGAACGGACTTCGTTCCATTCCGCGCGGTCGCGGTAGCGTATGGGCCGCAGTACGAGGTCGCCGCACTCCAGCGTCACGGGCCAGATGGCCGACCCCAGCACGGAAGCTAGCCCTCGGAGGAGCGGTCGAACTCCTTCAGCCAGGCACGCAGCTCCGGCCCGAGGTCTTCCCGCTCGGAAGCAAGCGTCACAACGGCCTTGAGGTAGCTGAGCTTGTCCCCGGTGTCGTACCGGCGTCCGCGGAAGACGACGCCGTAGACGCCGGATCCTTCGCCCTCACCCGAGGCGAGGGTCTGCAGGGCATCGGTGAGCTGGATTTCGCCGCCGCGGCCCGGACCGGTTTCTTCGAGGACACCGAAAACGGAGGGGTGCAGGACGTAACGTCCGATCACGGCAAGGTTGGACGGGGCGTCGGCAGCATCGGGCTTTTCGACCAGCTTGTTGACGCGGACGTAGTCTTCACCTTCGATGACGGAGATGTCGGCGCAGCCATAGGCGCTGATCTGGTCCGGCTCGACCTCGATCAGGGCAATCACGGAACCGCCGGTCTTGGCCTGGACCTCAACCATGGTTTCGAGCAGCGGATCACGGGCGTCGATCAGGTCATCGCCGAGCAGCACGGCAAAGGGATCGTCACCGATGTGGAGCTTGGCACGCAGGACAGCGTGTCCAAGACCCTTGGGGTCACCTTGGCGGAGGTAGTGGATCTCGCCGAGGTCGGAAGACTCCTGGACCAGGGCCAGCTTCTTGTCGTCGCCCTTTTCCTTCAGCGTCTGCTCGATGAACGGCACGCGGTCGAAGTGGTCCTCCAGGGAGCGCTTGTTACGTCCGGTGATCATCAGGATGTCCGGCATACCGGCGTTGACGGCTTCTTCAACGACGTACTGGATGGCCGGCTTATCCACCACCGGGAGCATTTCCTTCGGCATGGCCTTTGTTGCAGGCAGGAAGCGCGTACCCAATCCGGCGGCAGGAATAACGGCTTTGGTGATCTTCGAGCGTGAGGTCATGACGGTAAGAGTACCTAAGGGAAGCCGCAGGGCGCCAAATGCACCGCCGCTGGAGGCACAATGGGGTCATGAGCGCCGAGAGCAAAGAAGATGTCAGGGCCCGTTTCAAGGCGCGCCGGCGGAAAATGGCCGGATTGGCCAGCTCGACGGCGTCCCGGCTGTCCGCTGCGGCCGCTCCCCTCCTGGAATCGCTGCCCGAAAAGTCGTCTGTAGCCTGCTATCTGTCAGCCGGCACCGAACCGGACACATCTGACCTGCTGGCTGCCCTGGATGCAGCAGGGCACACCGTCCTCGTCCCGGTCTGCGAACCGGAACGGCAGCTGTCCTGGTGCCCGTGGACGCCGGCAACGGAACTGGCTCCGGGACTCTTTCCCGGAATACCGGAACCCGTCGGACCCCGGCTCGGGGCGGAGGAAGTCCTGGACCTGGACCTGCTGCTGATTCCAGCACTGGCAGCTGACGCCTCAGGAACCCGGATGGGCAAAGGCGGCGGATACTATGACCGCTTCCTGGCACAGTTCCGCGCCGGCGGCGGCAGTGCACCGGCAGTAGCGGTCGTCCATGACCATGAGTTCCTGCCGGAAGGAGGGCTGCCGGCTGATCCCCTCGATGCTCCGGTAGATGGGGTCCTGACGCCTGCGGGCTTCACTCCTGTGCGTGGAACCGGGGTGTATACTTAGCACTCTAGACCCCAGAGTGCCAACGCTGATCCGAATGACGGTTTCGCGGGTAACACTGAGGTCTTCCTTTCGCCCTTCAGGAGGAGTAAGAGTGCCCACGTATGCCTATGCCTGCAAGGATTGCGGCCACGCGTTCGATATCCAGCAGTCCTTCACCGACGACAGCTTGACGGTGTGCCCCGAATGCAGCGGCAACCTGCGCAAGAAGTTCAACAGCGTAGGCGTTGTCTTCAAGGGATCAGGTTTCTACCGCACGGATTCCCGTGATGCTGCTTCCACGGTTCCGGCTGCTCCTGCCAAGGATGCCGCTGCGGCCAAGCCTGCATCGGAATCTTCCGCACCGGCCCCTGCGCCTGCAAAGCCCGCCGCGGCCGCAGCCGCCAGCTAGAACAAAACCACACAGCAGCCTTAAGAGGCAGAACCGCATCAAGAGATAAGGCGCCACCGGTCCTCCACAGGGACACCGGGGCGCCTTTCTCGTCCCCTGTTCCCTGCTTGTTCCGCCGGGCCAGGCAACCATGGTCCTAGCGTGGGACCATGTCTTCCAGATCGCGCCGCCCGCCCGGGGGCCGCAACCGGGGCCGCGGCCGTGGCCGCGGCATTTCGGCCCAGGGTTCGACGGGGCGGAGCGGGTCACGGTCCGGGCGCGGGTGGTTCCACCGGTTCCTGGTTCGACGCCGGCGCACTCTTGCCGGATTGCTGGCGGCAGCTGCCTGTGGCATTGCGGTCCAGGCGCTGCTGCCCGCTGATGCCCGCACGGAAGCAGCCGTTGCGGTCACGGCAGATCTGCCGGCAGGGCACCTTCTGGAAGCCAGGGATCTGCGGACGGCCCGCGTGCCCGCGGGCACTGCCCCGCCGGGCTCGCTGGCTGGACCGGACGCTGCTGCCGGGGAGCGGCTGGCGGTTCCCGTCAGGGCGGGCACAATCCTGACCGATTCCTACTTTGTTGGGCCCGGGCTGCTGGCGGGCGCTCCGGAGGGCACGGTGGCGGTGCCGCTGCGGCCCGCGGACAAGTCAGCAACCGGGCTGCTCTCCCCGGGCGTCATTGTCGACGTGATCCTGGCGTCGGCCACGGGATTCGACGGAACGGTGGAGACGACTGTCCTTGCCGCAGGGGTGCCGGTGCTGTGGACAGCCGGTGAAGCGGGTGCCGGCGGCACCTGGCCGGGACCGGCAGCGGAGGATGCCGGGCTGGTGGTCGTAGCGGCGAAAGGCCAGGAATCTGCTGCGCTTGCAGGTGCCGGCGAAAGGGGGAACCTCTATCTGGTCCTCAGTGCACGCTAGGAAAACCAGGCCCGCAGTCCGGGCCCAGCCGGGCCGCGCGGGGGCCCAGCTCGGGCCGCGGGGCACGGGGGCCCAGCTCGGGACGCAGGGCGCGGGGCGCGGGGCGCCTGAGATGGGATGGCGCGGTTCAGGGTATCCGCACTGGTTTAGCCCCAGTGCGGCGGGCGCTGTTCACGCAGCCAGTCAGCAGTGTCATCGGGACGGTCGCCCCAGGCCCGGGGATCGTCTTCCTCCGCCACGGAAGGCAGGATGCCTTCCGCCGGGGCAGCAGCCGTTGCGGGGGCCTTGGCAGCCGCAGCGTGCTGCGGCGAGCCTGCGGAGGTTCCCCCGCTCCCCTGCCTGGTCGCCGAATCGCTGGACCCGGAGATCCCCGGGGGAAGGCAAGGTGCCGTCTGCAGCAGTCCCGGCGCCCGCGCGAGCGTCGCCGGGGCCACCGTACTCCGGCGGGAGCGGCGCCTGCCCGGCTCCGCCGAGGGCGCCTCAGCGCCTGCCGGCTCCCCAGATGACGGGCTAAGCTTTTTGTCCTGTTGTGCTGCCATCGCCTGTGTCTTTCCCTCCGGCTGCAGCGGCTGCGGCAGCAGCTGCCGCAGCACGTATTGCGGGATTCGGTTCATTGTCGGCGCGCGGCCTGATCCGGGTGCTGCCGTGGGGCACCACGATGTTCCGGACGGCGGCCGGCGCGGCCTCCTTGATTGGCTCCGGCTGCGTTGCAGGTGCCGGCAAACCCAGGTAGCGGCTGACAAGGCCGGCGCAGGCCGCAGGGTCTGTAAAGACCTCAATGGTCCACAGTGGCATGTACCGCCACCCCAGGCGTTCCAGGAGCTGGGGCCGCAGGCGGCTGCGCTCCCGTACGCTCATGCTCCGGTAGCGCGCTGTGCCGTCAGACTCGATGGCCATCGGAACAGCAGGATCGGATGCGGTCTGCCGGTCTACGGTGGCGACTATGTCAATGACGCCGTCGTAATGGTCCCAGACCTTGGCACCGCGGGACCGCAGCCGTCCCACGAGGTCCGCAACGAGCGGGTCGTCGGACATGATCGAGTTTCCGGCGGGCCGCAGCGGGGCGGCCGTTTCCGGAGCGGCGTCGAGCTCGCGCTGAATCAGGCGGTAAAAGTCCAGCGCTCCGTGGCCGAGGCGGGACTCGTCCAGGTCCGAGGGCTGGAAGCAGGTCAGCACGTGCAGCCGCTGGCGGGCCCTGGTCATGGCGTTTACAAACCGGCCGCGGCCGCCCGGCTCCGAAAGCAGCCCGAAGTTGTGCAGGGCACGGCCATGCGGAGTACGGCCGAAGCCCAGCGAGAAGATGACCGCGTCGCGGACCAGCCCTGCAGCGCGGTCGGCGGTGACTACGCGGAAGGATTCTGCACCCGGTGCGAAGAAATCTGAGGCCCAGGGGAAATTGGCCATCTGCACCCGGATCGCCTCGCCCACCCGTGCCGCATGGCGGGGGCTGGCGGTGATGACTGCCAGCGACTGGCTCGGACGGCGCCGAACGTGTTCGAAGACCAGGTCCACCACCCGGTTCACTTCGGCAGAGACGCTTTCCACGCCCTCCTGGTCCGCGCTCGGCATACCCGTGCCGTCAGCAAGGTACTCAACGGTCAGCGGCTTCTCGCCGGTGGCGACCTCGTCTCCCCGCGGAACCCAGGAAAGCCGTCCCCCGTAGAACTCGTCACTCAGCTGCTTCAGCAGTGCCTTGTCCGTACCGCGGTACACCGTGGACAGGGCACGGCCGGGCAGAATCCGTGCAAGTGCTTCAAACGCGCTCGGAAGATCTTCAGCTGCTTCTGCGGGGTGACCCTGCACGTTGATGCTGAAGGGCCTCGGACCGCCGAGGTTGCCGTCGCCAAAGGCAACGACCTGGCCGGCGCGGGCGATGGCCGGCACGGCAGCCTGCAGGCTCATGGATTCGGCATCCAGGATGATGAGCGCATCGAACCGACGGGAGCCGGGCAGCATCATGGGAAGCAGCAGCGGGCTCGCGGCCCAGACAGGAAGGAGCGAGGATACGAGCGCCTCCGACTGGCTGCCGAGGGAATCCACCGTCAGGGGCCCGGACTTGATGACTTCCTTCAGGCGGTCGGCCTCACGCGGCTGGTCCTTGATGCCTTGGCGCCACCGGCCGGCGAGTGCCCACCGGAGGCGCGCTGCGCCGGACGCGATGTGCGCGTTGTCCGCCAGCCTGTACTCCGCTTCCAGCCTGCGCAGGCTGTCGCCGTCGGACATGGCCAGGTAGTCGTCACCGCTGATCATGGCCTCAAGGGCGGACTGCCACCAGGCCAGTTCCAGTTCGTAGCCGACCTGGCGGGGCGTGACTTCACGGGTTTCCAGGTCATCGAGGAGTTCCCCAAGTCCCTGGCCCCGCATTTCGTCAACGAGCAGGGTCCGTTCCGGCAGTGTCTCCAGGGTTTCCTTGTCCCCGGCCAGCGCCCGCAGGCGTTTCTCGAGGTCGTCCAGCGACTGGGCCGCCAGGTCCGGCTTGCCCGGGGTCCCCGCGAGGATACCGGTCAGTGTGTCCAGCTTCTCCTTGACCGCCAGGTAGGTCCGGTTAAGGTCCGCCAGTCCGGTGGGAACGGACGGGTGGCGCTGGGTGGTCGCATAGCGGGACCAGGTGACCCGCTGCTGCTGGACCTGGACCAGGGACGTGTGCAGGTCCGAGATGTGGACGCCGGGACGAATGTATTCCTTGGCCACGCGCCGCAGGCGGGAGCGGGTCATGGAGCTCATGTCGACGCCGTGTTCACGGCGCCAGGAGGAGGAGGCTGTGGCGGAAATCAGGTCCGTGACGGGACGGTCAAAGATGTCCGGCGTGAACTTGTCCAGGCTTTCGCGCACGGCAACCAGCAGTTCGAGCTGCTCGCCCCATTGCGCGAACGTCTCCCCGAGCCGGATCTGGGAGTGCTCAGCCACTTCCTGGACGCGGGCGCGCAGCTGCGGCAGTTCTTCCGCCAGCTCTTCCGTGAGCCGGTGGGCTGCCTCGGTTTCCTTGCGGTTCAGGAGCTTGGCGCCGAACCAGGGGCTGGAGACCGCAGCGCGCGAAAAGCTGCCGAGTTCCGCTGCCCGGCGCAGGCGGCCGGTAAGTTCCGTGCGGTCGGTGATGCTGTCCAGCACGCTTCGCTTCAGGCGCACGGTTGTGGCCGGAGCGGGCGTCATGGAGGTCAGCTCAGCCAGTGACTGCATCGCCTGGTAGGGCGAACATCCCCAGCGCTGCCGGACGTTGTGGAGGGATTTGACGTGGTCGCGCAGCTGGTGCCGGCTTTCCTGCAGCACCTTGTGCAGGTTCCCGAGGTTGGGCTCGGAGGCCTTCTCGTTGCGGACGATCGCCCGGACCAGGCGGTCGCGAAGCGCTTCTTCGCCCAGCCCTGCGTTGACCTGGAGCACCAGGGAGCCAAGGTTCAGGGCATCCAGTCCGGAGACGAACTCGTTGAGGGTCCCCCGGCGTTCGGCCACCACCAGCACTGACTTGCCGGAGTTCGCCAAGGCTGCGGCGGCGTTGATGGCCGTTTGGGTTTGTCCGGTGCCCGGAGGCGCGGAAACCACCAGGGATTCGCCGGCGGCGACGAGGTCCAGCACGTCCTGCTGTTCCTGGTCGGCGTCCAGCACCAGCAGTTCATCGGCCGGGGACCGGTCGTCCAGCGGCGGCAGCCCCGGGTCGGCGGCTTCGGCC
The DNA here is from genome assembly GCF_020907385.1 of Arthrobacter sp. zg-Y916. Lineage (NCBI taxonomy): Bacteria > Bacillati > Actinomycetota > Actinomycetes > Micrococcales > Micrococcaceae > Arthrobacter > Arthrobacter sp. zg-Y916. The sequence continues at coordinate 708,930 of NZ_JAJJOD010000001.1, read as the reverse complement.
GGTTCGGCGCTTCCGTTGACGGCCGCGTCCATGAGGGCACGGAGGATCGGGTGCGAGGGGTCCAGCGCGGCGTCGCCCGCCAGATCGGGAAGGTCGGCAAAGGTGGAGAGCAGCAGCCGGTGTTCAATGTTCATCCCGCGCACGCCGTCGGTCAGCGCCCGCAGGCGGTCCAGGACGGGATGCGGGTCGAAACGTGCGGTCCCGTACGCCAGCTTGGCCAGGGAATCGGCGTCGACGTCCAAGCCCTGCTGGACCTCCAGGTGCCGCACGAGAGCCGGATTCAGCTCTGCCTTTCCGGTGAGCTGCAGCTCGTAGTCATCCTGGGAAGCGTGGACCGTGAGGGTGACAGGCGTCAGCAGTACCGGGGCAGTGAGGGATTCCGGCCGCACCGCTTCATCGGAGGCATACCGCCAGGACGCAGTGCCCGCGGCGAGGTACCCGACGTCGAGTCCGCGGTCGGAGCCGAGTTCGTAGATCTTTGCCCGCAGCAGGCGTGCTGCACGCATCGCCGTGCGGTAGTGGTCGGCGTCGCGCAGCAGGGTTGACAGCCGGGTGCGGCGGCCGGCGAGTAGCTGCGCCAGGCCTGAGGGATGCGCGTGGGTCAGGTCGATGCTGTTATCTGCCGAGACGGTGAAATGGAGCAGGGTGTCCGTCCCCGCATGCTGGCCCAGCCCGGCCAGCCACGGCAGCAGGAAGTCCGAGGCACTGTCCCCGGGATTCTGCTCAGACACTGGAGTCCTCTTTCCTGCACTTCCGCGCGACGATCTCGACCAAACTGGCATACCCTCCAAGCTATCGTCAATTGCCGGATAGCTCCGAATAGCAACGCGGGGGGACGGCTTTTCAGCCGTCCCCCCGCGCCTAAGATGCTATTCCCACTCAATCGTTCCCGGCGGCTTGCTCGTGACGTCGAGAACCACCCGGTTGACGCCGTCCACCTCGTTGGTGATCCGGTTGGAAATCCGAGCCAGCAGGTCATACGGAAGCCGTGACCAGTCTGCGGTCATGGCGTCTTCGCTGGAGACCGGACGCAGGACGATCGGGTGCCCGTAGGTCCGTCCGTCTCCCTGGACACCGACGCTGCGGACATCAGCCAGCAGCACTACCGGCATCTGCCACACGTCGTCGTCCAGGCCCGCTGCGGTGAGTTCGGCGCGCGCAATGGCGTCGGCGCGGCGCAGCAGGTCCAGGCGCTCCTGGTTGACTTCGCCGATGATGCGGATGCCCAGCCCGGGACCGGGGAACGGCTGGCGGCCGACGATCTCGGCCGGCAGGCCGAGTTCGCGCCCTACGGCACGGACTTCGTCCTTGAAGAGCAGACGCAGCGGTTCGACAAGCTCGAACTGCATGTCCTCGGGCAGGCCGCCCACGTTGTGGTGGCTCTTGATGTTGGCTGCACCTTCGCCGCCGCCGGATTCAACGACGTCGGGGTAGAGGGTGCCCTGCACCAGGAACCGGATGGGTTCGCCGGCAGCTTTGGCCTCGGCCATGATGGCACGCTCGGCTTCTTCGAAGGCACGGATGAACTCGCGGCCAATGATCTTGCGCTTGGTCTCCGGGTCGGTCACGCCGGCCAGGGCGTTCAGGAAGCGCTCCTGCTCGTTGGCGACGTAGAGGTTGACGCCGGTGGCGGCAACGAAGTCGCGTTCAACCTGTTCGGCTTCACCTTCACGCAGCAGTCCGTGGTCAACGAAGACGCAGGTGAGCTGGTCACCGACAGCCCGCTGCACCAGGGCAGCGGCGACGGCGGAATCCACGCCGCCGGACAAACCGCAGATCACGCGGGAGGAGCCAATCTGCTCACGGATCCGCTCGACCTGCTCCTCGACGATGTTGCCGGTGGTCCAGCTGCGGTCCAGGCGGGCTCCCTTGAACAGGAAGTTCTCCAGGACCTGCTGGCCGTGCGCAGAGTGCTTGACCTCGGGGTGCCACTGCACACCGTAGAGCTTCTTTTCCTCGTTGGCGAAGGCCGCCACGGGTGCGCCGGCAGTGCTGGCAAGGACGTCGAATCCCTCCGGGGCTTCCTGCACGCTGTCCCCGTGGCTCATCCAGGTGTTCTGGTGCTCGGGAGTGCCTTCGAGGATGGAACGGCTGCCGTCAACTGCGGCGGCGTCGGTCGATCCGTATTCGCGCAGGCCGGTCTTGGCGACCGTGCCGCCCAGGGCAGCGGCCATGGCCTGGAAGCCATAGCAGATCCCGAAGACCGGAACTCCTGCCTCGAACAGTTCAGGGTCTACTTTGGGGGCGCCCTCGGCGTAAACGCTGGACGGCCCGCCGGAGAGGATGATGGCTGCCGGGTTCTTGGCCAGCAGCGCTTCAGTGCTGTAGGTGTGCGGCACAACCTCGGAGTAGACGTCGGCTTCGCGTACGCGCCGGGCAATCAGCTGGGCGTACTGGGCACCGAAGTCCACAACCAGGACGGGGCGCTCTTCAATAGGAGCAGTCGCGGGATTAGTCACGGTTTCAAGGATAGTCGCCGCGGTGCCCCTGCCGCACATCAGGGCGGCTGGCGGGACTGTGTGACGGCCTTAGCCGCCACACGGTTAATAGCTAATAGCGCTTCGCGGCCTCAGGGTGCGCGGCGAGCTCGGCAAGGACCTGCTTGTGGGTGCGGACCTCCACGATGAAGGACAGGAAGGGCACGACGCCGCCGAGCGCAACAACGATGAACTTGGTGAAAGGCCACCGCATGAGCTGCCACAGCCGGAAGTCGGCGAAGAGGTACACAACGTACAGCCAGCCGTGGGCGATCAGCACAGCCGTATAGAGGTTCAGCCCTCCCAGCATGACCGGCGGAATGTTGAGCATGTACTTCATGACCATTTCCGCCACCAGGAGCAGCAGGAAAATGCCGGTCACCCAGGAGGAGACCTTGTAAAAGGTCAGGGCCGAGCGGATCTGCGCGTGCGTTCCGCCAAACCGGCGCTTCTTCTTCTTCGGGCGCGGGGGCCTGGTGACTGCGGGATCGCTCACTTCTTTACCTCACTGCTGGTTGGTGCCGGCGGCTGTTCTTCGCCGTCAACGTCTTCAAAGTCGTCTTCGTCATACTCGTCGTCCTCGTATTCGTCCTCTTCGAGGCTGCGCTGGTAGGAGTCAGCGAGGAGGCGCCACCAGAGGAACACCGCAAACCCGGCGAACACCACCCATTCGACGGCGTAGAAGATGTTCATCCAGTTGATGGTGGTTTCCTGCGGCTGCGGCGCCACGGTTACCGTTTCCAGGTCGCTTGCGGCTGCAGGCTCACCGTCCACCAGGGTTTCGTGTGCCGTGACGAAAGCCGAGAAGAGCGGCTCGTCCCAGAGGTTGCCCAGTTCGGCGGTGGACAGGGCTGCAGAAGTTCCCTCCGGTACAGGTCCGGCAATCGGCGCTTCGGTGGGCAGCAGCCGCCCGATGATCGTAATTTCACCCTCCGGTGCACTCCCCGCCGCAGCAGGATCGGCGGTCCATCCGCGGACGACGGGAATGGCTGCGTCTGAGGGCGCGTCGTCGACGTCGAACGCCGTGACGACCCAGTAGCCTTCCTCTCCGTCCTGCAGACGGTTCTGGACCAGAACCTGGTCCTCCCGCTGGAAGGTGCCCGTAAAGGTCACCATTTGGTCTGCTTCGGTCGCGTAAAGCGGTACGCCGGGGGTGAAGACTTCCGTGAGCGGACGTACTTCCTCGGTGGCGGTGACCGGAGGCGGGCCCTCGCTTTCAGCGGCGGAGAACTGCCATTCCGAGAGCAGCACGAACACGGTGGAAATGGCCAGGGCAAGGATCAGGCCGGCGATCCATCGCGGTTGCAGGGCAGTCTTAAGCACGGCTTAACGGTACTTCGTAGTCGTGTAGAAAACCCAATGGACGGTGCCCCGGTGCCTAATGGTCAAAGAACACCAGCGAGGAATTAATGAGCTCGGCGATGACTTCGGGATCCTCTGCATGCCTCAGTGAGTCCCGGAACGCCGGCCGGAAGAGGGAACGCGCCAGCGTCGCCAGGACTTCCAGATGTTCGGAAAAGGAGGCGGCGGGGGTAGCTATCAGCAGCACCACAGTCGCCGGGCCGTCTGATGCACCGAAGTCAAGGCTGTGCCCGTACTTGCAGATCCCGACGGCAATCGAGGTCTGTACCGCATACCGGCTCCTCGCGTGCGGCAGCCCGATCCCTCCGGGCAGGCCCGTGGCCATCTGGTGCTCACGGGCGCTGACATCGTTGATGAACCCCTCAAGGTCCGTCAGCCTTCCCTGCCGGTACATCCGCTCCGCCAGCTGCGCCGCAGCGTCCGTCCTGTCCTTGGCCACCATTTGCAGGATGACCATTTCCGGCTCGGTCAGGACAGCGCCCTTTTCATTCAGGCTCAGTTCGTCGCTCATCCGCTGGTGTCCCCGGGCTAGCGCTGCGGTGCTATGTCCTCGACGGCAAGCCGGGCTGCGTCGGCGGAAACGTCATCGGGCTGCTTTTGGCTGAGCCGTTCTGCTTCCACGCGGGCCAGGTAATGACGTACTTCGCTCTCCACCCGTTCGGCGTCCCAACCGAGGACAGGGGCCATGAGGTCCGCCGCAACGGGAGCCGCAGAGACCCCCCGGTCCCAGGACTCGATGGAGATCCGGGTCCGCCGTGCCAGCACATCTTCCACGTGCCGGGCACCCTCGTGCGTCGTGGCGTAGACAACCTCGGCGCCCAGGTAGTCATCAGCCCCTGGCAGCGGTTCTCCCAGCTTGGGATTCTCGGCAATCAGGTCGAGCACCTCGGTTGCGAGGGCACCGTAGCGATTGAGCAGGTGCTCCACGCGCACCACATGGATTCCGTATTCATCGGCTGTGCGGTGCCTGCGGTTCCAGGCTGCCTTGTAGCCCACGGCACCAAGCAGCGGGATCGTCTGGGTGCAGCTTTCGGGCACCTTCTCATCGAGCGCCCGCGCTGCTTCGTCGACGGCGTCCTTCGCCATGACACGGTAAGTGGTCCACTTGCCTCCGGCCACGACGACCAGGCCGGGAACCGGGTGGGCCACCACATGTTCGCGCGAAAGCTTGGCGGTGGAATCGTTCTCGCCGGCCAGCAGCGGCCGCAGCCCCGCATAGACGCCTTCCACGTCTTCACGCGTCAGCGGCGTCTTCAGGACGGTGTTCACGTGTTCGAGGATGTAGTCAATGTCCGCTGACGTGGCCGCGGGATGGGCCTTGTCCAGGTTCCAGTCCGTGTCCGTTGTGCCGATGATCCAGTGCCGGCCCCACGGAATGACGAAGAGCACTGATTTTTCCGTGCGCAGGATCATGCCCACGGTGGACTGGATGCGGTCGCGGGGAACCACCAGGTGCACGCCCTTGGACGCGCGGACCTTGAGCTGGCCGCGGTCGGTGACCATCGCCTGCGTTTCATCCGTCCAGACGCCGGTGGCATTGACCACCTGGCTCGCACGAATATCAAACTCCCGGCCCGTTTCCTGGTCGCGGACCCGGGCACCGACAACGCGCTCGCCCTCACGCAGGAAGTCGACGACGGAAAGCCGGTTCACCGCTGTGGCACCGTAGTGGACGGCGGTGCGGACCATGTTCGCCACGTACCGCGCGTCGTCGACCTGCCCGTCGTAGTAGCGGATGGAGCCAATCATGGCGTCATCCTTCAGGCTGGGCGCAGCACGCAGGGTGCCCCGCCGGGTCAGGTGCTTCTGCATCGGAACACCCCGGGAGTTCCCGGAGGTCATGCCGAGGGTGTCATAGAGGAAGATCCCCGCGCCGACATAGGGCCGCTCAACAAACCGTTTTGTCAGCGGGTACAGGAAGGGCACAGGCTTCACCAGGTGGGGCGCGATGCGCTGCAGCAGCAGGCCCCGTTCCTTCAAGGCTTCCTGCACCAGGGCGAAGTCCAGCATCTCCAGGTAGCGCAGGCCGCCGTGGATGAGCTTCGAAGACCGGGAGGAGGTTCCCGAAGCCCAGTCCCGGGCTTCGACCATGCCGACCTTGAGTCCCCTGGTGACAGCGTCAAGCGCAGCGCCTGCCCCGACCACTCCGCCGCCCACAATCAGGACGTCCAGTTCCCCTCCGGGCTCTGACGTCGCCTGAAGTTTTTCCAGGGCAGCTTCGCGGTATTCCGGACTGAGTGCATTTGTTGCCATGGTCAAGATTCCTCTCTGAAGCAGGTGCCCCGGGGGTGTGGGGTCGATCGCGATCAGGTGTTGTATTGGTAGGGGGAAACCAGCATCTCGATGCGCTGGAAGGCCTTCAAATCAGAGTATCCGGTGGTAGCCATTGCGCGCCGCAGTGCACCCATGAGGTTGGAGGTCCCGTTGGTGTGATGGGAGGGCCCCCACAGTACTTCCTTCAGCGGGCCGACGGTATCCAGGTGAACCCTGTCGCCGCGCGGAAGCTCACCATGGTGTGCTTCCTGTCCCCAGTGCCAGCCGCGGCCCGGAGCTTCTTCGGCGCGGGCCAGGGCGGAGCCCAGCATGACGGCGTCCGCGCCCATGGCGATGGCCTTGACGATGTCGCCGCTGGTGCCCATGCCGCCGTCGGCAATCACGTGGACGTACCGGCCGCCGGACTCGTCCATGTAGTCACGCCGTGCTTCAGCGATGTCGGAAATGGCCGTGGCCATCGGCGCGTGGATGCCCAGTGCGCGCCTGGTGGTTGTGGTGGCCCCTCCGCCGAACCCGACCAGGACGCCGGCCGCGCCGGTGCGCATCAGGTGCAGTGCCGGGGTGTAGCCGGCGGCGCCGCCAACGATGACCGGAACGTCGAGTTCGTAGATGAACTGCTTCAGGTTCAGCGGTTCAGCATTCTTGGAGACGTGCTCGGCGGAGACAGTTGTTCCGCGGATCACGAAGATGTCCACACCGGCGGCCAGGACAGTCTTGTAGAACTCCTGGGTGCGCTGCGGGGTGAGGGACCCGGCAACTGTGACGCCGGCGTCGCGCATTTCCGCGAGGCGGGAAGTGATCAGCTCTGCTCGGATCGGGGCCGTGTAGATCTCCTGCAGCCGGCGGGTGGCTGCCGGGTTGAAATTCTCCTGGCTGAGGACGGCGATTTCGTCGAGGACCGGCTGCGGGTCCTCGTAGCGGGTCCAGAGTCCTTCGAGGTTCAGGACCCCGAGGCCGCCCAGGCGGCCGAGTGCAATTGCCGTGGCCGGTGACATCACCGAGTCCATCGGAGCGCCGATAACCGGCATCTCAAACTGGTAGGCGTCTATCTGCCAGCTGACCGAGACGTCCTGGGGATCGCGGGTGCGCCGGGAGGGCACAATCGCTACGTCATCCAGGGAGTAGGCTCTGCGCCCACGCTTGCCTCGGCCAATCTCTATCTCGTTAGTCACTGCTCTAGGTTATCCCAGTCGCAAAAGGAAGCAGGCACCGCTCCGGAACGGAACGGTGCCTGCTTCGAGGACCAGCGGCCTAGCGGCGGCCGTAGTTCGGCGCTTCGACGGTCATCATGATGTCGTGCGGGTGGGATTCCTTCAGGCCCGCAGGCGTGATGCGGACAAAGCGTCCCTTGGCCTTGAGCTCGGAAATGGTGTGCGCGCCGGTGTAGAACATGGTCTGGCGCAGGCCGCCCACCAGCTGGTGCGCGACGGCGGACAGGGGCCCGCGGTAGGGCACCTGGCCTTCGATGCCCTCGGGGATGAGCTTCTCATCGCTGGGGACGTCCGCCTGGAAGTAGCGGTCCTTGGAGTAGGACGTGTTCTTGCCGCGGGTCTGCATGGCGCCCAGGGAGCCCATGCCGCGGTACGTCTTGAACTGCTTTCCGTTGACGAAGACCAGGTCGCCCGGGCTCTCCGCCGATCCGGCGAGCAGGCCGCCGAGCATCACGGTGTCCGCGCCGGCAACAATGGCCTTGCCGATGTCCCCCGAGTACTGCAGGCCGCCGTCGGCAATGACCGGTACGCCCGCGGGAATGGCAGCCTTGGCCGCTTCATAAATGGCCGTAATCTGCGGGACGCCGACGCCGGCGACCACGCGGGTAGTGCAGATGGAGCCCGGACCCACGCCGACCTTGATGGCGTCAGCGCCGGCATCAATCAGGGCCTGGGCACCTTCGCGGGTCGCTGCCTGGCCGCCGATGACATCCACGTGCGCTGCTGCCGGGTCCTTCTTGAGGCGGGCAATCATTTCCAGGACGCCTGCGCTGTGGCCGTTGGCGGTGTCCACCACGAGGACGTCGACGCCGGCATCCACCAGCGCCATGGCGCGTTCGTACCCGTCACCGAAGAAGCCGACGGCGGCACCGACGCGGAGCCTGCCCTCGTCATCCTTGGTTGCGAGCGGATACTGCTCGGCCTTGTCGAAGTCCTTGACCGTGATCAGGCCCTGGAGGCGTCCGGCGTCATCCACCAGCGGCAGCTTCTCAATCCGGTTCTTGCCCAGGAGCTCAACCGTCTCCTCCGGGGTGATGCCCACCCGGCCGGTGATCAGCGGCATCCGGGTCATGACTTCCCCGACCTTGCGGGAGGGGTACTCGGACTTCGGGATAAAACGGGTATCGCGGTTGGTCACGATTCCCAGGAGCTTGTTTTCCGGATCCACGACGGGAAGGCCCGACACCCGGAAATGCGCGCAGAGATCGTCCAGTTCCTGCAGCGTGGCGTCCGGGTCGATGGTGACCGGGTTGGTGATCATGCCTGATTCGCTGCGCTTGACCCGGTCCACGTGTTCGGCCTGGTCCGCGATGGAGAGGTTGCGGTGGATGACACCCAGGCCGCCGTGGCGGGCCATCGCGATCGCCATTCGCGATTCGGTCACGGTATCCATGGCTGCGGAGAGCAGCGGGGTCTGTACCGTGATCCGCTTGGTCAGCCGGGAACTGGTGTCCGCCTCGGACGGGATGACGTCCGTGGGACCGGGCAGCAGGAGGACGTCATCATAGGTCAGGCCGACGAAGCCAAACGGATCGTGTTCTGGGGACTGCTGGCTCAAGTGCGCGCCTCTTTCAGGACCGGGGAGTTGTGGGGCCGGGCATCACGGCCGCGTTTATCCAATCGTAGAACGAAATGGACAGGGTTCCGTATTCCGGACGCTACCTGGTCCAGCTAAACCGACGCTGGCACGGTGACGCCTTCCCACCCGGTGGCGTCGAGGATCCGCTGGGCCAGTTCCGGGGAGACGGTCTCCATGTAGGTGCGGTTGAGGTGGTCGTGGTCCTTGTAGACGATCACGTTGCCGATGATGCCGGGGCAGGAGTCCTCAAAACAGAACTGGTCGCTCATGTCCAGGACGTGGACGCCCGGGATCCGTTCCTGGAGTCCTTCCAGAGGGGAAACCTCTGCCAGCAGCTCGCTGCGCGGGACGTGGCAGGCCTGGACGGAGAGGTCGTTTGCCTCCAGGCACTTGAACATATCGAACTCGAAGCGCGGGTTGTCCCGCATGGCCAGCACGGCGATCCCGGCTTCATCGAAGGCCCGCACGCCGTCATCGTAGCCGCCGGCCAGATATTCGGCCGGGCTGGATTCTTCGGTGACGGAGGCGACAGTGAACACGGCGTCCGGCATCAGGCCCAGGGTGTATTCGCCTGCTGCCTCATTGAACGCGTTGCATTCCTCGGAGCGTTCCGGATCCGCCGCCCCGTAACGGCATCCCATCTTCAGGACGGTGACCACGTGCCAGTCATTGGCCAGCGCGACGGGCCGCAGCGCTGCCGTCCACTGCATGGCGTGGGAATCGCCGAGCACGACGATTCTCTTTTGTGCACCGTCTGCGCTGCCGATCTGCTTGCAGGACTTTTCCAGGACGCTGCCTTCAGCCGGAGCGAATGCTTCGTCGCACGCATGGTCGAGCTTCGCCCATTCCTGGTCCATCTCGGACGCGGAAGGTTTCACCAGGGCGGTCGTCGATGCAGCGGTTTGGAATTCAGGATCGAGTGAGAGGGCGCCGGGGTTGTCGGCAATGCTCTGCAGCCTGACTGCCTGCGCATCAGAGGCAACCTTGGCCTGCCACCCGGCCAGGGGCGCTGCGACCAGCGCGAAGGAGGCGGCGAGCACCAGTGCGGAGCGCCACGATGCGGCTTCCGGCCAGGACCAGCCGCGCAGCGGGGTTTCCACCAGTTTGGTCGTGAGCACCGCCAGGAGCAGCGAAACAGCAATCACTGCGGCGCCGTCGACGATTCCGGCGTTTTCCTGGCCGGAGGCGATGAGCCAGAAGACGAGGACGGGCCAGTGCCAGAGGTACAGGGCATAGGAGTTGTCTCCCAGTTTCACCAGCGGCTTCGCTGTGAGCCAGCGGTCCGCTCCCAGCCTGCTGCCGGTGTCACCCGCAGCAATCACCATGGCGGCTGCCAGGGTGGGCCACAGGGCCAGGTATCCCGGGAACTGCTGCTGCACCTGCAGGATGATGCCGCAGCCGAGCATGGCTGCCACGCCGGTCCAGCCGATCAGGATGCGAAGCCTGCGGCCAAGGTGCAGATACGGCAGCGCGAGTGCCAGGAGGGTTCCAAGCGCGAATTCCCAGAGCCGGGTCCGCGTATCGAAGTATGCATACGCCTGGTTCGCGCCGGTCTGCCAGATGGAAAACGCGAGCGAAGCGGCGAAGATTATCCCGAAGATCCCGGTGAGCACGGTTCGGTAGCCGATTCGGGCCAGCCGGGCCGCCGGAAGCGCAGCAGCGAAAAGAAGCGGCCACAGCAGGAAGACCTGGCCCTGGATCGAGAGGGACCAGAAGTGCTGGAGCGGGCTGGCGCCGCTGTGGTCAGCGGCCAGGTAGTCGACGGCGTTGTTCGCCAGGGTCCAGTTCTGCACATAGAACAGGGAGGACCAGGACTCGGTGATGAGGTCCTGCCGGTAGCTGGCGGGCAGCAGGAATGCAGTGGCCGCGAGGACGGAGAGGAGCACGACGACGACGGCCGGCAGCAGCCGCTTGAACAGGTGCAGCCAATAGCGGCCCAGGGCCAGTGCCCTGCCTGCTTCGGCTTTGCGGACAAAGGAACCGGTCAGCAGGAAGGCGGAGATAAGGAGGAAGACGTCCACTCCGCCGGAAACCCTGCCAAGCCACACGTGGTAAATGACAACCAGTATCACCGCCAGCGCCCGCAGGCCCTGGACTTCCGGACGGTAGCGGCGTTCACCGGCTGCGGGGGCGGAAGGAACTGACGGTTTTTCGGAGCGCGAAGCGGCAGCGTGCTGCTCGGTTGCTGACACTTGCGGGTGTCCTTTCAGATGGCAAATACCGCAAGAGTTTACCTGTCCCTGCGCCCGCCCTTTGAATGTGCCGACCCGGCGCGCCCCGGGCCGGCACACACAAAAGGGCCCCTCCGGGGCGGAGTTCCGCGCCTGGAGGGGCCCATTTGTTCAGCCCGAATTAGTGCTGGTGACCGTGGTCATCATTCTCTTCGGAGGGCTTCTCCACAACCAGTGCCTCGGTGGTGAGGACCAGTGCGGCGATCGATGCTGCGTTGCGCAGGGCCGAACGCGTGACCTTGACCGGGTCGATAATGCCGGCTTCGATCAGGTTGCCGTATTCGCCGGTTGCAGCGTTGAAGCCGTGGTTGACTTCAAGCTCGCTGACCTTGGAGACAACAACCATGCCTTCGGCACCGGCGTTCTCGGCGATCCAGCGCAGCGGCTGGGCCAGCGCGCGCCGGACCAGGCCAACGGCCGTGGCGGCGTCGCCGTCGAGCTTGGCTACCTCGGAATCGGTGTCCAGGGCGCGGGCAGCGTGGACCAGCGCGGAACCGCCGCCGGCCACGATGCCCTCTTCCAGGGCAGCGCGGGTCGAGGACACAGCGTCCTCAATGCGGTGCTTCTTTTCCTTCAGCTCAACCTCGGTGGCTGCGCCAACCTTGATCACGCCGATGCCGCCGGAGAGCTTGGCCAGGCGTTCCTGCAGCTTTTCGCGGTCCCAGTCGGAGTCCGTGCGCTCGATCTCGGCACGGATCTGTGCCACGCGGTCGGCGACGTCGGCTTCGGAGCCATTGCCGTCAACGATCGTGGTGTTGTCCTTGGTGACGGTGATGCGGCGGGCGGAGCCCAGCACCTCCAGGCCAACCTGGTCCAGCTTCAGGCCGAGGTCCGGGGACACAACCTGGGCGCCGGTGAGCGTGGCGATGTCCTGCATCATGGCCTTGCGGCGGTCGCCGAAGCCCGGAGCCTTCACTGCAACCACGTTCAGGGTGCCGCGGATCTTGTTGACCACCAGGGTGGACAGCGCTTCGCCGTCAACGTCTTCGGCAATGATGAACAGCGGCTTGGAGGCCTGCAGTGCCTTTTCCAGCAGCGGCAGGAACTCTGCAACCGAGGAAATCTTGCCGGAGTTGATCAGGATCAGCGCGTCTTCGAGGACGGCTTCCTGGCGCTCCGGGTCGGTCACGAAGTACGGCGAGAGGTAGCCCTTGTCGAACTGCATGCCTTCGGTGATGACCAGTTCGGTGGACGTCGAGGAAGACTCCTCGATGGTGATGACGCCGTCCTTGCCTACCTTGTCGAAAGCTTCGGCCAGGAGCTGGCCGACCTCTTCGCTCTGCGCGGAGATGGCCGCCACGTGGGCAACCTGGTTGCCTTCAACTTCCTTGGCGTTCTCCAGCAGGCGGGCCGCAACGGCCTCGACTGCGGTCTCGATGCCGTGCTTGAGGGCACCGGGAGCGGCGCCTGCTGCCACGTTGCGCAGGCCTTCCTTGACCAGTGCCTGGGCCAGCACCGTTGCGGTGGTGGTACCGTCACCGGCGACGTCGTTGGTCTTGGTGGCAACTTCCTTGGCCAGCTGTGCGCCAAGGTTCTCGTACGGATCGTCGAGTTCGACCTCGCGGGCGATCGTGACGCCGTCGTTGGTGATGGTGGGGGCGCCCCAGGTCTTGGCGAGCACCACGTTGCGGCCGCGCGGGCCGAGGGTGACCTTGACGGTGTTGGCGAGCTTGTCGACACCGGCTTCCAGTGAACGACGGGCGGAGTCGTTGAACTCCAACTGCTTTGCCATGTGTGTGTCCTTTCCGACAACAACTACATCTACAAAAGAAGACCCCGGCCGAATCTGGCCGGGGTCTTCAAAGACTTACTTGACGACGATGGCCAGCACGTCGCGTGCGGAGAGCACCAGGTATTCCTGGCCGCCCTGCTTGACCTCGGTTCCGCCGTACTTCGAGTAGATGACGACGTCGCCCTCGGCGACATCGATCGGCACACGGTTGCCGTTGTCGTCAACGCGGCCGGGGCCGACTGCTACGACTTCGCCCTCCTGGGGCTTTTCCTTAGCGGTGTCCGGGATAACCAGGCCGGAGGCCGTGGTCTGCTCAGCTTCGAGCGGGCGAACAACAATGCGATCCTCAAGGGGCTTAATAGAGACCGACACTCGGGCTCTCCTTTGCTAGTTACTAACGGGTTTGTGGACCGTCGGTAGGCGCTTGCCGTCGTCGCGGGTGCCGGTGAACGCTTCCCTCAGGAATTAGCACCCTCACGTGGGGAGTGCTAGGTCCGACTTTATGCAACGGTTAGCACTCGGTCAAGGTGAGTGCCAACAAAGATCATCGGGATGCCCCTGCCTCCCGTGGCTCCGTCGTCTCTGTTACGGATTCGGTCTCCCCGTCCGGTGACTCAAGTTGCTTAGCCTTGCCTAACCAGATAACTTTCAAGGGCGCGCAAAAATTAGCCAACAATTTTGTGTCCTAATGGCGGAGGCATCCGGCAGGCGACGCATCCTTTGAGAGAAATACTGGAGCACCACTCGTGAAGACGACCCTGAAGTCCCGGCTGCTGGCCGGAACCGCCCTCGTGTCCCTGCTTGCCGTGAGCGCGTGCGGCTCCGAGACCGATGCCGCCGCCGAACCCGCCGCCACGGAACCCAGCATGATCACTGTGGAGCACACGCAGGGCACCACTGAGGTCCCCGTGAACCCCGAGGTCGTCTACACCTTCGACCTGGGCGCCCTGGACACCTTGGACGCCCTGGGCATCGAGGTTGACGGCGTTCCGGCAGCAAACTTCCCCGAGAGCCTCTCCAAGTTCGGCTCGGATGACTACGCCAAGATCGGCAGCATGAAGGAACCGGACTTCGAAGCCATCAGCGCCGGAGCTCCGGATCTGATCATCATGTCCGGCCGTACCGCCGACTTCTACGACGAGTTCTCCAAGATCGCCCCCACGGTCAACCTCAGCACCGACGCTGCCGACCCGTGGAACTCCTTCATCGAGAACACCGAAATCATCGGCGACATCTTCGGCAAGGAAGCCGAGGTCGAGGAGAAGCTCGCCGCTCTGGACACCAAGGTCGACGAAACCAAGGCCACCGCGGCGGACGCCGGCAACGGCCTGATCATCATGACCAGCGGCGGCGAAATGACTGCTTATGGCGCGGGTTCACGCTTCGGCCTGATCCACGATGTCCTCGGCGTCGCCACTGCAGCGGACATCAAGTCCGAAGCCCAGCACGGCGAGTCGGTCTCCTTCGAATACGTGGCCGAGATCAACCCGGACCACCTGTTCGTCATTGACCGCGACGTCGCTGTCGGCAATGCAGGCGAAGTTGCCTCCGCTGTCCTGGACAACGAACTGGTCAAGGGCACCAAGGCAGCAGCCAACGACAACATCACCATGCTCGATTCCTCCAGCTGGTACCTGGTGGGCTATGGCCTGAACAACGTTGACGCAATGGTCAGCGCTGTCCAGGACGGCATCTCCTAACCCGTTCCCTTACCTGCTAGATCCTCATTGGCCGGGTCTGCCTTCGGGCAGGCCCGGCCAGTGAGGGAGACGGAATCGCATGACAACGCAGCTCACTCCCCCCACAGCCCCGGCCTCCTCCGGGGCCGCTGCCGTATCCAGGCGACGCCGCTTCGGCCCCGCGGCCATGATGGTCCTGGGCGGTGCGGCTGTGCTTGTACTCGCCGTCGTCAGCATGTTCGTCGGCGTCAGCGACGTCTCCCTGTCCTCGCTGCTGGCCGGCGATCAACATGCCTGGGACATCTTCTGGATCAGCCGGGTTCCGCGGACGCTAAGCATCATTCTGGCCGGCATGGCGCTCAGCGTGGCCGGGCTCATCATGCAGCTGATGGCGCGGAACAAATTCGTGGAGCCCTCCACAGTCGGGACCATTGAATCCGCGTCACTGGGCATCCTGGTGGTGACGGTCCTGCTGCCCGGTGCTTCGCTGTTCATGAAGATGTCCACCGCCACCGTCTTCGCCGTCGCCGGAACCGCCCTCTTCCTGCTCATCCTGCGCCGCATTCCGCTGCGCAACACGCTGATCGTGCCCCTGGTGGGAATCATGCTCGGCGGCGTGATCGCTGCCGTCACCACCTTCTTCGCCTACCGGTTCGACCTGCTGCAGACCCTAAACTCCTGGATGACCGGCGACTTCTCCGGGGTGCTGCGCGGACGCTATGAACTGCTGTGGATCGTGGGTGCACTGACCCTCATTGGGTTCCTGGCTGCCGACCGTTTCACCGTTGCCGGCATGGGCCAGGAGTTCACGACCAATTTGGGACTGAACTACAACCGCGTCATGACCCTGGGCCTGATCATCGTGTCCCTGATCAGCGCCGTCGTGGTGGTCAGCGTTGGTTCCGTGCCGTTCCTGGGGCTGATCGTCCCGAACCTCGTCTCCCTCCTGGTGGGCGACAACGTCCGCCGCGCCATACCGTGGGTGGCGATTTTCGGTGCCGGCTTTGTCCTGGCCTGCGACATCATCGGCCGGACCATCCGCTATCCGTATGAAATCCCGGTCGGCGTGATCGTCTCTGCCGTGGGCAGTGCCCTGTTCCTCTACCTGCTCCTGAGAAAGCGCTCAGCCCGTGCCTAGCTCCCCCACCAGCGTCCTGCCTTCGGCCATGACCGTGCAGCGCCGGCGTCCGGTGCGAAACCTCTCCCCGCGGTCCTGGATCATCATCCTCTCTGTGGTGGCCGCAGCACTTGTGGCCGTCTTTATGACCATTGAGCTGCGCGGCAATATCGGCTACGTGCTGCCGCGCCGCGCCATCAAGGTGGGCTCGATGATCCTGGTGGCGTACGCCGTCGGGGTTTCCACCGTCCTGTTCCAGACGGTCACCGCCAACCGGATCCTGACGCCGTCAATCATGGGGTTTGACGCCCTGTACGTGCTGATCCAGACGGTCCTGGTATTTACGCTGGGCGGCGGGTTCGTGCTCGCCATGTCCGAGCCGCTTCGCTACGGCATGGAAGTGGCCCTGATGGTGGGCTTCTCCTTCCTGCTTTACCGCTGGCTGTTTACCGGGGGCGGGAAATCCCTGCACCTGATGCTGCTGGTCGGCATCGTCCTGGGCACCATGTTCCGGGGCATGTCTTCGCTGCTGCAGCGGCTGATCGAGCCCAGCGAGTTCATCATCCTGCAGGACCTGTTCTTCGCGTCCTTTAACAACGTCGACGGAGCGCTGCTTGGCTACTCGTTGATCGCCGTCGTGCTGGTCAGCATTCCAGCCTGGCGGATGCGGCATCAGCTCGACGTGATGTCGCTGGGCCGGGAAACGTCCATCAACCTGGGCGTGAACCACAAGCGGTCCGTCACCCTGGTGCTGGTCATCTGCTCCGTCCTCGTGGCGGTGTCCACCGCCCTGGTGGGGCCGGTGACCTTCTTTGGCCTGCTGGTGGCGTCGCTGGCCTACCAGCTCTGCTCGCACTTCAAGCATTCAGCCGTTGTGCCCATGGCCGTGCTGATCGGCATCATCGCCCTGGTGGGCGGCCAGCTGGTGCTGGAACGGATCTTCTCGTTCAACACTGCGCTGAGCATTGTCATTGAATTCGTTGGCGGGATCGTCTTTTTGATCCTGCTCCTGAAAGGCTCCCTCAAATGATCCAGGTCACCGGCGTCACTAAGCAGTACGCGGGCACTACAGTCGTGGACGGGGTGAGCTGCCACATCAAGGAGGGCGGAGTCACCTCAATCATCGGCCCCAACGGCGCCGGCAAATCCACGCTGCTCTCCATCATCAGCCGCCTGCTGAAGGCCGACGAGGGTTCGGTCACGGTGGACGGCCTGGATGTCTCTGCCGCCCCGGGCAAGGAGCTGGCGCGCAAGATGGCGATCCTGCGGCAGGACAACCACCTGACCGTCCGGCTCACCGTCCGCGATCTGGTCGGCTTCGGCCGCTACCCGCACAACGGCGGACGTCCGACGGCGGTGTGCCGGGAGAAGATCGAGCAGGCCATGGCCTTCCTGGACTTGAGCGAACTGGCCGACCGGTTTGTCGACGAACTGTCCGGCGGGCAGCGCCAGCGCGCGTTCATCGCGATGGTGCTGGCACAGGACACCGACTATCTGCTGCTGGATGAGCCGCTGAACAACCTGGACATGAAGCACTCAGTGGAGATGATGCGGCTGCTGCGCCGGCTCACGGACGAGCTCGGCAAGACCGTGGTCCTGGTCATCCACGACATTAACTTCGCGTCCTGCTACTCCGACGACATCATTGCCATGGCTGACGGCAAGCTGCTCCACCAGGGACCGCCGTCGATGATCATGCAGCCCGAGGTCCTTAAGGACATCTACGAGATCGACATCCGGATCGAAGAGATTGAGGGCAACCGGATCGGCGTGTACTTCGCCTAGCCGGGCCTAGGGGTACTCTGCCCAGACTTTTCCTTCGGGGACTCTGCCGTCTGCCGGGCGTTCGTCGAAGCCCGGCAGCTCCGGGATCCAGAGCGGTGTTCCTTCGACCGAGGCATGGATGAACCGCACCAGCGTGTCCCAGACAGCGGCTGAAGAGACCGGCTCCAGAATCACCGAACCGCCGTCACCCCGACCCAGCCGGTACTGGCCAGCCGTTCCGGCGTTCACGAAGCCGAACCAGCCTCCTGTCCGCTCATCGAGGATCTCCCATTCTGTCCATGGCTGTTGCCACATTCGCCGGGCCGCTTCGCTCAGGCCTATGGGGGCTCTCGCCCGCGCGGACTTCACCTTGGCTTCGTACTGGTCCCTTGCCAGGACCACCGGTTCATGCGCAATGCTCCATGCCGGTGAGAACCCCAGCCAGTCCGCTATGGCTTTGGGAACGGCATTTGCCTGGAGGACCTGTACGGACAGGTCATCCGGGCCGGGTACGCGTGCGGATGGACGGGAGAAGCGAGAAGGCTCCGCAGTCACCCTTCCGCACCCTCCCCCAATCCATGCCTGAAGGACAGCCCCGCCGCGCTCATCTGCAGCGGTGACTTGGAAGGCTGCGACCGGGGTCCGTAACGGGGCGCCGTAGTCCGTGCCGGCCGGGGTCAGCGAGCCGTCGGCGGCAAGGAAGCCTGCTTCCCGGAGTGCCGTGAACTCCGGGCCCTTGCGCTGGAACATCCCCAGCCGGTTCCTGTCCGCCAGGCTGTCCATCAGTTCCAGGGCGGGAATACGCAGGAGCAGTGCCGGTTCCTGGCAAGGCTGGGCGGCGGCCAGAGCGCCGAGGTCTTCACGGTCCTCACCGGCCAAACGCGATGCTGTCTCGTCCAGCCGCGGCTCTGTGGGCGCAAAGGTATCAATGGCGTCGCGTTCCTGACCATCAGCTGCCGCGTTGGCCGGTTCGATCCGAAGATCCATAATCATCTGCTCGAACAGCAGCTTCATTCCTGCGTGCTGGTCAACGGTGTAGCTTGCGGTTGCTTCGAAGACCTGGTGGCCTGAAATCCACAGCCAGCGGTCCACACACACCGGGTGCTGCTCCACCTGATGCACAAAGCGCTGTCTCCGGCCCCTCACCGGCCCCTCGGAGCCGTTCATCGGCCACGTCTCGTGTGAAATGATGCGGACCTGCTGTGCCGTCTGCAGGGTCGAGGCCAGTGCCGCGGTTGCATATCGGGCCAGGGAGATTCCGTTCGCCGGCGCCCAGCGTAGAACCATGTTGGGGCGAAAGATCCCTCGTGGCACGGGAGGATGTGCCACGACGAGCATGTCTGCGGAATTCACTTCCATTTCCCAGCCCTGGGGACGAGGCACCAAGACACCGGACATCCGTTCGTGGCTGAAGCCATCGGCGTCAGTGGTCATGGACTTCCTTTCCCCGTTGGAGAAGCGTTTAGTGAACAGGTCTTCCCCGCGAGCCTCCACCTTGTCTCCTTCTTTCATCCAGCGCGGCTGCATAAACCGGGGCATCCAGAACCAGCCCATGAGTCCGATCGCGAGGCATCCGAGAAGAACAATGCCGTAGGGAACAATGAGGGCGTCAATGCCGGTTTGAAGTACGAATTCGCTGGGTGCCATCAAGAGGAGCCACGCCCCCAAAAAGGTGGTAGCCAGGGACGGTTTACCCGGCATGAAATTATCCAGGACCAGCAGGCCAACAAACTTATTCGTATAAAGCAGGACGCCACCCACAAACGGGACGATCCCCAGGAGAAAAAGGATCGCGGAGAGCGCCCACTCGTTAGTTCCAGATTCCATGTCTTGCCTTACCTTCGTTGTGTTGCCGATGTCGTTCCTGCTGGACAGCCCCCCCCCCTGACCTTCCGTACCTCTAGCAGTGCGGGCAGCCTATCCTCCGAAGAGCTTGTTCCATCCGTTGGCCATGTTGTCGATGGCCTCCATGGCACGGTCTGCGGCAGCATCCTTGATGGTACGGCCATCCAGGAAGTCGAACTCCATTGAAGTAATCACCGAGATCCCGATCCCGATCCCCGCACCAACCACGGTGCCTACTGGCCCGCCAATTGCGGTACCAATGGCGGCACCCGTGCCTGCAGCAACGAGGTCAATGCCGACCTTAGTCCCGCCCTTGACCCCGCCCTCGAGGTTTGCACGTCCCTCGAGTTCATCCCGGCTCCAGGTAGGATTTGCGTGCAGCAATTCGTTGTATGCATCTTCCCGTTCATCGGCAATGGTGAATCCCGCCGTGACGAGAGTAAATGCGCCACCCCCGAGTTTGATACTTTTCGCCGCGTTAGTGAGGTCGCCGAATCGTTCCGCTTTCACCCACTTTGACGGGTTAGCATCCACCCTCGCTCGGTACCATTCGAAGTTGTTGTAGAACATCCTGCTCACGGCTGGACGGGGCTCAAAACGAAGCGTGGTTCTTGCCTTCCTTTCCCCTTCCATCCACCGCCCCCTGGCCATGTGCCGCTGGCGTTCTTCCGTAGTGTCATAGCGGAGATAAGTACGTTCGGATTCCCTGGTTGTCTGCCGCACCGCAATTCTGTTGATTACGCCCGAAGCCGTTCCGTACCCGATAGTGGCGGGAATGCTCGTCAGGTTGTCCAGCAAGGTATCCCTGTTGTACGCGGACCGCAGTCTGGCAGCCGTTTCTTCTTCCAGGTTTCGGTACCTCGCCGCAAGTCCGGCGATCTCCGCCGGCAGCAGCAGGTCTTCCCCGGTGACGGGCCGGTCAAACGGAACATTGGGTTCGCTCCGATAAAGTCCTTCCGGAGTGTCAGACGCCCGGGTACTGGCAGCCTGGATCCTTGCCATGAGTTGATCCCGCTTGGCTTCCAAGGTTCGAATACCGGCGGCGAAACCCACCAGCGCGTCTTTCACACCCGCTGCCGTCTCTTCGAGCATCTCCGCGTGAGGCATCACGGTCCGGAAAGCCCCGACCATTTCGTCCCCGCCATCCCCGGAGTAGTGGAGACCTAACTGTTTCCAGGTCTCCCCGGTTTCCTCTACCGCGTTGAGGTAGGCTTCACCGGCTGCTTCCACGGAAGGATAGGCGGACTCGATGCTGTCCGATGACGGCCACCCGAAAAGTCCTGACGTATCTACAGCCATGAGCGCTTGTCCCTGAACCGGGGTTCGGCGTAGATCCCAGCCTGCACCTCAGCAAGGCTGGCCTTCGCTGTCGCAGCCATCTCCTGGTCAGCACCGGCAATGATCGAGACCGCTCTTCGGACGCCTTCGACCGCGTTGTGGATGCGGACTTCCGCGGCCTCCAGCTGCGGGCCCATTGTGTCTTGCCAAACCTCGGCGAGCGCCTGTCCCACGATTCCGGAGCCGGCCATGCAAGCTGCCTCTGCTGCGTTCATGCCGCCCCGCAAGACAGACACGGCCGCGTACCTGGTCTCGTCTTCCTCCACCTGGGAAAGGACGTTTGCACACCCTTCCGGATTGACGTTGTAGCCGTTGAATGGCATGCGTATCCCCTCCCCGTTGCAGCTCGCCACAGCGCGTGTGCGTACACGCTCGCCTTCATCCGGCGTCCGCGCTGCTCTTCCTTTCGGGCGAGTGTACGTGCTCCCGGGCCGTTAGGATTTGGCTGCGCTCAGCCTGTGGATAGCCTCCTCGAGTACCTCGGGCGCACAGCCAAAATTCAATCGGGCACAGCCTGCCCCGGCCGTCCCGAACTTGAGGCCTGGTTCAAGTGCCACACGTGCCTTTTCGAGGGCGGTTGCCGCTGGGTCGTCTCCCCAGCCCAGCGCGCGCAGGTCAAGCCAAGCCAGATAGCTGGCATCGGGGAAGCGGTACGCCACTCCCGGAAGCTCCGCGGACAGCAGTTCTCCGAGCAGTTCCCGGTTGGCTGCCAGGACGGCCAGCACGCCGTCGAGCCACTCCTCGCCCTCGGCATACGCGGCGGCCGTGCCGTGCAGGCCAAGGATTGAGGTCCGGAAGCCTACTTCCTCCGGCATTTCATCCAGCAGCAGCCGGGTCTCGGGGGCCGAAGCAATCATCAGGGCGCACTTTGACCCGGCGATGTTCCACCCCTTACTGGCCGCCGTGACGCACACTCCGTGGGCGCGGGCATCGTCGGAGACGGACAGGAAGGGGGTGAAGGTCTCCGGGGAATAGACCAGCGGCGCATGGATTTCGTCGCTGACCACCGTAACGCCGTACCTGGCTGCCAGACGGGCGACGGCGCCGAGCGTTTCCTTCGGGTGCACCAGGCCCAGCGGGTTGTGCGGGTTGCACAGCAGCAGCGCCCGGGCACCTGCGGCGAACGCCGCCTCAAGCCCGTCCAGGTCCAGGGACCATCCGGCTTCGTCCTGCAGCAGCGGCACCTCGCGGACTGTGCCGCCCGCCTCCACGGGAAGATCGAAGAACGGCGGATAAACCGGCGGTGTTATGACCACCTCATCCCCCGCGGTTAGGACCTGCCGGAGGGTCTCCACGATGGCCACGCTGACGTCGGTGGTGGTCCGTACGTCCTCCGGGTCCACTTCCCAGTTCCAGCGCCGCTGCGCGAAGCCGGCGAATGCGGGACCGACAGGACCAGGTCCGGATACGTACCCGACGTCGGATGCTTCGATCCGTTCGATCATCGCGCGGGCTACGGGCGGGGCCAGCGGATAGTCCATTTCTGCTACGAACATCGGCAGCACGTCGCCGGGATAGGTGCACCATTTGGCACTGGTGCGGCGGCGCAGAACATCGAGGGAATCAACAGCCATCTCAGTCATGGCCCCAAAGATACCCGGTGTGCGTGCCTCGACCCGCGCACCAGGAGAGGGTTCGCCGCTCACCGCACGTCGAATGCACCCTGGGCTGCGGCAAGGATGAAATCGAATCCGCCGATCACGGTTGCTGTCTATCCGACGGCCGCTGGACCTGCCCTTGAAGGAAACGTTTGGCGAAAAGGTCTTCGCCCCTGGCCTGCAGTTCTGCGTCACGGCGCATCCAGCGGGGCCGGAGGAACACTGGATACCAGAACATTCCAACAATGCCCGCAAACATTGCCGGGAACATGATCAGCCCCATGAGGCCCGGTACCGGGTCCGGCAGCCTGTCCATACCCACGAGGCCGCCCAGTCCTATCAGGCAAAAGGCCAACCCGAGCCACGTGTTCGCCAGTGCCGGCTGCCCCGGAAACAGTACGTTTATGTTCAGGAGCAGCAGCCAACGCTTGAGGTGAACCATCACGCCGCACACCAGCAGGAAAAGCCCCATCCCGCCCAAGAATCCGAACACCAGCAAATCAGTCAATGCAACGTCCTTCTCTGGGGCTGATTCCGCGATAGGGGGATGACAGTGGGTGCATCAACACTAGACCGCCGGTCATGCCGCTCACAATCTGACCGAGACGTCCCCCTGCTGCGGCCTCACCTCCGGCATCCGTCCGCAGCTAACTCCCCCGGTGCGCGAAGAACTAGGCTTGTATCCATGCCCGACACTTCCCTCGCCCATGTCCTGACACCCGAAGGCTGGGCCCTGCTCAACTCGCTCGGCCCGTACCTGGAGTCCGAGTCCCTGAAGCTGAACACCGACCTTCGCAAGGCCGGGCACTCCCCCGAACTCGTTGCCGCCGTCCTCACCCAGGCCAAACTGCGGATGAAGGCCCGGGCCAAGTTCGGGCCGTTCGCCGAGCACATGCTGTTTACGCCTGCCGGCCTTGAACAGGCCACCCGTCTGAACGTGGCAGCCCTCCATGCCCAGCGCTACCAGGAAGCCGGCCTGGAAAAGGTCGCCGATCTGGGCTGCGGAATCGGTGCAGATTCCCTGGCCCTGGCCACGCTGGACCGCCGGGTCACCGCCGTCGAACTGGATGAAATCACCGCCGCCGTCGCCACCATCAACCTCATGCCCTGGCCGGAAGCCACCGTGGTCCAGGGCGACGCTGAGAGCTTTGACCTGACCGGGTTCGACGGCGTGTGGCTGGATCCCGCGCGGCGCACGACATCGACGTCGGGCACCTCCCGCATCTTCGACCCGGAAGCTTTTTCACCGCCGCTGTCCTTCGTGGAGTCCCTCGCCGGCGGCGGGATGCCGGTGGGCGTGAAACTGGGCCCGGGGATTCCGCATGAGTCCGTCCCGGCCGGCTGCGAGGTCCAATGGGTGTCCGTGGGCGGCGACGTCATCGAGGCCACGCTCTGGTTCAACGAGCTGCGCCGTCCCGGTATCCGCCGTGCGGCGCTGGTGATTCGCCCGGCCGGCGCCGCGGAGCTGACCTCGCACGAGGACTATGTTCCCGGTGCCCAGGATGTACGGACCGGTCCGGCTGAGGGCTACCTGTATGAGCCCGACGGCGCGGTCATCCGCGCGGGTCTGGTGGCCGACGTCGCGCGTTCCCTGGGCGGACACCTCCTGGATCCTCAGATCGCCTACATTGCGGCTCCGGACCTGATGGAGACTCCGTTCGCCCGCGCCTACCGGATCCTGGAAGTCCGGCCCTACAACGTCAAGGCGCTCAAGGCCTGGGTCCGCGCCAACGGCATCGGGGTGCTGGACATCAAGAAGCGCGGTATGTCCGTGACGCCTGAGGAACTGCGCAAACAGCTGCTCACCGGCTCGGGCAAGGGCCCGAACAAAGCAACCCTGGTCCTCACCCGGATCGGTGAGGACCGTGTGGCGATCGTCGTCGAGCCTGTTGCGTCCGCAGTGGAAAGCTAGCGGCTTGGAAGCCTAACTGCGCGAGAACTCGCTGGCTTCGCGGACCTGCTCCGGTGTTGGGCGGACTCCGGTGTAGAGCACGAACTGTTCCTCTGCCTGGATCGCGATGACTTCGGCGCCGGTGATGACCTTTTTACCGGCAGCACGGGCGGCACGGATCAGCGGAGTTTCGGAGGGAAGCGCGACGACGTCGAACACCGTCTGTGCGGCTGCGATGGTTTCGTCCTCGAAGGACTGCACGTCCTCTTCGGATCCTGCCATGCCAAGCGGCGTGACGTTGATCAGCAGGTCAGCGGTGGCCATTCCCGGTTCTGCCCGCCAGTCGAAGTCATACAGGTCGGCCAGTGCGCGGCCGGTGCCCTCGTTGCGGGCCACGATGCACACGTCGCTGAATCCTGCATCACGGAGGGCTGCAGCCACTGCCTTGGCCATCCCGCCGGAACCGCGCAGCAGCACGGAGCTGGACGGAGGGACCTCGTGGTCTGCCAGCAGCCGGGCGATCGCCAGGTAATCGGTGTTGTAGGCGGTAAGGACGCCGTCGTCGTTCACGATGGTGTTCACGGAATCGATGGCCGCAGCTGAGGGGTCCATCCGGTCCACCAGGGCAATGACGTCCTCTTTGTACGGCATTGAAACTGCTGCTCCGCGGATCGGCAGGCCCCGCACCCCCGCAATGGCCTGGGCCAGGTCCGCGGGCGCAAAGGCCTTGTAGACATAATTCAGGCCCAGCTGCTCATAGAGGTAGTTGTGGAAGC
Organism: Arthrobacter sp. zg-Y916; assembly: GCF_020907385.1. Classification (NCBI taxonomy): domain Bacteria; kingdom Bacillati; phylum Actinomycetota; class Actinomycetes; order Micrococcales; family Micrococcaceae; genus Arthrobacter; species Arthrobacter sp. zg-Y916. The sequence continues at coordinate 684,056 of NZ_JAJJOD010000001.1, read as the reverse complement.
GGGTGCCGATATTGCTGGGACGGGCCGCCAGCGAGATGCACAGGGTCATGTCTTTGTTCAGGATGGGCATTATCCCATTATCGCCGGGACGGCATCCGGGCAGGCTTTCGGAGCGTAACTCACCAGTGATGTCACCGGGCTACGATTGAACTGGCTCTTATAACGCAATGGCGCGCAGATGGAGGCAACATTTCGACGCACAGCAGGAGACATATTGGACATTGAGTTTGCAGCTTCCCCGCAGTCGACCCTTGGGGTCGAGTGGGAATTGGCCCTGGTCGACCGGGAATCAGGTGAGCTGCTCTCTGTGGCCGACGAAGTCCTGCGGGCGGTCAACGCCGCGGACCCGGAGCTTAGTGCGGATGAGGAACACCCGCATATCAAGCAGGAACTCCTGGAAAACACGGTGGAGCTCGTCACCGGTATCTGCAACACCGTGGCCGAGGCAAAGGCGGACCTGGCCCGTTCCATGGCGGCCGTGCGGCGGGTCACCGATGAGATGGGCGTTGAGCTGTTCTGCGCCGGCACCCATCCGTTTGCTGTTCCGCGTTCCCAGCCGGTGACGGATAAGGAACGGTACGCCAAGCTGATCGACCGCACGCAGTGGTGGGGCCAGCAGATGCTGATCTACGGCGTCCACGTCCATGTGGGCCTGGATTCCCGGGACAAGGTGCTGCCGGTCCTGGACGGACTGGTCAACTACTTCCCGCACTTCCAGGCGCTCTCCGCATCCTCTCCGTTCTGGTCAGGGGATGACACAGGCTACGCCTCACAGCGGGCGCTGATGTTCCAGCAGCTGCCGACGGCCGGGCTGCCGTTCCAGTTCCGTTCGTGGAGTGAGTACGAGTCCTATGTGCAGGACATGTTCACCACCGGCGTGATCGATTCGATCAGCGAGATCCGGTGGGATATCCGTCCGGTGCCCGCACTCGGGACTATTGAACTGCGGGTCTGCGACGGGCTTGCCACCGCTACTGATATTGGTGCCATTGCTGCCCTGACCCAGTGCCTGGTAGATGAGTTTTCCACCATCCTGGACAACGGCGGATCCATCCCCACCATGCCGCCGTGGCATGTGCAGGAGAACAAGTGGCGTGCTGCCCGGTACGGGCTGGACGCAATCATCATCCTTGATGCTGCCGGCAACGAGAAGCTGGTGACCGAGCACCTGCTTGAGGATGTCCTTCCCCGCCTGGCTCCTGTTGCCGAGAAGCTTGGCTGCAGTGCCGAACTTGCTGATGTCGCCGGAATCATCGAGCGGGGTGCGGGCTACCAGCGCCAGCGCCGGGTTGCGGAAGAGAATGGCGGGGACCTGCGTGCTGTGGTGCTCGACGGCGTCCGGCAGCTCCGCGGCGAAAGCTAACCTTCCGGTTGTTGCCGGCTGTTTTTGCGGCTCGGATGACTGGTCCGATGCCGCATTCCGCCCTGTTTCGCGCTGTGCTGAGCTGTTTCGCGTGACCTGCGACCCGTAAGCCCGTTCCCCCAACTCTGAAAACGGGTAAACCACCCGTAACTGGTGCTCCTGAAAAGGCCTGTTTTGGGTCCTGAAATGTCAGTGGCAGCTGAAAGTGTTGGGGTATGAACCACTTCTCGGACACTCCGTTTCCCCGGTCAGCTGACCGGGATGGCGGCGGTGCGCCGGGTGCGGAACCCGGCGGTTTGTCGGGCTCTTCAGCCTTCGCCCGTTCCGGGTCCGGTGCTGTGTTTCGTGCCGATCCTGCATTGCTCGAGGACGCAGCGGCCGAGGCTCTGCCGGAGGGTTTCGCGGGCCGGTTGTCGTTGTCCGGTGCAGAGACCCTCGGATATGAGGAAACGGTGACCGCTCTTCAGCGGCTGGGGATGCTCATTTCGTGGGCGCAGGCGCAACAGGCCCGTGTAGCTGCCCGATTGGAGGTGCTCTTCGCCCGCGACATTTCCGAAGCCGCCGGTCGTGAAGAACCGGCCCTCGCCTTGAGCCTGGCCGCTGCCGAAGCCTCCACGGTCCTGAACATCCCCCACATGACAGCTATACAGCTGATCAGCGAATCCTCCCGCCTCTGCACTGATGCCCCGCAAACCCTTGAACACCTTGCAGCCGGAAAGATCGCCCTCCAGCACGCCCGCATCATCCTGGACGAAACCCACAACCTCCCCACCGACATTCCCGATCCCCCGGACGTTGCAGGAGCCGGTGCCGTCGATCCGGCGGTGGCGGACGATTCATCCGGCAGCGATCCGGGGCAACTGGAGCTCGGTCTCGAAAACCTGGGTGCTCCCTCCCAGTCCGAACCGGATGGCAGCGGCCAGGCTGGGGCATCCGGACCAGATGGAGCCGGCTCACAGGATGCTGCCACCGCTGAAGTTCTCAGTGTGCGTGGCGCGTTCGAACGGGACCTGCTTGCTGCTGCGGAGGGCAGGACTGCAGCCGGTTTCGGCCGCCGGGCCCGCAAACTCCGTGAATCACGCTTTCCGGACCTGATCCCCGTCCGCCACCGTGAGGCGAGGGACAAACGCCGTGTGACGTTCCAGCCCCTGCCCGATGGGATGTCCTGCCTCAGTGCCATCATCGCTGCGGAGAAGGGCCAGTCCATGTTCGCCGCCCTCACCGGTGCCGCCAAAGCCGGCAAACGAGCGGGTGATCCACGCACCATGGACCAGCTCCGCGCCGATACCCTCACAGAGTTGCTCCTCGACGGCGAACCGGCCCCTGACACGAAGCCAGTGGATGGGCCTACCGCCGGGAATGGATCAGATCACGGACCGCGGACGAACCAAGAACAGAAGCCTCCCAGGCGGGCCGAGCGGCACCGGAACCGGTCCACCGTCCGTACCGAAGTCATGGTCCTGATCAACGCAGACACCCTTGCCGGACTCAACGAGCACCCCGCTGAACTCAACGGCTACGGACCCATCAGCGCTGAAACCGCCCGGACCATGATCCTCGACGCCCTGCACTGGACACCTCTGATCCAGGACCCCAACACCCGGGAGATCCTCACTGTCGGACGAACCCGCCGCATCCCTGCAGGGCTCAAACGCTGGCTCCAGGCCCGGGACGGAAACTGCCGCTTCCCCGGCTGTTCTGTGAATGTCACGAACACCGAAATCGATCACACCACGCCCTTTTCGCGCGGCGGACCAACAGACCACACCAATTTGGAACACCTCTGTCCCAAACACCACCGCTTCAAAACCCTGGGCCATTGGGAGGCTCGCCAACCAGAACCCGGAACCCTCCGCTGGAGCTCGCCCACCGGCCGCACCTACAGCACCGAGGCAGCCCTGGACTACGTCTCAGGCCAACAGTCCGCACCCGGTCAGCGGCCCCGGGATATTCCGCTACATGGGACCCAGCTGCCCAAGGACCAGAAACAAGACAGCGACCCGGACAACGACCCACCACCCTTCTAGGTTGTGTGGTCGCAGGCCTCGCCCGCGCTTCCCCACTCCCCTTCCAAAACCGGGCTCTTGCCCCGCACCGTTACCCAGCTAGGCAGCGGGAAGATGAATGCTGGCCACAGGCTGGGACGGATCGGGAGTGAAATCGATGCCGGACGGCTCACCGCCGGCCATAACAATCTGCGCACCCAAAGCAGCAACCATGGCGCCGTTGTCGGTGCACAGGCGGATAGGAGGAACACGAAGCGAAATACCGGCAGCAGCACAGCGCTCGGCAGTGAGCTCACGAAGCCGGGAATTCGCAGCAACACCACCACCAAGCAAAAGGTTCGTAATCCCCTGCTCGGTACAGGCAAGAACAGCCTTCGAAGTAATCACATCTACAACTGCTTCCTGGAAAGAAGCAGCAATGTCCGCAACAGGAAGTTCCTGCCCGGCAGCCTCATACTGCTCCACACAGCGGGCGACAGCGGTCTTCAAACCAGAGAAAGACCAGTCATAGCGGTGCGGACCAGGAACCTCAGCAGTACCCATGTACTTCGGCTGGGTCAGGCCGCGGGGAAAACGGATAGCCTTCGGGTCGCCTTCACGGGCAAGCTTGTCGATAGCAGGACCACCGGGATAACCCAGACCCAGTATCCGCGCCACCTTGTCGTACGCTTCACCGGCAGCGTCATCAATGGTCGATCCCAGGAGCTGGACATTTGTTGTCAGGGAACCAACACGAAGGATTTCGGTATGGCCGCCGGAAACCAGCAGGGCACCAAGATTCTCCGGAAGTTTGCCGCCATCGAGCACTCCAACACCCACATGGGCAACCAGATGGTTAATCGCATACAGCGGCTTGCCGGTAGCAACAGCAAGAGCCTTCGCAGCACAAACACCAACCATCAGTGCACCCGCCAGACCTGGCCCGGAAGTCACAGCAATCGCATCGACGTCGTCGAGGGTCACGCCAGCCTCATCAAGGGCCTGGCGCAGCGTGGGAACAAAGGCATCCAAATGCGCACGGGAAGCAATTTCCGGAATGACGCCACCGAAGCGGACATGCTCCTCCATGGAAGATGACACGGCGTTGGTCAGCAAAGTATCGCCCCGGACAATACCGACGCCGGTCTCGTCACAGGAGGATTCGATGCCGAGCACCAAAGGTTCGCTGCGGTTCATTTATGCTTCCTTCGGAGTCTGTGGAGTGCGCGGCGGCATGCCCTGCCAGGCGGAAAGATAAAGGCGCATGATCAGTGCATCGGCGCCGTCGCGATAATAACGGGGACGGACATGGATCTGTTCGAACCCGAACCGCCGGTAGAGGTCCTGGGCACGTGGATTGTCCGCACGGACCTCGAGCAGCACGTCATCGGCACCCCGGCTCTTCGCCTCGTCCAGCAGTGTGGCCAGCAACCGGGAACCGGTACCCGCACCCTCATGGCCGGAGTTGACGGCGATGGTCTGCACATCCGCAATGGGCAGCACACACATCAGCCCCGCATAGCCGATGACCGTGCCGTCCGCTGCCTCAGCCACGTAATAGGACCGGGTGTCACTTTGCGCGAGTTCGTCGTAGAACATCTGCGTAGGCCACGCGTCGACGGGGAACATGGCTTTTTCCAGTGCGTCCACGGCAGGAATATCGGCCTCGGTCATGGGCCGGATGCTGACCGGCCCTCCGGACGGGGCGCTCACAATGCGCGCTTCCGCGGGCCGGGAACCTTGGCGTCGGATTCCCGGAGGTACAGGGGCAGATCCGGGAGCAGGTCCAAACCACGGACAAGACGGACGACGGCGGTGCGGCCCAGCGCTGCGGCCGTTGGCTGGGCGTCGGCAAAGTCCTGCACCGCGTGCAGGACGTCCGGGTACAGGCCGGCCCCGGCACCGTAGGCCGGCAGCCCCGGTACCTCGGACGGTGAGGTGACGTGGGGACCGTCCAGCAGCTCGGGCGTTCCGCCGGTGCTGCGGTAATGCGCCCAGTAGACCTCCTTGCGGCGCGCATCAGTCGCAACGATGAACTCGTCCACTCCGGCCCGCCAGGCGTCCAGGGCGGCGTCGATGGCGATGGCGTCCAGGCTCATAACGCCGTGCAGCGGTTTGTTCCAGGCGAATGCCAAGGTCCGTGCGGTCGCGATACCCGAGCGGAGACCGGTAAAGGGACCGGGCCCGACGCCGACAACAAGCTCATCGATGTCTGTGCCGGTAACGTCTGCGCTCTTCAGCAGGTCCTGGATGCCGGGGGCAAGAACTTCCGCATGGGAACGGGTGTCCTCCGTGGCGAAGGCTGCGAGCGTTTCTCCCTCACCGGTCAGAAGTGCCGCACTGGCAATGGCGGAAGTATCGATGGCGAGGATAAGCACGGTGTTCAGTTTACGCCGTCGGCCGGTGCTCCTGCTCCGGGAAGGCCGCCTGGGGAATAGTCGTCAGGCCAGCTCGGCACTGACCGCCTGAAGCAGAGCCCGGTAGGCCTGCGCCGCTGGCCATGGACGGAGCAGGAGCCCCGATCCGCTGTTCAGCAGCTGCCAGGTCCCCGCAGTCCCAGCGTGGATTCCCGTCTGAAGGGCGGCGGTTCCCCCACCTGCTGCCAGATAAACCACTCCTGCTCCCACATGTTCCGCACTACCGCGCCCGCCGTAGAAAGCACTCTTCACGCCGCCGAAGCCGGCCGTGAACTGTACGCTGCCGGAGGTTCCGTCGAGCGGTGAAGCGACGAGCCGGCCCTCTGCGGTCAACCGGCCCTTGCCTGTTGCCAGCCCTGCTGCTTCGAGCTCGAGCAGGCCTTCCTGCACTCCGCCAAGCGCCCTCTGCGCCTGGATCGTACGGCCACAGGTTCCAGCTGAGCACCTGAGGGGACTCCAGGGCAGCAAGGACACCGGCAATTTCCTGGGTTGCCGCCCTGTCCGCCGTCCCCTCGAAGGGAAGGGTTCGGAGGGTCAGATTCGCCCGGAACCCATCGGTCGATGGTGCCAGGACCAGGGCCTCCGTGCTCTGTTGGCTGGCTTCCCAGCCTGGCTGGACCTGCATGCGAACTGAACCTGTGGTGATGACTCCCGCTCTCACCCTGCGTGTTCCTTGACGTTCTCAGTGATTTTGACCCACCGGGGAATCATGAAGCGAGGCAGCCACACCAGGCTCATGAGGAACGTCCAGATTCCGCCGAGTATCACTACCAGCAGCACCGCAAGGAGCGGCCGGGGAATGGAATCGCCGTCAACGTCCCACAGCAGCGTGCCGGTCAGCAGACCAACGCCCCCGTAAAGCATGCCCAGGGCTGGATAGGCCTTCACCCTCGGCAGCAGGCCGGGATGACCCAGCCACATGCGCCAGCGGCCGGTATAGGCGCATAATCCCATGGCGAGTATCACGAGGCTCAGGATCAGCCCGAGAATGAATCCCATAGATCCCTGGCCTTCTTTCCGATCTTTTCTCCAACCCCGCTGCCTATGATGCCGCCGGCAATGCCACCCACGATACCGCCTGCGACCGCACCGGCAGGTGTTCCCACCACCGGGAACCGGCTGCCAGCAACACCGCCGGCGACGGCCCCGGCTTTCGCTCCGGCCCAGGCTCCTCCGGCGCCGGCTGTCAGGGAAGCGCCTCCTACAATCGCCGCGTTCTCCGTGACGGACAAGGCCGGCTGCCCGGGAGTCCAGTCCGGGTGTTCAACCCTGTCCGCGTTGTACTGTTCGCTGCCGTGGTCCCAGGCAGTAACTCCTGCATCCAGAACGAAAAGGCCGCGACGGGCCCAGCGGGCCCAGGCGGGAGGAGTAGCAGCATCAGAGTTGAGCCGCAGTTCCGGTGCCGAACGGGCAAAGTCGTCAGCCGGGTGCACCGGCGATGGGGAGAACTGCCCATCGCCGGAGCCGGGTCAGGGAACCGTTACCGGGACAGCTGCCCAGCGGGGACCATACCCGGCGATCCGGATGGTCCGCTCCTCGTCGTCGTCCTCCGCTGAGAAATCGGTGACCAGTTCGCCCGTGACACCCGGCCCTCCTCCAGTGGAGCGGAGCAGGGTGATTTCCAGGCGGCTTTCGGAGAGATGCTCCACCAGCCCGTGTCCCCACTCGACCACAGTCACGGCGGTGTCCATGGTGTTCTCCAGGTCAATGTCATCAATCTCCGCCGGCGAGCCCAGGCGGTAGGCATCGACATGGACCAGATCGGGTCCGGATCCCAGAGACGGATGGATACGCACCAGGACGAAGGTCGGCGAGATGATCCCGGGACGAACACCAAGGCCCTCGCCCAGGCCCTGGGTAAAGGTGGTCTTTCCCGCCCCAAGCTCCCCGGTCAGCAGCAGCAGGTCCCCCGCCCGCAGGGTCCCACCGAGCGTCCGTGCGAGTTCCTGGGTCTGGGCAGCACTCGAGGTGCGAAACTCACGCTCCCAGCGCAGCTCGGCGCCGGCGTCATTCATGGCAGTACCGCGGCGGAGCCGGCCGCGATGCCGGCGTCTGCGCCGCTTTTATCGGTGTCCTCGGCATCTGCGCCGCCGGTATGGGTGTCGACGTAGCTGCGGGTGACCCTGCCGCTGATCCGGGTGATGATCTCATAGTTGATCGAACCCGCGGCCTGTGCCCATTCCTCGACTTGGGGCGCCCCTTCGCCGCCAAACAGGATTGCTTCCTTGCCAATGAACGACGCCGGGGTACCGGCAATGCCGGTCCGGCCCAAGTCGATCACCATCTGGTCCATGGCGATGCGCCCGACAACGGGGAACACTTCTCCGTCCACCATGACCGGACCGCCGGTGGCGACCCGTGGAATGCCGTCGGCATAGCCCAGGGGTACCAGGGCCAGGGTGGTAGGCTCCGGCGTCTGGTAATGCAGCCCGTAGGAGACGCCCTGACCGGCAGGCACGGCCTTGCAGTTGGCAATGGTGGTTTTGAGGGTCATTGCAGGCCGCAGCCCCAGTTCAGCGGCGCTCTGGCCGGCAAACGGAGACAGCCCGTACATTCCCAGGCCCACACGGACCAGGTCGAAATGGGAGTCCGGGCGGGACAGCACAGCGGGAGTGTTGGCGATGTGCCGGACTTCGTGGTCCACTCCGGCGTCTTCGGCTACGGCTACGGCGTCACGGAACTTCTGCAGCTGGACATCCGTTTCCGCGCGGTGCGGTTCGTCCGCCACTGCCAGATGGGAGAAGATGCCAACGACCCGAAGCAGGCCGTCTTCCTGGTAGGCCAGCGCCCGGCCCACAAACGTTTCCCAGAGGTCCTCGGGACAGCCGTTCCGCCCAAGTCCGGTATCGATCTTCAGGTGGACCCGCGCCGGGACTTCCAGTTCACGCGCCGCCGCCACCACGGCTTCGAGTTCCCAGCCGGAAACTCCGATGTCGATATTCGCGGCAACCGCAGCAGCGAAGTCGCTGTCCGCAGTGTGCAGCCACGCCAGCAGGGGTGCGGAAATGCCGCCGGTCCGCAGCGCCAGTGCTTCGGAAATATGTGCAACGCCGAGCCAGCCGGCACCTGCTTCCAAAGCGGCACGGGCGACCTCCAGGGCGCCGTGCCCGTAGGCATCCGCTTTCACGACGGCCATGAGGCGGGCGGGCCTGGCGATTTCGGCGAGGTGGCGGACGTTATGCCTGATTGCGGCAAGATCAACGACGGCGCTGCGCTCCGCCGGAGGTACTGCTTCGAGGTAATTCACGAATCCATTGTTTCATTGACGGCACTGCTGCGGATCACTGGGTGCCTTCTGCGAGGTCCTTATGCATAATGTGCAGGCCCGTCAGGCCCTGCACCGGGTGCTCGAACGCGCGCGGGACGGTGGCCAGGATCCGGAAGCCGAGGGACTGCCAGAGGGCCACGGCCCGGACGTTGGTTTCCACCACGGCATTGAACTGCATCGCCAGGTACCCCTGCGCCGCAGCCTCGGCCAGGACATGCGCAGCCAGCGCCCGGGCGATGCCGCGCCCGGATGCTGCCTGCGCCGTCATGAATGAAGCGTTGGCAACGTGGCTTCCTCCGCCGCCGCGGTTCGGATGCAGCTGGGCGGTCCCCAGGACCCGGTCGCAGCCTTCCCCGTCCGGGTCCCCGTCGACTGCCACGTAGACGCAGGTCGGGGCAGGCTCGAACCACAGTTCCCGCGCGCCTCCGTTGTCCATCTGCTTGTCCCAGCAGTAGGTCTCCCCGGCACGCACAATCGGTTCCATCAGTGCCCAGATGCCGGGCCAGTCACTGTCCACCGCTTCGCGGACGGACACGCGTCCGGCCAGCGAAAATGTTCCGGTGCCGCTCCGCGGCGGTTGCGGTCCTGCCGGTACAGCCTCTGCCATGGTGTCTCAGGCGTCCAGTGCTGCGGCCCAGAGATTGATGCCGGCGTCCTGCGCGTACGTGTCGATCTCCGCCAGTTCCGCGTCCGTGAAGGACAGGTTCTTCACGGACGCGAGGCTGTCTTCAAGCTGCCGCACGCTGGAGGCTCCCACCAGCGCAGAGGTGACGGCAGTCCCGTTCTTCTGCGGGCGCAGTACCCAGGCGATAGCCATCTGCGCCAGCGTCTGGTTCCGGGATTCGGCAATGCCGTTCAGCCCGCGGATCCGTTCCAGGTTTTCTTCCGACAGCTGGGAGGGGTCCAGGGATTTGCCGGCTGCGGCCCGCGACTGCTCGGGAACGCCATTCAGGTACTTGTTCGTGAGCAGTCCCTGTGCCAGCGGCGAGAACGCGATTGAGCCTGCGCCGGCTTCCTCCAGTGCCTGGAACAAGTTGGGATCGCCCTGCTCCACCCAGCGGTTGAGCATGGAATAGGAGGGCTGGTGGATCAGCAGCGGGGTACCCATTTCCTGCAGGATGCGTGCAGCTTCCAGGGTCTTCTCCGGCGAGTAGGAGGAAATGCCGGCATACAGTGCCCGCCCGGACCGGACCGCTGTGTCCAAGGCGCCCATCGTCTCTTCCAGCGGCGTGTGGGGATCCGGACGGTGGCTGTAGAAAATGTCCACATAGTCCAGGCCCATCCGGTTGAGCGACTGGTCCAGGCTCGAGAGCAGATACTTTCGGGAGCCCCAGTTTCCGTACGGACCGGGCCACATGTCGTAGCCCGCTTTGCTGGAGATCACCAGTTCGTCGCGGAATGGCCGGAAATCGTCCCGAAGGTGGCGGCCGAAGTTGGTTTCCGCCGATCCGTACGGCGGCCCGTAGTTGTTGGCGAGGTCGAAATGGGTAACGCCCAGGTCGAAGGCGCGGCGGAGGATGGCCCGCTGCGTCTCAAAGTCCCTGTCGTCGCCGAAGTTGTGCCACAGGCCCAGCGATACAGCGGGCAGCTGCAGTCCGCTGCGGCCAACTCGCCGGTAGGGCATGGAATCGTAGCGGTCATCCGCGGGGGTGTAAGTCATGGGTCCATCCTGCCACCGGTGCTGGGGCTGGTCGAAAACACTGTCGGGTGTCCCGGGCTTAGACGCCCGACACGATGGCTGCCCCGTATCCGGGGAGCTCGATCGCTCCGTCGGCCGTGAGCGACGGTGCCGTCTCCAGCACGACCGTTACGGGACCTTCCAGGGGAAGCGGCAGTTCCCTCGGCGAGTCGGCGAAGTTCAACGCCACCAAGACCTTCCCGCGCCGGATACTGAGCCAGCGGGAGACTTCATCGAAATCCACCTCGATCTTGCGGAAATCCGGTTCGCTCAGCTCGGGCATGGTTCGCCGAAGATGCAGCAGCTGACGATAGAGCTGCAGCAGGAACGGGTGGCGGCCCACGGCGATTTCCGACCAGTCCAGCTTGGAGTTCTCGAAGGTCTGCGGGTCCTGGGGGTCAGGCACCAGCGCAGGGTCCCATCCCATGCGGGCGAACTCCAGCATCCGGCCTTCTGCCGTTGCCTTGCCCAGGTCTTCCTCGGGATGCGACGTGAAGAACTGCCAGGGTGTCGAGGCACCGAATTCCTCGCCCATGAAAATCATGGGGGTGCAGGAGGACGCGAGGTTCAGCACGGCGGCGAGCGCCAGCTGCTCATAGCCCAGTCCTGCCGTCAGCCGGTCCCCGGCAGCCCGGTTGCCGATCTGGTCGTGGTTCTGTGTTGCCACCACCAGCTGGCGGGCGTTGTGCACCGACTTATCCAGCGGACGCCCATGGCTGCGTCCCCGGAAGGAAGAGTAGGACCCGTCGTGGAAAAAGCCGTGCTGCAATACCTTCGCCAGCGCGGCAAGGGAATCGAAATCTGCGTAGTAACCGTCTGTCTCCCCGGTCAGGTTGGTGTGCGCGGCATGGTGGAAATCATCGGACCACTGTGCTGCCAGCCCGTACCCGTTCAAGCTGCGCGGCGTGATGACCCGGGGGTTGTTTATGTCCGATTCGGCAATCAGGAACAGTGAGCCGCCAAGCTCCGCGGAGAGGTCGTCGGTCAGTGCAGCCATCTCTTCCAGGATGTGGAGGGCGCGTTCGTCCCGGAGCGCATGCACTGCATCCAGCCGCAGCCCGTCCACATGGTAGTCACGGAACCACATCTCGAGGTTGTCCAGGATGTACTGGCGCACGTGGTCCGACTGCGGCCCGTCCAGGTTGACGGCGTCGCCCCATCCCGTGGCGGCAGCCTCATTCAGGTAAGGGCCAAAGAGGTTCAGATAGTTGCCGCTGGGGCCGAGGTGGTTGTACACAACATCCTGGATCACACCCAGGCCGTGGGCATGGGCCTGGTCAACAAACCGCTGGTAGGCCTCCGGTCCGCCGTAGGTCTCCTGCACGGCGTACCAGAGCACTCCGTCATAGCCCCAGTTGTGGTGCCCGTTGAAAGCGTTGACCGGCATCAGCTCCACATACTGCACTCCGAGCTCGGCCAGGTAGTCAAGCCGCTGCGCCGCTGCATCCAGCGTGCCTTCCGGGGTAAAGGTGCCAATGTGGAGCTCATAGATGGCTCCGCCGGTCAGGCCCGGGGATGCCCAATCCTGGTCTGTCCAGGAAAACGCATCCGGGTTGAAGGTGCGGGAAAGTCCGTGAACCCCCGCGGGCTGGCGGCGGGAACGCGGATCCGGCACGGCGTGGGCGGCGTCGTCGATCAGGTACCCGTATTCCGCTTCGCCCGGCACGGGCTCAGGGGCATGCCACCATCCTTGTTCACCCCGCACCATCTGCTGCTCAAAGCCATTTGCCAGCAATCGCATGTTGTTGGCTTTCGGTGCCCATACGTCAAATGCAGTGCTCATGCGTCCTCCTCACGGACCAGCAGCGCTACGGGGTACTGCGCGAATAGTTCTGCGGCTTTAACGGCCGCCCCTGTGAAGGCAGCGCCGCTCAGTGCATCCCGGTAGCTTCCGGACGGAAGCTGGACCGTGGTGTCCTGCCATCCCCCGGCGCGTTCGAGTCCGAGGGGAAGCCTGGTCACTGCGGTGAGCACACCCCCGCGGTCGAATCCAAAGAAGTGACCGGCAGCCGCGCCGGTGGATACCAGAGCCGAATACCCGGTGAAAAGCGCGGGTTTGTCCCGGCGCAGTCTCAGGGCCTCCCTGGTCACCAGGAGCTTGGCTGCCCCGGATTCGTCTATTTCGGGAAGCCCGTCTTCCCCCGACAGGTCCGAAACAGCGGACAGGAGGGTCCTGCGCGCCTCGAAGTCAACGGGCCGCCGGTTGTCCGGATCCACGAGGGAGTGGTCCCACAGCTCGGTCCCCTGATACACGTCAGGGACACCCGGCATCGTGAGCTGGACCAGCTTCGCACCCAGCGCATTGGAGTAACCGGCACCGCGGATCCGGTCAACGACCGCTTCCAGGACAGCGTTGGCCTTCGGGTGGTCGTACGCTCCGTCAACCAGGGCATGAAGCTGCTTCTCGAAAGCCTCATCGGGCGCCGTCCACGTGGTGCTGTCTCCCGCTTCGCGCGCTGCCTTTTCAGCGTAGGCATGTGCCCGCCTCCGCTCCAGCGGCCAGGTTCCCACGAGCGCCTGCCACACCAGTTCGGCAAGCGGGCGGTCCTCAAGCGGCAGCAGCCCGGCCAGTTCGGCGGCGGCTTCGGTCCACTCCTGCGGCATCTCAGTCAGGACGCTGATCCGGGCCCGGGTGTCCTCGCTGCGCTTCGTATCATGGGTGCTCAGCGTCGTCATGGCATCCGGGGCCTCCTGCTGGCGCAGCATCATCCCCAGATGCAGGTCGTGCGGTTCCATGGCGAACAGTGAGGGGTCCGCTCCCACTTCGTTGAGTGACGTCAAACGGGTGTAGCGATAGAACGCGGTGTCCTCGACGCCCTTGGCCATCACCATTCCGGAGGTCTGCTGGAACCGCACGGCCAGCTCACCGAGTCCGTCCTCGCCGTCACCGCCCTGGCCCTGCAGCAGCGGCAGCAAGACCTCGATGGCGGGTTCCAGGTCAGGGCGGCGCACCCGTGCATTCAGCGCCGCCTCGTCCAGATAGCCCGCGCCTTCGGGAAGGTAGCTGCGGTAGACCGGGAAGCAGGCCAGCAGCTCCGCGAGTGCGTCCGCTGCGGTTTCCGCTTCCAGTCCGGAGCCGGGCGGGAGCAGCCGGACCAGCCGCTGCACTTCCGAATGCAGGAGCCCGTCCGCCACTGCACGCTTGGTGTCATGGATCATGTGCCGGTAGGGCTCGGCGTCGGAAGCATCCGTCAGCGCAGCAGCGGCCTCCGGATCGACGAACAGCCGGTCCACCTCGGCGAGCGCGTCATACCCGGTGGTTCCTGCCGCGGACCAGGAGGCGGGCAGCTTTTCTCCCGGTTCCAGGATCTTCTCCACCAGCACGTAGGCTCCGCCGGTGAGTTCCCGGAGCTGTTCCAGGTAACCGGCCGGGTCGGCCAGCCCGTCAGGATGGTCGATGCGCAGGCCATCGGCCAGGCCTTCCTGGAACCAGCGGCGGATTTCGGCGTGCGATTCCTCGAACACCCACGGAACCTCCACCCTGACCCCGGCCAGGGTATTGACGCCGAAGAACCGCCGGTAATTCAGCTCGTTGTCCGCCCGGCGCCAATTCACCAGCTCGTAGTGCTGGCGGGAGTGCACCTGCCGTGCGGAGTCACCCGGTGTAAACGTTCCCTCTGCCAGGGGAAAAGCCTGCTGGTGGTAGCGCAGCTCACCGTCCTCAATCCGCAGCTCGTCCAGGGCATCACCGTTGTCCCCGAGCACCGGCAGCCGGAGTTTTCCGTTCCCGGCGGCCCAGTCAATGTCGAAGGCCTCGGCGTACCGGGACTCCGGACCGTCACGCAGCACGGACCACCACCACTGGTTCGCCCGCGGGGTGGCCACGCCCATGTGGTTCGGCACGATGTCCACCAGCACACCCATGCCTGCGCCGTGGGCAGCATCGGCTAGGGCCTGGAATCCCTCAGGTCCTCCCCTGGCCGGGTCGATGCAGGAGGGATCGGTGACGTCATACCCGTGTGTTGAACCCTCTTCCGCCTTCAGCAAGGGCGAGAGGTAGACCCAATCCACTCCGAGGTCCCGCAGGTACGGGACCAGTGCCGCAGCGTCAAAGAGGGTGAAGCCCTCATGGAGCTGCAGCCGGTACGTAGAGCGGGGCGCCCTCATACGGTGCTCTCCCGCGTCTTGGCGCCGGCCAGCACTGCCAGGGAAGCTGCGACTGAATGGTCGTGGACTTCTTCTTCCTGCGGGTGGGCGCGCAGCACGACCATGGACTTCGCAGCGACCTTCAGCTTGCCGTCGCTGCTCACAGGATCCGAGTCAGCTCCCTCCCCCGCGGTGTCGATGACCTGGTCCCAGAGGTCCCCGTACTCCTGCGGCGGCAACGTGACCGTAACGGTGGCGTCGTCAGCGTTGAAGTAGAGCAGGAAGCTCGCGTCAGTGATCGGCTGGCCGCGGCGGTCGTTTCCGCGGATACCCTGTCCGTTCAGGAACACTCCCAGGGACCGCCCCAGCTGGCTGTCCCAGTCTTCGGGCTTCATGGGCGTGCCGTCGTCATTGAGCCAGACGATGTCCGGCAGGACGTCTTCTTCCCCGCGCTCCACCGGGCGGCCGTCGAAGAATTTGCGCCGGCGGAACGTGGGGTGCTCGGCGCGCAGCTTGTTCACCGCGGCGGTGAACTCCATCAGCGGAGCGTCCATGTTCTCCCAGTTGATCCAGGTCAGTTCGGAGTCCTGCGCGTAGCCGTTGTTGTTGCCGTTCTGGGTCCTGCCGAGCTCGTCGCCGTGGGAAATCATCGGAACGCCCTGGGACAGCAGGAGCGTGGCCAGGAAGTTGCGCTGCTGGCGGGCACGCAGGGACAGGACGTTAGGGTCATCCGTGGGGCCCTCGGCGCCGCAGTTCCACGAACGGTTGTGGGACTCGCCGTCGTTGTTGTCTTCGCCGTTGGCCTCGTTGTGCTTCTCGTTGTACGAGACCAGGTCGCGCAGGGTAAACCCGTCGTGCGCGGTGACGAAGTTGATGGAGGCAACCGGACGGCGCCCCGAGGACTCATAGAGGTCTGCGGAACCCGTGATGCGGGAGGCGAATTCGCCCAGCGTCGAGGGCTCTCCGCGCCAGAAATCCCGGACCGTGTCACGGTACTTGCCGTTCCATTCCGTCCACTGCGGCGGGAAGTTGCCCACCTGGTAGCCGCCGGGTCCGATGTCCCACGGTTCGGCGATCAGTTTGACCTGGGAGACTACCGGGTCCTGCTGCACCAGCTCGAAGAACGCGGACAGCTTGTCCACATCGTAGAACTCGCGGGCCAGGGTGGAAGCGAGGTCGAAGCGGAAACCGTCAACGTGCATTTCCGTCACCCAGTAACGCAGCGAATCCATGATCAGCTGCAGGGAGTGCGGGTTGCCGACGTTCAGCGAGTTGCCGGTGCCCGTGTAATCCATGTAATAGCGCTTGTCGTCCTCCACCAGCCGGTAATAGGCAGCGTTGTCGATTCCGCGGAAGGAGAGCGTGGGGCCCAGGTGGTTGCCTTCGGCGGTGTGGTTGTAGACCACGTCCAGGATCACTTCGATGCCGGCCGTGTGCAGGGCCTTGACCATGGCCTTGAACTCCTGGACCTGCTGACCGTCGTCCCCGGTTGACCCGTAGGTGTTCTGCGGGGCGAAGAAACCGATGGTGTTGTAGCCCCAGTAGTTGGAGAGGCCCTTTTCCTGCAGCGTTGAATCGTCGACGAACTGGTGCACGGGCATCAGCTCCAAGGCCGTCACGCCCAGCTTCTGCAGGTGGGCGATCACGGCCGGGTGGGCGATGCCGGCGTAGGTTCCGCGCTGTTCCTCGGGAACCTCGGGGTGCTGTTCGGTCAGGCCCCTGACGTGCGCTTCGTAGATGACGGACTGGTGGTAGTCGGTGCGGGGCCGGCGGTCACCATCCCAGTCGAAGAAGGGATTAATGACCACGGCCTTCATCATGTGGGGTGCGGAGTCTTCGTCATTGCGGGAGTCTTCGTCACCGAAGTTGTAGCCGAACAGGGACTGGTTCCAGTCGATCTGGCCGGAGACGGCCTTGGCATAAGGATCCAGGAGCAGCTTGCTCGGGTTGCAGCGGTTGCCCTGTTCGGGGTCGTTGGGTCCGTCCACCCGGTAGCCGTACTTCTGCCCGGGCACCACGTGCGGGAGGTAGCAGTGCCAGACATAGCCGTCTACTTCCGTGAGCGGAACGCACGACTCCGTGCCGTCGTCGTCGAACAGGCGGAGCGTGACCGAATCCGCCACCTCGCTGTAGAGGGCGAAATTCGTGCCGTTGCCGTCGTACGTGGCTCCCAGCGGGTATGCATCTCCGGGCCAGACTTCCATTCACAAGCTCCTGACTGCTGTAGCTGGTGCAGGCATTACTACGCCTACTTACTTTTACAGTATGTCAGCACGCTGAGCATCTGCGAGTCAGCCGTGCAGCAGGTCTGCCATGACCGATCGGACGCCCTCCGGCAGTTTGGAAACTTCCACCGGACCGCTTTCAGCGGCGAGCCTCCCGGCCTGTCCGTGGATGCTGGCGGCGGCTGCCGCCAGCCGGGCATAGTGTCCCGGAGCGCGGGTCCCGGTCCGATCGGTGGACAGCAGTGCTCCGAGGATGCCGGAAAGGGTGTCGCCGCTGCCGGCGGCTGCCAGCCAGGGCGTTGCCTCAGCCTGGCTGTATACGGGCCCGCCGGGAGCCGCGACCAGGGTTGCCCAGCCCTTCAGCAGGACGGTTGCCCCGGTGAGGTCCGCGGCTCTGCGCACCCAGGTCAGCGGGTCAGCTTCGACACCGGGCCGGTCGATACGCTCCCCCAGGGAGTTCAGCAACCCGGTCATCTCCCCGGCGTGCGGAGTAAGAATGACCTGCGGCCCCAGGCCTGGTTCCACGGCCTGGATCGCATCGGCGTCAATCACGGCGGGGAGCCCGGAAGCCATGGCCTCCACCGCCCTGCGCCGCTGGTCTTCATCGACTCCGGCGCCCGGACCGGCAACCCAGGCCTGCACATGGGTCAGGGGCACCGTGCTGTCCGCGCAGACAGCTTCCGGGTGCGCCGCGTGGATCAGCCCGGAGACCGGCTCCGGCCCGAGGTAGCGCACCATCCCCGTTCCCGTGGCGAGTGCCGCACCCGTCGCCAGGACGGCCGCGCCCGGATATGTTTCCGACCCAGCCGCGATGCCGAGGACTCCCCTGCTGTACTTGTGGTCTCCCGGAACCGGTTCCGTCAACAGGGCTGCTATGTCCCGGTTCTCCAGGCGCTGCACGGCCGGGGCGTCGAGATACCCTGCGATTCCGATGTCCACGAGTTCGATCTCGCCCGCAGCCTCTGCACCGGGGCCGGCCATCAGCCCGGTCTTGACGGCACCGAAAGTCACCGTGAGGTCCGCACGAAGATGGGGTCCCGCTGCTTGCCCGGTATCGGCATCTATTCCGCTGGGGAGATCGCAGGCGATGACCGCCGGTGACTCTCCCCGCCGCAGGCGTGCCGGTGCAAGCACTGCCAGCTGCGCGGCCTGGGACCGGAGTCCCCCCTTGCCGCCGGTGCCGAGAACGCCGTCAAGGACGACGTCAGACTCCCGGCACAGTGCCAGTGCGGCGGAAACGGTCTCATCGCGCAGCTGAAGAACCCTGCCGCCGTTGCTGCGGAACGCAGCGAGTGCCTCCGGATGGGCCTGCTCCGAGGTCAGTACCGCTGTGGCGCCGGCACCGCGGGCCAGCAGCCGGGAGGCAGCATAGAGGGCATCTCCGCCGTTGTTGCCTGCTCCCGCCAAGACGACGACGGCGGCTCCGTAGATCCGGCCGCGGCGTTGGGCGAGGAGCGCAGCAGCACTGCGGTACAGTCCGTAGGCGGCCTTCTGCATCAGCTCCGGACCGGCACCGGCTTCAAGGAGCGGGCGCTCCGCTGCACGGACCGCTGACCCCGGATACGCACTGATCATGCGTACCAGACTAGCCCTCTGCGACCACCATGGCAGTGGCTACATCGCCGTCGTGGCTCAGGGAGAGGTGCCAGGTCCGCACACCCTTGGCTTCGGCGGCCGCAGCCACCGTTCCATCGACGCGGATCCTCGGTGCACCGGCCGGGTCCAGTTCCACCTGGCAGTGCTGCCAGTTCATTCCCGCGGGCGCCCCCAGGGCTTTGGCTACGGCTTCCTTGGCTGCGAACCGTGCTGCCAGGGAACGCAGGCTCAGCTCCCGTTCGGCCGGAACGAAGAGCCTCGCGCGGAGGCCGGGCGTGCGTTCAAGCTGGCGTCCAAAGCGCGGGACGTCCACCACGTCCACGCCAATCCCCACGATCATGCGTTCCCCCTTGGCTGCCCGTTGCCGGGACTGTTATTCGACGGTGACGGACTTTGCGAGGTTCCGCGGCTGGTCGACGTCGTATCCCTTGGCTGTGGCCAGGGCGCAGGCGAAGATCTGGAGCGGGACAGTGGTCAGCAGCGGTGCCAGCAGGGTCGGCGTCTCCGGCACGTAGAAGACGTGCTCGGCGTAGGCCTTGACGGCGTCGTCGCCCTCTTCGGCGATGACAATGGTCTTCGCTCCGCGGGCGCGGATCTCCTGGATGTTGGAGACTACCTTGGCATGCAGCGAATCCCTGCCCCGCGGTGAGGGGACGACGACGAAGACCGGCTGGCCTTCCTCGATGAGCGCGATCGGGCCGTGCTTCAGTTCACCGGCGGCGAAGCCCTCGGCATGGATATAGGCCAGCTCTTTGAGCTTCAGGGCACCTTCCATGGCCACGGGGAATCCGACGTGCCGTCCGAGGAAGAGCACGGAAGACGTTCCGGCCATCAGGTTGCCGAGTTCCTTGATGGAATCCGAGCTGTCCAGGACCTGCTGGATCTTGGCGGGGACCTTGGCCAGGTCTGCCAGGATGTCCTTGATCTCGCCCTGGAACTTGTTTCCCCGGATCTGCGCCAGGTAGAGGCCCAGCAGGTAGGTCGCGGTGATCTGTGCCAGGAAGGCCTTCGTCGAGGCGACGGCGATTTCCGGGCCGGCGTGCGTGTACAGCACCGCGTCCGCTTCCCGCGGGATCGTGGAACCGTTGGTATTGCAGATCGCCAGGACCTTCGCGCCCTGCTCCTTGGCATACCGGACAGCCATGAGGGTGTCCATGGTTTCGCCGGACTGCGAGATGGCAACGATCAGAGTGTTCGAATCAACGATCGGATCCCGGTAGCGGAACTCATGGCTGAGTTCGACCTCTACGGGGATGCGGCACCAGTGCTCAATCGCGTACTTGGCAACCTGGCCCGCGTACGCCGAGGTACCGCAGGCGAGGACCATGATCTTGTTGACGTTCTTGAGTTCCTCCGGGCTGACACGAAGTTCATCAAGCGTCAGGCGGCCGTCAGCATCGGAGCGGCCCAGCAGGGTATCAGCCACAGCCTGGGGCTGGTCGTTGATCTCCTTTTCCATGAAGGAGTCGTACCCGCCCTTTTCGGCTGCAGCAGCGTCCCAGTTGACCTCGAACTCGGTGCCCTCAGCGGGCTGGCCGTGGAAATCGGTGATGGTGACGGCCTCCGGGGTGATGGTGACAATCTGGTCCTGGCCCAGTTCCACGGCGCGGCGGGTGAAGTCGATGAACCCGGAAACGTCGGAACCGAGGAAGTTCTCGCCGTCGCCCAGCCCCACAACCAGCGGGGAGTTCCGGCGGGCCGCGACAACGGTGTCCGGGGAATCCGCGTGGACGGCCAGCAGCGTGAAGGCACCTTCGAGCCGCTGGCAGGCGAGCTGCATGCTGCGGGCCAGGTCCTGGCCGCCTTCCGACGCGTAAATGCGGCCCAGCAGGGCAGCAGCAACTTCGGTGTCAGTCTCCGAGCGGAAAACGGCTCCGCCGGCGAGCAGTTCTGCCTTAAGCTCAGCGAAGTTCTCGATGATGCCGTTGTGGATCACGGCGAGGCGGTCATTGTCCGCCAGGTGCGGATGGGCGTTGCCGTCCGTGGGACCGCCGTGGGTGGCCCAGCGGGTGTGGCCAATGCCTGTGGTCGCCACCGGCAGCGGAGCTGCCTCGAGCTCTGCCACGAGGTTGGCGAGCTTGCCCGACTTCTTCCGTGACTCAACGCCGTTCCCGGTCAGCACAGCCACACCGGCGGAGTCGTACCCGCGGTACTCAAGGCGGCGAAGGCCTTCCATGACGACGTCCAGGGCGCTGTGCCCAATTGCAGCGGCAGCTTCGGGCCGGCCAGCGTATCCAACGATTCCACACATAGTGCTAAGAGTACCGGCAGGATAAGGCAGGCGACGAAACGCCCGGCGCAAGCGGCCTCTGCACGTTTGGATTGACCGGCGAGGCAGTGCACAATTCCTAGGGTGACCGAACCAACTCCGCGGGCCTCGTCCGGTAACGGCCAAGAGACCAACTTCACCCCATTCGTTGAGCTGGACCGGCAGACCTGGTCACGCCTGTCCCACGAAATCGAGTCCCCGCTCAACCAGGACGACATCACCCGCCTGCGCGGCCTGGGTGACCAGCTGAACCTCGATGAGGTCCGCGAGGTCTATCTGCCGCTCTCCCGCCTGCTGAACCTCTACGTCGCGGCTGCCGGCAAGCTGCACAGCGCCACCACGACCTTCCTCGGAGAGAAGACCACGCGGACACCATTCGTGATCGGGGTCGCCGGGTCGGTTGCCGTCGGAAAATCCACCACCGCCCGCGTGCTGCGCGAAATGCTGCGGCGCTGGCCGGACACCCCCAATGTGGAACTCATAACCACGGACGGTTTCCTCTATCCCAACGCCGAACTCAAGCGGCGCGGCCTGATGCAGCGCAAGGGCTTTCCGGAGAGCTATGACCGGCGCCGGCTGCTGCGCTTCGTCAGCGCAGTGAAAAGCGGCGCCGAAGAAGTGCGCGCTCCGCGCTATTCGCACCTGACCTACGACATTGTTCCCGGCTCGGAAATCGTGGTTCGGCGTCCCGATGTGCTGATCGTCGAGGGACTGAACGTCCTGGCCCCCGCCCGGACCAGGCCGGACGGCCGCTCCGGACTGGCGCTGAGCGATTTCTTCGACTTCTCGATCTATGTGGACGCCCGGACTTCCTATATCGAAGAGTGGTATGTCCAGCGCTTCCAGTCGCTCCGCAGCGGTGCCTTCGCCAATCCGGCGTCGTACTTCCACCGCTATGCGGACCTCACTGACGCCGAGGCGCGTGAAACTGCACTGGACATCTGGAAGCGGATCAACGAGCCCAACCTCGTGACCAACGTCCTGCCGACCCGCGGGCGCGCGCAGCTGGTGCTCACCAAGGACGCCGACCATTCGGTCCGGCGGATGCTCCTGCGCAAGACCTGAGCAGCAGCACGTCATCTCCGGCGCCGGACACCGGGCAGCCGATAGTCTTGGCCGATGCTTAAGGGTTTCAAAGACTTCATCATGAAGGGCAACGTGCTCGACCTTGCCGTTGCCGTCATCATCGGCACGGCGTTCACCGCAGTAGTCAACGCCATGGTTTCAGCAGTGCTGATGCCGTTCATTTCCGGTCTGGTCGGTTCACCGAATTTCGACAGTTTCGCTGTGGTGAACCTGAACGGAAACGCTATCCAGTTCGGGGTGCTGCTGACCGCAGTGGTCAATTTCCTGTTGGTAGCTGCCACGGTGTACTTCGTGATCGTGCTGCCCATGAACAAGATGATTGAACGCCGCAACCGGCGCATGGGAATTACACCGGCACAGTCGGTGGATCCGCAGATTGCGCTGCTTACCGAAATCCGGGACGCGCTGGCTTCCCAGCGCCCCTCCGCCTAGACGCTGGCGCCCTCGGACGGCGTGAGGGAGAGGTTCGCTTCCACCGTGGCGGCCAGTTTCTCAGCCACTGCCTGGGCAGTTTCCATATCTTCCGCTTCGACCATCACACGCACCAGCGGCTCGGTGCCGGACGGACGCAGCAGGACGCGCCCGGTTTCGCCCAGCTTTTCCTGGGCGTCGATTACGGCCTGGCGAACCGTCTCGTGCGTGGACGCGGCTGATTTGTCCACATCTTTGACGTTGATGAGGACCTGGGGCATTTTCGTCATGATGCTGGCCAGCTGCTTCAGGCTGCGTCCGGTCTTGGCGACCTGGGCAGCGAGCTGCAGGCCGGTCAGGACGCCGTCGCCCGTCGTGGCGTACTGCGAGAAGATCACATGCCCGGACTGCTCGCCGCCGAGGCTGTAGCCGCCTTGACGCATGGCTTCGAGCACGTACCTGTCCCCCACTCCGGTCTCCCGGATGCTGATGCCTGCTTCGCGCAGTGCCAGCTTGAGGCCAAGGTTGCTCATGACCGTGGCTACGAGGGCGTCATCCTTGAGTTCTCCCGACGCCTTCATGGCAACGGCCATGATCGCCATGATCTGATCGCCGTCGACGACGTTGCCTTCCGCGTCCACTGCGAGGCATCGATCCGCGTCGCCGTCATGGGCGATACCGAGGTCGGCCGCATGCTCCAGCACGGCAGCCTGAAGCGGCTGCAGGTGGGTGGAACCGTAGCCGTCATTGATGTTGATGCCGTCCGGCTCGGCTCCGATGACGATCACTTCTGCACCGGCGTCGGCAAAGACCTGCGGTGAGCAGCCGCTGGCCGCTCCGTGGGCACAGTCAAGGACTACCTTTAGCCCGTCCAGCCGGTGCGGCAGCGTCTGCAGCAGGTGCACGATGTAGCGGTCTTCAGCGTCCGCAAAGCGTTTGATGCGGCCCACGGCGGCACCGGTGGGCCGGGGACTGGGCACATCCATCTCGGCTTCGATCGCATCTTCCAGCGCGTCGTCGAGTTTCTGCCCGCCGCGGGCCAGGAATTTGATGCCGTTGTCGGGGGCAGCGTTGTGGGAGGCGGAAATCATGACGCCGAAGTCGGCTTCGAGGTCGGCAACGAGGTACGCGGCCGCGGGGGTGGGCAGGACTCCGGCATCGAAGACGTCAATACCTGAGCTGGCGAGGCCTGCTTCAATGGCGGCCGAAATGAAGTCGCCGCTGATGCGGGGATCCCGCGCCACCACAGCTACTGGCCGCTTGCCTGCAGGAACCTGGCGGTGCCCCAGAACCACTGCTGCCGCCTGCGCGAGCCCCAGCGCCACTTCGGCCGTAATCAGGCCGTTGGCCAGCCCGCGTACCCCGTCAGTGCCAAACAGTCGTGTCATGTTCCAGAATCCTTAAAGCATGTAATAGCCACCCGTGCGGCTGCCCGGAAAAGGGCGCCGTGCTGCGACCCCGGGGCCTATTCTGCCACTTAGCGAAGTCAGCGGGCGAAATACCCGCAGGCCTTAGGAGAGAAAAAGGTGGCTTTAGGAGGTTTTCCGAGCCCAAAAGAGTGTGTTTTGCGTCCCTTTCAAGGGCCAAAAACAGAGAACCCCCGGCCGTGGCCAGGGGTTCTCTGTAGTGCCCCGTGGGGGCAGGCGCTCCAGCGCCTGGTTCCAAGCACTGGATGAGCGCTTGTGGAGCCAAGCGCTAAAAAGCGCCGAGGGCCCCCTCTTGCTGACGCTCCAGCGGCAGCAAGAGGGGAAGGCGCCTTTTTAGCGCTTGGAGTACTGAGGTGCCTTGCGGGCCTTCTTGAGACCGGCCTTCTTGCGCTCGATGACGCGGGCGTCACGAGTCAGGAAGCCAGCCTTCTTCAGGGCCGGGCGGTTGTTCTCGCGGTCGATCTCGTTCAGCGAGCGAGCCACGCCGAGACGCAGTGCGCCGGCCTGGCCGGAGGCGCCGCCGCCGTGGATGCGGGCGATGACGTCGTAGGCGCCGTCGAGGTCGAGGAGCTTGAACGGCTCGTTGACTTCCTGCTGGTGCAGCTTGTTCGGGAAGTAGTCAGCCAGCTCGCGGCCGTTGACGATCCACTTGCCGGTACCGGGAACAACGCGCACGCGGGCGATTGCTTCCTTGCGGCGGCCAACAGCGGAACCGGCGACGGTCAGCGCCGGGCGTTCCTTGACGGCTGCCTCGGCAGCGTCAGGGGATTCCGAGGTGTAGCTGGTGAGCTCCTCGGTGTTTTCATTCAGCTCTTCAGTGTTCTGAGCCACGATTCTCCTTGAATTAATTTCTTAGTTGGCGGGCCAGAACTACTGGGCGACCTGGGTGATTTCGAAGGTCTTGGGCTGCTGGGCGGCGTGGGGGTGCTCGGCACCCTTGTATACCTTGAGCTTGCCCATCTGCTGTGCAGCGAGGGAGTTCTTGGGCAGCATGCCGCGGATGGCCTTCTCAACTGCACGCACCGGGTTCTTTTCCAGCAGTTCGGCATAGTTGACGGAGGACAGGCCGCCCGGGAAACCGGAGTGGCGGTAGGCACGCTTCTGTTCGAGCTTGGCGCCGGTCAGGGCAACCTTCTCAGCGTTGATGATGATGACGAAATCGCCCATGTCCATATGGGGAGCAAAGGTCGGCTTGTGCTTTCCGCGCAGCAGTGTTGCGGTCTGGCTGGCAAGACGGCCTAGGACAACGTCGGTGGCGTCAATGACGTGCCACTGGCGGTTGATGTCGCCGGGCTTCGGGGTGTACGTACGCACGGTGTTTGCCTTCGTTTCTTCTTCTTAGGTGGCGCGCCGCGTATGGATGCCATACGCCGCGCAGCTTCTCTATGCGTTACCGGATGGTCAGGTGAGGACTGATGTAACCAGTGGTCCTGAGATCTCGGCTATCTCCCCGGGGCCAGGTGGCTCTGCAACTGAGCCGCTCCCGTGGGCATAGACCTATCGAGGTAGGACACGCACAACGACTATAAACAATAGCCTGCTTGCGGGGTCAGGTCAAAAGCCCTCATGCATGCAGTTGTTCACACCCTGAATTCTATTCCCTCCGCGCCCTGGTCGCTTCCGCCCGGGCCAGCAGCTGGCCCGGCTCGGGGTACCTGACTTCTTCCAGGACCAGCGGGTGCGGCGGTGCCAGCTTGGATTTCGAATCCCGGACACGCGCGAACATGCGCTCTGCCAGCCACTGCGGCCTGCGCTCCCCCGCCCCGACGAGCAGCGCCCCGCCGATCAGTGAACGGACCATGTTGTGGCAGAACGCATCTGCCTGCAGGTGGGCCAGCAGGATGCCGTCCGGTCCGCGGGTGAAGGAAAACTCCTGAAGCTCGCGGATGGTGGTGGCACCCTGCCGCGGCTTGCAGAAGGAAAGGAAGTCCTGGACCCCCAGGACGCCGGCTGCTGCTTCATTCATGGCATCGTCACTGACGGGGACTTTGTTCCAGAGGGTCACGCTGCGCAGGAGCGGGTCCCAGTTTTCTTCACGGTCGGCGATCCTGTAGCTGTACCTCCGCCAGAGGGCGCTAAAACGCGCATCAAACCCTTCCGGGGCGAGGGAAACGCCGCTGACCTCAATGGCACCGGCACGGGCCTCCACGGCACGCCGGGCCACGTGCTGCTCCTTCAGCGGGACCGTCAGCTCCCGGTTCAGCACTCCGCGCAGCCGCCGCTGCAGCGCGACCGCCGGCTCCTTGTCCCGGGCGATGGCAAGCCACTCGCGTTCCGTGGCATCGAAATGGACGACCTGTCCCCTGGCATGGACACCTGCATCGGTGCGGCCGGCTACGGTAACCCGGACCGGACGGCGGAACAGCACCGCAAGGGCAGCTTCCAAGGTGCCCTGCACGGTGGGCAGCCCGGGCTGCACGGCCCAGCCTGCAAAAGGGGCTCCATCGTAGGACAGGTCCAGGCGGATACGAAGAAGCCCGCCGTCCGGATACGGAACGGCGGGCCTCTCACTAGTCATAACCCCAATATTAAGGGCACAACGGGTATTTCAGAGAATTACTTCTTCTCTTCGGTTTCCTCAGCAGCTTCGTCGGCAGACTCAGCGGATTCGGCCGACTCAGCGGAATCAGCAGATTCGGCCGAGTCAGCTGATTCGCCGGACTCTGCGGAGTCAGCGGAGTCAGCGGACTCAGCAACCGGAGCCGGAGCAGCGGCGGCAGCGGCCGTGGAGGCCTCTGCAACGACGGACTGCTTAGCGGAAAGCGGCTCGAGCACCAGTTCGATGACAGCCATGGGAGCGTTGTCGCCCTTGCGGTTGCCGATCTTGGTGATGCGGGTGTAGCCGCCGTCGCGCTGGGCGACAGCCGGTGCAATCTCGGTGAAGAGCTCGTGAACGAGGCCCTTGTCAGAGATCAGGGCCAGAACGCGGCGGCGGGAAGACAGGTCTCCGCGCTTGGCGAACGTGATCAGGCGTTCTGCGTAGGGACGCAGGCGCTTGGCCTTGGTCACCGTGGTGGTGATCTGCTTGTGCTCGAACAGCTGTGCGGCAAGGTTCGCCAGCATGAGGCGCTGGTGAGCCGGGCTGCCTCCGAGGCGCTTACCCTTGGTGGGTGTAGGCATTACATTTTCTCCTCAAACGGTGCCGCGCAGTGCCAGGGGCACGGCGGCAAGATTTTGCGTGTTTAGAGCTCGTCGTCCGAGAATTCGGACTCGTCCTCTTCGATGGCTGCGGCGCGGGCGGCCAGGTCAAACCCGGGAGGGGAATCCTTCAGGGACAGACCCAGTTCAACGAGCTTCGCCTTCACCTCGTCGATGGACTTCGCACCGAAGTTGCGGATGTCCATCAGATCAGCCTCGGAGCGGGCTACGAGTTCACCCACGGTGTGGATGCCTTCGCGCTTGAGGCAGTTGTAGGAACGCACAGTCAGCTCAAGGTCTTCGATCGGCAGGGCCATGTCGGCTGCCAAAGCGGCATCCGTCGGGCTCGGGCCAATTTCAATGCCTTCTGCTGCGGTGTTCAGTTCACGGGCCAGGCCGAAAAGCTCAACCAGGGTGGTGCCTGCGGACGCGACAGCGTCGCGGGGTGCAATGGCATCCTTGGTTTCGACGTCGACGATCAGGCGGTCGAAGTCGGTGCGCTGCTCGACACGGGTGGCCTCCACGCGGAAGGTTACCTTCAGGACCGGCGAGTAGATGGAGTCAACCGGGATACGGCCGATCTCCTGGTCACCGGACTTGTTCTGGCTTGCGGAAACGTAGCCACGTCCACGCTCGATGGTCAGTTCGAGTTCGAACTTGCCCTTCGAGTTCAGGGTGGCGATGTGCAGATCCGGGTTGTGGAACTCCACGCCGGCCGGCGGAGCAATGTCCGCTGCGGTGACGACGCCGGGACCCTGCTTGCGCAGGTAGGCCACGACGGGCTCGTCATGCTCGGAGGACACCGAGAGGTTCTTGACGTTAAGGATGATCTCAGTGACATCCTCCTTGACGCCCGGAACGGTGGTGAACTCGTGCAGAACTCCGTCGATCCGGATGCTGGTTACGGCAGCACCGGGGATGGAGGACAGCAGCGTACGGCGGAGGGAGTTGCCGAGGGTGTAGCCAAAGCCCGGCTCCAGCGGTTCGATGATGAACCGGGAGCGGTTATCGGCTACGACTTCTTCAGTGAGGGTGGGGCGCTGTGCAATGAGCACTTGCATTTCCTTTCAGCGAGCGTCCGCTATATGACGCAACACAAATGGTGGAAACGACGACGACGGGGACACCCCCGCGCGCGTCTTGGACGGCTAGCAGCCTCGCACCCGGGCCGGTGCCGCTGGACTGTCTGCGAAACAAACAGTCAGCGGCGGCACCGGCACCGGCAACGAATGCGAATTAGACGCGGCGGCGCTTCGGGGGACGGCAGCCGTTGTGAGCGCTCGGGGTGACATCCTGGATGGTGCCAACTTCAAGGCCGGTGGCCTGGAGCGAACGGATCGCGGTCTCGCGGCCGGATCCCGGACCCTTCACGAAGACGTCGACCTTGCGGACGCCGTGCTCCTGTGCACGCTTGGCAGCGGCTTCAGCAGCCATCTGCGCAGCGAACGGGGTGGACTTACGGGAGCCCTTGAAGCCAACCTCACCGGCGGAAGCCCATGAGATAACAGCACCGGTCGGGTCCGTGATGGACACGATGGTGTTGTTGAAAGTGCTCTTGATATGCGCCTGGCCCAGCGCGATATTCTTCTTATCCTTGCGACGCGGCTTGCGTACCGCTCCACGAGTCTTGGGGGGCATTACTTCTCCTACAAAGAGTTTGGTTTAGGTGACCTGACTGTGCAGGTCATGGCCTGGACCGCGTTATTTAGCGGCCGGCCTTCTTCTTACCGGCAACGGTACGCTTCGGGCCCTTGCGGGTACGAGCGTTGGTCTTGGTGCGCTGGCCATGGACAGGCATGCCGCGGCGGTGGCGGATGCCCTGGTAGGAGCCGATTTCAACCTTGCGGCGGATGTCGGCTGCTACCTCGCGGCGGAGGTCACCCTCAACCTTGAAGTTGCCCTCGATGTAGTCACGCAGCTGAACGAGTTCAGCATCGCTGAGGTCCTTGACGCGAGTGTCCGGGCTGATGCCGGTCTCTGCCAGGGTCTGCTCTGCACGGGTCTTGCCCACGCCGTAGATGTAAGTAAGCGCAATGACAACCCGCTTTTCGCGGGGGATGTCTACGCCGGCGAGACGTGCCATATTGGCGGTTCTCCTTTGGTGTTACCGGAGGTCTGAAGCAGTACGTCCCTGTTACCAGGTCCCCGGCCTCCGTACCGGGGGTATGCGTCACGCGTATCAGACGCTGTACTGCCATATTCAATTACTACGCGTGGGCTTAGCGCGCCCCTGGACCCTAGGATCCCTGGACAGTAACCGCTTATTTAGCCCTGGCGCTGCTTGTGGCGCGGGTTCTCGCAGATCACCATGACTCGGCCGTTACGGCGAATCACCTTGCACTTATCGCAGATCTGCTTGACGCTCGGCTGGACCTTCATGGTTTTCCTTTGCGTGGTTGCAGGGTTGAGCTCCAGCCTTCCTGTACGGAGTGCCGGAGCCTGTGTTGTTACTTGTAGCGGTAGACGATACGGCCCCGGGTGAGGTCGTACGGGCTAAGTTCCACCACAACGCGGTCTCCGGGGAGGATGCGAATGTAGTGTTGACGCATCTTTCCCGAGATGTGTGCGAGCACAATGTGGCCGTTGGCCAGCTCAACGCGGAACATCGCATTGGGCAGGGCTTCGTTGACCGAGCCCTCAATCTCTATGACGCCGTCTTTCTTGGCCATATCCTCCGCTAACGTCTGTGCTGCCCTTGATTGCCCGGGCAGCGGTTTTTGTGTTTGGCGCCCCTCCCCGTTCCTCTTCCGTCCACTGCAAAGGGATGGAATTGGGCACGAATGTAGAGACAACCAACAGATAACTCTACGGCACGAGGCCGGATAAGTTAAATCCCGGGGCCGCCCTAGCCGCGCGCCTGAACCGCTTCCATAGTGCAGGCCCCGGCTTCGGCCCGTAAGGCCGCGGGCCTGGTTTGCTATGGTCGGGGCATGAATTCCTCACGGACTGCCCCGTTCAGGCCGCGCCGCAGGAACCTTCTTTCCGGCGTGTTCGTCGGCATTGGAATCGCGGCGTTCGTCGACGAAGTCGTGTTCCACCAGCTCCTGCAGTGGCATCACTTCTATGACAGGTCCACAACGGCGGCAGGCCTGTTCTCCGATGGCCTGTTCCACGCCTTCGGCTGGTTCGCCGTCGTCGCCGGCCTGTTCCTTTTCGCCGATCTCCGCCGGCACCGCGCCCTGATACCCGCCCGGTGGGCCGGATCCGTACTGCTGGGCGCCGGCGCCTTCCAGCTTTACGACGGAACCGTGCAGCACAAGCTGCTGACCCTCCACCAGATCCGGTACAAGGTTGACCTGCTGCCCTACGACCTCACCTGGAATATTGCCGCCGTCCTGATGCTGGCGGCAGGGGCCTTCCTGGTCTTCCGCACCCGGGATGCCGTTCCCCTCCCCCGGCCCTGATGATGCTGCACACGCATTCGACGGGCAGCATGCCGGTTGAACTGCTTTTCCTGGTCCCGGCCGGTGCCGCCGCAGCAGCGTATTGGGCCGCTGCCCTGGCCCCGCGTTCCGGGACGTGGCCGATGCTCCGGACACTGTCCTTCACCGCGGGCATCGCTGCTGTCCTGGCAACGGTTGCGGGACCGTTCGCCGAACGCGCCCATGCGGATTTCACCCTGCTCAGCTTCTCCCACGTCCTGGCAGGCATGCTGGGCCCCGCCCTGCTGGTGCTGGGCCGTCCGGCAACACTGGCCCTGCGGATCATGGATCCCGTCCCGTCGCGCCGCCTGGTCCGGCTCCTGCGCAGCCGCCCGGCGCGCTTCCTAGCCTTTCCCGTCACCGCTGCCGTCCTGAACGCCGGCGGCATGCTGGTCATGTTCCGGACCCCTGTCTTCGACGCCATGCGGACGCAGGCACCGGTCCACTGGCTGGTCACGTTCCATTTGCTCGCAGCAGGCTACCTGTGGACTGCTGCCCTCATCGGCCGGGACCCCAATCCGCACCGTGCATCCCTGCCGCTGCGGGCAGGCGTCCTGATCCTGACGATCGCAGCCCACAACGTCCTCGCCAAGTCCCTGGCTGCCGCTCCTCCCCCGGGGATAACAGCCGGCGAGGCCGAATCCGGCGCGATGGCGATGTACTACGCCGGCGGTGCGGTCGAACTGCTAGTGGTGTTTATTTTCTGCCTCCAGTGGTACCGGAGCCCTGGTACGCGCAAGGCCCGCCCCGCCGAAGGCGGGACGGGCCTTGAAGCACCAGCGGGCGTCAGGGAACCGGCACGGGGGTGACCCCCAGCGGCTCGAGCCGGGAGGCTCCGCCGTCAGGTGCCGTCAGCACCCAGATCCCCTTCTCGTGGATCGCCACGGTGTGTTCCCACTGGCAGGAGCGCGCTCCGTCCGTGGTCACAACGGTCCAATCGTCCTCGAGCGTTGCCGTCTCTATTCCGCCGCGGACCAGCATCGGTTCGATGGCCAGGCACATTCCGGCCTTCAGCTTCGGACCGCGGTGGCTGGTCCTGTAGTTCAGCACATCCGGCGCCTGGTGCATCTCCGAGCCAATGCCGTGGCCGACATAGTCTTCGAGGATACCCAGCGGCTTGCCGGGAACGCTGCTGACGTAGTCGTCTATGGCCGCGCCGATGTCCCCCACGAAGCGGCCCTTCGCGGCGGCGGCAATCCCGTGCCACATAGCGTTCTCGGTGACGTCTGAGAGCCGCTGGTCCTCGGGATCAGCCGTTCCGACAATCACGGTCCGGGCAGAATCCGAATGCCAGCCGTCAACTATCGCTCCGCCGTCGATCGAGATGATGTCGCCGTCGTTCAGCACCCGGCTTCCCGGGATGCCGTGGACGACTTCCTCATTCACCGAAGTACAGATGGTGGCCGGGAAACCGTAGTAGCCCAGGAAGTTCGACGTCGCGCCCGCCTCGGCGAGCACCCCGGCAAAGACCTTGTCGATCTCTGCCGTGGTGACGCCTGGGCGGGCCGCAGCAACGGCCTCGTCCAGCGCCTTGATAAGCACCAGGCCTGCCTCGCGCATCGTGCGCATCTGCGCATTTGTCTTGTACTGGATCCGCGGCTGTGCCAACGTCCCGCCTTCTAACTAGCTGGTTTGCTTGAGTGCCTGCATTACGCGTTCCGTGACCTCGTCGATGTCGCCGAGCCCATCCACGCGTGCAACAATTCCGCGCTTCTCGTAGCTGTCGACGACGTCTGCGGTCTGCTGCTTGTACAGCTCAAGCCGGTGCCGGATGACTTCTTCATTGTCATCGGCGCGGCCTTCGATCTCGGCACGCTTGAGCAGCCGCTGGACGAGTTCCTCGTCGTCGGCCGTCAGCAGAAGGACTGCGTCCAGGCTGTCGCCGCTGGCGGCGAGGATGTTATCCAGTTCCTCTACCTGCGCTGCGGTGCGGGGGTAGCCGTCCAGCAGGAAGCCGTCCTGGACATCGTCTTCCTGGAGACGTGAACGCACCATGTTGTTGGTGACCTCGTCAGGGACAAAGTTACCGGCGTCGATGTATTTCTTGGCTTCGATGCCCAGCGGGGTCAGGTTCTTCACGTTGGAACGGAAGATGTCTCCCGTGGAGATCGCGCTGACACCGAGGCGCTCGGAGATACGGGAGGCCTGAGTTCCCTTGCCCGCACCGGGGGGCCCAATAATGAGCAGTCGTGTCATCGCAATAACCCTTCGTAGTGACGCTGCTGGAGCTGCGCGTCAATTTGTTTGACCGTCTCGAGGCCCACACCAACCATGATGAGGATCGAGGTTCCGCCGAACGGGAAGTTCTGGTTTGCCCCGACCAGCACCAGGGCAATCAGCGGAATAAGGGCAACAAGGCCCAGGTAAAGGGCGCCGGGCAGGGTAATGCGGGAGAGCACGTACTGCAGGTATTCGGCGGTGGGGCGGCCGGCCCGGATGCCCGGGATGAAGCCGCCGTACTTCTTCATGTTCTCCGAGACTTCCTCGGGGTTGAACGTGATCGACACGTAGAAGTACGTGAAGAAGACGATCATCAGGAAGTACACGGCCATGTAGAGGGGGTGGTCTCCCGATGTCAGGTAGTTGTTGATCCAGACGACCCATTCCGGCGGAGCAGATCCGTCCGAGGGGGTGTTGAACTGTGCCAGCAGCGAGGGCAGGTAGAGCATCGACGATGCAAAAATCACGGGGATCACGCCGGCCATGTTGACCTTGATCGGGATGTACGTATTCGTGCCGCCGACAGTGCGGCGGCCGACCATCCGTTTTGCGTACTGCACGGGAATACGGCGCTGGGACTGCTCGACGAAGATGACCAGGGCGACCGTCAGGATGCCGATCCCGATGACGCCGAGGAAGACCGTCCAGCCCTGGGCGGAGAGGATCGCGCCGAGGGCGCTGGGGAAGCTGGCCACGATGGAGGTGAAGATCAGCAGGGACATGCCGTTGCCGACGCCCTTCTCCGTGACAAGCTCGCCCATCCACATGATCAGGCCGGTGCCGGCCGTCAGGGTGATGATCAGCAGCAGGATGGTGATGATGTTGTCGTCCGGGATGATCGGCACCGAGCACATGTTGTTGAACAGTGCTCCGGAGCGGGCCAGGGACACAACGGTGGTGGCGTTCAGCAGGCCAAGGGCGATCGTCAGGTAACGCGTGTACTGCGTCAGCGTCGACTGGCCCTGCTGGCCTTCCTCATAAAGCGCCTGGAAGTGCGGGATCACTACGCGCAGCAGCTGCACAATGATGCTGGCGGTGATGTACGGCATGATGCCGAGGGCGAAGACTGAGACCTGCAGCAGGGCACCGCCGCTGAAGAGGTTCACGAACTCATAAAGGCCACCAGAGGTGGCACCCAGAGCCAAGCACTGCTGCACATTGCCGTAGTCAACACCCGGGGCCGGGATAAAAGCACCCATGCGGAAGATAGTGATGATTCCCAGCGTAAACAACAGCTTGCGTCGCAGGTCTGGCGTCCGGAAAGCCCGGCCAATAGCGCTAAGCAAGCGTCCTCCTGAAGAAAGTGTGGAATGAGTCCCGGCGGGACAGGTAACAGAAACTGAGTCTATCCGCTCAGGCCGTGTGTTGCGTCACCGGCACAAACGGCTTCTTGCGGTGTTAAAACACTAAGCCCCCGGCTGGCCGGTTTCGGCCTGCCGGGAGCTTAGTGATCAGTGGCAGAGTGCACAGCCCGCCGACGGCGCCCGGAAAACCGGGCCCCGTCAGCGAAACCTGTGCGCTGGTCACGGTGCTTAGAGCGCCGTGGTCGTTCCGCCCGCTGCAGCGATCTTGTCCGCGGCACTGGCCGAGAAGGCGTTGGCCTTCACATCAACCTTGACGGTGATGTCGCCGGTGCCCAGCACCTTGACGGGCTGGTTCTTGCGAACGGCGCCCTTGGCTACGAGGGCCTCAACGGTGACCTCGCCGCCTTCGGGGAACAGTTCGGAGATCTTGTCCAGGTTAACAACCTGGAACTCGACCTTGAACGGGTTCTTGAAGCCGCGCAGCTTTGGCAGGCGCATGTGCAGCGGAAGCTGCCCGCCTGCGAAGCCGGCCTTGACCTGGTAACGGGCAGCCGTTCCCTTGGTACCGCGGCCTGCGGTCTTACCCTTGGAACCTTCACCGCGGCCAACACGGGTCTTAGCCGTCTTGGCACCCGGAGCAGGACGCAGGTGGTGGACCTTCAGAGCTTTGTTATCTTCAGCCATGTTACTTCGCCTCCTCAACCTTCACGAGGTGCGGAACCGTGTTGATCATGCCAACGGTCACGGCATCTGCACTGCGGACGACGGTGTCGCCGATGTGCTTCAGGCCGAGTGAACGCAGCGTGTCGCGCTGATTCTGCTTACCACCGATGGTGGACTTAATCTGGGTAATTTCCAGCTGTGCCGAGCTGACGGCAACGCGCTTGGGAGTACTCATCATGCACCAGCCTTCTGCATGTTGCGGATCATCGCTGCGGGAGCAACTTCGTCCAGCGGCAGGCCGCGGCGGGCAGCCACTGCCTGAGGCTCTTCGAGGCCCTTCAGCGCGGCAACCGTGGCGTGCACGATGTTGATCGCGTTGGAAGAACCCAGCGACTTGGAAAGCACGTCGTGGATACCGGCGCACTCGAGGATGGCTCGGACCGGACCGCCGGCGATAACGCCGGTACCCGGGGAAGCCGGACGCAGCAGGACAACGCCTGCAGCAGCTTCACCCTGGACCAGGTGCGGGATGGTTCCACCGATACGGGGGACGCGGAAGAAAGTCTTCTTGGCTTCTTCAACGGCCTTCGCGATTGCGGAGGGAACTTCCTTTGCCTTGCCATAGCCAACGCCGACCATGCCGTTGCCGTCGCCGACAACTACGAGGGCGGTGAAGCTGAAGCGACGACCACCCTTGACCACCTTGGCGACGCGGTTGATGGTAACGACGCGTTCAATGAACTTGTCCTTGTCATCATTGCGTCCGCCGTCGCGGCCACCGCGGCCACCGCGTTCTCCGCGGCCTCCACGGTCCGAGCGCTGCTCGCCCTTGCGGCCGCCGCGGCGGTCGTCAGTGGCGGGAGCTGCGGCGTCCTTGGTCTCAGTTGCCTCAGCAGATGTAGCTTCAGTCACCTGATTTTCCTTTTCCTTGTTTGCCTCGGTCACAGTGCCAGCCCACCTTCGCGTGCGCCGTCTGCGACAGCCGCGATGCGGCCGTGGTAGCGGTTGCCGCCGCGGTCAAAGACCACGGCTTCGACGCCGGCAGCCTTGGCACGTTCGGCAACGAGCTCGCCGACGCGCTTGGACTTGGCAGTCTTGTCGCCCTCCATGGAACGCAGGTCTGCTTCCATGGTGGACGCGGATGCAACGGTCACGCCGCGGCTGTCATCGACAACCTGGACGAACACGTGGCGCGAAGAGCGGTTGACGACCAGGCGCGGACGGGCCGCGGTGCCGGCAATGCGCTTGCGGATCCGCAGCTGACGGCGGCTCCGGGAAGCGGACTTGCTCTTGGAATTGCGCTTCTTATTGATGCTGATGGCCATGATTACTTACCAGCCTTTCCGACCTTGCGGCGGACAATCTCGCCGGCGTAACGAATGCCCTTGCCCTTGTAGGGGTCAGGCTTGCGCAGCTTGCGGATGTTGGCGGAAACCTCGCCGACCTGCTGCTTGTCAATGCCGGAAACGGTGAGCTTGGTCGGGCCCGTAACGGTGAGCGTGATGCCCTCCGGAGCCTTCACGGATACCGGGTGGCTGTAGCCCAGGGCGAACTCGAGGTCCGAGCCCTTGGCCTGCACACGGTAACCGGTGCCTACGATTTCCAGGTCCTTCTTGTAGCCTTCGGTCACACCGGTGATCATGTTGGAGATCAGGGTGCGGGTCAGGCCGTGGAGGGAACGGGATTCGCGCTCGTCATTGGGGCGGGCGACGGTGATGGTGTTCTCGTCCAGGGAAACAGTGATCGGGCTGGGCACAACGTGGCTCAGCTCGCCCTTGGAACCCTTGACCGAAACGGTGTTGCCGTCAATGGCAACGTCGACTCCGGCGGGGACAGAGATGGGCAGACGTCCAATACGTGACATTATTCTTTCCCTTCCCTGCTACCAGACGTAGGCGAGGACTTCCCCACCCACACCCTTCTTGGCGGCCTGGCGGTCGGTCAGCAGACCTGACGACGTCGACAGGATGGCGATGCCCAGCCCGCCCAGAACGCGCGGCAGGTTGGTGGACTTTGCGTAAACACGCAGGCCCGGCTTGGAGATGCGGCGGATGCCGGCGATGGAACGCTCGCGGTTCGGACCGAACTTGAGGTCCAGGGTCAGCGTCTTGCCGACCGTAGCCTCTTCTTCCTTCCAGCCCGAGATGTAACCCTCGGCCTTCAGGATGTCGGCAACGCGTGCCTTGAGCTTGCTGTACGGCATGGACACGGAATCGTGGTAAGCCGAGTTTGCGTTGCGCAGACGCGTAAGCATGTCTGCGACAGGATCTGTCATTGTCATGTGGGCTCTAGCCCTCCCTCGTAACGGTTTCTGCTGCTCTCACGGCTGGGCCGGAGGTGAGCAACAGACCTTTTACGTAGTAATTAATCTTCGGATTTGAACGGGAAGCCGAGCGCCTTCAGCAGCGCGCGTCCCTCGTCATCGGTCTTTGCGGTGGTAACCACGGTGATGTCCATGCCGCGTACGCGGTCGATCTTGTCCTGATCGATTTCGTGGAACATCGACTGCTCGGTCAGACCGAACGTGTAGTTGCCGTTGCCGTCGAACTGCTTGCCGCTCAGGCCGCGGAAGTCGCGGATACGCGGAAGCGCCAGGGTGACCAGGCGGTCCACGAATTCCCACATGCGGTCGCCGCGCAGCGTAGCGTGCGCGCCAATCGGCATGCCTTCGCGCAGCTTGAACTGTGCGATCGACTTGCGGGCCTTGGTGATCTGCGGCTTCTGGCCGGTGATCGCGGTCAGGTCGCGTACGGCGCCGTCAATGAGCTTGGAGTCCTTGGCGGCATCTCCAACACCCATGTTCACGACGACCTTGACGAGGCGCGGAACCTGGTTGACGTTTGAGTAGTTGAACTCGTCCTGGAGAGTCTGCTTGATTTCCGCTGCGTAGCGGTTCTTCAGACGGGGGACGATCTTGGTGACAGTCTCAGTCATTAGAGGTCCTTCCCAGATCCCTTGGCGACGCGGATGCGCACGTTGCGGGTCCGGCCGTCCTTCGTGACGGTTTCGGTGCGGTAGCCAACGCGGGTGGGCTTCTTCGTCTCGGGGTCCACGACGGCCACGTTGGAAACGTGGATCGGGGCTTCAACAACCTCGATGCCGCCGGTCTTGGAACCACGGGAGGACTGGCCAACCTTGGTGTGCTTGGTGACGCGGTTGATGCCCTCAACGAGGACACGGTTGGTCTCCGGGAAAACCTTCAGAACCTTGCCCTGCTTGCCGCGGTCTCCGCCGCGCTCAGCCTTGGCACCGGTGATGACCTGAACCAGGTCACCCTTCTTGATCTTTGCCATGATCTACAGCACCTCCGGAGCCAGCGAAATGATCTTCATGAACTTCTTGTCGCGAAGTTCGCGGCCAACAGGGCCGAAGATACGGGTACCGCGGGGGTCGCCGTCGTTCTTCAAGATCACTGCAGCGTTCTCATCGAACTTGATGTAGGAACCGTCCTGGCGGCGGCGTTCCTTCTTGGTACGGACGATGACGGCCTTGACCACATCGCCCTTCTTGACGTTGCCGCCGGGAATTGCGTCCTTGACGGTGGCAACAATGGTGTCGCCAATGCCTGCGTAGCGACGGCCGGATCCACCGAGAACGCGGATGGTCAAGATTTCCTTGGCACCCGTGTTGTCGGCGACCTTCAGTCGCGACTCCTGCTGAATCACTTATTACTCCTGTCGTCGCGCCGGTTCTCAGTACTCTGAGCCTTGCGGAACGGATATGGGTGGACCCCGTAATACTGGTACTCAGCACCGGTCCCTTACGGACCGCTCTGCAGCGCAAGCCACAGCACCATGCTGAACAAGATTATCGGGCTTTTGTCTCATTCGGCGGTGAGGAAGAGCGTCCTGAAAGAGGACATGCTTCCGCACCACACAGACAAGATTTCAAGTTTATCGCGAAAGGGCCCCGGAAGCGAAATCGAATGATAACGCGGCCGGGGCCCTGACGCTTGGACGGCGTCTGCGTGCCGGATCCCAGCAGCTGGTGCTGCTGGGATCCGGCACGCTACCGGCCTGTTTGCCTTGCAGCCTGGGGCTACTTGGCCTTTTCGATGACCTCGACCAGGCGCCACCGCTTGGTAGCGGAGAGCGGCCGGGTCTCGGTGATCAGCACGAGGTCGCCAATGCCGGCCTCGTTCTTCTCATCGTGGGCCTTGCGCTTGGACGTGCGGCGAAGAACCTTGCCGTACAGTGCGTGCTTCACGCGGTCTTCGACCTCGACAACGATGGTCTTATCCATCTTGTCCGAGACCACGTAGCCGCGAGCGGTCTTCCGGTACCCGCGGGCATCGGCTCCGTTAGCGTCAGTTGTCACTGCTGCCTCATTCTTGTTTTCACTCATTTGGCATCATCCTCGGCAACCTCGGCCGGAGCTTCGGACTCGGCAGCCTTCTTCTTGGACTTCTTCTTCTCCGGGGCAGCTTCCTCGACGGGAGCTACCGGCTCGGGACGAATTCCCAGCTCGCGCTCACGCAGCACCGTGTAGATGCGGGCGATGTCGCGCTTGACAGCGCGGAGGCGACCATGGTTTTCCAGCTGCCCGGTGGCGGACTGGAAACGGAGGTTGAACAGCTCCTCCTTAGCCTTGCGAAGTTCTTCAACGAGACGCTCGTTGTCGAACCCGTCCAGCTGATCAGTTGCAAGTTCCTTTGAACCGATAGCCATTGCTATTCACCACCCTCGCGACGCACAATGCGTGCCTTCAACGGCAGCTTATGGATCGCCAGGCGCAGGGCCTCGCGAGCTACCTCTTCGGAAACACCGGAGAGTTCGAAGAGAACCCGCCCCGGCTTGACGTTTGCAACCCACCACTCCGGCGAACCCTTACCGGAACCCATGCGGGTTTCGGCAGGCTTCTTGGTCAGCGGACGGTCAGGATAGATGTTGATCCAGACCTTGCCGCCGCGCTTGATGTGGCGCGTCATGGCAATACGGGCAGCTTCAATCTGGCGGTTGGTGACGTACGCAGGCGTCAGAGCCTGGATACCCCATTCACCAAAGCTGACTGCAGTGCCACCGGTTGCAGCGCCGGAACGACCCGGGTGGTGCTGCTTACGGTATTTGACTCGACGTGGGATAAGCATTTAAGCCTGTCCTCCTTCTGCTGCGGGGGCAGCTGCCTCAGCGGCCGGAGCCTCTGCAGCAGGCGCGGCGGCCTTGTCGGCACGCTCGGGACGACGACGACGGTCGCCGCCACGGTCCCCACGGTCGGCCGGGCCGCGGCCCGGACGGTCGTTGGAACGTCCGCGGGACGGTGCAGCAGCCTGCTGTGCAGCCAGTTCCTTGGAGGTGACGTCGCCCTTGTAGATCCAGACCTTCACGCCGATGCGGCCGAAGGTGGTCTTTGCTTCGAAGAAGCCGTAGTCGATGTTCGCGCGGAGGGTGTGCAGGGGCACACGGCCTTCGCGGTAGAACTCGGAACGGCTCATTTCAGCGCCGCCCAGACGGCCGGAGCACTGGATACGGATACCCTTTGCGCCTGCACGCTGTGCGGACTGGATGGCCTTCTTCATCGCACGGCGGAAAGCCACGCGGGAAGAAAGCTGCTCTGCAACACCCTGGGCAACAAGCTGGGCTTCCATCTCGGGGTTCTTGACCTCGAGGATGTTCAGCTGAACCTGCTTGCCGGTGAGCTTTTCGAGCTCGCCGCGGATGCGGTCTGCTTCGGCGCCGCGGCGGCCGATCACGATGCCCGGACGTGCAGTGTGGATATCCACACGGACACGGTCGCGGGTGCGCTCGATCTCAACCTTGGCGATGCCGGCGCGGTCCATGCCCGTGGACATGAGCTGACGGATCTTGATGTCCTCGCGGACAAAGTCCTTGTAACGCTGGCCCGGCTTGTTGCTGTCAGCAAACCAGTGCGAAACGTGATCAGTGGTGATGCCGAGTCGGAACCCGTGCGGGTTTACCTTCTGTCCCACTTAACGGTCCTCCTCGTTCTTCGGGGTTGCGACAACCACGGTGACGTGGCTGGTGCGCTTGTTGATGCGGTAGGCGCGGCCCTGGGCACGCGGCTGGAACCGCTTCATGGTGGGTCCTTCATCAACGAATGCTTCGCTGATGTAGAGGTCACCTTCGTCGAAGGCCACGCCGTCGCGGTCCGCGAGGACACGTGCGTTGGCCATTGCCGACTGAACTACCTTGAATACCGGCTCCGAAGCTGCCTGGGGGGCAAACTTCAGAATTGCCAGAGCCTCATTCGCTTGCTTGCCACGAACAAGGTTGACGACGCGCCGGGCCTTCATAGGCGTTACGCGGATATGACGCGCAATTGCCTTGGCTTCCATTGCTTTCCTTCTCTCGTCTTCTGCCGAAAGAGCAGCGCCTAGCGGCGCTTGCCCTTGCGGTCGTCCTTCACATGGCCGCGGAATGTCCGCGTCAGAGCGAATTCGCCGAGCTTGTGCCCGACCATCGACTCGGTGACAAACACCGGAATGTGCTTGCGTCCGTCGTGCACGGCGATCGTGTGCCCGAGCATGTCGGGGATGATCATCGAACGGCGGGACCACGTCTTGATGACGTTCTTGGTGCCCTTTTCGTTTTCGGCCGCTACCTTAAGGAACAGGTGCTGGTCGACGAAGGGGCCTTTCTTCAGGCTGCGTGGCATGTTTCCAGGCTCCTATCGCTTGTTCTTGCCGGAACGACGGCGACGCACAATAAGCTTGTCGCTCTCTTTATTGGGGCGGCGGGTGCGGCCTTCGCGCTTACCGTTCGGGTTGACCGGGTGGCGTCCACCGGAGGTCTTGCCTTCACCACCACCGTGCGGGTGGTCAACCGGGTTCATGGCGACACCGCGGACGGTCGGGCGAACGCCCTTCCAGCGCATACGGCCGGCCTTGCCCCAGTTGATGTTGGACTGCTCGGCGTTGCCGACCTCGCCGACGGTTGCGCGGCAGCGCACGTCAACGTTGCGGATTTCACCGGAGGGCAGACGCAGCTGTGCGAAGCGGCCTTCCTTGGCAACGAGCTGAACAGAAGCACCGGCGGAGCGGGCCATCTTGGCACCGCCGCCCGGACGCAGTTCAACTGCGTGGATGGTGGTACCCACGGGGATGTTGCGCAGCGGCAGGTTGTTGCCGGGCTTGATGTCAGCCCCGGCGCCGGCCTCTACGAAGTCGCCCTGCTTGAGCTTGTTCGGCGCAATGATGTAACGCTTGGTGCCATCAACGTAGTGCAGCAGCGCGATACGAGCGGTACGGTTCGGATCGTATTCGATCTCGGCAACGCGAGCGTTGACGCCGTCCTTGTCGTGCCGGCGGAAGTCGATCAGGCGGTACTGGCGCTTGTGTCCGCCACCCTTGTGCCTGGTCGTGATCTTGCCGGTGTTGTTACGGCCGCCCTTTTTGGGCAGCGGGCGAACCAGAGACTTTTCCGGCGTCGACCGCGTGATTTCGGTGAAGTCGGCTACGCTCGAGCCGCGACGGCCCGGGGTAGTCGGCTTGTATTTACGGATTCCCATTATTTATTCCTCGTTAAAGTGGTCTCCGCCCTAGCTGAGCGGACCGCCGAAGATGTCGATTGTGCCTTCCTTCAGGGTGACAATCGCGCGCTTGGTGCTCTTGCGCTGTCCCCATCCGAACTTGGTCCGCTTGCGCTTACCGGCACGGTTGATGGTGTTGATCGAGTCGACCTTGACGGAGAAAATCTTCTCCACGGCCAGCTTGATCTCGGTCTTGTTCGAGCGGGGGTCGACCAGGAAGGTGTACTTACCTTCGTCGATCAGGCCGTAGCTCTTTTCCGAGACGACGGGTGCAAGCACGACGTCGCGCGGATCCTTAGCGGTGGTCGCGCTCACTTGGCGTCCTCCTTGACAGTGTTCTTGCCAACGAACTCGTCGTAGGCAGCCTTGGTGAAGACCACGTCATCGGCAACAAGCACGTCGTAGGTGTTCAGCTGATCTACATAGATCACGTGAACAGCGGTGAGGTTACGCACGGAAAGTGCAGCAACATCGTTGGCGCGCTCGATGACAACGAGCATGTTCTTGCGGTCGGAAAGTGAACGCAGCGCTTCGCGTGCTGCCTTGGTCGACGGCGTTTCGCCGGCTACCAGGGATTCCAGCACGTGGATGCGGCCGTTGCGTGCCCGGTCCGAGAGTGCTCCGCGAAGTGCGGCAGCAATCATCTTCTTGGGGGTGCGCTGGCTGTAGTCGCGGGGCGTCGGTCCGTGGACAACGCCGCCACCGGTCATGTGAGGAGCACGGATTGAACCCTGACGGGCGCGGCCGGTGCCCTTCTGCTTGAACGGCTTGCGGCCTGCACCGCTAACCTCTGCGCGGGTCTTCGTCTTGTGCGTGCCCTGGCGGGCAGCGGCAAGCTGTGCCACTACTACCTGGTGCAGCAGCGGTACGTTCGTCTGAACGTCGAAGATCGCTGCGGGGAATTCAACAGTGGTTTTGTTAGCCATGAGACTAAGCTCCCTTCACGGCGGTGCGTACGAGGACGACCTGGCCGCGGGCGCCGGGGACGGCACCCTTGATCAGCAGCAGCGACTTCTCAACATCCACGGCGTGGACGGTGAGGTTCATCGTGGTGTGACGGACGGCGCCCAT
Organism: Arthrobacter sp. zg-Y916; assembly: GCF_020907385.1. Classification (NCBI taxonomy): domain Bacteria; kingdom Bacillati; phylum Actinomycetota; class Actinomycetes; order Micrococcales; family Micrococcaceae; genus Arthrobacter; species Arthrobacter sp. zg-Y916. The sequence continues at coordinate 640,942 of NZ_JAJJOD010000001.1, read as the reverse complement.
GCGGCCGGCCATCCGAAGACCCTTGAAGACGCGGCCGGGGGTGGATGCGCCACCAATCGAGCCGGGCTTGCGGTGGTTCTTGTGAGCACCGTGGGAAGCGCCAACACCGTGGAAGCCGTGACGCTTCATAACACCGGCGAAGCCCTTGCCCTTGGAGGTGCCAACGACGTCGACCTTCTGGCCGGCTTCGAACATCTCAACGGAGAGTTCCTGGCCGAGCTCGTAGGTGTCGGCGTCAGCGGTGCGCAGCTCAACAACGTGGCGGCGAGGCGTAACGCCTGCCTTTTCGAAGTGGCCTGCCAGCGGCTTGGTGACCTTGCGGGGATCGATCTGGCCGTAGCCGATCTGAACGGCGGTGTAGCCGTCCTTGTCCGCATTGCGCAGCTGGGTGATGACGTTGGAATCAGCCTGGACCACGGTGACGGGGATGAGCTTGTTGTTCTCGTCCCAGACCTGGGTCATGCCCAGCTTGGTGCCCAGGAGGCCCTTAACCTGGCGGGTAAGTGAAGAAGACATAAGTATCTGCTCCCCCCTACAGCTTGATTTCGATGTTCACGTCTGCAGGCAGGTCGAGACGCATCAGCGAGTCAACGGCCTTAGGCGTGGGGTCAATGATGTCGATCAGACGCTTGTGCGTGCGCATTTCAAAGTGCTCGCGGCTGTCCTTGTACTTGTGCGGCGAACGGATAACGCAGTACACGTTCTTTTCCGTGGGCAGCGGCACGGGGCCTACTACCGTTGCGCCTGCACGCGTGACCGTCTCAACGATCTTCCGTGCTGATACGTCAATGACCTCGTGGTCATACGACTTCAGCCGGATGCGGATTTTTTGTCCCGCCATGGCGTCGTGCCTCTTTCTTCGAGTATTGCTCTCTGTACAGTTTTTGCCCCTGGCGGCCATGTCGGCCCCGGTGCTCCTCCAACAAGCTGAATCCGGAAGCTCCGGGTTCCTCAACCTGCCGAGGCTCCGACCCCCGCGCTCGGGCGTGTCGCAGATTCGAAACTGACAACACCCGTTCAAGAATGGGGGCGGGTTATATATGGGCTTTTCCCCTGAAGGATTCGACCCTGCGCCAGGCATTATCCTGACCGGGACGCAATCTCATCACGCACACAGAGCCGATTTTCGCGGCCTGCTCAGCGCGTGCGGGCACAAAAGCGCTTGAACAACTTCTCTAGTTTGCCAGATCGAACGGCAGAACGCGAATCAGCGGCTGCCGGCAGGGACTGGCTTCTAGCATATGGACGCATCACCGTCCCGGAATTACCCGGCGCATGGCGCGTCATTTTCCTTCAGTCTAGCCCAGCCGGGCTGGGCCGCCGAAATCCTGCGGCTAGGGCCTGTCCTGCCTGTTGGCACGGCGGATCCGCTTCGCCCGGTTGATCTCCGAAGAAAAATGGCGGCGCCCCCAGCCCACGCCGACGACGATGGCTGCTGCAATGACCAGCAAGATCAGAAGTTCCATTCCCTGAGCCTAGCGGAGCCGGCACCGGGGCGTCAGGCCCTGCTGTCTTCCTTTTCCCGGCTTTCCTCAGGGTCTGCACGCACCCTCGTCAGGCGCCAGACCGCAAGCCCGATCAGCCCCGCAGCGAGCAGCGCCAGCAGCAGGAATGTGTAACCGCGCAGGTACCAGAGCACTGCAAGGGCCACTCCGGCTGCGCCCCAGATCGTGAACAGCTTCCGGCTGGCCAGCAGGCCGAAGGCGAGCAGCGCGGCGTGGGCAAGAAGTGCCCACAGCTGCTCTCCGGCATCCCCCGAGCTGACGGTGCCCAGGCCGCTGCCGGAGACGATGACCGCGGCGGCTCCCAGCACCGCGGTGCCCCTGGTCCCCCGGCGGCGGATGAACTCCCAGGCCGCAACCCCGGCCAGGACAGCTGCCCAGTACTGCAGGGACCAAAAGAGGTCCGCCGGGCCCAGGACAAACCAAATCAGGCGCTGCACGGCGAGCGCGGCAGGCAGGACTGCAGCCTCCGTGGCCGCTTCGCGAAGGCCGCCGGGCACTTCCCGAACCGCCAGAGCCAGGGCTGCGAGCAGGGTCAGTGAACCCGCTGCGGCAGAACTGTTGAACTCGGCCATGGCAGGAACCGCGCCCAAAACCAGCAGCCACGAGGAGCCGCTGCCCATGATCCGCAGCCGCAGTACCGTCCCGGGAACCTGCTCCGCGAGGGACATGATGAGCCGGGCAGCCTGCAGTGCCAAGGCCGCACCCCAGGCCGGCCAGAGTTCCCCGTAGCCCGGCGCAAACGGCGCACGAAGGACAGTCCGTTCGAATTCTCCGGCACACAGAAGGGCAGAGGCAAAGACGAGCGCAGCCGTCCCTGCGCTGAGCCAGGGTGTGTTCCGCGTGTAGGACGCCGTCAGCAGACCCGCTGCTGCCGCCGCTGCAGCAAGGCCGCCAAGAGCGAGGCTCTCATCCGCTGCTGCGGCCAGCCCCGTGAGGAGGATGAATCCACCGGCGGAAGCAAGCAGAACGGTCCGGACCGGCAGGGGCAGGGCCGGCCGGGCTTCACCGGCAAGGGCGGCGGCGGCGAAGGCTGCCAGCACCAGGCCGGCAGCCATGATGGACAGGGGTGCCTCCGGCAGCACTCCCCCGCCGCTGAAAGGCACGAGTTCGGTCAGGGCCAGCGGCAGGGCGCCTAGGGCAGCTGCTGCCGGATACAGCACTACTGCCCTGCGGCAGCGGAGGAATCCCGAGACGCTTACGACGAGCAGCAGGAGCAGGAATGCGGAGACCACGTCCCGCTGCATCCGGTCCGCCAGCAGCGCCGCGTATCCCACGGGTGCCATGGAGAGAAGGGCGAGGCTCGTCCACAGGGCGGCAGCGCTCAAGCCAACACCTGCCAGCCGCGGTTCCAGGACCGTCCGAAGAATTTGGGCTGTGGCAACGGCGGCCGCACCCGAGGCGAAGAGGCCGTGGATGTTTGCGCCGGCGTCGGCAGCCACCAGAACCGCCAGAACCGCGGTGAGCAGCTGAACCGCCAGAAGATACCGGCCCCTGTTCGGATGTCCCTTTCGGGCAGCCAGATAGGACGAGTAGCCAAGGGCAGCGAGGACCAAAAGCTCGTAGCCGCGAAGTCCCAGCAGGCCTGCGCCCGTGATGCCGGCTCCTGCGAACCCGGCCACGGCCAGGGCCTCCCAACGGCCCGGCCGCAGCAGCAGTGAGGACGCTGCATTAATGCCGAGCGCGGTCCAGAGCACGGCAACGCCCCAGACGGCCTCCTGCTCGCCGGCCAGCCGGATCGCGGGGACAGCGAGCAGTGCGCCCGCTGCAGCCGCTATGACCAGTTCGGCGCAGTACGGCAGCGCCCGGCCGTTCCGGATCCTTACGGCAGCGTCCAGCTGGGTCAGCAGGAACACGGCAGCGGCGGCAAGGATCATGATGAGCAGTGTCACCGGTTCCGTGCGCCCGGACAGAAGGTAGGTGAACGGAAGGACCGTCTGTACAGCCAGCCCGCTCCACCGGACAGGTTCCGCAAGGCCCAGGTCCCGTACCCGCGAGTGGAACAGCGTCCTGAGAAGGTGGCCGGCCGCCACCCCGATGGACATCACGGCGAAGAATGCGCCGCGGGAATCCGCTGCCGCATCGGCTGCAATGAGCGCGGCGAGGAGCGGGGCAAGGGCCTGCGCGGCGGCGAGGTACGCGCCGCGGAAACCGCCGGCCCGGTCGAGCACCATCACGACGCAGTAGGCGAGCGCGGCGGCGCAGAGGAACTCATATCCCCGCAGCCCCAGGACGCCGGCTCCCACTGCCCCCGCTGCGAGGAATCCGCCCGGGGCCAGGAGGGCGAGCAGCGTGTGCCGGTGCCGTGCCGCCGTTGCGAGGTTGGCAGCAAGGGCGACCCACAGCGCGGCTGCGGCCCAAGGCCCCGCCGGGGACTCTGCGGCGCGAACTCCCGCACACAGCAGCAGGACCAGTGCAGCGGCTGCCACCGGCGCACGGTTCCATGCCGGATCGGTTTTCGGGAGCAGGGATGCGGCGACCTGCGTCATCACCGCGCTGGCCCCCGCTATCAGGAGCAGGACACTGCCGGTTTCCGCCTGAGCCTGGGATGCCAGCAGCAGATAGTAGGCCGGGGCCACAGCGGCCAGGGCGAGCAGGCTCCCCCAGGTGAGCACCTGCGCCATTCCGAAGAAGTCCAGCCGCTTGCCGAGCAGGGTCCTGGCCAGGTGCTGGAGGGCCAGGGATACCGCAACCGTCACAAAGACGCCATGCACCGTAAGCCGAAGGTCCGCTGCCATGAGCGCGGCCAGAACGCTGACGAGCGCCTGCCCTGCGGCCAGGTAGTACCCGCGGAGCGGACGCGGGGCGGCCCACAGTGCCTGGACGGCACTGTAGACCACTGCCGCAGCGGCAAGTACTTCATATCCGCGCAGGCCAAGCTGGCCGGCACCAAGCAGGGCACCGGCGAGGAAGCCCGCAGGAGCATAGAGTGCGGCCAATGCACGCCCCGTCCGCTCAAGCAGCAGCGACGAGGCGGTATTCAGGAGCACGGTGACCCAGATGACCGCAAGCATCAGGCCCTCCGCCGGAGCCTCAACGGCGAGCGCAGCGGCGAACGCGAGTGCAGCGGCCGCGGAGAGGCCGTGGACCGTCTGCGGGTAGTTTTCCGGCCTGCCGGTGACACCGAGCAGGACGGACCACGCCTGGTTCAGCGCTGCGGCCAGGAAGGCCGCGGCGAGGGTCCAGGTCCAGGCACTTCCGGGTGCGCTGGATTGCAGCAGGATGAAGACTGCCAGCGGCACGGCCGGGAGGGCAGCAGTCCGTGCTGCCAGCGTGAAGGCTGCACGGGTCCCGGCTTGGGCTCGTACCGCACGAAGGACAAAGTAGCCGGTCAGCGTAACGAGCAGCAGCAGGACCGGCCACAGCGGCGCCTCGCTGGTCAGCAGGCAGGCCAGGACAGGAAGCAGCAGCGCTGCTGAGGCCAGCGGCTCAGCAGCGTTCCGGAGCTTCCATGCTGCCGTGAATAGCGTGAGCTGGGCCAGGACCGCTGAGGCCACAAAGAGCCAGAGGTTCCCGGAGCCTTCGTGCGCTTCCACCGCGTAGGCCACGGCCGCTGCCGTGGCAGCGGCGAATTGAAGGGCAAGCACGGCCAGGAGGTCGGTGTGGAAGACCCGCACGGCCCCGGGTGCGGTTTCTGAAAGGCCTGCCGAGCGCGGCTCCTCCTTCGGCGTGGCCTGGGCCGGTGCAAGGCTCAGGGCCGCAACTGCGAGGTAACGGCCGGTTCCGGCGCAAAGCGCGGCGGCCTGCACCCCCAGCAGGAAGACAGCCGCCAGCAGGGTCGCCGCCAGACTGTCCAGGACGGTGTCTGCGAGCGCAGTGAGTCCAACCGTCGCTGACACACGCGCTCCAAGACTGTGCGCCAGTGCCTGGGACCGGGGGGCCTGCCGGAACATCACCAGGTAGTACGCACCAAAGGCCAGGAACAGGGCCGCAATGGCTGCCGTGCCGAGCTCTGCCCAGACAAGTACCGCGGCCGCTGCCGTCGCGGGCACCAGATAGCGGTGCGCCTGCACGAAGGCATCCAGGTAGATGTTCCGCAGCCAGGCCGGACGGCGGAACGCAGCCAGGCTGATCAGCGTTGCCAGCAGCACGGTGAAGAGGAAAGCCCAGACGATGCCGGCGCGCAGGGACGCCCCCGAGGCCAGCGCCGTCGAGATCAGGAAGGTCAGCGCCAGATAGGTCACCACACGGCTTTCCAGCCGCGCTGCGGCGTAGGCGAACGCCGCGCTTCCCACCACTGAAGTGACCAGCCAGGCCAGGGCCGCGTCCGGCAGGAGGAAGTTATAGAGGGCGAGCCCCACCACTGGTATCAGCGCCAGACCAGTGCCCGTAAACGCGACAGCGGCAGGGCGCAGGGCCTTCCGCCGTGAGTGGACCACCAGCCCGGCAGCGTAGAAGAGCACCGTCAGGGCCACCACGCCCGCGAACCGTGCCTGCTCCGGAATCGAAATACCGATAAACAGGGACGCTGCGGCGACAAGCAGCAGGCTGCCCGCATAGAGGGTGATGTTGATGTTGCGCAGGTCCCTGCGGCGCTTCTCGCGGGCAAGTTCCGCTTCCGACTTCACCGGCTGCGGAGGATGCGCCGGCGGGCGGACAGCGCCTGCTGCCGCGGGGGCGTTTCCCCACGGGCGCGGCGTCCCCGCGGCTTCAGGCTGGAGCGGCCGCTGCGCCTCCGCCTGCGGTACCTCCGGCCGCGGTACGGTCACCGGCGGCAGCGGCATGACAGGTTGGGACGGCAGGGGCTCCTGCCGGGGAAATGGAGGGTAGAAAGCTGCAGGGTTCGGCGCGGGAACCTGGGGAGCAGGAGGGCCGAAGGCTGGCCCGGAACCAGGTTCCGGCTGCGTACGGTATTCCCGGGCAGGTGCGGCACCCGCAGTACCGGCGGCAGCAGCAGCAGCCGCAGCACCTCCTGCGGCAGCAGCAGGGACAGCAGCAGCGCCGGCCGGAACGCCGGCGGCCTGACCCGCCAGCCCGGCATCCCGGCGTCCAGCCTGGTAGCCCTCCTCGAAGATGTGTGCAGGATGAGGCAGAACTTCTCCGTATCCGTAGGCATTACCGGATGTGCTGCCCGCGGACCGCCGCGCACTCAGGCGGCCCACTGCAAATCCGACTGCCGCAACGGCAAGAAAAAAGAAGAACTCCCCCATGACCTGCTGCTTTCCAAAGACGTCAAAGACCTGCCCATCCTAAATGGCCTTCTGACTCCCGCGGCGCACGTGTCGCGGGTTGTGGAGAAACACCGGATCCCTGAGACGGATGGGCGCTCCCCCGGGCTGCGCTGCCCGCGCCCCTGTTCCGGCCCCGCTGCGCAACTGGTAGCGTCACCTTCCGGGGTGGCCGCCTGAACGAGGACAGCCGTTTGAAGGGCTCTGACGCCATGTACCTTTCGGTCCTGGGAACTGCGCAGCGCATCTGTGGCGAAGCCCTGGTGCCCAACTCGAAATACCACGCACACAGGGCACTGATCCTGGCTTCCCTGGCGCCGGGCACCAGCAGGATCACGGGCCTGACCGACGCCCGGCACGTGCACTACACGGTGGAAATGCTCCGGCGCCTGGGCACCCGGATCGAGATCGACGGCGGCACCTACGTGGTCCACGGCGGACCGTACCGTCCGGCGCGCCAGGACATCTCCGCCGGAAGTTCCGGCACCACCCTTTACTTCATGGTGGGACTGGCTGCCCTGGGCTCGAAGGATGTCACCGTCACGGGGCAGAAATACTTCCAGCGGCGCCCTATCGGTCCGCTGCTTGCGGCGCTGCGCCAGATGGGGCTCGACGTCGACTCCCCCACGGACTGCCCGCCCATCAAGGTGCGGGCCAAAGCGCCTACCGGCGGCGAGGTCCACATTGCCGGAACTCTCTCCCAATGGATCTCGGGCCTGCTGCTCCTGGCTCCGTTCGCTTCCCGCCCGACCGCAGTGGTGGTGGACGGAACGCTGAACGAACGCACCTACCTGCACCTGACGGTGCAGATGATGCGCCGGTTCGGACTGCGGATCGACGTGTCCGAGGACTGGCACCGCTTCGAAATCCCGCCCGGCCAGCAGGCTGTTCCCACCGATATGCGGATACCACCGGACATTGGGTCGGCGGCCTTCGGACTCGCCGCAGCGGCCCTGCATCCGGCAGACCTGCTCCTGCACGGGCTGCAGACAGTCACGTCCGCAGGCGCTGACCACCCGGAAGCGGACTTCCTGGACGTCGCCGCTTCCATGGGGCTGCCCATGAAGTACGACGCCGCACATGACGCGGTCCGGGTCCGGCACGACGGGGTGTCCCTGCAACCTGCAGAAATCGACTGCCGCACCGTCCCGGACATGCTTCCCATCCTCTCCGTCATGGCTGCCGGCGCCGACGGCGAGAGCATCTTCCGCAATGTCGCACACGTGCGCCTGAAGGAATCAGACCGGGTTGCCGCCATGCTGCAGCTGAATTCCATGGGGGCCGAGGTCCGCATCAGCGGCAGTGACCTCCGGGTCCGCGGATCAGCCCGGCTGACCGGTGCGGACCTTTCCTCGTTCAACGACCACCGGGTGCTGATGTCCCTGGCCGTCGCGGCCTCGGCCGCCGAGGGACTGTCCACCCTGACCTACCCGAATGCCTACCGGATTTCCTACCCGGAGTTCCTTAAGGCAATGAACTCTTTCGGCCTGTCCATGCAGGTCCAGGACGGGAAGGCAGCGAGGCGGCCCGCATCCCGCGGTACCCGTCCCCGCCAGGGCAGGACACCGGCCCTGGACATCGAGGCAGCTGCCCGGGTCACGGCCCCGGACTGGGTCCGCCGCTGGGCGGCCGAACGCCCTGCACGCACTGCCGTGGTGGATGGCCGCCCGCAGGACACCGGACACCTGACCTGGGCAGAGCTCGACGCCGGAGCAGACCGGATCGCGGCAATGCTGCTGGACCTGGGGGTGCGTGCCGGAGACCGGGTGGCGTTCCAGCTGCCGAACTGGAGCGAGTTCGTCCTCTTGACCGTGGCTGCGCTGCGGATCGGTGCGGTGGCAGCTCCCATCATGCCGATTTTCCGCGAACGGGAAGTCGCGTTCGCGCTGCACCGTTCCGGCGCCGCCGTCGTTGTTGTTCCCGAGGAGTTCCGCGGACGGCACTACGCCGCCGAGCTTTCCGGGATCCTTGCTGCCGGCAGCGATCCCGACTATGAGCTGGCGGTTCGGCACGTCCTGGTCATCGGAGCAGCCGCCCCTCCCCTGCCGGTGCGGGAACGGGGCGTGAGGTGGCACGGCTGGGAACAGGAGCTGGCCGAAACCCCGGTGGACCGCGAACGCATAGACGCGGCCGCACCGGATGCCCAGGCGCCGGCCCAGCTCCTGTTTACCTCGGGAACCACCGGAGAACCCAAAGGCGTCCTGCACCGGCATTCGACCCTCTCCCGGGCCGCGGCAATGCAAGCTCGCCAGCTGGGACTCGGTGGCGGCGACGCCATCTTCGTTCCCTCTCCCCTGGCCCACCAGACCGGTTTCCTTTACGGCATGTGGCTCTCCTTTGTCCTCGGAACTCCCCAAATCCTGCAGTCCGTCTGGGATCCGGTCCGGGCCCTGAACATGCTGCGCGGCTGGCAGGGCACCTTCGTGCAGGCCGCCACCCCGTTCCTGGATGACCTGGTCAAAGCCGTAGAAGCCGGTTCCCCCGCGCCCCGGAGCCTGCGGATCTTCGTCAACACAGGTGCTGCCGTTCCCCGCCACCTTTCCGAGCGGGCCACCAGGGTGCTGGACGCCGCGGTTTGCGGGGCTTTCGGGACCACCGAAACGTGCCTGGGTGCCGTTTCCACCCCGGGAGACGATCCGGCGCTCGTCTGGGGAACTGACGGGCAGCTGCTGCCCGGGGTCCAGGCACGGATCGTCAGCGACGACGGCCACCCGCTGCCCGCAGGAACGGAAGGGAACTTTGAACTCCTCAGCCCCACACTGTTCGAGGGTTACCTTGACCGCCCGGACCTCACCAAGGAGGCGTTCACGGACGATGGCTGGTACCGCACCGGTGACCTGGCAACACTGGACGACGCCGGTTACCTCCGGATCACCGGACGCGTACGGGACGTGATTAACCGGGGCGGGGAGAAAATCCCGGTGGCCGAGATCGAACAGCTGCTGTACCGGCACCCGAAGGTCGACGACGTCGCGCTGGCCGCCATGCCGGATCCCCGGCTGGGCGAACGGGCGTGCGCCTTCGTGGTTCCTGCCGGAACCCCGCCCACGCTGCGCGAACTCACTGATTACCTGGACCGGTGCCGGGTTGCAAAGCATTATTGGCCGGAACGGCTTGAACTGCTCAGCGAGATTCCCCGCAACCCCGTGGGAAAGGTACAAAAATTCCTGCTGCGGGATCAGGCGCGGCAACTGGCCGGGAAAGACCGTGCCGCCGAAGACAGGAGTCCTTCGTGAACACCAGCGCCACCAAGACCAGCACCGTCACCGCCGACGGGCGCGGCAGTTCGGTCCCGGAAGCCGATTACCTGGCATTGCTTGACCGGGTTACCAGCTGGGTCCAGGGCCCGGGCGAGGAGTGGTCCGGAAGAATCGAAGCCACGGGCACTGTCCCGGACGACCTCTGGAAACAGCTGCGCGAAGAAGGCTTCCTCTCCCTCGCCGCCCCGCGGGATCTGGGCGGCACGGGCCTGAGTTTCGTGCAGTGGATGGGGCTCATGGAAGTCTTCTCCCGTTCCCATGCTTCCGTGCGGATGATCGTCCACGTCCTGAACGGGACCTGGCGGGCCATGAATCCTTTTGCCGATGAGGCCCAGCGGCAGCGGTTCGTTCTCCCCGCAGTCGCGGGCGAGACCGTCGTCGCCTTTACCCTGACAGAACCCGCGAACGGCAGCGGAGCGGACATCACCTCCTCCGTCCGCAGGGACGGGGACACCTATTACCTCAGCGGACGCAAGCACCTGATTACCTTTGGCGTCCGCTGCGACTACTGGCTTCTTTTTGCCCGGCTGGAAGGCAGCACCGGAAGGGACGGGACGGTGGCGCTCCTGGTGGACCGCAATACACCGGGCGTCCAGGTGGAGGACACTTCGGCGACCATGGGAGTCCGCGGCACCGACCACGCCTCCCTCACCTTCACCGATGCACCGGTGCCGGTCGGGAACCGGCTCGGCGCCGAAGGAGACGGACTGGCCGTCGCCCTGGGCGGGTTCCTGACGCCGAGCCGGATTTCGGTGGCGATGAGCTGTGTGGGCCTGGCGCAGCGTGCACAGCAGCTGGCCGTGGACTATGCGCGGCAGCGTACCACCTTCGGCAAGCCGCTGGCGTCCAGGCAGGCCATCGCCTTTTCACTGGCTGAAAACGCCGCAGACATCGCAGCGGCGAAGGCCCTGACACTAACCGCCGCAGCGGCCTGGCAGGCGGCTGAACCCACCGCCGCTGCCCTCTCCTCCATGGCGAAGCTGACCGCAGTGGACATGCTGGGACGGGTCACGGACAAGGCCCTGCAGGTCCACGGCGGCATCGGCTACTGGCAGACCCAGCCGATTGAACGTGTGTACCGCGACGCCCGGGCGCAGCGGTTCGAAGAGGGCACAAATGAGATCCAGAAGGCCGTTATCGCCCGGGAGATCCTCGGCGGAGCGGCCGGGTAGGCGACTGCCATGCCGGATGACCCGCGCCCAGGATTCCGGCAGTTCCCGCATGTCTTTGCGCCCGGCAGGATCGGAACGCTGGAGGTGCCGCACCGGATCATCATGGGCTCCATGCACCTGAACTTTGAGCAGGATCCGCCCGCACTCGCCGCCTTCTACGCCGAGCGGGCAGCGGGCGGCGCCGGGCTGATCGTCACCGGAGGCGCCGCCGTCAACAGGGAAGGCTCGGGCGGCCCGACCTATCTGGTGGCGGGTGAGGTACCTTTCCGGGAAGCTGCCGCCGCAGCACTGGAAGCGGTGCACAACGCCGGAGCGAAGCTGGCGCTCCAGCTTTTCCACGCCGGCCGCTATGCCTTCGAAAGCACCTACGGACTGCAGCCGGCAGCCCCGTCCGCGGTCTGGTCCGCCTATTCCAAGGCCATGCCGGCGGCTATGGACGAGGAGCACGTCCGCCGCACGCTTGCCGCTTTCGCTGCTGCTGCGGCCCAGGCCCGGGAATTGGGCTTCGACGCTGTGGAGATCATGGGGTCCGAGGGGTACTTGGTGAACCAGTTCGCGTCGGCCGCAACGAACCGGCGCGATGATTCCTGGGGCGGGGACGCCCTGCGCCGGCAGGCCTTTCCGCTGGCAGTCCTCTCGGCAGTCCGCGGGGCCGTGGGCACCGGCTTCCCGGTCATCTTCCGCCTGTCCGGGGACGACCTGGTCGACGGCGCCGGTCCTCCCGAGGAGTACGTGTCACTGGCCGGAGCCCTGGCCTCAGGAGGTGCAGATGCCCTGAACATAGGCATTGGATGGCACGAATCCCGGATCCCCACCGTGCAGGCCATGGTCCCCCACGGCACCTGGCTTCCAGTGGCAGCCCGTATCCGACAGCACCTGGCGGGTGCCGGGCATACCGTACCGGTGATCGGTTCCAACCGGATTAACTCGGTGGCGCAGGCGGAGGCGGCCCTGGCCGACCGCATGGTCGATTTCGTGTCGATGGCCCGCCCGTTGCTGGCTGATCCCCGCATCATCGCCAAGTCAGCCGCTGGAAGGCCTGACCTGGTAAACACCTGCATCGCCTGCAACGAGGCCTGCATCGACCGATCGCTCGGAACAGAGCCGGTCTCCTGCCTGGTCAACCCGCGCGCCGGACGTGAACGTGCCTTCCCGGTGTCTTTTCCACCGCGGACCAGGAGTGCCGGCACGCCGCGTGCCGCAGTTGCCGGCGCCGGTCCGGCCGGCCTGCAGGCAGCGGCCACCCTGGCGGAAGCCGGTATCCACGTGGACCTCTTCGAATCCGCACCCGGAATCGGCGGGCAGTTCCGGCTGGCATGCGTGGTCCCGGGCAAAGCGGATTTCGCCGAGACCATTCGCTACTTTTCCCGGGAACTGCCCCGTCTGGGGGTTGAGATCCACACCGGTGTCCTTGCCGGCGCGGAGGTGCTCTCCGGCTTCAGCCATGTCATCGACGCCACGGGGGTGCTCCCGCGGACCGTCCGCCTGCCGGGAGCCGAGTACCTGCCGGTTTACGACTACCACGAGGCCTTCGCTGTGGCCGCCGCCCTCCCCCGCAGGCTGGCCATTGTCGGGGCCGGCGGCATCGCCGTCGACCTCGCCCACCTGCTCGCGGAACACCGCTTCCGGCAGATCACCCTGCTGCGCCGGGGCAGCCGCATCGGAGAAGGCATTGGGCCCTCCACCCGATGGGCTGTGCTGCAGGCACTGCGCAGTGCCGGAGTCGCGATGCTGACCGGAGTCAGCTGCAAGGAGGTGACGCCACGGGGACTGATCCTTGCGGGGTCCGGCGGGCAGGATGAACTCGTCCCGGCGGACGCCGTCATTGTCGCCGCGGGACAGGTGAAAAACAGCTCCCTGTCGCGCGAACTGGCTGCAGCCGGCATAGCGCACACGAGCGTCGGCGGGGCGGCGTCGGCTGCAGGACTCAACGCCGTGCGGGCCTTTGCCGAAGGACTGGCCTCCGGCAGGGCCCTGGCAGGGGAACTGACCGGGGAACGCAAAAGGGCCCCGCTGCCGTAGCAGCGGGGCCCTTTCAAGCTGAACCAAACGGTCCGAGCGTCAGTAGATCAAATTACTTGATGATCTTGGTGACGCGGCCGGATCCAACGGTGCGGCCGCCTTCGCGGATAGCGAAGCCGAGGCCCTCTTCCATTGCGATCGGCTGGATCAGTTCAACGGTCATTTCGGTGTTGTCACCGGGCATAACCATTTCCGTACCCTCGGGCAGGGTGATGACACCCGTGACGTCGGTGGTGCGGAAGTAGAACTGCGGGCGGTAGTTCGAGTAGAACGGGTTGTGGCGGCCGCCTTCATCCTTGGACAGGATGTAGACGTTAGCCTCGAAGTCGGTGTGCGGGGTGATGGAACCCGGCTTCACGACAACCTGGCCACGCTCTACGTCTTCGCGCTTGATGCCGCGGAGCAGCAGGCCACAGTTCTCGCCGGCCCATGCTTCGTCAAGCTGCTTGTGGAACATCTCGATACCGGTAACCGTGGTCTTCTGGACCGGGCGGATGCCGACGATCTCGACCTCGGAGTTGATGGCGAGGGTTCCACGCTCGGCGCGGCCCGTAACAACGGTTCCACGACCGGTGATCGTGAAGACGTCCTCGATCGGCATCAGGAACGGCTTGTCCTTGTCGCGGATCGGGTCCGGAACGTTGTTGTCAACGGCTTCCATCAGCTCTTCAACGGAAGCAACCCACTTCGGATCGCCTTCCAGAGCCTTCAGGCCCGAAACGCGGACGACGGGAGCGTTGTCGCCGTCGAATTCCTGGGAGCTCAGCAGTTCGCGAACTTCCATTTCCACGAGGTCGAGCAGTTCTTCGTCATCAACCATGTCGGACTTGTTCAGTGCGACCAGCAGGTAGGGAACACCAACCTGGCGGGCGAGCAGAACGTGCTCGCGAGTCTGAGCCATCGGGCCGTCAGTAGCGGCAACCACGAGGATTGCGCCGTCCATCTGAGCTGCGCCGGTGATCATGTTCTTGATGTAGTCAGCGTGGCCGGGGGCGTCAACGTGTGCGTAGTGACGCTTCTCGGTCTGGTACTCGATGTGCGAGATGTTGATGGTGATACCGCGCTGGCGCTCTTCAGGTGCAGAGTCGATAGCAGCGAAATCGCGCTTTTCGTTCAGATCAGGGTACTTGTCAGCAAGCACCTTCGAAATGGCAGCGGTCAACGTCGTCTTTCCATGGTCAACGTGACCAATGGTGCCGATGTTGACGTGCGGCTTAGTCCGCTCGAACTTTGCCTTCGCCACGGGTTCCTCCTAGAAAGGTTAGAAGACTTCAATCACCAGCCGCGCTTCTCGCAACTGATCCGATCCAAGTCTACTTGGGGCTGTTTATTTGATGAAATTGCCTTGTGCCGCGGTCCTTGGCAGGTTCCGCTCAGTCTGGCCGCGCTGCCTGGGTCTTCAGGACAAATATCCTTCAGACCCGGGCCGCGCACAGCCGGTGTTCCGGTAAAACCGGAACACCGGCCAGGGTCTTACTCGCCGCGCGTCTTCTGGATGATCTCGTCGGCTACTGCCTTCGGGACCTCTGCGTAGCTGTTGAACTGCATCGAGTAAACGGCGCGGCCCTGGGTCTTGGACCGCAGGTCACCGATGTACCCGAACATGCCGGACAGCGGAACGAGGGCACGAATTACCTTCACGCCGCTGGCGTCTTCCATCGACTGCATCTGCCCGCGGCGCGAGTTGATGTCACCGATGACTTCACCCATGTATTCCTCAGGGGTGCGGACTTCGACATCCATGATCGGTTCCAGAAGAACCGGGCTGGCCATCCGTGCAGCTTCCTTGAAAGCCTGGCGGCCGGCGATCTTGAACGCCATTTCGGAGGAGTCAACATCGTGGTAAGCGCCGTCAATAAGCGTTGCCTTGATGCCAACCACCGGGTAGCCGGCGAGGATACCGTCGGTAAGGGCGCTCTGGATGCCCTGGTCGACGGAGGGGATGTACTCGCGCGGAACACGGCCACCGGTGACCTTGTTGTCGAACTCGTACATCGCACCTTCAGCAGTATCCAGCGGCTCGATGGCAATCTGGATCTTTGCGAACTGGCCGGAGCCGCCCGTCTGCTTCTTGTGCGTGTAGTCGTAGCGCTCGACCGTACGGCGGATGGTCTCGCGGTAGGCAACCTGGGGCTTGCCCACGTTGGCCTCAACCTTGAATTCGCGGCGCATGCGGTCCACCAGGATGTCCAGGTGGAGCTCGCCCATGCCGGCGATGATCGTCTGGCCGGTATCTTCGTCGAGGGAGACCTGGAAGGTCGGATCCTCTTCGGAGAGCTTCTGGATGGCCGTGGAGAGCTTCTCCTGGTCACCCTTGGTCTTCGGCTCGATGGCCACGGAGATAACGGGCTCCGGGAAGCTCATCGATTCCAGGACGATCGGGTTCTGGAGGTCGCACAGGGTGTCGCCCGTGGTCGTATCCTTCAGGCCGATAGCGGCGTAGATGTGACCGGTGGTGATTTCATCCACCGGGTTCTCCTTGTTGGCGTGCATCTGGAAGAGCTTTCCGATGCGCTCCTTCTTCTGCTTGGTCGAGTTCATGACCTGGGCGCCGGAAGCAGCCTTGCCGGAGTAAACGCGGATGTAGGTCAGACGGCCGAAGAACGGGTGCGTCACAACCTTGAACGCCAGTGCGGAGAACGGTGCATCGGCATCGGCGGCGCGCTCGAGGACAACCTCTTCGTCGCGGATGTCGTGGCCCTGGATGTTCGGAACATCCAGCGGGCTCGGCAGGAAGGCGACAACAGCGTCAAGCATCGGCTGGACGCCGCGGTTCTTGAACGCGGAGCCGCACAGCACCGGGTAGATCTCGGAGTTGACGGTCATCTTGCGGATGCCGGCCTTCAGTTCCTCAACGGTGAGTTCTTCACCTTCGAGGTACTTGTCCATCAGCTCATCGCTGGCTTCTGCCACAGTCTCCACGAGCTTCGCGCGGTACTCTTCGGCCTTTTCCTGCAGGTCTGCGGGGATCGGCTCAACTTCGTACTTTGCACCCATGGTGACGTCACCCTTGGCGTCGCCGCGCCAGGTGAGGGCACGCATTTCGATGAGGTCAACGACGCCTTCGAATTCGCTTTCGGAGCCGATCGGCAGCTGGAGGACCAGCGGCTTGGCACCGAGGCGGTTGATGATCGTGTCTACGGTGAAGTAGAAGTCAGCGCCCAGCTTGTCCATCTTGTTGACGAAGCAGATACGCGGAACGTTGTACTTGTCGGCCTGGCGCCAAACAGTCTCGGACTGCGGCTCCACGCCTTCCTTGCCGTCGAAGACAGCAACGGCGCCGTCGAGCACGCGCAGGGAACGCTCAACTTCGACAGTGAAGTCAACGTGACCCGGCGTGTCGATGATGTTGATCTGGTTGTTGTCCCAGTAGCACGTGGTAGCTGCGGAGGTAATGGTGATACCCCGCTCCTGCTCCTGTGCCATCCAGTCCATGGTCGAGGCGCCGTCGTGCGTCTCGCCAATCTTGTGGTTGACACCGGTGTAGAACAGGATGCGCTCGGTAGTAGTGGTCTTGCCGGCATCAATGTGAGCCATGATGCCGATGTTGCGGACCTTGTTGAGGTCGGTAAGCACGTCCAGTGCCACGGTTACTCCCTAGTTTTGGTTCTGGCCCCGCCGGTCATCAATTCGGCCTGCGGCCCTGAGGCCCGCCGGAGCGGGCCGCAGGGCCTGGGCTGAAAAGATATGGGTGGTGCTAATTACCAGCGGTAGTGGGCGAAGGCCTTGTTGGACTCGGCCATCTTGTGGGTGTCTTCGCGACGCTTCACAGCAGCACCAAGACCATTGGAGGCGTCCAGGATTTCGTTGCGCAGGCGCTCCGTCATCGTCTTCTCGCGGCGGGCCTTGGAGTAGCCAACCAGCCAGCGCAGCGCCAGGGCGGTTGCGCGGCCCGGCTTGACCTCAACCGGCACCTGGTAGGTTGCGCCGCCGACACGGCGGGACTTGACCTCGAGGCTCGGCTTGATGTTGTCCATAGCCTTCTTCAGGGCTGCAACCGGATCCTGTCCGGTCTTTTCCTGGGCTCCGGCGAGTGCACCGTAAACAATGCGCTCGGCGGTGGACTTCTTGCCGTCAACGAGGACCTTGTTGATCAGCTGCGTGACGAGCGGGGAGCCGTAAACGGGATCGACTGCGAGCGGCCGCTTGGGGGCCGGACCCTTGCGGGGCATATTACTTCTTCTCCATCTTCGCGCCGTAGCGGCTGCGAGCCTGCTTGCGGTTCTTGACACCCTGGGTGTCCAGTGCGCCGCGAACGATCTTGTAACGGACACCGGGCAGGTCCTTAACACGACCACCGCGAACGAGCACGATGGAGTGTTCCTGCAGGTTGTGGCCTACACCGGGGATGTAAGCGGTAACTTCCACGCCGCCGTTGAGGCGGACACGGGCTACCTTGCGCAGAGCCGAGTTCGGCTTCTTCGGGGTGGTGGTGTAAACACGGGTGCAGACACCACGGCGCATCGGGCTGCCCTTAAGGGCAGGAGCCTTGGTCTTGGAGACCTTGGGTGAGCGGCCCTTGCGGACCAGCTGCTGAATCGTAGGCACTTATCAGTTCTCCGTTTATCTCGAGAAAAATTCTCTGGTTGCTGTCGCCCGGCCGCCGCTGTCAGGCAGCCCGCGGGCGAGGCTTTTCAAAGTTGTTGCCGCAGCACCCCCGAGACGTTCCGTTGATCCGAAGCGACCGTAGGCGTGCAAAAGTGTGGCATTCGTTGCACAAGAACCCTGCAACCCGGAAACAGGCCCCCACCCGCACTTCGGAATAAATCCGGAGAACATGCGAGCGGCCTTCATCCACTGCCACACAAACAATTGTTAATAGTCTAGCAGACTTCCCCGTCTGCTATGACCGCGCGCATCCGGCCGGCGAAACCGCCTGCCCTGGAAGGGATCCGAGGTCAACTCCTGGCCGCGAGGGCCTGGGTGATCTTGCGGGATGCCTCCTGCAGATGCGGCAGCACTGAAGCCGCTGCTTCCTCCAGTGTAGGCCCGTCCAGCCCCAGCGTCGCCTGCATTGAGGTATTCAGTGCAGCGGCAACTTCGCCGGCCGGGCTGAAGATCGGCACCGCCACTGAGCGCAGGCCCCGCTCCAATTCCTGGTCTACTACGGCCCATCCCTGCTCCCTAACCCGCTGCACTTCGGCGCGGAGGGCGGCTTCGGTGGTCAGGGTCCGTTCAGTCAGCGGCCGGAGTTCGACCTCTGCCAAATACGCGTCGAGCCGTTCCGGCGGCAGGCCGGCCAGCAGCACCCGCCCCATCGATGTCGCGTAGGCGGGGAACCGGGTCCCGACTGCAATGCCCACGGTCATCAGGCGGCGGGTATGGATCCGAGCCACGTACACGATTTCGTTGCCGTCCAGGATGGAGGCCGACGTCGATTCGTGGATTTCGCGTGACAGGTCTTCCAGCAGCGGCTGGGCCAGCTGCGGCAGGGTCTGCCCGGAGAGGTAGGAATACCCCAGCTGCAGCACCAGCGCCGTGAGTTCGAAGTTGCGTCCGTCGGTGCGGACGTAGCCAAGCTCCACCAGGGTCAGCAGGAACCTGCGGGCGGTAGCCCGGGTGAGGCCGGTGCGGCGGGAGACATCACTGAGCGTCATCTGTACGTTCTCGGCGTCGAACGCCCGGATCACGGACAGGCCGCGGGCCAGTGACTGGACGTACTGGTCACTGGCCGCGATCGTTTCGCTCATGGGTCCCCCGTTGCTGTTTTAGGCTGCGCCGGCAGACGGCGCGATAAGCGGTACGTCCACCTTGGCGGCCAGCTCCTCGAAGCTGATCCCGTAGGTCTCGCGAACGTGGACGCCGTCCTCCTTCAGGAGGAATACCGCTTCATTAGTGTAGACGCGTGTGACGCATCCAACACCGGTCAGCGGGTAGGAGCACTCGGCAACCAGCTTGCTGACGCCTTCGCGGGTGAACAGCGACATCATGACGTACACGTCCTTGGCACCCGTGGCCAGGTCCATGGCACCGCCCACAGCGGGAATCGCATCCGGCGCGCCGGTGTGCCAGTTCGCAAGGTCGCCCGTGGCGGAAACCTGGAACGCACCCAGAACGCACACGTCCAGGTGTCCGCCGCGCATGATGGCGAAGGAGTCGGCGTGGTGGAAGTAGGAAGCACCGGGCAGCTCGGTCACGGGGATCTTGCCGGCGTTGATCAGGTCGCCGTCGATCTCATCTCCCTGTGCTTCCGGGCCCATGCCGAGCATGCCGTTCTCGGTGTGCAGCGTGACGGACTGTTCCGGCTTGAGGTAATTCGAAACCAGTGTCGGCTGCCCAATCCCCAGGTTCACGAAGGAACCGGGCGCAATGTCCCCGGCAACCAGTTCAGCCAGTGAGTAGCGGTCCAGTTTTTCGCTCACGGTGGTGTTCACTGCCTTTTCGCTCATGCTGCTGCCGGTGCTTTCTCGCGGGATACCTGGACCAGGGAGTTGACGTAGATCCCGGGGGTCACGACGGTCTCGGGATCTATCTGGCCGATGTCCACGATCTCGCGGACCTGGACAATGGCGTTCTTCGCTGCCGCGGCCATGATCGGACCGAAGTTCCGGGCAGTCTTGCGGTAGACCAGGTTGCCGGCACGGTCGGCCTTCAGCGCCTTCACAAGCGCGAAGTCCGCGTGCAGCGGCGTCTCGAAGACATAGCCGCGGCCGTCAATCATGCGGGTTTCCTTGCCTTCGGCCAGCGGGGTGCCGTAGGCGGTGGGGGTGAAGAACCCGCCGATGCCGGCACCTGCGGCGCGGATGCGCTCGGCGAGGTTGCCCTGCGGCACCAGTTCGAGTTCGATTTCCCCGGCGCGGTACTTGGCGTCGAAGATCTGCGAATCGGACTGGCGGGGGAACGAGCAGATGATCTTCCTGACCCGCCCGGCTCCGATCAGGGCGGCAAGTCCCTCTTCGCCGTTGCCGGCGTTGTTGTTCACCACGGTGAGGTTTCCGGCACCCTGGCGCAGCAGTGCCTCGATGAGTTCCACGGGCTGGCCGGCCTTGCCGAAACCGCCAATCATGACAGTTGCTCCGTCATGGATCGGCGCGACGGCTGCGTCGGCGTCCTGCAGTATGTTCAGCACGGTTCTCCCTGGTTAGGCTTTGGTGTTTTCGAGTACGACGGCGAGGCCCTGGCCGACCCCGATGCAGATGGCGGCGACGCCCCAGCGTTCGCCGGAAGCCTCCAGGCGGCGGGCCAGGGTGCCCAGGATCCGGGTGCCGGACGCGCCCAGCGGATGCCCGATCGAAACGGCACCGCCCCACGCGTTGACGATCGCCGGATCGATGTCCCAGGCATCCATGCACGCCAGGGACTGGGCGGCGAAGGCTTCGTTGAGTTCGACGGCGGCCACGTCGCCCCAGGTGATGCCGGCACGCTTCAGCGCGGTGTTGGCGGCTTCAACCGGCGCATAGCCGAAGAACTGGGGTTCGTTAGCTGCCGCGCCGCGCCCTGCGATCCTGGCCAGGGGCTCCAAGCCCAGGATTTCCGAGGCCGCTTCGCTGCCGATCCAGGCGGCGGAGGCGCCGTCGTTCAGTGGTGAAGCGTTGCCCGCGGTCACCGTGCCGCCGGAGGGTGAGTCCGACGCCGGGCGGAAGACAGTCTTCAAGGTCGCCAGTTTTTCCACGGTGGAGCCGGCGCGGATGCTTTCATCCCGGGCCAGGTCCACGCCGTCGACCCGGACGGTGAGGTTGTCGTAGCGTCCTTCGTCCCAGGCCTGGGCGGCGCGCTCGTGGGAAGCTGCGGCGAAGGCATCCTGGCGTTCGCGGGTGATGCCGTACTTTTCCCGGAGCTGCTCCGTGGCTTCCCCGAGCGAAACGGTCCATTCCTTGGGCATGTCCGGGTTCACCAGGCGCCAGCCGAGAGTGGTCGAAGCCAGGGTCTGGTCACCTGCGGGGTACGGCTTTTCGTTCTTCGGCAGGACCCAGGGCGCGCGGCTCATGGACTCTACGCCGCCCACCAGCATCAGATCGGCTTCTCCGGTGTTGATCTGGCGGGATGCGATTATTGCTGCATCCAGGGATGAGCCGCACAGGCGGTTCACCGTGGTTCCGGGAATCGAGACGGGCAGGCCGGAGAGCAGCGTGGCCATGCGTGCGACGTTGCGGTTCTCTTCACCGGCTCCGTTCGCGTTGCCGAAGACGACTTCATCAATTCGTTCCGGGTCGAGCCCGGGTGCCCTGGAGACGGCTGCGCGGATCACCTGTGCCGCAAGGTTGTCGGGGCGCACGGAAGCGAGAGCTCCGCCGAAGCGGCCGAACGGGGTCCGGACGGCGTCGTAAATGTAGGCCTGGTTCACCATGGCTCCTTTGACTGGCTGCACCGCTGCGCGGCGATAAGCGCGTGTTCGTTCACCGAACATACGTACAAGATGCGAATTTATCCGAGATTTGTGGTTTTTACCAGAGGTCCTAGGACGCCGCAGGCCCGTCCAGCTCTGCAAAGACGCCCTGGGCCACCTTGAAGGCGGAGTTCGCCGACGGCACGCTGCAGTAGATGGCCGACTGCAGGATGATCTCCTTGATCTCGTCCTTGGACAGGCCGTTCCGCAGGGCCGCACGGATGTGCATGGCGAACTCTTCCATGTGCCCGTGCGCGATCAGCGCCGTCAGCGTGATGGCGCTGCGCATGGTTCGGGGCAGACCCGGACGGGTCCAGATGGTCCCCCACGCGTAGCGCGTGATCATGTCCTGGAAATCGCCGGTGAAATCGTCCTTGGCAGCGTTGGCACGGTCGACGTGGGCATCCCCGAGCACCTGGCGGCGGACGGCCATGCCCTCGTCGTAAATCTCCTGCTGGGTCTTCTCGCTGAACTCGTTCACGGTGATGTTATTCCTTGGTTAGTTGGCCGGGCGGAAGAAACCGCCCAGCAGTTCGGCTGTAGCGGCCGGCTGTTCGGCCGGCACCAGGTGCGCAGCACCGGATACGACGGCGGCCCGTCCCTGCGGCACGCCGGCTGCGATCAGTTCCGCGAAGGCAGCGGGTGTCACGACGTCGTCGGAACCGGCTACGGCCAGTACGGGGACAGCGATCTCGGCCAGGCGTTCCCGGACATCGAAGCCTGCCAGTGCCTGGCAGCAGAAAGCATAGGAGAACCGGTCTGCATCCTGCAGGGAGTGGAGCAGAGCTGCCGATGCGCCTTTTTCACGTTCAATGAAGCCCTCCGCGAACCAGCGCTGGGCGGAAGAAATGAGCACTGCCGGAGTCCCCTGGGTCCGGACCGTTTCGGCACGGGTTTCCCAGCTTTCGGCGTCTCCGATCTTGGCACCGGAACACAGGATTGCCAGGGAGGTGAACAGTTTGGGGAAGTCCAGGCCCAACTGCAGGCCGACGGCCCCGCCGAGCGAAACACCGGCGTAGTACAGGTCCTGGGTTTCGGAGATGTCCCCGGCAGCTGTCGCCGCCTTTACCAGGCCTGCCACTGCTTCGGCCAGGTCGGGCAGGGAGAAGCCCTCGGCTGCGGCCGGGCTGTTGCCGTGCCCGGGCAGGTCCCAGGCGATCACGGTGAATCCGTCCAGCAGGGCAGCCGTGCTGCTCCACAGCGCCGTGCCGGATGTCCCCAGCGACGGTCCGGCGATGAGTACGGGTGCATCGGGACCAGCGTTGGAGAGCTGGGTTGCTTTGATCTGCGGGACGCTCACGGGCGTTTCCTTCCGGGGTAGGCCGAGACAATTCGTTCAATCAGGGCGTCGGACTGGCCGAGGTAGTTGGCCGGGTCCAGCAGCTGCGCAATGTCCTGGTCGCTGAGATCGCTTTCCGGCACCTCCGCGCGCAGCAGCGCCGCGAAGTCCTCACCGGCCAGCGAGAGCGACACCAGGTGCTGGACGCGCTTTTTGCCCTGGCCGGGAACACCGTCCTCCAGCAGGGGCGCGACGCGTGCCATCACCTTTTCGCTGACGACCAGCGGACCGGCAAGGGCGAGGTTGCGGGCAACGGCGTCGCCGTTGACGCTCAGCCCTGCTGCAAGCTCCGCGAGCTTGGCAGCCGCTCCCCCGGCCAGGCGCAGGAGCTGGCGCAGCGCCTGCCACTCGACGTGCCAGGATCCGCCCGGGCGTTCGTCGTCGGCCGCACCTGCTGCGGCGTGCAGCATGGCTGCGTAGCCGGGTGCGGCAAGGGCGGCGCTGCGGATCAGCACGGAAAGAACTGGATTCTGTTTCTGCGGCATGGCGGACGAGCCGCCGCGGCCGGCCTCGCGCGGTTCGCTGACCTCGCCGATTTCGGGCCTGCTAAGCAGCAGGACATCGTTGGAGATCTTGCCCGCCGCCGCCAGCAGATCGGCGAGCCCGGAGCCCAGCGCCGTGACGGGCAGCCGGTTGGTCTGCCAGGGTGCCAGCGGATCTGCCAGGCCCAGGCGTGCGGCCAGGTCTGCCGCCAGCTCCAGGGGCTTGGCCTGCCCCTGCTGCACTGCGGTTGTCAGCGCAGCCATGGTTCCGGAGGCACCGCCCCACTGCAGTGGGAGAGCGGCCGCCACTGCCTCGAGTGCTGCTCCGGCCTGCCCCACGCCGTGCAGCCACTGCGCGGCTTTGAGACCGAACGTAGAAGGCAGGGAATGCTGGGTCAGGGTCCTCGCAACGCTGACGGTTCCGGCATGCTTCCGGGCCAGACCGCCCAGGGCCGCTTCGGCGCTGTGGACGTCGTCGAGGACTGTCTTCAGGGCGCGCGAGGACATCAGCATCAGGGCCGTGTCCAGGATGTCCTGGCTGGTGGCCGCCTTATGGATCGGGCCCACAGCCCAGGGCGCTTCCTCGCGCACAATCGCCCGGAGGTCCGCAAGGAGCGGAATCACTGGATTGCCGCCGCCCTGCGCACGCGCCGCCAGGTCCGCGGCGTCGTACCGCGGAGCCTGGCAGGCGGGAGCGACGGCGTCGGGCACCCGGGAATCGATCAGGCCCGCGGAAGCAAGCACCCTCAGCCACTCGAGTTCGACGTCGAGCATGGCCTGCAGCAGCGCCTCGTCAGAAGTCAGTGCTGCGGCGCGGGTGCCTGCCCATGCCGGAGACAGCAGGCCGTAGTCGGCAGTTTCCGCGGAGCCCAATGGATTACGCCCCCGGGAAGGCGAGGAAGACGGTCTCGTTCTCGCCCTGCAGCGTGATGTCCCAGCGCAGTCCGCCGTCGGCTTCGCGCGTGGCGATCAGGGTCCTGCGCCTGTCCTCGGGCAGTGAAGACAGCAGCGGATCCTTGGCCAGTGCTGCTTCGTCCTCCGGCAGGTACATCCGGGTGTGGAGCTTGTTCAGCAGGCCGCGGGCGAAGACGACGAAGGAGATGAACGGCGCTGCGCCTTCCTCGGTCGGCCCCGGGTTCACCGTGGTGAAGGTGTAATTGCCGGTGTTGTCCACGGGTACGCGGCCCCACCCGGTGAAGGTGTAGCCGTCGCGGACCAGCGAACCGGTCTTCTGCGGAATGCTGCCGTCCGCGTCGGCCTGCCAGATTTCCAGCAGTGCGTCGGGAATGGTTTCACCGGCTCCGTCACGGACCGTTCCCTGCAGCCGGATGGCGCCGGGCAGTCCGGGGGCCAGCAGTTCGCCGCCCTTTTCGAAGGGAAGGGCGTAGCCGTAGAACGGGCCAATGGTCTGGCCGGGGGTGGCGACGAGTTTTTCACTCATTACTCTGCGTCCTCTTCTTCCATCCAGGTGCGGTTGCTGCCGGTGAGCACGATGTCCCAGTTGTAGCCCGTGGCCCACTCGTGCGAGGTGATGTTGTGATCATACGAAGCCACCAGGCGGTCCCGGGCCTTCTGGTCGGTGATCGACTGGTAGATCGGGTCCAGGGCGAAGAGCGGATCACCCGGGAAGTACATCTGGGTGATCATCCGCTGGGTGAAATCCGTCCCGAACAGGGAGAAGTGGATGTGCGCCGGGCGCCAGGCGTTGAAGTGGTTCTTCCACGGGTAGGGGCCGGGCTTGATCGTGATGAACTCGTAGGAGCCGTCGTCGCCGGTGATGGCCCGTCCGACGCCCGTGAAGTTCGGGTCGATCGGAGCCGGGTGCTGGTCGCGCTTGTGGATGTAGCGGCCAGCCGAGTTGGCCTGCCAGACCTCGATGAGCTGGTTGCGGACCGGACGTCCGTCGCCGTCGAGCACCCGGCCGCGGACGATGATGCGTTCGCCCAGGGGTTCGCCGTTGTGCTGGATGGTCAGGTTCGACTCCAGGGCATGCACGTCCTGGTGGCCGAATGCCGGGGACCACAGTTCAATCGTCTCGGGATCGGTGTGGTGCAGGTTCTTGGTCGGGTGGCGCAGGAGCGAGCTGCGGTAGGGGCGGAAATCGATCCGCGGCTGCGTCTCTTCGGCAGCGCCGTTGTCCACGCCCTTCCGGTACGCTTCGTGGATTGTCCGGATCTCGCCGGAAATCTGGTCCTGGGATGCCTCGGCTGCATCCAGCCGTTCGACTATCTGGTCTGCGAACAGGTCATCCGCGGGGGCGGAGCTGTGGTTCACATCCATGGTGTTCTCGTCCATGGTCCTTCTTCCTGTCAGGGCAGAACGCTTCCTCGCGTCCCGCAGGGGGCCGGCATCCCGTGGCTGGAAACCACGATACACCTAAATGTTCACTATCAGTACAGATGTTCACCTAGTGAACATCTGCTGTGGTCCGGTCTTGTGGACTGCTGCTACTGGCCGGGCCAGCCGGTGTAGGCCTCGGCAAGGTAGGCCTGTCCGTGGCGGGAGGAGACAACACCATTCAGCTCTCCCAGTGCACGCTTGCGTTCGAACGGCGTGGCGTCCGGACGCGTGTGCAGCATGGACGTCATCCAATAGGAGAAGTTCTGCGCGCGCCACACCCGCTTCAGGGCCTTTTCGCTGTAACCGTCCAAAAGCCCGGAGTTCTTCGTGGCGTAGAACGAGTCGATGGCCTCGAAGAGCACTGCAACGTCTGCCAGGGCCAGGTTCAGGCCCTTGGCGCCGGTTGGCGGAACAGTATGCCCGGCGTCGCCGGCAAGGAACATGTTCCCGTAGCGCAGCGGCTCGCAGACGTAGCTCCGGAACTTCAGGACCGTCTTCTCGAAAATCGGACCGCGCTTGAGTTCGAAGCCGTCCGGGCCGTCAACACGCCGCTGCAGCTCATTCCAGATCTGCTCCTCGCTCCAGGCTTCGGGATCCTCATTGGGGTCGGACTGGAAGTACATGCGCTGGACGTTGTCGTTGCGCTGGCTGATCAGTGCAAATCCATGGTCGGAGTTGGCATAGATCAGCTCCGGGGCGCTCGGCGGCGCTTCGGTGAGGATGCCGAACCAGGCGAACGGGTACTCAATGAAGTTATCCGTCCGCAGCTCCTTGGGGATGGAACGCTTGCAGATACCCTGTGAGCCGTCGGCACCGACCAGGATGTCGCAGTGGATTTCGAAGTCTGCACCCTCCTGGTCCGTGAAGCGGATCTTGGGCACGGACGTTGTCTGGTCCAGCACCTCGGTGTTGGACACGGCGTAGCGGACGTCGCCGCCGTCGCGCTCCCGGGCGGCGGCAAGGTCGACGAAGACTTCATTCTGCGGATAGAGCCACACGGACTCCCCCACCAGGTCCTCAAAATCGATGCGGTGGCTTTCCCCGCCGAAGCGCAGGTCGATCCCGTCATGCTTGTAACCGTCAACCAGGACCCGGTCGCTGACTCCGCCTTCGGTCAGCATGCGGACACTGCCGTGCTCCAGGATGCCGGCGCGGTGCGTAGTGCGGATGGTTTCATGGTCGCGTTTTTCCACGACGATGTTCTCGATGCCCGACTTGGCGAGCATGTGGGAGAGCATGAGCCCGGCCGGACCACCTCCAACAATGCCTACTTTGGTCTTGAGGACGGTGCGCGCTGCAGTCAATGCAGTACTCCTTCGGGGACAGGCTGGACGTACGCGGGCGGGAACGCCCTAGAGTCCAGTGTGAGTACCGGCACAGCCTCGGCGCGACTGCTTTCCCATTCAATGAGAATCTTCCCCATCGAGATGGCAGAAAGTGCCCGTTTGAGCGCCCATAAGAGCCTTTTCTGCCATCTCGGTGAGCGAGGTCAGTCCCCGGCTGCTGCCCCGCTGCCGTGGCGGGGGCCGGCTTCGGCCGAGTGTGTGCCCAGTCCGCGGGAAATACCCCGCGCGGCGGTCATGAGCGCCGGCACCGTGGCAGAGGTGTTCTCGCTGCCCCGCGGAACAACCACGCCAAGCGCAGCTACGGCCGGGCCCTGCGGCCCGAAGATGGGGACGGCAATGCCGGTGGTCTCGGGGTCGACGACGCCGGGAAGCGTCGCGCATCCTTCCCTGCGGATCCCGGCCCACTGCCTGCGCAGTTCATCCGCGGCGGGGAACGGCGCAGGATCATCGCGGTGCCGGGCGAGGAATTCCTCCTGCACGTGCCGGGGCGCATGGGCCATCATGACCATCCCGGAGGACGAGATATGCAGCGGCAGCCGACCCGCCACCCTGGCAAAGTTCGCCACCGATCCCCTGCTGGAGAGCCGTTCAATAAAGAGCACCTCATCGTCCTGCAGGACGGAAAGCTGGGTGTGCTGGCGGATGACAGCCTGGATGTCTTCCATAAAGGGCATCGCCACCTGGCGCAGGTCCAGCGCCGAGGAACTCCGGCTGGCCAACTCCCAGAGACGCATGCCCAGACGCAGCTCACCCGTTCCCGACTTCTGCAGGACTTTGAGGGACGCGAGTTCCGCGGCCAGCCGATGCGCGGTGGAGAGCGGGAGCCCCGCCCGCCGGGCGAGGGTGGCAACGGGCATGGACGGGTTCTCGGAGTCGAACGCCGAGATGACCCGCACGATTCGCTCCGCCATCGAATCACCGGAGGGGGAATTGGCCATACCAGTACTTTGGCACACGAAGACGGCTCGTCCGGTTAAACGGGGAAGGACCCCGCCTTTCGGCGGGGTCCTTCCCTAGCGGTTTAATGCGCTGCGTTCCGGCTTTAGCGGAATTCGCTGCCCATGTCGTAGTCATCCAGCGGGATGGCGTGGAACTCGGGGCTCAGGCCGCCGTCAACTCCGGCGTAGTCGAAGTCGCTGAAGGCGCTCGGGCCGGTGAAGAGGTTGGCCTTTGCTTCTTCGGTCGGCTCGACAGTGACCTCGGTGTAACGGGGCAGGCCCGTTCCGGCCGGGATCAGCTTACCGATGATGACGTTCTCCTTGAGGCCGAGCAACGGGTCGCTCTTGCCTTCCATGGCCGCCTGCGTCAGGACGCGGGTGGTTTCCTGGAAGGAAGCAGCGGACAGCCAGGACTCGGTCGCCAGGGATGCCTTGGTGATGCCCATCAGTTCCGGACGGCCAGCGGCCGGACGGCGTCCTTCGGAGACCACGCGGCGGTTCTCGCTCTCGAACCGGCGGCGTTCTGCCAGCTCACCCGGGAGCAGGTCGGAATCGCCGGATTCGATCACGGTCACGCGGCGCAGCATCTGGCGGACGATGACTTCCACGTGCTTGTC
Organism: Arthrobacter sp. zg-Y916; assembly: GCF_020907385.1. Lineage (NCBI taxonomy): Bacteria > Bacillati > Actinomycetota > Actinomycetes > Micrococcales > Micrococcaceae > Arthrobacter > Arthrobacter sp. zg-Y916. Next base: position 612,430 of record NZ_JAJJOD010000001.1, on the reverse strand, counting down.
GTGGATGCCTACACCCTGGCTGCGGTACACGCGCTGGACTTCGTCCACCAGGAACTCCTGTGCCTTGCGCGGGCCGAGGATGCGGAGGATCTGCTTGGGATCCACTGCACCTGCAACCAGCTGCTGGCCAACCTCGACGTGGTCGCCGTCGGCAACCAGGAGGCGGGCACGGCGCAGGACCGGGTAGGCGATTTCCTCGGTGCCGTCATCGGGAGTGACAACCAGACGCATCTGGCGGTCGGCCTCTTCGATGGTGACCCGGCCGGCCGTCTCGGAGATCGGAGCAACGCCCTTGGGGGTACGTGCTTCGAAGAGCTCCTGGATACGGGGCAGACCCTGGGTGATATCTTCCGCCGATGCAACACCACCGGTGTGGAAGGTACGCATGGTCAGCTGGGTACCGGGCTCACCGATGGACTGTGCGGCAATGATGCCCACGGCCTCTCCGATGTCCACGGTCTTACCCGTGGCCAGAGAGCGGCCGTAGCACAGTGCACAGGTTCCAACGGCCGACTCACAGGTCAGCACGGAGCGGACCTTGATGTCGGTGACGCCGGCAGCGAAGAGCTTCGCGATCAGCACGTCGCCGACGTCGTCGCCGCCCTTGGCCAGGACGTTGCCTTCTGCATCGGTGACGTCGGTGGCCAGCGTACGGGCGTACGCCGAGTTCTCGACCTCTTCGTGCAGCACCAGTTCACCGTTGTGATCCGGAACAGCAATGGTGACGTTCAGGCCGCGCTCGGTACCGCAGTCCTCTTCGCGGACAATGACGTCCTGCGAGACGTCCACCAGACGACGGGTCAGGTAACCCGAGTTTGCGGTACGCAGGGCGGTATCGGCCAGGCCCTTACGGGCACCGTGGGTGGCGATGAAGTATTCCAGGACCGACAGGCCTTCACGGTAGGAAGACTTGATCGGACGCGGGATGATCTCGCCCTTCGGGTTGGCCACCAGACCGCGGATACCGGCGATCTGCCGGACCTGCAGCCAGTTGCCTCGTGCACCGGAGGACACCATGCGGTTGATGTTGTTCTCGATCGGCATGTTGTCACGCATAGCCTTGGCAACCTCGTTGGTTGCCTGGTTCCAGATGTCGATGAGCTCCTGGCGGCGCTCGTCTTCAGCGATCAGACCCTTGCCGTACTGGCTTTCGACCTTGGCTGCGCGTGCTTCGTAAACCTCCATGATGGCGGGCTTGTCGATCGGAGCAGCGATGTCCGAGATGGCAACGGTGACGCCTGAGCGGGTGGCCCAGTAGAAACCGGAGTCCTTCAGGTTGTCCAGCGTGGCCGCCGTGACGACCTTCGGGTACCGCTCGGCCAGATCGTTGACGATCTGGGAGAGCTGGCCCTTGTCGGCAACCGCCTCGACCCAGGGGTAGTCCTCAGGCAGGGTCTGGTTGAACAGAACCTGGCCCAGCGACGTCGGGATGAGGGCAGGAGTGCCTTCTTCCCAGCCTTCCGGAGCCGGCTGACCGTCGCTCGGGACGAAGCCGTCAACGCGGATCCTGACCGGAGCGTTCAGGTGCAGCTCGCCAAGGTCGTGGGCCATGATGGCCTCGGCCAGCGAAGCGAACACACGGCCTTCACCGGCTGCGCCCTGACGCTTGGTGGTCAGGTGGTGCAGGCCGATGATCATATCCTGCGAAGGCAGGGTCACCGGACGGCCGTCGGACGGCTTCAGGATGTTGTTCGAGGACAGCATCAGGATGCGTGCTTCGGCCTGGGCTTCGGGGCTCAGCGGCAGGTGCACTGCCATCTGGTCGCCGTCGAAGTCAGCGTTGAAGGCGCCGCAGACCAGCGGGTGCAGCTGGAGGGCCTTGCCCTCAACCAGCTGCGGCTCGAAGGCCTGGATGCCGAGGCGGTGCAGGGTGGGTGCACGGTTGAGCAGCACCGGGTGTTCGGTGATGATCTCTTCCAGCACGTCCCAGACCTGCGGGCGGAAACGCTCGACCATGCGCTTGGCGCTCTTGATGTTCTGTGCGTGGTTGAGGTCAACCAGGCGCTTCATCACGAACGGCTTGAAGAGCTCCAGAGCCATCTGCTTGGGCAGGCCGCACTGGTGCAGCTTCAGCTGCGGGCCAACCACGATCACGGAACGGCCGGAGTAGTCAACGCGCTTGCCGAGCAGGTTCTGGCGGAACCGGCCCTGCTTGCCCTTGAGCATGTCCGAGAGCGACTTCAGCGGGCGGTTGCCCGGTCCGGTGACCGGACGGCCGCGGCGGCCGTTGTCGAACAGGGAGTCAACAGCTTCCTGGAGCATGCGCTTTTCGTTGTTCACGATGATCTCGGGGGCACCGAGATCCAGCAGGCGCTTCAGGCGGTTGTTGCGGTTGATCACGCGGCGGTACAGGTCGTTGAGGTCCGACGTCGCGAAACGGCCGCCGTCGAGCTGGACCATCGGGCGCAGTTCCGGCGGGATCACCGGGACAGCGTCGAGGACCATGCCCATGGGGCTGTTCGTGGTGGTCAGGAACGCGTTGACAACCTTCAGGCGCTTCAGGGCACGCGTCTTGCGCTGGCCCTTGCCGTTCTGGATGATCTCGCGCAGGTTCTCGGACTCCTGCTGCATGTCGAAGTCTTCAAGGCGCTTCTTGATTGCTTCCGCACCCATGGAGCCTTCGAAGTACAGGCCGTAACGGTCGCGCAGTTCGCGGTACAGGCCTTCGTCGCCCTCGAGGTCGCCGACCTTGAGGTTCTTGAAGCGCTCCCAGACCTGCTCGAGGCGTTCGATGTTGTTGTCGGCGTCGCGGCGGACCTTGGCCATCTGGCGGTCGGCGGAGTCGCGGGCCTTCTTCTTATCGGCAGCCTTGGCACCTTCACCTTCGAGGCGGGCAAGCTCGCCTTCGAGGTCCTTGGCAATGGCGGCGATGTCGGAGTCGCGCTGGTCGACGAGGTGCTTGCGCTCCAGGTCGTGCTCGGCCTGCAGGTTCGGCAGTTCGGCGTGGCGGTTATCTTCGTCAACGGCAGTGATCATGTACGCAGCGAAGTAGATGACCTTTTCAAGGTCCTTCGGCGCCAGGTCAAGCAGGTAGCCCAGACGGGAGGGAACACCCTTGAAGTACCAGATGTGGGTCACCGGAGCGGCGAGCTCAATGTGGCCCATCCGCTCGCGGCGGACCTTGGCACGGGTTACTTCGACACCGCAGCGCTCACAAATGATGCCCTTGAAGCGGACGCGCTTGTACTTGCCGCAGTAGCATTCCCAGTCGCGGGACGGACCGAAAATCTTTTCGCAGAAAAGACCGTCCTTCTCCGGCTTCAGGGTTCGGTAGTTGATGGTTTCCGGCTTTTTGACCTCGCCGTAAGACCAGTTGCGGATTTCGTCCGCAGTGGCAAGGCCGATTCGCATGAGGCCGAACGTGGAATCGTTGGACATGGGTCCCTGTTCTCTCTTGTTCTCTAAATCTGAATGTCTCGGGTACGGGAAGAAGCGAAAGCTGAACTGGTCCCCAGCCAGGGCCGGACGGTCCGGGTTAGGCGGCTTTAATATTCCTGCGAGCTCTGCGAGCAAGGAATTTCGTTGCCGCCGTTCCGGGCCGCCCGGCCCCAGCCGGGCCAGTTACGGCTAAACCTCTTCTACTGAGCTCGGCTCTGCGCGGGACAGATCAATACCCAGCTCTTCCGCGGCCCGGAAGACTTCTTCATCCGAGTCACGCATTTCAATCGTGTTGCCCTCGGTGGAAAGGACTTCCACGTTCAGGCAGAGCGACTGCATTTCCTTGATGAGCACCTTGAACGATTCCGGAACGCCGGGCTCCGGGATGTTCTCACCCTTGACGATGGCTTCGTAGACCTTGACGCGGCCGTGGATGTCATCGGACTTGATGGTGAGCAGTTCCTGCAGGGTGTAAGCGGCACCGTAGGCTTCCAGGGCCCAGACTTCCATTTCACCGAAGCGCTGGCCGCCGAACTGTGCCTTACCACCCAGCGGCTGCTGCGTGATCATGGAGTACGGACCCGTGGAGCGTGCGTGGATCTTGTCGTCGACAAGGTGGTGCAGCTTCAGGATGTACATGTAGCCAACGGAAATCGGATCCGGGAACGGCTGGCCGGAGCGGCCGTCGAACAGACGGGCCTTTCCGGAAGCACCGATCAGGCGGTCGCCGTCGCGGGTGACGTTCGTGGAGTCCAGCAGGTTGGTGATTTCATCCTCGCTGGCACCGTCGAACACCGGGGTGGCAACAGTCGTGGGACCGGTCTCACGCGGCAGTTCGGGCAGGTCCTTGACCCAGTCCGGCTCGCCCTCGATCTTCCAGCCCTGCTTGGCAGCCCAGCCCAGGTGGATTTCCAGGACCTGTCCGACGTTCATTCGGCCCGGGACACCCAGCGGGTTCAGGACGATGTCGACGGGGGTTCCGTCTTCCAGGAACGGCATGTCTTCGATCGGGAGGATCTTGGAGATGACGCCCTTGTTGCCGTGGCGGCCGGCCAGCTTATCGCCGTCCGTGATCTTGCGCTTGTGGGCAACGTAGACGCGCACCAGCTGATTGACGCCCGGGGGCAGCTCGTCGTCGTTGTCACGGTCGAAGATTCGCACGCCGATGACGGTTCCGGACTCGCCGTGGGGAACCTTCAGGGAGGTGTCGCGGACTTCGCGGCTCTTCTCGCCGAAGATGGCGCGCAGCAGGCGCTCTTCGGGGGTCAGCTCGGTTTCACCCTTCGGGGTCACGCGGCCAACCAGGATGTCTCCTGCTTCAACCTCGGCACCGATGTGGATGATGCCGCGCTCGTCGAGCTGGGCCAGAACTTCCTCGGACACGTTCGGGATGTCCCGGGTGATTTCCTCGGCACCGAGCTTGGTGTCGCGGGCATCAACTTCGTGCTCCTCGATGTGGATCGAGGTCAGGACATCGTCGGAGACCATGCGCTGCGAGAGGATGATCGCATCTTCGTAGTTGTGGCCTTCCCAGGACATGAAAGCGACGAGCAGGTTCTTGCCCAGCGCCAGTTCGCCCTGGTCGGTGGAGGGGCCGTCGGCGATAACGTCGTTGACCTCTACCCGGGTGCCCTCAGAGACGGTCACGCGCTGGTTGTACGCGTTGCCCTGGTTCGAGCGCGCGAACTTCATGATCGGGTAGCTGGTCTCGGTGCCGTCGTCGTTCATGACGGTGACAAGGTCAGCGGAAACCTCGGTGACGACGCCGGCCTTGGCGGCGGTGACGGAGTCACCGGCGTCGATGGCTGCGTACTTCTCCATACCGGTGCCCACCACGGGACGCTCGGAACGGAGCAGGGGCACGGCCTGCCGCTGCATGTTCGCACCCATGAGGGCACGGTTGGCATCGTCATGCTCGAGGAACGGAATCAGGGCCGTTGCGACCGACACCATCTGGCGCGGGGAAACGTCCATGTACTCCACCTCGGTGGGCTCCACGAGCACGGGCTCGCCGGATCCGCCGCGGGCACGGACGAGGACCAGGTCCTCTTCGAAGTGGTTGTCGGCACGCAGCGGGGCGTTGGCCTGTGCGATCGTGCGCTCGACTTCGTCATCAGCCGTCAGGTAATCAACCTGGTCGGTCACGACGCCGTCAACAACCTTGCGGTACGGGGTCTCGATGAAGCCGAAGGCGTTGATCCGGGCGTAGGACGCCAGCGAACCGATCAGGCCGATGTTCGGGCCTTCAGGGGTTTCGATGGGGCACATACGTCCGTAGTGCGAGGGGTGGACGTCACGGACTTCCATGCCTGCACGGTCACGGGACAGACCGCCCGGGCCCAGCGCGGACAGGCGGCGCTTGTGCGTCAGACCGGCCAGCGGGTTGTTCTGGTCCATGAACTGCGAGAGCTGGGAGGTTCCGAAGAACTCCTTGATCGCAGCGACAACCGGACGGATGTTGATCAGGGTCTGCGGCGTGATTGCCTCGACGTCCTGGGTGGTCATCCGTTCACGGACAACGCGCTCCATGCGGGAAAGGCCGGTGCGGATCTGGTTTTCAATCAGTTCGCCGACGGCGCGGATGCGGCGGTTGCCGAAGTGGTCGATGTCGTCGACCTCAACGCGGATGTCGACGTCTTCACCGTTGCGCTTGCCGGGAATGGTCTTCTCGCCGGCGTGCAGCGCCACGAGGAACTTGATCATCGCGACGATGTCGTCGATGTTCAGGACCGAGGCATCAGAATCGCCAATGGGCTTCTCGACGCCCAGCTTGCGGTTGATCTTGTAACGGCCAACCTTGGCAAGGTCGTAGCGCTTCGGGTTGAAGTACAGGTTCTCCAGCAGCGTCTTTGCGGCTTCGACCGTGGGCGGCTCTCCCGGACGCAGCTTGCGGTAGATGTCCAGCAGGGCATCTTCCTGCGTCTCCGTGGGGTCCTTCTCCAGGGTGGCGCGGATGGAGTCGTACTCGCCAAAGGTCTCGAGGATCTGGCCTTCGGTCCAGCCCAGGGCCTTCAGCAGGATGGTGACGGACTGCTTGCGCTTGCGGTCCAGGCGGACACCCACCTGGTCGCGCTTGTCGATTTCCAGCTCGAACCAGGCACCGCGGGAAGGAATGATCTTCGCGGTGTAGATGTCTTTGTCACTGGTCTTGTCAGCGGTGCGCTCAAAGTAGGCGCCCGGGGAACGGACCAGCTGGGAAACAACGACACGCTCGGTGCCGTTGATCACGAAGGTGCCCTTGTCCGTCATCAGCGGGAAGTCACCCATGAACACGGTCTGCTGCTTGATCTCGCCCGTGTTGTTGTTCATGAACTCGGCCTTAACGTACAGCGGAGCCGAGTACGTAGCGTCCCGGTCCTTGCACTCGGCCATGGTGTACTTCGGGTCCGCGAATTCAGGTTCCGAGAAGCTCAGGGACATGGTGCCCTGGAAGTCTTCGATCGGGGAGATTTCTTCGAAGATGTCCGCGAGGCCGGAGGTGGTAGCGAAGCCGGCGTCGCCTTCTTCCTGCGCCTTCCTCAGGCGTTCCTTCCAGCGTTCGTTGCCGACAAGCCAGTCAAAGCTGTCCGTCTGCAGTGCAAGAAGATTGGGAACATCCAGCGGTTCGTGAATCTTTGCGAATGAAATCCGGGAAGCTGCGTTCTCCGGAGTGGTAGCGGTTGCGTTATTAGAGGTGCTCGAGGCGACCAAGAGGGATCCTTCCACAGACCTTCAGGCGTGTTTCGCGCTCCCCCTCTGCACTGACGGACCTGGTCCGCGTGCGTCCTCCCGGGGCACCGGGCATCGAACAGTTCTTGTGGGAACGCCTATCGATGCCGCCTGGCCCGTGACACAGCCCACCGCTATATGAAGGCTGAAGGTTAAGAGAGGGAAGCAAATATCCACTATAGGGCATTGGGGACACAGAAGTCTACCCGGTAATCGAAACCCCTGCCAGCTCAACCCTGGTTCCAGCAGCTTCGAACCGCTGGTTCGTCGTCTGCTGCGTCCTTGCGGGGAGCTACGGGCGCGGTGCCAGCGTACCGATATGCGGCTGGCTACACACAAGCGTACCCCAAGTCCGCCGGCTGTGCGTGCTTTCATCCACACGCTTCCCATTCCCTGCACAAAGCACTGTGCCCCTGTTCCCCATCCTGTTCTCCGGCCCCGCTGCGCCGGGTGTGTCCCACGCCACGGCAAGGGAGGTAGCCTAAGGGCAGAATCTGTACTTCCTCCAACTGAAAGTGGACAGTCCGCATGAGCACTTCGGCATTTGCAGGATCCAGTACCGACGGCGCTCCGGAGGTGGTGATCGTCGGCGGCGCGCGTACGCCGCAGGGACGCCTGAACGGACAGCTGGCGGCCTTTACCGCCGTCGAACTCGGAGCTTTCGCCATCTCCGCCGCCCTGGAGCGCGCCGGTGTTGCCCCGTCCCAGGTGGACACCCTGATCATGGGGCACGTTGTACAGGCCGGCTGCGGGCAGAACCCCGCCCGCCAGTCTGCCATCAAGGCAGGGCTCGGCTGGGATGTGCCCACGGTGACCATCAATAAGGTCTGCCTCTCCGGCCTCGCTGCGATTACGGACGCGGCACGCCTCATCCGCTCCGGGGAAGCAACCGTGGTTGTTGCGGGCGGCCAGGAGTCCATGACCCGCGGCCCGCACGTGCTGCCGGGTTCCCGCCAGGGCTGGAACTACGGCAACATGTCCGTGGTGGATTCCGTGGCACACGACGGACTGACCGATGCCTTCGACAATGAGTCGATGGGCGTTTCCACGGAACGCGGTAACACTGCCCTCGGGATCGGCCGGACCGCCCAGGACGAAGTTGCCGCTGCTTCGCACCAGCGGGCGGCTGCTGCTGCCGAGGCAGGCATCTTCGACGTCGAAATTGCCCCCGTGTCCGTTCCGCAGCGCAAGGGCGACCCTGTGGTGCTCACCGCTGATGAAGGAGTACGGCCCTCCACGACCGTGGAAACCCTGGCGGGACTGCGGCCGGCCTTCGCGGCCGACGGGACGATCACCGCGGGCAACTCTTCACCGCTTTCCGACGGAGCGGCCGCTGTTGTCCTTGCCTCCCGTGCCTTCGCCGAGGAGCAGGGCCTGGAGATCCTGGCCTTCGTGGGCATGCCGGGCCAGGTGGCAGGACCGGACAACAGCCTGCATTCCCAGCCTTCCAATGCCATCGCCCAGGCGCTCAAGCGCGCCGGCTGGACCGCAGCAGACCTGGACTTCGTCGAGATCAATGAAGCCTTCGGTTCCGTCGCCGTACAGTCCCTGCAGGAGCTGGGTATAGACCTGGCTGACTGCAACATCCACGGCGGGGCGATCGCGCTGGGCCATCCGATCGGCGCTTCGGGCGCAAGACTTGCCCTTCATGCCGCCCATGAACTGAACCGGCGGGGCTCCGGCCGCGCCGCCGTCGGTCTCTGCGGCGGCGGCGGGCAGGGCGAGGCGCTGCTCCTGTACCGCAACTAGGAGAGAAACCAGGGAAACCAGGAAAACCAGGAGAAATGGTCATGGCGGAGGAACTCCGCGGGCGCGAGCGGGTGCTGCGGGCCGCGGACGCGCTGGGACTGGACGTCACCATCGTGGACCGGCCGGCGGCGGCGAGCCTGCCGGAAGCGGCGGCCGCGCTGGGCATCAGCCCGGCGGCCATCGTGAAGTCCCTGGTGGTTCGGCGAAGAGCCGGGGATTACCTGTTCGCGCTGGTTCCCGGAGATGAGCAGATTTCGTGGCCTAAGCTCCGCGCCGCAGCGGGCGCGAACAAACTGGTGCTGCCGCCCGCAGACGAGGCATTCGAGGCCACCGGCTATACCCGCGGAACAATTACGCCGCTGGGCAGCACGGCCGCGTGGCCCGTCTTCGCCGCCCCGGGAATCCGCGGCCGGCGCGTTTCCATGGGCGCCGGAGAGCACGGCGCCAGCCTGTTCGTGAACGGCGATGAGCTGCTGGCCGCGCTGGACGCCGAGGTCCTGGACATCACTGAACCGCTCCCCTAGTTTCGCCCGCACGTGAATGCCAAAAGCCCCCGCTGCCTGTTTCCAGGCGGCGGGGGCTTTTGAAAAGCACTGCGGGCAGGCCCGCGGAACTGATGCTACTTGAGGGTAACCGTGGCGCCGGCTGCCTCGAGGGCTTCCTTTGCCTTGTCAGCGGTTTCCTTGTTGGCGCCTTCGAGGATGGCCTTCGGAGCACTGTCAACCAGGTCCTTGGCTTCCTTCAGGCCCAGGGAAGTCAGCGCACGGACTTCCTTGATCACTGCGATCTTCTTGTCGCCGGCGGCTTCGAGGATAACGTCGAATTCGCTCTTCTCTTCAGCAGCTTCAGCAGCGCCTGCGGCCGGGCCGGCAACTGCAACAGCAGCAGCGGTGACGTCGAAGGTCTCTTCGAAGAGCTTCACGAAGTCGGAGAGCTCGATGATGGACAGTTCCTTGAAAGCTTCAATGAGCTCTTCGTTGGTGAGCTTCGCCATGATGTGGCGTCCTTCCTATAAGTGGCGCCCTGGGGCGCCGGAGTTTGAGGGTGAAGAGTTCTTACTCTTCGGTGGCTGCTTCGGCGGCCGGTGCTTCTTCTGCGGCTGCCGGAGCTTCCTCCGCAGCGGGAGCAGCAGCGCCGCCTTCTTCTTCGAGCTTGACGCGCAGGGCATCAACCGAGCGGGCCAGCATGGACATCGGTGCCTTGAGGACACCGGCGACACGTGCAAGCTGGAACTCGCGGGACTCGAGCGCAGCCAGGGCAGCAACACCGGACGCGTCAAGGGCATTGCCCTCGAAGACACCGGTCTTGATGATCAGCTGCGGGTTGGACTTTGCAAAATCCGTCAGGCTCTTCGCAGCGGCAACTGCGTCACCCTTGATGAAGGCGATTGCAGTGGGGCCGGAGAGCTGGCCATCGAACGCGTCGATGCCGGCTTCCTTGGCTGCAATGCCCGTCAGGGTGTTCTTGACGACCGAGTACTTGGTGTCCTGGCCGAGCGAACGGCGCAGCTCCTTGAGCTGTGCAACGGTGAGCCCGCGGTATTCGGTTAGGACAGCGGCGGTTGAATCCTTGAAATCGTTGGCGATTTCTTCAACTGCTGACACCTTGGTTGGCGTTGCCATAACCCTCCTTCCGGGGAAAATAATGCCGGTGGATCTGGTCCTGCCCATAAAAAACGCCCCGGGCAGATGCACGGGGCTTCACTCAACGGAATTCTCCGGAGTTCAGTTCGTTCACCTGCGCAGGCCGCCCTCATGAGGGACTTTCGGATGTTTCCCCAACCGGTTTCCACCCGCGCAGGCTGAAGGTTCAGCTTTTACAGTGGGATTGAAGGCACATCGACCGACGGTCTTTGGTAGTTCAAGAGTACGGGAGATCCCGGGGAGGGACAAATCGGCGGGTCTTAGCCCAGGGAAAGCTCCTTCTGCCACTCCCCCGAATAGCCAATGGCCCGGAACCCGAGCTGTAAGTTGATGGCGAGCATGTACCGGTTCTCCTCGGCGTTCCAGGTGTAAACCCGCTGAACTTCGGGGAAGAGCTGCCCCAGCCGCCGGAGGTTTCCGGCCTTCATCATCATGCCCAGCCGGTTGCCGCGGTGGCGATGCAGCACCAGCGTATCGTCCTGGTAGGCCACGGCGGGGTTGCTCCGCGCAACTTCCAGCACGGTATGCCCCGCGAGCTCACCCGAGGCCGTATGGCGGACGGCGCATACCAGCACGTCATACCCCATCCCGCGGGCCTTGCCCTCGGCTTCCCGGACCCTGGGCACGTCCCAGACTTCCGGCAACAGGTCCAGGCCGCCGAGGGGCGCGTCCGTGCTCATCTTCTGCCTGAGCTGGGCGTAGGCATCCACCAGTGCGTCCGGGCACGCGTCCTGCCAGAAGACGAGTTCGTAGCCGGCGCCCGCTGCGCTGCCCGGGAAACCTTCGCCGGGACCGTCCACCGGCAGGTCGAGCCGGCTGATCCGCTCAACGAGTTCCAGGCTGAATCCGCAGGCCGAGGCGAAGGAAGCCGCTGCGTCCTGCGGGATGAACGACGCCGGACCGCCGCCGGCTCGCTCTTCCCCTCCATCCAGTGGGTGCTCGGTTTCCGCTATCAGCGTCCGCCGGCCGTCCGCGGAAGCCAGCTCCCCAGCCGCAGCGCAGAGCGCCGCGCCGATGCCTCTCCGCCGAGAACGGGCATCCACCACCACGTTCACGGTGCCCGTGTGCAGGTTGTCGGTCAGGGGAAAGTTGAGCTGGGCCACGCCGAGGATTTCCTGCCCGGAACCGCTCCGTGCAACCAGCAGCTGCCGCCGGCGGGTGGGTGTGCTCTGCAGCCTGGCCAGCTGCGCCTGGGGCGTTTCACAAAAGTCGTCATTTCCCCAGATCTCGCGCTGATGGGCATTGAAGAGCCCGGCGGCAGCCAGGAACCCGCCCGCGTCCGGCGATTCCGTGCTCTGCGGCAGGACGAGCGGTTCAACAGCCAAGGGAGTCATGGTCCATATCCTCCCGGATAACTCCACCGGAACCAAAGGAGGATCCGCAGCGGAAACACAAAACGGCCGCAGCATGAGCTGCGGCCGTTGTGGGGAGGATGCCTCCCGAAGTGATGCGCTGACTATGCGTCTGCGAGAACCTTCGTGACGTTCGGGTCCACGGCGATGCCGGGGCCGAAGGTGGTGGTCACGGTGGCCTTCTGGATGTAGCGGCCCTTGGCTGCGGACGGCTTCAGGCGAAGCACCTCTTCGAGGGCAGCTGCGTAGTTCTCAGCCAGCTTCTGCGCGTCGAAGGAGGTCTTGCCGATGATGAAGTGCAGGTTGGAGTGCTTGTCGACGCGGAAGTCGATCTTGCCGCCCTTGATGTCCGACACTGCCTTGGCAACGTTCGGGGTCACCGTACCGGTCTTCGGGTTCGGCATGAGGTTACGCGGGCCGAGCACGCGGCCCAGGCGGCCGACCTTGCCCATGAGGTCCGGAGTAGCCACTGCGGCGTCGAAGTCGGTCCAGCCTGCTGCAACCTTTTCGATCATGTCATCGGAGCCAACGAAGTCGGCGCCGGCAGCGATTGCTGCTTCAGCCTTCTCGCCGGTCGCGAAAACGAGGACGCGGGCGGTCTTGCCCGTGCCGTTGGGAAGGTTGACCGTGCCGCGGATCATCTGATCAGCCTTGCGGGGGTCAACGCCCAGGCGGAAGGCAACCTCAACGGTTGCGTCCGTCTTGGACGGGTTGGTTTCCTTCGCCAGTGCTACGGCATCTACCGGCGCGTACAGCTTGTCCGCGTCGATCTTTGCCACAGCGGCTTCATATGCTTTGCTGCGCTTTGCCATCTGCTTTTTCTCCTTGTGCAGTTGTGGTCTGTCGGACCGCGCTCGGCCCTGCCACGTGCTGTCCTGCCCTGATGGCGGATCAGCGATGATGAATTTGGTTGTGCCCGGGCGAACCCGTGCGGAAAGGCGTTATTAGCCTTCGACGGTGATGCCCATGGAGCGGGCGGTGCCGGCGATGATCTTTGCAGCAGCCTGGACGTCGTTGGCGTTGAGATCTTCCATCTTCTGGGTAGCGATCTCTTCAACCTGTGCCTGGGTCAGGTTCGCAACCTTGACGGTGTGCGGGGTGCCCGAGCCCTTGGCGACGCCGGCAGCCTTCTTGATCAGTTCAGCCGCCGGAGGCGTCTTGGTGATGAAGGTGAAGGAACGGTCTTCGTAAACCGTGATTTCAACCGGGATAACGTTTCCGCGCTGGGATTCCGTTGCAGCGTTGTACGCCTTGCAGAATTCCATGATGTTGACACCGTGCTGGCCAAGCGCGGGACCAATCGGAGGAGCCGGGTTGGCGGCGCCTGCATTGATCTGCAGCTTGATAAGGCCGGTGACCTTCTTCTTGGGGGCCATGAAAGGGTCCTTCTCTAAATTATGTTCCCGAAGAACAGGAGCGTCCATCCGGGTTGGTGGCCGCCGTGGCGCGGCGGCCGAACGCTGCTTGGCGGGATAAAGCGGTCCCGCGGCAGCGAAGTCTGGTTACTGCAGCTTTGTGACCTGGCCGAAGGAGAGCGTCACCGGAGTCTCGCGCTCGAAGATGGTCACCAGGACCACAAGCTGCTGCGATTCCGGCTTGATCTCGGAGATCGTTGCCGGAAGGGTCTCGAACGGGCCCTCGTTCACGGTCACGGACTCGCCGACCTCGAAGTCCACGGTTACGGCGGACTGCGCGGCCTTCGCCTGGGCGCCGGCTGCGGCAGCCTTGGGCGAAACCACCGTGTGCTCCAGCATGGAGAAGACTTCGTTCAGGCTCAGCGGAACCGGGTTGTGTGCGTTGCCGACAAAGCCGGTGACACCCGGAGTGTGGCGGACAACGCCCCAGGAGGCGTCGGTGAGTTCCATGCGGACCAGGACGTAACCGGGGATACGCACCCGGTTCACGATCTTCCGCGTGGTGTTCTTGATCTCGACGACTTCCTCCATCGGAACCTGGATTTCGAAGATGTTCTCTTCCATGTCCAGGGTCTGGATGCGGGTCTCGAGGTTGGCCTTTACACGGTTCTCGTAGCCTGCGTAGGAGTGGATGACATACCAGTCACCCTCCTGGCGGCGCAGCTTGGCCTTGAATGCTTCAACAGGATCTTCTTCGGGCTCTTCAGCAGCCGCGGTTTCCGCTTCCTCAGTGGGAGCCTGTTCCGCGTCTTCGGCCGATGCGTCACCGGCAGCCGCCGTGGCGTCTGCTTCGGTTACCTGATCCTCGGTATCCAGATCAGCGGTTTCGTCATTGATCTGTGATTCGAGTTCTTGCTCGGACACGTAGATTCCTGCTTTCTTCTTCAGAGCTCTTTTGGGTTTGTCACTAGCTCAGGTTCTTCGCCGTACCTTCGCGCCTGTACGGCTAAAGGTGCCGGTGGCTAGCTTTCGCCGCCGCCCGAACCGAAGATCCACAGTGCGCCGGTGCCGAAGATGAAGTCCAGCAACGACACGATGATCATCATGACCACCACGAAGGCCATAACCACGATGGTGAACCGCAGCAGCTCCTTGCGGGTGGGGGTCACCACCTTCTTCAGCTCAGCAATGACCTGGCGGAGGAAGAGGGCGATACCGGCGAAGAAGCCGCGCTTCCGGGGCTTGCCTGAGGGGTGTCCCTTAGAGCTGCTGGCAGCTGTTTCGGTCACCTTTCGCCTCACTCATCTGTCGGTTCACAGCTCCGCAGCGTGCGCTGGGAACTGCTGCTTCATGAAGGAACTGCTCTAGACGGCGAAAAAACGACGTCATGCGCAGGGCAGACAGGACTCGAACCTGCAACCTGCGGTTTTGGAGACCGCTGCGCTACCAATTGCGCCACTACCCTTTGGGAGAGTCCCACATTACCGCTACATACCTGCTCCGGCCTAACCGGGCTGCGGGCATGAACCAGCATCGAGAGAACAACACCGAGGATCAAGTCTACGCAATCTTTTGCCCTGAGTCGAACCGGCCCCGCAGGGCCCTGCGGGCACAGCCCCCGGGACAGGCGAACAACCGGCGTCTCAGCCGCAGGAATCAGCCCCCGGGGCCCGGCAGGAAAGTGTAAAAGACTGAAATGTGACTCCGGCACGCCTAAGCTTGGCTTCCATACAGGGGCGGACACCCGCCCTGCGCGGAAGGCAGTGCTTTCCGCGGAACAACACACGTAACTGCACGCCTTCAGCATCAAACCAGACGGGAACGCCATGCCTTCCAACGGCCGAATCTCAGAGCGCATCGCCTCCATTGCAGAATCCGCCACCCTTGCAGTCGACGCGAAGGCCAAGGCCCTGAAAGCCGCCGGCCGCCCGGTGATCGGCTTCGGTGCGGGCGAACCGGACTTCCCCACCCCCGGCTACATCGTGGACGCCGCCGTTGCTGCTGCCCGGGAGCCGCGCTTCCACCGTTACTCCCCCGCGGCCGGACTGCCTGAACTCAAGAAGGCCATTGCCGAAAAGACCAGGCGGGACTCCGGGTACGTCGTCGACCCTTCCCAGATCCTGGTGACGAACGGCGGCAAGCAGGCCGTCTACGAGGCATTCGCCACGCTGCTTAATCCCGGCGACGAGGTTCTGGTCCCGACGCCGTACTGGACCACCTATCCCGAAGCCATCCGGCTCGCCGGGGGTATCCCGGTGGAGGTCTTCGCGGGGCCGGAACAGGGCTACATGGTGACCGTCTCACAGCTCGATGCTGCCCTGACGGACAAGACCAAGGTGCTGCTGTTCGTTTCGCCCTCCAACCCCACCGGCGCCGTCTACCCCGCCGAGGCGGTTGCGGAAATCGGCATGTGGGCCGCTGACCACGGACTGTTCGTCGTTACCGACGAAATCTACGAACACCTGACGTACGACGGCGTGCCGTTCACGTCCATCGCCACGCGCTGCCCGGAACTGGGCGACAAGGTCGTCATCCTCAACGGCGTGGCGAAGACGTACGCCATGACCGGCTGGCGGGTCGGATGGATGATCGCTGCGCCGGACGTCATCAAGGCGGCCACGAACCTGCAGTCCCACCTTTCATCCAATGTTTCGAACATCTCCCAGATGGCCGCCCTGGCAGCAGTGTCGGGCCCGCTGGCCGCCGTCGATGAAATGAAGCTGGCGTTTGACCGCCGCCGCAAGGCCATGGTGGAGGCCCTGAATTCGATTGAGGGCATTAACTGCCCGATGCCGGAAGGCGCGTTCTACGCGTATGCCGACGTCCGCGGCCTGCTCGGGAAGGAATTCCCCGGTGCGGCGGGTCCGGTGCGTCCGCAGACCTCGGCAGAGCTTGCCGCACTGATCCTGGACACCGTGGAAGTCGCCGTCGTTCCGGGTGAGGCCTTCGGCCCCTCCGGCTACCTGCGCCTCTCCTATGCCTTGGGCGACGAAGACCTCAAAACCGGTATGGACCGGCTCAAGGACTTCCTGGGACAGGCCAAGGCCTAGAGCAGCCTGCGGGCTGCAGCCCACCTCGTCAGTTCGTGGCGTGAGGAGAGCTGCAGCTTCCGCAGGACTGCGGAAACGTGGGTCTCCACCGTCTTGACGGAAATAAACAGCTCCTTCGCTACCTCTTTGTAGCTGTAGCCCCGGGCTATCAGGCGCATGACCTCGCGTTCACGAACCGAGAGCCGGTCCAGTTCGTCCTCCACGCTGACCGTCGTCGAGGCCCCGAAAGCGTCGAGGACAAACCCTGCCAGGCGCGGCGAAAAGACGGCGTCCCCGTCTGCCACCCGGAGAACGGCGTCGGAGATCTCGGCGCCCGAAATGGTTTTCGTAACGTAGCCCCGTGCTCCGGCGCGGATCACGGTGACCACGTCCTCGGCTGCGTCGGAGACGCTGAGGGCCAGGAACCTGGTGGAACCCAGCAGGTCCGCGCAGCCAGCAAGGACTTCGGCTCCGCCGCCTCCGGAGCCCCCGGGCAGGTGGACGTCCAAAAGTACTACCTGCGGCTGGAACCGGCGGATGGCTGCAATCGCGGTTTCAACCGTCGCAGCCTCAGCCAGGACATCTATCCGCGCGTCAAGGTCTGCCTTGAGGCCGGAGCGGAAAATCGCGTGGTCGTCCACCACCACTACCGAAATAGGTTCTGCTGGGCTGCTCAACTGTTCTCCGTTTCCCGTTTCGGTTCCACCGGGACGTCGGCGCCGGCCAGTGGCAATGCCAAATGTATCTCGGTGCCGTCTGTACTGCTCCGCACCTTCGCTGTCCCGCCGTTCCGGGTCATGCGCCCGATGATCGATTCCCGTACGCCCAGGCGGTCCTGGGGCACGGCGGCCGGATCAAAGCCGCTGCCCCGGTCGCGGACGAACACTTCAGCCGCCTCGGGCCGGCATTCGAGGTACAGGGAGATCTGTCCGCCGGCGTGCTGGGCTGCGTTGAAGAGGGCTGCCCTGGCGGCCTGGACCAGCGCCGAACTCTGTTCCGTCAGCTCCGCCGTCCCCACGGCAACAAAGTCCACCGGGTGTCCGTACGCGTCTTCCACCTCGGCGGCCGCGGCCTTAAGGGCGTCAGCCACGGTGCCTGTGCCCTTTTCCGGGTCCGCATAAAGCCACTGGCGCAGTTCACGCTCCTGTGCCCGGGCGAGCTTGACGACGTCGGCCTCGGAACCTGCCCGGTTCTGGATCAAGGCCAGTGTCTGGAGGACCGAGTCGTGAAGGTGCGCGGCAATCTCGGCGCGTTCGGTCTGGCGGATCCGGCCGGCCCGTTCAGCATGGAAAGCCCGCCAGGACTTCACGGCCCACGGTGCCAGAACCAGCGCGATGCCGGCCAGCACGGCCAGTGAAGCCAGGGACGCAGCCAGCAGGACATCCCAGGTAAAGGACCCGGAAATCACCAGCAGGAAGCCGGCGATCACCAGGACCAGCCCGGTCACCAGCCGGAACAGGCCCATTTTCCGGTCCCCTCCCGCTCCGGCAACCAGTCCGGCCCTCCTGCTGGCGTCCAGCTGGGACCAGGCGAGGACAGCACCTGCCACGATTACCGCGAAGGGAAGCAGGATCTGCAGGTTGATTGAGGCGCCAAGGGCCTGGGCGACGATCGCAGCGGCCGCCAGCAGCAGTCCGACGCCGATCAGGATTTCCCGGCTGCCCAATACGGCGGTCCCGGCACCGGAACGGTCTCCCTGGCCCTGCTGAAGATAGCGGGCGAAGTTCTCCGCCACACTGCGCGGATTATGTTCCCCGGCAGCTGCCTTTTCCTCGGCGGTGGGCACCATGATCCAGAGCCATGCGTAGAGGACGACGCCGGCACCGGCCAGGAGGGACAGCAGCACCATCAGGAGGCGGACTGTCCGCACCGGCAATCCCAAGTGGGCAGCCAGGCCCGGGCAGACGCCTGCCACTACCTTCTGCTGGGAACGGAGCAAGGGCGGTCTCATGTTCCAATCCAAGCACGCCGGACAGCCGAAACCGCCTTCTCTACGGAGCAGGCGCACGGGTTCAGGGAAGGATCAGGGGTCCCTCAGGGGAAACCCGGATGTAACGTGCGGCCGGGAACGGAAGACTGGAAGCATGAACACGCACCCTTCCGAGCCCTCCAACGGGCACCACCCCGCCCCCGGGCCCAACACCCCGCCCGTTCACCCGAGCGGCGGAGCGCAGCAGAATTCTTTCTTCGCCTGGCTTCGGCAGCTGGGCCTCCAACGCTCCCGGGACCGCTGGATTGGCGGAGTGGCCGGCGGAATTGCGCAGCGGACCGGCCTTGATCCAATCCTCGTCCGCGGCCTCGTCATCCTGCTCTCCCTCTTCGGGATCGGTGTGGTCCTCTACGGCGTCGCCTGGGCACTGCTGCCCGAGCCGGACGGCCGGATCCATCTGGAGCAGGCGATCCGCGGAACATGGACTGCGGGTATGACCGGCGCCCTGACCTTCACCATTCTTGGTTTCAGCGGCCCGGGCCTTTCTTTCTTGGCCGATGACGGCTGGCTGGGACCGATCTTCTGGGGACTCTTCTGGGTCGCTGCCGTAATCCTCGTCATCTACTGGGCCACAACGCGGAACGGACGGCCCGGTCCCGCCGGTACGCCGCCCGGGGTACCGGGAACGGACACACGCCGCCCTGCCGCGCCGGCCCAACCGGCGTGGCCGTCCGCAGAGTCTCCCGCAGCGGGCCCGTCCCCCGAGGCAACCGCCGGTTTCCCTCCTGCCGCCGGATACCCGGGTCCGGATGCGCCTACCATGCCGCTTCCCTTCCCCTCCGGAGCTACGGCCTACCCGGGGCAGCCGCACCGGGACAGCGGTTACGGCTACATGCCAGCCCCGCGGCCGCAGCCTGCCAAAGCCCCCAGCACTTCGCCCCCGGCGTCGTGGGCGGCACTGATCTGCGGATTCGCGCTTCTCGCGGCGGGGACCCTGCTGGCACTGGATTACACGGGCATTTACGCCCTCGGGGCCCCGGTAGCCGTCGCCCTCGCCAGCGCAGGAGTAGTCCTTGGCCTCGGCGTCGCGGCACTCGGCGCGGCCGGCAGGTCCTCCGGCATCGCCGGAGGACTGGGAGTCCTCGCCTTGATCGGAGCGCTGCTGTTCAGCGGCAACTATGCCTACCGGAACCTGGTGGTCGCAAACGAGTCCACCTGGAGCGCTGAACAGTCCAGCAGTGCAGCGGAGGGCTACAGCGTGATCGCCGCGGACGGCGCCCTGGACCTGCGTGGTATCGCCGGTGACCTCAAGGACGGTGATGTCATTGTTCCGGTGAGTGTCGCCGCGGGGGACCTCACCATCCTGGTGCCCGACGATGTTCCGGTCTCGGTCTACGGCGAAGTGGCAATGGGCGAAGTGGAGCTGGAGTACGGCGGAACACTTGCCACGTTCGGCGGCCTGTGGGTCGGTGACCAGGAGCGGCAGCTGAACCCCAACGCAACCGGCAACCGGATCGTCATCCAGATCAAGGGTGTCGCCAGCCACGTCCTGGTGACCACGAACGAAAGCAGCCTCAACCAATGAGCGATTTCACGAACGAATCGGAGAAGTTCGGCGCCGGTGGCACAGGTGCCTTCGGAGCCGGTCCGTCAGATGACACCTACCTCCCGGAACCCGAACCTGAGCGCCGGCCGCTGCGGGTTGGAACGATCGTCTGGGGCCTGGTCCTGGCAGCGGTCGGCGGACTGATCCTGGTGGTCCAGCTCACCGGCGTCCGGCTCGACACCGCGATGGTGCTCCTTGGCTTGCTCATCGGTGCAGGCGCCGCCCTGGTCATCGGGGGGCTGCTGGCGGTGCTGGGCCACAGGCGAACTCCGTAGCACCCGCCCCCCCACGCCGGGACCACTACCCTGGCACCAGAACTGAAAGCAGGCAGAATAACCCCATGGAAAAGTTCTATGACGTACTCCGTTCTTCCCCCATCAAGCGTGCCCGCGGCGGCTGGGTAGCCGGGATCTGCGCCGGAATCGCCCAGAAGTTTGGCTGGGACGTCTCCCTGGTGCGCATCGGCGTGCTGCTGAGCTTCCTGCTGCCGTTTATCGGTATCGGCACCTACCTGGTGGCCTGGCTTCTCCTGCCCACCACCGACGGCACGATCGCGCTGCAGAAACTCATCCGCAGCTAACGCCTGCAGCGGCCCCGGGAAGTAAATCCCGGGGCCGCTGCCCGCGGGTGCCGCGTCAATGACGGGACACTGGGCCGCGGTGGCTAGAATCAAAGAAGGCCGCCGCCCACCAACAGATCCAGGGGTTCTGCAATGAAGATCGGCATTCTCACCAGTGGGGGCGACTGCCCCGGACTCAACGCGGTGATCCGCGGAGCAGTGCTCAACGGCATCAAGACGCACGACGCCGAGTTTGTTGGCTTCCTCGACGGGTGGCGCGGTGTCGTTGACGGGGACATCATTGACCTTCCCCGGACAAGGGTCCGCGGCATTTCCAAACAGGGCGGCACCATTCTGGGCACCTCCCGCACCAACCCCTTCGAAGGTCCCAACGGGGGCCCGGAGAACATCAAGGCAACGATGGACCGTCTCGGCATCGACGCAGTGATCGCCATCGGCGGGGAGGGAACGCTCGCTGCCGCCCAGCGGCTCACCGATGCCGGCCTGCATATCGTCGGCGTCCCCAAGACAGTCGACAACGACCTCGACGCAACAGACTTCACTTTCGGTTTTGACACAGCGGTCCAGATCGCGACGGAAGCGATTGACCGGCTCCGCACCACGGGTGAATCGCACCACCGCTGCATGGTCGCGGAGGTCATGGGACGCCACGTCGGCTGGATCGCCCTGCATTCCGGAATGGCCGCCGGCGCGCACGCGATCCTGATTCCCGAGAAGCCCGTCAGCCTGGACCAAATAGCGCAATGGGTCAACGATGCCCGTGAGCGCGGCCGTGCTCCCCTGGTGGTTGTCGCCGAAGGCTTCGTCACCACGGACATGGAAGCCCCCCACTCCGAGCGCGGACTCGATGCCTTCGGCCGCCCGCGCCTCGGCGGGATCGGCGAGCTGCTGGCCCCGGAGATCGAAGCCCGGACCGGCATCGAAACAAGGGCTGCGGTACTGGGACACATCCAGCGCGGCGGGGTGCCCACTGCCTTTGACCGGGTGCTGGCGACCCGGCTGGGCATGGCAGCCGTGGACTCCGTGATGGAGGGCCTGTGGGGCACCATGGTTTCGCTCCATGGAACGGATATAGTCCGGGTTGGATTCGAAAAAGCGCTCGGCAACCTCAAGACCGTTCCGGAGAGCCGCTACGAGGAAGCTGCCATCCTTTTTGGTTAGGGCTCCTATCAAATTCGGGACTCAGTCTTGCGCCGGGCGGCGCACCCCCGTGTAGTTTGACATTTATGGACCTTGACCCCGGCACTGTTGCCATCATTCAGCTCGCATGGTCCCGCAGGCTGGGACTCGACGACGACGCCCTGGCGGCCGCGGACCGCCACGAGCGCATCTACGACGTCCATGACGAGGCCCAGGAAGTTTCGTTCGTCAAGCTGTTTGGACGCGAAGTCTTTTCCGGTCCGGGATGGGCGGCAAAGCAGGTCCGCTCCATCAGCGGAGCCGAACTGAGCAGCGATGCAGCGCTTTTACGGCTTTCCCACCACCACGGCGGCTGCGCAATGGCCACCGAGTACCTGTACTACGCCGATTCTTTTCCCCCGGTTCCCCCCGCCGAAGAACTCGCTGTCGCCCAGGAACCGCACATCGCTGAAGCCCTGGAGCGGCTCTGCCCCCCGGACGACGTCATCGAAGCGAAGCTCTCGCACCGGGATTCGCTGTTTGTGCTGGTGGATGACTCTGACGGGAACAGCCCGGTCCCGGTTGCCGGCGCCGGCTACAGCATCAGGGACGGTATCCTGGCTGACGTCGCCGCGCTGACAGCGCCGGGCCTGCGGATGCGCGGGCTGGGTTCCTATGTCACCAGCATTGCGGTCGAAGATGCCATGGCGGCAGGGCTGATTCCGCAGTCACGCATTCCGTCGAACAACGTCGGGGCGACACGGACGGCTGCAGGCGCAGGGTTCGTCCCGGCGGGCATGCGGTCCTCCGTGTCCCTGACCGCCTAGGCTGCCGCCGGCGCCCTAGGCAGTTCCGGAGAGCAGGTCCGTCCGCTGGAAGTAGGCAGCTGTTGCGCGGGCCGAGGGGTTACCCGCGTCCGGGTCGGCTCCCGCTTCAGCGAGGACACGGACGACGTCCGCGTATCCCTTGAAGACGGCGCCGGCCAGCGGAGACTGCCCGCGGTCATTGAGCGTATTGACGTCCGCACCCAGCTCCACCAGCAGCGCAACAGCGTCTGCGTGGCCGTGGTAGGCAGCAAGCATCAGCAGGGAATCGCCTGCCGAGTTGGTCAGAGTGGCCGGCACACCGGCCGTGACGTACGTTCGCAGGAGCCCGGTATCTCCCTCACGTGCCGCGTTGAACAGGCGTTCGGCCAGCTCCAGCATGTCGGCATCCATGCCGTCCTGTGCTGTGTCAGGGGAATCTGTCATCTGTCTTCATCCTTCCTTGCCCCGGCAACACCGCGGCTGCAGGGGCTGTTCCTGGTTCAGGCACCGGCGCTCAGCTGCGCGCCCGTGGCGTACGCAGCAACCCCGACGGGCGGCCGACTGCCTGTCCGGCGTCCGGGGAAACAATCAGTTCCTGGGCTGCGGCGTACAGTTCGCCCTCGTCATCGACGGTCAGCGCGGCTTCGGGGTCTACCGAGCGCTTGATAACAGCCAGGGCCACGGCGCCCATCTCATAGTGCTGGGCCACCGATGTCACGCGTCCGACGGTCCGCTCGCCGAACTTCACGGCAGCTCCGGCAGCCGGAAGGGTGTGCTGGGACCCGTCCAGTTGCAGGAAAACCAGCCTGCGGGGCGGGTGGCCGAGGTTGTGGACACGTGCCACTGTTTCCTGGCCCTTGTAACAGCCCTTGGCCAGATGGACTGCAGTGCGGATCAGGTCGAGTTCGTGCGGAATGGCTTTGTCGTCCGTTTCCATGCCGAGCCGGGGGCGCCAGGCCGCGATGCGCAGCGCCTCTGCTGCCATGGCTCCGGCCAGCGTGCGCCCGGACGCGGCAACAGCTTCCTCCAGGGAAGCACGCGGAATCAGGTATTCATACCAGGAGCGTTCAAGGCCCGGATGCGTTTCCTCCGGAGTCTCCGTGTAGGCAAATCCCCCCGGGCCAACCTTGGGCCACGGGTCGATCCAGGTGAGGTAGCCGGACCACGCCGGCACTGCGGCAACAGAGCCCGCAACGGCCCAGTCGGCGCTGACGTCCCGGACCTCAACCCGGAGCATGAACTTCATGCTCTGCAGCCACGATGCCAGGACCGGCGCTTCGTTCCCTTCCACAATGAGCCAGGTGCGTTCGCCGTCGTCGAGCACGCGGGCGTCATGCTCAATGCGCCCCTGGACACTCAGCAGCAGCAGCTCTGTACTCTCTCCCGGCTCGAGGGAAAGCAGCTGCTGCGAGGAGAGCGTGTTCAGCCAGCTCAGGCGGTCCGGTCCTTCGACCGTGAGAACTCCCCGGTTGGAAAGGTCGGTGACGGCCTCGCCGCGGGCCAGGGCACGCTGTTCACGCAGGGGGTCCCCGTAGTGGGCCGCGATGCCGGAATCCGGGGCGCCGGCTTCGACGGCGCCGGAACGGGTCAGGAGAGGGCTCTTGATGCTCATGTCAGGTGCAACGTCCTTGGCTGGGAGCAGTATTCCGGGAAGGCGCATGAAGGGTGCATCACCGTGCCCGCGGCACGGTGAGCGGGCACCGGCGGCTAGGGCTGCTTTTTCAGGATGGCGGAGGCGTGCGCTTCAAGGGCCTTGCCCTCTGCGGCTACGTCCCAGCGCCAGTAAAGATCGCCGTTGACCAGCCCGTAGATGCGGGTGGCCGCAGTGTATTCCTTGGAGTTGACGCCGCGCATGACGAGGTCGGTGCTCAGCTGGATCTGCGGACCTTTGATCTGCCCGTAGTACAGTTCAGCGATTCCGCCGGGATGCACGATCGTGGCGGTGATGTCGAAGCCGCCGTCGTCATTGCGCAGCTGTTCCACCTCATCGGCGCTGCGCATCGCGGGAACAATGTCCGCGGGAATCAGGCCCGGGCCGCCGTCGGCGTCGTTCAGGGGGCGGTCCAGGGCCCAGAAGCCCGTTTCCACCGCCAATGGCCGCAGGACCGTGCCTTCCTCGTCCGTCAGCCAGCTCTCCGCTGTGTACTGCAGGTAGGGCAGGCCGTTCTGCGTAAAGGTGACACGCTGCGAAAAGTGCTCAGATTCGGCATCGCCTTCACCGAGCCGGCCTGTTCCTTCCCACACTCCGAGGAGCCAGGAAAGCGGCACCAGTTCAGGTGTCAGGTCAGTGGGGATCTCCATGGGCATGGCCGGACCCTTCCTGTGGTTTTACGGGTGTGGAATTACTTCTGACCCTTGTACAGGCGTGCCACGACGAGGGCTGCGAAGCCGGCCATGGCCAGGCCGGCTACACCCAGGAGAACAATGAAGAAGATTTCGAGAGCAAGAAGCGACATGCCTACATCCTAACCTGCCGGCAGACTGCTTTGTCTCCGTTACGCCGTGCGGCAGGCGGCCTACGGGACCAGCAGGCGACCGGCGAAGTACACGGCCGTGCCCAGCGCCAGCACCGGCGCCATACCGGCTGAGACCAGGCCCAGCAGCCCGGGAGAATCATCCCGGATCAGGGCAAGGCGGCGCACCGCCACAACCACGGCCGCACACAGCGCGCCGATGAAAGCGCCGGCAGCGACGGGAAGTCCCGGCACCAGTGCTGCGGCCGCGGCAGCCGCGAGAGCCCCCGTCAGGACACCCAACGGCGCGGTGATCCGGTCCGGAAGCGGAATCAGGGAAACGGCGCCCGCGACGGCGATCGCTGCGGCGCTGGCGACGATCAGGCCCTGGGAACCCTCGGCACCTGCCAGCCTGTCCGCGGCAACCCATCCCGCTCCCATGCCGGCAACAAGTGCTCCGCTGATCACTCCCAGGGTGGATTCCAGGCGCTGGGCCTGGCCTGTGCCGCGCAGCAGCTGAATCACGAAGACGGCACCCACGCCTACGGCAACGACGCCCGGCATCCAGGTCAGCATGGCAGTGGCCGGGGCAAAGAAGGCTGCGGCAGTGCTGCCGGCCCCGACGAGTGCCAGGACCGCTCCCTGGGTCTTGCGGGCGGGAACCCCCAGCAGGTACGGCCAGCCAAAGCCGGCCAGCGCCGCTGCCGCTCCGGTGACAATGGCGACTGCTTCGGGAGAAACGTAGGATGCTGCCACGATGCCGGTCAGTACAGTGGCGGCCGGCACCGCTATGGTCCAAAGTTTCACCCTAGCCATACTGCCTTATTACGCGGCACTCATAAAAGCTACGGGTTCTCCGCGTGCCGCTGGGTATACTTTCAACCACTCTCTGGCCGCTGGGACCGGGTAGTAAACGTGCCCGATGATGTGCGCCTAACTTTCGGAGGTTCGATGTCGCACATTCTGCTCCTGACCAACAGTGCCGGGTCATCAGTTGAAATCCTGCCTGCCCTGGAACTCCTGAACCACAAGGTCCACATAGTCCCGGCCGAACCGACTGCGCTGCTGGATATCGAGCCGTGCGAAGTTGTACTTGTTGATGCCCGCAAAGACCTGGTCGGGGCGCGGTCGCTAACTCAGCTGCTCAAGGCCACCGGACTCGGCGCACCGCTGATCCTGGTCCTGACCGAAGGCGGCATGGCCGCTGTGGCAGCGAACTGGCTGGCCGACGACGTCGTCCTGGACACCGCCGGTCCGGCCGAGCTGGAAGCCCGGCTGCGCCTGGCCGTCTCCCGGTCCAACGCCGCCGCCGAGGACACGGGCACCGAAATCCATGCCTCCGGCGTCGTCATCGATGAGGCCAGCTACACCGCCCGCGTCAGCGGCACGGCGCTGAACCTCACATATAAGGAGTTCGAACTCCTGAAGTACCTTGCCCAGCATCCGGGCCGGGTCTTCACCCGCGACCAGCTGCTGCACGAAGTCTGGGGGTACGACTACTACGGAGGCACCCGAACCGTCGACGTGCACGTCCGGCGCCTCCGCGCCAAGCTGGGGCCGGACCACGAAAACCTGATCGGCACCGTGCGCAACGTCGGCTACCGGTTCGCACGCTCACGGACAGCTGAGGAGCAGACGGCCACCGCCGGACGCGAGGGCTGATGCGTCTCCCCTGACAGGCCCATGGGGGCTAGTCTTCTTCAATGAGCGAGAATCCCCTGACCACATGGCCTATCCTCACTACCCGAGGCACTCCTGACGAAGGTTCGCTGCGCGGCATCCTGGAGCTTGCCGGCGCTGCCGCCGAGGCTGACGGAAATCCCCCGCTCTCGGAACAGACGCTGGTGGACCTGCGGGCAGCTGACGCGGACCCGGACCATCTGCGTGTCTATTCCACCTTCGCCCATGACGACCACTCCGATCCCTCCACTGCTCAGGAACTCGCCGGCGTCGCCGTCCTCAGCGTTGATCCCGCAGATCCGGACGCCGGTGTCCTGGAACTCGTGGTGCATCCGAACTACCGCAACAAGGGCGTGGGATCGGCACTGGCCCGTGCCGTACGGGAGGACACCGGCCGGGATTACAAGGCCTGGTCCCACGGCAACCATGAGGCAGCCGTCAGGCTGGCCGCCCACTTCGGCTACCGTCCGGTGCGTGAACTGTGGCGGATGCGCCTCACCCGCGATTCCCTCAAGGCGGAGCTGCCCGCCCCGTCCCTGCCCGACGGCGTTGTGCTGCGTTCCTTCGAACCCGGGCGCGACGAAGATGCCTGGCTGAAGGCCAACGCTGCAGCCTTCGCGCACCACCCGGAACAGGGCGCCATGACCCGCGCGGACCTGGCGGCGCGGATGGAAGAGCCGTGGTTTGATCCTGCCGGGTTCCTGCTGGCGGTCCGCGAGGACGACGGCGAACTGCTGGGCTTCCACTGGACAAAGGTCCACCCCCGCATGGGCAGCCATCCGGCAATGGGCGAGGTGTACGTCGTGGGGGTCATCCCCGAAGCGCAGGGCACCGGTCTGGGCAAGGCCCTGACGCTGGCCGGCATCCGGCACCTGCATGATGCCGGGCTGGACGCCGTCATGCTCTACGTCGATGCGGACAACGCCCCCGCGGTTGCGCTCTACCGGAGGCTCGGCTTCGTCCGCTGGGATGTCGACGTGATGTACGCGGCGGAATAGGCGCTGCCGGCTTGTAATGTGGAGGATGAGGTGCGGCACCGGCCTACCGGCGCCCGCAGCCTGCCAGAACTGCCAGGGGAGATAAGACTATGGATTCCGACACCGCAGCCAGCACACGGACCTCCTTCGGGTCAGCCGAAGCCATGCCGGCACCGCGGGCCACACAGGACCGCATCGACATACCGGACTTCGGGCCGGCACTGCTGCCCAGCGGTGAAGTCACCCCGGACCGTTTCCTGGACCGCGAAATCAGCTGGCTGCACTTCAACGCCAGGGTCCTGGAACTGGCTGAGGACCCGGACCTGTACCTGCTGGAGCGGGTCAACTTCCTCTCCATCTTTGCCTCGAACCTGGATGAGTTCTTCATGGTGCGGGTCGCCGGCCTCAAGCGCCGCATCGCGACCGGCCTTGCCGTGCCCTCCGCCGCCGGCCTCAGCCCGGTGGAACAGCTGGAGGAAATCACCGAAGCCGGCTACCGGCTGCAGCAGCGGCATGCGGAGGTCTTTGCCCGGCAGATCCGCCCGGCGCTCGACGACGAGAACATCCACCTCATCAGCTGGAAAGAACTCGACGACGCCTCCAAGGCGCAGCTGCACCGCCAGTTCGCGGCGAAGGTCTTCCCGATCCTGACCCCGCTCGCCGTCGACCCGGCGCACCCGTTCCCCTACATTTCCGGGCTCTCCCTGAACCTGGCCGTGGTGGTCCGCAACCCGGTCAGCGGCAAGGAGTTCTTCGCGCGGGTCAAAGTGCCGGACCAGCTTCCGCGGCTGGTCTCCGTCGACGGGCCCAGGGCGGGAACCGTTGCCGGGCGGACGGCCCGCTTCATTCCGCTCGAGGAAGTCATTGCGGAGCACCTCGACCAGCTCTTCCCCGGCATGGACGTCGTGGAGCACTACACGTTCCGGGTCACCCGCAACGAGGATCTCGAAGTTGAAGAGGACGACGCCGAGAACCTTCTCCAGGCACTGGAGAAGGAACTGCTCCGCCGCCGCTTCGGACCGCCCGTCCGGCTTGAAGTCACTCCGGATATCAATCCGAGCATCCGCCAGCTGCTGGTCCGCGAACTCGGCGTGGAAGAAGACGAGGTCTACACCCTTCCGGCCCCGCTGGACCTGCGCGGGCTCAGCGTCATCAGCCGCATCGACCGGGCGGACCTGCACTATCCCAAGCAGGTTCCGCACACGAGCCTGCACCTGAAGGAGTCGGAAACCTCCAAGCCGGCTGACGTCTTCGCCGCCATGCGCCGCCGGGACATCCTGCTGCACCACCCCTATGACTCCTTCTCCACCTCCGTCCAGGCCTTCCTGGAACAGGCAGCAGCGGATCCCCGCGTGCAGGCCATCAAGCAGACCCTGTACCGCACGTCGGGCGACTCCCCCATTGTCGACGCACTGATCGATGCCGCAGAGTCCGGCAAGCAGGTACTGGCGCTGGTGGAGATCAAGGCCCGCTTCGACGAGCAGGCGAACATTTCCTGGGCCCGCAAGCTCGAACAGGCCGGCGTCCATGTGGTCTACGGAATCGTGGGATTGAAGACCCACTGCAAGCTGTCCCTGGTGGTGCGCCAGGAGGTCGACGGGCTGCGCCGCTACTGCCACATCGGCACCGGCAACTACCACCCGCGCACGGCCCGGTACTACGAGGACCTGGGGCTCCTCACCGCCAACGACAAGGTCGGCGAAGACCTGACCAAGCTGTTCAACCAGCTCTCCGGCTACGCCCCCAAGTCCACCTTCAAGCGCCTGCTCGTGGCACCGCGGTCGGTCCGCTCCGGACTGATCGACCGGATCGAACGCGAAATCGCCAATCAGAAGGCCGGACTGGACGCGCGGGTCATCATCAAGGTCAACTCCATGGTGGACGAGGCAATCATCGATTCCCTCTACCGCGCGTCACAGGCAGGCGTGCGGGTGGACGTGATCGTGCGGGGGATCTGCTCGGTGCGGCCGGGCGTTCCCGGCCTCAGCGAGAACATCACCGTGCGTTCGGTGCTGGGACGTTTCCTGGAGCACTCGCGGGTTTTCGCGTTCGCCAATGCCGGGGACCCGGTGGTCTACATCGGATCTGCGGACATGATGCACCGCAACCTGGACCGCCGTGTGGAGGCCCTGGTCCAGCTGGGGTCCAAGGACGACATCACGGACCTGATTGAACTCATGGACCGCTACCTGGACGCCGGAACAGCCAGCTGGCACCTGGACGCCGACGGCATCTGGACCCGGCACCACAAAGACGGTGAAGGAACCCCGCTCCAGGACGTGCAGTCCTGGCTTCTGGCTTCACGCTCCCGCCAACGTGCGTTGGCCCGCCGCTAATGCCCGGCACGGACAGCCCTGCTTCCCTGCAGGGAACCGGCGGCGGCGCCGAACCGATTCCGGGGCAGGACACGCCCGAAGAGACGGCTGCGCTGCTGCTGGGCCGGAGCAGCGCTTCCCTGGACCTCACCGGGGAGCCGCGCGTGGTTGCCGCTGGTGCGCTGTGCTGGCGGGTGCGTGCCGAAGGGCTGCAGGTGCTGCTGATCCATCGTCCGCGGTACGACGACTGGTCCTGGCCCAAAGGCAAACTCGATGCCGGCGAGACCCTGCCGGAATGCGCTGTCCGGGAAGTGAAGGAGGAAGTGGGGCTGGAAATCCGGCTCGGCATCCCGCTGCCGGAAACCCGCTATCCCGTAGCGTCGGGGATCAAGGCAGTCCATTACTGGGCAGCGCAGGTCGACACCGAGAAGCCCCGCCCGGACCGCAAGGAAGTCGACGGGTTCCGCTGGTCCGCGCCGGAAGAAGCCTCCGCGCTGCTCACAAACCCGACCGACCGGGCCCCGCTGGAAGCACTGGTAGCGGCCTTCGAAGCCGGGGACCTCGCGACGTGGCCGCTGATCATCGTCCGTCATGCCAAGGCAAAACCCCGCTCCTCCTGGGCCAGGGCAGAGGGCGACCGTCCGCTCGCCGCGACGGGGCAGCGCCAGGCCAAGGCAACCGCACGCCTTTTGGTTGCATGGCAGCCGGGCCGGGTGGTGTCCAGCCCATGGCTGCGGTGCGTCCAGACCATGGGTCCCTACGTGAATGCCCGCAAGCCCAAGTTCAAGACCGTGGACGCGCTCACGGAACACAATGCCAAGCGCAAGCCCGGGAAGGCGCGCGGCGCCGTCGACAGCCTCTTTGAAAAAATGCGGCCCGTGGCGCTGTGCACGCACCGCCCGGTCCTGCCCCTGGTATTCGAGGTCCTGGCCTCAACCATGACCGATGCCCTGGCGGACCAACTCCCGGACAAAGACCCGTACCTCGCCCCGGGCGAAATGGTGGTGTGCCAGGTCAGCCGGCGCAATCCGCGCCGTACCGTTTCCGTGGAACGCTACCGCCCGTTTGATGACTAGGGTTTGACGGCCAGGGACCGGCGGCCGGCGGCCGGCGGTGAATGCGTAGCCTATCCTTGGCGAGCTAAGCCTATCCGTCCTTTTATCCGCAGGTCAGCACACATATTGTGGGGCTATGAGCAAATTCACCGAACTCCTTGAAGCCCAGATCGGGAACGAATTCAACGCCTCGCAGCAGTACGTGGCCATGGCCGTCTACTTCGACAGCGAAGACCTCCCGCAGCTGGCACGCCACTTCTATGCACAGTCCGTCGAAGAGCGGAACCACGCCATGATGCTGGTCCAGTACATGCTCGACCGGGACCTGCCCGTCCGGATCCCCGGCATCGCTGCAGTGAAGAACGACTTCTCGGACGTCGTGGAGCCGATTGCACTTGCACTCGCACAGGAAAAGCAGGTCACCTCGCAGATTGAGGCCCTGTTCGCTGCTGCCCGCGCCGAAGGCGATGCCCTCGGTGAGCAGTTCATGCTCTGGTTCCTCAAGGAGCAGGTGGAAGAGGTGGCGTCCATGAGCACGCTGCTGACCGTGGCCCGCCGCGCTGACAATCTCTTCGACCTGGAAAACTTTATGGCCCGCGAGCGCGTGGGCGACGGCGGCGAGGACTCGGGTGCTCCCGAGGCCGCGGGCGGCGCCCTCTAACGAGATGACAGAAACTGCCCGTATGAGCGCTCATACGGGCAGTTTCTGCTATCTCGAGTGGTTGTGCGATTGATCCCCGCCCCCCTTTCCCCTCGAGGGGAAGACCCTTGACGCCCGGAGTTTTGTACCAGAGACTCGGTACAAATATTCGCGGATGAGTTCGGGGGCTCCACATGGCTGCGGCCGCACTATCGGTTATTGGCACCATGGTCTTCTGCGCTGTGGTGGTCGCCTTTATGATGCTCACCGTCCGGCCGAAGCCGGGCACCGACCCCCGGACCATTACTGAAGCGGCGCAGAAGTACGCCCGACGGATCGGGATGGTCGCACTGGGCACCGCGCTGTGGCTTCCCGGAGTGCTGCAGCCGGTGCTGCGGGAAACCGGCGGTGAACTCTGGTGGGACGGACACTACGCGTTCTCCTCCGCAGTGGTGCAGCTGGGCGCACCCACGGTCTTCGCCCTGGCCGTGCTTGCCGCCGGGGAACTCACCTGGCCGCGGCCGCGCGGAACCGTCCGCACCGCCCGCCTGGAACACCGCGGAGTCCGCGCCCTGATCCCCCGGTATATGACGGGCCTGGCCTGTATCTTCCTGGCCTACAACCTGCTCATCCTGGCGACGACGCTGGCCCGTGATCCCGGTTCAGTGCCTGCCCGGCAGCTTCTGGCAGGCTGGGCGCCCTGGCTCCTGCTCACCGTGGCGGCGGTTGCCGGGGTCCTGAAGCTCATCTCGGTCCGGCCTGCTGTTCCGGGCACGGCCCCGGAAGCCGACGCCGCACTGCGGAGGGCTTCAGCCCACCGGGTACTGCGAACTGCGGCCGCTGTGATGCTGCTTCTGGCCTCTTCCGGGGGCATCTTCCTCGGCAACTATCCGGACCCGCCGGGGCTCAGCCCTGCCGCTGACGGCCTGCGGAACCTGTCCCTGCCCCTGTTATTCGCCGGCATCCTGGCACTGTTCAAGCGGGCTCCCCGGGTCCCGCTGCCGGAACCGTCCGCCTTCGCCGGCGCCGTCCCCGCATCCTCGCCGCTGGCGGTGAAGTCACTGGCATCGAGCCTGCGCCTGACCATCGGCGGCACGCTGCTCGCAGGGGTTGCCTGGATCGGGATCTTTGCCCCCAACTGGGAGTACCGGACCGCAGCACCCCTCGCCCTGGCGGCAGCAGCGGGCAGCTTTACCTTCCTTTGTGCGCTGACGGAATACACCTCTGCCCGCCGGATTCGGAAACACTCGCCCGCCGCCGGACCGCTTGACCCTGGGGCCTATGACTTCGTCCGGCCGCCGCGCTGGCTCGGGTGGACCGGAACGGCTGCCGCAGCGCTGGCCCTGGGAACCCTCCTGGGTACCGCGCTGCTTGCGCCGTCCGTGGACCGGGCAGCCCAGGCATTCGCTGAGTCCGCAGCCAACGCGCGTTCCGGGCCCGGGGCCGGCCAGCCCGGCCCCGTCACAGCTCCCGAGCCCTTTTTCGACTGGCGCTTCGCCCTCGCCGCCACCCTGCTGGTCCTGCTGCTGCCGCTGCTGACCTATCTGGTGTCACGGAAGGTGCTGGCCCGGCCGGCTTTGCCGGCAGACCGCGACGTTGACCTCAGGCTGCGCCGGGTCGCCCTGTTCCGGCTGGCGCGCACCAGCACCGCCACGTGCCTCGCGGCCGCGGGACTGGTGTTCTTCGACGTCTCCCTGCACAGTCCGTGGGCCCACACGTACATCCGCGACATAGAAGTCGAACCTCCCCTGACCTGGCTCGCTCCACTGGTCCAGCAGAGCAATGCAGTGGCTTCCCTGCTGCTGCTCGCAGCGATTGTCGTTGCGTGGCGCCAGTTCGGTCCGTCCCATTTCCCGGACGACCCGCGGTACGCCGAGCGGGCAGACCTCTCGCCTGCGCAGCGGGCATGAGCGCACAGATCCAGGTGGATCTGGGCTCCCCCGTACCGCCGTATGAACAGATCCGTGCCCAGGTGAGCACCCTTGTCTCCGCCGGGGCCCTGGCACCGGGCGACCGCCTGCCCACCATCCGCACCCTCGCCTCGGATCTGGGTGTCGCCCCTGGAACCGTCGCGCGGGCGTACAAGGAACTCGAAGCCGAGGGAACGGTCACAGCCCTCCGCCGCCGCGGCACCGTCATTGCACAGCGCGCTGCCCCGCCCGCCGCCGAACCCGGTACCGTTCCCGCTGAAGTGGGCGCCGCCGTCGGGCTCCTCACCGCAGCGGCAGGCCGGCACGGGCTCAGCGACGCCGTTGTGCTCTCGCTCCTGCGCGATGCACTGGCCCACCGCCAGCCCGCTACTACACTGGAGCAGTGACCACCATTCCCACCCCGTACGAAGACCTGCTCCGCGACATCCTGGCGAACGGCACCCGGAAGTCCGACCGGACAGGCACCGGAACCCGCAGCGTCTTCGGCCGCCAGATGCGCTTTGACCTCAGTGAGTCTTTCCCGCTGATCACCACCAAGCGGGTCCACTTCAAGTCCGTGGCCCTGGAGCTGCTGTGGTTCCTGCGCGGAGACTCGAACGTGCGCTGGCTGCAGGAACGCGGCGTCACCATCTGGGACGAATGGGCGGACGACGACGGCGAGCTCGGCCCGGTCTACGGCGTCCAGTGGCGCTCCTGGCCCACTCCGGACGGCGGGCAGATCGACCAGATTCAGAAGCTCATCGAGGGGTTGAAGACCAACCCGGATTCGCGCCGGCATATCGTCACGGCCTGGAACCCGGCTGAAGTCGAGAACATGGCACTGCCTCCCTGCCATGCCATGTTCCAGTTCTACGTTGCCGACGGAAAACTCTCCTGCCAGCTGTACCAGCGCTCGGCGGATACCTTCCTGGGCGTCCCCTTCAACATTGCCTCCTATGCCCTGCTGACGCTGATGGTCGCGCAGCAGGTTGGCCTGGAACCCGGCGAGTTCGTCTGGACCGGAGGCGACGTCCACATCTATGACAATCACATGGACCAGGTAACGCAGCAGCTCACCCGCGCGCCGTTCCCGTATCCTAGACTGCGGCTCAGGCGGAAGCCTGAGAGCATCTTCGACTACGAACTTGATGACTTCGAGGTCCTGGACTACCAGCACCACCCGGGCATCAAGGCACCTATCGCCGTGTGAAAGGGCACCCGCCTTGAACGATCTGAACAAGTTCGCAGATTCCATGCACTACTACCCCGTAGGCGTCGCCGACGCCGACGGCCAGGACCTTGACCAGGCGCTGGCCTCCCGGGGCATGGGCGGCTCCGGCGTCCCCCTGGTGGGCATGATCTGGGCACAGACCACCAACGGAGTCATCGGCAAGGACGGCGGCATGCCGTGGCACCTGCCCGAAGACCTCAAACATTTCAAGGACAGCACGCTGGGGCACCCCGTCGTCATGGGCCGGCGCACCTGGGAGTCCTTCCCCGACGCCTTCCGCCCGCTGCCGGGGCGCACCAACATCGTGATCTCCTCCCGCGAAGGGCTCGCTGCGGAGCTGGAGCCGCTGGGCGCCGTCGTCGTCCCGTCCCTGGAAGCGGCGCTGGAGACAGCGGAGGGAAGCGAAGGCAGCGACAGGATCTGGATTGTCGGCGGATCGCAGGTCTACGGCGAAGCCGAACCCCTGGCGGACATCGCCGTCGTCACCGTCATCAATACCGAAACTGAGGGCGACAGCTACGCTCCCCGGCTTGGGTCGGAGTGGACGTTCACCGGCGTTAGCCCCGCACAGGGCTGGTACACCTCCGGCAACGGACTTCAGTACCGGTTCGCACTGTGGACCCGGAACCGGAACGTAACCGATCAGGACGGCCGCGAGCCGCTGGCCTAGACTGAAACCATGACAACAGCAGCTTCCTCTGTTCCCACCGCGGGCTTCGTCGGCTGGCGGGGCATGGTCGGTTCCGTCCTCATGCAGCGCATGCAGGACGAGGGCGACTTCGACCTGATCAACCCCGTCTTCTTCTCCACGTCGAACGCCGGCGGCTCCGCTCCGGATTTCGCCCAGGGTGCGGGCACCCTGGAAGACGCGTATGACATCGAGACCCTGGCCAAGCTGCCCATTATTGTCACCGCGCAGGGCGGGGACTACACCTCCGAGGTCTACCCCAAGCTGCGCGACGCCGGCTGGGACGGCCTGTGGATCGATGCCGCTTCCACCCTGCGCATGGACGAGAGCGCCATTATCGTGCTGGACCCGGTCAACCGCGACGTCATCGACGCCGGCCTGGCCAGGGGCGTGAAGAATTTCGTTGGCGGCAACTGCACCGTCTCCTGCATGCTGATGGGCCTGGGCGGGCTGTTCCGCAACGGTCTCGTTGAGTGGGGCACGTCCATGACCTACCAGGCAGCGTCCGGCGGCGGTGCCCGCCATATGCGCGAGCTGCTGAACCAGTTCGGTTCCCTGAACTCCGCTGTCGCAGCGAACCTCGCTGATCCGGCGTCGGCCATCCTCGAAATCGACCGCGCGGTCCTGGCCCAGCAGAAGGATCCTTCCATGGATTCTTCGCAGTTCGGCGTTCCGCTGGCCGGTTCGGTCATCCCCTGGATCGACGCGGACCTGGGCAACGGGCAGTCCAAGGAAGAGTGGAAGGGCGGCGCGGAGACCAACAAGATCCTCGGCCGCAACACCGCCGGCGCCGCTCGGATCCCGTTCGACGGGCTGTGCGTGCGGATCGGTGCCATGCGCTCGCATTCCCAGGCGCTCACGCTGAAGCTGACCGAAGACCTGTCCGTCGCCGAGATCGAGCGGATCATCGACGCCGACAATGAATGGGCCAAGGTAGTTCCGAACACCAAGGAAGCCACCATGGAACAGCTCACCCCGGTGGCTGTGACCGGCACACTGGACATTCCCGTCGGCCGGATCCGGAAGCTGGAAATGGGCCCTGAGTACATCAGCGCCTTCACCATCGGCGACCAGCTCCTCTGGGGAGCAGCCGAGCCGCTGCGCCGCATGCTGCGGATCGCCACCGGCAACCTCTAGGTTCTCCTGCCCTTCTCGCCGAGAGGCCAGTTACGGCTCTTTTGAGGTCTCAAAAGAGCCGTAACTGGCCTCTCGGTGGTTAAGCGGGGGCTAGAGCGCACAGTTGATGAGCAGCGGCTCCGGGTGAAGGCGGATGCCAAACGCCTGTTCGACGCCGTCCGCGACCGCGCGGGCCACGGCCAGCAGGTCTTCGGCTGAGGCAGAGCCGCGGTTCGTGACGGCCAGTGTGTGTTTGGAGGACAGGGCAGCCCGCCCGCCGGCAAGCTCAGCCCCCGGAGTGCCGGGCAGACCGAAGCCCTTTCCAAATCCGGCATGCTCGATCAGCCAGGCAGCGCTGAGCTTGACCATGCCCGGCTCGGCCACGGGGTAGCGGGGGGCGCCGGCGGGGAGCCGGTCAGCGTCCGGAGCAGGCAGGATCGGATTGGTGAAGAAGGAACCGGTGCTGTAGGTATCAGCGTCCGCGGCGTCCAGGACCATCCCCTTCCCGGCACGCAGGCGCAGCACTTCCCGCCGGACATCCGCGGCGTTGGCAGTATCTCCCACTTCAACGCCCAGGGCGCGTGCCAGCTCGGCGTAGCGGATGGGCGCACTGGTGGATCCTCGGGTCAGGGAGAACTGAACGCTCAGCACAACATAGCGGGGCGAGCCGTTCACGGTTGTGCGCTTGAGCAGGGAATCGCGGTAGCCGAACTCGAGTTCACCTGCTCCGAAATGGCGTTCCGTCCGGGTCTGACGGTCCCAGGCACGCACTGAAGCGATGCTGTGCGAGACGTCGGCTCCGTACGCGCCCACGTTCTGCACCGGCGTCGCACCGGCCAGTCCGGGGATGCCGGACAGGGCTTCCAGACCGGCGTATCCCTGGGCGATGGTGAAGGCGACCAGCTCGTCCCAAGGATGGCCGGCCTGCGCCTCGACGAGCGCGGTATTGCCTTTGCCCTCCAGGATCTCGACGCCGCGGTTCCCCACGTGCACGACGGCGCCGTCGAACCCTGCATCAGAGATCAGCAGGTTCGAGCCGCCGCCCACCAGGAGCAGGGGTTCACCGGCTTCATCCGCGGACCGGACCATCGAAATCAGTTCGTCAGCAGTTTCGGCATTGAGGTAACGCCTGGCCGGTCCGCCGACCCGGGAAGTCGTCAGTGATGCAAGCTGTATCGAGGTCAGGGCACTCACCAGACCCGCACCACCGCCTGGGCTTTGACCAGGACCTTCTGGCCGT
Organism: Arthrobacter sp. zg-Y916; assembly: GCF_020907385.1. NCBI lineage: Bacteria > Bacillati > Actinomycetota > Actinomycetes > Micrococcales > Micrococcaceae > Arthrobacter > Arthrobacter sp. zg-Y916. The sequence goes on along the minus strand of NZ_JAJJOD010000001.1, from coordinate 574,870 downwards.
TAAACGTCACGGAAAGGTCCACACGGGCCGTTGAGTTGTCCGGGTCGATGGCACCGATGGTTCCAACGACGTCAACGACGGCGCCGGGCGCATCGTCGAGGTCTTCGACCGTCACCGGGCGGGTGAACCGCGCCTGGTAGTCAATGACGGCCCCGGGGTCCCCGATCCAGTCCGAAACAAGCTGGACGGCTGCTCCCATCGTGAACATTCCGTGCGCGATGACGCCGGGCAGGTCCACGGAGCGTGCAAAGCGTTCGTTCCAGTGAATGGGGTTGAAGTCGCCGGAAGCGCCGGCGTAGCGGACCAGGTCCGCGCGGCTGATCTCAATAGTGGTGCGGCCAATCTCCTGGCCGGTCTCGAGTTCACTCAGTGCAATGGACATGGTTACTGGCCCTCTCCCCGCACGAGGATGGATGAAACCGTGGTGGCGACTTTCTCGCCTTCCACGGTGGAGATCTCGGCACGTGTGGTGACCAGGGCACCGTCGCCCATGGCACGGACGGTGTCCACGTGCAGTTCAGCCAGGAGCTCGTCCCCCGCCACGATTGGCCGGTGGTGGGTAAAACGCTGGTCTGCGTGCACTACCCGGGAGAAATCAATCCCCGCGTCGGGATCGCCGATCAGCTGCGCGTCGGCGCGCTGCGCCACGATGATCGCTAACGTCGGAGGGGCGACCAGATCTGAGTAGCCGAGCTTCTGTGCTGCAGCGACTTCGAAGTGGGCGGGATTGCTGGCCTTCACAGCCCGGGCGAACTCGCGGATCTTCTCGCGTCCCACCTGGTAGGACTCGCTGGCGGGGTATCTCCGGCCAGCCAGCTCGGGGTTGATGCTCATTTGGTTCCCTTCATCCGGCGTCGGGCGTCGCGGGCTCGCACCACCATACCGCTCAGGTGCACACTCATGCCCACCACGATGACCGGCAGTGCCAGGTACATGATGATCTGCTGATTGGTGACCGCACCGAGCAGGACCATCAGGATTCCTGCGCCGGTGACGGAAAGAGCGATGACAACCAGGCGGCGGTACAGCGGAGATCCGGTTTCCCAGGGGGTGTTAAGCATGGCTTCAGAATACAGTCGGGGTGCTGGCAGTGCCGAAACGGCCGGCCGCCCGGCAGGCGGCGGTACAGCTCAGAAAAGCGGTTCCTGCAGCGCCGGAAGGGCGCTTGAATAGGCGCCCAGTTCAAGGCGCTGTCCCTTCAGGGCGGTGAGGTCGGCAAGGAAGGAAAGGCCGACGTCGTCAGTTGCCGCGAGTGCGGTGCTCCCGAGCATGCCGCGGAGGACCAGGCCATGCTCGCCCGCGCCAAGTGGAAGCGGATACAGACCGGCGCCGGGGTTCTGCAGCACGGCGTCGAAGGCCTCCGGCCGTGTCCAGGCCTCCTTCACAACGTCGAAGCCCTGCTGTTCGCGGTCCAGCAAGAGAGTCCTGGCATCATCAGCGTGGCCTGCATTGATGGATTCCAGGACAGTGTCCGGCAGCGCTGCGGCCAGGGAAGCGCACTTGTGGCCGGAGCGCACAGCCTGAGGCAGCCCCAGGCCTGAGGAAACAGCGTCTTCCAGGATGCGGACCTGCAATCCGTTGGCCGCCCGTGCCACGTACTGGGCTGCCAGCGCACCCTGCTCCGTGAGCCGGAGGGTTTTGCGCTGGTCTGCTGCGGTTCCCACCTTGGTGGTTCCGTCTGCGAACGTCGCGATATAGAGCCACTGCGGGCGTGCAAGGAAGCTGCGCAGGCCTGCCGGCAGGTCCCCGCCGCGGTGGCTGTTGTGGACCAGCCGTCCTTCGTCCGCGAAAAAGCAGCGCCGGCACTGGTATCCGCGCTCGGCTGCAGCCTGGTCGGGGCAGGCACGCGGTTTCCGGCCTTCTTCGTGGACCAGCTCATAGCCCAGGCAGTAGCGCGGCGCTTCGGAACGGATGCGGAAGCGCAGTTCCGCTCCGTGCCCCAGCCGCAGGGCTGCCGGCTGTCCGGCGGGATCGGACAGCCGGAGGAAGGCACCATCACGGTCCCAGCCTGTGCCACCGCACAGGAACGAAGAATTGGTCATACGGCAGCGGCCTCCAGAGGCAAAACGGGTTCCCTTTCACGCTAGCGCACCCGCCGTGGGCCCGGGTGCGGGTACGCCCTGGACAGCACTCCGCCCCGGATACCCGAGGGCATCCGGGGCGGAGCGAAGGGCGACGCTAGGCGTGCTGGCCTGCGTGCTGTCCCTCTGAGATCTCCTCGACGACCTTGTCGTTGAAGGCCGGGAGGTCGTCCGGGGTGCGGCTGGTGACCAGTCCCTGATCGACGACGACTTCCTCGTCGGACCAGTTGGCGCCTGCGTTGCGCAGGTCCACTTCCAGGGTATGGAAGGAGGTCAGGTCCCGTCCCTTGACGACGCCTGCGTCGATCAGCAGCCACGGACCGTGGCAGATGGCAGCCACCGGCTTGCCTGCTGCGAAGAAGTCCCGGGCGAACCGGCGGGCATCTTCGTTCACGCGCAGGTAGTCGGCATTGATCACACCGCCGGGCAGGACCAGTGCGTCGAAGTCGGCTGCGCTGGCATCTGCCACGTCCAGGTCGACCGTAAAGGTGTCTGCCTTGTCGGCGCCGTTGAATCCCTGGATGCTGCCGCTGGAGGGTGAGACCAGGACGGGCTGTCCGCCGGCGTCCTTCACGGCTTCCCAGGGACTGGTGAGTTCAATCTGCTCCACGCCGTCCGTGAGCAGGAATGCGACCTTCTTGCCGGAAATATCATGTGCTGACATTTTGCCTCCGTTCGTGGGTCAGGCGGTCCGTTCTGAACCGCCGCTGACCCCTACCCTAGGAAAAGAGGCAATACTAAGCAAGCTGACTTTCTTCCTAGAGGCCTCCGGCGACGGCGGCCGCGGCCCGCAGCCAGGCACGCTGCGTGGCCGGGCGCAGGGAGGCGTAACGAATCTGTCCCTTTACCAGGGCAGGGTCGTACGGGATGGTCACCGCGGCACGGGCCAGGACGCTGAAGGCCTCCGCGACTTTCCGCGCCTGCGCGTCAGTGCCGTTGCGGTCCGCCTGGGAAACAACGACGACGGCGCCCCGGGCGAGTTCCGCGTACCGTCCCCCGCGTTCGGAAAGCGCTTCGAGCAGGAGCGCACCGGCCTCGGCATGTTCTTCCACAGTGGTGGTGGCAATGACCAGCTGGTCAGTGTGGTGGATCATCCGCAGCCACCGCTCGGCACTTTCATCGTTGCCGGAGTCGACGATGCTGAGCCGGAAATACTTCGAGGCCACGGCATGCAGGGAATCGAAGTCATCCTTCGTTACCTTCTGGGCTGAGGCCAGGACATTGGGGTTCGAGCGGAGGACGTCGTACTTGTCGTCAGTCTGGTGGTGCACGAACCGCGCCAGCATGGCCGACTGCGCCTTGGGAGAAAGCAGCAGCCCGGTCTCGGGCAGCAGGTCCATCACCGTTGAGTCGTGCTGGGCCTGTTCGGTACGCCAGCCAAGGGTTCCGCGGGTCTCGTTGTTGTCCCACGCCAAAACCGGCCCGCCGCCGTTGCGCGCGAAGAGTGCAGCGAGCATCACCGTGGTGGGCGTCTTGTTGGCCCCACCCTTGCCGTTTACTACGGAGATGGTCCGCGGCCCCGGCCAGTGCTGGCTGACCATCCGGATGTCACGGCGTTCAGAGAGCTCCTTGGCTGACGGGGCAACACGAAGCCCCATGGACGCGAGGAAGCCGCGGAAACCCCGTGTCGCCGGAATCTTTGCGGTCGAAGTGTCCAGGAAGGTCGCCCTGCGGAAGTCATGCGGTTCCCCGCGGACGGCCGCACGGGATTTCTCCCGCAGGTCAACGGGCATCTCTGCGGGATCCTCCGGGAGGTAGTCCTCTCCTGCCTGAACCGGGCCCTCCGCCAGGGGAAGCTCATCGGAATTCGTGGGCGGCTCGGCCGGGGGCTCGGGCACTGCAGCCGGGAAGGGCGACGCCGGCAGGTCCGTATGCAATGGAATCCTGGAAATCCCCGTAGTCCGCGGATTCGGATCCTCCCACCGCTGGACCGGCAGGCTTTCGGACGGTCCGTCCGCTGGTTTTGCTTCCTCGGCGGCCCGGCCTGTGCCGTCCGCTGGCTGGTCCAGCAGCTCGGGTTCGTCATCGCGCAGCTGGACGCCTTCGTACTGGCCTGCCGCAATATCTCCGTGGCCTGCATCGGAAGGAGCATAGGCCGGCTCCGGAAGGAGGGCAGGTTCGGCGACGGGGGCCTGATCCGCAAACTGGGCGGCATCCGGCGCGAAAGAAGGCTCCGAAGCGAAGGAAGACTCCGGGAGCACGGAAGGTTCAGGCAGATACGCGGGCTCCGGCTCAGGCACGGGCTCGTACGCTTGGGCGTACGCCTGGGCGGGCTCCGGCTCAGGCACGGGCTCGTACGCTTGGGCGTACGCCTGGGCGGGCTCCGGCTCAGGCACGGGCTCGTACGCCTGGGCGGGCTCCGGCTCAGGCACGGACCCGGGACTGAAACCGGGTTCCACCGGAACGCTTGCAACAGCCAGTGCCCCGGGGGCGTTCTGGACCCGGCTGCGCCGGCCCGAGACGGGCTGCGGGCTTTCCGCTGCACGTCCCTGCTCCCCTGTGGTCCCCTGGTCCGCAGCGGGAAGCTCCTGGGGTGAGGCATCCGCGTCCGCGCCGGTGGCCGGCGTTTCTACGACGTAGGCTGCCCGGCGTGCTTCGGCAGCCCTGCGTCCGCGCCGCGTCGGCCAGGCTTCCGGCTGCTCCGGATCAGGAAGGTTTTCAGTCATCGGGTCTGCATCTTTCGTTCCGCGTTCGGTGCGATTGATTCCGTGCGATTTATTCCGTGTTATTCCGTGTTGTTCCGTGCGGTTGGTTCCGCACGGTTGATCGGGACAGCCTGCTCTCCCCTGCGATCCTACAAGCCGTCCCGCGCCGTCGTTGCTCGTTCCGGGGCAGGTGGGGTAGCGTGTCCCGCGCCCGCCGGACCACCGTCCAGGCAGGACCGGCACCAACCCGGACAACAAAAGGACCCCCGGAGCAGGCTCCGGGGGTCGATCTGTAGCGGTGGGGAGGCTCGATCTCCCGACCTCACGATTATGAGTCGTGCGCTCTAACCAACTGAGCTACACCGCCATAAATGAGTCAAGCCCGCGTGCCTCACCCCTGTTGGACAACAGGGGCTGGAAACGCGGACCCTCCCATTGAGAGCCCCGACCGGGAATCGATCCCGGGACCTCCATCTTACCAAGATGGCGCTCTACCACTGAGCTATCGGGGCATCGCCCCTTACCGGGGCAACGACATAAAACTCTACCAGCACTTTCTCCGCATCACGAAATCGATTCGGGCCAAAGTGGGCTTCTGTGACCTAAGACACCGTCTTCGCATGTCAGCCGCCTGTCTTGCCGCCTTTTGGCATGGCCCCAACAGTAGACTGGGAAAGGAAACAACATCGTTTCCGCACCGCCGATCCCCCCGCCGGCAGGACTAGATTCTTACAGGAGTGCGCGGATGCCTAGGCACATGGGTCCAGGAACGGTCGTGGGCGGCAGATACCGCCTGCAGGAAAGAATTGGCTCCGGCTCCATGGGGTCCGTCCACCGCGCAGTAGATGAATTCCTGGGCCGTGAAGTGGCCGTGAAACTTATCGCCTCCCTGGCCCGCACGGAAGAAGAACGCAGCCGGAACGAGGCAGAAGCCAAGGTCCTGTCCCAGCTCAACCACCACAGCCTGATCACACTGTTCGACGCCGGCACCGAGGTTTCGCCGTCGGGCACCTCGATCGTGTGGCTGGCCATGGAACTGGTCCAGGGCTCGGACCTCAGCCGCCGGCTGGCAAAGGGCACGTTGCCGCCCCGCCAGGTGGCGCACCTGGCGTACGACCTGGCGATCGGCCTGGACTACATGCACCGCGGCGGCATTGTGCACCGGGACATCAAACCCGCGAATATCCTGCTTTTTGACTACCGGGAAGACGAGAACCGGCTGCGCGCCAAACTCACGGATTTCGGCGTCGCCCAGATGGCCGGCTCTCCGGACCCGCAGGGAGACGAGTTCACCGGCACAGCCGGCTTCATGAGCCCGGAGCAGGTTCGTTCCGAGCCCGCCGGTCCGCACAGCGACGTGTACTCACTGGGTCTCGTGCTGCTGCGCTGCCTTACCGGGAACCGTGCCTTCCCTGGCATGGCTGTAGAAAGCGCACTGGCGCGCCTGTTCCGCGGGCCGGAGATTCCGGATGACCTGGGACCCGAGTGGGTGGGAATCCTGCGGGCCATGACCGCGCTGGAGGCGGCGGAGCGGCCCTCGGCCCACGAGGTGTCCGAAGCCATGCAGGACCTGGCTACGGCCGGCCGCGGACGGCGGAGCACGGCAGCGGACACTGAGCGCGATCGCGCCGCGGAGGAGGTCGCCGCTGTTTCCGAAAACGGACCCGATCCGATCCTCGACCGGATCACTGCCCTGACAGCCCGCATGCTGGACGTGCCGGTGGCGGCCGTTTCGATCGTGGGCGGGGACCGGGTATGGACCATGTCCGGCAGCGGAACGCAACGCGGTTCAGGAGATGCAGCGGACTCCCTTTGCCCCGTGGCCGTGCGCGAAGACTCCCCTTTTATTGTTGACGACGTGCAGAAGGACCCGCGCACTGCAGATGACCCGCGGGTGGCCGCCTCCCCCGGCTTCGGCTTTTACGCCGGCGTGCCCCTGCACAACGCCGAAGGCCAGGCACTCGGCACCCTGTGCATCATGGACCGGAAGGCCCGGAGCTTTACCGGGGAGCAGGAAGCCACCCTGCGCGACCTGGCTGCCCTGGCGGCCGACGTGCTGCAGCTGCGGCGGGATGCGAGGAACGCCAGGGATGCCTGGGAATCCAGCCGCGGCGCAGAACCCCTGCACAGTCAGCAGGCTGTGGCAGACTAGCTCGGGACCGCGCCGAAAGGCGGCCGCATTCCACAGGAGAGCAGCATGGGCCCAGCCAGCAATCCGACCGTACCGGCGGCATGGGAGTTCATGGTCACGGCCATGGGCGCCCTCATCCTGCTGCTGACAGCCGCTGCAGTCTTCTCCCTGGCCAGGGAGAAGACACTGGCGCCGGGCATGAAGTTCCTCTGCCTGCTGGGCGTACTCGGCTTCCCCGTCCTCGGCCCGGCCATCTGGTTCTTCCACCTGCACCGGTCACGGCGCAGCCATCCCGGGAATCCCTCCGAAGACATAGAAGACATAGCTGCGGCCCGGAGACAGGGGCAGCATAACCGGCGTTAAACACAGGAAGGGTGCCCCCTGCGGGACACCCAACCTGTTAGGAACTCTTAGTCGCGGAAACGCGGCTTACGGGCACCCGTTCCGGCACCGGCAGGCTTGCTGAAGCTGCGGTCGCCGTCGAACTTCTTCTTGTACGGGCGGTCCGAACCGCGGTCACCGAAGGAACGCTCGCCGTCACGCTTCTTGAAATCCTTCTTGAAGCCGCCGCGGTCGGCGCGGTCGTGGGATCCGCCTTCACGTGCGGGGCGGCGTCCGTTGTCCAGCTCGAGGTGGATCAGCTCGCCGCCGATCCGGGTGCGGGACAGTGCGCGCAGCTGGTCCTTGGACAGGTCTGCGGGCAGCTCCACCAGGGTGTGGTCGGCACGGATGTCGATGCCGCCGATCTGGGCGGAGGACAGGCCGCCTTCGTTGGCGATGGCGCCGACGATCGAGCCGGGCATCACGCGCTGGCGGCGTCCGACGGCGATGCGGTACGTTGCATTGCCTTCGGTCAGCGGGCGCGTCGGGCCGCGGGAACCGAAGCCGTCGTTCCGGCCTTCGGAACGCTCGCGCTGGCGGGCCGGAGCCTGCGGAATCTCTTCCATCAGCAGCGGGCGGCCGGCCTGGGCCATAACGACCAGGGCTGCGGCGACTTCCTCGGCGGGAACGTCGTTCTCAGCGATGTAATTGGTGACCAGTTCACGGAAGACGGAGAGGTCTTCGGAGTTGCGGGTCTCGGTGATGCGCTCGGAGAACTTGGCCAGGCGCTTGGCGTTGACAACGTCAATGCCGGGCAGCTGCATGTGCTCAACGGGCTGGCGGGTGGCCTTCTCAATGGCCCGCAGCAGGTACTTCTCACGCGGGGTCATGAACAGGATCGCGTCACCGCTGCGGCCTGCACGGCCGGTACGGCCGATGCGGTGCACGTAGGACTCGGTGTCGTGCGGGATGTCGTAGTTGAAGACGTGGCTGATGCGCTCGACGTCCAGGCCGCGGGCGGCGACGTCGGTGGCAACCAGGATGTCGATCTTGCCGTCGCGCAGGGCCTCGACGGTGCGCTCACGCTGCTGCTGCGGGATGTCGCCGTTGATGGCGGCAGCCTTGTAGCCGCGGGACTTCAGCTTGTCGGCGAGGTCCTCGGTGGCCATCTTGGTGCGGACGAAGGCGATGACGCCGTCGAAGTCCTCGGTCTCGAGGATGCGGGACATGGCATCGAGCTTGTGCGGGCCCATGACCTGCACGTAGCGCTGGCGGGTGTTCACACCGGTGGTGGTCTTGGACTTGACCGTGATTTCAGCCGGGTTGTTCAGGTACTTCTTGGCGATCTTGCGGATCGCACCCGGCATGGTGGCGGAGAAGAGGGCAACCTGCTTCTCATCCGGGGTGGTGGAGAGGATCTGCTCCACGTCTTCGGCGAAGCCCATGCGCAGCATTTCGTCAGCTTCATCCAGGACCAGGTACTGCAGGTTGGACAGATCCAGGGAACCCTTGGAGATGTGGTCGATGACACGGCCCGGGGTACCAACAACAACCTGGGCGCCGCGGCGCAGGCCGGCCAGCTGGGGACCGTACGGGGAGCCGCCGTAGACGGGCAGGACGGTGAAGTCGTCCATGTGCACGGCGTAGGAAGTGAAGGCTTCTGCAACCTGCAGGGCCAGTTCGCGGGTCGGGGCAAGGACCAGGATCTGGGTGTCCTTGGTGGGTCCGTTGACCTCGGCCAGTTCAGCCATGCGGGAAAGGGCGGGGACAGCGAAGGCTGCGGTCTTGCCGGTGCCGGTCTGGGCAAGGCCCACGACGTCGCGGCCTTCAAGCAGAACGGGGATGGTGGCGGCCTGGATCGGCGACGGGGTCTTGTAGCCGACGTCGGTCAGTGCGGCGAGGATGCGTGCATCCAGGTTGAAATCGGAGAACAGAATCTCGTTGGCTTCTTCAGCAACGGCTTCGGTGTTTTCTTCGACAATTTCTTGGGTGTTCTCAGGCAAAGGAGTATTCCTCATCAGTGGGGCCGGGCAGCCAGTTCAGGCGGCTGCAAGTACATAAGTCCGGGCACTGTTGCAATCCCAGGCAGGACTCTCCGTCACAGCTGTGGGCCTGAATCACTGGTTTGCGACCGCGGCTCGGTGTGACGATTTCTTTGCCGGCGCTCCCAGGAGATGAATCTGCCCGCATGTTTCATGCGGGCCCCAACACAACGTACCTGCAATGGACTTAGTCCGCAGGAAAATCAGGGAATACCGGAGTGGGGGATTACTCAAGTGTACGGTATTTACGCCCAAGCGCCAGCCAGCGGGGCGTGAGGTCCGGCACATCCGGGTGGGGAAGGGGTTAGAAGGCCTCTTCCAGGGCCGGCCGGCGGCGCAGGACCTTGCGGATTTCCGGGGACAGGTACTGGCCGGATTCCCCCGCCCCCTGCAGCAGTGCATGCTGCTCAGGGGCGAGCCCGGCAAAGACGTCGGCCACTGTTACTCCGTGCTCGGGCCGGGAAAGGACCTGCACGGTGTCTCCGGCCTGGATGGTGCCGCGCTTCAGTACGCGGAGATAGGTTCCCAGCCGGTTCGCTGCGGCGAAACGGGCGACCCACTTCGGCTGGCCCATGTACTGGGCGAAGTTGCGGCACGGGGTGCGCGGGCAGGTCACTTCCAGCTCCACGGATTCCCCCACCCGCCACCGCTCCCCCACCACGGCATGGGAGGCATCAATGCCGGCAACCCTGAGGTTTTCGCCGAACCGGCCGGGAGGTACCGCTTGTCCCAGCTCGGCTTCCCAAAACTCGGCGTCTTCCTGCGAATAGGCATAGATGGCCTTGGACTCACCGCCGTGATGCCGGCGGTCCGCCTGCACGTCCCCGGTCAGTCCCAGGGCATAGACCTTCACCGGGCCGTCGGCGGGGCGTTTGTCGATGGCGCTGACGCCCACGGCGTCAGAGGTCGGCCGTAGAACGTGGACGCGGCATACGGCCAGGAGTGATCCGGAACTCATAGGCAACAGTCTAGGGCCGGGGCGCCGGAGGGTGCGCTGCGGCGTGGCCGGGGCGCCACCAGGCGCTGGGCCGGTTGGGCCAGAGCAGGGCGAACCACCAGGCCAGCATGCCGGCTCCGCAGAAAACGCCCGCACTGGCGAGCATCAAGTACGGGAGGGGCGCCTGCGAGTCCAGGTCCTGTGCTCCCAGCAGGACGGCGATTGTCTTGGGGGATAAGTAGAACACCACGGTGGAGACTGCCAGCAGGATCCATCCGGCCAGGCGCGTCAGGCGCCGCGAGGAATGCAGTCCATACAGGCCGGAGGCAATCAGCGGCAGGAACAGCGCCACCCAGACCCAATGGTGGGACCAGGAGACGGGCGACACGAGCAGCATGAGCAGAGCCGCCGCCGCCAAGGCGAGGAGATGGGAGCCCTGCAGGGTAGCCAGGCGGATGACGACGGCGGCGGCTGCCGCCGCGGCCACGCTCAGCAGCAGCCAGTAGGGTGCCACCTCGGCGTCACCCCCGGCAAAGTGCAGCAGTGCGCCGCGGATGGAGAGATTGTCGATGTAGCCGCCGCCGCCCACACGCGAGGTGTCCGGCAGCAATTCACCCCAGTAGATCTTCGATTCCCGCGGAAGAATCAGGAAGCCGAGCGCAAACGCCGCAAGGAACCCGAAGGCCATGTTCCGCAGGCCCCGCCAGTCTCCGCGCACCAGGAAGTAGAAGGCGAACGCCAGCGGAGTGAGCTTGAGTCCCGCTGCGGCCCCGGTCAGCAGGCCCCGGGGCCAGCTATCCCTCCGCTCGAGGAAATCAAGCATCACCAGGGCGAACAGCAGGATGTTGACCTGCCCGAAGGCCATGGTGTCCCGCCATGGACCCAGCGCGGCCACAAGGCCAAAAGAGACAATGGCGGCAGGCCGAAGCCAAAAGCCCCGGAGGACGGCACCAATGCTGTGCCTGCCGCTGAAATGGCTGACCAGCCACAGCGCCGTCAGCGCTGTGACGGCCAGGGACAAGCCGAAGAAAACGTCAAAACCGATTCGTTCCCCAAACGGAGCCAGCACCGCGAACAGCAGGGCGGCCGCCGGCGGGTAGGTAAACATCAGCCCGGGATTGGGATCGTTGGGGATACTGACGGAATAGAGCTCACCCGTTGCATCGATCACGCTCTGGCCCCCGGCGAGGTACACCCGAAAATCGATGCCGTCCCGGGGCGCAACAGTGAAGGCGAAAAACAGCAGACCGGCTGCGGCGGCCACGGCGCCCAGTGTGAGCGCGGCAGCAGCAGCATGCGAGCGCCGTACCCTGGCCATGTGCCTGTCCCTCCGGCCTGCTCCCGGGCAGGCGAGGGATACTCTACCGGGGCTGCCCTCCGGCCGGAGTGGGGACAGCGATATTTCAGTGCCGCCGGCGCAGCATTCACTTTCGGAGATGACGCACCAGCCTGTCCCCTCTCTCCCCCGCGGGCGCGGGCGCGAGCGGCTACCTCCGGAAGTCGGGCTACCGTAGGAAGCAAAGACGTACCCGCGTCCCGCTTCGGCGGAAGAATCCCCTTCGCTTAGGAGACCACCAGGTTGAGCACTTCCTCCACCGGCACCCCGCTGCCCGGCACCATGCGCATTGCTTCGGTGGCGTGGATCGTTGCCGCCGCCGTCCTGATCCTTGCCGGCGGATCCTTCCTCTTCACGGCACAGACCCAGCGGCAGGACAGCCAGGGACTGCTGAGCCTGGGGATCCTGGGCATCGCCCTGGGTCTGCTGACGGGCTTTTACGCCTTCCGCCTGCGCCGCGGCAAGCGCAGCAGCAGGGAAACCCTCACCACGCTGGGTCTCATCGTGGGAGTTCCGCTGCTGTTCCGGGGGCCCTCGCTGATGGCTCTGGGCCTGCTCCTGCTGTTCTGCGCAGCACTGCTCTGGATGCCGCAGAGCAGCCGGTTCTACGCCCTGCGGGACCCGGTGGTGCGTAAGCGCAGGCTGACCGGACGCCGCTGAAGCTCCTGGCCTCCGCCGAAACCCTAGTCCGCACAGCACGAAGCCCTGCCGGTTCTGGAACGAACAGGCAGGGCTTCGTACTGTCCTAGAGCTGGTTCAGGGCCTGGTCAAGGTCCGCGATCAGGTCTTCGACGTCCTCGATGCCCACCGAGAGCCGCAGCAGGTTCTCGGGGACAGCAAGCTCCGTCCCCTTCACGGATGCATGCGTCATTTCCGACGGATAGTTCATGAGGGACTCGACGCCGCCCAGGGACTCGGCCAGCGTAAAGACCTTCGTGGCCTCCGCTACCTTGCGCGCCGCAGCTTCACCGCCCTTGAAGGACACCGAGACCATGCCGCCGAAGTCCTTCATCTGGGCCTTGGCCAGATCATGTCCCGGATGGTCTTCCAGCCCCGGGTACAGCACGGACTCGACGGCAGGCTGACCCTGCAGCCACGTGGCCACCGCCATGGCATTGGAGGAATGGCGGTCCATCCGGACGCCGAGGGTCTTCAGGCCGCGCGTGGTCAGCCAGGCCTCCATCGGAGCGGAGACCGCACCCACCGCGTACTGGATGAAGCCGATCTTCTCGGCGGCGGCGTCGTCGTCCAGGATGACTGCGCCGCCCACCGCATCCGAGTGCCCGCCGATGTACTTGGTGGTGGAGTGCACCACAATGTCCGCACCGAGGGCGAGCGGCTGCTGCAGGTAGGGGGACGCGAAGGTGTTGTCCACCACCAGGAGGGCACCGGCGTCGTGCGCTGCCTGGGCGACCGCAGCAATATCGGAGATCTTCATCATCGGGTTCGACGGCGTCTCGAGCCAGACGATCTTCGTGTTGCCGGCGGCAATGGCCGTTTCGAGCGCTGGAATGTCGGACATGTCCACCGCTGCGTTGGTGATACCCCAGGCCGAAAGCACCCGGTTGATCAGGCGGTAGGTTCCGCCATAGGCATCGTTGCCGAGGACGATGTGGTCCCCCGGTGCCAGCAGTGCCCGGATCAGGGCGTCTTCGGCAGCCAGTCCGGAGCTGAAGGAGAACGCGTGGCGGCCGCCTTCGAGCGCAGCGAGCTGTTCCTGCAGCGCATCGCGGGTCGGATTGGTGCCGCGGCCGTATTCGTACCCGTTGCGCAGCCCTCCGATCCCGTCCTGGGCGTACGTGGTGCTCTGGTACAGCGGCGGAATCACCGCTCCGGTCGTCGGGTCCGGGGTCTGCCCGGCGTGGATGGCGCGGGTGTTGAAGCCTTCGGTCATGGTTCTTCCTCCTTGTGCCGGCGGACCGGCGGTCGGGGCGTTGGTCGTCTGCCTAGGCGCTCAGGTAGTTGAGCAGGTCGCGGCGGGTGAGGATGCCGTGCCAGGTTCCACCGGAGGAGACCAGCAGCGTGTCGGCTTCGGCCAGGCGCTCACGGGCCGCGGACACGGATTCGGCTGCACCGATCTGCGGCAGCTTGGGCGCCAGGTGCTCGCTCACGGGATCGCCGGGCTTGGCTTCTCCGCGGAAGAGCTTTTCGGTCAGCGAGCGCTCGTCCACCGATCCGTGGACTTCGCCCAGCACCGCAGGCGGTTCGTGGGCGAGGACCGGGAGGCTGGCAGCGCCGTGCCGTCCCAGCAGTTCCACCGCTTCCAGGACGGTGGCGGATTTGGGGACAAACACCGCTGCGTCCCCTGCCTTGGCGGCCAGCACGTCCGCCACGGTGGCGTCCTCGCCCTCTTCGGCCAGGAACCCGTGGGACTTCATCCAGCCGTCATTGAAGATCTTGCCGATGTAGCCGCGGCCGGAATCCGGCAGCAGGACGACCACGACGTCGTCGGGCCCCAGGTCTTTGGCAGCGCGCAGCGCTGCGACCACGGCCATGCCGGAGGATCCGCCTACCAGCAGGCCCTCTTCCCGGGCTAGGCGGCGGGTCATGGTGAAGGATTCAGCATCGTTCACGGCGATGACTTCATCCGGGACCGACGGATCGTAGTTGCCCGGCCACATGTCCTCGCCCACTCCTTCGACGAAATAGGGGCGTCCGGTACCGCCGGAGTACACGGAACCTTCGGGGTCTGCGGCAATGATCTTCACCGGACCCGCTGCACGGCCGGCAGAGACTTCCTTCAGGTACCGTCCGGTGCCGGTAATGGTTCCGCCGGTTCCCGCGCCGGCCACGAAGTGGGTCACCTTCCCCTCGGTGTCGGCCCAGATTTCGGGTCCGGTGGACTCAAAGTGGCTGGCGGGGGCCGCCGGATTGGAGAACTGGTCCGGCTTGTAGGCGCCGTCAATTTCCCGGACCAGCCGGTCGGAGACGCCGTAGTAGGACTCCGGGCTTTCGGGGGCGACGGCGGTGGGTGTCACCACGACCTCCGCACCGTAGGCGCGCAGCACGTCGCGCTTTTCCACGCCCACTTTGTCCGGGGTGACGAAGATGCACTTGTAGCCCTTCTGCTGGGCCACCAATGCCAGGCCGACGCCGGTGTTGCCGCTGGTCGGTTCGACGATGGTTCCGCCGGGCTGCAGCGTGCCTTCGGCTTCCGCCGCCTCGATCATCCGCACCGCGATGCGGTCCTTGATGGAACCGCCGGGATTGAGGTACTCCAGCTTCACGAGCACCGTGGCTTCGATGCCTTCGGTGACGTGGTGGAGTTTCACCAGCGGGGTGTTGCCGATCAGGTCCAGGACAGTATTGGCATACTTCATGGGCACCACGTTACTGTCTTGGCCCCAAAGGAGCAGGTCCCGCTGAACACGGCGTAGCAAACGTTCCTGCATACTTGCCCATTTGGGACAGAAGTAGCCTTGCGCCGTGCGAGCATGGTGGCATGTCTTCCGGTACCGCAGCAGAAATTCCCGCTGCCGCTGCCGGCGCCTGCGGCAGGGCCCGGACTTCCGGGGCCAGCGCCGGGTTTGAATTCTCCCGGCCGCTGGACCTCGCTGCGACCCTGCGCATTGTGGCGCACGGCGGCGGGGATCCCACGGTCCGATTAGGCGGCTCGAGTGCCTGGCTGTCCTTCCGCACGGCTTCCGGTCCCGTGACGCTCCTTCTGGTGCAGAGCGGGGGCACGCTGCGGCCGCCCGCCCGGGTCTCGGCGCAGGCATGGGGCCCCGGTGCCGCCGAGGCACTGCAGTCCGTCCCGGCGCTGCTGGGCGAATTCGACCATTGGACGGGTTTTGACGACCCGGCGTTTATGGCTACGCTGCCGCCTGCCCTCCAGGAGGCCCGCCGGCGCCATCCAGGTCTCCGCCTGCCCAGCACCGGGCGGATCATCGAGTCCCTGGTTCCCGTGGTCCTGGAGCAGAAGGTCACCCAGATGGAGGCGTACCACGCCTGGCGGTACCTGGTGCAGCGCTTTGGCCGGCCGGCTCCGGGCCCGGCACCGGCCGGGCTCATGACAGCCCCTGACGCTGCCGGCTGGCGGAAGGTTCCCAGCTGGGACTGGCACCGGGCCGGCGTGGATTCGCACCGCTCCCGGACCATCCTGGGCGCCTGTTCGGCGGCGTCGGGCCTGGAACGCCTGGCCGCGCAGCCGCTGGGACCCGGGGTCTCCGCGAAGCTGCAGTCCGTGCCCGGTATCGGGCCGTGGAGCGCGGCCGAAATCCTGCAGCGCACGCACGGCTCCCCCGACGACGTTTCGGTGGGAGACTTCCATCTGGCCGCATACGTGGGCGCGGCACTTACCGGTAAACGGACCGACGACGCCGGGATGCTGGCGCTGCTGGAACCGTGGCGCGGACACCGCCAGCGGGTGGTGCGGCTGATCGGGCTGACCGGCTTCCGCAAACAGGCCTTCGGCCCGCGCCTGTCCCCGCAGGACCACCGCCGTCACTGACCGGGGTGTGGACGGCAGTGTTCGCCTAGAGTTATTCCCATGAGTGCACCCGTAGACCTGACCGCCGTTTTCGTCCCGAACCCCGGAGAGTTCTTCCGGGTCAAGCTGGCCCTGGAGATCGCCATTGAGCAGGTCACCGCGGAGCCTGGATGCCTGCGCTACGAAATCACCGAGGAGTCCGAGGACCGGATTGTGCTGAGCGAGCAGTGGGCCTCCGAGGAAGACCTTGACCGCCATGCCCGCGGCGCGGCCAAGCAGGACCTCGACGAATCCCTCAGCGCCCTGCTGGCCGAGCCGGTGGCCCTGCACCGGGGTTAGGAACCGCCATCAGGGCTGAGCTCCAGCCGGTGGATGGAACCCGGTTCCGCACCAAACCGGCGCAGGACGGCAACCACGGCTTCTTCGTGCTCGTCATCCACTGCCGCGGAGACACGCAGCCGGTCTTCGAAGTCGAGCTGGCGTACTTCTGAGCGGAACACCTGGGAGTGGATCCTGCCGGTGTATACGGTGGTCTCGGTGAGCTCCAGCGACCTGGCTCCGGCCATGAGCATGGCATCGCGCAGCCCGTCGATCCGTTCGGTGTTCACGATCGCACTGACCACGTGCAGCCGGGGTCCGCCCGGCTGGACGGCAGCCTCGCGTCCCTCTCCTGCACCCCGCCCGCTGGTGGAAGGCCGGGTGGTGACACCGCTCAGCGAATAACCGGACTGGCCCTGCTGCACCAGATCCAGTGAGTCCTGCTCCGGACCCGGCTCACGCAGTCCAATGGTCTTGCTGATGACGGCTGCAGCGATCCAGCTGACGACGAAGGAAAAGAGGACCACGCAGACGATCGCCACGGTCTGGTGCCATAGCAGGGCCCCGCCTCCGCCGGTTAAAACGCCGTCTTCGCTGACCGGGTTGATGCTGCTGTCAGCGAAGAAGCCCAGCAGGAATGAACCTGTCACCCCACCCACGAAGTGCACGGCGATGACGTCCAGCGCGTCGTCGTAATGCAGGACGCGCTTCAGCCCCACGGCAAAGCAGCAGACACATCCGGCGATCAGGCCGATGAGCAGCGCTGCACCGGTGCCGACATAACCCGCGCAGGGAGTGATGGTGGCCAGCCCGGCCACCGCACCGGACACGGCTCCCACCAAAGTTGAATGGCCGCTGGTCAACCGCTCCACGAGCAGCCACGTCAGCATGGCCGCCCCTCCGGCAACGTGGGTGTTCACCAGTGCCTGGGCAGCGATGCCGTTGGCCTGCAGTCCGTCTCCGGCGTTAAAGCCGAACCAGCCGAACCACAGGATTCCGGCACCCACAAGCATCAGCGGCAGGTTGTTGGGTGAAGTCTTCAGCCTGGGCCAGCCCCGCCGGCGCCCCACCACCAGCAGCACAGCGATGGCCGCGGCACCTGCCGAGGCATGCACCACGATCCCGCCGGCCCAGTCCTGGGCACCGAGCTGGGTCAGCCAGCCCTTGGGGTGCCAGAGCCAGCGGGCGACCTGGGGATAGACCAGGATCGAAAAAGCCACGAGGAACACTGTCCAGCCGGCGAACCGCAGCCGTCCCGCGGTGGCACCGGTCAGCAGCGCCGGGGTAATGATCGCGAACATCATCTGGTAAGCCACGAACGCGAGCGCCGGAATGGTGACTCCGGTGGTCACGGTATGGAACTGCGGCGTATCCACCCCGATCAGGGCGAAAGCATCAAACTCCCCCACAATCGAGTTCCCCTGGTTACTGAAGGCCAGCGTGTAGCCCACAAGCACCCAGGTCACGGTGATGACGCCGAGCGGAATGATGTTCTGCATCATCATGGTCAGCACGTTCCGCACGGGAACCATGCCGCCGTAGAAAAGCGCCAGCCCGGGTGTCATAAACAGCACCAGGCCGGCGCAGACCAGCACCCATGCGGTATCCGCCCCGTTCACAGCCGGGCTCCGGTCCGGGGCACCCGGTGTCCGTGGGAACCGGAAAGCCACGGAATTCGTGCCCGGACTCCGCCGAAGAAATACTTCCTTGAAAGATTGCCTGTTTCGATTGCCAGGAGTGTCCGCATCCGATCCCCGCTTCCAACTCGTATCCGCATGAGTGGTGCCGCCGAGGGGCCGTGAGAATTGGTGGGGTGTCCCCGGCGAATCGAGCTTACCGGCCGGGAAGCGGCGTTTAGAAGGCCGGAAGCCGAAACCGCCGGTGCCGGAGGCAAACACGGATCAGGTGTTTGCCTCCGGCACTCTGCGCGCTAGTTGGCGTTCGGTCCGGTCACGCCGTGCGGGTCGATCACGTACTTTCGTGCCGCCCCCGAATCGAACTCCCGGTACGCTTCCGGTGCGCCGTCCAAACTGATGGCTGTCGCGTTCACGGCCTTGGCGATCTGCACCTTGTCGTTGAGGATCGCCATCATCAGGTCACGGTTGTACTTCATGACCGGACACTGGCCGGTGGTGAAGGACAGGGACTTTGCCCAGCCCGTCCCCAGGCTCAGGGAGAGCGAGCCAACCTTCGCTGCCTCGTCCACTCCGCCCGGATCACCCGTGACGTAGAGTCCGGGGATGCCAAGCGCACCGCCGGCGGCGGTGACATCCATCAGTGAGTTCAGCACGGTTGCCGGTGCTTCGGATCCGGATCCGTGGCCGTGGCCGCGGGCTTCGAACCCCACAGCATCAACGCCGCAGTCGACCTCTGGCACACCGAGCAGCTGCTCGATCTGGTCCCGTGGATCGCCCTTGGAGATATCCACCGTTTCGCAGCCGAAGCTGCGCGCCTGGGCCAGGCGGTCCTCATTGAGGTCACCGACAATGACGACGGCGGCACCGAGCAGCTGGGCACCGGCTGCAGCGGCCAGTCCTACTGGTCCCGCACCGGCGATATAGACGGTGGAACCGGTCCGCACCCCGGCCGTTATGGCGCCGTGGTAGCCGGTCGGGAAGATATCCGAGAGCATGGTCAGGTCCATGATCTTCTCCATGGCCTGGTCCTTGTCCGGGAACTTCAGCAGGTTCCAGTCCGCGTAGGGCACCAGCGCATACTCGGCCTGGCCGCCCACCCATCCGCCCATGTCCACGTAGCCGTAGGCACTGCCGGGCCGGTCGGGATTAACGTTCAGGCAGACACCGGTCTTGCGTTCCTTGCAGTTCTTACACCTGCCGCAGGAGATGTTGAAGGGAACCGACACCAGATCCCCCACCTTGATGAATTCGACGCCGGGGCCGGTTTCAACCACCTCGCCGGTGATTTCATGGCCAAGGATCAGGTTGGGCGGTGCCGTGGTGCGGCCCCGGACCATGTGCTGGTCAGAGCCGCAGATGTTCGTTGTTACCACCTTCAGGATTGCGGCGTGGGGCAGTTTCCGCCCCACGTTGGCCGGGTTCACACCCGGTCCGTCCCTCAACTCGAAAGTCGGATAGTCGATGTCCTGGACTTCCACGACACCGGGTTCGATGTATGCAATTGCTCGATTACCGCTCATGGTTCCTCGCCTTGTCACCTAGGTCCTCATTGACTGGTTCCCCGGCAGGCAGGCAGCCGGAGGCCGCTTCGCTCCCCCGGGAGCCCGAGCCTACAACGCGAGCCGGTATGCGGCTAGGGCGAAAGACGCCGATCCGAGAGGTCCAACCGACGCTGCAGCCTTCCTTAAAGCGCAGCGGGCAGCCCCTCCGTCCTGGAGGGGCTGCCCGTCAATGCATTAATGGTGAAGGCGCGTAAGGCGCCGGCACGCTGGCTAGCTCGCCTGACCGTCCTGGCTTGCCGCCGCCTGGCCCTTTTCCTGGGCTGCGATCTGCTCATGGACGGCCTTCATGTCCAGGCCCTTGACGGCTTCAACCAGTTCGGTGAACTGGTTGGCGTTCAGGGCGCCGGGCTGGGAGAAAACGAGCACCTTTTCACGGAAGGCCATCAGTGTGGGGATCGACGTGATGCCGGCGGCGGCTGCGAGCCCCTGCTCAGCCTCCGTGTCCACCTTCGCGAAGGTGACGTCTTCATGCTGCTGCGAGACGGCGTCGTAAACCGGTGCGAACTGCTTACACGGGCCGCACCAGTCAGCCCAGAAGTCAACGAACACAATGTCGTTGTCCTCGATGGTCTCGGGGAACGTTGCCTCGGTGATGTCGATAGTTGCCATGGAACCAACGCTATCGGTCCCATGCGGGGATGTCTGCAACTGTTCGCTCTACGGTGAAGGGCCTGGTTAGGCCATGGCGGAGTATCCCATGTGGGTGACTTTGGCTATTACCGGCATGGCATCATGCAGTTTCTCCCGATCCGCATCGGTGAGCTGGGCCAGCATGCCGGCCAGCAGCGAGTTGCGCTGTTCCGTTTCGACAGCCAGTTTGCGGCTGCCGTCCGGGGTGAGCGTGACCCTGACGCCGCGGGAGTCCAGCGGATCGGGGCTCCTTCGCACCAGTCCGGCGTGTTCCAGCCGGATAATCTGTTCAGTCGCACTGGGAACCTTGATCCCGAGGTTCCGGGCAATGTCACTGACCCGCATGCCGTCTCCGGAGACCATCCGCAGGGTGCCCAGCTGATTGGCAGTAATCCCGAACTCCGTGTCCATATGGCGTACCAGGAAGACAGCTTCACGCAGCGCCTCGATGAAGTCCTCAGCTAAGCGGTCCAGAGCTGTTTCCTCGTTCATGCTTAAGAAGCCTAGACCGCCTAGTCATCTGGGGTTAGGGGCCTCACCGTACTTGCCTGTTTTCCGGCAAGATTGCGTGAACCGGCGGTTCTGCCCTGCCGGTACTCCGCCGGCGGGTTAGGTTGGGCAACAAAAATCCCGCCCCAGCCTGAGGCTGGAGCGGGATTCTTCTTCGGTGGCAGATGAGGGATTCGAACCCCCGTAGGCATTGCCAGCTGATTTACAGTCAGCCCCCTTTGGCCGCTCGGGTAATCTGCCGAAGGCCTTCTTGCGAAGACTTTGTCCGCGGTAACCGCGGGCAAGACAACTTTACAGAAGATTGGCCGCAGAATCGAATCGGGCTCCGGGGCTAGCGTCCGCGGGCGATCCGGGAGCTGATTTGGGCGTAAAAACCCTGGGCCTGTTCGGTGCTGACCTCGCCCCAGGAGACGGCCTCCTCGAGCTCTGTCCGGACACCTGCGAGGCGTTCGGCAGCCGAGGGCCCCTGCCAGGCAACAAAGCCTCCGGCTGCTTGACCTGTCCTGGTTTCCGAAGGCGCGGCCTCCGGGCTGCCGGGCACGCCGGCCTGGGCAGGAGCGGCTGCAGCGCCGAGGCCCGTCACGGAGACTGCGGCCAGGACCGATGACGCCGCAGCGGTCCGCAGCAACACACCCGGCCGCCGCCGGCCGGGAGGCGGGGGCTCCAGATCAGGCCCCGGCCCGGATGATCCTTTGTTCTGCTCGCTCATGCGCCCAAGCTTTCCGTGTCCGCTTGAGAGTACTGTGCACGCGGGCTGTACGTCCGCTGTGAGGCATGCCTCCTGCCCGCGAGCGCGGCCTACCGATTAGGCTTGGAGTCAGGAAAGTCCAACAGCCCTCCAAACCAAGGAGTCCACCATGGCCAGTGAGTCGACATTCGACGTCGTCAGCAAGATCGACAAGCAGGAAGTTGCCAATGCCCTGAACCAGGCGCAGAAAGAGATCGCGCAGCGCTACGACTTCAAGGGCGTCGGCGCGGAGATTGATTTCAGCGGCGAGAAGATCCTGATGAAGGCGAACTCCGAGGACCGGGTCAAAGCCGTCCTGGACGTCTTCCAGTCCAAGCTGGTCAAGCGCGGCATCTCGCTGAAGTCCTTCGACGACGGCGAGCCCTACGCATCGGGCAAGGAGTACCGCATCGAGGGCACCATGAAGGAAGGCATCGCCCAGGACCAGGCGAAGAAGATCAACAAGCTGATCCGCGACGAAGGCCCCAAGGGCGTTAAGTCCCAGATCCAGGGCGATGAACTGCGTGTCAGCTCCAAGTCCCGGGACGACCTGCAGGCCACCATGGCGCTGCTCAAGGGCGCGGACCTCGACGTCGACCTGCAGTTCATCAACTTCCGCTAAGCCCGCGCAGTTCCGCAGCGCAGAAGCAAACGACGGCGGCGCCCCCATTCCGGGGAGCGCCGCCGTCGTTGTTTGTGGTTTCGGGGGCCGTCAGGGTGCCAGTTCGACGTCGTCAGCTGCCGGACCATCGGTCTCCGGATCCTGCAGTGCCGCGCCGCCAACGGCCTCGCCCTGCCAAGTCAGCAGCTCCCAGGCGTGCCCGCGGGCCTCTGGCCGGGGCGTGGTTTCCAGGACGACGATCCCGGTGTTGCTCAAAGAATTTTGCACAATGAAGTCCGGCCCGACGTTCCTGGCCCGCAGTGTTGCCCAGGCCCGGATGATGGCGCCGTGGCTGAACACCACCGGGACTCCATGCCCCGCCCGCTGGAGTTCAGCGACCACCTCGTCGAAGCGGCCGATCGTTTCCGCGCCGTCCGGCCCGCCGGGCATCTGGACGGAGAGGTCGCCGTTCACCCAGGCGTAGACCGTCCGCAGGTAGGCCTGGATCGATTCCGGGTCACCCCGCATTTCCAGGGTCCCTGCTGAGACTTCCCGCAGGCCCTCGCGTACTTCGATTGGCTGGGCCAGTGCGTCTGCCAGCGGCTGCGCCGTCAGCTGCGTCCGGATGAGGTTCGACGCGTAGACCGCACTGACCTGCTCATGTCCCAGGGCCTTGGGAAGCGCTGCTGCCTGCGCCATCCCCAGCTCGGTCAGTCCGGGCCCGGGCGCGTCCGTGTCCAGCAGTCGTTCAATATTCGACGGCGTCTGTCCGTGACGGACCAGAATCAGGCGCATCGCTGCATTCCTTCCCAGTTACCTGCCAGTGGCATTCCGCGCTGCTCCACAGACTAGGAGCCGAGCGGGTGTCCGGCCATGTTTTCCAGGCGGCGAATCCGATCAGCCATGGGCGGGTGGGTCGCCAGCAGGCCGCGGACACCGTTGCGGAAGGGATTGGCGATCATCAGGTGGGAGGTATTCACCAGTTTCTGGTCGGTGTTGGGCAGGGGCGCCTGCTGGGTACCCGTCTCCAGCTTGCGCAGTGCCGAGGCAAGCGCCAGCGGATCGTCGGTGAGCTTCGCGCCGTCTTCATCGGCGTCGTACTCCCGGGTCCGGCCAATGGCCATCTGGATCAGGCTCGCCGCCAGCGGAGCGAGGATGGCCATGGCAATCATGGCCAGCGGGTTGGCGTTGCGCCGGTCACCGCCGCCGAAGAACAGCAGGAACTGCCCGAGGGACGTGATGACGCCGGCAATCGCGGCGGCAATGGAGGAGGTGAGGATGTCGCGGTTGTAGACATGCATGAGCTCATGGCCGAGCACCCCGCGCAGCTCGCGTTCGTTCAGCAGCGCCAGGATCCCCTGGGTGCAGCACACCGCAGCGTTCTGCGGGTTCCGTCCGGTCGCAAAGGCGTTGGGGGCCATGGTCGGGGAAATGTAGAGCCTCGGCATCGGCTGGCCGGCCTTGGCTGAGAGCTCGCGGACAATCCGGTACATTTCGGGGGCCTGCGCTTCCGTCACCGGCACGGCGTGCATGGCGCGGATAGCCAGCTTGTCACTGTTCCAGTAGCTGTATGCCGTGGTGGCCAGGCCGATGAGAAGGAAGATCCAGATAAACGCGGAGTTGCCCGTACCGCTGGAGAGCAGGCCGCCGATTCCCAGCAGCACGGCGAAGAGCACCCCGAAGAGGACTGCAGTCTTCAAACCGTTGAAATGTCGGTGCACGTGTACACGATCCTTCCTGGGCGGAAGGCCCCCGCCTCCCACGGGAGGGCAGGTCCAAAACCTTCCGCATTGACGTTTTCCGTAACCCTTAACGTATTTGCACCGCGCACTGTTCCGCGCACGCTTCGAGGGTGGGTTACGGTTCCCCGGTTACGGTTCCGGGTGCCGGGCGTCGTATCGCGCGAAGGCGGGCTGCACGCGGGCCAGGACGACGACGGCGGCAACGCACGCGAGTCCGCCAGCCACCGCGGCCCATCCCTCCCCGAGGAACGATGCGTCAATCCCGGAGACCAGGTCCCCCAGCCGCGGCCCGCCGGCGACCACCACGACGAAGACGCCCTGCAGCCTGCCGCGCATCGCATCGGGGGTAGCGGCCTGCAGGATCGTCGAGCGGAAGACACCGCTGATCGAGTCGGCGATCCCCGCAGCCCCCATGGCCAGCGCCGCCGGCAGCAGCCACGGCGAGACCGCGCCGCCGTCGTGCTCTCCGGCGAGCACCACCACAACACCGAAGGCGGCGACCGAGAGTCCCCAGGCCACGACCGACCACATCACGGCCAGCCCCTGCCGGCGAACCAGGCCCAGCGGGCCGGAGAAAAGCCCGGCAAGGAAGGAGCCCGCGGCGGTCGCTGCGAGCAGGATTCCCACCGTCTCGGCGCCGCCGCCGAGCATCAGTGCTCCGATGGCGGGCAGCAGTGCCCTGGGCTGGGCCAGGACCATGGCCGCCAAATCGACGATGAACGTCATGCGGATGTTCGGACGCGTGCCCAGGAAGGTAAAGCCTTCCAGTACGGACTTGAGGCCGGCCTTCTGGACCTGGCCGACGGGCGGCATCGGCTTCAGCCGGTAGAGCGCCCACATGGCCGCGGTGAAGGTGACGACGTCGATCGTGTAGGTCCAGCCGTACCCCACCTGGCCCACCAGCACGCCGGCAAGGAGGGGCCCGATGGCCATCGCCAGGCCGAAGGTGATCATGCTCAGGGCGTTGGCGGCGGGAAGGAGCTCGGGACGGATCAGGCGCGGAATGATGGCACTGCGGGCCGGGTGGTTGAGTCCGCCGGCCCCGGAGTTGATAGCCACGAGGACAAACAGCAGCCAGACGTTGTCCAGGCCCAGCCACGCCTGGACCGCAATTCCGATCGTGGTCAGCCACAGGACGACGGCGGAGAAGAGTGCGACTTTCCGGCGGTCGTAGGCGTCCACCACCGAGCCGCCATAGAGACCGGCCAGGATCAGCGGAACCAGGCCCACCACCCCGAGCATGCCGACGTACAGGCTGGAGCGGGTCAGGTCGTAGACCTCCAGGCTCACTGCCACCAGCGTGAGCTGCGTTCCGATTGCGGAGAGTGCTGTTCCGGTCCAGAGCCGGCGGTAATCCGGGCTCTCACGCAGCGGGGTCAGGTCAGCGAGCAGTCTTGGCACCAGAGCAGTCTAAGCGAGCACAGCCCCCGGGACCGGCAGCTCGCCGGGGACGGCGCGGGGGATGCCGCTGGCGATGTGACGGCTCGAAAAGGCAGGACGAAAGCATGCTTAGGGTATTCTGTTTCGCACCTCTCCCCCCATTAAAGGAGGCCCGCCATGCTGACCCGCGACGTTGCCGACGGCATCCACCTGATCCAGCACGCATACACGAATGCGTACCTCGTTGAGGGCGGCGGCGAAGTCATGATTGTCGACACGGGCCTGCCTGCTGCCCAGCACGCGATTTCCAGTGCCGTGCGTTCGCTGGGCTACGGACCCGGTTCCGTCAGCGCCATTGTGCTGACTCACGGGCATTTCGACCACACAGGCACCGCCGCGAAGCTGCGCACGGAGTTCCGTGCTCCCATCCTGGCCCATCCGGCAGACCATTACATCGCTGCACATCCGTACCGGTACGCCCACGAACGGCCGCGGCTGGAATACCCGGTGCGTTTCCCCGCAGCCCTCCGCTGCCTTGGTGCCATGACCCTGGCCGGGGCGTGGATGGTGCGGGGCGTCAGCGATGTCCTGGAGCTGGCCCCCGACTCCGGCGCCACCCTGCCCGGGGCTCCGGACCTGCTTGCGACCCCCGGCCACACCGCAGGGCATGTGGCCCTGCACTTTCCCGAGCGCGGCGCAGTGATCTGCGGAGATGCGCTGGTAACACTGAATCCCTACACCGGCCAGACCGGACCGCAGATTGTCTCCGGAGCAGCCACGGCCAACAGCGCCGCCGCACTGGACTCGCTCCAGGTCCTGGCCGGCACCGGAGCTCCGCTGCTGCTGCCCGGACACGGGGACCCCTGGACCCAAGGTGCCGAAGCCGCCGTCGAGCAGGCGCTGGCGAAGGGTGCCAGCTAGCTGCCGCTGCCGGCAGGCCGGCCCGGCGGGGAATCGGTGCCGTCCAGCTCCTGCGCCACGATGCCGTGCAGTTCAGGGTCCGCAACCGGCCGGAAGTGGCCCATGGCGTCCAGGATGATGTTCCTGGCGCCGTCCAAGGCGCTGCCGCCTGGGATATGCGGGTCGAAGGACGCATACACGGATGAAATGCGCGCGTTTACCTCCAGGCTGGCCTGAAGCAGGCGCAGGTTCCGGTCCCGCGGAGAAAACGCTCGGATGGCAGGGATCAGGAACAACCGGGCGTACGGCGAACCCGAGAACGGGGTGTTGACAGCCACCATCCGGGTGATGCGGTGCCCCTCGGGGCCCAACATCACGCTCTTGCCGATCAGGCCTCCCTTGCTGTGCGCCACGATTGCCGCCTGCCAAAGGTCCTCCTGTTTGAGGTAGTCCTCTACCCTGCGTGCCATCTCATCCACGCGCCCGCGGTTGTAGCCCAGGGTCTTGACGGTGTGTACCGGGTGCCCGTGTTCGGCGAGCGCCGCCGCCAGCGGGCGCAGGAACTGCCAGTTCTCGTAGACCCCGGGTATCAGCACCACCGGCTGGCGCAGCTTGCTGCCGCCTGCGGGACGCAGATAGGGTGCCGGATCCAGCCGGCAGAGAAAGCCCTGAATCTGCCAGCGGGCAACGTAGGCGTAGTCGGCTGCCCAGGCCGCCGCAAGGGCCACGCGGCGCCGGACCCCCGGGCGCGAAGGCTGCTCCGGTGGGTGGGCTCCCCGCGCCCTGGGCCTCACGTCCCTGCCTCCACCATCCTGTGCACCCAGGCGGCAGTCTCTGCCGGACGGTTCCACATCAGGACGTGCGGCGCACCGGGAACCTCCCCAATGAGGATCCCGGGGCGTGCGCCCTGCAGCCGCAGCAGCCACGAGGGCGGAACAATGGGGTCCCGGGCACCGCGGACGACGGCGACCGGGCAGGACACCAGCGCCAGGCGGTCTTCCAGGCGGTGATCCATCATCCTCCGCAGGGTGGACAGGTACCAGGGCGGCCCGGCGCGCAGGTAATCAGTGAACAGGATCCGGTTGAGTGCCGGCCGCTCGCGCAGTGTGTCCTGGGCCAGCCGCATGCCCTGCAGGACGGCATGGTGTTCGGCCCGGTTTACCGTAGGGCCCAGCAGCAACAGCGAAGAGACCGTCTCGGGTGACAGGATGGCGGTCTCCACGGCCACCTGTCCACCCATGGAGTGGCCCACCATGTGGGCCCTGCCGATTCCCGCCTGGCGCAGGGCCTGGAGAACCACGTCCGCATATCCCTGCATGGTCAGCGGCTCGGGCGGGCGCGGCAGTCCGGCGTGGCCGGGCAGTTCCAGGCAGTGCACCCGGGCGCCGGCGGACAGCTCGGCGGCGAGGCGCTCGAAGTACCGCGCCGAAGCGCCGATGCCGTGGACCAGCACAATGTCCGGCCCCTCCTTGCCCGAGGTGCGCAGGCCGACGTCGTACTCTCCCACACGCAGGCGCTGCACCTTCGTTTCCGCCGCGGTTCCGGACACCTTGTCTCCTTCGGGTTGGCAGCCGCCGAGGCGCTGCAGGCTCCACCCTAGCGCCAGGCTTAGGGTGGCCTTATTATGAGTTATTCAAAATAAGGGAGTATGATAGTTCCATGACTTCCACAGCAGCATCCGCGGCAACCACTGACAAGTGGTCAGCGCAGCTGCGTGCACACGGACGCCGGGTGACCAAGCAGCGCCTGGCCGTGCTGGACGCCGTCGACCACTCACCGCACGCAGATGCGGAAGAAGTCGCAGCTATTGTGCGGACCACCCTTCCGGACATCAGCCTCCAGTCTGTCTACGTAGTCCTCACCGACCTCACCGACACCGGACTCCTGCGCAGGATCGAGCCGCCGCATTCGCCGGCGCGCTACGAGACCCGTGTGAATGACAACCACCATCATGCAATCTGCACCGGCTGCGGCCGGATCGAAGACGTGGACTGCGCCGTCGGGCACGCACCGTGCCTGACGCCCAGCGACACCCACGGCATGAACATCCAGATTGCGGATGTCCTGTACCAGGGGCTCTGCTCCGACTGCGCAGCAAAGGCGAGCGCAGCACAGAGACCCTGATTCACTGCCTTACCGCTCCACCCAAAGAAGAAAGAGAGAGAATGTCGAACTTCACCACCACCCAGACCGGCACTCCGGTTGCCAGCGACGAACACTCGCTGAGCCACGGAGCTGACGGCGCGGTTGTCCTCCACGACCGTTACCTGGTTGAGAAGCTTGCCCAGTTCAACCGGGAGCGCATCCCGGAGCGCATCGTGCACGCCAAGGGCGGCGGCGCGTTCGGCGAATTCACCGTCACCGAAGACGTTTCGAAGTACACCCGTGCAGCTGTTTTCCAGCCCGGCACCACCACGGAGACCGTGCAGCGCTTCTCCTCGGTTGCCGGCGAAATGGGCTCCCCTGATACCTGGCGCGACGTCCGCGGATTCGCGCTGCGTTTCTACAGCTCCGAGGGCAACTACGACATCGTCGGCAACAACACCCCGGTGTTCTTCATCCGCGACGGCATCAAGTTCCCGGACTTCATCCACTCGCAGAAGCGCCTCCCGGGTTCCGGCCTGCGCGACGCCGACATGCAGTGGGATTTCTGGACCAACTCCCCCGAGTCCGCACACCAGGTCACGTACCTGATGGGCGACCGCGGCCTGCCGCGCTCCTGGCGTGAAATGCCCGGTTTCGGCTCCCACACCTACCAGTGGATCAACGCCGCGGGCGAGCGCTTCTGGGTCAAGTACCACTTCGTCTCCAACCAGGGCAACGTCGAAATGACCGGTGCCGAGGCTGAGAAGATCGCCGGCGCCGACGCCGACTACTACCGCCGCGACCTCTACGAGAACATCGCTGCCGGCAACTTCCCGTCCTGGGACCTCTTCGTCCAGGTCATGCCGTACGAAGATGCCAAGACCTACCGGTTCAACCCGTTCGACCTGACCAAGGTCTGGCCGCACGCGGACTACCCGCTGATCAAGGTCGGTACGCACACGCTGAACCGCAACCCGGAGAACTTCTTCGCGCAGATCGAGCAGGTTGCCCTGTCTCCCGCGAACCTGGTCCCCGGCATTGCCGCTTCCCCGGACAAGATGCTGATGGCCCGCATCTTCTCCTACCCGGATGCACAGCGCTACCGCGTGGGCACCAACTACAACCAGCTGCCGGTGAACGCACCGAAGGCTCCGGTGAACAACTACTCGCAGGACGGCTACGGCCGCTTCGCGTTCAACTCCCCGGAGACCCCGGTCTACGCCCCGAACACCCTGGGCGGCCCCGTGGCCGACCCGGCACTCGCCGGTGAAGGCACCTGGGAGAACGACGGCGCGCTGGTGCGTTCCGCCGCTACCCTGCACTCCGAGGACAGCGATTTCGGCCAGGCCGGCACGCTGTACCGCGAGGTGTTCGACGACGCCGCCAAGGCCCGTTTCCTGGAAACCATCACCGGTGCCGTCTCCGGTGTGCAGCGCCCGCACATCCGCGAAGCTGCAATCCAGTACTGGACCAACGTTGACGCCGGGCTCGGCGCCAAGCTCCGTGCCAGCCTCGCCGCCGGCGAGACCACGGCCAACGAGCAGGCCGAGTACGTAGGCGTCGCAGAGTAATCTGCTTGCCCCAGCACGGCTAAGCGGCCGGTCCCTTCGGGGGCCGGCCGCTTTTGCGTTCCACGGTGTTCCTTCCCGCTTCCCATCGAGAGGCCAGTTACGGCTCCTTTGAGCGCTGAGAAGAGCCGTAACTGGCCTCTCGATGGGGGGTGGGGCGGGCTAGCGGGAGGGCCAATACCAGATCAGCAGCATGGTCACGAGGAAACCGGTCAGGAAGTTCAGCTTCAGGAACCGCTTCCAGCCGGCGTTGGCTTCCTCTGACTGTTCATCCGGGATGGAGAAGAACGGCAGCAGGTTCACCAGGTACGGCACCGCCAGCAGTGCACCCAAAAGGGCCGGCCAGGGCGTGAACAGCATCAGGACGCCGGCGGCGGCATAGGCCCCGAAGGCCAGCCGCACCACGGTGCGTGCCCCCAGGACGGTGGCGATCGAGGAGATTCCGCCCTCCCGGTCCGGGACCACATCCTGTACTGCGCCAAAGGCCTGGCTCGCCATCCCCCACAGGAAGAAGGCACCCAGTACGGCCCACAGCCCGGGGCTGAACTGGGCTCCCGCCAGCACGAGGGCGTACACGGCCGGAGAGACAAAGTGTGTGCTGGAAGTAATGGAGTCCAGGAAGGGCCGTTCCTTGAACCGCAGGCCGGGAGCGCTGTAGGCAATGACGGCGAAGACGCTCACGGCCAGCACCAGCCAGGACAGCGGGGACCCCATCAGTGCCAGCACTACAAGGAACGGAACGTTGGTGGCCACGGAGGCCCACAGGGTGATCCGGTGGAACCTCCGGTCCAGCAGGGCCCCCTCGACGCCGCCCTTCCGCGGGTTACGCAGGTCAGATTCGTAGTCAAACACATCGTTGATGCCGTACATCGCCAGGTTGTACGGAATGAGGAAGTACAGCGTCCCGATGATCCAGGCCGCGTCAATGCCGCCGGCGGTCAGCATGTAGGCCGCCGCAAACGGATAGGCCGTGTTGACCCAGGACAGCGGCCGCGAGGAGACCAGCAGCATACGCAGCGTGGATCCGGGCGTACGGGTGGCGGGGGCGCTCATCGGGTTTCCTCCGGGACGGTAGTCGGACGCGGGGACAGCAGCTCCCAAAGTGCCGGGAGGAGAAGCACGGCGGCGAGCGGGTAGGCGAAGTCCTCCAGCGGAGCCAGCCCCAGGAACGCACCGGAAATCCGTTCCGGGTTGTAGCCGAAGAGGTCCACCGCAATCATCAGGTTGTCAAAGACCGCAGTCAGCAGCAGCAGGACCGCTGCGGTACCGGCGAGCCGGAGCAGGAAGGTGCGGTTGCTGCGCCCGGCACGACGGCGGCGCAGCAGTGCCGCGGCCAGCACCAGGGCAGCGGGCAGCAGGAAGCAGAGGTTCAGCAGCCAGTACGTCACCGAGTGGCCTCCTGTCCGGAACGGTTCCGCCCGAAGTGCGCCGCTGCCACTTTCAGCAGGCCGAACAGCACCATGGTGAGGTAGCAGAGGAAGGCGAGGAAAAAGGCTTCCTCCAGCGGCAGGTGCGGCGCCAGTTCCACTCCGAGCATGAACTGGGTTTCGCCCCGGTAGAAGATGTCCAGCCCGATGCCGAACAGGTCCCAGACAAGGAAGAACGCCAGACCGGCCGCCAGGAGCACGGCAGCCCGCAGCGGGGCGCCGGAGAAGAACAACAGCTTGAAACGATGGTCCAGCAGCGCCATGCAGCCGATCGAGGCCAGCAGGAACAGCAGGTACAGGGACCCCATCAGCCCTGCCGTTCCGCCGCGGTGCCCGGCTCCGGCAGCGCCTCGGTACCCGTTTCGCCCCGCAGCCGCTTGAGGACGAGTTCCGCGCTGATCAGGCACATGGGCAGCCCAATGCCGGGCAGGGTGGAGCCGCCGGCGTAGAGCAGGTTCGTGACCTTGCGGCTGGCATTGGACCCGCGGAAAAAGGCTGACTGCTTCAGCACGTGCGCCGGCCCCAGCAGGGTTCCGCGCCAGGAATTGAAGTCTGAGTGGAAGTCGCCCGGGCCAACCGTACGGCGGACGGTGACCCGCTCGGCCAGGTCGGGGATGTCCGCCCACGAAGCGATCTGCCCAATGACGGTGTCCGCCAGCTTTTCCAGCCCGGGGTCCCCGGCGCCGTCGGTCCCGCCGGTGCCCAGGCCCGGGTCCGACGGGACCGGGACCAGGACAAACAGGTTCTCCTGGCCTGCCGGTGCGGCGTCGGTGTCGGTGGCGGAGGGCCTGCAGATGTAAAGCGAAGCCGGATCAGGAACTGACGTGTTCTTGCCAAAGATCTTCTCGAAGTTCGCTTTCCAGTCCTTGGTGAAGAGCAGCGTGTGGTGCAGCAGCTGGGGCAGTTCGCCGCGGACACCGAGGTGGAGCAGGATGCCCCCGGGACCCGGGATCCGGGATTTCCAGTACTTTTCCGGGTAGGTCTGCAGGGCCGGCGGAAGCAGGGCGGTTTCGGTGTGGTGCAGGTCCGCGGCAGAGACAACCAGGTCAGCCTCGACCGTGGCGGGGTTGCCGGCGGCATCCCGGTACTCCACGCCCGTTGCGCGCGCACGCCGCCGGCCGTCCGGCTCCGTCCGGATACGCGTGACGTCTGCATTGACTTGGACTTTCACGCCTTCGGATTCGGCGAGGGCCGCGATGACGGTAATCAGCCGGTGGAATCCGCCGCGCGGATAAAGCACACCGTCTTCCAGATCCAGGCGGCTCATCAGGTGGTACATGCTCGGGGTCGTGAACGGGGAGGACCCCAGGAACACGGCCGGGTAGCCCAGGATCTGCCGGATCCGCGGGTCGGTGAACTTACCGGCCACAAAGGAGCTCAGGGGCTGCAGCAGCAGGCGGGCCAGCCGCGGGCCCCGGGAGAGCACGTCGGGGCGCAGCAGCGGAAGGAAGGAAGCGAAGGTGCTGTAGAGGAAGCGCTTCTTCGCCATGTCGTAGACGTCGGCAGCCGAGTCCAGATAGGCGGCCAGCCTGGCACCGGCTCCCGGCTCGAGCGATTCGAACAGGGCAATGTTCTTTTCCCGCGTGGCCTGCACATCCACCGGAGCCCCGTCGCCCTCGAAGTACACCCGGTAGCCGGGGTCCAGCTGCACGAGGTCCAGCTGTTCATCGGCGCTGGTTCCCAGCAGGCGGAAAAAGTGGTCGAAGACTTCGGGCATCAGGTACCACGACGGACCTGTGTCGAACCGGAATCCGTCTGTTTCCCAGCTGCCGGTGCGCCCGCCCACCGTGGCATTCTTCTCCAGGACGGTGACTTCGAGGCCATCGCGGGCCAGCAGTGCCGCTGTCGCCAGGCCGGTAATCCCGCCGCCGATCACGACGGCGGTGCGCGGCTTGGTGGTCTTGTTTCTCATGGCGCCCTTTCGGCGTCGGGTGCGGGGGTCCGGGCCGAAGCGGCCCGGCGCAGGCGGTGGGTCACCACAGCGTCGGCTGCGATCCGCAGCTTCACGGGGTTGGGTACCCGGATCCTGGTGGTGCGAAGCAGGGACGCCGGGGTGCGGCGCAGCCGCCGGGCAAGTTCGGCGAAGAGTTCCTGTGCCAGCGCGACGGCGGCGCGGCACGCGCGCGGCAGCTCGGCAATGGCCGCGCCGGACACCCGCAGGTCCGCCTCGATGTCATCAAGGAGGCGGTGCTTGTCCTTCTCGGTGAAGGCATCCACGGTGACTCCCGGGAAGTAGCTGCGGCCCAGGGCTTCGAAATCCTCGGCAAGGTCGCGGAGGAAGTTCACTTTCTGGAAGGCAGCACCCAAACGCTGTGCTCCTTCACGCAGCCGTTTTTCCTGGTCGTCGGGGAGCTCGATTCCTTCCAGGAAACACTGCAGGCACATCAACCCCACCACTTCGGCGGAGCCGTACACGTAGTCGTCAAAGCTGGCCTGGGTGTGTTCGGCGCGGGTGAGGTCTGCCCGCATGGAGGCGAAGAACGGGGCCGTCAGGTCGGTTCCTATGCCGGTGCGGCGCGCGGTCAGGGCGAAGGCATGGACCACCAGGTTGACGCTGTACCCGGTCCTGATGGCGTTGGCGGTTTCGGCTTCCAGATCGTCAAGCATGCGGCGTATCTCCGCCGGAGGAATGCCCGCCGCCGACGCGACGCCGTCGACGATTTCGTCTGCCAGCCGGACCAGGGCGTACACCGTTTCGATCTGCCGGCGGGTCTGCGGTGGCAGCAGCCGCGAGGCCAGGCCGAACGACGTCGAATAGGCCTTGATCATGACTGCTGCTGTTTCGGCTGCTGCCCGGTTGTAGAGGGGAAGTCCCGTTTCGTGCGGCATGCTCACCGGCCCCGGTTCACGGAGCTGGAGACGATGTCGTCCAGCGCGGCAGCCAGGCCGGCGGGGACGTCACTGCTGGCCAAGTGGCTGCGGGCACTGGAGGCATACTGCGCTGCAAGGTCCTGGGCGTAGTCCTGGGCGCCGCAGTCAACCAGGATCTCGCGGGCACGGTCGGCGTCGCCGGGACGCATGTCCGGCCGGCCGATGAGCCCCGACAGTTCAGCCCAGCAGGGTGTCTGCGCGGCGTAGGCGATCAGGACGGTGCGCTTGCCTTCACGCAGGTCGCCCATGCTGGATTTCCCGGTGGCGCTTTCGTTGCCGAAGACGCCAAGGAGGTCATCGACCACCTGGTAGGCGATTCCGGTGTCGCGGCCGAACCGGCCAAGCGCCGCGACGGCGTCCGCACCGGCACCGGCGAGCACCGCGCCGGCCCGCAGCGGCGCTTCGAAGGAGTACACCGCCGTCTTCAGCCGTTCCATGTCCAGGATCTCGGTGACGGGCGGAGCCCCCGGCGAGAAGGAGAAGTCGACGTCGATCAGCTCTCCGCCGGCGGAGGCAAAGACGGCTTCGTCAAGGATTCCGGCGAGCAGCTCCCTGGTTCCCGGATCCGTAGTCACCGAATCGAGCATCCGGAACGCGCCGGTCAGGGCCAGGTCTCCGGCGATGATGCCGACGGACAGGCCGCGGTGGCGTGCGACCTCCGCGGGTTCTCCGGCCGTTTCGGCCATCCTGCGGTAGACCCCGGAGACGTTGTCCTGTCCGCGGCGGACAAAATCGAGGTCGATGACATCGTCATGGACGATCAGGGCGGTGTGCAGGAGTTCAAAGGCAGCGCCGACCCGTGCCGCAGCTTCAAGGTCCGTTCCGCCCAGCTGGGTGTAGGCCGCCAGGACGATCTGCGGACGCAGCCGCTTGCCGCCGATGGTGGATTTTTCGAGCGTCTCCCAGAGGCTAAGGTAGCTGGAACTGATACGCTCCGCGCGCTCCTTGGCCGCGGCGAAAAACCCGTCCAGGACACGGTCCACCTGCTTTTGGCCAATTCTCTCGTCAAGCAAGTGTTCTGTCTCCATACATAAAGTAAACACGCTCATCGTTAGGGGAAGAAATGCCGCAACGCCGGGAAGAAGTCATTTTGGTAGATAACGGGGGCCAAATGATAGGTACCGCGGACAAGTCGACGGTCCACACGGCAAATACTCCCCTGCACCTTGCCTTCTCGACGCACGTCTACCATCCGGACGGGCGCCTGCTGGTGACGCGCCGGGCGCTGGAAAAGCTGACCTGGCCCGGGGTTTGGACGAACTCCTTCTGCGGCCACCCGGGCCCCGGGGAAGCCACGGAAGACGCGGTGGTGCGCCGGGCTGAACGCGAGCTGGGCCTGCGGCTGCGGGACATCGCAGTCGCCCTTCCGGATTTCCGCTACCGCGCCGTGGATGCCTCCGGCATCGTCGAAAACGAGATCTGCCCGGTGTTCACCGCCGTGGCGGAGGCTGATCCTGTGCCAGCCGCGGATGAGGTCATGGACTGGATCTGGGCCGATCCCGGGCAGCTGGCGGAGTCAGTGCGCCTGACGCCGTGGGCCTTCAGCCCTTGGCTGGTGCTGCAGCTGCCGCTGCTGTACCCCGAAAACGCCTGATCCAGCGCTCCCACGGCGCTTCCTGGCGCCAGTGCACCGCCAGGGTATGGAAGGCACGGCGGAACCTGCGGACCAGGTTAGCCGGCCCGATAACGGCCCGCGGTGCCATGCCGACAACCAGGGAACGGTCCCAGGCGCAGCGGTAATCCAGGCAGAGGTGGGCGGAGAGGCAGACGTCGTCGTGCTGTTCAGCGTCCTTCCGGTGGACCGCTTCCCGAACCGCCCGCCAGGCCGTGGACCGCATCGCCAGGTTGGAGCCGAACAGCGGCCGGCGTGCGAGCGCCAGGCGCATCGCCTGGTAGTACGAACCCAGATAGAGCCAGCTCAGCAGCGGCCCGATCCAGCGCGGAAAACCATAGAACCTTCCGGGCCCGCTGAGGGCGGCGAGCTCCGGATCGGCGGCAAAATGTTCTGCTATCCGCTGAATCCAATCAGGCGGCAGGACACAGTCGGCGTCGCAGCGGGCTATCACCTCGCCGCGGGCGGCGTCGTAACCCGCGGCTGCCGCTGCCGGAATCCCCGGGCGCCGTTCAGAAACAACCCGGGCACCGAATTCAGCCGCCACTTCAGCACTGTTGTCCGTGCTGTCGTTGTCCACCACGACGATTTCCAGCGGCCCCACGGCCTGTTCGGCCAGGGAGGCGAGGCAGCCGCGCAGGGCTTCGGCGTCGTTGAGGCAGGGAATGACAACGCTGACGGCGGGCAGCGGGGCGGGCGCAGGCATGTCTGCGATCCTACGTGCATTCGCGGGCGCCGGTTCCGAACCGGATGCTGTGCCTGCCCGGCTGCCCTCGGATACCGTGGCTTTATGATCGACGCACTCCTCCGCAGACCTGCCAGTGGAGCGGAAGTGGTTTCGGACGCCGTACGGCTCCTGGGAGCGGCCAGCTTGCTGGCCGCTCTGCTGCTGTACGGACCGGTGGAAGCCGCGCTCTTTGCGCTGGTGCTGATGGGGCTTTTGGTATCGCGGTGCCTGCCAGCCGCGCCACTGTTCGATTCGCTGTACGGTCTGACCCTGCTGGTTGCCGCATGGAGCAGCGTGCTGGACCTCTACGCCAGCATCAGCTGGTGGGACCTGGCTGTGCACTTCGCGGCCACCGGAACCATCGCCGTCATGGCCTGGTACCTGCTGGCAGGCTTCGGCGTCGTGACGTGCCGGCCCTCGTCGGGGCGCATCCTGCCCGCCGTCGCCGTTCCCGCCGTCGTCGTCTCCCTCGGCCTGGCACTGAGCGTGTTGTGGGAGTTCGGCGAATGGTGGGGCCACACCTACGTCGATGACACCATCAACGTCGGCTACCAGGACACGATGGGTGACCTGGCAGCCGGCGGCCTGGGCGCGCTGCTCTCCGGTGTCCTCCTGGCGCGGCTCCTGCGCCGGGAACAGGAAACCGCGCCGGGACTAGCTTCCGGCGCGCCGCTTCAGCGCCGATTCCAGCGCTGAAACCAGGGCGTAAAGCACGATCGAGGCGAGGGTGACCACGACGACGCCGGCCCAGACATGGTCATACCGGGCGCGGGAGACCGCGGAAACGATCCCGTAGCCCAGGCCCTGTCCCGTTGCCAGCCATTCGGCCAGCAGCGCACCGGTGAGGGCACCCGGAATCGAGACCCGAAGCGCGGTGAAGAACGCGGGGGCACAGGACGGCAGCGCCACTTTGCGGAACGCATCGAGCCGGCTTCCCCCGTAGACATGCACCACTTCCAGCATGGCCGGGGATGCCGACCGAAGCCCCGCCACGATGGTCACCAGCGCCGGGAACAGCACAACGATCCCGCCCATGGCGGCCACGGCGGCTTCCTGCCGGCCGAAAACCAGGATGATGACCGGTGCCAGTGCCACCAGCGGGACCGAACGCAGCAGCATGGCCATTGGCATCAGCGCCTGTTCCACGCCGCGGAACAGCGTGAAAACGCAGGCCCCGGCGACGGCAGCCACCATACCCGCGCTGAACCCCATCGCGGCGTCCAGCAGGGTCTGTCCCAGCTGGCCCATGACCAGCGCCCGGTTCTCCGCAGCGTCGGAATCCAGGAAGAGGTACCGCCACACATCCAGCGGTCCCTTGCCGATGTAGCTGGAAACACCAAAGACCTCCAGCATGCCCAGCCACAGTCCGGCCACCACCAGCAGGGAGACCGCCAGCCCGCCGAATATCCGCCCGGCCCCGCGTACGGCCGCGCCCATCAGAGGCCTCCTGTCCGGACGCCCGACGCCCACGGCGCCGCGA
Organism: Arthrobacter sp. zg-Y916; assembly: GCF_020907385.1. Classification (NCBI taxonomy): domain Bacteria; kingdom Bacillati; phylum Actinomycetota; class Actinomycetes; order Micrococcales; family Micrococcaceae; genus Arthrobacter; species Arthrobacter sp. zg-Y916. The sequence continues at coordinate 537,171 of NZ_JAJJOD010000001.1, read as the reverse complement.
TCCGGGAGGCGAGCCCCAGGAGGGCGTAGGTTCCCCCGGCCAGGACGGCACACGCCAGTGCCACTCCCCAGACCCTGGCTACCTCCAGCGTCTGCTGCGCGTTGACCATGGCCGGGCCCAGTCCCCGGTCCACCCCGCCCACGTATTCGCCCAGGACGGCGCCGAGCAGGGCTGCCGGTGCTGCGATCTTCAGTGCCGCAAACACGGAAGGAACAGCGGCAATGAGCCTGACTTTGAGGAGCTGGTGGATCCGGCGGCCGCCGAAGACAGTCACGACGTCGAGGCAGGCCTTGTCGGCGGCCTTCAGCCCGGCCAGTGCACTCACCATGGTCGTGAAGAAGACGGAAAGCGCTGCCAGCGCGATGGCGGTCCCTGAGGGATCCCCGGTCCGCGGCGGTCCCAGCACAATGAAGATCACCGGTCCTATCGCCACCACCGGAAGGCAGTAGGTGACCACCGCGAGCTGCACGGCGAGGCGTTCAGCCTGCGGGACCAGCAGTACCGCAAAGGCCAGTGCCAGGGCCAGGGCGTTCCCCCAGGCATAGCCTGCACCGGCTTCGGCCAGGGTGACTGACGCATTCCGCCAGTAGAAGCCGAACCCGTCCTCCCCCATCTGGGACAGAACCTGCCATGGGGTCGGGATGGCACCGGGTGCCCCGCCGCCCGGAGAGCCGATCCCCCGCAGGAACGTGGCGGCGCCGGCCCACCAGAGCGCCAGGAGCGCAGCTGAGCCCAGTACGCCAACAGTCCAGGGCGGCAGGGGTGCGCGCCTCAATGTGCCTCCCCGGATCCGAAGAGCAGTTCCGAGGCGTGGTCGTGCAGGGCATGGAACTCCGGGGTGCGCATCATGTCCGGGGTCCGGGGCCGGGGCAGGTCCACGCTGATGACTTCCTTGACCCGCCCGGGGCGCGGGCTCATGACCGCCACCGTGTCGGAGAGGAAGATCGCCTCGGAGATGCCGTGGGTAACCATCAGGGTGGTGGCGGGTTTCTCCGTCCAGATGCGCAGCAGCTCCAGGTTCAGCCGCTGGCGGGTCATGTCATCCAGGGCACCGAAAGGCTCGTCCAGGAGGAGCACCGACGGTTTCAGGACCAGGGCCCGGGCGATCGAGACACGCTGCCGCATTCCGCCGGACAGCTGTGCCGGACGTGCTTTCTCGAATCCTTCCAGCCCCACGAGCCGGATCAGTTCCCGGATGTGGGCATCGTCAGCCGGCCGGCCGGAGACTTCAAGCGGCAGCCGGATGTTGGAGTAGACGCTGCGCCACGGCAGCAGGGCCGAATCCTGGAACGCAATCCCCAGTTCGTGCCCCCGGCGGAGGTCCTGGGGTGTCCTGCCGTCCACCATGACCTCCCCGGTGGTTGGTGTCTCCAGTCCGGCGAGGATGCGCAGGACAGTGGACTTTCCGCAGCCCGAAGGTCCCAGCAGAGAGAGGAAAGAGCCCCGCGCCGTCTCCAGGTTGGTTTCCTCCAGTGCGGTGACGATGTTCCTCCCGGTGCGGAAGGTCTTGCCCAGGTTCTGCAGCTGGATGCCGCTGCCCGGGGCGGATGGTGCGCGCGCCGCCGGGCCCGGCGCGGCGGCATCAGTCGCTGACGGGGTGGCGGGGGCGGCTTCAGCGGCGTGCGCAGCCATCTACTTCAGCTCCGGGTTTTCTTCGTAGACCTCAGCGAGCAGGCTCAGGTCGAACACGTCTTCCTTGGCGAGGTCGTAACCAGCCAGCTTGAGGATGGCCAGGTTCTCCTCAATCAGCTCGTCGCTGATTGTGAACAGACCGTTGGCCTCGGTTTCCTCAGTGACAACCAGCTTGGTGTTCTGCTCCTCGGCCTGCATCTTCTCCTTGGCAAGATCAAGGTTCAGGTCCGCACCGTAAACCTCGACAGCAAGCCGGGCCGACTCGTCCGGATCGGCGACGGCGTCCTTCCAGCCGCGGAGCGTAGCGAGGAGGAATGCCTTGAGCTCATCTCGCCGGGTCTCGATGTTCTCATCCGTGGTCACGAAGCTCTCGGCGATGAAGGGCAGCCCGTTGTCCGCGAAAGGAAGGACAGCGGTCGTGTGCCCGGACAGCTCGAGCGTCAGGACCTCATTGGTGAGGTAGCCGAAGAAGCCGTCCACGTCGCCGTTGATCAGCGGCTGCGGGTCGTACTGCACCGGGACCTTCTCCAGCGAGGCCGGGTCGATCCCGTTGACCTCCATCAACGCGTCGAACAGGGTTTCGTTCACACCGGCCTGGACGCCGATGCGCTTGCCTTCCAGGTCAGCGGGGGCGGTGATGGGGTTGCCGTCCAGCGAGACAATCACGAACGGATTCTTTTGGTATGTGGTGCCGATGATCTTCAGCGGTGCATCTTCCTCGACAATCACCGGTGCCACGCCCATGGGGCTTGAGGTGCCCACCAGGGCTCCGCCGGAGAGGACCATTGTTTCGGACGAAGTTCCGCCCGGCCCGCCGGCAATGAGGTTCACTTCGCTGAAGCCGGCTTCGTCGTAGTACCCGTTGGCGTCGGCGAAGTACTCGCCGGCAAACTCGGCGTTCTTGATCCAGGACAGGTTGAGGTCAAGGGTCCCGTAATCGCCTTCGCCGGCACCGGCTTCTGCCTCGGAGCCTCCGCACGCAGTGACCAGCAGCAGGCTGGACACTGCCGCTGTGGCCGCGAGGATGCGGACAGCCGTGAGACGTTTTTGCAGGCGTGGGGTGATGGTCATGGGTACCGGGCTTTCCGTAGGTGCGGGTGATAACCACTGAGCCTAGGAAGGGATTGTTTCTACGGTCGGCCAGCCGGGTTACGTTGCTGTAAACGGGCGGTTACCCAGAGGGTCCGGGCTTGAAGAACCGCACACACAAAAGGGCCCGCCGCAACACGTTGGCTGCGGCGGGCCCTTAGGCGGGGATGCCGGTTACTTGCTGGTGAACCGGGAATGTTCCTCATGCGCGCGGGCGACCTCGGCGCGGATGTCCTCGATGTCCTTGACCTTGTCGCGGTATTTCTTGTCCATCTGCAGGATCTGCTTCTCCTCTTCGCAGAGGGCACGGTAGATGCGCTCACGCTCGGACTCGTCAGAGGTGTAGGAGAGGTCCAGGTAGTCGACGGCGTGGCGGCGTGCGTTGTTCACGGCAGTCTGCGCCTTGCCCGCGGGGCTGACCAGCGACGCAATGACAGTGACGGCCAGGACGCCGATGATGACGCTCAGCGACAGGCCCGTGCTGATCTCGACGACCGAGACGTGTTCGCCGTTGTTGATGAACCACAGTGTGTTCTCGTGCAGCGCGTGCAGTACCAGCTTCACACCGATGAAGGCAAGGATCGCGGCCAGGCCGTAGGAGAGGTAGATCAGGCGGTCCAGCAGGCCGTCGATCAGGAAGTAGAGCTGGCGCAGCCCCATCAGGGAGAAGGCAGTGGCGGTGAAGACGATGAAGGTGTTCTGCGTCAGGCCGAAGATGGCCGGAATGGAGTCCAGCGCGAAGAGGATGTCCGTTCCGCCGATGGCCACCATCACCAGCAGCATCGGGGTGAGGACCTTCTTGCCGTTCTCGACCGTCATCAGCTTGTCGCCGTCGTAGTGGTCGGTGGTCGGCAGCACGCGCTTGGCAATCCGGATGATGAAGTTGTTCGCTTCATCCTTCTCACTGTCTTCGGGCTTGAGCAGGTTGCCCGCGGTGATCAGCAGGATCAGGCCGAAGAGGTAGAAGACCCAGGAGAAGGAGTTGATCAGGGCCGCGCCCAGGAAGATGAATCCGGTCCGGGCAATCAGGGCGAAGACAATGCCGAAGAGCAGCACCTTCTGCTGGTCCTCCCGGGGCACCCGGAAGGAGGCCATGATGATCAGGAAGACAAAGAGGTTGTCCACGGAGAGGGCCTTCTCCGTGATGTAGCCGGCGAAGTACTCACCGCCCATGGTGACCCCGCCGAAGACCAGCACCAGGATGCCGAAAACAATGGCCAGGCCCACGTAGATGGAGGACCAGACGGCCGCTTCCTTGAGCGTGGGGATATGGGCCTTGCGGATGTGGAAGAAGTAATCGAAGGCCAGTAGGCCGAGGATGACGACGATCGTCACGCCCCAGATGAGGGGGGAAACAGTCATGGAGTCTCTGCTTTCGTAGGGTACGCCAAGGGACCGCAAGTCTCTCCGGCAGTTTGTGGCTGCCCGCTGGTCCCGGCCGGGCGTCGGTGCCCTACGTGTTGACGAGATTCAGCGTGGGTGGATACTCCCCTACGAACGGTCCACTTTACCCGAAGCCCGGGCCCGGCGGCGACGTCCACCACTCAGGCCCCCGGACCGTTCACGGAACCGGACCCGGGCAGGGGGCCGGAGCTGGGCAGGGGCCTCTTGAGCAGGATCAGGTCCGCCGGGGTGTCTATGTCCAGACCGTCGGGCTCGCTGCCGCACTCCACCAGATCCACCAGACCCGGGTGGGCGGCCAGGAACGTCCGGGCTCCGGCGTCTCCCCGCGCACCGGCAGCAGCGGCCCGGGCCAGCTGCGGGGCGAACAGCACGGGATGGCCTCGTTTGAGTCCCCCGTTTTCCAGCCGGTATCCCGCGCAGGAGACCCGTGCAGGTGCTCCGCGGGAAATCAGGCGGGCCACGGTCTGCACGCTCAGCCCGGGCTGGTCCGAAAGCGCGACGAGGACCGGTTCCTCGGGCGCCAGCCGCAGCGCCTCCGCCGTGCCGGCCCGGAAAGACGAACCCATGCCGGTTTCCCAGTCCGGGTTCGTCAGGACATGGGCACCGGAGAGGTTGGCCGTGGCCCGGACCCGCCGCGATTCGGCCCCAAGAACCACGATGACGCGCGAACAGCCGCCTCCCGCCAGCACACCGGCAAGATGCTCGATGAGGGGAGCACCGTTAAACGGCAGCAATGCCTTGGGGCCCAGCCCCAGGCGGGTTCCGCTCCCTGCCGCCAGGAGAACCGCACTAACCATGTCCCGAACACAAACACACCGGATGCCTTAACCACAACTGCCGCACGCGGATGAACCTGTGCGGCAGCTGCATGGGGCCGGGACGGACGCCTGCCGGCCGGGCGGACTCAGCGGATTCAGCCCTCGCAGTCCTTGCAGTACTTCGTGCCGTTCTTCTCCAGCGCGAACTGGGAGCGGTGGCGTACCAGGAAGCAGGAACCGCAGGTGAATTCGTCCTCCTGGGCGGGCACTACCCGGACCAGGAGCTCTTCGCCGGAGAGGTCGGCCCCTGGCAGCTCGAAGGCTTCGGCAGCCTCGGATTCGTCGACGTCAACCACGGCAGACTGCTTGTCGACCCGCCGGGTTTGGAGCTCCTCAATGGACGCAGTCCCGGTGTCCTCTTCAGTCTTGCGTGGTGCGTCATAATCCGTAGCCATATCCAGGCTCACTCTCCAATGCGTGGTGGGTGGGGTCGATCCAAGCAACCCGATGATAACCGGTACCCCCGGTGCTGGAGGTGCACCAGTGCAATATACGCGACACATTGCGCTCTTCGCGCAAACGCGGACGCATCCGGGGTCCAGCCGCGGAGATGACCGATGACCCGGGCAGCACTATGCCCGCCCCGGATTCCGGGACGGGCATAGTGCGTTAAGCCTGCCTGTCAGCAGCCAGGTCCAGCAGGCTACTGTCCGTCAGGCTGGGGACGTGCCGGATTCATGGTGGACCCGCCGCCTGAGGTGTGCGAATGGTCCGCCGGGTTCGACGTGCCCGCCACGGGGGACGCTCCGCCGCCGTTTGAGCTGCCGGAGCCCGACCCGCTGCCGCTCCCGCTGCCCGACTTGCCGGCCATGTTGTCCTTGGCCCCGGAGGCTGCATCCTTGGCTGAGGATGCAGCGTCCTTGGTCACCGAGGAAACCTTTTCCTGGATTCCCGGGGCCTTCTGCTTTGCCCAGTCGGTGCCCTGGCTCACTTTGTCCTGCACCTTGGGATCGTTCCACAGCGACTTGATCTTCTCCCGGCCTGCCTGGGAACCAATCAGGTATCCCACGCCGATTCCTGCCAGGAAAGTCATCTTCTTAACCATGGTGCTCCTCATTCCCGCCCCGTCCGAGGCATCATGATGTACCGGTTCTCCCGGCGGCGGAAACCCGCCGCAAGGAATTAAACAGCAACCTTACTACCTGTTTCCCGTCAGGGCACATCCAACAGCCGCGACCGGATCAGGAACCGCTTCCCCTCCGGTGCCTCGACGGAAAAACCGCTTCCCCGTCCGGCAACGACGTCGACGGTCAGGTGGGTGTGCTTCCAGTACTCAAACTGTTCAGCCGACATCCAGAACCCGATCTCTCCGCCGTCGAGGTTGAAGGTGCCGAGCAGCACGTCCGCATCTGAAGTAATGAAGTCCCCTTCGGGGTAACACATGGGTGAGGAACCGTCGCAGCACCCGCCGGACTGGTGGAACATCAGCGGCCCGTGCTGCTCCCTGAGCAATCTCAGCAGGTCCCTCGCCGCCGCTGTCAGCCCTACCCGGGAAGAGGTTTCCCCGGGCAGGGCCGGCGCGGCGTCCAGGACGGCGCCCCGTACCGGTTCCATCAGTACTGGACCACTACCCGTCCGTCGATCCGGCCGGCAGCCAGTTCGTCGAGCACATCATTGATGTCCTCCAGCGGACGCGTGGTGATTCGCGGGTGGATCAAGCCGCGGTCGTAGAAGTCCAGGGCTTCAACCATGTCCTGGCGCGTGCCTACGATCGAACCGCGGATGGTCAGGCCCTTGAGCACGATGTCGAAGATAGGAGCAGGGAAATCCCCCGGGGGCAGCCCGTTGAACACGATCGTTCCGCCCCGCCGGGTCATTCCGATCGCCTGGCCGAACGCGGAGGGATGCACTGCAGTAACCAGCACGGCGTGCGCTCCCCCGGTCTGCGCCTGGACGGCTTCCACCGGATCCCCGTCCAACGCGTTGACGGTCACTTCGGCACCGAGCTCGCGGGCCAGGGCCAGCTTGTCTTCGGCGATGTCGACGGCGGCAACCCGCAGCCCCATGGCCTTGGCATACTGCACGGCAATGTGCCCCAGCCCGCCGATGCCGGAAATCACCACCCACTGTCCCGGACGCGCTTCGGTCATCTTCAGGCCCTTGTAGACCGTGACGCCGGCACAGAGCACCGGAGCGATCTCCACCGGATCCGCTCCGTCCGGGATATGTGCAGCGAACTTGGCGTCCACCAGCATGTATTCCCCGAAGGACCCGTTGACGCTGTAGCCGCCGTTCTGCTGCGCCTCGCACAGCGTTTCCCATCCGGTCCGGCAGTACTCACAGACACCGCAGGCGGACCAGAGCCAGGCGTTGCCGACCATGTCCCCTTCCTGGAGTTCCATGACGCCCTCTCCCACCGACACCACGCGGCCCACACCCTCATGGCCGGGAATGAACGGCGGGGTGGGTTTCACCGGCCAGTCTCCCTGCGCGGCATGCAGGTCCGTGTGGCAGACGCCCGTGGATATGAGCTTCACCAGGACCTCTCCCGGCCCCGGACTGGGAATTTCTGTTTCGCCCACGGTGAGCGGTTCACCCAGGGCGTTTACGACCGCGGCCTTCATATGTTCCATGACGATCTCCTTTAGTGGGGGCTGCTGTTTGCGGGACTGGCAGGTGGAACCGGAGTGGCTAGAAGAAGCCCTGCTTGGATTCGGCGTAGCTGACCAGCAGGTTCTTGGTCTGCTGGTAGTGGTCCAGCATCATGGCGTGATTCTCGCGTCCGATGCCGGAGGACTTGTACCCGCCGAAGGCCGCATGCGCGGGGTACGCGTGGTAGTTGTTCACCCAGACACGTCCGGCCTGGATGTCACGGCCGGCACGGTAAGCGGTGTTGCCGTTCCGGGACCAGACGCCTGCACCCAGACCGTAAAGGGTGTCGTTGGCGATCGCCATGGCCTCACCGTAATCAGAGAACCGCGTCACCGACACCACCGGGCCGAAGATCTCCTCCTGGAAGATGCGCATATTGTTGGTGCCCTCAAAAACGGTCGGCTCAACGTAGTAGCCGCCGGCCAGATCACCGTCGAGCATGTTGCGCTTGCCTCCGGCGAGGACCTTGGCACCTTCCTGCCCGGCGATGTCCATGTAGGAGAGGATCTTCTCCAGCTGGTCGTTGGAGGCCTGGGCACCCACCATGGTGTTGGTGTCCAGCGGGTTTCCCTGGATCATCTGTGCGGTCCGGGCCAGCGCGTCGTTCATGAAGCTGTCATAGACGGACTCCTGCACGAGGGCCCGGGAAGGACAGGTGCAGACCTCGCCCTGGTTAAGGGCGAACATGTTGAAGCCCTCCAGCGCCTTGTCGTAGAAGGCATCGTCCTGCGCGGCCACGTCGGCAAAGAAGATATTGGGGCTCTTTCCGCCGAGCTCCAGGGTGACCGGAATCAGGTTCTGGCTGGCGTACTGCATGATCAGGCGTCCGGTGGTGGTCTCACCGGTGAAGGCGATCTTCCGGATCCGCTTGGATGAGGCCAGCGGTTTTCCGGCTTCAACGCCGAAGCCGTTGACGATGTTCAGCACGCCGGCGGGCAGCAGGTCCGCGATCAGTTCCGCCAGCACCAGGATCGAGGCGGGGGTCTGCTCTGCGGGCTTGAGCACAACGGCGTTGCCGGCTGCGAGCGCCGGAGCCAGCTTCCAGGTGGCCATGAGGATGGGGAAGTTCCAGGGGATGATCTGTCCCACGACGCCGAGCGGCTCATGGAAGTGGTACGCAGTGGTGTTGTCGTCAATCTGGGACAGTGTGCCTTCCTGGGCGCGGATGGCACCGGCGAAGTACCGGAAGTGATCCATTGCCAGCGGCATGTCGGCGGCGAGGGTCTCGCGAACGGGCTTGCCGTTGTCCCAGGTCTCGGCGACGGCCAGCATCTCGAGGTTCTCTTCGATCCGGTCGGCAATCCGGTTCAGGATGTTGGCCCTTTCGGCCACTGACGTCTTACCCCAGGCCGGTGCTGCCTTGTGGGCCGCGTCCAGGGCCAGGTCAATGTCCTCGGAGGTGCCGCGGGCTACCTCGCAGAAGACCTTGCCGGTCACGGGCGATACGTTCTCGAAGTAGCCTCCCTTGACGGGGGCCACCCATTCTCCGCCAATCCAGTTCTCATACCGCGGTTTGAAAGAAACCAGTGAGTCATTCTGGCCTGGCTGCGCGTAAACGGTCATGACTTGTCTGCTCCTCATTTTGAGCGTTGGTACACGACCTCTGTGTCGTGTTCCGTCGATGACCCGAACAGTACGCAGGCGGACGTAGCATCTGCGTAGCAGGCGGGTTTGCGCACCGTCTGGCGGGTTTCGACAGACAGGATTATGGTTACCTAGGGCAATTTCTCACTGATCGAGATATAAGGACAGCTAATGAGTTCCGCACAAAGTGGCAGCAGTACCGCACCGGGGGCCAGCCGCTACATCCGCTACCGCTGGTGGGGCCTGCTGGCCATTAGCCTCGGGGTAGCGATGATCATCATGGACGCCACCATCGTGTCCGTGTCTGTTCCCTCGATTGTCGGTGACCTGGGTATCTCCAGTACCGAGATCCAGTGGGTACAGGAGATTTACACCCTGCTCTTCGCCGCGCTGCTGCTGACCTGGGGCCGGATTGCAGACAGGGTGGGCCGGCGCCGGATCATGCTGATCGGCGTCGTGCTCTTTGTCGCCGCCTCGGTGCTGTGCGCGCTCGCCGAATCCGGCGGAATCCTGATCCTGGGCCGTGCACTGCAGGGCCTGGGCGGCTCAATGATCCTGCCCACCACCCTGGCGCTGCTGAACGCTAACTTCCAGGGCCGGGACCGCGGCATTGCCTTCGCAGTCTGGGGATCCACGATCGGCGGCATGGCAGCCATCGGCCCCCTGCTGGGCGGCTGGCTGACCGAGAATGCCAGCTGGCGCTGGGCCTTCGGCATCAACATTCCGGTGGGCATGCTGGTGGTTGCCGGGCTCCTGCTGTTCGTGGCGGAATCCTCAGAAGCCGTGACCGGCGCCGCCCAGCGCCTGGACCTCGGTGGCGCCGCGCTGTCCATCCTGGGCTTCGGCGCGCTGGTCTTCGGCCTGATCGAGGGCCGAAGCTACGGCTGGTGGAACGCCACTGAGGACGCACCCTTCCAGGTCGGGTCCCTCTCCCCCGTGCCGGTGGCCTTTGCAGTGGCCGTGGTGGCGCTGGCGAGCTTTGTGCTGCTTGAGCGGTCGCGCACGAACGCCGGCAAGGGCGTCATCCTGGACCTCTCGCTGTTCCGCATCCCGTCCTTCGCCAACGGCAACGTGACCGCCCTGATTGTGAGCTTCGGCGAATTCGGGCTGATCCTTTCGCTGCCGTTGTGGTTCCAGAATGTGCTGGGCTATACCGCCTTCGAAGCGGGACTGGCATTGCTTCCCCTGGCGGTTGGGTCCTTCCTGGCCTCCGGCGGCGTTGCGTCCCTGGCACGCAGGTACAGTCCCGTAGTGGTGGTGCGGATGGGCCTGGCCCTGGAAATCCTCAGCATCGCCGCGCTGGCCCTATTGATCCGTCCGGACAGCACCGCCTGGCTCACTTCCCCGATCCTGCTCTTCTACGGCATCGGCGTCGGCCTGGCCACCGCGCAGCTGACCTCGGTGATCCTGGCCGAAGTTCCGCTCGCCAAGAGCGGCCAGGGTTCCGCTACCCAGAGCACGGCCCGGCAGACAGGGTCAGCACTTGGCATCGCGGTACTGGGAACGGCGTTCTTCACCACGCTGCGCACCGGAACCGAGAACCAGGTTGCTGACGCGGCTGCCGGTGCCCCCCAGCTTGCCGGGGCCGTTGATTCGGTGAATGCCACCTCGGGCGGCAGCATCACGGCCCTGGCAGCAGATCCCCAGACCGCCTTCATTGCCGACGCCGCCCGGGATGCCATGACCAGCGGCGCATCCCTGGCCGGCTGGATCGCCGCCGGGGCACTGCTCATCGGTTTCCTGACCAGCCTGCGGATCAAGCCGGTCATCGGGCCGCAGGCCGGCGAGCCTGCCGGCGTCCGGGCAACGGATGACGGCGGAGAAGCCCGCTCCTAGGCCAGGTCGCGTTCGATCCGCTGCAGCTCCGCGACGATCGCCGCCCGTCGCGGGGAACGCCGGGGCAGCAGCTGCAGCGCCAGGCGCCACGCCTCGGCGTCGTCCATTGCTTCGTCGAGCTTGAGGTACTGCAGTACCGTCTCGACCCCGGCTTCAGACAGAACCGCTTCGCGCAGTTCGGCGCCCAGCCTCCGCCGCAGTTCCACGATGCCGGGAGCCAGGGAATGCGGCAGCACTGGGCCTTTGTAGATGTTCAGTGCCAGTCGGTGCGCGCCGCGCGAGAGGCAGGCGCGAACCTGCCCGGCGTCGAGCACCAGGTCCGCCGGCAGACGGTACGGCCGTGACTCGGGCACAATACGTGCCGATGCCGAACGGGAAAGGAGCTTGCGCAGCCGCAGCATTTCGGCCCGGACGCTGCCCACCGAGGCTTCCTCAGGATACGCAAGCACCGCAAGTTCCTCGGCGGTAAGACCGCGCGGATGCAGGGCCAGCAGGGTCATCAGCTCCGAATGGCGCAGGCTCAGCTGCAGCCGGGTCCCGTCCACGCACAGCACGGCGGCATCCGTGCCGAGGATTTGCAGGCTGTCCTGGTACAGGCCGGGCCGCGGCTCCCGGGCCGTACTGTTCCGCCGCCCCTGGGGCCGCTGCTGGCTCTGCAGGCGTTCGACCCGCAGCTGGGTTGTGGCGGCAGCGACGGCGGCTTCGACCAGCGCGAGGGTGTGGACGGCGACGGCCTCTTCCTTGCCGGTAATGTCCACCACGCCCAGCACGCTCCCGGAGTCGGGGTCGTGGACGGGAACCGCGGTGCAGGACCAGGGATGCACCTGCGGGCTGAAGTGCTCGGCTCCCGCGATCTGCACACTGTGTCCGGTCACAAGGGCGGTACCGGGAGCACTGGTGCCGATCGAGTTTTCGGACCAGTCGGTTCCGGGCATGAACATCATGCCTTCCGCCCGGCGCAGCAGCTCGGGATCACCGTCGACCCAGAGCAGCCGTCCCAGCTGGTCCCCTACCGCCACCAGCAGCCCGCTGTCCTTGCCCGGTTCAACAAGCAGGCGCTGGATGACGGGCATGATCGATGCCAGCGGGTGGGAGGCGCGGTAGACGGCCAGTTCGTCGCCGTCGAACACCAGGGCAGGAGCCGCCGCATCCGGATCAGGCAGGTGGCTCAGCGACCGCTGCCAGGATTCCAGGACCCCGGGCCGCAGCACATCCAGCACCCGGCCCTGTGTCCGCAGGCTTTCATGCGCCAGCCAGGCGTCCTGCTGGAGTGATTCCGCCGTCCGGGGCTTCCGCCCGTGCACGGCACTTCGAGTGTGCTGCACCGTCCAACCTATCCGCGCTGATAAGGAGACCGCTCACGCCGGCAAGCCACTGCCGGGGCAGCCAGGGGCTGCCCGTCCATGGTGACACGGCTCACGTTCCAGGGCCAGCCTCCCAACGGTGCCGGCTCACAGCAGTGCCGGTCTCACAGCAGTGCCGGTCTCACGAGGGCGTGCAGTACCCGCTTAAACGTCTGTTGCCAGGACGTATGGTGCGCCCTGGCAACAGACCTGCTCAGTGAGAAGCGGGAGACGGCAGCTAGCCGGCGTCGCCGCGGGAGATCCGGGTCATTTCCTCGCGGTCCACGACCTTGACGCGCTCGCGGACCAGCTCACCGATGCCGGGATCGCCGTGGACGTAGCTGGCTCCGAGGGACTTCTCGTAAGCATCAAGCCGCTTCCAGCCTTCCCAGGTGGTGTATTCGACGCCGCGCTCTTCCAGCAGCGAGATGATGGCACCGGGGTCCGGCTCTTCGGCTGCGGGAAGGGTACGCCGGTCCTCCAGCAGGTAGCCGATGGTCTCAAGTGCGTCGCCCTTGGTGTGGCCGATCAGGCCGACCGGTCCGCGCTTGATCCAGCCGGTCGTGTAGATGCCGGGAACCGGTTCGCCGCTGGTGTCCACCACGCGGCCGCCTTCGTTGGGGATCACGCCGCGGCGGGAGTCGTAACCAACCTCAGGCAGTTCGGAGCCGAAGTAGCCCACGGCCCGGTAGACGGCCTGGACCGGGTAGTCCACGAATTCCCCGGTGCCGCGCGCGTTGCCGGTACCGTCGAGCTCGGTGCGTTCCATCTTGATGCCGGCAACCTTGCCGGGAGCGGACGGATCTTCCTGGATCTCCACCGGCGAGTGCAGGAAGTGCAGGTGCAGCCGGCGCGAGGCACCGGTGTCCTGTTCCTCGACCAGCCAGTTGGTCAGGGTGTTGACCATGGTCTTGGTCTGGTTGTTTGTACGGATCTGCTCATCCGAGGCTTCGTCGAACTCGAAGTCTTCGGGGTAGAGAACGATGTCCACGTCGCGGGAATGCGAGAGTTCGCGCAGCTCCAGCGGCGTGAACTTCACCTGTGCCGGCCCTCGGCGGCCAAAGACGTGGACGTCGGTGACGGGCGACTTCTTCAGACCCTCGTAGACGTTGGACGGAATTTCAGTGGTCAGCAGGTCATCGGCATGCTTGGACAGGATCCGGGCGACGTCGAGGGCCACGTTGCCGTTGCCGATCACCGCGATCTCTTTGGCATCCAGCGGCCAGTCACGCGGCACGTCCGGGTTGCCGTCATACCAGGACACGAAGTCCGCACCGCCGAAGGAACCTTCGAGGTCGACGCCCGGGATATTCAGCGGCGCATCCTTGAGCGCCCCGGTGGCGAAAATGATGGCGTCGTAGAAGTGCCGGAAGTCCTTGAGCGTGAGGTCGCGCCCGTAGTTCACGTTGCCGAGGAAGCGGATGTCGCCGCGGTCCAGAACCTTTTCCAGGGCGTTGACGATGCCCTTGATACGCGGGTGGTCCGGAGCCACTCCGTAGCGGATCAAGCCGTAGGGTGCCGGGTACTGGTCGAAGAGGTCGATGCTGACTTCGAAGTCGCGGTCGGCTTTGGTCAGGATGTCTGCCGCGTAAACGCCGGCCGGACCAGCACCGATAATTGCGACCCGCATGGGACGCTTCGAGCTGTCCGGAGCTGAGTTAGACACGTATAGTCCTTCTTCTTGGGAGTCGTGGCACGCAATAGGCGCACAGTTATCTATTCTAATTGCCCCCGTTCGCGCCGTCTAAATGACAAGCCTGCTGCCCCGGGGAATACGCGCAGGGCGTAGTGCGTTACACGGCGTATGCCCCATGAGCCGACAGCCGGCGCTTCTGCCGCCGATGCACCCGTATCTCCCCCCGCGGCTTTCGCGGACCCGCCTGCAGCAGTCCGGGACGGAGCAGGGCGCCGTACCCCGGCGCCGGCAAATGACGAGAAGCTCAGCGGATCGGGCCTGCTTTTTGGAATCGGTGCCTATGGCATCTGGGGATTCCTGCCGCTCTATTTCCTGCTCCTGGAGCCGGCCGGCGCTTTGGAGATTGTGGCGGCCCGGATCGTTTTCTCGCTCGTGTTCTGCGCCTTGCTGCTCTCGGTCATGCGGTCCTGGCACAAGGTCCTGGCAGCCGGCCGCGACCTTCGCCTGCTCGGCACGCTCAGCCTGGCGGCAGTTCTCATCGCGGTGAACTGGCTCGTTTTTGCCTGGGCAGTCTTGAACGGCCATGCCGTCGAGGCGGCACTTGGCTACTTCATCAACCCGCTGGTCTCCGTGCTCCTGGGCGTGTTCCTTCTCAAGGAGAAGCTGCGGCCGCTGCAGTGGGCCGCCATAGCCGTCAGTTTCGTTGCTGTACTGGTCCTGGCCCTGGGCTACGGGAACGTCCCCTGGGTGTCCCTGGCCCTTGCCTTCAGTTTCGGATTCTACGGCCTGGTCAAAAAGGGAGTGGGAGGAAAAGTCGACGCCGTTTCCAGCCTCTCGATCGAGACTGCCGTCCTCGTGCCGGTTGCCGCCGCAGTACTGGTGATCATGTCCCTGAACGGGAGCGGAACCCTGCTGACCTTCGGACCCGCCCATTTCTGGCTGCTCGCAGGATCAGGGATCGCCACCGCCGTGCCGCTGATCTTCTTCGGCGCCGCCGCGGGCAGGCTCCCGCTGACTACGATCGGCATGCTGCAGTACCTGGCGCCCATCCTGCAGTTCACCATGGCCCTGCTGGTCTTCAACGAGGCCATGCCGCCGGAGCGCTGGGCCGGTTTTGGACTGGTCTGGCTGGCACTGGCGATACTCAGCATCGACATGCTGGGGTCCCAGCGCCGGTCCCGGCTGCGCAGGGCGGCCATGGCCTAGGACTTTCCACGCTTCTGCCCGGCCCTGCCGGGAACGGACAGACACGGACGAACGGCGAAGGAGCAATCCTTCGCCGTTCGTCTGTCCGGGGGCAGATCGCTAACCCGCCTCAGTGGGGTGCCTGCGGCGGAGCAGCAGGAGCGCGGCCGCTCCCCCGAGCACCATGAAGGCACCTGCAGCAGCGGTCAGGGCCTGCCCCGGCGCGACACCGGTGGCAGCCAGCGCCGCCGGCGCGGCCGTGGCGGCCGATGCCGGTGCCGGTGCACCCAGCACCGTCACAACCGGCTGCACGGAGAAGGACTGCCATCCGGCGAGTGTTCCCTCCAGGGTGTACAACGCCACGCGGTGCTCTCCCGCCTCCAGACTGGCCGGGATCTGAACCGGGAGCGTCCCGTCCGCGTCGACGCTCAGAATGCCGGCCTTAATGGGCGTGGAGTGCAGGAATACCTGGTACTGCTCGCCGGGTGTGAGGCCAGTCAGGCGCAGTTGGCTTCCGGTCGCCTGGGCGGCAAAGCTGCCGCGGGCCCCGGGTACCAACAGTGCCGGATCGCTGGTTTGCAGTTCGGTCCGTGCCCCCGCCGGTGCCGGAGAAGGCGTTTCGGCGGGATCCGGATCCGGGGAAGCGGACGGTTCCGCGGGCGCTTCCGGCACGGGTGCGGTGACCGCTCGTTCAGCCGGTGCCGGTGCCGGCAGTTCCGCCTCCGTCGGCGCGGTGGGTGCAGGCTCAGCCGGCGGCAACGGTGCGGGGAGGGTTGGAGCGACCTCCGGGACGGCTTCCGGTGCCGGTGCCGGTTCTGGCGCCGGGTCGTCAACGGGAGCGGGTGCCGGAGCCGGGTCCGCCTCAGTCCCGGCAGCCGGTGCCGGTTCGGGCGTCAGTGCCGGCTCCGGCGTCTGTGCCGGCGTTTGCACAGGCGTTTCGACCGGCTTCTGGGCCGGCGTTTCGGGCGTATCGGCCGCTGGCTGCGCAGGCGTCTCCGGCGTTTCGGCCGGTTTGTGCGTCTGCATCTGCTCGGCAGGCTGCGTTTGAGCCGGTGCCGGTGCCGGTGCCGGTGCCGGTGCCGGTTCAGGTTCCGGCGCCGGTTCCGGCGCCGCAGGGGCGGGCGCGGGCTGCTCGTACTGGCCGAAGTTGACGGTCGCCAGGTAGACGCCCTTGTTCGGCCCGGAGGTGAGCAGGACAACTCCAATACCCAAGTCGGTGTCCGCGGCCCGGAGCATGTTTGCACGGTGGGGCTCGGAGTTGACCCACCACTCAAAGGCCTGGTCCACGCTCATGTTCCAGGCGATGTTCTCTGACCAGTGCCTGGCGCCGGCCGGATACTGGGAGGCGAAGGACGGATTGTGGGTGAAGGTACCCGCCCCGTCCCTATTGGCTGTCTGCGCAGACCTCAGCGTCCAGTCCTGCGCCACGGCCGCGATTCCGTTGTTCCACACCAGGGGCTTCAGCGCGTGCTTTGCGCGGTAATCGTTGACCAGGGTGTGGAGCCGGACGGCCGCCTGGCCGTCTACTGCCGTGGCGGACGCCGCCGGCAGTGAAACGGCGGTCGCCCCCACCGCCAGTGCGAGCGCAGTAAAAACGCCCGCGAGTTTCCTCAATCGCATTGCTATGTAGTCCTTGCCTCGAGACCCGCGGATTTCCCCGTGGAGGCCTGTCCTGCGCAGCCATCCCCAAAACGGCCGCGACACGCCGCGTAATTACGGGGTGCTTGACATGCAATGTAATCGAGGACACTCGAATTTACAATCTTCACATTGGCTAACTCTCTTCACTTTCATCCCGTAAATCACGGCAGAAGCAGAAAGGAACTGCAGGAGCACCGGGCTCCTGCAGTTCCTTTGAAGGCAGCAGACCTAGACGTTGGCCGCGCCCGCTTCTTCCGGAGCCTGCTCAGCGGCAGTGCCGGAGTGGCCGACGCGGAGCGTCTCGCCCTGGAAGAATCCGGGGTTCCGGCGGTACATCACCAGCATCAGGACGGCACCAAGTCCGATCACGCCCATTCCCAGGACGAAGACCAGGCCAACGCCGCCCAGGGAAGATCCGGAACCGTAGTCAGGATCCATGGAGTCCACGGCTGTCTTGGCGAACATCACGAACAGGATCACGCCGCCCAGCCCCGGGGCAAGGATCTTCAGCAGGAAGCTGCGGACGGAGGTGAAGGCTTCCCGGCGGAAGTACCAGACACATGCCAAGGCGGTGATGCCGTAGTAGAAGCAGATCATCAGGCCCAGGGCGGTGATGGTGTCCCACAGTGCATTCTCAGACAGGAGCCTGGTGATGACGTAGAAGCCTGCTGCAGCCACGGCTGCCGCGACCGTGGCGTAACCGGGGGATTTGTAGGCCGGGCTGATCCTGCCAAAACGGCCGGGCAGGGCACGGTAGTGCCCCATGGCCAGCAGGGTCCGCGCCGGCGAAACGAAGGTCGACTGCAGGGACGCCGCCGAACTGCTCAGGATGGACAGTGACATAAGGATCGCGAACGGACCCATGACAGGGCCGGCCAGGACCGCAAAGATGCTCTCCTGGTTCTCCGGGTTGCCTGCTCCGAGCTCTCCGTCTCCTACACCTGCATAGGAGATCACCGCCAGGGCGATCATCATGTAGATCAGCACGATCACGAAGACTGTGGCAGTGGCGGCACGGCCCGGCGTCCGGTCCGGATTACGGGTCTCCTCATTCATGGTCAGGGTGACGTCCCAGCCCCAGTACACGAAGATCGACAGCGAGACTCCGGCAGCAAAGGCGGAGAAGGACTCAACCGCGAACGGATTGAACCAGTCTGCGCTGATCTGCAGCGGATCGAACGCCGTGCCCTGTGCCACGTGGATAAACGCAGCCACCGAGAACCATGTGAGCACCACCAGCTGGAAACCCACCAGGACATACTGCACGGTCTTGGTGGTCTCAACGCCGCGGTAGGAAATCCAGCAGGCCAGGGCAATGAAGGCCAGGGTGGTAGCAATGTTCACCGGAAGGTTCCGGGTCAGGTCTGCCAGCGCATCGTTGCCCGTTACCTGCGCGAGCATGAGGTAGAAAAAGTCGACTGCCACCGCAGCAAGGTTGGAGAGCACGATGATAGTCGCCGCAATCAGCCCCCACCCGCCCATCCAGCCCACCCACGGCCCGAAGGCACGTGTTGCCCAGGTGAAGGAGGTGCCGGAATCCGGCATGGCCGTGTTCAGTTGCCGGTAGCCGATGGCCACGAGGATCATCGGAATGAAGCCCACCAGGAAGATCGCCGGGAGCTGGACTCCAACTTCTGCGACCGTCGGGCCCAGCCCTGAGGTGAGTGTGTAGGCCGGGGCGATGCAGGAGATGCCAATGACGACGGCGCCCAGGAGGCCCACCTGCCCGCCTTTGAGTCCCTTGCTGCTCAGGCCGGTGCCCTGGGCACCGGCTGCGGATTTACGGGGCCTTGTGCTCATTGCGGTTCTCCTGGCTGGGTGTTGGGGAACTCCGGGCCCAACGGCGCGGGTCCGGTGTAGTTGCGCGGCACCACCACCATGGGAACGGGCAGGCTGCGCAGCACCTTGGATGCCGTGGGGCCGATAAAGAGCTGGTTTTGCCGGGCAAGGCGGCTGGATCCGATCACCAGGATCTCGCCGTCGTCGAATTCCATGCCGTCCACGGCGTTCTCGATGGTGCGGCCCTGGGCCGCCTCGCCGGTAACCTCGCTGCGTCCGGACGTGAGGACCTTGGCACGGGCCACCCGGTCGGCGATGTGCAGCCGGGCTTCGTCCATGGCAGCTCCGTCCTGGGAGTCCACCGCGAGCATCGATACGAGCCGCAGCGGCAGCCCCCGGCGTGCTGCGGATTCCGAGGCGACCTCAAGCACGTCTTCGGCACCCCGGCGCTCCCCCACGGCGCAGGTGATCCGCGAAATCGGGGCCACCCGGCTGTAGCCGCGCGGAGCGAGCGCCACGGGGATGTGGGCCGCGTGCAGCAGGGCGTTGGCAACGCTGCCGATGGTGAAGCGTTTGAAGAGGCCGTTGCTCCCGGCGCCTACGACGATGAGTTCGGCACCGAACTCGGCTGCCGCATCGATCAGTCCGCGGGCGTCCGAATCCGCGGGACGGATATGGCCCCGGGCCTCGACATCTTCCGGGACCAGGGCCAGGGCCTCGTCCAGCCAGGTCCGCATCTGTTCGGCCAGCAGGCCGGCATAGGAGCGGTCCGGCGGATAGACCGCTGTGTAGGGGGATTCCTCGGGATCCACCATCACCACGTCCAGTGAGGCGCCCTGGCTCCGGGCAATGGCGCAGGCCAGATTCAGCGCGTCCCTGCCCCGTTCAGTGGCTGTATAGCCGACGACGTAACGCACGGCGTCAGTCTTCGAACCGCGCGATGATGCGCTCTGCCGTCAGCGCGCCCATGCGGACGGCACCGTCGACGTGCTGGTAGCCCTCCGCCGCCAGATCGGAGCAGGACCAGTAGATTGGCCCCACCGGGGCCAGCTGGTCCGGTCCGTACCGGTGCAGGCCGCCGAGGTCATAGCTGGCGGCGTAGGCGCCGCGGGTCCATTCCTCCGAACCCCAGTCAGACTCGTAGTAGACCTCGGGTGCCAGGGCCTGCTCCCCCAGGTAGCCGGCAATGGACTCCAGGATCGCCGTCTTGCGTTCCCCGGCGCTGAGCTCGAACATGGCATCGGCTTTTTCGTCGGAGACAAAGCCCACCAGCGTGCCGCGGGGATCGCCGTGGTTTGTGTTGTCATAGACCTCCTGCACCAGCTCATGGGCGCCGAAGCAGGTACCGGAGAGTCCTGCCTCCCGCCAGAACGGCGTCGCATAGACGGCGTGGACCTTGATCACCAGTCCCAGGGACTGGTGCTGGTGCATCTGGTGCTGCCGGCGGGGCAGGGGCGGGTCAAAGGAGACGCGGGAGTAGAGGTTCGGCGGGACCGCCATGATGGCGTAGCGGGCGGTGACCGTGACGCCGTCGGCCTCAGCCGTGACCGAGGTGCCCTCCGGACCGTCGGACCAGCGCAGCGTACGCACCGGAGCGTTGAGTACGACGTCGTCGCCCAGCTCAGCGGCCATGCGCTCGGAAACCTGCTGCATGCCGCCCGCCACGCGGCGGTCCAGGATGAAGTTCTCGTCCACGAGGTTGGAGAAGGACCCCGCCGAGGCTGCCATGAGCAGTGCCTGCAGTACGGAGAAGGAATGGGCCGGTTTGGTGAGCATGCCGCCGGCCACGAACAGGCCAATGTTGTTGCAGGCTTCCTCATCCTGTGATTGGCTGCGCAGCCACTGGGAGAACGAAACCGTGTCCAGTTCACGCGCCTGGGGATGGGTCCACGGCGCCGCCGGATCGGTTTGCGCGGTCAGTGCGTCCAGGAGCTCGATCAGCCGCTCCATTTCCTTCGCTGTCGACTCCGCTACCGGGAACATCTCCCCCGAGTAGCGCACGGCGCGGCGGTCGGAGCCGATGTACACGGATTCGCCCTCGCGGTAGCGCGGGAACGTTTCCAGGCCCAGTTCCTCCACCAGTTCGCTCAGCGCTTCCTGGTCCGGTGAGATCCACTGTCCGCCGATCTCCAGGAAAGCGCCGTCGACGGTATCTGACCAGGTCCGCCCGCCAACGCGGCTGCGGGCTTCAAGCACGGCTACGGTCAGGCCAGCGGCCTTCAGCTTCCGCGCTGCCCTCAGGCCGGAAGGTCCTGCACCAATGATGACGACGTTACGTTCCAGGCTCTGCACTGTGTGTCCTCTCTCGACGGCCGCATACGGCCGCTCCATGCCATAAATGAATACGATTCATTTAGTCGACACTCTAGCCGACCGCAGCTGCGCGCAGAGAGGCGTGTGCGAATATTAATTTTTGGGATACCCAAGCGCCCGTGACCTTTGGAGGAACACATGCCGGCACCACGCGCCAGGCGAAGCGCCGGACGCCCCCACCAGCGTGTGCTCACCCAGGAGAACATCACTGCGGCGGCCCTTGAGGTCATTGGCAGCCGGGGTTACGAGGGCTTCACCATGTCCTCGCTTGCCGCAAAGCTCCAGGTAGCGCCCTCGGCCCTGTACAACCACGCCGCCTCGAAACAGGAAGTCCTTCGCTGGATCCAGGACGACCTCATGGCGGAAGTCGACGTCTCCGCGTTTGCCTCGGAACCATGGGAGCAGGCAGTCCGCGTCTGGGCCCGCTCCTACCGCAGCGTCTTCGTCCGGCACACTCCCCTGATTCCGGTCATCGCCGTCCTGCAGGTCAGCGGCGCGCCGCGGACGCTTGCCATGTACGAGGCAGTCACGGCCGGATTCCTCCGGGCGGGATGGCAGGAGGCCGCCATAGTTCCGGCTATCGTCGCGCTGGAATCCTTTATTTTCGGCTCAGCGTTCGACGCCGTTGCGCCCGAGGACATTTTCGACACCGGCTCGCTGGCGGACCAGAGCCCGCTTTTCACCTCGGCCGTCGCAGCCGCCCACGCCCGGGAAGGCGGCAAGGGGGCCGAGGAGGCTTTCGAAGCCGGTTTGGATGCGGTGGTCCGGGGGTTTTCGGGGCGGCTTCCCGTCCCCGGCCGCGCTTGATGATGAGACCAGCGCGCTGACGGCAAAAGCGAGCTGCTGACAAAACTGCTGACAAAAGAGGGCGGCCCCCGGAAATGTTCCGGAGACCGCCCGTTAATCCTTGCCGCTGCAGCCTAGGCCTGCGCGCGGATCGCTGCTTCCAGCACGTCAAGGCCGTCCGAGAGCAGTTCGTCGCTGATCACCAGCGGCGGCAGCAGGCGGATGACGTTCCCGTAGGTGCCGCAGGTGAGGATGATGACGCCCTCGGCCAGGCAGGCCGCGGCGATCGCCTTGGCTGCTTCGGCGTTGGGAGCCTTGGACCCGGGCTTGACCAGTTCAATGGCCAGCATGGCGCCGCGTCCGCGGACTTCGCCGATGATGCCGGTCTTTTCAGCGGTCTCCTGCAGACGGGGAACGGTTAGTTCCTCAATCCGGCGTGCACGGCCGGCAAGGTCCTGTTCGATCATGGTTTCGATGGCTGCCAGTGCCGAGGCGCAGGCCACCGGGTTGCCGCCGTACGTGCCGCCCAGACCGCCGGGGTGGACGGCGTCGAGCAGGTCCGCCCGGCCGGTCACCGCGGAGAGCGGCATGCCGCCGGCAATGCCCTTGGCCATCGTCATGATGTCCGGAACAACACCTTCGTGGTTCACGGCGAACCACTCACCGGTGCGGCAGAAACCGGACTGGACTTCATCCGCGATGAAGACGATTCCGTTTTCCTTGGCCCAAGCTGCCAGGCGGGGAAGGAAGCCCTCCGCGGGGACGATGAAGCCGCCTTCACCCTGGATCGGCTCGATCAGGAGGGCAGCAAGCTGGTCGGCGCCGATCTGCTTCTCGATGGCCAGGATCGCGCGCTCTGCGGCCTCGGTGCCGGTGATCTCCGGGTTCTCTTCACGGAACGGGTAGCTCATGGGCATGCGGTAGATCTCGGAGGCGAAGGGACCGAAACCGGTCTTGTAGGGCATCGCCTTCGCGGTCAGGCCCATGGTGAGGTTGGTGCGGCCGTGGTAGGCGTGGTCGAATGCAACGACAGCCTGGCGGCCGGTGGCCGAACGGGCAATCTTGATGGCGTTCTCCACAGCTTCGGCGCCGGAGTTGAAGAGCACGGTGCGCTTCTCGTGGGTTCCCGGGGTGAGCTCTGCCAGCTTCTCGGCGACAGCCACGTAGCCTTCGTACGGCGTGACCATGAAGCAGGTGTGCGTGAACCGGGCAACCTGCTCCTGGGCCGCAGCGACGACGGCGGGATCAGAGGCGCCTACGCTGGTAACTGCGATTCCCGAACCGAGGTCGATGAACGAATTGCCGTCAACGTCCTGGATGATGCCGCCGTCGGCGTCCTGGACATACACGGGAACGCTGGACGCGACGCCCTTGGCGACGACGGCTGCACGGCGCTCATTCAGCGCAGCGGACTTGGGCCCGGGGAAGGTTCCGGTAATGTTCCGCTTCTGCTCCAGCCGGTAGGTCGGTTCAGTGGCTGATGTGCTCATGGTTCTGCCTCTCAAGGGAAAAGTGATGGGGGCTATAGGCCGCAGTGATCCAAATTTACGCTCCAGGCCGGAACTGAGGGACGGTCATCCGCACAACAGGGCCAGCCACTTGCCGTGCATCCGTCCAATCCGGACATCCTATAGTTGAACCCGTGCCTATCTCCCTCACCACCCTCCTCGATGCCGAAAACCTGGGTCTTGCGGTCAAGGGGACCGCACCCGTTGAACCCGTTGAAGTGCAGTGGGTAGCGGTGACCGAGCTCGAAGATCCGTCCCCTTTCCTGAGCGGCGGTGAAGTGGTTCTGACCACCGGCATCCGGCAGCGGACCGGTGCGGTGCAGCGCCGGTTCGTCGAGAGTGTGCACCGTGCAGGGGCACTAGCCATCGGCTTCGGTACCGGACTGAGCCAGGCCCGTGTGCCCGGACCCCTCTTGGAAGAAGCCAACCGCCTGGGCGTGCCGGTATTCGAGGTTCCCTACGACACCCCGTTCATTGCCATCGGAAAGCTCGTGGCCGACGCCTTGTCGGCAGACCACACCGAGCACCTGCGCGATCTGCTCTCTGGGCACCAGATCCTGGCCCAGGCGCTGCTCTCCGGGCAGGGCCTCGCCGGTCTGCTGCGGCAGCTGGGCCGCATCCTCGGATCCGAGGTGGCCCTCTACCGCTACGGCAGCCGCGTCTTCAGCACCGGGGAGCCTCCGGAAGGAACCCGCTGGCACAGCACGCCGATCGCCACCGGGATGCGGGACCGCTGCACCCTTGAAGTAGCTGAACCGTTCCGCCAGCCGGATCTGCTCGCCTATGCCCAGAGCCTGATCAGTGTGGAACTGAACAACCTCTCACGCAGGCGGGCACGCGAACGCGTGGTGAACGGCCAGCTGCTGGCCGATGTGGTGGCGGGCAAGCTCTCCGGCCAGGACGCCGTCCACCGGCTGCGTGCCGCGGGAGTGGACACCGAGCGCCGCCAGCTGACCTTGCTGGTGGAGGCTGTCCCGGGCCAGGCTCGGCTCCTGCCGTCCCTGCCCCTGCCGGCACTCTTCGACTCCGCCGTCACTGCCATCTGCGAGGACCGGCTGGCACTCCTGGTGGCCGACGGCAATTCCACGGAGCTGGCCGCCGCGCTGGGTGGATACCTGCGGGAAGCGGGCATCACCGCCAAGGTGGGCGCGGGCGGCGCCTACGCCGAACCGGCGGGCCTTCGCTGGGGCTACTACGAGGCAAAGGAAGGGCTGCTGCGCGGCGCCGCGGTCAACGAACCCGACCGTCTGAGCCTGGCGTCGCTGCTGATGGCCAGCCGGGACGTCCCGCTGGCGGACCTCGCCGCGGAGGCACTGGACCCGCTGACGGACTTTGACAAGGCCCACGACGCGGAGCTGGTCCCCACTCTCGAGAAGTACCTGGCGCTGAATGGTTCGGTCGCCAAGGTCGCCCAGGCCCTGGGCCTGCACCGGAACACAGTGCGTTACCGGCTCTCCCAAATTGCTGACCTTTCGGGCTACGACCCGTCCGTCACGGCAGACCGCGTCCACCTGTACCTCGCCCTGAACGTCCGCCGGCTCGCCGGGTAGGCGGGCTTGGCGGTGCCGTCCCCTGCCCGGCCTCCGGCGGCACGGTTTTGTGCCCCTTTGTGCCGGACTTTACTCTGTAGGGATGGACTTGCCAGCGCAGCCCGCCAGGACCCTTCACTGGGCGGGCACCGACGACCCCGGCCGCCGGGATACCGCCGTCGTCTCCTTCCGCGAAACGGAACTGGCCGCCAGCGGCACGTCCACGTGCGATGACTACCGCGCAACCTGGACGCTGAGCACTTCCCCCGGCTGGGTGACACGCCGGCTGCAGGTAGAGGTGACGGGGCCGGACTGGTCGCGCTCCCTCGAACTGACACGCTCGGTCGACGGGCGCTGGGATTCCCAGGTGAGATCCTCCGGCAACCCTGACCTGCCTGAACCCGGCATCGAAGATCCCCTGGCCCTGGACAACGCGCAGGACTGCGACCTCGGTCTCTGCCCGCTGACCAACACCATGCCGATCCTGCGGCTGGACCTGCTTAACCATGCCGCGCCGCCTGACGAGACACGGCTGACCATGGCGTGGGTGGAAATGCCCAGCCTGCGCGTACTGGCCAGCGAACAGGTCTACTCACAGGTCTCCCCCTACCGCGAAGAACGCGGGAACGCGATTGTCCTTTACAGCTCCGCCACGCGCGGCTTCACCGCGGAACTCACGGTCGACGCCGACGGCGCCGTGATCGACTACCCCGGACTTGCCCGCCGGACCGGTTAGCTGCGCCCGTCACTGCCGGGAACCGGCGCGGACCTTCCGGCCCCGGCGCACGGCTAGGATTGAAGTACGCCCGCCTGCAACGTTGGAGATCCCCCAATGAGTGAAATGTTCCTGGAAAAGTTCCGCGCCCTGGTTCCGAAGTACCTTGAGGACAAATGGCGCCCCGAGGACGGCCTGGCTCCGGACGAGCTCGACGAGATCCTCGACGAACACGACTTCGACATTCCGCTGGTCCTGCGTGAGTTCTATCTGGCACTGGGCAGCTGCGAAGACCTGATGGAGGCCTACCACTTCTTCTGGGACCCCGACGAGCTCGAGGTCGAGGACGGCTACCTGCTCTTCCTGGAAGACGAGGACGAGAAGTTCGCCTGGGGATTCCGCGTCGACCAGCTGGCCGTGCCGGACCCGATCGTCTGGCGCCGCAACAACGCCCGCGGCGAGTGGCAGAGCGAAGAAGGCACCTTCAGCGAGTATGTCTTCGACATGTTCGAGTGGGTCTTCGAGGACGACGAAAACCTGGACGACCAGTAGTACCGGCCGCGGGTGCTGGGCACCCGCGGCGTACGGGCCTTACGCCTCGCGCTCCACGACGGCTTCGGCAAACGCTGCCAGGGATGCCTTGACCACGGAATCGGGCATCGGCTCCAGGGCTGCGACGGCGTCTGCAGCCCACTGGCGTGCGACGTCCCAGGCCTGGGCAGTGGCACGGTTGCCGCGGACTGCGGCAACCGCAGCAGCCAGGGCCTCATCCGATGTCAGGTCCGCGTCCACGAGTTCCAGGACCGCGGCAGCATCCGCGTCACCGGCAGCGGCGTTGCGCCGCAGCAGCAGGACCGGCAGGGTGGGGACACCTTCGCGCAGGTCGGTGCCGGGCGTCTTCCCCGACTTGTCCTTCAGCCCGGCGACGTCGATGACATCGTCGGCGAGCTGGAAGGCCACGCCAATCTTCTCGCCGTACTCGACCATGATCTCGACAGTCTTCGCATCAGCCCCGCCGAACAGTGCACCCAGCTGGCCGGACGCCGCAATCAGCGAGCCGGTTTTTCCGCCGATGACGGACAGGTAGTGTTCCAGCGGATCCTCGCCGTCGGCCGGTCCCATGGTCTCCTGCAGCTGCCCCATGACCAGGCGTTCGAACGTGCGGGCCTGGATCGCCAAGGCTTCGGGACCCAGAACGGACACCAGGGAGGAAGCGCGCGCAAAGATCAGGTCGCCGGTCAGGACGGCCACGGAGTTTCCCCATACTTCGTGGGCTGTGGGGGCCCCGCGGCGCACCGGAGCCGAGTCCATCACGTCGTCGTGATAGAGGGTGGCAAGGTGGGTCAGTTCAACAACGACGGCGGAGGTACGAACCTCGGGCCCGCCCGGGTTCGGTCCCAGGTGGGAGGCCAGCAGCACCAGTAGCGGGCGGATACGCTTCCCGCCTGCTTCGAGCAGGTGCCTGGAGGTCGCGTCAGCGAAAGGGTCCGAGTTGGCAATCGCTTCCCGAAGCTCCTCTTCCACCTTCTCAAGACCGGACACGATGGCGGGCCCCAGGACAGGATCCTCGGCGAGGGGCGCAAATCCCGGCGGCAGCGCCATCTCAGCGTCCCCGAAGGCGTCCGGGCTGGCATTGGTGGATTCAGTCACTGTTCAAGGCTAACTTCTCGGCGGGACGGGTTGGCAGGGTTAGACATGGCCGGCCTCAGCGGCAGGGCGTGCACCCCGGGCCGGGGCAGGCACGGAGTCCTGGTTTGAAGCGGCTGGAACAAGCATTTCCATCAAGGCAATCACTCTATCCTCCACCCTCCGGGGCGATGCATCGGTGAGGTTCGCGAGCATCCGCACCACGAACTTCATCAGCACGGGGATCGGCATACCGGTGCGCAGCGCCAGTTTCATGACCGCGGGCTTGCCGATCAGGCCGGCAAAAATGCGGCCCAGGGTGAAGTGGCTGCCCCACTCGGACCGCACGCGGTCCGCATACCCGGCCAGGACGCCGTCGTAAGCGGCTTGTGCCGAAAGCATGCCCGGACGGGAGGCAGCCTGGCCGGCGGAGACAATGTAATCCGCCGCAAACCGGGCTGATTCCATCGCGTAGGAAATGCCCTCGCCGTTGAAGGGACTGACCATTCCGCCGGCGTCGCCCAGGAGCAGCAGCCCGGGCGAATAGTGCGGAGTGCGGTTGAAGCCCATGGGCAGGGCCGCTCCGCGGATTTCCCCCACCTGGTTCTCCGGGGTGAAGCCCCACTCCGGAGGCATTCCCGCCGTCCAGTCACGCAGGACCTTGCGATAGTCCAGCTTGCCGAATTCCTTGGAGGAGTTCAGGATTCCCAGTCCGACGTTGGAGGTTCCGTCTCCCACGCCGAAGACCCAGCCGTAGCCGGGAAGCGGATTGCCGGAGGCATCGGGCAGTTCCAGCCAGCCTTCCATCCAGTCGTCATTGGTGCGCGGGGACGTGAAGTACGTGCGCACCGCGACGCCGAGGGGCCGGTCATCGCGTTTTTCCAGGCCCAGGCTCAGGGCGGTGCGGCTGGAGTTCCCATCGGCAGCGAGGACCACGTCGGCGGCGAATTCGCGGGTTTCTCCCGTGCGCCGGCCGTTCTCGTCGAGGACATTCGCGCGCACACCGCAGACCCGTCCGCTGTCATCGCGCAGCGCCTCCGTGACGCTGTGCCGCTCCAGGATGACGGCTCCGGCAGAGCGCGCATGCTGCGCCAGTTCTTCGTCGAAGCCCAGGCGCGTGCGCACCAGTCCGTAGGAGGGGAAATCCTCAAGGTCCGGCCAGGGCAGCTCAACCGTGCGTCCCGCAGCGATCAGGCGCAGGCCCTTGTTCCTGCGCCAGCCCGCAGCTTCCTCATGCGGCAGGCCGAGCAACTGGATTTCCCGGACGGCGCGCGGAGTCAGTCCGTCGCCGCAGACTTTTTCACGCGGAAAGGACGTCTTCTCCAGTACGGTCACGTCGATCCCGGCAGAGGCCAGGTAATAGGCTGCGGTGGAGCCGGCGGGGCCTGCCCCGACTATCAGGACGCTCACGTCAGCCGGCGGTCCCGCCCGGCTTGACGGCGCGGTGGATCGCGACGATTCCGCCGGAGAGGTTGCGGTAGGCAACGTCCTGCCAGCCGGCAGCGGAAATCCAGGCTGCCAGCCCATCCTGGTTCGGCCACGCACGGATCGATTCGGCCAGGTAAACGTAGGCGTCCGGGTTGGAAGCCACCTTGCGGGCGATCGGGGGCAGCGCGCGCATCAGGTACTCGGTGTACATAGTGCGCCACACCGGTACCACCGGAGAGGAGAACTCAGCAATGACCAGCGTTCCGCCGGGCTTGGTCACCCGGTACATCTCTTCCAGGGCCTTCTGCGGTTCATTCACATTGCGCAGGCCGAAGGAGATAGTGGCGGCATCAAAGGATTCGTCAGCGAACGGCAGGTTGGTGGCGTCTCCGGCCACGAAGTCGATGTCCGGGCGGCGCCGCTTGCCCACCGTGAGCATGCCCAGGGAAAAATCACAGGCGACGACGCCGATTCCCGCATCGGCGTAGGGCTCACTGGAAGTGCCGGTGCCGGCTGCAAGGTCCAGCACGCGCTGGCCGCGGCGTGCA
This sequence comes from Arthrobacter sp. zg-Y916, assembly GCF_020907385.1. Classification (NCBI taxonomy): domain Bacteria; kingdom Bacillati; phylum Actinomycetota; class Actinomycetes; order Micrococcales; family Micrococcaceae; genus Arthrobacter; species Arthrobacter sp. zg-Y916. Next base: position 508,179 of record NZ_JAJJOD010000001.1, on the reverse strand, counting down.
CCTACTGCCTCGACCACCAGGCGCCGCCAGCGGCGGGTCTGGCCCAGGGACAGCACGTCGTTGACGATGTCGTATTTGGGTGCCACCTCGTCAAACATGGCAGCGACTTCATCAGGGCGTTTTTCCAAAGTTGCGCGCTTCACCCGCTCATTGTCTCAAACAATGTTCGGCCAGCCGAACCGGAAACTACCCGTTTGCATTTGGTCACAAACCCGTGTGTTTCCCGGCGCTGTCCCGACGGCATGAATATGGGGCAATCAGGCATGCGGAGTACAGTCGGAGATACTATGACCACCCTGCGTTCCCTTACTGTTCCCCTGGGCGTGCCTTCAGCCGCCATTGGACTCCTGGAGTACCTGGTCCGCGACGACCAGCTGTGCTGGGTCCGCCACGGCGAAGGCCTCGTCGGTTTCGGGGAAACCCTCCGGCACACCGCGACCGGACCGGAGCGCTTCGCTTCCGCCCGTTCCTGGTGGAACACGGTCAGCGCGGCCGCCGACGTCCAGGACGAGGTCCAGGTTCCGGGAACCGGCCTCGCCGCCTTCGGGTCCTTTGCCTTCTCCAAGCGCTCCCCCTTCCTCTCCCGCGTCGTGGTGCCGGAAATCGTTGTGGGTTCCCGCAACGGAACCGCTTGGGCCACCCTCACCACACTCGATCCGGACGCGGTCCTCGACCGGGAGTCGGTGGCAGCGGCCCTGGCCGGCTATCTGGAGGAAATCTCCGCGGACTCGCTGTCCCTGGGCAGCGACGCCATCCTGCCCGGAATGCTCTCCGAATCGGAATGGAAGAACGCCGTCGCCCGCTCAGTGGCCCATATCGCCGCCGGGGAGCTAAGCAAGATTGTCCTGGCCCGCGACATCGTGGCCAGCCTGTCCTCCCCCATAGCCACGGCGCAGGTCCTGCGGGAACTGGCGCTGCGCTACGCGAGCTGCTGGACCTATTCAGTGGACGGACTGATCGGGTCCACGCCGGAAATGCTGATCAAGGTAGAGGACGGCAAGGCCCGGGCACGGGTGCTGGCCGGGACGCTGGACCGCGCCACCGCCCCGCTGGACGATCCCGGCTATGCCAAGCGGGTCCTGGCCGGCTCGGAAAAGCAGCAGCACGAACACGCCATCGCCATTGATTCCGTGACCCGCCAGCTGGAGCCCTTCACGTCCTCCATGACCTCGCACAGCGAGCCCTTCGTGCTGGAACTGCCCAACGTATGGCACCTGGCCTCTGATGTCACGGCCGACCTGCAGCCCCGCGACGGCGCCCTGCCCACGCCGCTGGACCTCGTCGAAGCGCTCCACCCCACCGCCGCCGTCTGCGGGTATCCCACCAGCGTGGCCGGGGAACTGATCAGTGAACTTGAACACATGGACCGCGGTCCGTATGCCGGTCCGGTGGGCTGGTTCGACGCCGCCGGGAACGGGGAATGGGGCATCGCTCTTCGCGGCGCGGTCATCGAAGAACCCCAAGCTGTCCGCCTGTTTGCAGGCTGCGGAATCGTCTCCGGTTCCAATCCGGCCGCCGAGCTGGAGGAAACCTGGTCCAAGTTCCGTCCGATGCTCGAAGCCCTGGGACTGGACCGGGCGAGAGTGCTCTCCGGCCAGCCTTCCTGAGCGGCGCGTACAATTTATTCCCGGAGAGCGGCCTTTGGCCGCCTTTTTCCTGCCCCCAACCGGAGCCGAACGCTCCGTTCCGACCTAAGGTTCTAAACCCATGCACCACAAAGCACGCAACGCCGTCGCCGCTGTTCTGGCCCTCGGTGCCCTCAGCCTCGCCGCCTGCAGCTCAGGGTCTGATGCCGCCGGGGACTCCGGCCTGGGACTGGTCAAGGACGGCACACTGACTGTCTGCTCCAACGTTCCGTTCCAGCCGTTCGAGTATGTCGATGACAACGGTGAGTACACCGGGTTCGACATGGACCTGACCCGGGAGATCGCCGCGGGCATGGACCTGGAATGGCAAGTGCAGAACGTGAGCTTCGACGGCCTGCAGAGCGGTACCGTCCTGGCCGCCGGCCAGTGCGACGTGATCGCTGCTGCCATGTCCGTCACGCCCGAGCGTGAAGCCAAGATGGCGTTCTCCGAGCCGTACTACGACTCCCTGCAGTCCCTGCTGGTTCCCAAGGATTCTGCCGTGAAGTCCCTGGAAGACCTGGCCGGCAAGAAGATCGGCGTGCAGCAGGGCACCACCGGCGAGTCCTATGCCCGTGAAAACGCCGGCGACGCCGAAGTTGTCTCCTTCCAGACCGACGCTGAGCTTTTCCCCGCCCTGCAGGCAGGCGCGATCGACGCCGTCCTCCAGGATCTGCCGGTCAATCTGGACCACACTGACGGCGGCGCCTTCACCATCTCCGCCACCTACGAAACGGACGAAGTCTACGGGCTGGCCATGAAGAAGGACGGCAGCGCTGAACTGGTTGCCGCCGTGAACGCTGAGCTCGCTGAGCTGCGCTCCAACGGCAAGTACCAGGAGCTCTACGACAAGTACTTCACCGAATAAGCACCCGCAGCTGCACGACGGCGCTGGCCTTGGTCAACCAGGGTCCGCGCCGTCTGTTGTGCAGGGCAGACTGTGACCGGCGGCACCCGGCCGAATGGGATGCGTACAATCGAGACTGCTCGCCCATATCGTCCGGAACCGCCCGCGGTTCCGCCCAGCTCCAAGAGAAGGTACCAATCCATGCCGTACAAAGCACGATCCACCGTCCTGGCCGCTGCGGCGCTTTCCGCGCTGGTACTGTCCGCCTGCGGCGGCGAAAGCGACAGCGCCTCTGACTCCGGAATGAACCTCGTATCCGAGGGCACGCTCACCGTGTGCTCGGATGTCCCCTACGCCCCGTTCGAATTCGAAGGTGAAGACGGCGAATACACCGGCTTCGACATGGATCTCGTCAAGGAGATCGCAACCGGCATGGGCCTTGAACTGGCCGTTCAGGACGTCGGCTTCGACGGCCTGCAGAGCGGCACCTCGCTGGCCGCAGGCCAGTGCGACCTCGTTGCCAGCGCCATGACCATCACCGAGGAGCGGAAGAAGAACCTCACATTCTCCGATCCGTACTATGACTCGCTCCAGTCCATCCTGGTGCCCGAGGGCTCGGACATCACCGGCATTGAGGATCTCGCCGGAAAGAACCTGGGCGTGCAGCAGGGCACCACCGGTGAAGCCTACGCACGGGACAACGCTCCCGAAGCCAACATCAGCTCCTTCCCGAGCGATGCCGAACTCTACCCGGCGCTGCAGGCCGGCCAGGTAGACGCCGTCCTGCAGGATCTTCCCGTCAACCTGGGGCACACCGAGGAAGGCGCCTTCACCATCGCGGAAGAGTTCGAGACCAATGAATCCTACGGGTTCGCCATGGCCAAGGACGCCCCCGAAGAACTGGTTTCAGCCGTCAACGAGCAGCTGACCGAGCTGCGCGACAACGGCAAGTACCAGGAGATCTACGACAAGTACTTCACCGAATAACACCTGACTGACCGACTGCCGTCCCGGGTGGAAGAACCTGCCCGGGACGGCGCCATTCACTTCCGCGGAAGGCTCCCCCCTTGAAACCGTCCACCCGCAGACGCCTCACCCGGGGCATCCTGTATGCCGTCTTCGTTCTGGCTGTCCTCGCCGTAGTCCTGCTCGCGGACTGGAAGGCGATCGGGGTCAACTTCTTCGACGCAGAAGTGGCCCGCCGGGCGTTCCCGGACATCATTACTGTGGCGGTCAAGAACACCGTCATCTACACCGTCATCGCGTTCATCGGCGGACTGATCCTCGGCCTCATTCTGGCCCTCATGAAGCTCTCCCCCGTGGGGCCCTACCGCTGGGCTGCAACGGTCTACATCGAAATCTTCCGCGGACTGCCGGCCCTGCTGGTCATCTTCGCGATTGCCTTCGCGGTGCCGATCGCCTTCTCCTGGCGTCCGCCGGGCGGCAGCGCCGGTGCCGGCCTGATCGCCCTCATCATGGTCTCCGGCGCCTACATCGCCGAGACCATCCGCGCAGGCATCCAGGCTGTTCCGGCCGGACAGACCGAAGCTGCACGCTCGCTGGGCATGGGCCCGGCCTGGACCATGGTCTCGGTCACCCTGCCCCAGGCGTTCCGTATCATTACCCCGCCCCTGACCAATGAACTGGTGATCCTGATCAAGGACACCTCCCTGCTCTTCATTGCCGGCATGGCCCTGCAGGACCGCGAACTGACAACGTTCGCCCGGGATTCCGTCTCCCAGTCCGCCAACGCCACTCCCCTGGTGCTGGCGGCAGCCATGTACCTGGTCATCACCCTGCCGCTGACGCAGCTGGTCGCCAAACTCGAACGCCACAACCAGAGAGGCCGGTAACCTCAAGTGAGCACAGCGGCACAGAACCGGGCCGGCAACGTCCCGGCCATCGAAGTAAAGAACCTGCACAAGTCCTTCGGCGACAACGAAGTGCTCAAGGGCATCGACTTCCACGTCAACCAGGGCGAGGTTGTCTGCGTTATCGGCCCGTCCGGCTCCGGAAAGTCCACCCTCCTGCGGTGCGTGAACCGGCTCGAGGAACCGACCAGCGGCACCATCATGGTGGAGGGCACCGACATTACGGACCCGGAGACGGACCTCGATGCCGTCCGCACCCGGATCGGGATGGTCTTCCAGCAGTTCAACCTGTTCCCGCACCTGAACGTGCTGCAGAACCTGACCCTGGCCCAGCGCCGGGCCAAGAAGCGCGGCAAGGCAGAGGCCGAGGAAACCGCCATGAAGAACCTGGCGAAGGTGGGCCTGGCCGACCGCGCCAAGGCGTTCCCCGCCCAGCTCTCCGGCGGCCAGCAGCAGCGCGTGGCGATTGCCCGCGCCCTGTCCATGGACCCGGACATGATGCTCTTCGACGAGCCCACCTCGGCACTTGACCCGGAACTGGTCGGCGACGTCCTGGAGGTCATGCGCCAGCTGGCCCAGGAAGGCATGACCATGATGGTGGTGACCCACGAGATGGGCTTCGCCCGCGAGGTCGGAGACCGCGTGGTGTTCATGGACGGCGGCGTCGTCGTCGAACAGGGCGCACCGGCGGCCGTGCTGGGCAACCCGCAGAATGAGCGGACCCGGTCCTTCCTCTCCAAGGTTCTCTAGCTCTCCGCGAAGAAGCGGCTGTGGCCTGCACCTTCACCGGTGCAGGCCACAACCGCTTTTTCTGCCGTTTTGGCGTTAGCCGACGGCGCCCTGCACGGCAGCCTGAACCCTGCGGTGCAGTGCCCGCAGCCCGGAGCGCTGCACCGGGACTTCGATCACGGACCTGCCATGCACCGGAGCCTGGAGCGCCGCGGTAAGTTCGGCCGTCGTCCTGGCCAGCTGGTGGCGGACTCCGTAGCCGGCGCACAAGGCGGGAATGTCTGCCTGGTGGGGTGTGCCGAAGAAGCGTTCGACGACGCCTCGGTACTGGTCGCTCTCTCCCAGCTCGCCGTGCTCCAGCGTGGTGAAGATGCCGCCGCCGGCGTCGTTCAGGATCACCAGCTGCAGGTCCGGCTCGGTCTCGCCGTTGGGGAGCAGCAAGGCGCCGGCGTCGTGCAGGAAAGTGAGGTCTCCGAGCAGAAGCCGGGTGGGGATGCCGTGCGCAAGCGCGATTCCGGAGGCCGTGGCGATCGTCCCGTCGATGCCGGCCAGGCCGCGGTTCGCGTAGACGTCGAGCGGGTGCCAGGCGCCGGAGGCCACCAGATCCACGTCCCGGATGGTGTTGGAGGATCCCAGCACCAGGTTTCCGTCAGAGTGGTGCCAGACCAGGCCGGCGACATGGAGTCCGCTCAGTTCAGCTTCTGAGGCGAGCAGGTCCTCGAGTGCCGCCTCGGCAGCGGCGGAGGCCAGCTGCCACGCCTCAAGCCAGCCGGGCGAACCGGTTCCGGCGAAGTGCAGCAGTGCCGGGAGGTCGGAGATCAGGGTTTCCGGGCGCTTGCCGGGGATGAACCAGTTGACCGGCCGCGGCACGTAGAGCGCTTTCCTGACCTCGGGGCGGGCCAGCAGGGCAGTGATGGGCCTGGACAGCGTTGGCCGGCCAAAGACCACCACCCGTTCGATCTGCCCGCCGAGCTCCTCAAGCAGCAGCCGGTAGGCGGTGACGGAGTTCGGCCCGAAACGCGCGTTGGAGGAGGGTTCAGCAAACAGCGGCAGCCCAGCCCGCTGGGCAAACATCGCCGCGATTTCCCCTGCCCCGTCACCGGCCACCACAACAGTGCGGTGCGTTCCGCCGAGGTCTGCCAGCACCCCGGGCGTGTGCTCGGCACCGGCCGGCAGCACCGGAGCGGCTGTGCTGGCCGGGGCCAGTCCCAGGGCATCTGCCTCGGTGGGGACCAGAGGATCGCGGAACTGCAGGTTGATGTGCACCGGTCCGGCCGGGACGCTGCCGCCGACGCGGTCGAAGGCGGCGGTGATGGCACCGGCCGGGTCCTCCCCCGCACCCACGTTCGCTTCGGCGGCGGGGAACTTCCCGAAAATGGCATCCTGGGCCGTGGTCTGGTTGGCTCCGGTGCCATGGAGTTCAGCCGGACGGTCAGCGGAAAGCACGACCAGCGCGATGCCCGCGTGGTGCGCCTCCATGACAGCCGGGAGCAGCTCACCCACGGCGGTGCCCGACGTCGTTGCCACGGCTGCCGGGCGTTTCCCGCCCCTTGCCAGTCCCAGGGCCGTGAACCCGGCAACCCGCTCATCAATGCGGACATGGACCTGGACCAGGCCCTGCACCTGTGCCTCGGCCAGCGCATAGGCCAGGGGTGCGCTGCGCGAGCCCGGGGCAAGGACAACGTCCCGCACTCCTGCCCGTGCCAGGGCCGCGACGGCCGAGCGGGCGGCCTGAAGCGAGCTGAGTTGCCCAGCCGCGGGCTCAGAGCCGGGGAGCTGGCTGGAGGAATTCGAGGATCCGGTCACCCCTCCATCCTAGGGTTTGGAGTCAGTCTGCCCACCCGTGCCGACCCCTGGAGCCTCGGCAGGGCGCAACCTCCGCAGCACTCCGGTTTGCTGCAGGAGCGAGAAGCGGTCGGGCACGCCCCAGTGCTCGGTGATCTTTCCGTCGACGACCGTGGCCACATCAATGACGGTCAGCTCCACGTGTTTGCCGCTGGGCGGGCCGAAGAACGGCCCGGTGTTGGTGCCCCGGCCGTAGAACCGCACCCACCCGGTGTCGCCGCGGGTGGCCCAGTCTTCCAGGTCATAGGTGAGGTCGGGCATGGCCTCATGGACCTGGCGAATGGCTTCACGGACCCGTTCAAGTGCCGCTGCCCCCTGCCCGTCGAGGCCGAACTGGTGCTCGATGAGGTCAGGAGAGCACAGTTCGTCCACGATGCCGGTGTTGCCGAGGGAAAAGCCTTCAAAGAGTATCCGCCGCAGCACGCCCACACTTTCCGGCAGTTCGATGTCGTCCATGGCCTGAACGATAGGCTTCCCGGCCGTGCCGGGGAAGGCTGTCCCGGGATTAGGGCTCAGGCGCCCCGATGAGCCGCGAGTACACCCGCTCCAGCCGGTCGATCCACCACGCCGAGCGGGCGGGCGATGCCGCATGGCGCGCCAGCAGCGCCTCGGAAACTCCCGGATCGCGCACTGCCAGCACACCGCCGTCGGGCACCAGGGGTTGTTCCGAGACGTCGCCTTCCATCAGCGACAACGTTCCCAGCCCGCAGGCCCAGGGCAGTTCGGGCAGGGCAGCGGCCAGTGCGACGCCGGCCCTGATTCCCACGGACGTGTCCAGGGCGGAGCTGACGACGGCGGGAAGGCCGGCCTGTGCGACCATGTCCAGTGCCCTGCGCACTCCGCCGAGCGGTGCGGCCTTGATCACCAGAAGATCGGCGGCTTCCTCGCGGGCCACCAGCAGCGGATCGGTTTCCTTCCGAACCGACTCGTCCGCCGCGACGGGCACCGGAACCTCCCGGCGTGCCAGCTCCAGCCGGACCGCCCGCAGGCCGGGGATGTCCGCTGCCGGCTGTTCGGCGTACTCCAGGCCGTAGTCCGCGAGCAGGGTCAGGGCGTGGACTGCCTCGTCTACGCTCCAGCCGCCGTTGGCGTCCACCTTGATGCCGGCCTCCGGCAGCAGGCGGCGCACTTCGGCCACCCGGGCCAGGTCATCGGCCAGGGCCTGTCCGCGCTCGGCGACCTTCACCTTGACGGCGGGAACGGTACCGAAGCGGGCAAGGATTGCTTCCACCTTCTCCGGCGCCACGGCAGGGACCGTGGCATTGACCGGGACGCTTCCGCGGACCGGCTCGGGGAAGCCGTGCCAGGCAGACTCGAGGGCGCAGGCAAGCCAGGGTGTTGCCTCACCGTCGTCGTACTCCGGGAACGGCGAGAACTCACCCCATCCGGCAGGCCCCTGCAGCAGCAAGGCCTCGCGGTGCAGGATCCCGCGGAACTTTACCCGCATCGGAAGGGACACAACGTGTGCCCCGCCGCGCAGGGCGTCGAGGCTCGGAAACGGATTCGGCTGCACGCTTCCCAGCCTACCCGCGCCGCTTCAGCGGCTGCTCACAGCAAACCGCCAAGCACCTGTGGCAGGCTGGAGGGAATGGATACGCGCAATCTCCTGAACCGACGGGCGCCGGCCAAGCGCCGGGCAGGGCACAATCCCGCCCTTTTCCTTTTCGCGGCGCTGCTGGCGGCTGCCTGCACCGCCGTGACGTACCTCGGTTTCGTCCGCACCACTACCGGGCAGCTGGCCGATGAGTCCGCCTGGCGCGAGGCGGAAGCAGTGGCTCCGAGCACCCGCTACCCGGCCTTGGAGATTCTGGACTTCCTGCCGCTGCTTTCGGCGTTTATCGCCCTGGCCGTCATTGTCGCCGTGAGCATCTCCCGGCGGCGGTTCTCTGTGGCTGTTATCGCCATCGCCACGATGGCCGGCGCGAACCTGGCTACCCAGCTGCTGAAGAACCTGCTGCTGGACCGGCCGTACCGCGGCGTGATCACCCTGGACTTCAATTCCCTGCCGTCCGGGCACACCACCATGGCCGCTTCCGCCATGGCCGCAGTGTTCCTGGTTTCAGCGCCGCGCTGGCGCCCCGCGGTTGCCGCGCTGGGCGGCACCTACGCGGTCCTCGCCGGCGCGGCGACGTTCTTCAACCTCTGGCACCGCCCTGCCGACGTCGTCGCCGCCTTCCTGGTGGTCGCCACCTGCACCCTGGTGGGCGGGCTGGTCATGATGCGGACGAACCCTGAGTGGAACACCTTGCCGGCAGGCGGCCGTTCCGGCGGAAGGTTCTGGACCGGGCTCAGCGCCATTGCCGGTGCCCTGGCCCTCGCGGTATCGCTGGCGCTGTACGCCTACGCCACCTGGGGCAGCGGAATTGCCCTGCTGGATGACAAGCCGCTGTACTTCGCAGGCGGCCTGGCATTGGTCGTCGGGACCGGTTATGTGATCGCGGCGCTGGGCTCCTGGCTGTTTAGCCAGCAGGCGGGCGACCGCTAGCCGTTCCCCCGGCGGCCGCAGAGGGCCGGCCCTTGGGAACGTAGCGCCACAGTACCGCGGCTCCGGCCAGGCCGAGCACCGCCGTCGCTCCGATGCCGGCCGCGAGCGAGAAAAGGGCGGTGACGCCGGAGAGTATTCCCGGTCCGCTGAGGATGCCGATGTCGGAGAGCAGCCGCCAGAGACCAAGGAACTGCGGGCGTCCCGGAGACGGGGAGAAATCTGCGCCCAGGGTCATGACGATTCCCGAGCCGATGCCGTTGCCGAAACCGATCAGCAGGGCGGCCAGCAGCAGTTCCAGCGGACTCGAGGTCAGCGGCAGCAAAGCGAGTCCGGCGGCCATGAAAAGCATGCAGGGAACCGCTACGGCACGGCGTCCGCGCAGGTCCATGACCCGGCCCGCAGGATAGAAGATCAGCATGTCGATGCCCGCGGAGATGCCGTAGATAATCGCCGTCTGTGCTGGGTCGATGCCCAGGTGCAGTGCCCAGAGCGGGATGACCGCCTGGCGCGTGGCCCGGACCGCGGCGATGAGCAGGACGCCGATCCCCACCGTGCGGAAGGTCCGTGAATGGCCGGAGAGGATCTGGCCGATTGCCGGAGACGCTGCGGCTTCCTCCCCCGGCTCTTCGCGGCTGCGCTGTCCGGGCCGCCGGGGACGAACCGTCAGTTCCGGGACCGTCAGGCTGAGCAGCCCTGCGCCCAGCGCCGCGGCAGCACCGACCCAGTACGCACCCGGGGTTCCCGCGAAGTGCATCGCTGCCGCGGCGGCGAACGGCCCCATGAACACACCGATCCGGTTTGAACCGCCCAGCGTCGAAAGCGCGCGGGCCCGGAAATGCAGCGGCACTGCTTCCGTGACGTAGGTCTGCCGTGCGAGGCCAAACACTGCACCCGCCATGCCAACCATAAAAACTGCCAGGGCAAAGACCCACAGCACCGGAACCGTGGCGGCGAGGACCATGGCCAGGGCACACCATCCGGCGGCGGCTACCAGTGCCCACTTTTCGCCGAAGCGGGTAGTGATCAGCGTGGCGGGAACGTTGGTGAGCAGGGACCCGACGCCGGTCAGGGTAATGATGAGCGCGGCCAGCGCCACTGTGGCGCCCAAGTCCCGTGCGGTCAGTGCGATCACCGGAAGGATCGCCCCAATGGCCGTTCCGTAAAGCACTGTCGGCCCGAAGGCCGGGACGGCGATGCCGCGGAGGCTGAAGTTCTCTATTGCTTCAGCCACTTCCACCGGGCCAGGGTCCGCAGCCGGGTCAACAGCGCCCGGGACTGTTCGGGCCCGTACGGCAGGATGGGGATCGCCTTGGTCATGTCCACGGAGGCCTGGTCCATGGCGCTCCGGGTCACGGCGACAGCGGTGCGCATCTTGTTCATCTGGGTGGTGACGAAGTCCATGGTGACGGGTTTGCCGTGCCCCGGAATGACAGTCGCGTAAAGATCCTCGAGCGCAGCGATTTTCCCGAGCGTGCGGATCCAGTCCTTGGGGTAGGAATCCCCGAAATCCGGATCAGCACCCTGCTCCACGAGGTCTCCGGCAAAGACGACGTCCGGTGTTCCCACCAGCAGGTCATGGTCGGTGTGGCCCCGTCCAAGGTGGAACAGCGTCACGGATATGCCGCCGAGATCCAGGTCCACCGGAGCGCCGTCCACCAGCCGGTTCGGGCCGGCAATCGCGGTGTTCGCGCCGGACCCCGCTGCCATCTCGGGTTCGTGCGCCGCGACCGAGGCCCGCTGCAGCTCCGCCTCGGCTGCTATGGCCTTGGCACAGCCGCTGGTCGCCCAGATCTCCTCGACGCCGTTGGCCAGCAGGTAGGCGTTGCCGAAGTAATGGTCGTAGTGCGCATGGGTGTTAACCGCGGTCACAGGCAGGTCCGTCAGCTGCCGGACCGCCCCGAGGATAGCCTCGGCCTGCCGCGGACCGGCACCGGTATCCACCAGCAGGGCACGTTCGTCCCCAAGAACCAGTCCGGTGTTCATGGCCCAGCCGGGGTTGGTCCGCACATAAGTGCGCGGAGCTACCTCGAGCCAGTCGCCGGGTATCTGCGGGCTTGTCTGCATCATCGCGTCCGTCCTTCGGGTCTATGCGCTACCCAACTTACCGTGGAACGGCAGGTCACAGGTCGGCCAGGACGCTTCCGGGGTTCTCTATGGCGTCCGCGACGTAACGAAGGAAGCCGCCGGCCGTTCCGCCGTCGCAGACGCGGTGGTCAAAGACCAGCGTCAGCTCGGTCAGTTTGCGCACTGCCAGTTCGCCGTCCACTACCCAGGGCTTGTCGATGATGCGGCCGATTCCGAGGATGGCTGATTCGGGATAGTTGATGATGGCGGCACTGCCGTCCACGCCGAAGACTCCGTAGTTGTTCAGGGTGAACGTCCCGGAGGTCAGTTCGGCGGGAGTCGCAGCGCCGGAGCGCGCCGAGGCCGTGAGGCGCCGGATCTCGGCGTCGAGTTCCCGGGCGCTGAGTTTTTCCGCGTGCCGGATCGACGGGACCATGAGCCCGCGGTCGGTCTGCGCGGCAAAGCCCAGGTTGACGCCGTCGAACGAGACCAGCTCGGCATCGCCGTCCGGATTCGGAACGTAGCGTGTGTTCAGTTCCGGGAAGCGGCGCAGCCCGGCCAGGACGAACCGGGCCAGGAACGCCATCAGCCCGGGCGTGTTCTCCGGATCCCGGCGCTTGAGGCCGGCGCGCAAGTCAAGCAGTGCGGTGGCGTCGACGTCCACCCAGACCGTGGCCTCGGGGATCTCGGAACGGCTGGCGCTCAGGTTCGCTGCGACCGTGCGGCGCAGTCCCCGCACCGGGGTCCGTCCCGTGACGGCAAGGCCGGAACGGGGGTCGGTTCCCTCCGCGGGGGCCGAACCTGCCGGGGCAGCTGTCCGGACCGCGGTGTCCGCCGGGAGCATTTCAGTCGTTCCCGCGATAGCTCGCTCGACGTCGCGGCGCAGCACCAGTCCATCGGGACCGGACCCGTCCAGGTTGCGCAGCAGCAGGCCCGCGTCACGGGCAAGCTTGCGGACCAGCGGAGAGATACAGCGGGGTGCTTCGAGTGTGGCTACCGCGCTCCGGGACAGGTCACTGGCCGGCGACATGTCACTGACCGGCCCGGCCAGCGCAGCCGAAGCGGCGGGTACAGCGGAAACGGCCGGGGCAGCCCGGACCGCGGAAGCAACCGGGACCGCGGATCCTGCAGTCCGGCGCGGAGGGCGGGTCCGGCGGTTGATGCCGTGTCCTCCGGGAGTTCCATAGCCGATCAGGACGTTGCCTGAGCCGGCACGTTCTTCCTGCCGGTAGGCTTCACCCGCGGCATCAGCCGAAGAAGGAGCCGCTGCTTTCGCATCGGCGGCGGGAGCCGGCTCGGGAACGCCGGCCACCGCCGTCGTCCGCACTGAAATCAACGGCTTGCCGACGTCGATGCTTTCGCCCGCAGCGCCGTGGAGGGTTTCCACGATTCCGGCATACGGCGAGGGAACCTCGACCAGTGATTTGGCGGTTTCCACCTCGGCGACCGGCTGGTCGACGGCGATCGTGTCGCCCTCGGCGACGAGCCAGTTCACCAGCTCGGCGTCGGTCAGGCCTTCGCCCAGGTCCGGGAGCAGGAAGGTACGCACGCTCACTGTTCCTCCCACTGGAGTTCGTCAACGGTGTCGAGGATGCGGTCCACTCCGGGGAGGAAGAAGTGCTCCAGCTTCGGTGCCGGATACGGGATGTCGAACCCGGTGACCCGCAGAACCGGAGCAGCGAGCGAGTGGAAGCAGCGTTCCTGGATGCGGGCGGTGATCTCGGAAGCGACGGAGGCAAATCCCGGTGCTTCGGAAATGACGACAGCCCGGCCGGTCTTGCGAACGGAGGCACAGATAGTTTCGTCGTCGAACGGAACGATGCTGCGCACGTCGATGACTTCCAGGCTGCGTCCCTCAGCGGCGGCAGCCTCTGCCGCGGCAAGGGCGGTGGGAACCGAGGGTCCGTAGGCGATCAGCGTGGCGTCGGAGCCCTGCCGGGCCACGGCGGCTGAACCGATGCCGGCGGCCGGCTGGACAGCGGCGCCGTCCTTGGCGCCGTCGTTCGCCCCGTCCCGCGACTGGTCGGAGGCCGCACGCAGTGCTGCCAGGTCCACTTCTTCCTTGGTCCAGTAGAGCTTCTTGGGTTCCAGGAAGACCACGGGGTCCGGGAAGCGGATGGCTTCACGCAGCAGGGTGTAGGCGTCGGCAACAGTGGCCGGCGCCAGCACGGTCAGGCCGGGGGTGTGCGCGTAGTAGGACTCGGAGGAATCGCAGTGGTGTTCCACGCCGCCGATTCCGCCGGCGTACGGGATGCGGATGACCAGCGGCAGCTTGACCTTGCCGCGGGTGCGGTTGGACATCTTGGCCACATGGCTGACGACCTGTTCGAAGGCCGGGTAGGCGAAGGCGTCGAACTGCATCTCCACCACCGGGCGCATGCCGTTCATGGCCATGCCCACGGCCATGCCCATGATGCCGGACTCGGCCAGCGGTGTGTCGAAGCAGCGGTCTTCACCGAAGCGTGCGGTGAGCCCGTCCGTGATGCGGAAGACTCCGCCGAGCGGTCCCACGTCCTCACCGAAGACGACGACGGAGGGATCGGCGCCGAGCTCATCGGCCAGCGCTGTGTTCAGCGCCTTCGCGAAGGTCAGGCTGACGCGTGTGTCCTCGGAGGCAGGCGCCTGTTCCATAACTGTCATTGTGCGCAGCGCTCCTTAGCCCTGGGTCCGTGCAATTTCGTCCTGCAGCAGGGCGGCCTGCTCGGCCAGCTGCGGGGTGCGCCGTTCATAGACGTAGTTGAAGAGGTCCATGGGTTCAGGCACGGTGTCGGTGTTCAGTCCGTCGCGGATGAGGGAGGCAGTCGTCTCGGCATCGGCAGCCATGGCTTCTTCGGCCGCGTCATCCAGCACGCCCAGTCCGCGCAGGTAGGTGCGCAGACGCTTCAGCGGATCCCTCGGTACCCACTTTTCGACGTCGGCCTCGTTGCGGTACCGGGTCGCGTCGTCCGCGTTGGTGTGCGCCTGCATCCGGTAGGTATGGGCTTCCACCAGTGCCGGCCCGCCGCCTTCACGGGCACGTTCGACGGCGGCGCCCAGGACGGCCAGCAGCGCGGCGGCGTCGTTGCCGTCCACCCGCTCGCCCGGCATGCCGTAGCCGATGGCCTTGTGCGCCAGGGACGGTGCGACGCTCTGGTTCTTCAGCGGCACCGAGATGGCGTATTCGTTGTTCTGGACGAAGAAGACCACGGGAACGTGGAACACGGCGGCGAAGTTCAGCGCCTCGTGGAAATCGCCTTCGCTGGTGGCGCCGTCGCCGCACATGGCCAGCACCACGGTGTTCTCGCCGCGCAGCTTCGCAGCGTGGGCCACGCCGACGGCGTGCAGCAGCTGGGTGGCCAGCGGAGTCGCCTGCGGGGCCACCTGGTGCTCGTAGGGGTTGTACCCGGCGTGCCAGTCGCCCTTGAGCAGGGTCAGTACCTGGAGCGGATCCACGCCGCGGTGGATCACCGCCACGGTGTCGCGGTAGGTCGGAAAGAGCCAGTCGCCGTCGGAGAGCACTGCGGCGGCTGCGACCTGGCAGGCTTCCTGGCCGTGCGAAGAGGGGTAGACAGCCAGCCGTCCCTGGCGCACCAGGGCGTTGGCCTGGTCGTTGATGCGGCGGCCCGAGACCAGTCCCGCGTAGGCCGCCTGGAGTGCGTCGCCGTCAGGCAGCGGATATTTTCCGGAAGGCCGGTGGACGCCGTCTGCATCAATGAGCTGGACGGGCTCCGCCGAGGGAAGCATGGTGGCGGTGCGGTCCTCGTTATCCTCCGGACGCAGGCCCGGGGTGGACCCGGCGCGGGTGTTGCCGGTGGGAATAGTCATGGGTGCCTCCGTCAGCAAGCGGCGGATGCGGACGGCCCCGTGTACCTTTTCGAGGACCTCCGGCTCCACCCGCACGATGGAATTTCTGTAAGCCCAGTATGGGGAATCGCACCATTCGCATCCACCACTGCTCAAAATCCTAGATTTTTTGCACGTCTGACCGTATTGTGATGGACGAGTTGTAAATGTGAGCTGGATTACCATGAAGGACGTAGACACTATGGCGGAGACGCAAACGGCCCTGGATGACATCGACAAGCGGATCCTGGGCGAGCTGACCCGTGACGGACGGGCCTCCGTCAGCGCCGTTGCCGAAGCCGTGCATATTTCCCGCGCCCACGCCTACTCGCGCATTTCGAAGCTGACCAGCTCAGGGGTCCTCACCCGCTTTACGGCCCTTGTGGATCCGGCCAAGGCAGGGCTGCGGTCCAGCGCCTACGTCACCCTGAAGGTCCGCCAGCACTCCTGGCGCGAGCTCAAGGAACAGCTGCGCAAGATTCCCGAGATCCACCACATTGCCCTGGTGGGCGGCTCCTTCGACGTGATCCTGCTGGTCCGGGCCGAGGACAACCTCCACCTGCGCCAGGTGATCTTCGACCAGCTGCAGTCCATGCCCGGAGTACTGGACACCCAGACGTTCCTGGTCTTCGAGGACCTCGACGTCCGCTGACCCTCCCCCTCTATACCCGCGAGAGGCCAGTTACGGCTCGTCTCGCGCGGGAAACGAGCCGCAACTGGCCTCTCGGTGAGGGGAGGGGAGGTGAGGTGAGGTGGAGGGTCAGTTTTCGTCGTGCCCCTGGTCCATGCTCATCTGGTTTTCGGCCGGAGGGGTTTCCCCCGGAGGCACGCCCCCGCCGGGCTCGAGGCCGGTGATGTTACCCTCTGCGGGATCGGGATTGGCGCGGCTGCCCTTTTCGCCGCTGCCGGCATGGTTGCCGGTGCCTTCTCCCGTACCGGGACCCTTCTGGGCCGATTCGGCATCCTTGGGCTTGTCCGGATTCGCCGGATCATTGTTGGGATCGTAGCTCTGCGTCATCGTTGCCTTTCGTCTGCCCCGAAGGGGAAACCGGAAATCAATCAGCATGCTGATAATTCCAACCTAGCGCCGCCCCGGCAGCGGAGCAATCTTCAGCCGAAAAGCTGCTCTCCCACGAAACCGCCCTCCCGGGCGCCCGGAGGAACAGCAAAAACCGCTGAACCAATCGGCGTCGTCCATTCGTTGAGCAGGTCCAGTTTGTCCAGCCGCTCCTGGATGGGCAGGAACTGTGCTCTCACGTCAGCCTGGAAAGCAACGAAGATCTGGCCCGCGTCGGAAATGGTCCCGCCGGGTTCCGGAACGGCGTCGTAGTTGTAGCCCCGGCGGTAGATGCGCTGCCGCGGGTCCTCCGGACGGGCACGGCGCATGTGCGAATACTCCGGAATGACACGGAACCCGAGCGGGGTCACGGCGTCGAAATCCGGTTCGTCATGCTCGGCGGTCCCGGTCAGCGGCGCACCGTTGTCCAGTCTCCGGCCCACTGCTTCCTCCCGTCCGCGGCGGTCCAGTTCGTCCCAGGTGTCCAGGTTCATGGCGATCCGGCGGACCACCATGGACGTTCCGCCCTCCAGCCACGCGGGGATCTCTGTATCCCCCCAGACCACGCGGTCGAACTCAGGCGTGCCGGGCCGGGGATTCGCCGAGCCGTCCACCTGCCCAAAGAGATTGCGCATGGTGGTTCCCGCCGCTTCGCTGCCGTAGGCGTGCCGGAACCCGGTTTGGATCCAGCGCACGACGGCGAACGCACGGCTGTCCTTGAGCAGCATCCGCTGGGCGTGGGCAAGCGTGAGCGGATCATCTGCCCCGACCTGGAGCAGCAGGTCTCCCCCGCTCCAGCGGTCCTGCAGCGCGTCGATGCTGAACGCCGGCAAGGGCCCCAGCCACGGCGGCGCCAGGTGCGGGGCGATGGCAGCAACGAGTCCGGGCCCGAATCCGAAGGTCACGGTGAGGCGTGCAGGGTTGCCGGCCAGTTCCGGTTCCGTGTCCGCCAGCGCTGCCCGCCCCTGGGTGAGGGAGGCGGCGTCGTCGCTGAGCAGGCGCAGCCAGGACCGGATCCGCTCCCGTCCCACACCCCCGCGCAGGTCCAGCGCGACGAACGCTGCGTGCGCCTGCGGCGCCGTCGCGACGCCGGCCTGGTGCCTGCCGTAGAACGGGACAGTCTCGGCCCCGTTGGCCCCGGACGTATCCAGCGCGGTGCGTGTCAGCTCCGGACTGTCATTCCGGCCTCCGGCGAACTGTGCGCCCACCGCGGCAACCGCTCCCAGGCCCGCCGCCGCTCCTCCGAAAAGGAGGCGCCGGCGGCCAACCCCCTGCGCTTCTGCAGGACTCATCAGTTCTCCGCGGTGCCGTGGGTCTCCCCGGCGCCGTGGGTGTGCCCGTCGTCCATGTGGCCGGCGTCCCCTTGTCCCGCATCTCCGTGGCCGGTTTCGGGCGCGTAGGTTTCATTGGCCCCGGCGAAGTCCTTGGCGGTGGCCTGGACGTCCAGGGTGCTGCCGTCAGCCAGTTCCAGCGTGATGTCCACCGTGTCACCGGCCAGCAGTCCGGCCTCCAGCTGCATCAGCATCAGGTGGCTGCCGCCGGGCTCGAGCACATATTCACCGCCTGCGGGAACGGTAAAGCCGCCTTCGATTTCCTGCATGGTCATGGCCCCGTCGGCGCCCATGGCCGTCTCGTGCAGTTCAACCATGCCGGCAGATGGTGAGCTCGCGGCAACTACCGTGATGTCCTCAACTCCGGTGTTCTCCAGCGTGCCAAATGCTCCGGTCATGCCGTCGGCCTCGGCCGCCTTTGCCCACGCGCCGCTGACGGCCAGGGATGCCGCCTGCTCGGCGGCGGCCTGGGTCGGTTCGGCAGCGGGGCTGCCGGCTTCGGCGCAGCCCGCAAGTCCAGCTGCGGAGAGAGCGAGGACAGCTGCGGCAAGGGTAAGTTTCTTCTTCATTTTGGGTACTCCAATGGTGTGCTCGGCACGCTGTGCGGCACGAAAAAGTGGGTGAGGGCTGCTTTCGGGAAGGCCGAAGGCGCCGCTGCCGCGCTAAGTGCGGCCTGGCTGGTGGGTGCTAGCTGTGATTCCCGCGGCGCTTGCGCACCTGGACAACGATCGCCCACGCAGCGAGGGCAGCGGCAGCTCCTACGGCTGCGCCGGCAAGTGCCCACGGAACGTGCGACCCAACCGAGGAAGCATCCTCTGCGGCGGCGTCCGACGGCTCCGCAGAGGCACTGGCAACGGCCGGTGCGCTGGGAGCGGTGCCCGCTGCCTGGGAGGTGGCCGGTGTTGCGGCCGGCTCCGCCTCGGGGGACGCGACCGTGAAGCTGAACGTGCCCGTGATCGGATGTCCGTCACCGGAAACGGCCCGCCAGTTGACCTGGTAGTCCCCGTTTTCCAGGGCCGGCAGCGCCTGGACCAGGGTTTCCCGGTTCAGGACAGGTTCGCCTTCTGCAACGGTGGTTCCCGCGGCGTCGACGACGATGACCTGGTTGCCGAGGTCCATCAGCTCGGAGCTGAAGACCAGGGCGATTTCCGCGGGCGCTGCTTCGAGGACGCTGCCGTCAGCGGGGGTGGAGGAGACAAGCTCATCGTGAGCCGACGCCGAAGGTGCGGCGGCGAGGGCCGCGGCGAAGGCGCCGAGAAGGACTGCGGCGAAGAGCAGGAATCGGGTGTGGGCGTGCCGGTAGAGAGAGGTAGCCATAGCTGCTTTCCGTTCCGTGGGGCGGAACTGGGATTCATTCGTGCGGGTGCGCGGATGCGCCTAGCGGGACACGAATGCTGCAGGAGGGCCGCGGTGGCGAAGCGTCAGGAGCGGAATGCCGAGGCTGCGCAGCCCCTGGGGCTGGATGGCAAGCACTGCGGCGGGGGCGGGAGGAAAATGGTGCGGCTGGAACAGCGGCAGCAGTGCGCCGGGACGCAGGCCGAGGGATTCCAGGAGCCTGCGGGCTGTTTGCTCGCCGAATGCCAGGATCCAGATGGTCGCCGCTGCGGCGAGGGCGTGGCTGAGCCACATGGCTGCCGCGGCGTCGACGGATCCGGCAGCGGTGACCGCGGCGGCGGCGGGACCGGCGGGGAAGGGCATTCCGTGGCCGGCATGGCCGGCGTGGGCGCCGATGGCCGCAGGTGCGGAGCCGATACTGAAAAGCAGATGGAACAAGCCCTGGCTAAAGACAACTGCTGCGGACAGCCTGCCCAGGGACAGGTTGCGTCCGGCAAGCAGGCAGCTCACCATGGCCGAGACTGCGAGGGAGAAAAGGACCAGCGCGGGCTCAGGCGCCGCGCCTCCGCCCAGCACGTGGGACGCTGCCGCAACGGCTGTGGCTGCGGATGCACCGGCCCAGCCGCGCACCAAGCGTGCGGCACGCGCTGTCATGTCTCCTCCTCGGGCACGAATGCCGGGAAGCAGTCCTCAACCGGCCCTGCCATTCTCCCGGAGTTTACCGGCGGTGTCGAATAACCGCCCTCCCCCGCTCAGCCCTTGAAGCTGGGCTTGCGCTTTTCGTTGAAGGCAGCGAAGCCTTCGGCGTAGTCGTCCGTGCCGCAGAGCATGCCCTGGGCCTTGTTCTCGTCCTCGATGGAATCCCAGAGCCCCAGCCGGGAATCGCGGATCTGGGCGACCAGTTCCTTCGAAGCGCGGAAGGCTCCGGTAGCGCCGGTGGCCACGCGGGCGACTGTGGCCCGGGTGGACTCCAGCAGCTCATCGGCCGGGAAGACCCGGCTGAACAGCCCGGCGGCCACGGCTTCGGATCCGCTCATCAGGTCGGCCGTGTAAATCAGGTCCAGCGTGCGGTGCGCACCGAGGCGTTCGGTGAACAGCCAGTGTCCGCCTGAGTCCAGGGTTGCCCCCAGGTTGGCGAACGGGGAACCGATCTTGGCGTTGTCCGCCACGTAGACCACGTCCGTTGCGACGAGCAGGCCCAGCCCGACGCCGAGGCACGCGCCCTGCGCCGCAGCGAAGGTGGGTGCCGGGAAGGATGCCATCTTCCTCAGCAGCGGAGTCACGAGTTCGCCAAGGTAGGCGTAGGCATCGTCATCGGCCGGAACGACGCCGGAGATGTCGCGTCCGGCGCAGAACGCCCTGCCTTCCCCGCGCAGCAGCAGCGCCCGCACCCCGGCGGCCTCGGCGTCGTCGTACGCCTTGTACAGATCTGCCAGCGCCGCCTCGTCCAGCGAGTTCAGTTTTTTCGGCGCGTTGAGGACAACCTCGGCCACGCCGTCGGCGATGTTCAGCTGGACCATGGACTCGGTGGGTGCGGGGCTCTGCTCGCTCATGGGTTCTGCGTACTCCTAGGCGTCGTAGTCGACGGTGACTTCGGGGCTGGTGGGACGGCTCTGGCAGGTCAGGATGTAACCCTTTTCGATTTCATCCGGTTCCAGCGCGTAGTTCTCTTCCATCTCGACCGTGCCGGAGACGACCTTGGCCCGGCAGGTGCCGCAGACGCCGCCGGCGCACGCGAACGGCACGTCGGGGCGGACGCGCAGCGCGGCGTTGAGGATCGATTCACGCGCATGGGTCGGGCTGGCAACCTTGCCCTGCAGTCCGTCCAGCCGGAAACTGATCTCGTAGTTGTCCGCCGAGGGATCCACCTCGACCGGCCGGCCGATCTGTCCCTCGGGCTTGCCCGGCTGGCCGGTGGTGAACAGTTCGAAGCGGACCTTCTCCGATTCGACGCCGCGCTCGGCCAGGGTGTCCCGGCACAGCTGCACGAGCTCGAACGGTCCGCAGAGGAACCATTCGTCGACGTCGCGGGTGGGCAGCACGGATTCAATCAGCGAGGAGAGCTTCTCGCCGTCGATCCGGCCGGAAAGCAGCGGCGAGATGCGCTGTTCGCGGGAAAGCACATGGTGCAGGGCGAACCGAGCCGGGTACTTGTCCTTCAGGTCTGCCAGTTCCTCCAGGAACATCACGTCCATGGCGGCCTTGTTGGCGTAGACCAGGTCAAACCGGACGTTCTCCGAGGCGGCCAGCACGGTGCGGGCGATCGAGATCACCGGGGTGATGCCGGAACCGGCGGCAACGGCCACGAACACGTTCTCATCCGTGACGTCGATGTCTTCGGGGTGGTTCAGCGCGGTCATGGGGTGCTTGGAGATGAAGCCGCCGGTGGGGCTCATGACGTCCAGGACGTCCCCGGCCTTGAGGTTCTCATTGGCCCAGGTGGAGAACTTGCCGCCGAGGTCGCGCTTGATGGCAACGCGGATCTCGCCCGGCTTCGGCTCGGCGCAGATGGAGTAGCTGCGGCGGATCTCCGCACCGTCCAGGGTGGTGCGGAGCGCAACGTACTGTCCGGGCAGGTAGTCGAAGGACCCGGCCAGTTCCTCGGGAACGGCAAAAGTGACCTCGATGGCGTCTTCGGTGAGCCGGCGGACAGCACTGACCGTCAGCGGGTGGAAGGCGGTGCGGCGCGAAGCCGGGGCTGCGCCGGCCTCGGTGGTGGAGGTTGTCATGGTTAGAGCACCTTGAAGTAGTCGAAGGGTTCCTGGCAGTCGCGGCAGACGTACAGCGCCTTGCAGGAAGTGGAGCCAAAGCGTGTCATTTCACGCGTATTCAGGGAGGAGCACTGCGGGCATTTGACGCTCATGCCCAGCCGGATGGGACCCGCGGCGGCCCGCCCGGTGGGCGGCGCGATTCCGTACTGGTTGAGCTTGGTCTTGCCGGCCTCGCTCATCCAGTCCGTGGTCCACGCCGGGGCCAGGACCAGGTCCACCTGGACCTGGCCGTAGCCCGAGGCGCGGAGGACAGCAGTTACGTCGTCGCGGATGGCGTCCATGGCGGGGCAGCCGGAGTAGGTGGGGGTGATGGCCACCCGCACCGCGTTCCCCGGCTGCACCTCGACGGCGCGCAGCACCCCAAGGTCCTCAATGGTAAGGACCGGGATCTCCGGATCGCAGACTGTGGCGGCAATGTCCCAGGCCGCGGCTGCTGCCGGGTCCTGCGGGCGCAGTTCCGTGCTTGCCGCCGGGTCCACGGGTACTGCCTGTGTCTCGTTCATGGCTGTTACCAGGTCGCGCCGGGGTGCTGGCGGGCCAGGACCTGCATCTCCGCCAGGATGTACCCGAGGTACTCGCTGTGGGCACCGCGGCGGCCGCCGCCGGGCGCAGGCTGCACCACGGGAGCCTCAAGTTCGGCTTCAGCCAGGACTGCGCCGACCTTCTCGTCGAACGCTGCGCGGAGCGTCGAAGGCAGGACGGCGATCCCCTCGAGGGAGCGGACCAGGTCGTCATCCTCGAACAGTTCAGCAACGTGGGGCCAGACCAGTTCCAGGGCCCGGATCATCCGGGTGCGGGACTCTTCGGTGCCCAGGCCAAGGCGGAGGACCCACTGCGCGCTGTGGTCGCGGTGGTAATCGACTTCCTTCACTGCCTTGGCAGCGATGGCGGCGAGGGTCTCGTCCTTGGAGGAGAGCATCGCGGTGTAGAGCTCGTACTGGAAGAAGGAGACGACGAGCTGCCGGGCGATGGTCCGGGCGAAGTCGCCGTTCTCCTGCTCGAACATATGCGCCGAACGGTATTCCTCTTCGGTGCGCCAGTAAGCCAGGTCATCCTCGGTCTTGCCCCAGGCCGTGCCGGCGTAGGTCAGGAAGGAACGGGCATGGCCAATCAGGTCCAGCGCAATGTTGGAGAGGGCAATGTCCTCTTCCAGTTCCGGAGCCCGGGAAATCCACCAGCCCAGGCGCTGGGCCAGGATCAGGGAGTCGTCACCCAGGCGCAGGGCGTATTCCGCAACTGCTTCCGGAGCCTTGACCTCAGAGGCTGCAATGTCCTCCGGACGGAGGGCGTTTCCGGGGGTAATCCGGGTGGCGCTGTCCGTGTTCACAGGTGCTTCACCCCTTCAGACTTGCGGTAGTACGTTGCGTGCCGGTAGTCCTTGCCCTGCGGGGACTCGAAGAACTGGCCCTTGGCGTCGGGGTCGCTGGAAATGATCGCCTCAGCCGGGACCACCCAGAGCGAAACTCCTTCGTTGCGCCGGGTGTAAAGGTCACGCGCATTGCGGACTGCCATGTCGGCGTCGGGAGCATGCAGTGAACCCGCGTGGACGTGGGAGAGGCCGCGGGAGGAGCGGACAAATACTTCCCACAGCGGCCAGGCCGCGTTGACGCCTGTGTTCGGGGCAACCGAACCGGACGTTGCCGCCGTCTTGGTGCCGTCGTCGCCCGTTGTCGAACCGGAAACCATGCTTATGCCACCTCTGTCTTTCGTGCCTGTTTTGCCGCATAGGCGGCTGCTGCTTCGCGCACCCAGGCGCCGTCTTCGTGTGCCTCGCGGCGGCGGGCCAGCCGCTGGGCGTTGCAGGGACCGCGTCCTGCGAGGACTTCCTTGAACTCGTTCCAGTCCAGCGGTCCGTGCTCCCATTTACCGGTTTCTTCGTTGAACCGGATCTGGTCATCGGGGAGGGTCAGGCCAAGGACCTTGACCTGCTCGTAAATCATGCCGACAAAGCGCTGGCGCAGTTCATCGTTGGAGAAGCGCTTGATGTTCCACGCCATGGACTGGCGCGAGTTGGGGGAATCGTCATCCGGCGGGCCGAACATCATCAGCGCCGGTGCGTACCAGCGGTTGATGGAGTCCTGGGCCATCTGCTTCTGGGCTTCGGTGCCGTTGGCAAGCTCCAGCAGGATTTCGAAACCCTGTCGCTGGTGGAAGGACTCTTCCTTGCAGATGCGCACCATGGCACGGCCGTACGGGCCGTAGGAGGCACGGCAGAGCGGAACCTGATTGGCAATGGCCGCGCCGTCGACCAGCCAGCCGATGGCACCCATGTCGGCCCAGGTGCGGGTCGGGTAGTTGAAGATCGAGGAGTAGCGGGCCTTGCCCGCGATCAGGTCCTCGGTCATCTTGTCCCGCGGGGTGCCGAGGGTCTCGGCTGCGGAGTAGAGGTACAGGCCGTGGCCTGCTTCATCCTGGACCTTGGCCATCAGGATGGCTTTGCGCTTCAGCGAAGGTGCCCGGGTGATCCAGTTGGCTTCGGGCTGCATTCCGATGATCTCGGAGTGCGCATGCTGGGAGACCTGGCGGACCAGGGTCTTGCGGTAGCCTTCGGGCATCCAGTCCCGGGGTTCAATCCTCGAGTCCTGGGCGATGATTGCGTCAAAGGCTGCCTGTCCTGCCGCGTCATCGTCGCTGTTGGCCGGGACGGCGTACAGGTCGCGCTGGGCATCCATCTGCGTAGCCATATATGTCACCTCACTGTTTGTCCACGTGACCGCGGTCCGCTCCGCGGAAGTCGTCCGGCCAATAATTACCGACCGTTCGTTCAGAATATGCGTGTGAGCGGTGGCACGTCAAGACGGATGTGCTCTGTTGCGCCGGGCTGCCGGTTTTCGCCAGCCCGCCTGGTGGATCCGTGGCCGGGCCTGCGGTCCTGCAGGATCCTTCTCCCGGGGACCCTGCAGGAACCGGGCAGTCCGGATTCCTCCAGGGAGACCCCAACAGGAAACGGGCAGTCCGGCGGATTCCTCCAGGGAGACCCCAACAGGAAACGGGCAGTCCGGAAACGGCGGCCGAACGGGTTACCTTTGGAATGACATCCAGCAGGGAGGAGGCACGCATGGCCGACATCGGCTCATCGGAGCGGACGGGGCTCCAGGAAGACATCCGCAAGGACTTTTCGCCCGCCGCCCTCGTCTCCCAGCTGCTGGTACCCATCCTGCTCGGTCTCCTGGGATTCTGTGCGGTAGCCGCGGCCGTCTCGTCCACCGCCGGTGTCATGGGGGTCACCGTCAGCGGCTTGGCCGTCGTCGTGACCCTGCTTCTTGCTGCGGGACTGTCGCCGCGTTACCTTCCCGCCTTCAGCCGCGGCAGCTGGCCCAGGGTGTTTGCCGCCGCCGCAGCAGCCGGCGCCCTGCACCTTCTCCTGTACTGGACCGCCGGCAGCACGGTTCTGCTGAGCCTTCCGGCCTTTCCGATCGCCTTGGCCGGAGGCGCCCTGCTGCTGGCAACGTCTCTGTGGTCCCAGTTCCGGCGCGGCCCGGCCGCCGAAGATCCGGTGACGCTGCCGCAGACTCCAGCCCGCCCCTTCGCCCAAACCCTTGTGCTGGTTCTGGCGAACTGGGTGTTCTTTGCCGCCGCCGGTATGTTCAGCGCCTGGATCATGCTCGGGCGCTAGGGGCTGCGGCTTTCGGGCATTCCGGGGTCCTGGCGGAGCGGGTGTTCTTCGCCGTCGCCGGATTGTTCAGCGACTGCATCGTGCTCGTGCAGCGCCCACTGCCGGCTCCCGGCCATTCCGCTGCGTCTTGTCCCTGCAATAACTGCGTTCCGGGAAAATGCTGCAATCAGTGACACGGTTTTCCTGCACTTTGGGTATTTCGCTGCGTTCTGTGCGTTTTGCAGCTCTGCGCCAAGCAGCAAAACGTACAAAGTGCAGCAAACCGGTCACATCGCAGCAAAACCCTGCAGGTCCGGGCCCCGGGGCCCGCAGCAAGCCTGCGCGCGACGCCGCCGTCACCCCACGCGCCCCCCATGCCGTCCCCGCCCGCGCCGTCGCGCGTCCACGCCCGCGCCACCCCGCCAGCACCACCCCGCCAGCACCGCACCGTCACACCCCACGCCCCGCGCCACCCCGCCAGCACCGCGCCGTCGCGCGTCCACGCCGTCACGCCCCGCCCCAGCTCCGCCCCGAGCGTAAAGGCGGCGCGCGCCGTCGCGGGCCGGTGGGCGGGTCGATATATTCGGGACCATGACTACACCCACTCCCCCGGTTGCCAAAAAAGTCCCCGTCGAACGCACCCACCACGGTCAGACGTTCACCGACGACTATGAATGGCTGCGGGAGAAGGAGAGCCCGGAGGTCATCACACACCTCCAGGCGGAGAACGCCTACACCGAGGCCGTCACGGCGGACCAGGAGCCGCTGCGCCAGCAGATCTTCGACGAGATCAAGTCCCGCACCGTGGAGACGGATCTTTCCGTACCGGCGCGCAAGCGCGGCTGGTGGTACTACACGCGGACCGAGGAAGGCCAGCAGTACGCCATCCACTGCCGCACCGCGGCACAGGACACCGGTGACCTGCACGCGGACTGGACTCCTCCCGTCGTCGAACCCGGGGTTCCCGTTCCGGGTGAGCAGATCCTCATCGACGGCAATGCCGAAGCCGAGGGCAAGCCGTTCTTCTCCCTCGGCGGCCTGGCGGTCACTGAGGACGGCAACCTGCTGGCCTACTGCGAGGACAATGCCGGGGATGAACGGTTCACGCTGCGGATCAAGGACCTGCGCACCGGCGAACTGCTGCCCGACGTCGTGTCCAACGTCTTCTACTCGCTCGCCTTCTCCCCGGACGGCACGCGGGTCTTCTATACCGTCGTCGACGATTCCTGGCGCCCGTATCAGATCAAGGCGCACACCCTGGGCACCGATGTCAGCGAGGACACCGTGATTTACCAGGAGGACGACGTCGCCATGTGGACGGGCTTCGACCTCTCGGCGGACCGGAAGCAGCTCCTGATCAGCATCAGCTGCTCCGAGTACAGCGAGTACCGGGTCCTTGATTTCGACGACGCCGCCGGCACCGTGCGCACCCTGATTCCGCGCAGCGAACGCATCCTGTACGAAGCCGAGCCGTTCACGCGCGAGGGCGAACGCCAGTACCTCATCACGCACAACCGAAACGCACTGAACTCCATGCTGTCCCTGGTCGCCGGCCCGGAGTTCTCCAAGCCGCTGGACGAGCAGGTTTGGCACACCGTGGTGGCGCACGACGACGAGGTGCGGGTCAACGGCGCCTCCGTCACCTCAACGCACGTGCTGGTTTCGGTCCGGAAGGACACCACGGAGCGGGTCCAGATCCTGCCCCTGGCCGGGATCGGCACGCAGGAGCAGGCTGAGCCGAGCGAACCGTCCTTCGACGAGGAGCTCTACACGGCCGGGCTCACCAACGCCGAGTACGATTCTCCGGTCATCCGGATCAGCTACACCTCTTACCTCACCCCGCCGCGCGTCTACGACTACGTCCTGGCGACCGGGGAGCTGGAACTGCGCAAGGAAACCCCCGTCCGCGGCGGCTACGATCCGGCCAACTACGCCGCGGAGCGGGAATGGGCGACGGCGCCGGACGGCACCCAGGTGCCGCTCTCGATCCTGCGCCGCCGGGAGGTGGAGCGGAACGGGTCCAACCCGGCCCTGGTCTATGCGTACGGCAGCTATGAAATCTCCATGGATCCGGGCTTCAACATTGCCCGGCTTTCCCTGCTGGACCGGGGCGTGGTGTTCGTCGTCGCGCATATCCGCGGCGGCGGCGAAATGGGCCGGGCCTGGTATGACCAGGGCAAGAAGCTGAACAAGAAGAACACGTTCACCGACTTCGTGGCCGCCACGGAGCACGTGGCTTCGACCGGCTGGGCCGATCCGGAGCGGATTGCGGCCATGGGCGGATCGGCCGGCGGCCTGCTGATGGGCGCCATCGCGAACCTGGCTCCCGAGAAGTACAAGGCCATCGTGGCGCAGGTTCCGTTCGTGGATGCCCTGACCACCATCCTTGACCCGGAGCTCCCGCTCTCGGCCCTGGAATGGGAAGAGTGGGGCAACCCGATCACCGATCCCGACGTCTACCAGTACATGAGCGAGTACAGCCCGTATGAGAATGTCCGGGCCGTGGACTACCCGCGGATCGCCGCCGTCACCAGCTTCAACGACACGCGTGTGCTGTATGTGGAGCCGGCCAAGTGGGTCGCCAAGCTGCGCGAAACCGGAACGGGTTCCGAACCGGTGGTGCTCAAGATCGAGATGGACGGCGGCCACGGCGGGGCTTCCGGCCGCTACGAGGCGTGGAAGGACCGGGCCTGGGACTACGCGTTCGTGCTAGCTGCGCTCGGCGCCCGGGAACTGCTGCCCGGCGTCGATTCCCCGGTTCCGGCGCAGTAAAGCCGCAAGGACGACGACGGCGGGGGCCCGGGTGTGCAACGGCACCCGGGCCCCTTTCGTTGGGACCCGCTCGCCGGGGTTAGTCGAGGCCGCCGGCTTCCGGGGACTGCGGGCGGGGGCGCGGCCGGGTTTCCTTGCCGCGCGGCCGGCGTCCCGGCCGGAACAGCCCGGCGACGACGAAGGCCAGGGTCAGCGCGATGACGCCCAGGACAATGAGGTCGAGGTTGTCCCGGACAAAGGGAACCCGGTCACCCAGCAGGTAGCCGAGCAGCGTCACGCTCACTGCCCA
Organism: Arthrobacter sp. zg-Y916; assembly: GCF_020907385.1. NCBI lineage: Bacteria > Bacillati > Actinomycetota > Actinomycetes > Micrococcales > Micrococcaceae > Arthrobacter > Arthrobacter sp. zg-Y916. Next base: position 479,741 of record NZ_JAJJOD010000001.1, on the reverse strand, counting down.
GACCGCCGCTCCGATGGCGTTGTAGGCGATGAAGGTGGGGTAATGCATCCGGCCCACCCCGGCCACCACGGGTGTGAAGGTCCGGACGACGGGCACGAACCTGGCCAGGACCACGGCCTTGCCGCCGTGTTTGGCGAAGAACTTCTCGGCGCGGGTGACGTTATCCCGGCTGAAGAACCTGGACTCGGGCCGGTTGAAGACCACCGGGCCTGCCTTGCGGCCGATGTAGTAGCCCAATTGGTCCCCGGCAAAGGCGCTCAGGGCAACCAGCAGGATCAGCAGCCAGACGTTGATCTGGATAGCGCCCGTAGCCACCAGCAGTCCGGCGGTGAAGAGCAGGGAATCGCCGGGCAGGAAAAACCCAATCAGCAGCCCGGTCTCCACAAAGACGATGCCGCAGACCAGCAGCACAACCCAGGGGCTGATCGCCGGCTCCGACAGGAACACCTGCGGATCGAGCCAGTCCGGCAAAAGCGAGGACATGACAGGCTGCAGCGCTCCCGGCGCTGCCGTGGCAAGGATCACTTTCACAGGGTAAGCCATGGGCCACAAGAGAGTCTGGGAGCGCCGTCACGGACGCTCTTCGACTTGACAGTGACTGCGCTCACAGGATTACCTAATGAACATTCGGTAATGAAAAGTGAGGGATCCCATTGGCTGACTCTGTCACCGCTGCTGCACGCGAAACGCGCCCGGCGCACCCCATCCTGGAACACGATGCTACGTCCGAATGGCTGGGGATCGACGTCGTCTCCCTGGGCGACGGCACGGCAGTGACCACCATGGAACTGCGTCCCGAGATGCTCAACGGCTTCGCCATCGCCCACGGCGGCATGGTTTTCGCTTTCGCTGACACGACTTTCGCGCTTGCATGCAATCCAGGGGGCGCAGAGTCGCTCGCTGAAATGGAGAGCATCACGGTGGCTGCCGGAGCCGACATCAACTTCATCTCCTCAGCCCGCGCCGGCGATAAGCTGCGGGCAGAAGCCAGCCGCCGGGCAGCGGCAGGCCGCAGCGGCGTTTACGACATTGAGGTCACTGCCGAATCACCGGACGGTTCTACCCGGGTCATCGCTGAATTCAGGGGCCGCTCACGTACTATTCCAAATCCCGCCCGCCGGAACTGATGCCCGCCCGGCGGTCCGCGCTTTCGCCTTCTCAGCTTCCCCGTCATACCCGCAGAATTGCACCCCACCCCCTCTCAAAGGTTCCACGCATGAAAACTGTTGCCCCTCTCAAGGCCACTGCTGCTGATCCCGCCACCCTCGACGCCGAGGAGCTCATGAGCCGGGACCAGATCGAGGCACTGCAGCTCACCCGTCTCCAGGAGACGGTGCGCTACGCCTACGACCGCGTTCCGCTGTACACCAAGAAGTTCGACGACGCCGGTGTCCACCCGGACGACTTGAAGGAACTCTCCGACCTGGCGAAGTTCCCGTACACCACCAAGGAAGACCTCCGCCAGAGCTACCCGTTCGGCATGTTTGCCGTGCCGATGGACCAGGTCTCCCGTATCCACGCGTCCTCCGGCACCACGGGCCGGCCCACGGTCGTTGGCTACACCAAGGGCGACCTGGACCGCTGGGGCACCCTGGTGGCACGGTCCCTGCGTGCCTCCGGCGTGAAGTCCAACTACAAGGTCCACAACGCTTACGGCTACGGCCTGTTCACCGGCGGACTGGGTGCGCACTTCGGCGCAGAGAAGCTCGGCTGCACTGTCATCCCTATGTCCGGCGGCCAGACCGAACGCCAGATCCAGCTCATCCAGGACTTCCAGCCGGATACGATCCTTTCCACCCCGACCTACCTGCTGACGATCGCTGACGCCATGAAGCGCGCCGGAATCGATCCGCGCTCCACCTCGCTGAAGAACGCAGTCCTGGGTGCCGAGCCGTGGACCGAGGAGATGCGCCACGAACTGCAGCAGACCATGGAAATCGACGCCTGTGACATCTACGGCCTGTCCGAGGTCATGGGTCCCGGCGTCGCCGGCGAGTGCGTTGAGACCAAGGACGGCGCCCATATCTGGGAAGACCACTTCCGTCCGGAAATCATCGACCCGTTCGACGAGACCAAGGTCCTGGACGACGGCGAGCACGGAGAACTTGTCTTCACGTCCCTGACCAAGGAAGCCCTGCCGATTATCCGGTACCGCACGCATGACCTCACGCGCCTGCTCCCGGGCACCGCACGCCCCGGCATGCGGCGCATGGGGCGCATCACCGGCCGCAACGACGACATGATCATCCTGCGCGGCGTCAACCTCTTCCCGAGCCAGATCGAAGAGATCGCCCTGCGGATCCCCGCCCTGAGCCCGCACTTCCAGCTGGAAATCACCCGGCCCGGCCGGATGGATGAGCTGGCGGTGAAGATCGAACGCCGCAGCGAGTCCAGCGCGGACGAATGCGCCAAGGCCGCCGCGGAACTCAAGAGCCAGATCAAGATCCACATTGGTTCGTCCTGCGCCATCCACGTGGTCGAGCCCGGATCGCTGGCCCGTTCCAGCGGCAAGCTCCGCCGCATCTACGACCTGCGCAAGCAGGAGAACACGCCGGCCTAGCAGCCAGGAACGTTCGGTTGGCCGGAAATACCCCGGCCAACCGAACGTTCATGCGAAAATATCCAGATGCCTAGTCCATCGAACTCCGCGCCTTCATCCTCTTCCGCTGCCAACGGCACCCGCAGGGGACGTCCGGGATATGACCAGCAGACGGTGCTGAACATCGCCGTCGACGTGTTTAACCGCCACGGCTACGAAGCGACCTCGATGGGCATCCTCGCGGAGAACCTGGGCATCACCAAGTCAGCGATTTACCACCATGTTCCGTCCAAGGGCGATCTTCTGCGCCTGGCCCTGGAAAAGGCGCTCGGCGGCCTGGAGGGCGTGCTGGATGATCCGCGTGCCTCCACCGGCCCCGCAGATGCCCGCCTGGAATTCGTGCTCCGCGGCACCATCGAAGTCCTGACCGAGCGGCTGCCGTTCGTCACGCTCCTGCTGCGCCTGCGCGGCAACACCGAAATTGAACGCGATGCCCTGGAGCGCCGCCGCCAGTTCGACCGCCGTGTCTCTGAACTGGTGGACGCTGCCCGCGCCGAAGGCTCCCTGCGCAGCGACATCGATCCGCGCACCACTACCCGCCTGCTGTTCGGCACCATCAACTCAATCGTCGAGTGGTACAAGCCCGGAGGGTCCCTGAGCGGCCAGAAGCTCGCCGACGACATTATCTCGATGGTCTTCGAGGGCCTGCACGACAAGCGCTGACCCGTTCTTCATTCCTGAACCTCCCCCTACGTCGAGAGGCCAGTTACGGCCCGTTTGGTGCGCCAAACAAGCCGTAACTGGCCTCTCGATGGGTGTGGGGAGGCTAGGCGCGCTTCTTCTCCACGAGAGTCAGCACGTCGTAAGTGGCGACGATCTCGTCGTTCTGGTTGTGCAGGACAGCATCCCAGGCAACCTCGCCGTACTCATCCGTTTCACGCGGCGTGATCTTCTTCGCCGTGAGGGTGACCCGGATGGAGTCGCCGGCGGCCACGGGGGTGATGAAGCGCAGGTTTTCCAGGCCGTAGTTGGCCAGTACCGGTCCCGGAGCGGGTTCCACGAACAGTCCGGCGCCCCAGGAGAGCAGCAGGTAGCCGTGCGCCACGATGCCCGGGAAGAACGGGTTCGCCTCGGCGGCTTCCTGGTTGGTGTGGGCGTAGAACGTGTCGCCGGTGCTGTTCGCGAAGGCGGTGATGTCCTCGAGCGTGACCTCACGCAGTTCCGAGGCCATGGCGTCGCCGACCTTCAGCGTCGAGAGGTCCTTGCGGAACGGATGCGTCTCGTCGAAGAACTGGTCAGCACCGGTGTGCCAGACCCCGGTAATGGCCGTCAGCATGTTCGGCGAACCCTGGATGGCGGTGCGCTGCATGTGGTGCTTGACGGCGCGGATGCCGCCGAGCTCCTCGCCGCCGCCGGCGCGGCCGGGGCCGCCGTGGACCAGGTGCGGCACGGGCGAGCCGTGGCCGGTGGAGGTACGGGCAGTTTCGCGGTTCAGCACGTGGACGCGGCCGTGGTGGCCGGCGATTCCGGTCACCAGTTCGCGGACGGTCTGCGGATCGTTGCTGCAGACCGTGGCCACGAGCGAGCCGCCACCGAGTGCTGCCAGGCGCACGGCGTCGTTCGTATCCTCATAGCCGACCACCGAGGCAACCGGACCGAAGGCCTCAACGGAGTGCAGTGCCTCTGCGTTGGGATCATCCCAGGTCAGCAGCACGGGAGCCATGAAGGCCCCGTCTTCAGCGACGCCGCGGCTGCCGTCTGCCTGGACGCTCTCCGGAGCGTCGAGGGAGCCGAAGACGATCTTGGCGCCGGCGTCGAGCAGGGCCTGGACAGAGGAGCGGACACCGTCGCGCTGCTCCACCGAAGCCAGGGCACCCATGGTGACACCCTCGGCCCGCGGGTCACCGAGGACAACGCGCTCTTCGATGCGCTTGGCGGCGGCGGCAACGACGTCGTTCACCAAAGCCTTGGGCACGATGGCGCGGCGGATCGAGGTGCACTTCTGGCCGGCCTTGACGGTCATTTCCGTGACCAGCGACTTTACGTACGCATCAAATTCCGGGGTGCCGGGAACGGCGTCCGGGCCGAGGATGGAGGCGTTCAGCGAATCGGTTTCGCTGGTGAAGCGCACCCCGCCTTCGATGACGTTGGTGTGGTTCTTCAGCTTGTTGGCGGTCGACGCCGAGCCGGTGAAGGAGACCATGTCACGGTAGTCGAGGTGGTCCAGCAGGTCCCGGGCGGAGCCGGAGATCAGCTGCAGTGAACCTGCCGGAAGGATCCCGGATTCGATCATCATGCGCACTGCGGCTTCGGAGAGGTAGCCGGTGGGCGTTGCGGGCTTCACGATGGTGGGAACGCCGGCGATGAACGCAGGAGCGAACTTCTCGAGCATGCCCCAGACCGGGAAGTTGAAGGCGTTGATCTGCACGGCGACGCCGGGGATCGAGGTGTAGACGTGCTCGCCGATGAAGGAGCCGTCCTTGGAAAGCACCTCGGCGGCGCCGTCGATGACGACCGTGGAGTTGGGCAGTTCGCGGCGTCCCTTGGAGCCGAACGTGAAGAGCACGCCAATGCCGCCGTCGATGTCCACCAGGGAGTCGATCTTGGTGGCGCCGGTGCGGGCGGAGATTTCGTAAAGTTCCTTCCGGCGGCCGTTCAGGTACTGGGCCAGTTCCTTCAGCTTCAGCGAACGCTGGTGGAAGGTCAGGCCGGCCAGTCCGCGGTGGCCCACGGTGCGGCCGTGCTCCACGGCGGCTGCAATGTCCAGTCCGTCGGTCGACACCAGGGCGAGGATTTCACCGGTGCTGGCGTCCCGGACCTCAGTTGGGTTTGCGGCGGCGCTTTCCGGGGTCCACCACTCGTCCTGGACGAAGCTGGGGACGACTTGCACGTCTATGGCGGTTGAGGTCATCTTTGACGGACCCTTTCGATACTGGACGTTCGTTTTCCTGACCGGGCGAGTTCCGCTGGCTGCGGCTTCCGCCGGACACAGCGATAACTGACCGGACGGTCGGTAATGAATCCAGCCTACATGAGAGTGCCCTGCGGCACACTATGCCAAGCCCGGGATCCGGCTTTTTGACTCGCGGCTGCCCCGGCTGCCACACCACGTGTTTGCTCCTGTCCGCGCCGGCGCTACCGTGGGCCCGGACGACGACGGAAGGTACGACGATGAACCGGAACCCGATGCGCGGCTGGACGAAAGCAGGACTGGTGCTGCTTCTTGGAAGTGTCCTAACTGCTGGCGGGGTTGCGGCTCCGGCGGCTGCGGGCGGACAGGACCGCGGCCACCACCGCGGGTGGGACCGGGACCGCGGGTGGGACCGGGACCGCGGGTGGGACCACCACCGGGGCTGGGATCGGGGCTGGGATCGAGACAGGGACCGCGGCGGAGAAGTGGATTACGTTGCCCTGGGTGACTCCTACGCGTCGGGCTTTGGCGGCGGGCCGCTCCTCGATGCCTGCGGCCGGACTGCAGAAGGGTACCCGGCCCTGCTGGATGCCCTTCGCCGGGTGGATCGGGAGGCGGATGTGACGTGTGCCGGCGCGACGGCGTCGAGCACTCCCCCGGGCGCTCCCGCCGGACCCGTGGACCTGCCGGAGCAGATCGCCGCCCTGCGCGCGGATGGTTCCCTGAACCGCGGCACCGACCTGGTCACCGTCACGATTGGCGGCAATGACGTTCAATTCGGCGCCGTCGTTCAGGCCTGCATCGGTCCGGTGCTGCCGGAAACCTGTGCACCCGCCATTGCGAGTGCGACCGCTTACGCGCAAACCACCCTCACGGCGCAGCTGCAGGAATCCCTCCGCCAGATTCGTGAACTCGCGCCGCGGGCCGAACTGGTACTCGTCGGTTATCCGTACCTGTTCGAGGCCGGAACCGCGGGACCGCTCAGCCCGGAGGCGGTGGCACTGTTCAGCCAGGGGACGGACGCGCTTAACGCGGTGCTGGCCGGACAGGTACAGCGCGGAGAAACCTTCGTGGATGTCACGGATGAGTTCGCCGGGCACGGCGTGGGGTCCGCGGATCCATGGATCATCGCCCTGGGCAGCGAGTTTCAGCTGCACCCGAATGCCACCGGCTACCGCGAAGGCTACCTGGCGGCCATCACCGCAGATGTCCATCTGGGGCATGGGAAGGGCCACTGCCGCGGCCGGCGGTAACCGTTGTCATTGCCGAAACAAGACGCGGCAAGGGACGGGTGCCACCGGCACCTGCTAACGTAATCAATGCTTCACGAGACATGGCCTCCGCACCTTCCCGGTGCGGAAAAGCTCCGACTGGCCATGCACCAACCCCACTGTTCGGCGGGTGGTTCGGATGACGAAGCGGCCCGCGTCCAACCGGAGCGGGCAAGGACACTCTCTTTCGAAGGACACGCTGTGCTTCCCTCCAGTGACCCGCGCTGCACCGCCTTTTCCCCCGGCCACAAGATCCATTGGATCCACGGCGGCCGGCTCAACCGCTACGAGGACTGGATCGACGTCGAAGTCCACGCCGATCCGGAGCTGGACCTGATCTACCTGATAATCGCCGGGCAGCAGCAGCTCATGTGGCACCACGACATTCCGCTCCTCGCCGAAGCCCTCGCGCTCAGCCCCGGGCAGCCCCAGTGGTGCCCCCGGTATTCGTCCCTGATGGTCCCGGGCGCCTTCGAAGGCCGCAACCGGAGTTCTTTTTTCTACTTGGCTACTACCGGGCGGGCGGCTCCCTGCCGGGGACGGGTTCCGCGACATGATCTGAGGATGCAGGACAGCGATTCCGCGTAGGGCAATACTTGGGCGGATTGTTTAGGGGAAGGGGCCGGATGGACACAGCCCAGGTGCGGTTGTGGTGGCTCCCGGTTGGTGCCGGCGGCCATCTGGTGGTCCACACCAGCCGCTGGTGGGAGCTCTGGCGCGCGCTGCGCGAGCGGCGACGTCCCCGGCCCCTGTTCCACGCAGCACTGGAAGTCACCGCGAGCGGTTCCCGCTATGCGATTGAAATGACCCCGGCGTGGGGCCAGGGCACCGGTCCGCTCGGAGTCGTGGCCACGGGACCAGTGGGACTCCGGTCCCTCGGACGGCTCAGGCTGTTCCGGTACGAGGTGCGGTGCTGGCCGAACGGGGTCATACCGGACCTCGCCTTTGCGCCGGAACCGGCCCTCGTGTTCAATCTGGACGCTGCCGGGGCCGAGGCCCTGCTTGCCCGGGTGCCGCAGGTGCCCCTGAAGGTGTGGGGCGCGAAGGTGCCCGGCGGCGACATGTGGAACTCGAACTCCCTGGTTTCCTGGCTGCTGCAGACCAGCGGTTTTGACGCCGCGGCCCTGCAGCCCCCGCAGGGCGGCAGGGCTCCGGGCTGGCTTGCCGGCATTGATGCCGCACGCCCGCAGTCTCCCACGGCAGAAGCCGAACAGCGGCCTTAACGGCAGCAGCCCGCATGCTCCGGCCTCACAGGGGCGAAGGATGCGGGCTGCCGCTCATTATGAAACTAGCTCCAGTCGAAGAACCCCTTGCCGGTCTTGCGGCCAAGCTCGCCGCGGGCCACCTTGTCCCGCAGGATCTGCGGCGGCTCGAAGCGCGGGCCGAGTGTGGAGGCCAGGTACTCGGCGATGCCGAGGCGCACATCCAGCCCCACAATATCCGTGGTCTTCAGCGGGCCGGTCGGGTGCTTGTAGCCCAGGACCATGGCCGCGTCGATGTCTTCAGCGGACGCAACACCCTCTTCGACCATGCGCATCGCCTCGAGCGCGATCGCCACACCCAGGCGGGAGCTGGCGAAGCCCGGAGCGTCATTGACGACGACGGGAGTCTTGCCCAGGTCGGCCACCCAGGTTCGGGCGGCCTCGGCGAGCTCTTCGGAAGTCTGCTTGCCCAGGACCACCTCGATCAGGGTGGAGGCAGGAACCGGGTTGAAGAAGTGCAGGCCGCAGAAGCGCTCCGGACGCTGCAGCTTTTCGGCCAGCTCCGAAACTGACAGCGAGGACGTGTTGGAGGCGAGCCAGGCGCCGTCGCCCAAATGCTCCTCCACAGCGGCCAGCGCGGCAGCCTTCAGGGCGAAGTCTTCCGGAACTGCCTCGACGACCAGGCCTGAGCCGGCGAAGTCTGCATAATCGGTGGAGACGCTGAGCCTGGCAACCAGGGCATCGAGGGTCTCGTCCGTGGTGCCGCGCTCAACGCTCTTAGCGAGGTTGGAGGCAACGCGCTCGTACGCTGCGCTGGCTGCCTGCTCATCGCGCTCAACCACGACGACGGCGGCACCGGCGGTGCAGAAGGCGTGGGCAATGCCCGCGCCCATGCGGCCGCCGCCGAGGACCCCGACCTTGGAGGGAACTGTCATTTGTTTTTCTTCCTTTCCAGGAAAGCCTGCATGCGGTCGAACTTCGCCTCGGACTCGAAGAGGATGCCCTGGGCGAGGGTGTCGATCACGGGGTGCGCCTCGGCGGGCGCGTGGAACACGGACTTGGTGATGCGTACGGCCAGCGGGTCCTGCTTGGCGATCCGGTCAGCTAGTGCGTTGGCGGCGTCCATCAGGTTTTCCGCGTCGTGTACTTCGGTCACCAGGCGGGCTGCCAGGGCTTCCCCGGCGTTCAGGATGCGCCCGGCCAGGAGGATTTCCTTGGCCAGGGGTTCGCCGACGAGTTCCTTCAGCCGCCAGGTGGCGCCGGCTGCGGCCATGATGCCGAGCGAGGTTTCCGGGTTGCCGATCTTCACGGTCGGGGTGGCGATGCGGAAGTCGGCGGCGAAGGCCAGCTCCGCTCCCCCGCCCAGGGCGTAGCCGTCCAGCGCCGCGATGACCGGCATGGGCAGCTTGGCGATGCGGTGGAAGATCGTCGAGTTGATCCCGCGCAGGGCATCCTCGCGGCGGCGTTCGCGCAGCTGGGCGATGTCCGCCCCGGAAGCGAAGATCCCGTTGGTGCCGGAAAGGATCAGGATCTTCGGGTTGTTTTCCAGTTCGGCGCAGAGGGCGTGCAGCTCATCGACCATGGCCTGGTCAATGGCGTTGCGGACCTCCGGACGGTTCAGGACCGCGGAGATGCGGTCTTCCCCGATGGTGACCTTGAGCGTGGTGAAGTGAGCGGAAACTTCCGCGAAGTCCTGCACTACACGGCCTCGATCAGCATGGCGGTGCCCTGGCCCACGCCGACGCACATGGTCGCAATGCCGCGGGAAGCGCCTTCGCGTTCCATGCGGCCCAGCAGGGTGATGGCGATGCGCGAGCCGGAGGAGCCGAGCGGGTGGCCGAGGGCGATGGCGCCGCCGTCGTTGTTCACGATTCCTTCGTCCAGGCCCAGGCGGCGGATGCAGGCCAGGGACTGGGTGGCGAAGGCTTCGTTGAGTTCCACGGCGCCAACCTGGTCCAGGCGGATGCCGCTGCGCTGCAGGACCTTCTGCGTGGCCGGAACCGGGCCGATGCCCATGATCTCCGGGGCGACGCCGGCGGAGGCGCCGTCGACGATCCGGGCGCGGGCGGTGAGGCCGTATTCCTTGATGGCGCGCTCGGAGGCGATGATGATCGCCGAGGCACCGTCGTTCAGGGAGCTGGCGTTGCCTGCGGTGACAATGCCGCCGGGCTTGACCACGGGGCGCAGCTTGCCGAGAACGTCCAGCGTGGTGCCTTCGCGGGGGCCTTCATCGGTGTCCACGACGGTGTCGCCCTTGCGGCCCTTGATCGTGACGGGAACGATTTCGTCCTTGAAGCGTCCGGCAGCGATGGCGGCCAGCGCGTTTTCGTGGGAGCGGACGGCGAACGCGTCGGCGTCTTCACGGGAGATGCTGTCCGTGGAGGCCAGTTCCTCGGCGGTTTCCGGCATGGAGTAGGTCATCTTGCCGTCGCGGGAGAGGTCGCCGGAGGCGAAGCGTTCGTTGGCGAAGCGCCAGCCGATCGAGGTGTCGAACGTGTCGCCGGGCTTGGCGAAGGCCTTGGTGGGCTTTTCTGTGACCCAGGGGGCACGGCTCATGGATTCGGTGCCGCCTGCGATCACGATGTCCGCAGCGCCGGCCTTGATCATGTGCGAGGCCATGATGATGGCGGACAGGCCCGAGGCGCAGAGCCGGTTCACGGTAATGCCGGGAACGGTGTCCGGGAAGCCTGCGAGCAGGGCTGCCATGCGGGCCACGTTGCGGTTTTCCTCACCGGCACCGTTGGCGTTGCCGAGGATTACTTCGTCAACGACGGCGGGATCCAGGCCTTCTCGGGCCACGAGCTCGCGCAGCGTCAGTGCTGCCAGGTCATCGGGACGGACGCTGGAAAGCGCACCCCCGTAGCGGCCTACCGGAGTCCGTACTCCGCCAACGAGAAAAGCCTCAGCCATGTCTGCTCCCATGTAATCGCGTCTCTGCCGCCGGGCATCGCTGCCCGCACGGCTGCCGGATTTACCGACCAATCGTTCTATAAACAATCGCAGAACCGGCCGGGACGGTCAAACAGGTGAGGAATAATCCGAAACGCCGGGGTAACGCACGCGCATCCGGCGCCGGTACTCGCCGAGGTCTATGTCGCCGGAAAGCTCCGCGACGAGGTCGGCAACATCCCGGCGGTCCGGAGCTGCCCATCCCGCGTACCAGATCGCCGAGCATGTCTGGCGGACGGCGGTGGTTGTCTCGGACGGCAGGTGCCGGAAGAGTTCCGGCCACCGGACCAGGGCATCGAGGCCTGCGGGAATGGTTCCCGGGTCCATCCAGTTTGGCTGCCGGCCGACAAGCCGCAGCATGACGTCGTCGTGGAATTCCAGCATGCTTCCCCCCTTCTCGGGTGGGCCCCAGTCTAGGCGCGCTTCTCCGGGTGCCGCTGCCACCGGGGAACCCGTTTCCTGTTGCGGACAGAAAATGTCCGCAACCCCGCGACGTACCGGTGCGCAGCGGCCTAGGTTTAGCCCTATGGCTTACGACATCCAGATCTGCATCGACTGCGAAAACGCCCACGCCCAGGCCGACTGGTGGGCACAAACCCTCGGCTGGCCGGTGGAGGAACCGGACCAGGACTTCATTGACGAGATGCTCGCCAAGGGATATGCCGCGCCGGAGGACCTGATCGAGCACAACGGTGTCCGGATGTGGAACGCGGGCTCGGCGATCCTCCAGCCGGTTCCTGCCGGTTCTGCCCTGGCTCCGACAAGGATCCTGTTCCAGCCGGTGCCCGAGCCCAAGACGGTCAAGGACAGGATCCACCTGGACATCCGGCTGGCCGGTGACGACGTCGACGCCACGCGGAGTGCCTTGGAAGCCCGGGGTGCGAAGTTCCTCTGGGAAGCCCGCCAGGGCCCGCACCTCTGGTACACCATGGCAGATCCCGAAGGCAACGAATTCTGCATCAGCTGAGCAGCCGCAGCACGCCGGCGGTGCCTCCCGCTGTCAGGAGCACCACAATCAGGGGCAGCTGCAGCACTGCGGCCGCAGCACCGGCGAGCACCCCGCCAATCCTCTGCCAGTCCGCCGGCAGCTGTCCGTCGTAGAGAGTTGACGTGGCGGCGACGCCCGCAAGAACCAGTGCGATTGCGGTATCAGCTGTCCGGTCAGCAGGTTCGGAGAAGCTGCCCCACTGTCCGAGGGTCACTCCGGCCAGCCGCACCAGATAGGTAGCGCCGGCCAGAACTGCACAAGCAACCAGCAGCTCAGCGTCCACCATGACGCCCTCCCGCCGGAAGCAGCAGCAGAGCGAGTGCCGCCAACCCCACCATGGGAGCCACCCCGCCGGGAACCAATGGGACAGCGGCTGCCGCGATCACCACTCCTCCGGCAACGGTTACGGTTGTGCGCCGGTCCCGCAGCTTCCCCAGCAGCATGACCAGAAGAACCGTGGGGAAGACGGCATCCAGCCCCAGTACGGCAGGGTCGGCGACATTCCCCAGAACTGTTCCCAGCCCGGCACCGAGGGGCCACGCGCACAGGACCGCCCCGCCCATTCCCCAGAAGGCCTTGCGCTGTGCGCTCAGGCCGTCCGCCCTCGAGGCATAGGCGACCGTCTCATCATTGACCAGGTGTGCTCCGGCCAACCGGGTCCATCCCGACCCGAGGTACCGGGACGCTGCAAATCCATACAGGCCGTTCCGCAGGTTCACCACCAGCGCTCCCAACGCGGCTACCATCGGTGAGGCTTCCGCCAGGAGGCCGCCCACAAACAGGAGTTCAGCGGAGGCAGCCAGCACGGTGAGGGCCAGCGCAACCGTCAACCACGGGGGAAACCCGGCCTGGACGGCCAGTGCACCATAAGAAATTCCGACAACCAGCACGGCACCTGCCAGCGACGATATCTCGACGGCACTCCGCACTGAGAATGTCATTGAACCCATGTTCATTATAATGAACTCAGTCTTCCAGGTTCGTCAACGGCCTGGGGCAGTTTCGTATAGTGAACGAATGGCAGATCCCGAACTTCAACAGCGCATTGGTGCAGCAGTCCGGAGGGAACGGCTCCGCGCCGGCTGGAGCGCAGCAGAGCTGGCTCGGCGGGCGGGCATCTCCAAGGGGAACGTCTCCCAGCTCGAATCGGGAGCGGGCAACCCGACCGTCGAGACCCTGTGGGCGCTCAGTGATGCGCTCGGCCTCCCGTTCTCCGCACTGGTGGACCCAGGGTCGGCCGGACCGATTCTGGTCAGGGCAGACACTGCCCAGGAGGTTCCCGCAGCGTCGGCCAGCTACAACGCGTCACTGCTCTCGGCATGCCCTCCGGGAGCACGTCGGGACTTATACCTGGTAAAGGCCGAACCAGGCGAGGCAAAGCGGTCCGCGCCGCACCAGCCAGGCACTATCGAGCACGTGGTCCTCGTCACCGGATCCGCCGCCGTCGGCCCGGATGCGGAAGCCGTGCTGCTGCAGCCGGGTGATTATCTGGCGTACCGCGGGGATGCCCCGCACGTTTTTCACGCCATGGAGCCCGGCACTACGGCGATTATCGTGTCCGAACTGCGCTGATCGCCCGGTCTGGAGGCCTGACCCGGACTGAGAGAACCGCCAGGCACCCGGCACTACTGCTGCAGCAGTTCCACCGGGACCGCGTAGGTCAGCAGCACGGCCAGCAGGTTCTTCGCCGCGTGTACGGCGTAGGAAAGCATGAAGTTGTTCCCTGCCCAGATGTAGACCCCGACCAGCACCGCGCCCATGGCCAGGTACGGAGCCACCACCGGAAGGGAGAAGTCCGCTTCCTGCACCACGTGGATTGCGGAGAACAACACCAGGGAGAGCAGGGCACAGACCCAGATGTTCCAGCGGCGGGACAGCTTGCCGATCAGCAGGTGCCGGAAGATGTACTCCTCCACAAAGGGGGCCAGCACCACAAAAAGCGGAACGATGAGCCACGGTGACACCGAAGTCATGAGGTCCTGAGCTGCAGCCTGGTTCACCGAGGTCTGCGGCGGGCCGGTGATCAGCACCAGGACCATGGTCGCCACCAGCATCGCGATGACGGACAGCGGAATCACACCCAGCGTCAGCCAGGGCCGGGTCAGCAGGATCCGGGTTTCACGCACCACGTAGGCCCGGGCGGCGATCACCGCCAGGAACCCTGCGATGAGGTAGAACGTGAAGTTCACCGCGTAGGACGCCAGCACGGGATCTTCGATCACGGCGGTAACCGCGAGCGCCGCGGGAGTCAGGCTCAGAAGCAACAGCGCACCCACATAGAACGCGAGCGCGGCGCCGTCGGCCCTGGTGAACCGGTAACTCAGCGGAGGTTCGCTCAGGACAGCCGGGCGTCCGGGACGGGCCGGAATTTCAGGTGAGGCCATCAATCAACAGTATCGGTCCGGGGGTGCGCAGGCATCAGGCGCCTGCCGATTCCCGTTCCCGCACCAGGAGTCCTTCCAGCCCGTCCAGAATGATCCCCAGGCCAAATCCGAACTCTTCTCCGAAGGCGTAGCCGGGCTGCATCACGCGGTACATGGCCGTTTCGGCGAGGTAGGGCAGGTCGGACGGAGCGAAGGACCGTGCCATGGCCTCCACCACCTCGGGGTCTGAATCCGGAGTGCCAACGGGCAGGCCCGCTTCCTGCAGCGCGAACCCGTAGATATAACTGTCGAGCAGCGCATATGCATGTCCTGCTCCCTCAATGCTGAAACCGGCCTCCCGCAGCACGCGCAGCACAGCGTTGTGGTGCTGCAGGGTTGCAGCGCCCGGAGACGTGCGCGTTTCCAGCAGCCCCACCGACCACGGGTGCCTGGCAAGGGCGCTCCGCAGGGATGCCGCCCGGCGCTCCATCTCCCGGCGCCACGGCCCATCCGACGGGAGGTCAACTTCTGCGAAGACAAGGTCCACCAGACCGTCCAGGATTTCCTCCTTGTTGGCAACGTGGTGGTAGAGGGACATGGGCTTGACCCCCAGTGCCTGCGCCAGGGAGCGCATGGTGAGCGCGCCAAGCCCACCTTCATCGGCAAGCCCGACGGCGCGGAGGAGCACCAAATCGCGGGTCAGCGGCAGGCGGGCGGAGTCCAGTCGTTCATTCATTTCCGCCAACCCTACCGCAGCCATACTTTGTAAGGTAGCGTGCGCCGTACTAAGTAAGGGTGATTCTTCGAAGCGAAAGGCAATGCCATGTCCGGAACGAACGCCAAGCTCCCGCTGAACCGACCCGGGGAGATGCAAGATGACCCCCTGCCTGCCCGCATGCAGGCCGTGGTCCAGGACGGCTACGGCGGACCGGAGGTCCTCAAACTGCAAACGGTCCCCCTTCCTGCCGTCTCCGAAAAGGATGTGCTCGTTAAGGTGCATGCCGCCGGACTCGCCAAGGGAACCTGGCACGTCATGACGGGCACTCCCTACCTGCTGAGAGTGTTCTTCGGCATCCGCAGCCCGCGCCGGCCCGTGGCAGGGCTTAACCTTGCCGGAGTCGTCGTCTCCGTCGGCGCGGGGGTCACGCGGTTCAAGCCCGGAGACCGGGTCTACGGAATCGGAAAGGGATCCTTCGCCGGGTATGCCGCGGCCCGGGAAAGCAAGCTGGCACCCATGCCCGCGCACCTCGATTTTGACCAGGCAGCGGTGGTACCGGTCTCCGGGCTGACGGCACTTCGGGCAGTAACCGATATTGCACGGGTGTCCGCTGGACAGCGTGTTCTCGTCCTTGGAGCGGCCGGCGGAGTGGGCAGCATCGCGGTGCAGCTCGCTGCGGCGGCAGGCGCCGAGGTTACGGGTGCATGTTCCGCAGGCAAGGCCGGCTTCGTCCGGGAGCTCGGCGCCCAGAGAACCCTCGATTACCGGACCGAAGACTTTGCGGCTAAGGAGGGCTTCTACGATGCGGTCATCGATATCGCCGGGAACCCTTCCCTGGGGCGGCTCCGCCGGGCACTCAAGCCGGGTGGCACCGCGGTGCTGGTCGGCGGCGAGGGTGGCGGCAGCCTGACCGGAGGAATGATTGAACGCCAGATCGGCGGCCGGATCCTTGGTGTGTTCGACCGGGGGCGCCGGCACTTCCTGAACGCCCTCGCCAAGGAAAGCGGCAGTGAATTGGAACGGCTCTCACCGCTCCTGGAATCCGGTGCCCTGGTACCCCCGATCGACAGCCGCTTTCCCCTGCATGAGACAGCGGCCGCCATGCAGCGGCTTGAATCAGGCACAGTTCAAGGCAGCATCGTCCTGTTGGTTACGGGGAGCTAACAGCGGCGAAGGGCTCAGACCGTCAGCTCCGTCATCACCTGGGGCATGGCTTCGAGCAGTTCGCTCGCCAGGAAACTCAGCGGACCCTTCGCAGAAGAGAGCCTGTCCCCCGCTGTGGCGTGCAGGTACGTGCCCCAGCAGGCGGCCTGCTCCGGCGAGGCGCCGCGGGCGAGGAATCCGGCTACCGCGCCCGCCAGGACATCACCGCTGCCCGAGGTAGCGAGCCCCGGATTACCGGCCGGCACTTCCCAGGCTCGTCCGTCGGGCGCGGTGATCCTCCCCCGGCTGGTCACTACGGCGCCATACCGGCGCGCAATCTCCGCAGCGCCAGCCCCGGCGTCGTCCACTGTCTCTTCACCGAGCAGCCGGGCCGCCTCCGCCCGGTTCGGTGTCAGGACGAGCCGGCCCGAGAGGGCGGCGTGGAGTTCGGGCAGGCCCGGAAGCACACCCAGGGCGTAAGCGTCGAGGATGACGGACGCCGCGTCCGCGATCCCCGGGACAAGGCCGCGCAGCAGCTCGGCCGTGTCCTCGGCGTTGTCCAGGCCCGGGCCCACCACTACCACGTCGGCGCCGGCCAGGTCTGTGCCCAGCGCTTCGGCTGCTGCTGCTCCGTTAATGCGCAGTCCGTTTTCCGGCAGTCCCACAGCCCCGCACTCGGGAAGCCCCACGGCGGAGGCGACCGCAGCCGACTCGGCAACGGCCAGTGTCAGGCGCCCCGCCCCGGCCCGCAGCGCTGTCCTGCCGGTGAGGATCGCCGCTCCGGGAGTGCGCCGGGCACCGCCGACCACCAGCACGGTCCCGCGGTCGTCCTTGCCCTCGGCGTCGCGGGAAACCTGCCAGGACCGCAGCAGAGCAGGAGTGAGCAGTTCAGCGGGGGTGGACATTGTCATCTCCTGCATGTTCGGTGACGGGGGCTCCGCCGGTGGCCAGATGGTCCACTGTGTTGAACACTGCCACTTCCCAGGGGCCCGTCCCGGAGGGGCGCACCAGCCGGGTGACCGAGCCGTTGCGGACACTGTTCGCGGCGGCGATATCCAGCAGGTCCGCTTCTAGCAGCCCCTCGCAGACGTAGCGCAGCAGCAGGATCACCGCGTCGTGGCAGACCACTGCCACGCGCCGTCCGTCCTCGCCGTCGTCGAGGTCGCGGAGCAGCGAGCGCAGCCGCAGCGCCACGTCCGCCCACGACTCCCCGCCCGGCGGGCGGTAGGCGAACTTGCCCAGCCACTGCTTGCGCTCGGCTTCTGCGGGATAACGCGCCGCGACGCCGCGGGAGGTCAACAGATCCAGGATGCCAAGTTCCCGGTCACGCAGGCGTTCATCCACCCGGAACGGTGCCAGCCCGGCAATTTCCGCAGTCTGCCGGGCCCGGAGGTAGGGAGAGCACCACACCGACTCAGGGCGCTCATCCGGCGCGATGCCGGCCAGCCAGGCACCCAGCGCGGCCGCCTGGGCTTCGCCGTCCGGGCTGAGCGGTACATCCGGATCCCGGAGTCCGACGTCGATCACCTCCGCGCCCGTGCGCTGGGCCAGCGTGGCAGCAACGTTGCCGGCGCTCTCGCCGTGACGGATGAGGATCAGCTCTGTGGCACCCATTCGTCCGACTCTACTCAGCAGCCGCTCCGTGCCAAGGGCTTAGGCCGGGGCCTTGAGCCGTTCGTCGGTTTTTCCGCCGTTGCGAACGGTGAACGTCAGCAGCAGCGCCAGGGCGGCAAAGACGGCCAGGAGGGTCAAGCCCACGAAGTAACTGGCGTGTTCGGCGTCGTAGGTGGCTCCCATGACCAGCGGCGGGAAGTAGCCGCCCAGCCCGCCTGCGGCGGCAATGATGCCGCCAACGGTGCCAACATCCTTGGGCGGTGCCGCCCGGCCCACCCACGCGAACACCCCGCCGGTGCCCAGGCCCAGGAAAAGGGCCATCAGCAGGAACGCTGTTCCATAGACGCGTTCCTGGCTGGGCTGGAACGCCACCACCATGGCCAGCACCACCGTCCCGGCAAAGGAGGTAAGCGTGACGAGTTTCGGCCCGATCTTGTCCGCGATGGTCCCGCCGATCGGCCGGGCAATCACGGCGGCGACGGCGAAGCCGGCCGTCCTGGTGCCGGCCGCCGTCGCATCGTAGTCATACACGTTGCCCAGATAGGTGGGCAGGTAGTTGGAGAACGCCACGAAGGCTCCGAAGACCACGCCGTAAAGGAAACACAGCTGCCAGGTGACCTTGAGCGTAAAGGCATGCCGGATTTTCGGCAGGGTGGGCTCGGTCGGGCGGCTCCAGGCCGGAGACTCGCGCAGCACCAGCCAGCTGAGCACAGCCATGAGCCCCACGACGCCGGCAATGATCAGGTGGGCATTGAAGTAGCCGACGCCGCTGACCAGCCGGGGAGTGAAGAAGGCCGACACCGCGGTACCCACCATGCCGGCACCGAAAACCCCGGTGGCGAAGCCCTTGCGGCTGCGGTCGTACCAGGCGGAACAGAACGGGATTCCGATAGCGAACACCGTGCCGGCGATTCCGAGGAAAAACGCCACCACGATGATCAGACCGTAGCTGCCGGTCTCCCCGGCGACGGCGGTGAGCAGCACCAGCGGTGCGGTCACGCCCAGCACAATGGTGAACATCCGCCGCCCGCCGTACCTGTCGGTCCAGGCGCCCACCGGAATCCGGGCGATGGAACCCACCAGGATCGGCATGGCAACCAGGATCGAAGCCTGGCTTGGATTCAGGTCCATGGACTGGGTGTACCGGGCGGACAGCGGGCCGATGATGGTCCACGCCCAGAACCCCACGGTGGAAGCAACCGTGGCGGTGATCAGGTTCAGCAGCTGTCCGGACTTGAGGTCCGGCGCCGCGGATGCGGATGGTGCCGATGCCATGGCCGTCCTATCTCTCTACGGATTCCTCACTGCGGGGGAACGCCTTTCCGGTCCCGGTCCGGTGTTCCCACCGGGGCCCAGCCGCGGCGGGGAGGCACCGCGCCGGGAGCCCCGCGCTTCCCGCGGGAGCGGTAGACGATGTAGGGGCGGAAAAGGTACTGCAGCGGAGCTGTGAAGGCATGCACCAGCCGGGTGAAGGGCCAGATGGCGAACAGGGCCAGCCCCCACAGGGTGTGGATCTTGAAGGACAGGCTCGCCGCGGTCATCGCCGCAATGTCCGGCTGGAAGATGAAGATGGACCGGAACCAGGGCGAGACCGTTTCGCGGTAGTCGGTAATGCCCGGATCGAACACTGAAATCAGGGTGGTTGCCAGCCCGGCGAACAGCGCCGCGACCAGGACGACGTACATCAGCTTGTCATTCCGCGTCGTCGCCATGAATACGGGCCCGGTGGTGCGGCGCCGGTAAATCAGCAGCACGATCCCCACCATGGTCCCTACCCCGGCGATCAGCCCGATTCCCAGGGCCATCGCGTGGTAAAGCCCCTCTGAGATGCCCACGTCCCTGGTCCAGGACTGGGGAATCACGAGGCCGATGAAGTGCCCGGCAATCACTGCCAGGATCCCGAAGTGGAAAAGCGGCGAGGCGATGCGCAGGATGCGGGCCTCGTAGAGCTGGGAGGAACGGGTGGTCCAGCCAAACTGGTCATACCGGTACCGCCAGATGGAGCCGAGCACCAGGACGGCGATCACCACGTAGGGAAGCACCCCCCAGAGCATGACATCACCCAGGGTGACCTGCACGTTTTCCGGCGGCGGCACATCCAGCGGGACAGCGGGCGCGGCGCTTCTCATGGCCGGGTCCTCTCCGAGAGCGGCAGCAGCCGGGAGCTGTAGGGTTCCAGTCCCACGGATTCGGTGGGCGGGCCGTACCCGGCGGTGCGCATCACGGTCTGGGCATCTTCCGGCGAGACACCCGGCAGGGTGGAGCAGACCAGGGCCAGCACATGGTGATAGGGCAGGTCAGCGTCCCGCAGCGCCAGGCGCAGCAGCTCCAGCGACGGGCGGTAACGCTGCAACAGCTCATACCCGTCGGGCGGTGAGACCTTCGCGGCGAATTCCAGGACCAGCGGCAGGTAGTCGGGCAGTTCCGTGCCTTCGGGGAGCATCCCGTGTTCCCGGTAGACCTCCTTGAAAGCGGCCAGTGCCTGGCCGCGGCGGCGGGTGTCACCGTCCGTCCAGTAGGTCAGGTGCAGGCTGTGCCGTTTGGACAGGTCGAATTCCTGGACGTAGTCCGCCTGGACGTCACGCAGCGGGCGCGCGGTCAGCCAGGCGAAGAGTTCCTGCATCCCCGGGTCCAGGGCGCCGGCTTCCTCCAGCGCAGTGCGCAGCACCGGCGCTGATTCCAGAAGGTGCTCCTCCGGATACTGCAGCAGCAGCGAGGCCACCTGGCGGACGACGGCGCTGCGCCCGGGAGTGCGGTCCGCGTAGGCTTCCGGGGCCATCGTTCCCTTGCCGGGTTTGCCCAGCAGCTTCTCCAGCAGGCTCATCTGCGCTCACCGCCATTGCCCTGTCCCGAGGGAAACAGACCGCGGGGCGAACCGCGGCCGTCCCAGTTCAGCAGGTTCACCCGCCCGGCCATGTCCCGGTTCCCGGCCGGATCATCACCTCGCTGGCGCGCTTCAAGGGCGGCGAAGTTCTCCACCGCCACCGGCATGGGCCGTCCGGAGGCTTCACCGAACACGCCGGTCTGGCCCATGCCCGGTCCGCCGTCAGTGTCCAGGGAGCAGCCGATTTCCTCGAGGTTGTGGGCGTCCTCCAGATGGGCGCTGGGGATGACGTAGCGCTCTTCGTACTTGGCGACAGCCATCAGCCGGTACATCCTCACGATGGCCTCGCCGGTCATGCCGGCGTCTTCGGCGATGGATTCGTCCGGCGGGTCCCCCAGCGTGATGTCCCGCATGTAGGCACGCATTGCGGCGAGTTTCCGCAGCACCAACGTCACCAGGTCCGTGTCCCCGGCCGTGAACAGTTCGGCCAAGTACTCCACGGGGATGCGCAGCGCTTCGATGGCACCGAACAGGTTGGCTGCGTCCTCGCCGTCGTGCCCCTGGTCCTTGAGCACATCCACGATCGGAGAGAGCGGCGGCACGTACCAGACCATGGGCATGGTCCGGTATTCGGGATGCAGCGGGAGGGCCACCCGCAGTTCCTTGGCCAGGGTGTAGACCGGGGAACGGCGGGCCGCGTCCAGCCAGTCCTCCGGAATGCCTTCGGCCCGGGCTGCGGCGATGACCTCCGGGTCGTTGGGATCCATCATCAGGTCCAGCTGCGCCTCGTAGAGATCCTGCTCGTTGGGGGTTGCCGCCGCTTCGGTGACCCGGTCGGCGTCGTACAGGAAAATCCCGATGTACCGCAGCCGGCCCACGCAGGTCTCCGCGCACACGGTGGGGATCCCCACCTCGATCCGCGGGTAGCAGAAGGTGCACTTCTCGGCCTTGCCGGAACGGTGGTTGAAGTACATCTTCTTGTAGGGGCAGCCGGTAACGCACTGCCGCCAGCCGCGGCAGCGGTCCTGGTCCACCAGGACAATGCCGTCCTCCTCGCGCTTGTAGATCGCGCCCGAGGGGCAGGAGGCCATGCAGGACGGGTTGAGGCAGTGCTCGCAGATCCGCGGCAGGTAGAACATGAAGGTCTGGTCGAACTCGAACTTGACCTTGTCCTCGGCATCGCGGCGGAGCTTTTCCACCACGGGGTCCTGGCTGGCGTGCTCCGGGGCGCCGCCAAGATCGTCATCCCAGTTGGCTGACCAGGTGATCTTCGTGTCCTCGCCGGTGATCAGGGATTTCGGGCGCGCGACCGGGAAGTCGTTGCCGGCGGGCGCCTGGATCAGGTTCTCATAGTCGTAGGTCCAGGGTTCGTAGTAGTCGCTGAGTTCGGGCTGCACGGGGCTGGCGAACAGGCCGAAGAGTTTTGCCATCCGCCCGCCGGCCTTCAGCTTCAGGTTTCCCCGGCTGTTCAGCTCCCAGCCGCCCTTCCACTTCTCCTGGTCCTCGTAGCGCCGCGGGTAGCCCTGGCCCGGGCGGGTTTCGACGTTGTTGAACCAGACGTACTCCGTGCCGGCACGGTTGGTCCACGCCTGCTTGCAGGTCACCGAGCACGTGTGGCAGCCGATGCACTTGTCCAGCGCCATCACCATCGCCGTCTGCGCCATGATCCTCATCAGTAGCTCACCTCCTGCGAGCGCCGGCGGACCACCGAGACGATGTCCCGCTGGTTTCCCGTGGGGCCCAGGTAGTTGAAGGCCCAGGAAAGCTGGGCGTAACCGCCGATCATGTGGGTGGGTTTGACCAGGATCCGCGTCACGGAGTTGTGGATGCCGCCGCGGCGGCCCGTGGCTTCGGACTTCGGTGTGTCGATGATCCGCTCCTGCGCGTGGTGGACGTAGACGACGCCGGCCGGCATGCGGCTGCTGACGATCGCCCGTCCCACCAGGACCCCGTTGGTGTTCACGCACTCCACCCAGTCGTTGTCCCGCACCTGGATCAGTTCCGCGTCCTGCGGGCTCATCCACACCGCTGTCCCGCCGCGTGAGAGGGAAAGCATGAACAGGTTGTCCTGGTATTCGGAGTGGATGGACCACTTGTTGTGCGGCGTCAGGTAGCGAACGGCCACGGACAGCTCGCCCCGCGTGCCGAGCTGCGGTTCACCGAACAGGCGGGCCATGTCCAGCGGCGGCCGGAACACCGGCAGTGCCTCGCCCATGTCCCGGATCCAGTCGTGGTCCAGGAAGAAGTGCATCCGGCCGGTGAGGGTGTGGAAAGGTTTCAGCCGCTCGATATTGATCGTGAACGGCGCATAGCGGCGTCCGCCGGATTCCGACCCGGACCATTCCGGGGAGGTGATCACCGGCGTCGGACGGTCCTGCGTGTCCCTGAAGGTGATGAGCTTGTCCTGTGCACCGATGGCCAGGTCTGCCAGCGGCGTTCCGGTGCGTTTTTCCAGGGTTTCGAAGCCCTGGACCGCGAGTTCACCGTTGGTCGTTCCGGAGAACAGGAGGATCGCCTCGGCCATCCGGGCGTCGGTGTCGACGGCGGGGCGGCCGCGGGCTGCGCCGGAGTCGAACACCCCGTGCTTTGCGGCCAGCTGCCGGACCTGCTTGGAAACGTCATAGGTGACGTACTTCGTGGTGAAGCCCAGCTTTTCGGCCAGCGGGCCCATTGCCACGAATTTGTCCCCGATCGCCGTGTAGTCCCGTTCCACCACCGCCAGGTTGGGCAGGTTCACTCCCGGGACCGCGGGAATCTCCGTGTCTTTCCAGTCGGGGGCATGGCCGCCGGGCTGCGCAATTTCACCGGGGGTGTCATGGGTCAGGGCAGTGGCGACCAGGTCCTTCCGCACGCCCAGGTGCTTTCCGGCCTGCCGCGAGAACTCGTCGGCGAGCAGCCGGAACAGGTCGAAGTCCGATTTCGCTTCCCACGGCGGGGCAATGGCAGGTGTGAAGGCATGCACGTAAGGGTGCATGTCCGTGGAGGAGAGGTCGTACTTTTCGTACCAGGTCGCCGCGGGGAACACGACGTCGGAGAGCAGGGTGGAGCTGGTCATCCGGAAGTCCGCAGAGACCAGCAGGTCCAGCTTTCCCTGCGGCGCGTCCTCCCTCCAGGCCACGTCCTTCGGCCGGGCATCGCCGTGGTCCTTCCCCATGACGTTGTTCAGGGTGCCGAGGAGATGCTTCTGGAAGTACTCCTCCCCCTTGGCCGAAGAGCCCAGCAGGTTGGAACGCCAGAGGATCAGCGTCCGCGGCCAGTTCTCCGGTGCGTCAACGTCCTCCACCGCAAAGCGCAGCTTCCCCTCCTTGAGCCGGTCCGCAACCCAGCGGGCCTCGGTGGGCGCTTCACCGCGCGCGACGCCGCCGGCTGCCTCATCCGCCACGTCCAGGGAGTTTTTGGCGTCGAACTGCGGAAAGAACGGCATCCAGCCCATCCGGGTGGACTTGGCGATCACGTCCGCCGAATGCATGCCGCGAAGGTGTCCCTCCGCCAGCGGGGACTGCACGGCATCGGTGGAATACCCGTCGGAGCGGAACTGGTCGGTATGCATGTACCAGAATGCCGTGCCGATCATGAACCGCGGCGGACGGTTCCAGTCCCCGGCAGAGGCCATGGCCGCCCAGCCGGTGATCGGGCGGCACTTTTCCTGCCCCACATAGTGCGCCCAGCCCCCGCCGTTGCGGCCCTCGCAGCCGGTCAGCATCAGCATGGCCAGGATCGCCCGGTACGTGACGTCCCCGTGGTACCACTGGCAGATCCCGGCACCCAGGATGATCATCGACCGGCCTTTGGATTTCTCCGCGTTGGCGGCGAACTCCCGGGCGGTCCGGATCACTGCCGAGGGTTTGACCGAGGTCAGTTCCTCCTGCCAGGCGGGCGTGTAGGCCGTGGCGGCGTCGTCGTACCCCGCCGCCCAGTCCCCGGGCAGACCCTCCCGGCCCACGCCGTACTGGGCCAGCATCAGATCAAAAACGGTGGTCACCCGTTTCCCCGCCACGGTTGTTACCGGCACGCCGCGGTGCACCACTGACCCCGCCCCGGACGGGTCGGAGAACACCGGCAGGTCCACGCCGCTGGTCTCTCCCAGCCAGCCGGCGGCGTCGGCCAGGGAGAGGGCGGGCACCACGCCGTCCAGGTCCAGGTTCCACTTGCCGGCGTCGTCGTCGTTGTACCGGAAACCCAGGGAACCGTTGGGCACCACCGGTGCACCGCTGGTCCGGTCCAGCAGGACCGTCTTGAAGGCGGCGTCGGCTGCCTCTCCGGCGTCACCGCCCAGATCCTGCGCGGTGAGGAACTTGCCCGGGACCGTTGTCCCGCCGGGACCGTCCACCAGCGTCACCAGGAACGGCAGGTCCGTGTACTGCAGGACGTAGTCCTCGAAGAACGGCACCCGCCGGTCCACGAAGTTCTCCTTCAGGACCACGTGCCCCATAGCCATGGCCATGGCGGCGTCGGAGCCCGCCTGGACCGGCAGCCATTCATCGGCGAACTTGGTGTTGTCCGCGTAGTCCGGGCTCACCGACACCACCTTGGTGCCGCGGTAGCGCCCTTCGACCATCCAGTGCGCATCAGGGGTCCGGGTCACGGGAATGTTCGAGCCCCACATCATCAGGTAGGTCGCGTCCCACCAGTCCCCGGATTCCGGAACGTCGGTCTGGTCGCCGAAGACCTGCGGACTGGCTACCGGAAGGTCCGCGTACCAGTCGTAGAAGCTGTTCATCACCCCGCCGATGAGGTTAATGAACCGGGCGCCGGCCGCGTGGGACACCATCGACATGGCAGGAATCGGAGAGAAACCGGTACACCTGTCCGGGCCGAAGTTCTTGACCGTGGAAACGTGCGCCGCCGCCGTCATCTCCAGGGCTTCCTGCCAGCTGGACCGGACCAGGCCTCCCTTGCCGCGCGCCTGCTGCCAGGTGCGGCGCTTCTCCGGATCTGCAATGAGCGATTCCCAGGCCAGCACCGGATCGCCGCCGGAAGACCGCTTTGCGTCCCGGTACATTTCCAGCAGGACCG
Source organism: Arthrobacter sp. zg-Y916 (assembly GCF_020907385.1). Lineage (NCBI taxonomy): Bacteria > Bacillati > Actinomycetota > Actinomycetes > Micrococcales > Micrococcaceae > Arthrobacter > Arthrobacter sp. zg-Y916. Next base: position 454,203 of record NZ_JAJJOD010000001.1, on the reverse strand, counting down.
CGCGGATATAGGGAAAGCGGACCCGGGTGGGCGAATAGGTGTACCAGGAGAACGCGGCGCCGCGCGGGCAGCCCCGGGGTTCGTACTCGGGCCGGTCCGGGCCGACGGTGGGATAGTCGGTTTCCTGCGCCTCCCAGGTGATGATCCCGTCCTTGACATAGACCTTCCAGGAGCAGGACCCTGTGCAGTTCACGCCGTGCGTGGAGCGGACCACCTTGTCGTGGCTCCAGCGGTTCCGGTAGAAGGCATCGCCCTTCCGTCCGCCTTCACGGAAAACCGCCCGGCCGTCGGCGGTTTCATCCCAGCGAGTGAAGAACCTGCCGAGTTTGAGAAGTGCGTCTGATGCGGGGCCGTCTGTCCCCGTAGCGGAGCTGCTAGCCATTTCTACAAGCTACGCCTGGCCCCCGGACGCTCATAGGATACCGGTCGAAAACCGTCCGGACCGGGCCCAGATGCCACCGCGATAAACTCGAGACCGTGAGCACACATCTTCCCGAGCAGGTTTCTGACATCTTCGATCCCCGGCAGTGGAGGGTGGTTGGCGGCTTCGACGATTTCCAGGACATGACCTATCACCGCCAGGTGGAGCGCGACGCCGACGGCGCCGTCGTGCGTGACCTTCCCACGGTGCGGATTGCCTTCAACCGCCCGGAGGTCCGCAACGCGTTCCGTCCCGGTACCGTTGACGAGCTGTACCGGGCCATGGACCATGCCCGGATGACCCCCGACGTCGCGACAGTGCTGCTGACCGGCAACGGTCCCTCGCCGAAGGACGGCGGGCACTCCTTCTGTTCCGGCGGCGATCAGCGGATCCGCGGCCGGGACGGGTACCGGTATGCAGACGGGGAAACCCAGGAAACCATCGACCCGGCCCGCGCCGGACGGCTGCACATCCTGGAGGTCCAGCGCCTGATGCGGACCATGCCCAAGGTGGTCATCGCCGTCGTCAACGGCTGGGCTGCCGGCGGCGGACACAGCCTGCATGTGGTGGCGGACCTGACCATCGCTTCGCGCCAGTACGGTAAGTTCAAGCAGACCGACGCCACTGTGGGCAGCTTCGACGCCGGCTACGGTTCGGCGCTGCTGGCGCGCCAGATCGGGCAGAAGCGTGCCCGTGAGATCTTCTTCCTGGCCCGCGAGTATTCCGCCGAGGACATGGTGGCCATGGGCGCCGTGAACGAAGCCGTGGACCACGAGAACCTGGAAAAGGTGGCCCTGGAATACGCCGCCGACATCGCGCGGCAGTCCCCCCAGGCGATCCGTATGCTGAAGTTCGCGTTCAACCTGCCCGACGACGGCCTGGCCGGCCAGCAGGTCTTCGCCGGTGAGGCGACGCGGCTGGCCTACATGACGGATGAGGCGGTCGAAGGCAAGGAAGCGTTCCTGGCCAAACGGGACCCGGACTGGTCCTCCTTCCCCTACTACTTCTAGGACACCATGGAACTGCTTCCCGTCCACACTCCCGCCGGCTTCAATGCCGGTGACCTGCTGCCCCCGTTGGCAGCAGCGCTGGCCGGGGAAGGTCCTGCCGTGGCTCCGCATGCTGACCCGGCGCAGACCTTCACCGGGGAACTGCCCAATGACGATATTGCGCTGGTGATCAGTACGTCCGGTTCCACCGGGACCCCGAAGCAGACCATGCTCAGCACCGATGCCCTTGCGGCCTCCTCGATGGCGACGGCCATGCATCTGGGCAGGGACGGCCAGTGGCTGCTGGCCCTGCCGGTCCACTACATTGCCGGTGTCCAGGTCCTGGTCCGCTCCCTGTTTGCCGGAACGGAGCCGGTCCTGCTGGACACCGGATCCCCGTTCAGCCCGGAGGCCTTCACGACGGCGGCCCAGGCGATGACAGACCGCACACGGCTCACGTCCCTGGTGCCCACCCAGCTGCACCGCCTGCTCACCGATCCCGCGGAGGACACCTTGTCCGTGCTGCGCAGGTTCGACACGATTCTGCTCGGCGGAGCGGCCGCCAGCCCGGCGCTGCTGGCCGAAGCCGCTGCCCTGGGCCTGAATGTGGTGCGCACCTACGGCATGAGCGAGACCGCGGGCGGCTGCGTGTACGACGGGGCTCCCCTGCCCGGCGTCGATGTGCAGGAGGACCAGGGACGGCTGTGGATCGCCGGGGACATGCTGGCCGACGGTTACCTCGGTGCTCCCGAGCTCACTGCGGAGCGGTTCGCCTTCCACTCCGGCAAGCGCTGGTTCCGCACTGATGACACCGGGTCCGTTGCCGCAGACGGAACCGTATCCGTCTCCGGAAGGCTCGACGACGTCATTGTCACCGGCGGGGTCAAAGTCTCCGGCACTGCCGTTGCCGCCGCGGCCGAGCAGCTCGCCGAGGTCCGCGAGGCAGTTGCCCTCGGGCTTGAGGACCCCGAATGGGGCGCCGTCGTGGGCATCGTCGTCGTCGGCTCCGTGGAAGCTGACCGGCTGCGGAACACGATCCGCTCCGTCCTTGGCGCGCCGGCGGTCCCGAAGGTCGTTGTGGAACTGGAGCGGATGCCGCTGCTGCCCGGCGGCAAGACCGACCGCGTGGCCATCCGCAGGCTGCTCGCTGCCGCCCGCGGCTAGCCCAGCTCACCCCTCCCCCCCCCCCCCCCCCCCCCCCCCCCCCCCCCGGGGGGGGGGGGGGGGGGGGGCGCCGGCGGGGGGGCGCCCCCCGCCCCCCCCCCCCCCGACGCACGGTGGAAGGCGTTTTCGCGCTCCCGGCGGCCGTGCGGGAGAATGAAGCTGGCCGGCAGGAGCGCATCCTGGCGGCCAGCATCAGCCTAAAAAAGCCAACGAAGAAGGATTAACTGTGGCCACACCGGCGCAATGGTTCGAAGGAGCACGTCCGAGGACTCTGCCGATGGCGGTTGCCCCCGTCATCATCGGTACGGCAGCGGCGTATGACCTCGGAGGCCTCCGCTGGGTGAACGCCCTGCTGGCCGCCGTTGTGGCGATCCTCCTGCAGGTGGGCGTGAACTATGCCAACGACTATTCCGACGGCGTCCGCGGCACCGATGACAACCGGGTGGGCCCGCTGCGGCTCACCGGTTCGGGCGCGGCCGCGGCGAAGCACGTCAAGTACGCAGCGTTCGCCTGTTTCGGTGTTGCCATGGCTGCAGGCCTGGCACTCGTGGTCCTCTCCCAGGCCTGGTTCCTGCTGCTGGTGGGAGTGGGCTGCATCGCCGCTGCATGGGGCTACACCGGCGGGCGCAACCCCTACGGCTACATGGGCCTGGGCGACGTCTTCGTCTTTGTGTTCTTCGGCCTGGTGGCGACGCTCGGAACCACGTTCACCCAGGCCGGGCAGGTCAGCGGCGCGGCATGGATCGGTGCCGTCTCGACCGGCCTGATCGCCACAGCGCTCCTGATGGCCAACAACGTCCGCGACATTCCCACCGACCGAGAGTCGGGTAAACGGACCCTGGCCGTACGTCTGGGGGACGACGCCGCGCGGATCAGTTACGTGATGATGCTCGCGCTGGCACTGCTGCTTCCGCTGCTGCTGGTGGGCGATTACCCGTGGGTGCTGCTGGTCCTGCTGCTGCTGCCTGCGTGCCTGATGCCCAGCTGGCTGATGCTCAAGGGCAAAAAGCGCCGCAGCCTGATTCCGGTGCTCAAGCAGACCGGCCTGATCAACCTGGGCTTCAGCGTGATCTACGGACTAGCCCTGGTGCTGACCCGCCTGCTGGCTTAGCTAGCCCCGTAAGCCCTGACCAGAGAGCAGGCACGTCCGGCGGTCTCGGCGTCCGGCATCGAAATGACGCACTTCGGCCTGGAGCCGCCTGTCAGGATCAGAGCGGGACCGCTGCGCACAATGAACCCGGTTCCGGCCGGGCTGATCCGGTAGCCCCAGCCGCCAAAGTCCAGCGCCTGTATATCCTGCACGGACACACTGGTGATTTCCCGGTATTCAAGCGGCATCAGTTTCCAGAACCCACCAGCCAGAACCCGCACGCCGGCGTCGTCAATTACTGCATTTCCCGAGCAGAAGATCCAGATCAGCGCGGCGGCGGGAAGCCCCAGCAGGGCCAGGGCCGGATGGACAAAGACGAGGCTCATGGCTACCGCGGCGCCGGTGCCCAGGCTGAGCAGCCAGCTGACCGGCCCCATTGAGATCTTGATGACCATGCTTTCCCGGTTGGCGGCAGCCCGACGCGCAGCTGCGGCTACGGCTGAGTCTTCACTGGCTGCGTCGGCGTCGGCGGCCACAGTATCTGCGTCGGGAGTACGGTCCACCTCCCCAGGCCTGTACAGCCAGCCGCAGACAGCACCGGCCACACAGCCTGCGACGGCGGATATCCACATCACCGGGGAATCGATCTCAGCTTGTGAAGCATCAGCGAGCCCAATCTGTCCGGCGACGACGGCGACGGCCAGACCAGTCATCAGCACGCCAAGGGCGATTCCGAGCCCAACCCCGATGCGGGCAATGACCGCCGAATAGCCACGGGTCAGGACGGACAGGCCCGCGACGACAGCACCGGTTCCTCCGCTGGCAAAAACCGCAACGGCCGCCATGCCCCACAACGACGAGTACCCGTCGACACCGTCGGGGCCCCAGTGGCTCGCCAGCTGGTCGGGAAGGCTGCCGGCCACCGTGGCCATCCACCCTGCGGCAGTCAGTCCCAGGGCCAGCGGGCCGGCAATCACTGCGAGCAGCCAGCGCCGGTTGTAGGTGCTTTCGCTCTGCTCTGATCGGTTGCTGAGTTCTGTATTTGCCATGCGCTCCCCCACTGCTTACCCGGCGTTTGGCGGGTAGGACTGTCCGTCGACCCTAACAGGGACGCACGGAGGGTCCGGTGTCAGTTCTCGCGGGGTTTGCGGTCGGCGTCGATTGTGACGTCCGGATTGCTGTCCAGCATGGAGTCCTCGGCCGCCGAATCGTCGAGCTCTGCCCGGTTGCGCGACGGCGGAGTTTTTTCGCTGAAACGGCTCTGCAGGGTGACGGCAGCGGCGTCGCGCATATCGCGGAAGAACAGGTACGTAACGCACCAGGCCAGGACCGCTGCCACCAGGGCAGACAGCACGAGACCCAGCTGCAGGTACAGCCCTGCAACAAAGAAGACGGCCACCAGACCAAGGCGGAGAGCGGTAAATTTCCAGAAAGCCACGTTCCTATTCTACGGGCACGCCCGGACCCTGCCTTCCGGATCGCACGGCCGGGCATGGAGGTCACGCAGATTGCCTTGAACAGCACCCAGTCAGCCCTCAGCTCACTCCACTACACTGGGGTCATGCCCCGCCTCGTACTCCTCGGCGTCATCGTCGTCGCAGCCGTCATCATCTACGCGGTCATTGACTGCCTTATGTCCTCTGCCCGGGAAGTGCGCAGCATCTCCAAGCCGGCCTGGCTCGCCACGATTGTGCTGCTGCCGGTCTTGGGTGCCATCCTGTGGTTCCTTTTCGGCCGGCCGGGCCGACGGCCGGAGCCCAGGCCCCGTGCCAACCGGCACCCCACTGCCCCGGACGATGATCCCGAGTTCCTCCGCAACCTGGAGATCCGCCGCCGGCAGAAAGAGAAGGAAGCGGAACTCAAGCGCCGCGAGCAGGAACTGGCCGACCGCGAGAAGCGCTCAAAGCAGAACGACGACGAGAAGCCCAGCAGCAACTAGCTCAAGCTCCAATGCAAAAGCCCCGTTCCGGATCCGGAGCGGGGCTTTTGCTTGCCCTGCGATCTTTTCGGACGCAGCGTTCCATGCCCGGCCGCCGGACGTACAATTCCTGCATCGCGTCGTGGCGGCTGGCGTCCCGGGGCCTGAAATCTCCCGGGTCTGAAGGGAGCTATCACATGACCGACAGCCCTGATGCCGAACGGAAGGCCGCGGCGGCCTCCTCCGGAGCGCATGCCAGGAAATGGAGTGTGGACATTGGCCCTGTCTGGGCCGGTTTGATAACGGGCGGGCTGGCCCTGGCCGGCACGGCCATCGGTATCGTCGTCAGCGGCCAGCAGGAACGCGAAAGTTTCCTGCGCGATGAGCGGCTGGACAGATACTCCTCCCATGCCAGTGCAACGCAGATCTTCCTGGTGGACCTTGATACATGGGCGGCAGCCGCAGAATCCCAAAGCGACGGCGAAGCACAGGCACGGGCCGACGTCGAAGAGTCCTACCGGACGGCCGTTGAAGCGGCCTGGGATGTCCGCCTTATCGCACCCGCCGAAGCCGAAGAGCTAAACCAGCTCATTTCCCAGAAAGTGGACAGCGCCTACACCTACCTGAAGGACGGATACACCGAGGGAGAGAGCGAGAACCTGAAGGCCCTGGGCGCCGAGGTGAATCGACTCGTCTCAGACCTGGCGGAGCACGCCGCCACCGGGATCCGGCCGTCCGCGCCCGCCGGGGAACACCAACTGTCCCTGACCGCAGATGGCGGAGACATCTACACCTGTGAGCGGGCACCGTGAGCTGCTGAAAACCCCGCCCCGGCCGAAGCCGGAACGGGGTTCTGCGAAAGCCGGGGACAGGGTGGGAGGCGCAATCCCCGCCGCCCGAAGGCAGTGCCTAGACGCCGGAGTAGCTGTGCAGCCCGGCGAAGTAGACGTTCACGATGGTGAAGTTGAAGACCACGCAGAGGTAGCCGACGATCGAGAGCCAGGCGGCACGGGTGCCGGTCCAGCCGCGGGTGGCGCGGGCGTGCAGATAGCCGGCGTAGACAACCCAGATCACGAACGTCCAGACTTCCTTGGTGTCCCAGCCCCAGTAACGGCCCCAGGCCTGTTCGGCCCACACGGCGCCGGCCATCAGGGTGAACGTCCACAGCACGAATGCAACGGCGTTGATGCGGTAGGAGAAGTTCTCCAGCGACTGGGCGGACGGAACGATCTTCAGGAACGCCAGGCGCTCCTTGGCTCCGGCACGGACCTTGGCCTCGCGGTCGGCCTGCAGCAGCTGCAGGACGGACATGGCGAAGGTCAGCGTGAACAGCGCCGAAGCAATGACGGCAACCGACACATGGATGATCAGCCAGTAGCTCTGCAGTGCGGGGATGAGGTGGCCTACCGGGGTCGGGAAGCCGATGGTCGCAGCCATCATCATGATCAGGACCAGGCCGATGACGAAGGTACCGAGGAAACGCAGGTCCCGCCGCAGCAGTACCAGCAGGAAGATCACGGAAACCACCAGGGCGCCGGTGGTGCAGAACTCGTACATGTTGCCCCACGGCACACGGTGGGCGGCCATGCCGCGCATGACGACGGCGGCGGCATGGATCAGCGTGCCAAGAACCGTGAGGGCCACGGCAACGCGGGCAGCGTTGCGGCGCGCACCGGTGTAGCCCATGGCATCGTCGGCAGTGACGGCTTCGCCGCCTCCCCACTGGCGTGCTGATCCTTCAGGGCCCGCAGGAGCGCCGGCGGTCGCCATGACGCGCTGCGCCGGTGCTGCGGATGCAGCTTTCTGGTCGATCGCCTTCAGGGTCTTGCTGCTCTTAGCCAGGTCCCAGGTGAACGCAAGGAACGCCACCGTGTAGGTGAAAGCGGCGAGCAGCATGAAGAGGTCGCTGTACTCCGCAAGTTGGTAGTCGATGGAGGGCATTAGGAGTCCTTACCTGTTTCTTCCGTGCGTCCGGCCGTGCCGGCCACTGATGCGTCAGCCAGGTCGCCCGGGCCTTCCGCCTGTGCTGCGGCGGGTCCGCCCGCCAGCCACTTCTTTTCGAGCAAACCGCGCAGGGCTTCGGCTTCGGCTTCAAGGCGCGGATCCTCGCCGCGGGCCAGCAAACCGTACTCGACCATTATGCGGCCATCCCCGCTGGTCCCTGTACGCACCCACACCCGTCGGCGGGCGAGGAACAGGGAAGCGGACAGTCCGGCAAGGCTGAGTACCGAGAAGATCAGCACCCCTACCTTGGCCGGATCGTAATGGATGTCCAGAGCTGCGTAGCGCAGCAGTCCGTCGAAACTGATCGATCCCTTGCCCTCGGGCAAGTCATAGATCTGGTTCATGCCGAGCACGATTCCGCCGGCATCCAGGTCCCTGTTGTTCAAGGGGGTGAGGTCGTCGGTATCGAGGACGAAGACATTGCTCGGGACACCGTTGTCCAGGCCCAGGTCGCCGTAGTAGGAGTTCAGGTTCAGCTGCGGGTTGACCGGATCGGGGTCGCCGGAGAAAGCGACGCCCTCGGGGTCCAGCATGGCGGTGGGCAGGAAGAACCCGACGAAACCGAGCTGGTCGGGCTTGGCGTCCGGTGCCTTGATCACCATCAGGGAGGTGTAGACGCCGTCCGTGGGGACGCCTACCACCGGGCCCTGGAAGGCGATGTCTCCGGCGCCGTCGCGCACTGTGACCACCGGCGCGTAGCCGTTGCCCACCAGGTAGACCTTTGTTCCGCCGATGCTCAGCGGCTTGTTGACCTTCAGCGTCTCGGACCGCGGAGCCTCATCGGGGTCTTCCTGCACGGTGACGCTGGCGGTGAAGTCCAGCGGCTGGACGTTGCCGTTGGCCTGCCGGTCGAAGGTGACGTCGAAGTCGTCCAGGGTCAGGGAGTACGGGGCCAGCTGGGACTCGGAGAAGTTGGTGCCGGGGCTGAAAGTGTCATACCCCACGAGGGTATTCACAAAGGTGTCCCCTTCGACCACCACGCGCTGGCCGTTGTAGCCCACGAGCCCGCCGATCGCCACAGAGGCCAGGACCCCGATCAGCGACACATGGAAGACAAGGTTGCCGGTCTCCTTGGCGAAGCCGCGTTCGGCGCCCACGGAGGGACGGTCCGAGTCCAGGTCACGGGCCTCCACCCGGTAGCCGCGCTTGCGCAGGACCTGGGCAGCGTCGCGGGCTGCCTGCCCGGCGGTGAGGCCGGTGCCGGCGGGAACCACCATGGTTCCGTATTCCGGAAGCCGCGAAAGCTTCGTGGGAGTCCTCGGGGGCTTGGAGCGCAGCGCCTTCCAATGGACCTTGGCGCGCGGAATCACACAGCCGATCAGGGAGATGAAGAGAAGCAGGTAAATGGCCGAGAACCAGATGGAGGAGTACACATCGAACAGCTGGAAGCGGTCCAACCAGGGTCCTGTGCCCGGGTTGTCCTGAATGTACTGCGTGACAGCTGCGGGGTTGGCCGGGCGCTGCGGGAAGAGTGAACCCGGCACCGCCGCCACCGCCAGCAGCAGCAGCAGGAACAGCGCCGTGCGCATGCTCGTGAGCTGGGTCCACGCCCAGCGCAGCGTGCCCAGCAGGCCGAGGGAGGGAAGGGCGACGTCGTCGGCCTTCTTTTTCCCCGGCTTGCCGGCAGGCGGCGTGGTTGCGTTGGCAGACGGCGCGCCGGAGGGCGGTGTCTGCATCTCTTCGCTGTCCGGTTCAGGTTTCAACTGGTTCTCATTGTTCTGTGGAGTCGGGTTCCGGCCAGCTGGCGGCCGGAGTCTCGGACATGGGACATGCTCATCAGATGGGCAGGGTGACACTATCCAACCAGCCTTGGAGCTGGTTGATCCAAACATTCCAGACGCCGGTGACCATCAGCAGCCCCAGCGCGATCAGCATGCCGCCGCCAAAACGCTGCAGCGCAAGCCGGTGGCGGCGGAAGAAGCCCAGTGCGCCCATCCCGCGCCGGACGCCCAGGGCAATCAGCAGGAAGGGCAGTCCCAGGCCAAGGCAGTAGACGAACGTGAGCAATGCCCCCTTGGCCGCCGAGGCATCGTCGCCGGAAAAGGAGAGCAGCTGGACTGCGGAGAGGGTCGGCCCCATGCACGGTGCCCAGCCCAAACCGAAAGTGATGCCCAGCAGGGGTGCGCCCCACAGGCCGGCCGGCGGCCGTGCCTCGATCTTGCGGTCGCGCTGGAACCAGGACAGCCCACCCATGAAGATCACGCCCATCAGGATGATCAGCACGCCCAGGACCTGCGGAATCCAGGCCTGGTCCGGCCCGCGCAGCCATGCCCCGAGCTGTCCGATCCCGGCTCCGATGGCGACAAAAACCACGGAGAACCCCAGGATAAAGAGTGCAATGCCCGTCAGCATCCGCCCCCGGCGCTGCTTTTCCAGGTCAATGCCCGTCAGCCCCGTCACGTATCCCAGGTATCCGGGCACGAGCGGCAGCACGCAGGGGGAAAGAAAGGAAACCAGGCCGGCGAGGATCGCCACCGGGATGGCCAGCAGCATCGACCCGTTAAGGATCGTTTCCGCGAAGACGTTGGCGGCCGGCAGCGCGGCGGGAAGCAGGGGCGGCACGGCTACGCAGCCAGCGCGTCGCTGATCAGGGTCTTGAGCGTTCCCTTTTCAGCCAGGCCCAGGATCCGCGCAGCGACCCGGCCTTCACGGTCAAGCACCAGCGTTGTCGGCACAGCCTGCGGCGGTACGAAGCCCGTCATCGCGAGCAGCACGTCCCCGTTGCGGTCCTCGAAACTGGGGTAGGGAATGGCGAAGTTCCGTTCAAAGGCTTCCGCCGTCTTGGCCTCGTCGCGGATATTCACGCCGTAGAACCGGGCGCCTTCGGGCGAGAACTGCTCATGCAGTTCCACGAGGTCAGGAGCTTCCTTGCGGCACGGCGCACAGGCTGCGTACCAGAAATTAAGGACGACGACGTCGCCCGCCCAGTCCGCGTTGGTCACCGTAGTGCCGTCAAAAAGGGTTCCGGACAGTTTAACGGGCTCACCGCGTTCGGAGACTGCGTATTCCGTGACGGACCCGTCGCCGGCGATGTAGTTCTTGTTGTCTCCGGCTTTGGCCTGGGCGGCAAGCGGGTCCTCAACCGTGCATCCGGCCAGGGCGGCGGCCAGGGGCACGCCTACGGCCAGCCCGGCACCAATCCGCAGGAAGGACCTGCGGTGCATGGCATCGGACTGGTTGTCGCTCTGAGGTTTCTTCACGGATTTCCAGCTTTCATCGCGGCAGGGGAGGGCCACTTCTACAACGCGTAGTAATTGTATTATGCGCCGGGGATGTTCGCTGCCCCGGGCAGCAGGTCCGCGGAGGGCTCCGCATAACGAACGCCGGACAACACGTCGCCCTCGAAATCCAGGGTGGTTACGGAGGTCAGTGTGCATTCCCTGTTCCGCGGGTCATGCCACAGCCGCCGCCCCTCAGCGGCAAGCCTGGTGACCCAAATCGGCAGCTGATGGCTCACGAGGACGGCTTCGGCGCCGTCGCCGCCTGTTTCCAGTGCCCGGACCCGGGCGTCCTGCACGGCAGCCATGACGCGGTCCACCTGCTGGACATAGGGCTCACCCCAGGAAGGCTTCATGGGATTCCGGAGCAGCGGCCAGTAGCGCGGGCTGCGCAGCCGGCTCTTCACTCCAGAGAGTCCTTCAAAACGGTTTTCGGCTTCGAGGATCCGCTCGTCCGTCTCGATTTCCAGGCCCAGGGCAGCTGCGATGGGTGCGGCCGTTTCCTGCGCCCTGGTCAGCGGTGAGGCAACCAGGTGCACCAGCTTGGCGCCGTCGTTCTTCTGCGACTGGAAGTGGGAGGCGACGCGGCGGGCCATCTCCTGGCCCAGATCTGAGAGGTGAAACTCGGGCAGGCGCCCGTAAAGGACACCGTCCGGGTTAAAGACTTCTCCATGGCGGACGAGGTGGATCGAGGCACGCGACATGATTCCAAGTCTCGCAGACACGCCGGTGAAGATTAAATCTTCACAAACAGTTGAACCTTTGAGTTTTATGTGTAAGACTCAATGCAATTGCATCTAATAGCCGGGCAGGCGACCGCCGCCCGGTGATCCACGACAGGAGTTACCCCACCATGATCCCTACCGGACTTAACGCAGGCACCTGGAACCTCGACGCTTCCCACAGCGAAGTCGGCTTCACCGTCCGGCACGCCGGCATCAGCAAGGTCCGCGGCAATTTCGACAAGGTCTCGGCTGTCCTCGAAGTCGGCGAGTCCCTTGCCGGCTCCAAGATCTCCGCCACGATCGATTCCTCGTCCTTCAACTCCAACGACGCCAACCGCGACGCCCATGTCAAGGGCCCGGACTTCTTCGACGCCGAGCAGTTCCCCGAACTCACGTTCACCGCCACCAACGTGGAAGGCTCGGGCGAAAGCTACAAGCTCACGGGCGATCTGACCATCAAAGGCACCACCCGCCCCGTGACCCTGGACGTCGAATTCAACGGTGTGGCCGTTGACCCCTTCGGCGCCACCCGCGCCGGATTCTCCGCAACCACCTCGATCAGCCGCAAGGAATTCGGCCTGACGTGGAACGCTGCCCTGGAGACCGGCGGCGTACTGGTGGGCGACAAGGTAACCATCAACGTCGACGCTGCGTTCGTCGCCGCTTAGTCCCAGTCACTTAGCCCCAGTCACTTAGTCCCAGTGCAGGAGCCGTGGACCGGAACCCCCGACGGGTGTTCCGGTCCACGCTTGTTTAATCCACAGTTTCCCCGCCCACGACCGGAGAGTGTGTCCGCGCCGGTGCCGCGCCAGTGCCCCGGCGATAGACTTGTCACCTGACTTCGCAGATGGGCACACTTGCCTGCCGGCACCCGCCGGCAGGCACCAAACGGCAGGCGGGCCCCATGACCACTCCAAACATCCCTGACCCCAGCGATCCCGACGCTCCGCGGGAAACTCCCCCGCCGGACTCCGCGGTGGAAGGCGAACAAGAGCGCCAGCAGCCCCGCTACGGGCAGTACAGCAAGCCGGAACAGCCGTCCGCTCCGCCCCATGCCGGGCAGGAAGACGGTCAGGCTGGCCCAGCCGCCCCGCAGGGCGGACAGCCGGGGCAGTACGGGCAGGCAGGGCAGTACGGGCAGCCGGGGCAGTACGGGCAGCCCAGCCAATATGGGCAGGCACCTGGCCAGCCGCAGTATGGCCAGGGACCCTACGGATATCAGGCTGCCCAGCCTTCGGGCTACCCCTCGCCTGCTGGAACAGGGTCCTCCAAGGGTCCTGCGCCGCGTGAGGTTGAGCTTGGCTTCTGGCTCATCATCGCGGCCGGCGTCCTGTCCTTCATCAGCAACCTGCTGACGTCCCTGAACCTGCCGAACCTGCTCTCCCCCGAACAGACGCAGATGCTGCGGGACAGTGACATAGATCTGCAGGATGCCAGCGGCTTCCTGATCACCTTCTCGGTGCTGGTGGGGCTGATCGGCCTGGGCATGTACGTGCTGATCGCATTCTTCGTTCGACGCGGACACAATTGGGCCCGGATCGTGGGCACCGTCTTCGCTGCTTTCTCGGTTTTCGGGCTGCTGGTGTCCCTTCCGACCTACTTCGCCTCACCGCTGGGGCTGCTGTCCCTGGTCGCCACACTGGCCGGGATAGCCGGGATCGTGATGCTCTACCTGAAGCCGAGCAATCCCTACTTCCAGCGGCACGATTACAACCCTTACCGCCCGTACTAGCCGGTGGCATAAATCTTGGCTGCTCCGGCACCGGTTCACCCTAATGATGGTCACAGCAGCAGGTCCTGGGCGTAGCGTTAGCTGCCCTACAGGGAGCTGACAACCTCCCGGTAGGAGTACTGTTTTCCGGTCTCTTGAAGGCGGCGACGACTATGACCCCACCTCCCGAAGCCCCCAATTCCCCGCAAGCCGGTTCCACGTTTCTTTCCCGCCACTTCCATTTACCAGTCCGGAACCTTGGGTTCCACCGCCTGGCGGTACGGCCATCCCGGACAGGGTGGCCGGAGCGCGATTCCGCTCCGGAAACACCGGATGCGCCTGCACCGGCAGCAGCCCCTGCACCGGAGACTGCACCGGCAGCACCACCGGCGAGCGGCGCAGCCGCAGGCGCTGCACTCGCCGGCGGCGAGCGTCCAGCGATGCGTACTTCACCCCAGCCCGCTGCCAAGCTGCCGCCCCGGCCCGAACGGGCGCCCGTTCCCCAGCCGGTTCCGCCCCCTCGCCTTTCCAGCCGGAAAACCCCCCGCCGCGCTCCGCTGGCGGTCAATGCGGGTGCCTTGCTGATCTTCGCAGCCGGTGTGGTGGTCCTGGTGGCCGGTTTCCGTGCGGCCATGGACCCTGGTCGCGGAGTACCGGAAGCTACGGCACAGCTCCTGGAACTTGGCGTCCCGGCTGACACCCTGCTGGTCCTCGCCAGGGTTGCGGATGTGGCCATGACCGCCGTGACTTTTGGGGCCTGCTTCTTCCTGGCCTCAGTAATCCGCGATGGCCGGAATTGGGCGCGGGTGTGCTGCGCCGCACTGGTAGCCGCAGCTCTCTTCTTCGGCGTCCTGAACCACGCGGAACAGCATGTGGCGGCCGCACTGATCGCCGGCACCGGGCTGGCACTGTCTTTCCTGCCTGGCACCGCGAGGTATTTCGCGAGGGGCCGGGCCCGCACTTTGGGAAGCTGAACTTCTCAGCGCATCAACCGGGCCTGGGCGTCGGTCGCAAGGGCCGCCACCTGGGCGCGCTGGGCATGGTAGGCAAGGATCTGCAGTTCGGTGGCCATGTCCACCTTGCGGATCTGGATTTCGGGCGGAGCCTGCAGCACCACCGGGGCGAAGCTGAGGATGCTTGTGATCCCGGCTGCAATGAGACGGTCGCACATCTGCTGCGCCACGTCTGCCGGGACAGCCAGGACGGCCATGTTGGCCCTGGTCTTTTCGAGCACGGCTTCCATGGCATCGACCGGGCTGATCCGCAACCAGCCGACTTCCTGGCCCACGGTCATCTGGTCAGCGTCGAACAGGGCCACGACCTCGAATCCCCGCGACCCGAACCCGGGGTAGCCTGCCAGCGCCCGCCCCAAATGCCCGGCCCCCACGATGGCGACGCGCCAGTCCAGCGTCAGGCCCAGGGCCGCAGCAATCTGGCCGCTGAGGTACGGGACGTCGTAGCCCACGCCGCGTGTGCCGTAGGAGCCCAGATAGGAGAGGTCCTTGCGGAGTTTTGGTGAGTTGACTCCCGCGGCCTCCGCCAGCTCCTCGGAGGATACCCGCTCGATTCCCTCGGTCATCATGGTCCCCAGCACACGCAGGTATACGGTGAGGCGCGCCAGCGACGCCGCTGGGATGTGCCGCCCGTGGCCGGACGGCTGACGGCTTGCCGGGTCACTCATCCCTGGTACTCACCTCTGCCGCTTTCGTTGCTCAGGGCCCCGCAGCGGCGCCCGCGGACCTCCGTCCGGTACTTGCCCACTCTAGGGCCGCTCCTCGGGGCTCTCCAAGTGTTCTCCTCCTCCACGGACTTCTTCCGTCTCCCCCGGTTATGACGCCAGCAGCCGGCGCAGCCGGGCTTCATCAATGTGCCAGAAGTCCCGCTGGATTCCGTTGATCATCAGGACCGGGACCTCCTCGGAGAAACGGGCAAGGTAGTCGGGGTCACCGTCAATAGAGCGTTCCTGCCACGGAACGCCGAAATCGCCGCACACCCGGTCCAGAACCTTCCGGGCCGCCTCGCACAGGTGGCAGCCCGGGCGCGTCAGCAGCAGGACCTCCGGAACCGGCGCGGACGTTGGTACACCATTCATGACTTCCAACTTAGCCTGCACGGACCCATGTCCGTGGAACAAGCGGGTTTTTCAGTAGACTCGAGCTATGCCCCGATCCACTGCCGTCCGAGCCACCGATTATCCGGCTGCGGCAGGAACTCCGGGAGAAGCGGCTTTTTTCGACGTCGACAATACCCTTATGCGCGGTGCCAGCCTGTTCCATGTGGCGCGCAAGATGCACCAGCGGGGGGTCTTCACCCTTCGGGAGGCCGGCGGTTTCGCGTACAAGCAGCTGCGCTTCATGCTGAAGGGCGAGAACCTCAAGGACGTTCACAGCGTCCGTGACGCAGCCCTGGCCTTCGCAACGGGACTGGCAGCCGAGGACGTCCGTACCCTCGGCGAAGAGGTCTACGACGAAATGATCGTTTCGAAGATCTGGCCCGGCACCCGCGCACTGACCGAACAGCATATGAAGGCGGGCCGGCCGGTGTGGCTGGTCACGGGAACGCCGGTGGAAGTGGCATCGGTGATTGCCAGCCGGCTGTCACTGACAGGAGCCCTGGGGACTGTCAGCGAGGTGGCCGACGGCCTCTACACCGGCCGGCTGGTCGGTGAATTCCTGCACGGTCCGGCCAAGGCAGAAGGCGTCCGTGCCCTCGCCGAGCAGGAGGGACTGGATCTCTCCCGCTGCTGGGCCTACAGCGATTCCTTCAACGACGTGCCGCTGCTGACGTTGGTGGGCCATCCTGTGGCGATCAATCCTGACGCGCGCCTCCGCCGGCACGCCCGCGATCACAACTGGCCCGTCTATGATTTCCGGTCCGGACGCCGTGCCGCCACGCTCGGCCTTAAGACGGCTTCGGCTGCCGGGGCAGCCTACGGATTGTGGCGCGGCTTTTCCTGGGTCCGTTCCCGCTAGGTCCGTCCCCGCGCAGGTCTTAAAAAGCTGAAGCCCGCCAAGTCCTGAACCGGACGGCGGGCTTCTGCGGCGCTAAAGAAGAATCTACTTCTTGTTGCGGCGCTGGTGACGGGTCTTGCGAAGCAGCTTACGGTGCTTCTTCTTAGCCATACGCTTGCGGCGCTTCTTAATAACTGAACCCACAGAGTCCTCACAAACTTGAATTAGGAGCCATGCCGGTTCCTGGATCAGGGGGCCTGGGCGGCCCGCCGTCAACGGTTCCGGCAGATACTAGCCATGATTGAAACGTTCCTTAACAGGGTACCGCTTCCACGCTGTCTTTCCGGACAGCGCCGTTTGCACCCTGGCACCCGTTTCGGGTGATGCCTAAGCGGTGCCCGTCCGGCGGTCGATCACCGCGTTGCGCAGAACCTGCTGCACCGCAGATTCCGGAACCCGGTAGGACCGTCCGAACCGGACTGCCGGAAGTTCTCCGGAGTGCACCAGCCGGTAAACGGTCATCTTGGACACACGCATGACATCCGCGACCTCTGACACCGTCAGAAACCGCACGTCCGAGAAATTGCTCTCGTCTGCCATTTATCTCTTGTTCCTTCGTTCGGAAGCAACTTGCGTCCAGTCCGACTGGAGGGGCGAAGCGCAAGGAGCGCAATCCCGTCTCGTCGAACATCGGCGGCGTGTCGCCTTGATGACCATCTGATGACCGTCTAGCACTCTACTCTAGTGGCTGAAGTAACCATAGTGGAAGTTTTTCCGCTGAAAGACGGTCCCTTTCCGCGATGTTTCTTCCGCTTGCTCCCGCGGTCCGCGGCCGGCGCCGGTGCAGGACTGCAGCACGGCTTCAGGCTCCGGTGCGACGGCGCCGGGAGGCTGCTGCCAGCGCCTCGAGAATGACAGCCGACGTATCCCAGTCCATGCACTTGTCCGTGATGCTTTGCCCGTAGGTCAGCGGGCGGGGGTTCTCACTGTCGTGCGGCTGCGCGCCGCCCACCAGGAAGCTCTCCAGCATGACGCCTGCGAGCCTGTGCCGTGCATCGTGGCCGGATTCCAGCGTGGCGGCCAGTTCCAGTGCCACTTCTGCCTGGCGGTGATGGTTCTTGCCGCTGTTGGCGTGGCTGGCGTCCACGATTAGGCGCGGGTTAAGGCCCTTGCCGGCCAGGGTTTCGGATGCCGCAAGCACATCCGGGGCGGAGTAGTTCGGCCCGGAGCTGCCGCCGCGGAGGATGAGGTGCGTGTCCGGATTCCCGGCGGTACGGACCATTGATGCCCGTCCTGCGCCGTCGATCCCCAGGAATGACTGCGGAGCGGACGCGGCATCGCACGCGTCCACGGCGATCTGCAGCGAACCGTCGGTTCCGTTCTTGAAGCCGACCGGCATGGACAGCCCGGAGACCAGCTGCCGGTGGATCTGGCTCTCGGTGGTCCGGGCTCCGATTGCTCCCCACGACACCAGGTCGGCGACGTACTGGGGGCTGATGGGTTCCAGGAATTCTGTCCCGGTGGGCAGGCCGAGTTCCGCAGCCGCGATGAGGAAGCGCCGCGCGGCGAACAGCCCGGTGGCGATGTCATGGCTGCCGTCCAGGCGGGGATCGTTGATCAGCCCTTTCCATCCCACTGTGGTGCGCGGCTTTTCGAAGTAGGCCCGCAGCACCACGAGAAGATCGGACCGGTGCTCTTCGGCGGCAGCGGCAAGGCGTGCAGCGTACTCCAGCCCGGCCACCGGATCGTGGATCGAGCAGGGCCCTACGATCACAAGGAGCCGGTCATCGGCCCCGTTGAGTACGGCACGGATGTCTTCGCGCCCCCGGCTCACGACGCCGGCAAGCTCGTCGGTGAGCGGCAGTTCAGCCAGGAGATCGGCGGGTGCCGGCAGCGGGAGGAACTCGCTGACCCGCAGGTCCGACGTACGGTTTGAATGTTTTGTGCTGGTGAGGTTCATGGTCCCGTTATCCGTGTGTGAGGCCGGCGGGACTTCTCTTCAGACCCCGCCGGATATGGCGAAGGGCAAGGGAATAATCCCCTGCCCTGGTGGCTCTGAAGGTTGGCGTCAGCGAATTATCGCGCGGGCTCCTCCAGAGCCAACGAAAAATACGCATACCAACGGTTAGTCATGCCTAGACGGTAGGCCCAGGCCGCGCTGCTTGGCAAGCCGGGCGCCCGCCGGCCTGGATTGTGACGCTGCCGCCCGCCTCTCCGCCCGCTTCGTGAACATGCCTTGTCAGGCCCGCACGCCGCTCCGTAGTCTCAATGATTCCAGAGCAGAATGCTTCGAAAGGCGTTGCCCCCTTGAGTAACAAACCTCCGGCCCTGACCCGCCGTGTCCCCCGCGTCCACGACCTCGCTCCCCTGATGCAGTTCAAGAAACCTCAGCTGGGAGCAGCTGCAAAGCTGCGCCGGGCGAGCACCATCTGGGACCTGCGGGACCTGGCGAAGCGGCGCACGCCCAAGGCGCCGTTTGACTACACCGACGGCGCCGCCGAATCAGAAATCACGCTGCGGCGTGCCCGGGAGGCGTTCACCAACGTCGAGTTCCGGCCCGGAGTACTGCGGAACGTCGAAACTGTGGACCTTTCCACGACCGTGATGGGCCGCACCTCTGCCCTTCCCTTCGGAATTGCACCCACGGGGTTCACACGCATGATGCAGTCGGAGGGTGAATACGCCGGATCGCAGGCTGCAGCGGCGGCAGGGATCCCTTACACGCTCTCCACCATGGGCACGGCGTCCATCGAGGACGTCGCAGCGGCAGCACCGGATGGACGTAACTGGTTCCAGCTCTACCTCTGGACGGACCGGCAGAAGTCCAGGGAACTGATCGACCGCGCGGCAGCAGCCGGATTCGACACGCTGATGGTCACCGTGGACACCGCCGTCGCCGGTGAACGCCTCCGCGACGTGCGCAACGGCATGACCATCCCTCCGGCGCTGACACTCAAGACCGTGCTGGATGCGTCCTACCGGCCGGCCTGGTGGTTCAACTTCCTGACGCACGAGCCGCTGTCCTTCGCCAGCCTGAACCGGTACTCCGGCACCGTCGCGGACCTGATCAATTCCATGTTCGACCCCACCTTGACCTTCGATGATCTCGAGTGGCTCCGCCGGACCTGGAAGGGGAACCTGGTGGTGAAGGGGATCCAGACCCTGGAGGACGCCCGCAAGGCCGTCGATTACGGGGCAGACGGCATCGTTGTGTCCAACCACGGAGGACGCCAGCTGGACCGCGCTCCCATTCCCCTGCACCTGCTCCCGGAGATTGCTGCCGAGCTCAAGGGGAAAACCAGCATCATCCTGGACACCGGGATCATGAGCGGCGGGGACATCGTCGCTGCTCTCGCCCTGGGTGCCGACTTCACGCTGATAGGCCGCGCCTACCTGTACGGACTGATGGCCGGCGGGCGGGCCGGAGTGGACAGGACCATCGAGATCCTCTCCACCCAGGCCGCCCGCACGCTGGCGCTCATGGGGGTGGACCGCATCGCCGACCTCAAGCCGGAGCATGTCCGGCTGCTCTCGGCCTATGCCCCTCTCAGCGGGAGCCCGGGGCTGGACGCGGCCGCGGTTGACTAGATGACGCCGAGCGCCAGCATCGCGTCGGCGACCTTGACGAAGCCGCCGATGTTGGCGCCCACGACGTAGTTGCCGGGAGCCCCGTATTCTTCCGCCGTTTCCGCGCACCGGTCATGGATGTTCACCATGATTTGGCTCAGCCGCTGTTCGGTGTGTTCAAAGGACCAGGCATCGCGGCTGGCGTTCTGCTGCATTTCCAGCGCAGACGTGGCAACGCCGCCGGCGTTGGCAGCCTTGCCCGGACCGAAGAGGACGTTCGCTTCCTGGAACACCTCGATTGCCTTCGGGGTGCACGGCATATTCGCACCCTCGGCCACGGCGACAACACCCGACTTGACCAGCGAGGCGGCGTCATGTTCGCCCAGCTCGTTTTGGGTGGCGCACGGAAGGGCGACGTTCGCACCGGCGTCCCAGACGGATCCGCCGGCCACGTAGGAAACTCCGCTGCCCCTGCGCGCTGCGTACTCGGAGATGCGGCCTCGTTCGTGTTCCTTGATCTGGCGCAGCAGCGGAACATCAATGCCCGCTTCGTCCACGACATAGCCGCCGGAGTCCGAGCAGGCAATGACCTTGCCGCCCAGCGACTGCGCCTTCGCAATGGCGTTAATGGCCACGTTCCCGGAACCGGAGACGATGACCCGCTGGCCGTCCAGGCTGAGGCTCCGCGTCTTGAGCATCTCCTCGACGAACATCACCGCGCCGTAGCCGGTTGCTTCGGGACGGACCAGGGACCCGCCCCAGCTCACTCCCTTGCCGGTGAGGACGCCGGACTCGTAACGGTTCGTAATGCGCTTGTACTGCCCAAAGAGGTAACCGATTTCCCGGCCGCCCACCCCGATGTCACCGGCGGGGACGTCGGTGTATTCCCCGATGTGGCGGTACAGCTCGGTCATAAAGGACTGGCAGAACCGCATGACTTCGGCGTCGGACTTGCCCCGGGGATCGAAGTCGGAGCCGCCCTTGCCGCCGCCGATGGGCATGCCGGTCAGTGCGTTCTTGAAGATCTGCTCGAAGCCGAGGAACTTGACGATGCCCAGATAGACGGACGGATGGAAGCGGAGCCCGCCCTTGTACGGGCCAAGCGCGGAATTGAACTCGACGCGGAAGCCGCGGTTGATGCGCACATGTCCGGCGTCGTCGACCCATGGGACCCGGAAGATAATCTGCCGCTCGGGTTCGCAGATACGCTGCAGGATGGCGGCTTCGCCGAACTCGGGATGCTTGCGCAGCACCGGTTCGAGGGATTCGAAGACTTCGACCACCGCTTGGTGGAATTCGGTTTCGCCGGGATTGCGGCGGAATACTTCGTCGCGCACGCGCGTAAGAGTTGCGTCCATGTGTTGCTCCTTTGGTGATCCCCTCCCGCTTAATACGCTAGACCGATTGGTGCCTGTGCGCGATCCAGGACCGGTGCGGGATGCCGTCTAGGGGCGACGGCGACGGAACTTGGGCAGTGAACCCAGCAGATCAGCGGCGCGTTCCGCGGCGCGGCCGACGGTGCGGCCAAGCTGCTGCTGGACGCTGGCGTCGGATGCCGAAAGGTGCTCGGCGGCCCCCGGCGGCAGCTGCGCTGCCACGGCAGCGGCAGCGGTTTGCCGGCCTGCCTCGGACGCTGGGCGTCCGGCAAACAGGGACCGGCCGCCGCGTGTTTCGGCTGTCTCCAGCCCGGCGGCGACGCCGGCCAGACGCGGAGTGGTGGGCTGGGCGGCGGTAAGTGATGGCAGATCAAATGCGCTTAGCCATAGTACTACTTCATCGAGGGGGGCCGTCTTCAGCGCGTAGTAACGGCGCTGGCCGTCAGCGCGCATGGTGACAAGGCCGGCCTCGCGCAGGACCTTCAGGTGCTTCGACACCGTGGGCTGGCTGACCTCCAGTTCTTCAACCAGCGTTCCAACGGATTTGTCCCCGCCACGGAGGGCACCGAGGATTTCACGCCGGGTGCCTTCCGCGATGACAGCGAATACATCGTCAATGACCATAGGCATTACCTTAGCGGTACATGCCCCCGGCGGCCTTCCCGCCATCGGGACGTGCAGCGGACTAGTCGAACCAGGGGTCCAGTCCGTGGAGCGGGAAGATCTCCTTGCGGGTGGCCATGACAGTCCGGTCAATGTCGTCATTGGGGTCGTAGCCAACTTCCCAGGACCGCCACCACATGTCCACGCCGTCCCCCATCGCCTGCGGGGTATCGATGCCGTGCCGTTCCCGGACGTAGTCGCGCCAGGCGGCCGGAACCGGCGTCGTCACCGGCATTCGGTGGTTCGCAGCCACTGCCAGCAGCAGGGCCCAGGACCGCGGAACCACACTCGCAACGTTGTAGCCGCCACCGCCGGTGGCTACCCAGCGGCCTTCGCTGAACTGGTCGGCCAGCCCGGAAATGCTCAGCGCTGCCTGCCGCTGGGTATCCACGGAAAGCCGCAGGTTGGACAGCGGGTCGTCCCGGTGTCCGTCGCAGCCGTGCTGGCTGATGATCACCTGCGGCTCAAAGGCACCGGTGAGCTGCGGGACGACGGCGTGGAAGGCCCGGAGCCAGCCGGCGTCCGAGGTGCCCGGCGGCAGGGCCACGTTCACCGCTGTGCCCGGCGCGTCCGGTCCCCCGGCTTCGTTGGCGAATCCCGTGCCCGGGAAAAGCGAAAGCCCTGTCTCGTGCAGGGAAATGGTCATGACGCGCGGGTCGTTCCAGAAGATCGACTGCGTGCCGTCACCGTGGTGCGCGTCGACGTCGATGTAGAGGACTCGGGTATAGCCGGCAGCAAGGAAACGGTCGACGGCGGCAGCGGCGTCGTTGTAGATGCAGAACCCGGAGGCCTTGCCGGCCGCGGCGTGGTGCATTCCTCCGCTGAAGTTCACTGCGTGCAGCGCTTCGCCGGACAGCACCGCTTCCGCCGCTGCCAGCGATCCCCCAAAGAGCCTGGCGCTGGCTTCGTGCATGCCCTCAAAGGCCGGGTCGTCTTCGGTCCCCAGTCCCAGCGGTTCATTTACCTGTCCGGGATTCCGGCTGACGTCACGCACGGCGGCAACGTATTCGGGCAGATGGACCCGGGCCAGCTGGGAGTCGCTTGCGACGAACGAATCGGTCAGGCTCACCTGCGGCAGGTCGAAGATTCCCAGTTCCTTCGCGAGCCGGGCAGTGAGGTCCAGGCGGAGCGGACTCATGGGATGGTTTGGCCCAAAGTTGTAGCCCATCATCGACTCGTCCCACACGATGCGTGTTGGAATCGCGGGGAGGCTCAGCCCGGAAGTGGTCATGCTCACAGGCTACGCGATGCGGCCCCCGCGTCCCGCAACGCCGGCGGCAGGGTTAAGTGGTTTACTACCTATTCAGGACCACCGCGCACAGAACTGGACTTTTCTACCCATGGCATCCGATCCTCAGCTGACGCGGCAGACCAACCTGCGCCGCCCCCTCGGCTTGGTAGTTGCAGCCCGGGACTTCATAGACGCCGTGGCCAACTCGTCCCCGGCGCGGCTGGCCCTGATCGTCTTTTCCCTTGTCATCCTGTTGTTCACGGCCCTCCTGGCACTGCCCGTGGCGTCCTCCTCGGGGCAGGCCACCGCCCTGCATGATGCGTTGTTCACGGCTGTTTCGGCCGTCTGCGTCACCGGGCTGACCGTGGTGTCCACGGCAACCCACTGGTCCGCGTTCGGCCAGGTACTCATTCTGGTGGCTATCCAGGTGGGCGGCCTGGGCATCCTGACCATGGCTTCACTGCTGGCGCTGGCCGTGAACCGGCGTCTGGGCCTGCGCGGCAAGCTGATCGCACAGGAAGGCATGAACACCGGCCGCCTGGGCGAGGTCGGCAACCTGCTGCGGATCGTTGTCAGCACAACGGTGCTGATTGAACTCGCGCTGGCCGCTGTGCTGGCACCCCGGTTCATGATCTTGGGCGAGTCACCGGGACAGGCGATTTGGCACGCCGTCTTTTACGCCGTCTCCTCCTTCAACAACGCCGGGTTCACGCCGCACTCGGACGGTTTGGTGCCGTACGAATATGACCTGTGGGTCCTGGTGCCGATCATGGTCGGCGTCTTCATTGGCAGCCTGGGCTTCCCGGTCATCATGGTCCTGCTGCAGAGCCGGCTGCGGGCCCGGGGTTGGAACCTGCACACCAAGCTCACGGTGCTGATGTCACTGATCCTGTTGGTTGCCGGCACGCTGCTCTGGGCGGTTTTCGAATGGTTCAACCAGCGCACCATTGCCGGGATGGGCGTGGGAGAGAAGATCCTGCACGCCCTGTTCGCCTCCGTGATGATGCGTTCGGGCGGCTTCAGCCTGGTGGACATGGCGGACCAGGACGCCTCCACCCTGCTCATCACGGACATGCTGATGTTCGCCGGCGGCGGCTCCGCATCGACGGCCGGCGGCATCAAGGTGACCACCATTGCCGTGATCTTCCTGGCCATCGTTGCCGAGGCCCGCGGTGACACGGACGTCCGCGCCTTCGGACGGAACATCCCGGCCGGTGCCCTGCGCGTGGCCATTTCCGTGGTGATCCTGGGCGCAACCATGGTGGCGGTGGCTACCATCGGGCTGCTGGTCGTCACGGACGAAACCCTGCAGCCGGTACTGTTCGAAGTGATCTCTGCCTTCGCTACCGTAGGACTAAGTGTTGGGCTCAGTCCCGAGCTGCCGCCGTCTGGCAAGTACATCCTGGCCGGCCTGATGTTCGCCGGGCGCGTGGGCACCATCACCCTGGCCGCCGCCCTGGCGCTGCGGCAACGCAAGCCGTTGTACCACTACCCCGAGGAAAGGCCCATCATTGGCTGAGAGACCGCCGCACAACGCCCCCGTCCTGGTTATTGGGCTGGGACGCTTCGGTTCTGCCACCGCCGAGCAGCTGGTGAAGCAGGGCCGGGAAGTCCTGGCGATCGAGCGGGACCCGGACCTGGTGCAGAAGGCCTCGGGAAAGCTCACCCACGTGGTCCAGGCGGATGCGACCAACATTGACGCGCTGAAGCAGCTCGGCGCGCAGGACTTCTCCGCCGCCGTCGTGGGCGTGGGCACGTCAATCGAGTCCAGCGTGCTGATTACCGTGAACCTGGTGGATCTGGGCATCGAGCACCTGTGGGTCAAGGCGATCACGCCCGCCCACGGCAAGATCCTGACCCGGATCGGCGCCAACCACGTGATTTACCCGGAGGCCGATGCGGGCCAGCGGGCCGCACACCTGGTGGGCGGCCGGATGCTGGACTTCATCGAGTTCGACGACGACTTCGCAATTGTCAAGATGTACCCGCCCAAGGAGACCCAGGGATTCACCCTGCGCGAGTCCAACGTGCGGTCCAAATACGGGGTCACGATCGTCGGGGTGAAGTCCCCGGGCGAGGACTTCACCTACGCCCAGGCGGACACCCGGGTCTCCAGCCGGGACGTGCTGATCGTTTCCGGCCACGTGGACCTGCTGGAACGGTTCGCCTCGCGCCCCTAGCGGGCGGTCCCTCCGCTAGGAAGCGGCGTTCAACTCACCGGTGATTTCTGCAGAGCGTTCGGCGGCCGCGGCCATGCCGGCTGCAATGATGCCCGGCAGGTCCCGGTCCGCGAAGACTCCGATGGCCGCTTCCGTGGTCCCGTTGGGGCTGGTCACGGCCCTGCGGAGGGCCGCGGCGTCGGCTCCGGGTTCGGCCAGCATGGCGCCGGCGCCGGCCAGGGTTTCGGCGGCAAGCAGGACCGCCAGCTCCGGCTCGAGCCCCAGTTCCGCTCCGGCCTTCGCCATGGCTTCAGCAAGATAGAAAGCGTAAGCGGGTCCGGATCCGCTGACTGAACCTACGGCGTTGATCTGCTCTTCGGGAACCTGGACCACGCGCCCGGTTCCCGCCAGGAGCGAGCGCACCAGTTCCACGGACGCCGGTGCAGCCGCAGCTCCGGCGGACAGCGCGGTGACGCCCCGGCCCAGCTTGGCCGGAGTGTTGGGCATGGTGCGGATGACCTGGGCCCCGGCCGGCAGGGCGGCTTCCATCAATTCCAGCGGCACCGCGGCAGCAACGCTCACGACGACGGCGCCGGGCTTCAGCACCGGTCCCACCTCGGTGAGCATGGCACGCACGCCGGCGGGCTTGACCCCTACGATCAGCACGTCGGCTTCCGCTGCGGCGTTCCGGTTGGCGGCTTCGTCCTCCGAGCCTGCCAAGACGGTGATCCCATGGCGGACACGCAGTTCGGCGGCCCGTTCGGCGCGGCGGACGGTGGCAGTGACCCGGTCCTTGGGGAAGCCTCCGGCGAGGATGCCGCCGAGGATGGCTTCGTTCATGGAACCGCAGCCGAGGAATGAGATTCGGGGAGAAGTGGGCATGGCCCGATTCTTTCATGCCCTCCCCGCAGCCCCGAATACGCCTGATTCGGAGCTAATATCCAGCTTCCTCAATGCTCCTGCACATCGTCGGTGCCTATTGTGGGTACTGCCTCTTGGAGGTGCGAGTGATGAAGGGCCGGTTTTCCGGTCCTGTGGTGCCGGCGATTCGTGGATGTTCCCCCCAACCGTCCCGTTGCAATCGTCGGCACACACTCGTTTAACCGCCCGGTTCCGGGCTTCTTTCCGCCGTTATTCGTCCAGGACCTGGTTCAGGTTTACCCGGGCGAACTCCAGCGTCTGGCGCAGCATTTCTTCCCGTTCGCCGGGCTCTTTGGCCTTGCGGGTGCTGACTTCAATGGCCACGGTCCCTGTGTACCCCGTCTCTGAAAGGTACTGCAGGGCTTCGGCGCAGCGCTGTGTCCCTTCCCCGGGGAGCAGGTGCTCATCCTTGCCGTTGGGCGTTCCGTCGGTCAGGTGGACATGGCTCAGCCGGGTCCCCAGCCTGCGGATCTCTTCGTAGGAGTCCATTCCCGCGATCGCAGCATGGGAGAAGTCCCAGGTCACATGCTCGTAGGGTTCCGGAAGCGGGTTCCAGTGGGGCAGGTACGCCTTGGCCTCCCGGCCGCGGACCCGCCACGGATACATGTTCTCCACCGCAATGGTGACGCCGTACTGCTCGGCAATGTGCCGCACGCCTTCAGCAAAGTTTCCGGCATAGCCGGTCTGCCAGCGGAACGGCGGGTGCGCCACCACGACGCTCGCCCCGACTTCGGCGGCCATCGCGGCGGAAAGCTCGATCTTGGTCCATGCTTTACCCCAGACCTGCTGTGTCAGCAGCAGGGTGGGAGCATGGATCGCGAGCACCGGCATCCGGTACCGCTCGATCAGGTCCTTCAGGGTCTCCGGATTCCGGCTGATCTGGCTGCCCGTGACCATCACCTCCACCCCGTCGTATCCGAGGTCGTGCGCCACCGCAAAAGTGTCATGGACAGAGAGCGGATAGACCGAGGAACTGGACAACGCCACCGGGATACGCGGCAGGTTGGAGGCGGGTTGGACAGGCTTTGGTGAGGTTAGGGTCATGTTGTGCTCGCACTTCCGTTCGATTCACCGGCAACAGCCAGGACCAGCGCCCCGGCCGGTTCCTGCGGGTATGTTTCAGGCCCGGCCGGCAGCGGGCCCGGGGTGTCGAAACGCAGCGTGTCGAACCGCTGCAGGATCAGCCCCTCGCGCAGCGCCCAGGGGCAGATGCGCAGGGACTTGAGATCAAACGCTTCCATGGCGGCCTCCGCGACCAGGGCTCCGGCCAGCAGCTGGGGAGCCCTCAGCGCCGAGACGCCGTCCAGCCGGGAAATGTCGGCAGCGCTCATCCCGGACAGCCGCTGGACAAGCTGGGAAAGGTCGCTGCGGCGCAGCTTCCGCTTGGCGTAGGGGCCGGCCGCCGAGGGTGCCGCGCCGCACACACGGGCCAGTGAGCGGAAAGTCTTCGAGGTTCCCGTCGCCACGTGCGGCGTTCCGTACGGGAGAAATTCCAGCAGCGCGTCCTGCACCGTGTCCCTGATGTAGGCCCGCAGGGCCGCCACGCGGCGGGGTGCGGGCGGGTCTGTCTGAAGCCAGTCCCGGGTGAGGCGTCCGGCTCCCAGCGGAACGGAGACGGCGACGTCGGGCAGTTCGTCCTGTCCCTGCGCCAGTTCGAAGGACCCGCCGCCAATGTCCAGGTCAAGCAGGCTGCCTGCACCCCAGCCGTACCAGCGCCTGGCGGCCAGGTAGGTCATGGAGGCTTCCTGCCGTCCGCTCAGCTCCCGAAGGGCGACGCCGGTCTGCTCCTCCACGTGTTCCAGCACCAAGGGCCCGTTTGCTGATTCCCGGATGGCTGAGGTGCTGAACGCGAGCAGGTCCCGGGCTCGGTGCCGGGCGGCGAACTCACGTGCCTCCAGCACGAATTCCACGAGGAGCCGCTGCCCCTCGTCCGTGATCGCGCCGTCGTCGTCCAGATGGGTCACCAGCTGCAGCGGCCGCTTGTGGGAGGCATACGGAACGGGCCGGGCACCGGGGTGCGCGTCCACCAGCAGCAGGTGGACGGTGTTTGAGCCGATATCCAGGACGCCTAGACGCATGGTTCCATTATCGCGCCGCTGTTGCCGCGCACGCGTTCCCGGCCCCGGGGAGGGGTCAGGAGGGCGTGCACGGCAGCGGGCACGTGCTTACTTCTTCGCTGCGGCGCGCTTGCGGACCGGCTTCTTGGCAGCCGGACCCTTTTCGCGCTTCTCGGCCAGGAGTTCCAGTGCCCGTTCCCGGGTCAGCTCCTCGATGGCCATGGACCGCGGAACCGTGATGTTGGTGATCCCGTCGGTGATGTACGGCCCGAACCGGCCGTCCTTCACGACTACGGGCTTCTCCGACACCGGATCGGTACCGAACTCCGCCAGCGGGGCAGCTGCCTGGCGTCCGCCGCGCTGCTTCGGCTGCGAGTAGATCTCCAGGGCCTGCTCAAGCGTGATGGTGAAGATTTCCTCTTCGGAGCCGATCGACCGGGAGTCGGTGCCCTTCTTGAGGTAGGGACCGAACCGGCCGTTCTGCACCGTGATCTCATTGCCTTCGGCATCTGTCCCGAGCACGCGCGGAAGCCGCATCAGCTTCAGGGCTTCCTCCAGGGTGACCGTCTCAACGCTCATGGACTTGAAGAGCGAGCCGGTGCGCGGCTTGACCTTGACGGGCTTCTTGGGGGGCTTGGGCTTGCCGTTCTTGTAGTATTCCACCGGCTGGTTGGCCAGTTCCTCAGCCGTCATCTCCGGGATCAGTTCAATCACGTAGGGCCCGTAGCGGCCGTTGCGTGCCACAATCGTGCGGCCGGTTTCCGGATCTTCGCCCAGGACGCGTTCCTCGGGTCCGGCGCTGTTCATCAGCTCGAGCGCCTTCTCGGCGGTCAGCTCATCCGGAGCCAGGTCCTCAGGGACGTTGGCGCGGTCCGGCTCGGTGCCTTCCGGTGCATCCGCAGGCAGCGGGCGCTCCAGGTACGGGCCGAACTTGCCCACGCGCAGGACGATTCCGTCAGCAATCTCGATCGAGTTCACTGCCCTCGCGTCGATTTCGCCGAGGTCGTTCACGATCGTGTGCAGGCCGGTTTCGACGCGGTCGCCGTAGTAGAACTGGTTCAGCCACTCCACGCGGCCGGCTTCGCCGCGGGCAATGCGGTCCAGGTCCTCTTCCATTTCCGCGGTGAAGTCGTAGTCCACGTAATCCGTGAAGTGCTCCTCCAGCAGGCGCACCACGGAGAACGCGATCCAGCTCGGAACCAGCGCCTGGCCGCGGGTGGTGACGTACCCGCGGTCCATGATGGTGGAGATGGTCGCTGCGTAGGTCGAAGGCCGTCCGATGCCGAGCTCTTCCAGCATCTTCACCAGCGAAGCTTCGGTGAAACGCGGCGGCGGGGACGTTTCATGGCCGCCGGCAGCCAGGTCGGCTGCGCTGAGCGGATCATCCTTCTTCAGGATCGGCAGGCGCGAATCGTCGCTGCCGTCTTCCTCGTTGCGCGAAGCATCATGGCCCTCTTCGTAGGCAGCCATGAAGCCCCGGAAGGTGATGACCGTACCGCTGGCCGAGAACTCGGCGTCGCGCCCGTCCGCGGACACCGCACCCAGCTTGACCGACGCCGTCGAACCCTTGGCATCAGCCATCTGGGAGGCCACAGTGCGCTTCCAGATCAGCTCGTACAGCTTGAATTCGTCGCCGCGCAGCGAAGATGCCACCTGCGCCGGCGTGCGGAAGGAGTCACCGGCGGGGCGGATGGCCTCGTGGGCTTCCTGCGCGTTCTTGGACTTGCCCTTGTACACGCGGCGGGCTTCCGGCACGTATTCGGGTCCGTACAGTTCCGAGGCCTGGCGGCGGGCGGCATTGATCGCCTGGTCCGAAAGGGCCGGCGAATCGGTACGCATATAGGTGATGTAGCCGTTTTCATACAGCCGCTGTGCCACCTGCATGGTCACGCGGGAGGAGAAACGCAGCTTGCGGCTGGCTTCCTGCTGCAGCGTGGAGGTGGTGAACGGCGCCGCCGGGCGGCGGGTGTACGGCTTGGTTTCCAGTGACCGGACGGTGAACGACGCATCCTGGAGGCCGGCTGCCAGGGAGACGGCGGCCGCTTCATCCAGGTGCGTGACAGTCTTGGACTTGAGCTCACCGCGGTCGGTGAAGTCCTTGCCGGTGGCAATACGTGCACCGTCGACCGAGGTCAGACGTGCCTTGAAGGTTTCCGAGGACGCCGTGGCGAAGGTGCCCAGCAGGTCCCAGTAGGACGCGGAGCGGAAGGCCATGCGTTCGCGTTCGCGCTCGACCACCAGCCGGGTAGCGACGGACTGCACGCGGCCGGCGGAGAGTCCGCGGGCGACCTTGCGCCAGAGCACGGGAGAAATCTCGTACCCGTAGAGGCGGTCGAGGATGCGGCGGGTTTCCTGCGCATCGACCATCGAGATGTCGACGTCGCGCATCTCCAGCAGGGCGCGCTGGATGGCTTCCTTGGTGATTTCGGGGAAGGTCAGGCGGTGCACCGGAACCTTGGGCTTGAGCACCTGGAGCAGGTGCCAGGCAATGGCTTCGCCTTCGCGGTCACCGTCAGTTGCGAGATAGAGCTCGTCGGCGTCCTTCAGGGCGGCCTTGAGCTCGGCGACCTTCTTCTTTTTATCCGTGGAGACCACGTAGTAGGGCTCGAAGTCCTTTTCGACGTCGACGGCGAACTTGCCCAGCGAGGACTTCTTCAGCTCAGCCGGGAGGTCAGACGGCTGGGGAAGGTCCCGGATATGGCCCATTGAGGCGGTCACCTCGAAGCCTTCACCAAGGTATCCGGCAATAGTCTTGCCCTTGGCCGGTGACTCGACAATTACCAGCTTCTTCTTCTTGCCGGTCGACTTGTCCGTTGCCTTAACTGGCACTGTTCTCCTACGTACGGGTGGATCATAAACGGGTGATGGACGGCGCAGGCGATTGGACCGCAGGCGTGCTCATCCTAAGACAGTATGGGGAATCCCCAAGCACTAGGGTAACCTCAACCGCGCCCCCGGGCTGACGAAAGCCCATATCAGTGGCCCATGCTACGCCTGGACGGGCAGCAGGAATCCGTCCAGCACCAGGTTGCGGACCTCGGCTTCCAGCGCCGGCGCAAACTCCGGATCGTCCCGGCCCAGCAGGGCACCCAGCGCACCGATGATCGCGCCGGCGGGCAAATCGCCGTCGCACGCCGAGACGAAGCCGGTGAGCTCCGTGCTCATCAGGTTGGTGCGGCGCAGGCCCGCTCCCTGGCGCAGCAGGATCACGCCGGGATGTTCGGCGCCGGGACGCTGGTGGCGTTCCTCCGTGACGTCCTCTGCCACCACCAGATGCTCAGCGGCGAGATCCGGATGGGCCTGGCTCCAGTCAAAGCGGTCGACGGCGGCAGCCAGGTGCGGTCCGATCGGGGCTTCCAGCGGATGGGTAATTTCCTCGAACCGGCGAAGCGGCGTGGCGCCGCGTTCCGCGCGGCGGCGCATCCAGACCGATCCGAAGCCGATTCCGGTGGTTCCGCGCGAGGCGAAATCGGCGAGGTAGGCGGCGTAGGACGCGGCGTAGTCCTTGCGGTCGCGGTTCTCTGCTGCGTCGCGGAGCCACATTTCGGCATATTCCGCGGGGCTGAGGACTTCGCGCTGGATGACCCAGGCGTCCATGGACTCCGGCAGCCAGGAACGAAGCCTGGCGCTCCAGCCGGTTTCGTTTTCCTCGCCGTGTTCCGCGTCGCCGGGCTCCTGGATCTCCCAGTTGCCGAGCAGCTGCGCTGTTCCGCCGGGCGCCAGGACACTCTCGAGGTTGCGGAACAGGCCGGACACTATGGCGTCACCGGGCAGTCCGCCGTCGCGGTAGGTGAAACGTTCCTCCGGAGTTTCCTCCGCGGAGCGCGGGGTAATGACGAACGGCGGGTTCGTGACCACCAGGTCGAACTGTTCCCCGGTCACCGGTTCGAGCATGCTGCCCAGCCGCAGGTCGACCCTGTCTTCCGGACGGGCCGGGTCGATGCCCAGTGCCGCGGCGTTCAGCAGGAGGTTGAACCGGGTGAAGGCCAGGGCCCGTTCGGAAATGTCCGTCGCGGTGACGTGCTGCGCGTGGCTGAGCAGGTGGAAGACCTGGATGCCGCAGCCGGTGCCCAGATCCAGTGCCCTGTCGGCCGGGCGGCGGACGGTCAGCTGGGCCAGGGAAAGCGAGGCCTGCCCGATGCCCAGCACGTGGTCATGCGGCAGCACGCCGGGGCGCTGGTGGGAACCGAGGTCGCTGGCGACCCACAGCAGGGTTGCGGGCAGCGCGTCCGGCCTTCCGTCGCCGTTGCCGCCGTTGCCGCCGTCGGACACAGGTGGTGCATCAAAGGAATAGGGGCGCAGGTCCACCGCGGCGCGAACCCGGTCCGGGTTCTCCGGGTCGTCCTCGATGAGGCCGAGGCTCCGCAGGCCTGCGGAGCCGGTCCGGGGGAAAGCCTTCTCCAGGAGTGCCGCAGGCAGGGACTCCCCCACCAGCCACAGCGCCACGGCCGCCGCAACAGGTTCGGGTGCCGCGGCGTCGAACGCTGCCTGGCAGGCAAGCATTGCCGGCACCACCTGGTCCCTGCCCAGCGCCGCACCGGCCTCCTCGCCCAGGAAGGCGGCGACGCCGTCGACCGTGTAGCCGGCATCGCTGAGATCCGCAGCGAGGCCGGCCAGCAGCGGGAGGTCGGAACTTTGGGGTGTGCCCGGGACACGGGAGAAGTCATTCACCAATCCAGTCTAGGTTCCGGGGCACCTGCCCCTTCCCCCGCACCGCCTCCCCCGATAGCAGAAACTGCCCGTATGAGCGTTCATACGGGCAGTTTCTGCTATCTCGTTGGGTGAGGCGCTGGTCAGGCGCGGCGGGGGATCTTGATGAAGGGCGCCAGCACCAGTCCGGCCGTGGCCAGGAGCGCTCCGATGATGAAGGCGGTGTGCGCGCCGGAGAACAACGAATCCAACAGGGCCGAGCCTTCGCCGAGCTTCGCAGCGGAAAGCATGGACAGGACCGTGACGAAGATGGTGGTGCCGATCGCGCCGCCAAGCTGCTGTCCGGTGTTGAAAATCGCCGAGCCGTGGCCGTAGAGCCGGGGATCGACCGTCGCCAGGGCCGCGGAGAGAAGCCCGGTCATCAGCATGGCCAGTCCGATGCTGAAGACAATGTGGGCCGCCGTGAACGCCCAGAGCGGGGACTCCGCAGTGAGGAACACGTAGAGCCACTGCCCCAGTGCCAGCATGGCGGCACCCGGGATGAGGACCGGGCGCGGGCCAAACTTGTCAAAAACCCGGCCGAAGACGGGTCCGACGGCGGCCTGCACCAGTCCGCCGGGCAGAAGCATCATGCCGATGGTCAGGGTGTCCAGGCCGCGGCCGGTCTGGAGCATGATCGGCACTATCATCACGGTTCCCAGCAGGGTGCCCATGGCGATCATGATCATGACGACGCTGAGGCTGAAGTTCCGGTTCCGGAACGGTGCCAGGTTCAGCAGTTCCCTGCCGGTCCGGGCAAGGGTGATCTGCCGTTTGATGAACAGGACCAGGGATCCGGCACCGACGACGACGCTCGCTCCGACCAGGAGGAGGTTCTCCGACGCGTGTTCCAGGCTGGAAATCGCGTAGACCAGGAACCCAAAGGCCAGGGCGGAGAGAATCACCGAGGGAACGTCCAGCGGCAGCTTGCGGGTGGCGGAGGGGATCTTGATGAAGATGATTCCCAGGACGAGGATCACCAGGGCGATCGGCGTCATCAGCACGAAGATCCAGTGCCAGCTCAGGGCATTGACCACTGCACCGGACACAGTGGGTCCGACGGCCGGCCCCACCGAAATGACGATGGAGTTCAGCCCCATGATGGCACCGCGCTTGTGCATGGGCACCAGCGTCAGCGTGGTGGTCATCAGCAGCGGCAGCACGATCGCTGTGCCCACGGCCTGAATAATCCGGGCGATCAGCAGGACAGCGAAGCTCGGCGCAAAGACTGCGAGTACCGTGCCGACCAGGAAGCTGGCCAGGGCAAAGATAAACAGGCTGCGGGTGGTGAAGCGCTGGAGCAGGAATCCGGTGGCGGGGATGACCACGGAGACGGTCAGCAGGAATCCGGTGGTGAGCCACTGCCCTGCTGCGGCGGAAACGTCCAGATCCGCCATGATCGAGGGCAGGGCCACGGTCAGGACTGTTTCATTCAGGATCATCAGGAACGCGGCCAGGGCCAGTGCTCCGATGATGCCTGTCAGCTGTTTGGTGGACAGTGCCGGACGGGGCGGTGCAGCGGTCTGCCCCTGGTGCTCGGCTGTGGTGCTTTCGTGACTCAAGGATTCCTCGGTTTCTGTCGGACTCGAACCGGAAAATACTGTCACAGACTGACAGATTTTTCTAACCGAAGTGGCATACTGTGACAGAAGACAAGCGCTCGCGGACACTCCAACGGAAGCTGGGACAGCGTGGGAAAAAGGGAAGACCACAAGGCCGCAACCAGACGGGACATCCAGCTGGCAACCCTGGACCTGCTGGAGACAGCGGGGATCGAGACCACGACGGTGGCCCGCATTGCGGAACGGGCCGGAATCTCCGAGCGGACCTTCTTCCGCTACTACGACTCGAAGGAATCCGCCGCGGTGCCGGGCCAGAGCGAACTGCTGGACGCGCTCCTCTCCCGGGAGCTCCAGCCTTCCCTGTCCCCGGCTGAGATTCTGCGAGAGCTGATCGATGCCTGCCGGGAACAGTTCGCCTATGAGGTTGAACAGGTGGAGTTCAAACGGATTTCGAGGCTGCTGCTGCACGAACCCAGGCTGCTGCAGGCGGTCTCCCGTCAGGAAATACACCTGGTGAATGTGCTGAGCGGCGCGCTGGCCGAACGGGGCCTGCTCCCCCGGATGCAGGCACAAATCGTGGCGGAGCTGATTACCTGCACCTGGCGGATTGCCTGGCAGTGCTTTGCCCTGGAGGAAACCGCCGGCCGTGCCTCGAATCCTGCGGAGCTGTTCGAGCAGGCAGTATCCAGCCTGGCGGAAGTCACCGCCCCGGCTGCGTTCAGCGCTTAGCAGGACTCGGCTGCCGGGGCGGAGGCCCTGCTTTAGCCGACGGGTTCCGTCAGGGTTTCGCGTTCCGCCCCACCCAGTCCGGCAGCCTGCTGTGCTGCCGCGTGCCGCGCCGCCCGGTATCCGAAGACCATGGCCGGGGCGATGGTCGACCCGGCGCCGGGATAGGTGCGGCCCATCACCGATGCCGTGGTGTTCCCCGCGGCATAGAGCCCGGGAATCAGGCTTCCGTCTTCCCGAAGCACCCTCGCCTCTTCATCGGTCAGCACGCCGCCCTTGGTGCCAAGATCTCCGGGGTAGAGCCGGATGGCGTAGAACGGACCCTTTTCCAGCGGGCCGAGGTTCGGGTTCGGCTTGACCCGCGGATCGCCGTAGTAGTTGTCATACGCGGTGGCGCCCCGGTTGAAATCCTCATCCACCCCGGTGCGCGCGAATCCGTTGAAGCGCTGCACGG
The DNA here is from genome assembly GCF_020907385.1 of Arthrobacter sp. zg-Y916. Taxonomy (NCBI): domain Bacteria; kingdom Bacillati; phylum Actinomycetota; class Actinomycetes; order Micrococcales; family Micrococcaceae; genus Arthrobacter; species Arthrobacter sp. zg-Y916. The sequence goes on along the minus strand of NZ_JAJJOD010000001.1, from coordinate 418,607 downwards.
TGTCCTCCAGCGCTCCCTGCGGCAGGCCCATCTGCTCAGCCAGCCCGGTCAGTGTGTCAGCGCGCAGCAGCAGGCCCGCCCGCCTCCACTTCTTTCGCCCGGACACGAGGGACGCGTTCAGGTAGCGCTGGGTATGCCGGACGTCGGTGACCAGCCAGCTGGGCACTGAAGGCGCTTTGGCCTGGCGTTCGAGCATGTGGTGGCCGAAGTCCACGTAGGACTCGGACTCGTTGAGGTACCGGTTGCCTTCCCCGTCCACCACCAGGGAGAACGGCATGGACCTCTCGGCCAGCGTGAAGGTGACCCTGCCTGTCGGACCGACTGTCGATGGTCCCCACCAGGCGTCGTCCATCAACGCCAGGCCTCCGCCGAGCTGGCTGACCATATCGATCACCGTGCCCTGGTCGCCGTCGGGCGCTGAAGAGTACTCCCGTTCCAACCCGTGGTATTTCTTCCGCCACTCGGCGTTCCGCGCGAAGCCGCCCGCACCGAGAATCACCCCGGAACGCGCCCGGATCCGCACCGGCTTCCCGCCGCGGGTGACGACGGCGCCGATCACGGCTCCGTCCCCATCCTGGATCAGGTCCGTCAGCGGGGAGGAGAGCCAGACCGGGGTCTGCTGGTTGCGGACTATGTACATCAGGGACGACGTCAAGGCGCCGCCGGTACCGAACAGCCGCTTGCCGGCGAGCAGTCCGCCGAGGGTGCGGAACACAAAGCGGGCCCCGCGGACAAAGCCTCCGGGCGTTGACCAGGCACGGGAAATTTCCCAGACATCGTCTGTCGTCAGGGGAACCGGCATCCCCTGCGATTTCGCCCTCGCCTTGTTGAACCACGGGCCGAGCAGGCGGGTGTCGAACGGTTTCACCTCGAGGGAGCGGCCAATCATTCCGCCGGGACGGTCCGGATAGTAGTCGGGGTAGTCTTTCGACCTCATCCACTGCACCCCCAGCCCGCCCAGGAAATCCACCAGTTCCGGAACGGTTCGCAGGAATGCCACCTTGCGTTCCCTGGAGGAGGCCGGGCCGACGTCCCCGATGACCTCTTCCATGTAGGTCAGTGCCTTCTTCTCACTGTCGCTGACGCCGTCGGCGCGCATGAGCGGATTGTTCGGCATCCACAGTCCGCCGCCCGAAATCGCCGTTGTCCCGCCCCAGAATTCGGTACTTTCCACAACCAGGACATCCTGTCCGGCGTCCGCAGCGGTTATGGCCGCGGTCAGTGCCGCACCGCCGCTTCCCACGACCAGGACATCCGTGATCCGGTCCCATCCGGCGCCGGCGTCTTTGCCTGCCTGATGTTTGGCCGGCTGCGCTGCCGGTGTTCCGGGTACCTGAGGCATGCCGGCAGGCATGCCTTGTGCGGCTGAGGTGCCGCTCGTTTCTGTGCTTTCCATCCCCAGTGCCTTTCCGCGGCCCTGCCCGTCAGGGGCAGGGACGAACCGTGTCCGGCCGGTCGGCCGTGCGCGGGAGCGTACCAGCCGCAGGAGCGTTTGGGGACGGGAAGGCGCCCGGCGGCGGATAACCGTCAGGCGGGGCTTCGGCGGGGTGCCGCAGCAGGTGCGGCAGTGCTACTGTGCGCCGTCCTGGTCCGCACAGCCGTCAGGGCAGCGGAGGGTGGAAGGGTCCGCAGCGCACTCGGCGCAGTACAGCGTGAGCTTGCGGCAGGACGGGTTGGAGCAGTTCTCGAACTTGCTGGTCGGAGCCTGGCAGCGGACGCATTGTCCGATCGTGGCGGCGTCGTCAGTGAACTCCATGTGCATCCGCTTGTCGAAGACATACAGCGAGCCCTCCCACAGGCCCTTGTCCCCGAAGGTCTCCCCGTAGCGGACGATTCCGCCCTTCATCTGGTAGACCTCCTGGAACCCGCGGTTCACCATGAGCGCGGAAAGCACTTCGCAGCGCACGCCGCCGGTGCAGTACGTGACCACGGGCTTGTCCTTGAGGTCGTCGTACTTGCCCGACTCCAGTTCCTTGATGAAGTCATGGGTGGTGGTGACGTCCGGAACCACGGCCCCCTTGAACTTGCCGATCTGGGCTTCGAAGGCATTGCGCCCGTCGAAGAAGACGACTTCCTCGCCCTGGGCCTTCTTCTGCTCCACCAGGCTGTGCAGCTCTTCGGGCCGCAGGTGCGTGCCGCCGCCCACGACACCGTTTTCGTCGACCTTGAGCTCACCGGGAGCGCCGAAGCTCACGATCTCGGGACGGACCTTCACGCTCAGCCGCGGGAAGTCGTCCGCCGAGCCCTCGGAATACTTGATGTCCATCTTCTTGAAGGCGGGGTATTCCCTGGTTGCCTTCACGTAGGCCTTGACGGCGCCCAGTTCCCCGCCAACGGTTCCGTTGATGCCGTCCTTGGAGACCAGGATCCGCCCGCGCAGGCCCAGTTTTTCGCACAGGGTCCGCTGCCAGAGGCGGATGGCCTCCGGGTCGGAGAGAGGGGTGAAAGCGTAGTAGAGAGCAATTCGGTTAACAGCCACGTCTTAAGGGTAGACCGGCGGGGGAAATCCTTATTTTGTGTTCAGCCCTGCCGCCGGCTGGGGCTGCGGGCTAATGTTCATTCATGAACGCGCTAACCGACGAACTCCTGGACACCTGGTTCACTGGGTGGGCCCTTGCCCGCGGTTACGAGACGCGCCGCGAGGGCCGGTTTCCTGCGGCTTTCCTGCACGACAAAACCAATAACTGGGAGTATTTCGCGCTGGAGCCTTCGCAGGACGAATTTGCGGCTCTGGCTTCCTCGGCGCGGCAGGGTGCGGGACGGCTGTTCACCATCGTCACCTCGCGGATCGGCGAGTTCAACGGCGCGGCCAACGTCTACGGGCTGTCGGTCAGGTCCACCGATGAAGTGTTCATGGTGCTGGACATGGACGGGCAGGACATCGAGGACCCGCTTCCTCCGGACGGATTCGAGGCCGAGACGTTCCGGCGCGGCACCGGGGGGAAGGTGCTCGTCACCCTGGACGGCGGACCTGCCGCCCTCGGCCACGTTGCGGTGGTGGACGGGTACGCGGTCTACGACCAGATCGCCACGGAACCGGACTTCCGCCGCCGCGGACTGGGCAGCTACGTGATGCGGGCCCTGACCGCAGTCGCCCTGGAACACGACGCCGAGACCGGGCTGCTCATCTCACCGGAAACAGGGCTGGAACTGTACCGCTACCTGGGCTGGGATTCGCTGGCCAGCGTGATGATGTTCGAACCACGGCTGTAGCTGATTTCGCCTGCCGCGGACCCCGTGCCGTCCGGGTCCCGGTCCCGGGTACACCGGTGGGAGAATGGCCGCGTGGCCTTACATGATTCCCTGATCCCGCTGCTGGGCGGCGGTGCCGAACCGGAGCAGCTGGTCCACGTCCACGAGATTCCGGCCCGGCAGGCCCAGACGGTGCCGTGGCCCCAATGGGTCCACCCCGATGTGATCTCGGCCTACGAGCGGCTCGGTGTCCACCTTCCCTGGCGGCACCAGGCGGAGGCAGCGGAGTCTGCCCACTCCGGCAGGCACACGATCATCTCCACCGGCACGGCCTCGGGAAAGTCACTGGCCTACCAGCTCCCGGTGCTGGACGAGATTCACCGCACCGCCCTGGACGACCGGATCAGCCTGGAGCCCACCGGCTCTGTGGCGCTATACCTTTCACCCACGAAGGCGCTCGCCGCCGACCAGCTTGCCGCCCTGAACGCGCTTCACCTCCCCACGCTCAGGGCAGAAACGTACGACGGCGACACGGACCCGGGGGCCCGGCGCTGGATCCGGGACCACGCGAACATGGTGCTGGCCAACCCCGACATGCTGCACTTCGGCGTGCTGCCCAACCACACCTGGTGGGCACGGTTCTTCCGGCGCCTGAAGTACGTCATCATCGATGAGGCCCACAGCTACCGTGGCGTTTTCGGGTCGAACGTGGCGAACCTGATGCGGCGGCTGCGCCGGATCTGCGCCTACTACGGTGCCGATCCGGTGTTTATTGGCGCCTCCGCCACCTCGGCGGACCCCGCCCAGTCCTTTGGGCGGCTGATCGGCGGGGACGTCCACGCCGTGACCCATGACTATTCTCCGCACGGCGCCACCACCGTGGCACTCTGGGAACCGCAGCTGACCGAGCTGAAAGGCGAGAACGGAGCCCGCGAGCGCCGGACGGTCATCGCCGAAACCTCCGACCTGCTGGCGAACCTGGTCTCGGCCCAGGTACGCACCATCGCATTCATCAAATCCCGCCGCGGCGCTGAGGCGATCGCCACGATCACCCGCCGGCTGCTGGACGAGGTCCATCCGTCGCTGCCGGGGAGGGTGGCGGCCTACCGGTCCGGATATCTCCCGGAGGAACGTCGCGAGCTGGAGAACCAGCTGCGCAGCGGAGCGCTGCTGGGCATTGCCAGTACCTCGGCACTGGAGCTGGGGATCGACATTTCCGGCCTCGACGCCGTTCTGGTGGCCGGCTGGCCGGGAACCCGTGCGTCCCTGTTCCAGCAGATCGGCCGGGCCGGGCGGTCGGGGCAGGATGCCCTGGCGGCCTTCGTTGCCAGCGATGACCCGCTGGACACCTATCTGGTCCATCACCCTGAGGCCATCTTCGACATCTCCGTGGAAGCCACCGTCTTCGATCCTTCCAACCCGTATGTCCTGGGGCCGCACCTGTGTGCGGCGGCTGCGGAACTGCCGCTGACTCCGGACGAGCGCGGCCTCTTCGGTCCCACCGCAGCAGGGCTGCTGGACTCCCTGGTGGCGCAGGGGTATCTCCGGCGCCGTCCGGCCGGCTGGTTCTGGACCCATGCAGAGAGTGCTGCCTCCATGGTGAACCTGCGTGCTGCCGGTGCCGGACCCATCAACATTGTTGAATCGGAAACCGGCACCCTGCTGGGCACCATGGACGGCGCGCAAAGCCAGTACCAGGCGCACACCGGAGCCGTGTACGTGCATCAGGGCCAGACGTTCCTGGTGGATGAACTCAATGAGGCCGACCACTGCGCCATGGTGACCCGGGGCAACCCGGAGTTCTACACCCAGGCCCGGGACATCACCCAGATCGACGTCATGGAAGCCGAGCGCACGTCCCAATGGGGAGAAGTGACCGTCTGCTTCGGCACGGTGAAGGTCACCACCCAGGTGGTCTCCTTCCAGCGCAAGGCCCTGGTCTCGAACGAGATCCTGGGCGAGGAGCCGCTGGACCTTGAGGCCAAGGAGCTGTTCACCAAGGCTGTCTGGTTCATCATCGACGAGAAACTTCTTCTGGGTGCCGGGCTGGCCGCCGCAGACTTCCCCGGCTCGCTGCACGCTGCTGAGCATGCTTCCATTGGCATGCTCCCCTTGGTCGCCACGTCGGACCGCTGGGATATCGGCGGCGTTTCCACTGCCCTGCATGCAGACACCGGCAAGCCGACCATCTTCGTTTACGACGGCCATCCCGGAGGGGCGGGCTTCGCCGAGCGCGCCTACGAAGCTGCGACCGTCTGGCTGACGGCCACCCGGGACGCCATCCGGTCCTGTGAGTGCGACGGCGGCTGCCCCTCGTGTGTGCAGTCCCCCAAGTGCGGCAACAAGAACAACCCGCTAGACAAGAAGGGCGCCGTCACCCTGATCGACGTGCTGCTGGACAGCGCGCCGGACGGTTCGGATGGCTCGGACAGTTCGGACGGAACGGACCGCTCAGCCGGTCCGGATGGAAACCGGGTATCCGCCGGCTCGGCTGCTGAGCTCCGCTAGCCGCCCGGCGGACCAGCCCGGGCACGGGCAGACGGCGGCCACGGCAGGAATTTGCCGGCACGCGACTGCACATGGACAGTGACTGTCTGGGCGGCCAGGTCCGTGGCGCACGATGCCAGCTCAGCGGCATTCCGCCCGGCCACCTCCCCGGCAACGGTGCAGGGATCCCCCGTCCGCAATCCCCTCAACGTGTCAGCCGCGGCCAAAGCCGCCAGATCTGCTGCTGCTCCGGCGCGGGCAGCTCCCACCGTTGCCTGCACGAGCAGCAGCACCGCCAGGATGACCGCAATCAGGCTGAGCGCGATGGCCAATACCAGGACTGTTCCCGATCCTTCTTCTGGCAAGGCAGCCCGCGCGGGCTGCGTACCCTGGCAGCGGCGTGGACCAGAGCACGGGTCACCCACAGAACCTCTGCTTCTTCGGTTCGCGCGCATCCGTGTCATGGAGGCTCCTCCGGCAGTGCCGCGGCCTGCGCGGAGAGGGTGATGGGAAGGTGCTCCAGCAGCGGTGCCTTCAACCCGGATTCCACCCGGACCATCACCCACTCCCCCTCCGCGGCCAGACTCAGAACTGCGTCGGATCCAGCCAGCCGGGCAACGGTTCCGGACGCAGCATCCGCCTCGCCGCGCATGACCTGCCTGGCCGCCGCGCGTGCCGCTTCCTCCAACCGAAGCTGGGTGATCCCTGCTGCCGCCCCGGTAAGCAGCCCTGCCAGCACCACAACGGCCGCCGGCAGCGCCACGGCCAGTTCTGCCGTCACCGCTCCGTGTTCCAGCGACCGGGCAGCGGCACTGCTGCCAGCGCTCGCTCGTCCCAGCCGCCGGGGGTCCCCCGGCTGCCGGATCATCCGAAACTCAGTGCCGCCCGGATCAGCGACATCAGCAGCTCACGGACATCGCCGCTGCCCAAGACGGCGGCGAGGAGCGCCGCGAATGCCACTGCAGCCAGGGTGGCAATGGCGTATTCGGCAGTGGCCATGCCAGCCTCCGGCTCATGAACGGCCGGCAGCTGCCTGCGCTTGGTTCGTATGTCCGTGACCGAGGCGGGCCGGCCGTGATCCGGCTCCGGTTCGCGGTTTGGAACGCGAGTCTCCGGCAGGTCACCTTGCCCGGGCGCCGCTCCGGGGAGCGTTGCCCGGCGGGGCACAGGTGCCGTGCTTTGTGGCGCAAGTGTTTTAGCTGCATGCATTGAGGACATTTTCACTCCTTGTAGGTACCTGCTGGGTTTGTGTCTGCCTGATTGATTCTTCGCCAGTCTCTCGCCCCGGGGTTCGCCCTGGTCCCCGTTCTGGACAAGGCTTCCCGCCCCTGCACTTGTGGAGGAAGAAGGGTCAGAAAGCGGGCAGCAGAGTGAGCACCAGCGGCACCACCGCCAGGCAGATAAACGCCGGGAGGGCACACAGCCCCAGCGGAAGGACCAGCTGAACTCCGAGCGCTGCGGCCCGGCGTTCAGCTTCCCGGGAACGACGGCGGCGGATCTGGGCTGCCTGGGCATGCAGGATGGCGGCGGAGGGTGCACCACTCGTCGCAGCAAATCCCAGGGAGCTCCTGAGCGCTCCTGCGCTGCTCCTGGCTTCTTCCGAGGCTTCGCCGTCGAGGGCCAGCTCCCATGCTGCCGCCCACGGGGCACCGAGTTCCACTGCCGTCACCAGGCGGCGCAGCATCCGCGCCGTGTGCGGATCCGCCGACCCGGCGATAATCCGCAGGGCTGACGGCAACGGGCGTCCGGCGGTGAGCATGGCTCCCGCAAGATCCAGGATCAAAGCCGGGTCGCTGCTGACGGCACTGCGGTAGGTGCGCTCGAGCGGTTGGGCCTGCGGTCCCGGGACGCCGCCGGGCCTGTCCCGCTCAGCGCCGGCTCCGCTGTGCCGTGCCGGCCAAAAAAAGACAGCCGCGGAAACGCCCAGCAGCAGGCCCACGATGATGCCGGTCAATGCGGGGTCCGCGGGATCATCAGCGTCCGCCTGCGCTTCCCGCCGCACGGCGCACCAGTGCCATCGACCAGGCCCTTGCGCCCAGCGCCAGCCCCAGACCGGTTACCGCGGTGGCCCATCCCAGCGGCCCGCCCGCCAAGACGGCCAGGGGGTTGCCACCGAGGAGATACCCCATCAGGAGCCCTGCGGCTGGAAGCCAGGTCAGCAGCTTCATCGTCGCTTTCGGACCAGACATCGCCGTGGCACGCGCTGCCGTGGAGTCCAGGGCGGCCTCCAGTTCCCGGCCGTACCGGGCGAGTATGCCGGCCAGCGGAGCGCCGCTGCGTTCCGACGCGTCTACGCAGGCCGCCAGGTCCTGCCAGACCATAGCCACGAAAGGATCTCCCGCCGCCGCTTGCTCAGCGGCCCGCTGGAAAACGGGAACCGGGCTCATGCCCAGGGCCGCCGCACGGGCAGCGGCTTCTAGAATCAACGGGGATGGGCTGTCTTCCCCGTCGATGAGCTCATCCTGCCTGCTCAGGCGTGCAGCGTCCGACCACAGTTCCCTCGGAGTCCGGCCCGCTGACAGCAGGCCCGCGAGCTGCTGGACCAGAAGCGGGAACCGGTGCAGCTCGTCGTCCCGCGACTCTCTGAGCCGACGGATCTTCGTACGGAAACGGGACCCCTGACGAGGTTTTTGCTTCCACCCAGCGCTGCGCTGCTTAGTCCCCTGGCTCGGCGGAAGGGCATCCGCTGGCCGGTGCTTTCCCGGCAGCCTGGCGGCGTCCCCCGCCAGCAGGATCCCCGCGAGCGCGAGCAGGGCTCCCACCGTCCACCCGGTCATCCCCTCATCTCCCGGCACCCGCTGAACCGCACCCATCCGTGGGCAGGGACCGGAACAGGAACGGCCGGCTGGACACCTGGTCGCGGAACCTCATCCCGGGACAATCCCGCCGGCCAGCCTCTGCTGCAGCTGATCCCAGCCCCGCTGGCGCGGCTGGCCGCCCGGCTTCCAGGCAGGCTGGACTCTCAGCTCTCCGTGTGCCGCAACGGAAAAGATCCCAATCTCCCCGATACGCCGGCCTGCCGGCGTGCGTTCCATATGGACGACTGCGTCCAGTGCTCCCGCGGCTTGCAGGGCGAGCGCATCGCTGCTCATCCCGGCCAGTGCGCCCAGGGCCGCCAACCGGGCCGGCACCGTTGACGCAGAGTTGGCATGGATGGTGCCCCCGGCGCCGTCATGCCCGGTGTTCATGGCGGCCAGCAGTTCCCGGATCTCGGCTCCGCGGCACTCACCGACCACCAGACGGTCCGGACGCATCCGCAGTCCCTGCCGGACCAGTTCCGCCAGGTCAATGGAACCTGCTCCCTCCACATTGGTGTGCCTGCACTGCAGTCCCACCACGTGCGGGTGCCTGGGGTCCAGTTCCGCTGCATCTTCGATGAGCACCAGGCGCTCGCCGGGCGCGCAGAGTCCCAGGAGCGCTGAGAGCAGCGTGGTTTTCCCGGTGCCGGTGGCACCGCTGACCAGGAAGTTCAGGCGGCCGGCGACAATCCGGCGCAGCAGCTGCCCTCCTTCTTCATCGAAGGTCCCCGCCGCAAGGAGTTCGGAAAGGGCAAAGCTCCGCGGGCGCCGCAGCCGGATTGAGAGCAGCGTGGTTCCCGTGGAGACGGGAGCCAGGACGGCGTGCACGCGGTGATCGCCCAGTTGGACATCCGCGCACGGGCAGGAATCATCCAGTCTCCTGCCGCCCGCGGCGAGCAGCCGGCCGGCAAGAGCCCGCACATCGGCGTCGGATTCGAACCTTATCCCGGTGAGCTCGAGACCGGCTCCGGTGTCCGTCCAGACCTGGTCTGGCGCGTTCACCAGGATGTCGGTAAGTTCGGGATCGCGAAGCAGGGGCTGAAGCGGCCCCAGGCCCTGCAGGTCCGCCCTGACCCGATCCACCGCCAGCAGGCCGCCTTCAGAGCCGAGGAGGCGTCCGCTGGCATGGACCGCCGCAGCCAGCCTTGTGCCTGTGACCGGGGTTTCTCCGGCGAGAAGATCCGCGCGTACCTGGGACACCAGGCCGGGACTGTAGGTTCCGGAACCCTCCTGCAGGGCGGCGGTCCGGCGGGCGTGTTTGCGGGAGCGTTCCGGCACCGGCCCCGCCGCACCATCGTGCCGTTTTCCGCCCGGACCCCGGCCGGAAGTCATGCGTCGCCCGGAACCGGGTCAACGGCATCGAGGATCCGTGCCAGGGCACGCCTGAACCTGCGCCGCCTCAGTTCCAGCAACCTGCCTCTGTCTTCCGCCGCCGCGACAGCTCGCACACAGGGCAGATATCCCGCGAGGCGGATGCCTGCTGCGTCAGAGACACGGACCTCGTCGAGCCCTTCGCCGAAAGGACCACGGACAACCGCGAAGGTATCGGGGGCACTCGCCTGCAGGGACCCCCACCAGGAACGTGCAGCCAGGAGCAGCTGCGTCCGTCCGGAAAGGACAACCAGCAGGGCATCGCAGTGGCCCAGGACCAGGCTGCCCGGCCGCGGGCAGGTCCCCAGATCGAGAAACGTGAGGTCGAAGGCATAACGGGCAGCTTCGAGCACGGACGGCAGGACCTCCGCTTCCTGGCCTTCCTGCACCGGTTCACCTGCAGGTCTTGTCAGCAGCGAAAAGCCCCCGACATCCGGCAGGGCAGAGACCAGCTGTTCGGGGTTGAGCGTTCCCCGCACATCGGCCAGGTCCGGCCACCGCAGTCCCGGAATGCCTTCGGCTCCCAGCCGGTACTCCAGGCCTCCTCCACAGTCGTCAACGTCAGCAAGCAGGACACCCCTGCCTGTCTGTGCCGCCCGCTGTGCCAGCAGGCAGGCCAGCGTTGATCCCCCGGCACCCCCAAACGTTCCGGCAATCCCAACAACCCGTCCGCGGGGCCCGTTCCTCCGGGCAAGGTGTTCAGCAAGCCAGGCACCGGCAGCCGGCAGGGCCGCCACGCGGTCCATACCGCAGCGGGCCGCGTCTGACCACAGGGCCGCGCTCTCCGGACCCACGCAGATGGTTTCCGTTCCCCTAAGTCCGGCGAGCGAGCGGTGGCCGGCAGTACGGAGAAAATCAGGGGTGAGCAGCACGGTCTGTGGCTGCAGCCTCAGCGCCTCGGCTGCATCGCCGGCGATCTGCATGTCGATCCCCGCCGCGACGGCAATCCGGGCTATGTCATCCTGCAGCACCTGGTCCTCCGGCCGGATCAGGACGACTCCTGTGCCTGCCCCTGACGATACGGTGTCCTCCCTTCGGGGTAGTTCCCGCCCGGGTCCGTCAGCTGGCCGTCCACGCAGGTGTGGACGCCAGAGCGTCGTGTCTGTCATGGACCCAAGCCTTGCCGGAGTCTGCAAGGAAACCTGCCTGCCCGCCGCGATCTGTGGAGAACGCACCCCGGACGCCGGGATGTGCAGGATCGGAGAGCCGGATGCCCGAACCCGAACCGGGACAGGACAGAATGGGAGCGTGTACATAGTCCTCGCCCCTGCACCGGCAGCGCATGCCTGGGTGCTGCAGGAAACCGACGGAACCGGCGCACCCAGCGCATCCGCCGCCGTCGTGCCTTCTGCTGACCTTGCGGCGGCGGTCGACGCGGCGGAGACCCGGCCTGTCCGCTGGGTGTGGGACCGCACCCGCGAAACCTACGGCGCGCTGCTCGCCGCCGGAATCACCGTGGAACGAAGCCACGATGTCAGCCTGTGCCGTGAAATCCTGCGCCATTCTGAATACGCCGCCCCCACCGCCTACGTGGACGCGCTCCGCGCCAACGCGGCGGACGCCGAACCGGACCTCGCTCCCCGCCGGCTGCTCCCCATACCGCCCGCACCGGACCAGGGCTCTCTGTTCGACGGACTTGACGGACTCGACGGCACGGAGGATCCCCGCGCCCGGAACCACGCCCGCACGGCCGAAGACGTTACGGCGGAGCTCCAGGACCAGCTCGCCGCCGTCGCCGGGTCCGCCGAACGCCACAAGCTGACGCTGCTGTTGGCGGCAGAATCCGCCGGCGGACTCGTGGCGGCGGAGATGGAGCACTCCGGCATCCCCTGGCGCCGGGACCTGCACGAAGCCATGCTCGAAGAACAGCTGGGCCCCCGGCCGCCGGAGGGCCAGCGCCCGGCCAAGCTGGAGGCCGCGGCCGCGGAGCTCCGCGCTGCGCTGGGAAACCCGGGTTTCAACCCGGATTCGCCGCAGGAACTGCTCCGCGCCCTGCACCGCGCCGGCATCGAGGTCCGGACCACCCGCACGTGGGAGCTGGAGCAGCAGGACCACCCGGCGATTGAACCGCTGCTGCGCTACAAGAAGCTCTCCCGGCTGCTCTCCGCCAACGGGTGGGCCTGGTTGGATGACTGGGTCGACGGGGGACGGTTCCGCACCGAATACGTGGTGGGCGGCGTTGTCTCCGGCCGGTGGTCCTCCCGCGGCGGCGGTGCCCTGCAGATCCCCAAGAACGTGCGCGATGCCGTGCGTGCCGATCCGGGCCACAAACTCCTGGTTGCGGACGCCGCCCAGCTGGAGCCCAGGGTCTTGGCCGCACTGGGACAGGACGATGTGCTGGCTGCCGCCGCCCGCGGCAAGGACCTCTATCAGGGGATCGCCGACCAGGGCTTCAACGGCGACCGGTCACTGGCCAAGATCGCGATGCTCGGCGCCATGTACGGGGCAACCAGCGGTGAAGCCGGGCGCCTGATGCCGGTCCTCACCCGGACCTACCCCCGGGCCATCGACGTCGTCGAACGGGCTGCCCGGACCGGCGAAGCGGGCAAGAGCGTCTCCACCAGGCTGGGCCGCAGCACTCCGCCGGTCTCCGAACGCTGGCTGCGTTCCCAGCAAACCGCTTCCGCTGAGGAACAGCGCCGCGCAGACACCCTGGCACGTTCCCGGGGCCGTTTCACGCGAAACTTCGTGGTGCAGGGAACGGCTGCGGAATGGGCCACCTGCTGGCTGGCGGGGATACGACGCCGGCTGCGGGCGGCGTCGGGCACCTCGCCGGCGGGTCAGCTGGTGTTTTTCCTCCACGACGAGGTGATGCTACACGTTCCCGCCGGGCGTGTCCGGGAAGCGGAAGCAATCGTCGCTGAAGCGGCCGCGGAGGCCACGGAACTGTTGTTCGGGCAGATCCCGCTGGAGTTCCCCGTGGTGAGCGCCGTCGTCGACTCTTATGCGGAGGCGAAGTAGCCGTTCCGGCTCTACCTGCGCCCTGCGGTCCCGGACGGAGGAAGCTCTGCTGCCGGAAACCACCGAACCACCAGCAGCGAATATGCCAGCAGGAAGGCAAGGGAAAAGGGCAGGGCGGCAAGCGGCAGGTCGGTTGCATTCGGGTCTGCCAGGCCCACCGCGCCGAGGCCCAGGACGCCCACATTGTTGACCACGTGCAGAACGATCGCAGCCTCGAGCCCTCCTGTGCGCCACGTGATCCAGCCGGCGGCCACCGCGAAGGCAGCTACATCGATCTGTCCCACGATGCCGTAGTCATGGCCCAGGACGAACAGTGGAACAGGCATCAGGATCGCAAACGCCGGATGCCGCAGCCAGGACCCAATAACCTGCATCAGCAGCCCCCGGAAGGCGTATTCCTCTGCGGCAGCCTGGATCGGCACAACCGCCAGCACAACCAGCAGCAACAGCCAGACATCCCCGCCCCCGCCGTTCCCGGCGGAGGCTCCGCCTGTGGGTCCCTCGTTGCCCGGCAGCAGCAGGCTGACGGCGCTGGTCACCAGGAACAGTGCCGCGGCCAGCGCCAGGGGTTTAGGGAAGAGCCTCCATCGCAGCCGGCCCGCAGTTGATAAGAGTGTTCCTGCGGGACGCCTGCCGCCCCAGCGGACACCCAGCGCCGCGGCCGGCCAGAGCAGGCAAATCGTGCCCAGCAGGAAAACCAGTTGCCCAGGGTCCCGCAGGTCGGCATCTTCTGACAGTGCCCGGTCAACGCTCACGGACACTGCAGGTACAAAAGCGCCCACAACCAGCATCACTACGACAGCAAGCAGGGTCAGGCCACAGAAGAGGCCGGCCGCGGTTAGCACGGTGAGCAGCGGACGCCACCAGCGGTAGTCCGGCACAGAACGGGCCATGCGGTGGAACGGGTAGGCGTGCACCTGGCGGCCGGGGAAGGTAGGCAGAGTGATAGACATAACCCCAGCCTGTCCCGCCGGTACGGCTGCCCGCTTCGGTACTTCGGCCCGTTTTTGTTGGCCAGTCGGCGTCGTGAAGTTCATGCTTTCGGCTAATTGCCGCTCTCCAGGGCCCCTCACTAGGATCAATGAGATGCCACAACGACTCGAACACCCCAGCGCCCTGAAAACTGCTGGCCTGACCTTCGGCGCCGCCGTAACGGGTCTCCTGGTTTTCCTGGTTGTTCAGGGCAGCATGCTTCCGCCCGACGGCGCCGATCCCGCCCCCTTCATCGGCCTGATGTTCCTGGACTTTATGCTGGGTGTCGCCGCCTTTGGCCTCCTCCCCCTGGCCCTCCGCCGGTTCCCCGTAGGTGCCGGGCTGGGGATCATCGCCCTGTCCTCCCTGTCAACGCTGGCCTTCGTTCCTGCCTGCATGGCCCTCATCGGAATTGCCGCGCTGCGCCGCCCCCGAGCCCTGGCGGCAGCGGTGCTGGTTTATGCCGCTGCCGTCGCGGTGGACCTGACAGTCCGCCCTGTGGAAGACATGGCCTGGTGGGCCTTGTCGCTGACCGCGCTGGCCATGCTCCTCGTCCTTGTCCTGATCGGCCTGAACCGCGGCGCACGCCGGGCGCTGATAGCCTCACTCAGGCACGAAGCGGACAGCGCGCGCCGCGAGCAGGATGCCCTCGCCGCCCAGGCACGGCTGGCTGAGCGCACCCGCATCGCCCGGGAAATGCATGACACCCTGTCCCACCGGCTCAGCCTCATTGCCATGCATGCGGGAGCCCTGGAGTACCGCGCGGACCTTGACCGGGAGACCATCCGTTCCACTGCCGCCGTGCTGCGCGAAACTGCTCACACGGCTGCCGGGGAGTTGCGCACGGTCTTGTCCGTGCTGCGGGAGGAAGCCGCGGAAACCTCGCCGCAGCCCACCGTCCATTCCATTCCCGCCCTGGTTGAAACGGCCCGCGCAGCCGGCAGCGACGTCACGCTTCACATGGATCCGCCGCTGCGGGGAGACGAGGCAGCTTCTCTGCCGGACGCCACGTCGCGCCACCTCTACCGCGTGGTGCAGGAAGGACTCACCAACGCGCAGAAACACGCTCCCGGCCTGCCGGTCACGGTATCGCTGACCGGTGGCCCCGGGCGGGGAATCACTGTATCCGCGAGCAACCCGGTGTCCGGGCAGGTCACCGCTGCGCCGGGTGGACTGGGACTGGTTGGCCTTGCCGAACGTGCCCGGCTCGCGGACGGCACTTTTGAATCCGGCCTCCGCCACGGCATGTACACCACCACCGTGAAGGTTCCGTGGTGAGTGGGGAACCGATCCGGATCCTGGTCGTAGATGATGAGCCCCTGATCCGGGCCGGGCTGCGGCTCATTCTTGAAGGTGCCCCGGATATTTCCATTGTTGGTGAAGCCGGCGACGGCGAGGCAGCGCTCAGGCTCGCTGCCGAGCACCGGCCCGACGTCGTGCTGATGGACATCCGTATGCCCGTACTGAATGGAATCGCGGCGACGGAACGCATTACCGGGTCCCTGCGCCCGCCACGGATCATCGTCCTGACTTCGTTCGACACCGATGACTTTATTCTGGACGCGCTGCGGGCAGGGGCCAGCGGATTCCTGCTCAAGGACACGGCCCCCGCAGACCTGGTATCCGCCGTCCGGGACGCTGCACAGGACAACCTGCGCTTCTCCCCGAAAATCCTCAGGCGGATCGTCGCCGCGGCAGCCTCAGCCCCGGGCCCCGCCCAGCTTCCCGAGGACCGGTTGAAGGAACTGAGCAACCGTGAACGCGCCGTGGCAGAGGCGGTAGCCCGGGGGCTGACGAACACGGAGATCAGTGCCGAACTTTTCGTCAGTGTCGCCACCGTCAAGACGCATGTCGCCAATGCCTTTACCAAGCTGGACGTGACCAACCGCGTCCAGCTCGCCGTAGCGGTCCTGGAATCGGGGCCGCCCAGGCCAGGCACCCGGCTAGAGGGCAGGGACCATCTCGCGTGAGGTGTCCCACGGCAGCGTCCAGCCGAGCTGGTTGAACAGATCGTCCAGGATCAGGGCCGTGAAGCCCCAAACCACCACGCCGTTCACCAGGAACGCCGGCCCGCGGTGCACCTGTCCCCCGCGGGCGACCACGGTGGTGCGCCGGTTGGCCGGGTCCAGCAGGTCCGCTACCGGGACGCGGAACACCGAAGCGGATTCAGCCTCATCCACAACATCGACCGGCGTCGGCTTGTCCCACCATCCCAGCACCGGCGTGACCAGGAAGTTGCTGACCGGCAGCCCCACTTCCGGCAGCGCACCGAGGATCCGCACGCCGGAGGGATCCAGCCCGGTCTCCTCGTTCGCTTCGCGGAGGGCGGCAGCAATGGCATCGGTGTCGGAGTCATCTACGGCACCGCCGGGAAAGGCGATCTGGCCGGGATGCGAGTTCAGCGTGGAAGCTCGTTCCACAAAGAGTACGTCCAGGTCATCGGGCACCGCGTCGGCGTGGAAGCGTGCCGGATGCTCATCCAGCACGCCGAACAGGATCAGCACCGCCGCGGCCCGGGCAGCGTCAGGATCCACGGCCCGGGTCATGAACCGCAGGTCCCGGCCAAAGTTGCCGGCGCCGTCGGATACCAAAGCGCCGAAAGCCTCCAGCTCTGCCTGGGCGCTCATGCTTCGAGCCCGAATCCCGCGGCGCGGAGTTCCGCCCGGGTTTCGGAAGCCATCATCCGGGCTAGCAGCTCTTCGCGTCCCGGCGCCAGCTCGTACTTCAGCAGTTTCCGGGCCTTGTCCGGGTCCGTCTCGCCTTCGCCGTAGGAAGGGCACAGCTGCGCGACAGCGCAAACACCGCAGGCGGGCTTCTTGGCATGACAGACTCGGCGTCCGTGGAAGACCACGCGGTTGGACAGCGGCGTCCAGTCCTTGGGTTCGAACAGCTCCGCCACGTCCTGCTCAACCTTGACCGGGTCCTTCGATTCGGTCCAGCCGAACCGGCGGGACAGCCGCAGGAAGTGGGTGTCTACGGTGATGCCGGGAACCCCAAAAGCGTTGCCGAGGACCACGTTGGCGGTCTTGCGGCCCACACCGGCCAGTTTCACCAGATCTTCGAGCTTGTTGGGCACCTGGCCGTCATAATCGTCCACGATCTGTGTGGCCAGCTTCTTGATCGCAGCGGACTTGGCCCGGAAGAAACCAGTGGGCCGGATGATTTCCTGGAGCTCGGCTTCGTCGGCCTCCGACAGCGCGCGTGCATCCGGGTAGCGGGCGAAGAGAACCGGGGTCACGGCATTCACGCGCACGTCCGTGGTCTGCGCGGAGAGCACCGTGGCGATCAGCAGTTCGAAGGCGTTGGTGAAGTCCAGTTCAGCCACCGCGTAGGGGTACAGCTCCCCGAGCAGGCGGTTGATCTTTCGTGCGCGGCGCTTGAGCGCCAGCAGGGAGGCGTCACTGCCGGTTGCCATAGGGGTTTCGTCCTTCGCAGTTGGCTGAGCCCCGCGGCCGCAGGGGCAGCGGGGCTCCTTGCCGGGGTCTTAGTGTCCGGAGTTTTCGTCGCTGACGCGTTCGATGTTGCTCAGGTCGCGCAGGACGCCGATGCGCCCGGTGCGCTTGTCCTGGACGAGGAATTCGTGGCCGCGGTCTTCCAGGCCCAGTTCCCAGTCGCCCGGGTAGAACATGAACAGCGGCATTCCCGTGCGCTCGTCAACAATCTGGCGGGGCGTACCCACGGCAAACCAGAATGCCTCAACAACGTTCTCGTTCTCCTCGCGCGTAGCGGAGATCCATTCCGAGGACTGCGTTGCGGGAGAGCCCGACGACGGCGAGCCGGCGGACACCGCCGGGTTCACCGTGGTGGCGGGCAGGGATTGCTGCCCGGCCGGAGCCGGCGCCTCCGCAGGCTGCTCGGAAGAATCCTGGCTGGAAGGGGCCTGGTTGGAAGAAGCCTGGGTGGAAGGGGCCTGGGCGTTTTCCGGCCGGTCCGTGCCGGAACCCGCAGGAGCAGTTTCGCCGAACGCGGCACCCGTTCGAGGCGTGCCTGCACCAGCGGATCCTGCACCGGCAGCTCCTGCCGCAGCTCCGGCAGCGGCCGCAGCGGCACCCCCGGCAACGCCGGTTGCACCAGCACCAGCGCCGGAAGCGCCGGGACGGACATCGCCCTGCCCTGCAGGAGCAGGAGCACCGTGATCCCGCTCGGCCCCGGGACGTCCTGCGTTCGGCGCGCCGTGGCGCTCTCCGTCATGGTCAGTCGAAACACGTCCCTCGTCCGGCCGGGCCGCCGCTGTCTGCCGTGCATCGCGCTCCTGGCGGGCGTCGGGATACTGCCCGAAGGCACCGGTATGCGGCTGGCCGGCGGGGTGGCCTGCGTCCTTGGGAGCAGGCGCAGGCTTGGGTGCGCGCGCCAGGGGAAGGGCCTCACGGGCCACCGGGTGGGCGGGGATTTCCTTCCGGCCGGAAAATTCCGCGGAGAACGGCGGAATGTGCGGCGCAAACGTGGTGGCTGCTACGAGCACAATGGCACCAATGAGGCAGATCAGGGCGCCGACGCTGAAGACGTACACCAGCTGGAGGAAAAAGAAGATGACAGCAAGCACCGCAATCACCGAGGCGAACTGGTCCAGCGACAGCGAGCCGACGCGCAGGCGTGTTCCCGGAGACAGACGTCGAGCGACAAACAGGCCGGCAACTGCCACCGGCATGATGATGCCGATTCCGACGAAGAACAGGGAGAAGGCGGACCAGAGGTTGAGCCTGCCCCCCGTGGCGAAGGGAAGGACGCTGCCAATGAGCAGCAGCAGGACGGCTGATCCAACCACGATGTCGCGCAGCCCGAAAGGACCGGCTACGGCGTGGGGCCCTCCGTCAACAGAGGCCTGCTTCGGCGCTGGTGCATCCGCGTCCGTGCGTGCCTCATTTTCGATGTGGGGCTGGTTCATTCTCGTCTCCGTTCCGACAGCAACCATCCGGAAGGCGGGTGCGCCGACCGTGCAGGCACCGCCGCGGCGGCGCCACAAGCGGTTTGCTTTCAGTAACAGCCTAGTTCCCGCCAGTTGGACAGACTACCCGGGCGGCCCCGGCTGCGGCATGCAGGAGCTACCGTTCATCGCATAAACGCCCCGTTTCACGGAGGCGGATGTGAGCGGCGCCACAGCGGTGGTGCTGCCGGGTTAGGGTTGGGGAAATACAGCACAGAACCCCGCCGGCCGGGCGCAAGCCCGGAAAAGGCGGCCGGGTGAGAGCCAACCGAAAGGGTCCGAGATGTCTGAACAGCCACCGGTCAAGCAGCAGGGCGAAGCACTGGAGAACCTCTACCATG
Source organism: Arthrobacter sp. zg-Y916 (assembly GCF_020907385.1). Classification (NCBI taxonomy): domain Bacteria; kingdom Bacillati; phylum Actinomycetota; class Actinomycetes; order Micrococcales; family Micrococcaceae; genus Arthrobacter; species Arthrobacter sp. zg-Y916. Next base: position 399,561 of record NZ_JAJJOD010000001.1, on the reverse strand, counting down.
AGCACCGCAGCTTTCCGCCCAGCGCGGAATTTGCCGCGGCCGCGGTGGCACAGCCGGAACTTTACGAGGACGCCGCAGCCGCCGGACCGGAGTTCTGGGCCCGGCAGGCACGGGACCTGCTGAGCTGGGATGAGGACTTCACCCAGACCCTGGACTTCTCCGACGCACCCTTCGCCAAGTGGTTCGTAGGCGGAAAGCTCAACGCGTCCTACAACGCGCTGGACCGCCACGTTGAACAGGGGCGCGGAGACCGCGTCGCCATCTACTTCGAGGGCGAGCCCGGCGACACCCGCACGTACACCTACGCCCAGCTCACCGAAGAAGTGAAGAAGGCCGCCAACGCCTTCGAGTCGCTCGGGGTGTCCAAGGGCGACCGTGTTGCCGTCTACCTGCCGATGATCCCCGAAGCTGTCATCACCATGCTGGCCTGCGCCCGGATTGGCGCCGTCCACTCCGTGGTCTTCGGCGGCTTCTCCGCAGATGCCCTGCGCAGCCGCATCGACGACGCCGAAGCGAAGCTCGTCGTGACCGCCGACGGTTCCTACCGCCGCGGCAAGCCCACCCAGCTGAAGCCGGCCGTGGACGAATCCCTGGTAAAGGACGGCCACAGTGTGCAGCACGTCCTGGTGGTCAAGCGCAACGGCGAGCCCGTGGACTGGACCGATGGCCGCGACGTGTGGTGGGACGACGCCGTCGCCACTGCGAGCGCCGAGCACACGCCCGTACCGCATGACTCCGAGCACCCGCTGTTCATCCTCTACACCTCCGGCACCACCGGGAAGCCGAAGGGTATCCTGCACACCACGGGCGGGTACCTGACCCAGACCGCGTTCACGCACCTCGCCACCTTCGACCTCAAGCCCGAGACCGATGTCTACTGGTGCACCGCCGACGTCGGCTGGGTGACCGGCCACAGCTATGTCACCTACGCACCGCTGGTCAACGGTGCCACGCAGCTGATGTACGAAGGCACCCCGGACACACCCCACCAGGGCCGCTGGTGGGAGCTGGTGGAGAAGTACAAGGTGTCCATCCTCTACACGGCGCCGACTGCGATCCGGACCTGCATGAAGTGGGGACGGGACATTCCCGGGAAGTTCAACCTGGACTCCATCCGGGTGCTGGGAACCGTGGGCGAGCCGATCAACCCCGAAGCCTGGATGTGGTACCGCACGGTGATCGGCGGCAATGGCGGCAAGAAGGAAATCCCGGCCCCGATCGTGGATACGTGGTGGCAGACCGAAACCGGTGCCCACATGATCGCGCCGATGCCCGGAGTCACGGCCACCAAGCCCGGATCGGCCCAGGTGCCCGTCCCCGGCATCTCCGTGGACGTGGTGGATGAAATGGGACAGCCGGTGCCCAACGGTTCCGGCGGTTTCCTGGTGGTGAAGGAACCCTGGCCCGCAATGCTGCGCGGCATCTGGGGAGATCCGCAGCGCTTCAAGGACACCTACTGGTCCCGGTTCGACAACATGTACTTTGCCGGTGACGGCGCCAAGAAGGACGAGGACGGTGACATCTGGCTGCTCGGCCGGGTCGACGACGTCATGAACGTGTCCGGACACCGGCTCTCCACTACGGAGATCGAGTCTGCACTCGTCAGCCATCCCTCGGTGGCGGAAGCCGCCGTCGTTGGTGCCGTTGATGAGACCACGGGTGAAGCTGTGGTCGCCTTCGTGATCCTGCGCGGCAGTGCCAAGGACGACGCCGACATCGTCACCACGCTGCGCAACCACGTGGGCAAGGAGATCGGCCCCATCGCGAAGCCGCGGCACATCCTGGTGGTTCCCGAACTGCCCAAGACCCGGTCCGGCAAGATCATGCGCCGCCTGCTCAAGGACGTGGCCGAGGGCCGCGAGCCGGGCGACTCAAGCACGCTGGCCGACAACACGGTGATGTCCCAGATTGCGGAGTCCCTGCGCAAGTAGCATCCCGCTGTCCGCGCGAACGAGATAACAGAAACTGCCCGTATCGGACCTGATACGGGCAGTTTCTGTTATCTCGGTGAGTTTGGAAGGACTAGCCGACGACGGCGTCCACTTCCACGTCGATGTTGCCGCGGGTGGCGTTGGAGTACGGGCAGACCTGGTGTGCTTCCTGGGCAAGCTTGTCAGCCGTTGGCTGGTCCACACCGGACATTTCCACGTGGAGGGCCACGGCGAGCTGGAAGCCGCCCTCTTCCCTGGGGTTGATGCTGACCTCGGCGGTGACCGCACTGTCGCTGATCTCGGCCTTCGCCTGGCGGGCCACCATCTTCAGTGCCGAGTGGAAACAGGCCGCGTAGCCCACGGCGAAGAGCTGCTCCGGGTTGGTTGCCCCGCCGGCGCCGCCCATTTCCTGCGGAACAGCGAGATCCACCGCCAGCAGGCCATCGCTCGTCCGGGCTTCGCCGTTCCGGCCGTCACCGGTGGCGGTTGCAACTGCGGTGTAGAGGGCACTCATGGGAACTCCTTGGGGGTAGGAAACGTCTTCGTGAACAGCGGGACTTTGCCTCGCCGTCCAAGTAGACTAACTAGTAAGTCTACTAAACGCCATCCCCAGGAGCCCCCGCTATGGCACCCACTCCCCCTGCAGGCACTCCCCCGGTCCGGGACCGCATCCTGGCAGCTGCCGGCGAACTGTTCTACGCCGAGGGCATCCGGGCGGTCAGCGCCGACAAGATCATCGCCGCGGCGTCCACCACCAAGGTCACCTTCTACCGCTACTTCCCAACCAAGGACGATCTGGTTGCCGGGTACCTGGACGCCCAGTCGGACCGGATCCGCGAGGCCGCCGCCCGGCTTCCGGCAGATCCCTGCCAGGCACTTGCTGCCCTTGCGGACGCCATGGGCACGGAAGCATGCCGCCCGGGCTTTCGGGGGTGCCCGTTCATCAACGCTGCCGCCGAGTATCCTGCTGCGGACCACCCGGTGCGTGCTGCCGTGGAGCGCCACCGCAACTGGTTCCACGGCCTCGTGGCTGACCTGGCCGCACGGTTGGGCGCCGAGGACCCGCAGCAGGCGGCAGACCAGCTGGTCATGCTCCGGGACGGGGCCATGGTGCACGGCTATGTCTCCGATCCCACGGGGGTCGGCCCCAGCCTGCTGCAGGCCGGACGCGCGGTCCTGCAGCTGCACCTTCCAGCCGGCACCGCACTCCGCTGACCGGCCCTGAATGAGCCACCCCGCGGGCCGGTTGGCAAAACACCGGAACACCTAGCACAATCAGCACTTGTGTCTACTTCCCCCACAGCAGTGAACCCTGCCCAACGCGCCCGCATGGCCCGCAAGGTTGCCGGCGCTTCGTTCGTCGGAACCGCACTGGAGTCCTATGACTTCTACGTCTTTGGTACCGCAGCGGCCCTGATCCTGAACCGGGTGTTCTTCCCGGACGTGGACCCGGTGACCGGCACCCTGCTCGCGTTCCTTTCCCTGGGCATGGGGTTCGTGGCCCGGCCGCTGGGCGCAATCCTCTTCGGACACATCGGTGACCGGGTGGGGCGGAAGAAGTCGCTCATCTACACCATCGTGCTGATGGGACTGGCAACCGGCGTGATCGGGCTGCTGCCCGATTACAACGCCATCGGCATCTGGGCGCCGGTGCTGCTGGTGCTGCTGCGCCTGCTGCAGGGCCTGGCAGTGGGCGGGGAATGGGGCGGAGCGGTCCTTATCGCCAGCGAACACGGAGAACCCAAGAAGCGGGCGCTGTTCGCTGCGATCCCCCAGATCGGCTCTCCGGTCGGGACCATCATGGTCACGGCCACCTTCCTGCTCCTGGCCCAGGTCTCCCCCGAGGCTATGGAAGCCGGGGTCTGGCGGATCCCGTTCCTGCTGGCCTTCCCCTTCATGGCGGTGGCCCTGTACATGCGCCTGGCGATTGACGAAACTCCGGTCTTCAAGGACGTCGCCGAGCACAAGGAAGTGGCACGGGTCCCCCTGCTCGACGTGCTGCGCACCCAGCCCGCCGCCGTCGGCATTGCCATGGCCGCAGCCCTGCTGGGTATTGGCTCCTACTTCCTGATGACCACCTACACGCAGGCCTACGGCATTTCCGAACTGGGACTCTCCCAATCAACGGTCCTGAACGCAGCGCTGGTCGGCTCGGTGCTGCAGCTCGCCACGATTCCGGCGTTCGGCTACCTCGCCACCAAGATCGGTTCGGCGAAAGTGGTCGCTGCCGGCGCAGCCGCGACACTGCTGATTTCCTTCCCGCTGTACTACCTGATCAGCATCGCCAACCAGCCGGTCTACATCCTCACGATCCTGATCGGCGGAATCGCCCCGACCGCGGCCTGGGCTGCGCTCGGCGGCTTGATGGCGGATCTGTTCCCGGCCCGCACGGGCTTTACCGCCATGTCGATCGCCTACAGCTTCGCAGGGATCCTGGCCGGCTTCACTCCCGCGGTCACACAGGTCTTCTCCGACGCGACCGGAGCCGCGTGGTGGCACCCGGGTGCGGTGTTGGCGCTGATGTCGCTGGTGACCATCGCCGGTGCGCTGGGCGCCGGGCGCATGATCAAGGCGAGGTCACAGACTGAACCGGCCGCGGCCGTTGCGGCATAGTTGAGTCCATGACTACACCGACTCGCAACCTGCTGGTCCTGAACGGACCGAACCTGAACCTGCTCGGCACCCGCGAACCGGCGGTGTACGGCAGGCACACACTCGACGACGTCGAGGCCACCGCCATGTCCGCGGCCGAAGCCCACGGCTGGACTGCAGACTGCATCCAGTCCAACCACGAGGGCGACCTGATCGACGCGATCCACGGAGCGCCGGGGCTGGCTGACGCGATCATCATCAACCCGGCTGCTTACAGCCACACGTCCGTGGCCCTGCGCGACGCGCTCTCCGGCGTCGGCCTTCCGGTGGTGGAAGTACACCTGAGCAACATCCACAAGCGCGAAGAGTTCCGCCACCATTCCTTCGTCTCAGCCGTCGCCGAGGTCGTGATCTGCGGAGCGGGAATCCATGGCTACCGGATGGCAGTTGATTACCTCGCCGCCACACTGGACCCGCAGGGCGGGCAATCCCAGTAGCGGCTATTCGCTGATGCACTCCCCTGCCGAGACGGAGCTGCGGTAGCTTGACGCGGCTTCGGCGATCGGCCCGAGCTCGGCAAGTGAGAGTGCATACCCGATCGGCTGGTCGCCGGTGGTCTTCGCGAAGATCACTCCGGCCACCCGTCCGTCAATGTCCAGCAGCGGCCCCCCGGAGTTGCCCTGCTGCACATTGGCGGCAAGCGTGTAGACCTCCAGGACCTCGGGCGAGGTGCCGTAGATGCTGCGGACCGAAACGTCACCGAGGTTCTGGACCGTGGCCGGCTGCAGCCGGAAGGGGCCGCCCGCGGGATACCCGGCGAACGCCACCGTCGTCCCGTCCGCCAGCCGTTCTCCCAGCGCGATCGGTTCGGCATCCAGGTTGTCAACGGCAATCACGGCGAGGTCCCGCGCCGGGTCAAAGTGCACCACGCGTCCCGGCAGAACTCCTCCGCCCGGCACCTGGACCACGGGTTCCCTGACCCCGGCGACGACGTGCGCGTTGGTGATGACGCGGTCATCAGCGACCACGAAGCCGGAACCGGTCTGGTTCTGGCCGCACTGGAAGGCCGTTCCGGTGATCTTCAGGACGGAGGCAGACGACGCCGTCAGGGCCTCGGAGCTAATCCCTTCGGTGGGCACTTCAACGGCTTCCGGCACCGCGCTGTCCAGTATCCGCGGCAGCCCCTCATCAATCGTGAAGGAGCGGATCTGGGCGGCCCAGGTCTTCACCGGATCCGGGGTTGCCGAATCGATCGCTGCCAGGACCCGCGAGGCAGCAATCTGCTGCGAGAGGAAGGGCATGCCCAGGGTTGCGATGCTGAAGGCCAGCATCGACATCACCACCGCGGCGACGACCACGTTCAGCGCCCCACCGAGAATACGGTCCAGGGCACGCAGCGGTGCGAAGTTGAACCAGCGGCGGACTCCGGCGCCCAGGGCAGCACCTGCGGCGTGGCCCACGAGGACCAGGATGACGGCGGTGGCGATCACAGCGACCAGCCGCCACGTCTCGTCGGGAACCCATCCGGAGACCAGCGGGATCGCAAAGAAGGCAGCTATGGCACCGGCCACGAAGCCCACGATGCCGCCGAGACTGACCGCAAGACCGTTGCGCAGGCCCGCCAGGAGGTAGAAAAAGAGCGCCAGCAGCAGGATGATGTCCAGAACGGTGAGTCCGAGCACAAAGAGCTCCAATAAGATGTAAGTACACGTGCGGCTGCCAGGTAGCCCTTAGCATCCCGAGTCTAGCGGGCTGTACCGGCGTTTGAACGGCGGTGTTGCCCGGGCCACAACCGGCGGCCGTTTTATCATCCGAGCGCGAACAAGGCTATTACAGCTGTCACATGGCTCTCCTGTGCGGCAAGATAATAGAAGCGACAACTATTTACAGGAGATTTCATGGATATCGAGGTATTGCGCCGCGCGCCTTTGTTCGCCTCACTGGGAGACGACGTCTTCGCCGCATTGACTGCCGAGCTCACCGAGGTCGACCTGTCCCGCGGAGCGTCTGTTTTCCGCGAAGGCGACCAGGGCGACCAGCTGTATTTCATCGTGTCCGGAAAGATCAAGCTGGGGCGTTCCGCGCCCGACGGCCGGGAAAACCTGCTGGCCATTCTTGGCCCTGGTGAACTCTTCGGCGAGATGGCCCTTTTTGATCCCAGCCCCCGCACCGCAACTGCGACGGCTGTGTCCGAAACCCGCCTCGCCGGGCTGCGCCACGACAACCTGCGGGCACTGATCGAGACCCGTCCCGAGGTCTCGGTACAGCTGCTTCAGGCCTTGGCCCGCCGGCTGCGCCGGACCAACGAATCCCTGGCTGACCTGGTCTTCTCGGACGTACCGGGCCGTGTTGCCAAGGCACTGCTGGACCTTGCCGACCGCTTCGGCCGGCCGGCAACAGACGGCATTCTCGTGGCCCACGAGCTGACCCAGGAAGAGCTGGCCCAGCTCGTCGGTGCCTCACGCGAAACCGTGAACAAGGCCCTCGCGGAATTCGTCCAGCGCGGCTGGCTCCGGCTCGAAGCCCGCGCTGTCGTCATCCTGGACGTACAGCGGCTGCGCCAGCGCTCCCGCTAGGACCGCGGTAAAAAGGCACTGTTTCCCGCGAGGGAACAGTGCCTTTTTTCGTGCGTCAGGTCCGAATCAGCGGCCGCGCTGCCCCGCACCCTCCGCTGCATCGTTGCCGGACACGCGCAGCAGGTAGACGCCGTCGTCGTCCTTCACCAGTTCGGGCTGGTGCACAGTGTTCGGCCGGCGGTGCGCCAGATAGGCAATACAGCCCTTGGCCTTGGCCAGTTTCTCGAGCATCAGCTGCACTGACGGGACGGTGAGCTGCTCAAGGGTCAGGCCCACTGTGTCCGGCTGGCCCACCTCGTCGCCCAGCGCCGTCGTCTGCCGGCGTTCGAATTCGTGCGCCGCGATGCACCATTTGCCCCAGATCCCCTTGCCCTGCAGCAGCGAGGACTCCTGCCCCAGCGGCTGGACGGCCGCAAAGTAATACGTGTCAAAGCGGCGCAGAGCGAAGTCGGCGGTTTGCCAGTGGGACAGCGGACGGAGCAGGTCTGTGCGGAGTCCCAGCCCCCGGCGCGCAAGAAGTGCCGGGAACGATTTCTCTCCGGAGGCTATGCCTTCCCGTGCTTCCATCCATTCCGGTCCGCGGTTGCTTTCCAGCAGGGTGGAGGCATCCGGCCCGGCCAGCAGGATCCCGGTCTCTTCGAAGAGCTCCCGGATCGCGGCCACCACATGGCGCATGGCCTGCTGGTGGTCGTCCATCCCCAGCGCCTTGGCCCACTCCGATGGCGTGGGACCGAACCAGGGCACCTGGTCGCCGTCTGTTTCCTCCAGGCTTCCGCCGGGAAAGGCAATCTTTCCCAGCGGTGACTCGCCCCGGCGGTACCGCAGGAAAACCTCCGCGCCTTCCCGGGAATCGCGCAGGAGGAGTACTGACGACGCGGCGCGCGGCTTGCGGGGCGTGCCCTCGCCGCGCTCAAACCAGCTTTCCGCTGCCGCCTGCTGTGCGGGCGGCAGCGGGAAAAGACGGTTGGTAAAGCTAGGCAAATTCCGCGATCACTTCCACTTCCACCGGGGAATCCAGCGGAAGGACGGCGACGCCGACGGCGGAGCGGGCATGGCTGCCGGCCTCACCGAAGACCTGGCCGAGCAGTTCGGAGGCACCGTTGATGACCCCCGGCTGTCCGGTAAAGGAGGGATCCGACGCCACGAAGCCGACCACTTTCACAATCCTGGTCACACGGTCCAGGTCGCCGATCTGCGCCTTGATCGCGGCCAGCGCATTGACGGCACAGCGTGCCGCATAGGCCTTGGCGTCCTCGGCGGAGACCTCTGCCCCGACCTTGCCCACGGCCGGCAGCCCTCCGTCAACGAATGGAAGCTGCCCCGAGGTGTACACGTGGTTGCCGGTCACGACCGCCGGAACGTAGGCAGCCACGGGTGCAGCTACGCCGGGAAGCTCCAGGCCCAGTTCCGCCAGCCGCTGCTCGACGGCGGATACGGCCTCGGGGCCGGCACTCACTAGGCCTTCTCCCGTTTCATGTAGGCCACGGATCCGGTGCCGTTCGGTGCGGGGGTGATCTGCACCAGCTCCCACCCTTCTTCACCGTGCATGTTCAGCACGGCGCCGGGGGTGTGCAAAGGCAGCGGTGTAATGAAGTATTCCCATTTGCTCATGATCCAAAGACTAGCGCGTGCTTGTAGACTGATCGGCATGGCAGCTAGCAAATCTCCTTTTTTTGACACGGCTACCACGCTGGGCAAGATCGTCGCCTTTTTTGGTGTGAGCGCTTTGTGCGGCGTCCTCGCCGCCGGCCTGCTGGTTCCGGCCGCTGCTGCCGCAGGAACCGCCGCTTCCGGGTCCATCCAGTTCTTCGACCAGCTCCCTTCGGAACTGCAGCGCGGAGCCCTGGCCGAACCGTCCAGCATCTACGCCAGCGACGGTTCACTGATTGCCACGCTGTACGAGGAGAACCGCCAGCCCGTCACGCTGGACCAGATTTCCCCCAACATGATCGACGCCATGCTCGCGATCGAGGACGACCGCTATTACGAGCACGGCGGCGTCGACCTCCAGGGCATCTTCAGCGCCGTTGTCTCCAACGTGACGTCCGACCGGACCCGCGGCGCATCGACCATCACGCAGCAGTACGTGAACAACGTGATCATCGACACCAACCTGCAGGAAGGCGGGGAGGTTGTCTTCAGCGGCCAGAAGACCATTGGGGACAAGCTGCGCGAGGTCAAGCTGGCCATTGCCGTGGAAAAGGAACTCAGCAAGGACGAAATCCTTGAGGGCTACTTCAACATCGTGCCGTTCAGTGGGAAAACTTTCGGCGTGCAGGCAGCTTCCAAGTACTTCTTCAACGTCGAGGCGAAGGACCTGAGCATCGCCCAGGCCGCCCTGCTTGCCGGCGTCGTCAACGGCCCCACCTACTACAGCCCGGAGCTGAATCCGGAGCGTTCGCTGGCCCGCCGCAACCTGGTGCTGGACGCCATGCTGGACAAGGGCCGCATTACCCAGGAGGAACACGACGCCGCCGTCGCCACTCCCATGGAACTGAACCTGACCCCGGTGCCCAACAACTGTGTGGGCGCGGTGCAGGCACCGTACTTCTGCGACTACATCGAGCACCTGGTCCTCAACGACCCGGCCTACGGAGCCGAGCGGGAGGACCGGGAAAAGCTGCTCTACCGGGGCGGCCTGAGCATCACCACCACGCTTAACCCCACGCTCCAAAACGCGGCCCAGGCTGCCATCAACGAAACCGCGAACCCGGACACCACCGATGCAGAAATCGGCCACTCCATGGTCAGCGTGGAGCCCGGCACCGGCAAGATCCTGGTCATGGCGCAGAACACCCGCTACACCCCGGAACTCGCGCCTGGAAACTCAGTGCAGAACTTCAACGTGGACGTCTACCAGGACGGCGACCCCACCAAGTACCTCAACGGCCTGGGCGGTTTCCAGCCCGGATCAACGTACAAACCGTTCACCGTGGCGGCCTGGCTGGACTCCGGCAAGACGCTCAATGCCACCCTGAACGGCAACAAGCGCACGTACCCGGCCGGCACACGCTGGAACGCCAGCTGCTATGGCGGTGCCTATGTCAGCACCGAGCCCTGGACCCCAATCAACTACGGCGACACCAACTACCGCACCACCACCGTGCTTGAGGGCCTGGCCCAGTCCTTCAACACCATCACCCTGGCCGAAGCCCGTGAGCTGGACCTGTGCAAGTTCCAGGAAATGGCCTTCGCGGCGGGCGTGCACAACGGCAAGGGCGCAGACGGGGAACGCGAGATGCTTTCCGTCGACCCGCCGTCCACGTTCGGCGGCGGCGGAGACGCTTCCCCGCTGTCCATGGCCACCGGGTTCGCGACGTTCGCTGCCGAGGGCCTGATGTGTGAACCCCGTGCCCTGGTTTCGGTCAAGACCAGCGACGGCGAAGAACTGCCGGTTCCCGAGCAGAGCTGCAGCCAGGTCATGCGCAAGGAAGTTGCCCAGGGCGTGAACATGGCTACCCAGCGGGTAATGACAGCCGGTTCCGGCATCAACCTCCAGGTCGGCGTTCCGATTGCAGGAAAGACCGGTACCAACGACTTCCGTTCGCAGACCTGGTTCATGGGTTACAGCACCGGCCTCTCCACTGCTTCCTGGATCGGCAACTGGAAGGCCAACAACACCTCCATGTCGGACAAGCTGATTGGCGGGCGGATCTATCCCGAGATTGATGGTTCGCTCATCGCCGGTCCGTCCTGGAAGAACTTCATCCAGCGGGTGCCCGGCCAGTACGGTGCCAACCCGTTTGCCAACCCGCCCGCAAACGTCGTTGGGCAGGCCCCCGCGCCGCCGCGCCCCAGCGCTCCTGCCCCGAACCGGGACAACCGCGGGAACAACGGCAACAACGGCAACAACCAGAACAACGACTGACCTTGGCTGCGACAACACATTCCGTCCTGAAAACCGCGGCCTGGGCAGCCGGCAGCGCTGCCGCAGCCGGCGCAGGTGCCTTCGCCTACGGATCACTCATCGAGCGCAATCTTTTTGGCATCCGCACCGAGGAGGTCGCTGTGCTGCCTCCGGGCAGCCAGCCGATGCGTGTCCTGCATCTCTCCGACATCCACTACGTACCGGGGCAGGCGCGCAAGACCCGCTGGCTGCAGTCGCTGGCGGACCTTGAGCCGGACCTCGTGGTCAACACCGGGGACAACCTCAGTCATCTCGAAGCGGTCCCGCCGCTGCTGGAGGCGCTGAAACCGCTGCTGCGGTTCCCGGGTGTGTTTGTGCCGGGCTCGAATGACTACTACGCGCCGGTGCTGAAGAACCCGTTTACCTACTTCACCTCGCCGTCCAAGCTGCGGAAGAACCCGGCCAAGCTGCCGTTCGGAGAAATGTTCTCCGCGTTTGGCAACGCCGGCTGGGTGGGCCTGGCCAACCGGAACCAGTCCCTGGTCCTGAACGGCATGCGGCTGGACTTCTCCGGCGTCGATGATCCGCACCTGAAGAGGGACCGCTACGCGGGTTTCCCGACCGGCAGTTCGACGTCGGACTCCGCCCGCCACCTGCGCATAGGCGTCGCCCATGCCCCGTACCAGCGGGTCCTGGACTACTTCACCGACGGCGGAGCGCAGCTCATCCTGGCCGGGCACACCCACGGCGGCCAGGTCTGCATTCCGGGCTACGGCGCATTGGTCAGCAACTGCGACCTGCCGACCTGGCGGGCCAAGGGGCTGACCGACTGGGAGCACCGCGGCCGCACGGTCCCGCTGAACGTCTCTGCCGGAATCGGCACGTCCCGGTTCGCCCCGGTGCGTTTCGCCTGCCGCCCGGAAGCAGTCCTGCTCACCCTCACCCCCGCCGAGAGGCCAGTTACGGCTCCTTAGAGCCTTGAAACCAGCCGTAACTGGCCTCTCGGCGGAAAGTAGCCGGCGCCATCGTACCGAAGGGCTGCCGTGGCCTACGATTGAGCGGTATCCGGTCCGCTGCCCCGGCGCGGACCACTGCGAGCTCGAAGAGGATTAATGCCCCGGCAGACAACGTTGCTCCAATCGCTGGGCCGTCTGTACCCGCATGTCAGGCCGATCCTTCCGCGTTTGTTCCTGGGGTTCCTCTGCGCACTGGGCGCCAGCGTCGTCGCCCTGGCAATCCCGCAGGTGCTGCGGGTGCTGGTGAACTCCCACCTGGAACCCGGGGGCTCGGTGCCTGCCCTGTGGTGGGCAACGGGAATCGTGCTGCTGCTCGGGTCGCTTGAGGCTGTTTTCCTGGCCCTCCGCCGCCAGTTCGCGATCGCACCGTCAACGACTGTGGAGACCAGCCTTCGGACAACCTTCTACCGGCACCTGCAGGATCTCTCCATTGCCTTCCACGACCGCTGGGGCTCCGGCCAGCTGCTTTCGCGGGCCATGAGCGACCTGAACCTGATCCGCCGCTGGATGGCGTTCGGTGCCATGATGCTCATCGTCACGGCCCTGACCGTCATCATCGGCGTCACCATCATGTTCTTCACCGCCTGGCAGCTGGCCATCGTGTTCCTGGCCGCGGCCGTTCCGATCATCATTTACGGCTTCCGCTTCCGCCGGTTCTACGGACGCGTCTCGCGGCAGAGCCAGGACCAGGCGGGAGACCTGGCCACCACCGTGGAAGAGTCAGTCCACGGCATCCGGGTGCTGAAAGCGTTCGGCCGCAGCTCCGAAGCGCTCGATGCCTTCGAGGAACAGGCCGAAGGGCTCCGCCAGACCGAGGTCTACAAGGCCAACTCCCTGGCCAAGTTCTCCCTGGTGGTGACGCTGCTTCCGGAGGCGGCGCTGGCCGTCTCCCTGGTGCTGGGGATCCTGCTGGTCGACGCCGGGCAGGTCAGCATCGGCGCCCTGGTCGCGTTCTTTGCCACTGCCGCCGTGATCGCCGGACCGGTGGAGTCCATGGGCCCGCTGCTCTCCATGACCCTGACCGCCAAAACAGCGATCGACCGGCACTTCGAGGTCATGGACGCCAAACGCACCATCACGGATCCTGAGCAGCCCTGCCGCCCGGCCGAAGTCCACGGGCAGCTTTCGTTCGATGACGTGCACTTCGCTTATCCGGATGCGTCCCCGGAGCGGCCGGATGTGCTCGACGGCGTCAGCCTGGACCTTCGCGCCGGTGAAACCATGGCTTTGGTCGGCATCACCGGCAGCGGAAAGTCCACCCTGCTGCAGCTGGTCCCGCGGCTCTACGACGTCACGGCGGGCAGCATCCGGATCGACGGCACCGATGTGCGGGATTACCGGCTGGAAGACCTCCGGTCCATCGTGGCCGTTGCCTTCGAGGACACCACGCTGTTCTCCAGCTCGGTGCGGGACAACGTGCTCCTGGGAGCGGATCCTGCCAGCGATGCCGAGGCGGACCTCCTGCTCCGCGAGGCACTGGAAGTGGCGCAGGCCCAGTTCGTGTACTCGCTCCCCCAGGGTGCTGACACCCTGATCGGCGAGGAAGGACTGAGCCTTTCCGGCGGACAGCGCCAGCGCGTGGCACTGGCGCGGGCGATCGCTGCCCGGCCGGGCCTCCTGATCATGGATGACCCGCTCTCCGCTTTGGACGTCCGCACCGAAGAACTCGTCGAGCACCGCCTCCGTGAGGTCCTGGCCGACACCACGACCCTGGTGGTGGCGCACCGCCCGTCGACGGTCTCGCTGGCCGACCGCGTGGCGCTGATGGAAAACGGCCGCATCTCCGCTGTGGGCACCCACGCCGAGCTGCTGGCCGGCAACGAACATTACCGGCATGTCATCGCGAGCCTTCCTGCGGAACCGCAGGACCTGGACAGCCAACTGGAAACCGAAGACGAAGACGGGGTGGTCCTGTGAGCCGGTTCAGCATCCGCCGGGGCGCTGCCTCCGTTCCGGCTGAGAGCCGTGTTCCTTCCGGCACCGCCGGGGAGGACAACGTCAATCTTGACCGTTCCGAAAACCAGGCCGTCCGACGCCGTTCCCTGACACTGCTGGGGTCCCTGCTGAAGCCCAACCGGGGCCGGTTCATCCTCACTATCGCCCTGGTGGTCATCTCCCAGGCCGCCCGGGTAGCCGGCCCGGCGATTATTGCCTTCGGAATCGACCATGCCCTGCCGGCGCTGCAGGCGGGCAACTCCCTCCCGCTCCTGGCATCCGGCGGAACATACCTGCTCGCCGCAGTGCTGGCCGCCGCCCTGACTGCGGGTTATGTGCGCTCAACGGCTCAGCTGAGCCAGGCCATGCTGCTGGACCTGCGCCTGCGCGTTTTCCGGCACACCCAGCGCCTCAGCCTGGAATTCCACGAACGCTACACCTCCGGGCGGATCATTTCGCGCCAGACGTCCGATCTGGAGGCGCTGCGCGAACTGCTCGACTCGGGCATCAGCTCGCTCGCCTCCGGAGCCATGTACATGGTGTTCGTCGCGGTGAGTATCTTCGCCCTGGACTGGCGCACCGGCGTGCTGCTGTGTGTTGCCTTCGTGCCCATGTACCTGCTCACGCGCTGGTACCAGAAGCGTTCCCAGATCGCCTACCGCGCCTCCCGGGTCACGTCAGCCAGGCTCATCGTGCATTTCATCGAGACGATGACGGGCATCCGCGCCGTGAAGGCTTTCCGGCGGGAGAAGGTCAACGCGCAGAAGAACGACGAGCTGGCCGAGGATTACCGGAAGGCCACGCTGCGCTCGATCAACCTCAACGGGGTGTTCCAGCCGGGCCTGATGTTCATTGGGAACGCCACCGTGTCACTGGTGCTGCTGGTGGGCGGCTTCCGGGTGCTCGACGGCGGACTGGAGGTGGGCGCACTGCTGGCACTGCTGCTGTACGCCAAGCGCTTCTTCCAGCCCGTGGACCAGATGGCAATGTTCTACAACTCGTTCCAGTCCGCCTCGGCCGCGCTGGAGAAGGTCTCAGGACTGCTGGAGGAAGTTCCCACGGTGCGTCCGCCCACAAACCCGGTGGAACTCAAGGACGCGAAGGGAGACATCAGGTTCGACGGCGTGGAGTTCCGGTACGGTGACGGCCCGCTGATCCTGCCGCGGATGGACCTGCACATTCCCGCCGGACAGACGGTGGCCCTGGTCGGCCAGACCGGTGCCGGCAAATCGACCCTTGCCAAGCTGATAGCCCGCTTCTACGACCCGTCGTCCGGGACCGTGCTGCTCGACGGGGTGGATCTGCGGGACCTCACTCAGCGGGACCTGCGCCGCGCCGTCGTCATGGTGACGCAGGAAGCGTTCCTGTTCAGCGGCACGGTGGCTGAGAACATTGCCCTGGGCAAACCGGGCGCCTCGCAGCAGGACATCGAGGCCGCTGCCCGGGCCGTGGGGGCGCATGAGTTCATCGCATCCCTTCCGGAGGGGTACAACACAGACGTGAACAAGCGCGGCGGCCGGGTCTCGGCAGGCCAGCGGCAGCTGATCAGCTTCGCCCGCGCTTTCCTGGCCGATCCGGCGGTGCTCATCCTGGACGAAGCGACGTCCTCGCTGGACATTCCGAGCGAACGGCTGGTGCAGCAGGGCTTGAAGTCCCTGCTGGGCAACCGGACCGCGCTGATCATCGCGCACCGGCTCTCCACCGTCGAGATTGCTGACCGGGTGCTGGTGATGGACTCCGGGGAAGTCGTCGAAGACGGCACGCCTACGGAGCTGACCAGCGGCACCGGGCGTTTCGCTGCGCTCAATGAGGCGTGGCAGGACTCCCTCGTCTGAGTCTTCGGCCCGGACCGACGCCAATTTCGCGCTCCCGGCCCCTGTCGAGTACACTTGTAAAGTTGCTTCGCCGGGAGGGAAACCTTCGGCCAGGCAGTGGTTACGGGGTGTGGCGCAGCTTGGTAGCGCGCGTCGTTCGGGACGACGAGGTCGCAGGTTCAAATCCTGTCACCCCGACCAAATCGAAGAAGGGTCCATCATTTTTGATGGGCCCTTTTTGCTGCCCTGCTGGGGCTCAGTCCCCATCGGGCTAACGGACCCTTTGACGGAGGAAACGCCGCGGGTAAGCTCGGGTTCACTTTCTGCCTAGCCGCCCAGGAGGTTCCAATGGCTGTTCGTGTTGACCTGAACATTTCCCTCGACGGATACGCCACCACTACGGACCAGACCCCCGAATATCCCTTCGGCCAGGACTGGGGGCGGCTGGTCGGCCCGTACGTGGCCACCCGCACCTTCCGGGAGCGCGTGCTGCACGAGACCGGCGGTGAAGGGACCACCGGCGTGGACGATAAGTACGCCGAGGCCTACTTTGACCGGATCGGTGCGGAAATCATGGGGGCCGGGATGTTCGGCCTGCACAACTTTCCCGACGATCCGGACTGGCAGGGCTGGTGGGGAGACGAGCCTCCGTTCCGGGTCCCGGTCTACGTCCTGACGCATACGCCGCGCCCACCGCTGGAAATGGCCAACGGGACCCGCTTCGAGTTCATCACCGCTTCCCCCGAGGAGGCTCTGGAAAAGGCACTGGACGTTGCCGGCGACAGGGACATTCGGGTGGGCGGGGGTCCCACGGTGGTCAGGTCGTTCCTGGAAGCGGGACTGGTCGATCAGCTGCACGTTGGCATCACCCCCATCCTGCTGGGCCGCGGCATCAACCTGTGGGAAGGCCTCCGCGGCCTGGAAGACGCCTACGACGTGATTGCGGAAACAGCGGAAAGCGGAGTCGTGCACCTGACCTTCCGGGGCTGAGCCCCCGGAAGGTCAGGACGGCTTAGGCGAACGCTTTTCCGGTCAGCCGCTCGTAGGCCTCCACGTAGCGGGCGCGGGTGCGCTCGATGACGTCGGCCGGCAGGGCGGGCGGAGGCATATCGGAGGCCTTGTCCCAGCCGGATTCGGCGGAGGTCAGCCAGTCCCGGACGTACTGCTTGTCGAAGGACGGCTGGGGCTTCCCCGGCTCGTAAAGGGATGCGTCCCAGAAGCGCGAGGAGTCCGGGGTCAGCACCTCATCGCCCAGTGTCACCAGTCCCGTGGACGGATCCAGGCCGAACTCAACCTTGGTGTCGGCCAGGATAATTCCGCGTTCCCGGGCAATGGCCTCTGCAGCTGTGTAGATCGACAGGGTCAGGTCCCGGATTGTCGCTGCGGTTTCCGCGCCAACAGCGGTGACGACGGCGTCGTAGTTAATGTTTTCGTCATGCTCGCCCACTTCGGCCTTTGCAGACGGCGTAAAAATCGCGGGCTCCAGCCGCGACCCGTCCACCAGGCCCTCCGGCAGCGGCACGTCGCATACCGTCTGCGACTGGCGGTACTCAACCAGGCCCGATCCGGTAAGGTAGCCGCGGGCAATGGCCTCCACCGGGTACATCGCCAGCTTCTTGCAGATCATCGCCCGGCCGGCTACCTCGGCCGGCACGCCTTCATCGGCGGAAATCACGTGGTTGGGGATCTCGCCCAGCTGGTCGAACCACCACAGACTCAGCTGCGTCAGGATGCGCCCCTTGTCCGGAATCGTGCTGGCCAGGACATGGTCGTAGGCGCTGATCCGGTCGCTGGCTACCACCAGCACGCGGTCTTCGGCGGCATCTGGGTCCGCGGGTACGTAGAGGTCGCGGACCTTGCCCGAATAGATGTGCTTCCAGCCCTGCAGCTGCGGAGCGGCGCTCACAGGAGGCCCTTTTCGTTGTCGACGCCGGCGCTTCCGGCAGGAACCACGATTTCGCTGCGGGAAGCCTTCAGCGCAATGTCAGTGCGGTGCTGCGAGCCTTCCAGGCCGATCTCGGCCACACCGGCGTAGGCGAGGTCGCGGGCCTGGGCCAGGTCCTCCCCCAGCGCGACGACGGCCAGGACGCGTCCGCCGGCGCTGACAATCTCGTTCGCCTCGAGCGACGTTCCGGCGTGCAGTACGTGGACGCCGTCGATCGCCTCCGCTTCAACCAGACCGAGGATCGGGTCGCCGGTGCGCGGGGCATCGGGATAGTTTGCCGAGGCGACGACGACGGCGACTGCCGTGCGGGGATCCCACTTCAGCTGTTCCATGGCGTCCAGTTCGCACTTCGCCGCTGCCAGCAGCAGGCCGCCGAGCGGGGTCTTCAGCCGGGCCAGCACGGCCTGCGTTTCCGGATCGCCGAAGCGTGCGTTGAACTCGATGACCCGCATTCCGCGGGAGGTGAGCGCCAGTCCGCAGTACAGGACACCGACAAAGGGCGTGCCCCGGGCTGCCATTTCGTCCACGGTGGGCTGGGCAACGCGCGCAATGACGTCGTCCACGAGGTTGGCCGGGGCCCATTCCAGGGGAGAGTAGGCTCCCATGCCGCCGGTGTTGGGGCCTTCGTCGTTGTCGAAGATCCGCTTGAAGTCCTGGGCCGGCGCCAGCGGAACCACGTGCCGGCCGTCGGAAAGGACAAAAAGGGAAACTTCCGGGCCGTCGAGATATTCCTCGATCACCACCGTGCCGCCGGCTTCGAAGCAGGCAGCGGCGTGGGCCAGGGCTTCGCCGCGGTCGGAGGTCACCACCACTCCCTTGCCCGCAGCCAGCCCGTCGTCCTTCACGACGTACGGAGCGCCGAAGGTGTCCAGGGCGTCGGCTGCTTCGTCGGCGTTCGCCGCGACGCGCGCCATCGCCGTGGGAACGTTCGCAGCCGCCATCACCTGCTTTGCGAAAGCTTTTGAGGCCTCCAGCTGTGCCGCCTCTTTGGAAGGACCAAACACGGGGATCCCTGCCTCACGCACCGCGTCCGAGACTCCCGCGGCAAGCGGCGCCTCAGGACCCACGACGACGAGGTCGGCTCCGAGCCGCACGGCCAGTTCCGTGACGGCTGCGGGGTCACTGGCGTTGAGGGAATGGACCGGAACGATCTGGGCGATTCCGGCGTTCCCGGGGGCCGCGTGGACCTCGGAAACATAGGGATCGGCCAGCAGGGAACGGACAATGGCATGTTCGCGGCCACCGGGGCCAACAACGAGAACCTTCACAAGACTTCAGCCTACTTGCCCGGGCGCGCGCCCTGAAAGCCGCTACGCGTGCATGACGGCATAAACCCGCCCGCCGCGGTTCCCGGCGTCCCCGCTGTATCAGGCAGTATCCGTAGACTGGCCTTATGCCTGCCACTTTCACTGCTGCCGACGCCGTTGAACTCGCTGTCCTGGAGCGCAACGGCTTCATCGAATCCCGTCATGCGGGGTCCGCCGTCGTCCTCTCCTCGGACGGATCCGTGGTGACTGCACTCGGCGATATCACCACCCCCGTGTTTCCACGCTCTTCGCTCAAGCCCTTCCAGGCCGTCGCTGCCATGCAGGCGGGTGTTCCGCTGCGCGGCGCGCAGGTGGCCCTCGCCGCTGCCAGCCACGTAGGCGCGAAGGAACACACCGACGTCGTGCAAGGCATGCTCGAGGCAGCCGGCGTCACCGAGGACGATCTGCGGTGCCCCGCTGACTGGCCGCAGGACGAACAGGCCCGCATCGAACTGATCCGCTCCGGCAAGGGAAAACAGCGGATCGCGTTCAACTGTTCCGGCAAGCATGCAGCATTCCTGTGGGCCTGCACTGAAAACGGCTGGGACACCTCCACCTACCTGGACCCGGCGCATCCGCTACAGCAGGGCATTGCCCGGGTTATCGAAGACTTCTGCGAAGAGAAACCGGCCCACTGGGCGGTCGACGGCTGCGGCGCTCCGCTCGCGGCCCTCTCCCTGACCGGGCTCGCCCGCGGAATCGGCAAGCTCGCCAAGGCCCCCTCGGACAAGCACGGAGACGCGCGGGCGGCGACTGTTGCCACCGCCATGCTGGATTACCCGTGGGCCGTCCATGGCGTGGGCCGGGAGAACTCCGTCGTCATGGAGGACCTCGGAATCGTTGCGAAGTCCGGCGCTGAGGGAGTCCTCGTGCTGGGAACAGACACCGGTGTCTCGGTCGCGCTGAAAATGCTTGACGGCAACGGGCGCGCTGCCACCCTCGTGGGCCTGACCCTGCTCGCCGCCAGCGGTGCCATCGACCCGGAGGGTGTCTTCAAGGTGCTGGCCAAAGTCGTGCCTCCGGTACTCGGCGGCGGCGAGCCCGTAGGCAGCCTGCGCCTGGCCGCTCCCGTCACCGCGCTGCTGGACTAGTCATGGCGCGGCGCAGGATTTCATCTGCCGACGGCGGAGCTGCCCTTGCCGCTGCCGCGGCAGGCGCGGCGGACCGCCAGACGACGGCGGCTGCCGTACGGTATGCCCTCGAGGAACTGGCCGAGCGGGTACCGGGCAACAGCGTGGAGGTACGGGTACCTCCGTATGGCGTCACCCAGTGCATTCCCGGCCCGCGGCATACCCGCGGAACCCCGCCCAACGTGGTGGAAACCGACGCTGCTACCTGGCTCGCACTGGTGACGGGCACGCTTTCCTGGGCAGACGCCGTCGCCGCGGGAAAAGTCTCGGCCTCCGGCCTGCGGGCAGACCTTGCGGACTGCCTCCCGCTGTTTCCGGGGATCCCCGGCGACGGGAACGCCTAGCCTCTACTGCCGGTAGAATTCCCGTATGACTTCCGAGCAGCACAGCCCCGAGCGGCGCGAGATCACCATCCGGCGCGCTCCCCGTTTTGTCCCCTTCATGGCCTTGGGTGTGGTGGTGGCGTTCGTGGTTGCCCTGGTCATGGCCTACACCGGCCCGGAGAACCCGCAGTACACCCGTGAAGCAGTCCTGGGTTTCTTCACCGTGATGCTGGCGCTTCCCGGCGTCGCCCTGGGCTGCATTGCCGCCCTCATCCTGGACCGGATCAGCGTGCGGCGTTCCGAGCACGCCATCGTTGAAGCCGCCGACGACGATCCCGGCAGCACGGGTCCGTCACCACTGGCGTAACGCACCGCCGCGGAGGCTGATGCGGACCCCGATCGTGAGAGAATGAGTCCCATGGCACGCGGTGACGGAAAGCTTTCCCACGATCTCATGCCCGGCGAGAAAGGACCGCAGGATGCCTGCGGGGTTTTCGGCGTCTGGGCCCCCGGCGAAGAGGTAGCGAAGCTTACCTATTACGGGCTGTACGCTCTGCAGCACCGGGGGCAGGAGTCCGCCGGTATCGCAACGAGCGACGGCAACCGGATCAGCGTCTACAAGGACATGGGACTGGTTTCCCAGGTCTTTGACGAGACCACGCTGAACACCCTGCTCGGGCACATCGCCATCGGCCACTGCCGCTACTCCACCACCGGTGCTTCCCATTGGGCGAACGCGCAGCCCACCCTGGGGGCCACCGCTGCCGGCACCGTGGCACTGGCCCACAACGGCAACCTGACCAACTCCGCAGAGCTGTACGAGATGATTCTTGAACGCCAGGGACGTCCCCGCTCCGGCGAAATCGCCCAGGGCAACACCTCGGATACCGCCCTGGTCACGGCGCTGCTGAACGGCACGGACGGCCGCAGCCTCGAAGAAACGGCACTGGAGCTGCTGCCCAAACTGCGCGGCGCCTTCTCCTTCGTGTTCATGGACGAAGGAACCCTGTACGCGGCCCGCGATACGTACGGAGTCCGTCCCCTGGTCCTCGGCCGGCTGAACCGGGGCTGGGTTGTAGCTTCCGAAGGTTCCGCACTGGCCACCGTCGGTGCAAGCTTCATCCGCGAGATCAAGCCCGGCGAGTTCATTGCCATCGATGAGAACGGCATCCGTTCCCAGATGTTCGGCGAGCCGACGCCGGCAGGCTGCGTCTTCGAATACGTCTACCTCGCCCGCCCGGACGCTTCCATCAACGGGCGTTCGGTCTACGAATCCCGGGTCGAGATGGGCCGCCAGCTGGCCCGTGAAAACTCTGTCGAAGCAGACATCGTGATTCCCGTTCCGGAATCCGGAACACCCGCTGCGGTTGGCTATGCCGAGCAGTCCGGCATCCCCTTTGCCCACGGCTTCGTCAAGAACTCCTACGTGGGACGCACCTTCATCCAGCCGAGCCAGACCCTGCGCCAGCTCGGCATCAAGCTGAAGCTGAACGCCTTGGAATCCGTGATCCGCGGCAAGCGCGTGGTCGTCGTCGACGATTCGATTGTGCGCGGCAACACCCAGCGCGCGATCGTGCGGATGCTGCGCGAAGTCGGCGCCAAGGAAGTCCACGTCAAGATTTCTTCCCCTCCGGTCCAGTGGCCCTGCTTTTACGGCATCGACTTTGCTTCGCGCGCCGAGCTGATTGCCAACGGCGCCAAGGTCGAAGAAATCTGCACCTCGATCGGTGCTGATTCCCTGGCGTACATTTCCGAAGACGGCATGATCGGTGCTACCCAGCAGCCGCGCGAGAAACTGTGCACCGCCTGTTTCACCGGCCAGTACCCGATTGAGCTGCCCTCCGCTGACCGGCTGGGCAAGAACCTGCTGGAACCGCCCTCCGATGCGGACGGCTCCAACGGCTGCGATCCGGGCCCGGACAGTGAATTCGAGACCCTCCTGACCCCCACAGACAAGAAAGAATCAGTATGAGCGCGAGCGAAAACTCCATCACCTATGCCTCCGCAGGTGTGGACGTCGAAGCCGGTGACAAGGCCGTCGAACTGATGAAGGCGGCCGTGAAGGCCACCCATAACGAGAGCGTTCTCGGCGGGGTGGGCGGATTCGCCGGTCTGTATGACGTTTCCCGGCTCCTCACGTACAAGAAGCCGCTGCTCGCCACCTCCACAGACGGCGTCGGCACCAAGGTCGCCATCGCCCAGGCCCTGGATATCCATCACACCATCGGCTTCGACCTGGTCGGCATGGTGGTCGACGACATCGTAGTTGTTGGCGCCGAGCCCCTGTTCATGACCGATTACATTGCCTGCGGCAAAGTGGTCCCGGAGCGCATCGCGGACATCGTCCGGGGCATTGCGGCAGCGTGCGAAGTTGCCGGCACCGCACTGGTGGGCGGCGAAACGGCCGAACACCCGGGCCTGCTGGGCGTCGATGAGTACGACGTCGCCGGCGCCGCCACCGGCGTCGTCGAAGCTGCCGACCTTCTCGGCCCCGAACGCGTTCGCAGCGGTGACGTGGTGATTGGCATGGCGTCCTCCGGTATCCACTCCAACGGCTACTCCCTGGTGCGCCGCGTCATCAACCACGCCGGCTGGCAGCTCGAACGCCAGATCCCTGAACTGGGCCGCACCCTCGGCGAGGAACTGCTGGAACCGACCCGCGTCTACGCGGCGGATTGCCTGGACCTGGCCCGCTACGCGCCTGCCGGCGTGCACGGCTTCAGCCATGTGACCGGCGGCGGTCTGGCCGCAAACCTGGCACGAGTGCTCCCGAAGGGACTCGAAGCCACCGTGGACCGCTCCACCTGGGAACTTCCGCCGGTGTTCAAGCTGGTCAGCGAGCTGGGCAACGTGCCCCTTCCGGACTTGGAACGCACACTCAACCTCGGCGTAGGCATGGTGGCCATCGTTGACGCAGCCGGTGCCGATGCTGCGCTGGCGCGGCTGGCTGAGCGCGGCGTCCCTGCGTGGACCATGGGAACCGTGGGCGAGGGCGGAGAGCCCGAGTCCGGCAACCCGGACTACGTCCAGGGCGCCAAAGGTGTCGACGGCGGCGCTGTCCGTCTGGTCGGCAACTACGCCTAGACCCCACAGGGCTTCCACTTCCCCACTTTCATCGAGATTGCAGAAACTGCCCGTATCAGCTTTGATACGGGCAGTTTCTGCAACCTCTATGGGGAGCGCACATTGGGACCGGCCGGATGCCTGCGGAATTTCCGCCTTTAACGCCCTTCAGCGGATCCACCGTCTGGTGATCCGCTGAAGGAAAGCAATTGGGCTTGTCGAAAACGAGTGGTTCGCTGCACCTAGCCGATGCGGCGGGAGCCCTCGTCGTCGTCTTCCTCGCCAAATTGATCTGCGTACTTATCCTCGTACGCCGAGTAATCCGGCTCGGCCGGCTCCTCGGGATATCGACTCGATGGACGGCTCGTTGGGCCCGACAGCTCGCGCTGCAGGGCCGAGTAATCCGTGGCAGGAGTGAAGTACTTCATCTCGCGTGCCTGCTTGGTTGCTTTTGCCTTTTGACGGCCGCGCCCCATGGCGTGACCCCCTTTTTGCGTCGATCCGGAGGTGGTCGCTCGGGCAGGAGAGCGAGGCCCCGGAATATTCGGTCAATTTGTCGTAACTACAGGTTACATGTTTTCCCGCTGCTGCGTGCCCCGGAGGAGCCGCAGACACATTCAACTTCCAAGTTTAGTCCGCGCATCGCTTCGGCGTGTACTGCGCTGTCACCTGCAAATTCGCTAAAGTCAGGGAGGAGACGACGTTGCGGGACCACGGAGCGGCCATGAACAGGGAGGGCAAACGTTCACCATGAGCGATCAGAAGAGGACGCCAAGGCCGGGCCCGGCCCTGCCTGGAAAGTCCCCGCGGCCATCGCCGAACAGCAGCGCGGGCCCCAAAGGTTCCGGCGCCAAGCCCCCTGCCGCCAAGGCAGCACCGTCCGTCCGGAGCAATCCCGCTACAAGGAGCATTCCAGTTATCAAGCCGCAGCAGCCGGTCGCCAACGGGCGTCCCGCACAGAACGATTCCGCCGCGTCAGGCACCGCGGCCACACCCGGAAAAAACGGGAAGACCGGGAAACCAGGGAAGACAGGCAGGCGGATTCCCGGTTCCAAGCGGCCGGCATCGTCCAAGGGTGCGGTAGCCAAGGGACTGCTCGGTTCAAAGGGCGGGCCCAAGCGCCCCCTGCGCACGGGGCCCGGAGCCAAGGACGCCTCAGGGCCGGCGGATGAGCCAACCCAGCCAGGGAACAATCCGGCCTCCAGCGACGCCGGCACAGGCGGCGATGCAGCTGAGGCAGAAGCTGGCACCGGTCCGGCGCAGGTTCTTCCGGACCTCGTTTCCCACACGGATGCCCCTGCGTGGCTGTCTTCGAACGGGTCCCGCGATGACGAGCTGTGGACGGGCATGTTCGAGGCACAGGTCCAGGACGCAGCACCGGTTGAACCGCAGATCGTTCCGGCCGACGAAGTGCAGCTCAGCGAGCCGTCCCTCGAAGCCCCCTCCATCAGCTCGGACGCCGCAGAAGCCGCGTCCCTCCCCGAGACCGCTGCCGAGGTCCGTGCCGTCACCGAGGAAGCGATCGAGGCCGGCAGGCATGCCGGACTCTCGGAGGCGCCGCCGGAGGGGGCCGAGATCGCCGTTGACGCCGGCGAAGGAATCACGGAACTTGAAACCTCCGCTGAACCGCCGACGGAAAATGTCGACGACGAACCCGCGAACGGGGACCCGGCAGACGGGGCTCCCGGCTCTCCGGCAGACGACGCCGACGCAGATGGCGACGTCGCCGCGGATGAAACAGAAGCCGCGGACGAAACAGCGGCCGCGGACCAGACAGAAGCTCCTGAAGCCGAAGCGGACGAAGCCGACCTTGAGGGCGACGTCGCCGCGGATGAAACAGAAGCCGCGGGCGAACCAGCGGCCGCGGACCAGACACAGGCCTCCGAAGCTGCTGATGCCGAAGAAGACACGGAGACCGACGCATCAGAAGCTTCCGAAGAGGACGCGGAGACCGAGGCAGCCAGCACCGATGCCGCAGATGATGAGGCAGGCGGAGACGGGACGGGAAAAAGCGACTCCGACGACAAAAACCCCGGCAAGGACTCCGACCCGGCGAAAGCAGCCAAGACAGCCGGGAGCAAGGAATCGGCAGCGGAGCCGGAAATCGCTGCTGCCACCGTTAGCGCCGGAGGATCCGACGTATCCGCCCCGGTCACCGATTCGTTCGCCTCACTGTCCCTGACGAAGAAGGTTCCGGCCGAGAACCCTGCGGATACGGGTATCACCCACACCGTCACCCCGTCCGGCTCCAGCGCGGTACCCGGCGACTCGCGCCGTGCCCGCCGCACGCGTGAAGCCGAAGAGGCAGCAGCCAAGAACTCCGGTGCCAGTAAAACGACCCGGACACTGGTGCTGATCGGCTCCATCCTGATCGTTGTCCTGCTGGGTATCTGGCTGGCAACCGTCGTTGCGGACGGCAACCGGGAGGCGGGAGTCCTGCAGGATTCGGTCAAGCCGTTGGATCTCGAGGCAGGTGCCTGCCTCCAGGACTTCCAAAGCGTGAACGCCGAGGTCACCGTGGTTACGTGCGACACTCCCCATAATGCGCAGCTGGTGGCCAGCCAGACCTACCCGGACTCTGACGCTTTCCCCGGCACGGACGCACTGGCCGCAAAGGCGGAAGAAGTGTGTTCTTCCGTGGTCTACACCGATGCCGCGTCGAAGTACACGGATCTTGAGCTTAACCGGGCCGTGCCCACCCAGGGCTCCTGGGACTCCGGGGACCGCCGGGTGGACTGCTTCGTTGTCGCACCGGGCGAGGAGCTGACGGACTCGCTGATCGTCCAGCCGTAGCCGGGTTCGGCGGACGACGCCGGATCCCCTGAAACTAAGCCAAAGGAGGGCCGCCCGCCGGGCGGCCCTCCTTTGTGGGATTGATGCGGGTGCGCCTTGGCTACGCCACGGGAGCCGCTGATTCGACGCTGAGCCCTTGGTTTCCGAACTCTTCCTCGCCGAGCCCTTCGGGGCGATCCACCAGAACCGTGTCTCCATCCGAGATGCGGCCTGCGAGGATGCCCTTGGCCAGCTTGTCCCCGATCTCGCGCTGGACCAGGCGCCGCAGTGGACGGGCGCCGTAGGCCGGGTCGTAGCCGGTCAGTGCCAGCCATTCGCGGGCAGCGTCCGTGACGTCCAGGGTCAGGCGGCGGTCCCGCAGCCGGGTTGCGAGGGCACGCACCTGGATGTCCACGATCTTGGACAGTTCTTCAAGGGTCAGCGGGTCGAAGAGGATGACGTCGTCAAGGCGGTTCAGGAACTCCGGCTTGAAGTTGGCGTTGACCATGGACATGACCGATTCCCGCTTCTGTTCCTCGTTCAGTCCCGGGTCCACCAGGAACTGCGAGCCGAGGTTGGAGGTCAGGATCAGGATGACATTCCGGAAGTCCACCGTCCTGCCCTGCCCGTCCGTCAGCCGGCCGTCGTCGAGCACCTGCAACAGGATGTCGAAGACATCCGGGTGCGCCTTCTCCACTTCATCGAGCAGGATCACGGAGTACGGGCGCCGCCGCACGGCTTCGGTGAGCTGTCCGCCTTCTTCATAGCCGACGTACCCGGGAGGGGCTCCGACCAGGCGCGACACCGTGTGCTTCTCCGCGTACTCGCTCATGTCCATGCGGACCATTGCGCGTTCGTCGTCGAAAATGAACTCTGCCAGCGCCTTGGCCAGTTCGGTCTTGCCGACGCCGGTTGGGCCCAGGAAGAGGAAGGATCCGGTGGGACGGTCGGGGTCGCTGACACCGGCGCGGGAACGGCGGACAGCATCTGCCACCGCTGAGACCGCACGGCTCTGGCCAATCAGGCGGGAACCAATGACAGACTCCATGTCGAGCAGTTTTTGCGACTCACCCTGCAGCATGCGTCCGGCCGGGATTCCGGTCCACGCCGAGACAACTTCGGCAATGTCGTCGGCGGTGACTTCTTCGGAAACCATCAGTTCCCGGGCACCCTCGCCGAACTGGTCCTCCTCGGCTGCCTGCGCCGCGTCCAGCTCCTTCTGCATGGCCGGGATCTCGCCGTAGAGGATCCTCGATGCCTCGGTGAGGTCGCCGTCGCGCTGGGCCTTTTCGGCCAGCGAGCGCAGTTCGTCGATCCGCGCCTTGATGTCGCCGACGCGGTTCAGTCCGGCCTTTTCGGCTTCCCAGCGGGCATTAAGCGCCGCCAGCTGCTCCTTCTTGTTCGCCATGTCTTCGCGGAGGACTTCGAGGCGTTCGAGCGAAGCCTCGTCGGTTTCTCCGGAGATGGCAAGCTCCTCCATCGTGAGCCGGTCGACGGCGCGGCGCAGCTCATCGATTTCCTCCGGGGCGGAGTCGATCTCCATGCGCAGCCGGGACGCGGCCTCGTCGACCAGGTCAATGGCCTTGTCGGGAAGCTGCCTGCCGGTGATGTACCGGTTGGAAAGGGTCGCGGCGGCAACCAGGGCGGAGTCCGCTATGGCAACCTTATGGTGCGCTTCGTAGCGCTCCTTGAGGCCGCGCAGGATGCCGATGGTGTCCGGAACGCTGGGTTCGCCCACAAAGACCTGCTGGAACCGGCGTTCCAGCGCCGCATCCTTCTCGATGTTTTCCCGGTACTCGTTGAGGGTGGTGGCGCCGATCAGCCGCAGCTCCCCGCGGGCGAGCATGGGCTTGAGCATATTGCCGGCGTCCATCGATCCTTCGGCAGCGCCGGCACCGACCACGGTGTGCAGCTCGTCAATGAAGGTGACCACCTGCCCCTCGGAGTTGGCAATCTCCTCGAGGACGGCTTTGAAACGTTCCTCGAACTCGCCGCGGTACTTGGCACCGGCCACCATGGAGCCCAGGTCCAGGGACAGCAGGGTCTTGCCGCTGAGGCTTTCCGGGACGTCACCGGCGACGATGCGCTGGGCGAGGCCTTCGACGACGGCGGTCTTGCCGACACCCGGTTCGCCGATGAGGACGGGGTTGTTCTTGGTGCGCCTGCTCAGCACCTGGATCACCCGCCGGATTTCGGAATCGCGTCCGATGACGGGGTCCAGTTTGCCGGACCGTGCCAAAGCTGTGAGGTCGGTGCTGAACTTCTCCAGCGCCTGGAGGGTGTTCTCCGGATCGGCTGTTGTCACTTTTCGGTCTCCTCGCACAGATGGAAGGGCGCTGACGAGCGCGTCATGGCCGGCATTGTTGTCCCGCAGGGCTTTACCCGCCGGGCCGTTGTCCACGGCCAGGGCCAGCAGCAGATGTTCGGTGGAAACGTAGGCGTCCCCCAGCTGGGCAGCCTCCTGCTGGGCGGTGTTGATGGCCTGCAGCAGGGGACGCGAGAACTGCGGCTGCTGAACCGAGGACCCGGAGCTTGAGGGCAGTTCGTGGATGGCGGTGCTGGCCGCCGCGCTGACCGCGTCAGGGTTCGCACCGGCTGCCTTAAGCAGGGCCACTGCTACGCCCTGGCGTTGGTCCATCAGGGCTTTCAGCAAATGTGCGGGTTCAATTTGCGGATTACCGGCAGTAGTGGCATTCATGGCCGCGGCCTGAAGTGCCTCTTGGCTTTTGTTCGTGAACTTGGTATCCACGGCGGGCTCCTTCTCGGGACTGGAGAAAACCATTCGAGCTCCCGGCGGAGGGCGTTCTATCCGCTGAACTCAACGAACTTGAGTCTAGTACACTCAACTTTGAAAGTAAAGTTATCCACAGCTAAGAACCGCGGTCTGACGTGGGATTATTCAGGCCCCGGGAGGGGTGCGTGCTCGCGCTCAAACTGCTCCCACGCACGCTCCCATTCAGCATTCCGGGCCTCGAAGAGCTCCCTTTCGGCCCCTTCGAGCGCACGCCAGTCGGGAGCCCACCGATGCGGCTCACGGCCTTCCAGATTGGCCGCCAGGTTATCGACGAAGAACTCCCATCCGGCCCCTGCCGCCCATTCACTGCCCTCCGGGTCTATCAGCGAAAAGCGTTTGCGCACTGAGGCATAACGCAGTTCCAGCCGCGTGGATCCGTCTTCATCGGAGAGGTGGATCTCCAGCTCTCCCGCCTTGCCGTGCGGCGGCATCCAGGACACCGTCAGCAGCCGCGGCGGATCGCACCGGAGAATGGTGCCCGATGCAATCCCGGGAACCTCGAACTCTCCGCCGCGCCGGAAGTCTCCATGCGGCTCTTCAAAGTAGGCGCCGAGCCGGGCAGGGTCGGAAATGGCGTTCCACACCTCGCCTATGGGCTGTGGAACGCTCCGTCCAATGACCACCATCTGCGCATGGCCCGCAGCGATCTGGCGAAGACCGAAAGTCCGCTCCGTTTCGGAGAGCAACGCTTCCAATTCGGACATTTACCCGCTCCTTCAGCTTGCCGTCGTTGGCAGTTCCACAGGCTCCGTCCGGATCGGTTCAGCGGTCCGGCCGGGGCGCCTGGCGGAACCGGTGCGTGTGAGGCCCGGCACAGCCCCACTCCCTTTGGAGGTTAGCAAAGAACGGCGTACTGGCACAGGGTTGGCCAGCAGGATTGCGGCTGGCCCGTACAGCGCCGACCCGGGCAGGAAACTGGGACCCAAATCCCATAAATCCGCGTCCCACAAGGTCCTTTGCGCCGAGCCGGGATGAACAAGACAGTTTTCATCGGTTCCGCCGTCGGCATCACCGCCATCACGCTATGGACCATGATCTCCGCCGAGAGCACACGACGACGCGATGCCGCCTTTGGATCCGCAGCTGCGGGTCAAGGGCGTCACGGACACGGCCGCTGCCCCCGGCAGCGGCCGTGTCCGGTTTTGCGCTTCTCCCGGTAGCCTGTCCGGATGGGGAAACACCGTTTGACTGCCGCCGTTCTGACCTTCTCGGTTCTGGGATTCTCGCTCACCGCGTGCTCCGGAGAGGACCGGCCGGCTCCCGAAGACGCGGCCGGAACCCTCGCTGAAGGACTCTCACAGCTCGATGTCTCCGGGAGCTCCTTCCTTGGGGCCACCCCCGATGAAGTGAACACCCAGCTGGCGGAATCGACCGCCGGACTTGCCCCGTTGACGCCGCAGGTCGCAGTCGGTTCGGTGGAGGAGACGGCCGAGGACGAGGCCATGGCCACCCTGAAATACGTGTGGGACGTCAACGCCTCGGAGACGGACTACAGCTATGACACAACGGTCGCCCTCCAGCGGAACGAGGAGGACGTCTGGGAGGTGAAGTTCACGCCCGCAGCCGTCCACCCCGATCTGGCGCCAGGTGACCGTCTGGTGCGCGAGGTGACCCCCGCCCCGCGGGCAGACATTATCGGATCGGGCGGGCAGGTCATCGTGACGGAGCGCCCCGTCTGGAGTGTCGGGATCGACAAGACCTGGGTCGGGGAAGAAGAACTCGCAGCCTCGGCCGCCCGCCTCGCGGAATTCCTGGAGCTGGACCCTGCTGCCTACACGGCGCAGGTAGAGGCCGCCGGAGCAGAAGCATTCGTGGAGGCCGTTACCCTGCGGCAGGATACTGTCAGCCCGCCGGAAGAGTTCAAGGCACAGGTCGCGGAGATTCCCGGCGCCGCGGCGATCGCCGGCACCCTGCCGCTGGCACCCACACGCACGTTCGCCCGCGCCCTGCTGGGTTCAGTGGGCCAAGCCACGGCAGAGCTGATTGACGCTTCCGACGGCGCCCTCAGCGCAGGTGATGTCACCGGATTGTCGGGGCTGCAGCAGCAGTACGACGAGCAGCTGCGCGGCACCGACGGCGTCGTCATCCGGACAGTGAACGCCGAAGATGTCCCCTCGGCGCCGCTGTTCCAGTCCGAGCGTGCCAGCGGCCAGCCGCTGCAGACGACGCTGGACGCGCGGATGCAGAACCTCGCCGAATCAGTCCTGGAAGACGAACCCTCCGCCTCCGCACTGGTGGCCATCCAGCCCTCCAGCGGGAACATCCTCGCTGTGGCCAACGGCCCGGGAAGTGAAGGAGCCCAGACCGCGCTGCTGGGACAGTACGCCCCCGGTTCCACGTTCAAGATGGCGACGTCGCTGGCCATGCTGCGCTCCGGCGCGGCGCCCGAGACAGCAGTCTCCTGCCCGGAAGAACTGAACGTGGACGGACGGCTCTTCAACAACGCGAGCACGTATCCTGCCCAGTTCCTCGGAGAGATTCCGCTGCGCCAGGCATTCGCCCAGTCCTGCAACACGGCCTTCATCAACGCACGCGGAACGGTAGCCCAGCCGGACCTCGCCTCGGCTGCCCAGTCGCTGGGACTTGGAGTGACTGCCTCGATCGGCACGCCTGCCTACTTTGGTTCCGTCCCCGAGGCAGCGGAGGGAACCCTCCACGCCGCATCGATGATTGGGCAGGGTGAGGTCCTGGTCAGTCCGCTGGCCCTCGCGGTTGCCGGAGCGTCGGTTGCCAAGGGGGAACGTGTTTCTCCTGCCCTGGTCCAGCCCGCAAATGCGGCTTCCGGGTCCTCCGCTCCTGCATCCGGTTCCGCCGCCCCGGAAGCCGCTCCCCTGACGGCCGGGGAAGCAGAAACGCTCCGCTCCCTGATGCGTTCGGTGGTGACCGACGGCGGAGTGCA
This sequence comes from Arthrobacter sp. zg-Y916, assembly GCF_020907385.1. Taxonomy (NCBI): domain Bacteria; kingdom Bacillati; phylum Actinomycetota; class Actinomycetes; order Micrococcales; family Micrococcaceae; genus Arthrobacter; species Arthrobacter sp. zg-Y916. The sequence continues at coordinate 367,617 of NZ_JAJJOD010000001.1, read as the reverse complement.
GCTGCTCCAGAGCGTTCCCGGAGAACCCGTCCTGGCGAAAACCGGCACCGCCGAGTTTGGCAGCGACACCCCGCCGCGCACCCACGCCTGGGTTGTGGCGATTCAGGGGGACCTCGCCGTCGCACTTTTCATTGAAGAGGGCGAACTCGGTTCCACCTCCGGCGGACCGGTGATGAAGGCGTTCCTGGACGGACTGGCCGGATAAACCCCGCGGTTCCCGGGCCGCTTCCCGCGCGGTAACGATTCCGGGCTCCGGCGGGGCAATTCGCATCCCCTCTGTCCAGATTCAGACCGGGCGCGGATAGCCTTTGCGGATGGGGAAACACCGGCTGCTTGCTTCATTGTTGTCCTTTTCGGTACTCGGCTGCTCCCTTGCGGCGTGTGCCTCCACCGAACGCCCCGCGCCCGAGGATTCCGCCGGCGTGCTTGCTGACGGGCTGTCCCGCCTGGACGTCTCGGGTGGCCTGTTCGCCAGTTCCACCGTTGACGCCGTGAACGGCATGCTGGCGCATCTGGTCTCGGGCATGGCCCCGCTCAAACCGACCGTCACCGTTGCAGGCGTCGAGGAGATCTCCGGCAACGAAGCGGAAGCCACGCTGGACTGGGTCTGGGACATCAACGCATCCGATACCGACTACAGCTACTCCACAAATGTCACCCTTCAGCTTGGTGCGCAGAATAAGTGGGAAACCCGCTTCCGTTCAACCACCGTCCACCCGGACCTGGAGCCCGGTGAACGACTGGTCCGGGAGACAACGACCGCCCCGCGGGCAGACATCCTCGGCGCACGTAATGCTGTGCTGGTGCGGGATACACCCGTCTGGCATGTCGGGATCGATAAATCCGTCCTGACCGAAAGGGAATACGGGACCTGGGCCGACTATCTTGCCCGTTACCTGGAGCTGGACCCTGGCGCCTACACCGCCGAGGTCCTGGCTGCGGGACGGCGGGACTTCGTGGAGGCCGCCACGCTGCGCAAGGACCGCGTCGCAGCCACGTTCGAAGCGGACATTGCCACCATTCCAGGTGCTGCCACCCATTCGGGACGCCAGTCGCTTGCCTCCTACCCGTCGTTTGCCCAACCGCTGCTCGGCACCGTCGGCACCGCACCGGAGGAGCTGATAGCTGCAACCAACGGAGAACTCGCTCCGGGTGACGAGGCCGGGCTCAGCGGCCTGCAGCAGGAATACGATGCCCAGCTGCGCGGAGCCGCCGCCGTGAAGGTGAGGATCGCCAACGCCGATCAGAAGCTTTCGGAACCCCTCTTCGAATTGCCGGCTGAACCTGGGGCGCCATTGCAGACCACTCTGGATCCCGGCCTTCAGTCCCTGGCGGAATCCGCGCTTGACGGCGAATCCTCGGCTGCTGCCCTCGTTGCCGTGCGGCCCTCCACCGGCGGCATCCTTGCTGCCGCCAACGGGCCCGGGAGCAAAGGCGCACAAACCGCACTCCTTGGCGAATATCCTCCGGGTTCCATGTTCGAGCTCGTCACGGGTCTGGCCGAGCAGCGTGGCGGCGACGATTCGCCGGACAGCGTGGCCGCCGCCGCGCGTGCCCTCGGCATCGGAACCGAATGGCGGTTGGGAACCGCCGCCGCGGCGGGATCCGTACCGCAGACGGGTGCCCAAGCCGAGCAGGCAGCCGTCCTGGCCGGGCAGGGCGGCGTGAGGCTCTCACCCCTGGCCGTCGCCGTCGCGGGCGCCTCCATGGCCAGGGGAGAACGCGTCACACCCCTGCTGATTACGCCTGGCCCGGAACCCGGGGAGAGCCCGGAGACTGAATCCGTTACAGGCGGCGAAGCTGCGAAGCTCCGCCGCGCACTGCTTACACCCGGAGGCGGCGCCCAGATGATGGCAGGGACAGCTGCTTCGGAGTCTGGGAAAGCAAGCCATTCCTGGGCCCTCGCGGTGGACGACGACCTCGCCGTTGCAGTGTTTATCGACAACGGCGCTGCGGACCCGGACTCGGCAGCGAGCCTGCTGCTTGAGATCTTCCTTGCCGCGGTGGCCGGCTAGCCCTTAACGGCCGAAGGGAGCTGGCCCGGGGCCTCCCGGATAGGCAGCGTACGGCGTCCGGGAGTTGTACGGCACCAGTCCGGGGCCGGAGGTGGGAACAATCCGCTTGCCGAGGGGAACCAGCGAAATAGGGATCATCTTGAGGTTCGCAATGCCCAGCGGAATGCCGATGATGCTCACGAACATCGGAATTGCGGTCAGGACATGCCCGATGGCAATCCAGATACCCGCGAAAACCAGCCAAATGACGTTTCCGAGGGTGGCCAGCACCCCGGTTCCCCGCCCGCTGTCGATCACGGTACGTCCGAAAGGCCAGAGTGCATAGGAAGCGATGCGGAAGGACGCGATCCCGAACGGGATGGTCACAATCAGCAGGCAGCAGATGATGCCGGCGGCCACATAGCCAAGGGCCAGCCAGATGCCGCCGAACAGGAGCCAGATGACGTTCAGGATTGCCTTCATGACCCTATTGTTCTCCAGATGTCCCGCTGAGTCACGACCGGGCCTCTTTCCCGGGCCGCCGCGGGTATGCCTAGACTGGGGGCATGCCGCGAACCAACGATGATGCCACGGTCCCTGTCGAACTCGGAGCCAGCGAATGCTGGGACTACATCCGCCAGTCCTCCGTGGGACGCCTCGCTGTGATCTCCGGCGGACGTCCCGAAATCTTCCCCATCAACTTCGCCGTGGACCACGGTTCGGTCGTCTTCCGCACCGCTGAAGGCACCAAGCTCTCCGCGGCCCTGGACGACTCCCCCGTTGCCTTCGAGATCGACGGCTACGACGACCGTCTGAGTTTCGCCTGGAGCGTGGTGCTGAAGGGAACCGCATCGCGGCTCGAATCCATCGAGGACGTCCTGGACTCGGCTGAGCTGGAGCTTTTCCCCTGGCAGGAGGGCGAGAAGAACCATTTCATCCGCATCGAGCCGGAAGAGATTTCCGGCCGCCGCTTCCTGATCAATAACGCCGCACGCCGCCACGTCCTCGCGGCCCGCCGCCGCCAGGCGTTCACGGAATAGCATGCCCGCTCCAGTACTGAGTTTCGCCGCTCTTCCGTCCCGGTCCTGGGGCAGCAATTCCGGCCGCGCCAAGGACCTGGCCACCGGACCGGCCGGCCCCTCAGGCTCCCCCGGCTGGCGCCTGTCCGCCGCAACCATCGAGAAGTCCGGCCCGTTCACGTCCTTCGAGGGCACGGACCGGATCACCGTCCCGGTGGAAGGCGAACTGCTGCTCCTCGACGTGGACGGCACCGAGCACGCCATGGAAAGGCTGCGCCCGCTGCGCTACCCCGGCGACGTACCGGTTCAGGCGTCCCTGCCCACCGGTGAGGTGACGGTACTGAACACGTTCGTGGACCGGAACAGCTACGGAGCCGCCGTCATGGTGGTGGAACTGTCCAAGAAGAATCCGCCGTCCCTCGGCCCGGACCAGTTTCTGGTGCTGCTCCAGGGGTCTGCCAAGGCCGTGCTCGACGGCGGAAGCCGCACCGAAGAGCTCGATTTGCTGGACACCGTTGCCGGCGGCGCCGACCAGCCCCAGGTGCTTGGCCGCGGATTTGCCGCCGTCGTCAGCTTTTACCCGCTGGACTAAGCCGGAATCAGACGCCCAAAGGGGCTGCGCCGGGGTACGGACGTGTCTAGCATCAAGGCATGAGCACATCACCGACGTCACCGGCATCATTGAACGAGCTGCCCCGGATCGGGGCGCCGGCGTCCCGGGGGCTTGGCGCCGCGGGTTTCACCACGCTTCGCCAGCTTGCCGGCGTGCCGCGGCAGGACCTCGCCCAGCTGCACGGTGTGGGGCCAAAGGCCCTGGACATCATTGAAGCGGCCCTAAGTGAACACGGCCTGAGCCTCAAATAACTGCAAAAGGCCCTGCACCCGAAAACGGGTGCAGGGCCTTTGTTATGCGCTGTGGCTAGCGGCCGCGGCGTTCGTTCGACGCTGGTGCGGTTGCGCGGCGGGGACCGGCGGCACGGGCCGGACGGCCTGCGCCTGCCGGAGCTGCCGAACGGGTGCCGGCTGAGCGGTGGGTGCCCGCTGCGGCGACGTCGCCGGCACGCTGGCCGGTGGCGGGGCGGCGGTTGCGGCCCTGAGTGGTGGCTGCGGCGGCCGAGCCGCGGCGGCCTTCAGGGCTGCGCTGGGCGCGGGGAGCCTCGGAGGAGGCAGTGCGCTCGGCAGAGACGCGTCCGCGTCCGCCTGCACCGCCGCGTCCGCCGGCACGGGTACCGGTACCGGTGCCGGTGCCTGAGCGGGCTGCGCGCTTGCGCTGGGCGTTGGCGCCGGTGGAGCGGCCTGCACCCTGCTGCGGGGACTTCGCTGCCAGCTGGGCTGCACGGACGTGCGGCTCGATGACGGCGGCGCGTTCGCCAATCAGCTTCGCGATCGACGGGGAATTGTGGGAGACCTTCTCGATCGAGACGTCGACGCCGGCAGCCTTCATCAGCTTGGACACCTCGCCCTTCTGCTCGGGAAGGGTCACGGTGACGACGGTGCCGTCGGAACCGGCACGGGCAGTACGGCCCGAGCGGTGCAGGTAGGCCTTGTGCTCCGTGGGCGGATCGATGTGGACGACCAGCTCGACGTCGTTCACGTGGACGCCGCGGGCGGCCACGTCGGTGGCGACCAGCACGCGGACGTCGCCGGAGGCGAACTCGGCCAGGTTGCGGTCACGGGCGTTCTGCGAGAGGTTGCCGTGCAGGTCAACGGTGGGGATTCCGCTGTCCGTGAGGAACTTGGCCATCTTGCGGGCATGGTGCTTGGTGCGCATGAACATGATGCGGCGGCCATGGCCGGAGGCCAGTTCCTTGACCAGAAGCTTCTTGGCGGTCTGGTCCTGGACCAGCAGCACGTGGTGCTCCATGGTGCTGACTGCAGCCTGCGGCTCGTCCACGGAGTGGGTCAGCGGGTTGGAGAGGTAGCGGCGGACCAGCTTGTCCACTCCGTTGTCCAGGGTGGCGGAGAAGAGCATGCGCTGGCCCTTTTCCGGGGTGCGGTCCAGCAGGCGCTGGACGACCGGAAGGAACCCGAGGTCGGCCATGTGGTCAGCCTCGTCCAGCACGGTGATTTCCACCGCGTCCAGGCTGATGACCTTCTGCTTCATCAGGTCTTCGAGGCGGCCGGGGCAGGCAATAACAATGTCGACGCCGGCGCCCAGTGCCTTTTCCTGGCGCTGCTGGGACACGCCACCGTAGATGACGGTGGTGTTCAGGCCCAGCTCGGCGGCGAGGGGCTCGATGACGTTGTTGATCTGGGTCGCAAGTTCACGCGTCGGCGCCAGGACCAGGCCCAGGGGGCGGTTCGGGCGGCGGCGGTAGGCAGCTTCGGCCTCGGCCAGGCGGGTTACCAGCGGGAGCGAGAACGCAAGGGTCTTGCCGGAACCGGTCCGGCCGCGGCCCAGGACATCCCGGCCCTTGAGGGTGTCGGGAAGGGTTTCCACCTGGATGGGGAACGGCTCTGCGATTCCCTGGGCGGAGAGGATGGAAACAAGTGCCTTGGGTACGCCAAGTGCAGCAAAAGTGGTCATGAAAAGACGGCAACTTTCGGTAAGTGGCCCCCTAAGCCGTGTGGCGCAGAGGGTTCGCCGAAGAAAAGTCAGACAGTGTCCACCGCCTCGGCCAACGGATTCAGCCGGCGGGACAAAAGAAAGCGTTCATCGACGCAGGTTGCGCTGCTTACACACGCGGCTTTTAGGCGCGGCAGTCGCAACAACTTGCCCCAGTTTACCGGATGAACGCCAGTAACCTAATCGGCGGCCCTCGGGCGGCACGGCCGCATCCCTGCACCCGGTTAGCATTAACGGTGATGACTACTGAACCAGCCCTTCCCGTTTCCGACGACGCCGACGGCGCGGAAGGCCCGGAAACACAGCATTTCCGTGCGCCGGTGTCCTTCGTCCGCCGGGGTTCCCGGCTTCAGGGACGGCGCCAGCAGGCCTGGGACGAACTCTCCGACGTCTTCGTGATCGATGTCCCCCGTGTCTCTTCCGACACCTCCGTGGATCCGGAGTATGTGTTCGACGCCGAAGCCGCCTTTGGCCGCAAGGCGCCCCTCGTCGTCGAGATTGGTTCCGGCCTGGGCGAAGCCATTACCCACGCCGCGGAGCAGAACCCGGAGAAGAACTATCTGGCGGTGGAGGTCTATCTACCCGGCCTCGCGCAGACACTGCAGCGCATCGGGCAGAAGAACCTGACCAACGTCCGGGTTGTCCAGGCGAATGCCCCCGAGGTCCTCTCCACCATGCTGCCGGCCGGCTCGGTCGATGAACTCTGGGTGTTCTTCCCTGACCCCTGGCACAAGACCCGCCACCACAAGCGCCGGATGGTGAAGGATTCCTTCGCTGAGCTGGCGGCCCGGGCCCTGGTCCCGGGCGGCCTGTGGCGCCTGGCCACGGACTGGTCCGACTACGCCGTACAGATGCGCGACGTCCTGGATGCCTCCCCGTGCTTCGAAAACCTGCATCCCGGTGAACGCGGCGGGCCGGACGGCCCGCTGACCCAGGTTCACGCCCAGGGCCTGGAAGGCAAGGAGGCCTCCGACGACGTCGACACCCGCGGCGGCTGGGCCCCGCGGTTCGAGGGCCGTACCCTGACCAGCTTCGAGAACAAGGCCCACCAAGCCGGCCGCCTGATCTTCGACCTCACCTACCGCAAGGCCTGATTCCCATGACTGAACCAAACGACGCACGTGTTGGCCTCTACATCGACTTCGACAACATTGTCATCTCCCGTTATCAGCAGCTGCACGGCCGGAACGCCTTCCAGCGCGACGGCATCCGCGACTTCGACCGCTCAAGCCGTGACGCGGACCCGGAGATCAGCGCCAAGCTCACAGCTGCGACGGTCGACTTCAACGCCATCATCGACTTCGCTGCTTCCTTTGGCACGCTGGTTGTCAACCGCGCCTATGCGGACTGGTCCGTTCCGGTCAACGCCAGCTACCAGCGCCAGCTGATGTCCCGGGCCGTGGACCTCACCCAGCTGTTCACCACCACCACGCGGGGAACCAAGAACGGTGCGGATATCCGGCTGGCGGTCGACGTCGTCGAAGACCTGTTCCGCCTCCCTGACCTCACCCACGTCATTATTGTCGCCGGGGATTCGGATTACATTGCGTTGGCGCAGAAGTCCAAGCGCCTGGGCCGTTTCGTGGTGGGCATCGGGGTTGCCGGCTCCACCAGCACGTCCCTCGCAGCGGCGTGCGACGAGTTCGAGGACTACGATTCATTGCCCGGCATCGACCGGACGGCCGCCGCTGCGGCGGCGGCGGAGCGGCCAGCCCCGGACCGGAAATCACCGGCACCGGCGCAGGCTCCCCTCGAGTCCTCGGACAAGCCCCGCAAGCTCACCACGATCCCCATGTTCTCCCACACCGAAGACATGCAGTTCGAGGAAGCCGACCCGGCCGAGGATATTGATCCGCAGATCCTGGCCACGGAACTGCTGGTGCGCGCCCTGCAGATCAGCCATGCGAAGGGCGACGCCGACGAATGGCTGAACACGGGAACGATCAAGAACCAGATGCGCCGAATGGACCCTTCCTTCAATGAGAAGCCGCTGGGTTTCCGGTCCTTCACCGACTTCCTTTCCTCGCACGCTGATCTTGCCGAACTCCGGGAAGACGGTTCGCAGCGCCTGATCCGCCTCCGCCCGGAGAGCGCCGCCGGCCACTGATCTGTGAACGGGGCGCCCCGGCGCCCCGTTCCGGACAGCCGGATAAAAGAGGTTTCCAAGAAACTCTTCCCACAAAGCAGTTTGTGATGCAAACTACTTTCTATGAATCCACTTCCGGGGAACACCTCATCCACACAGGCGGAGAAGCCGCTGGATCTGCAGGCGGCGCTGGCCGCAGTGCAGGACGCCGAACAGTCCGCCCGCCGAAACCTCGCCGGAAACACCGCTCTGGTCTACCTTCTGTGGGGGCTCACCTGGACGATTGGCTATGGTTCGCTTTGGGGCACCCAGCAGGGGTGGCTGCCCTGGGAACCGACCTCCGCGCTGACCGTCCTGGCCGTTGCCCTTGCTGCGGCCACCGTGACCACCGTTGTCATCTTCACCCGCAGCAGCCGGGGCATCCGGGGACAATCCGCCTTCCAGGGACGGATGTACGGAGCAGCCTGGGCCCTGGGGTTCACTGTCGTGGGTGCCCTCAGCGCCCTAATCGGCAGGGCCGTTGATGACTTCTGGCTCCGTGGACTGCTGATCAACTCGATCGCTGTCCTGGTTGTGGGGCTTTTGTACATCGCCGGCGGTGCTGCCTTCAATGACCGCGCACAGTCCTACCTGGGGATCTGGCTCCTTGTTGTGACCACGGCCGCACTGATCTCCGGGCCGGAGTATTTCCTGGCGGTCTTCCTTTTCCTGGGCGCCACCGGGATGCTGGCCGGCGCCGTCGTCGAGCATCTGCGCACCCGCCGGCGCCGGAGCGGACCGTCCCATGCCTGAACTGGACCCCGTCATCCACGCCGAATCCCGGCTGCGCGCCATGACGATGCTCAACGAAGTCGGAGAGAACAACCAGATTGCCTTCACCAAGCTGCAGAAGATGCTGGACATGACGGCAGGCAACCTCTCCACCCACCTGCGCAAGCTCGAAACCGCCGGCTATGCGGAGGTCACCAAGACCATCGAGGGCCGCACTCCCGCTACATACGTCGGCATCACTCCCGAGGGCCGGGCTGCCTACGCGCGTTACCGCAAGAACCTGAACGACCTGCTCTCCGGGCTCTCCTAGCCAAGTCCAACCGGTCCCGTCCTGAGGAGACACTCCAATGACCGTTCTTCCCACAGGTGCACGAAACGTCCTGGCCGGCGCCTACGGGGTCAGCAAGAGCTACGGCTCAACGACCGCGTTGGAAGGCGTCGACTTTTCCGTCACGGCCGGCGAGACGGTTGGCCTGCTGGGGCCCAACGGTGCCGGCAAATCAACGCTGCTGAACCTGCTCAGCGGCCTGCGGCAACCCGATTCCGGCCGGGTGGAACTCTTCGGCCAGGATCCCCGGAACCCGCCGGCACGCCAGGGCCTGGGCACAACACCCCAGGCCACCTCAGTGCCCGCAACGCTGCGGGTGCGTGAAACGGTGGATTTCGTCGGCTCGCACTACGCCGATCCGGTGCCTACCGCGGAACTGCTGGAGGGATTCGGACTGGGCGCCGTCGCCGGCAAGCAGTGCGGCGGGCTTTCTGGCGGCCAGCAGCGCCGCCTCCTGGTGGCACTGGCCCTGGTGGGCCGCCCGCGCCTCGTGATCCTCGATGAACCCACCACCGGACTGGATGTCGAGGCACGGGAGAATCTGTGGGAACGGCTGGCGGATTACCGGGCCGGCGGCGGAACGCTGCTGATCACCAGCCATTACCTCGACGAGATCCAGACACTGGCAAGCCGTGTGGTGGTCATCAACGACGGCTCCGTGGTGGCCGACGGCGATGTGGACGCCATCCGCAGCCGGGTCAGCGTCAGCCGCGTCTCGTTCCATACTGCCCTGCCGTCGTCGTACTTCGTTTCCCAGCCACACACGGTGTCGGCGAGCCTGTCAGCATCAGGGGCCACCACGGTACTGACGAACGACGCCGATGACACGGTCCGCAGGCTGGTGCAGGACAACGTGGATTTCCGTGGGCTTGAGGTCCACGCCGCAAGCCTGGAAGAGGCCTTTATTTCGCTGACCCATTCCACCGCCGAACGGAAGGCAAGCCGATGACCGGCACCCAGGCGGTTCGCCCGCCCACCATCCCACCAGCCAACAAACCGCTGTTCGAGCTGGTCCGCATCCACACCAGGGCCCAGGTGCTTGAACAGCTGCGCATCCCGGTAGCCGTTCTGTCCTCCACGGTCTTTCCCACCCTGGCCCTGGTGTTCTTCGTGCTGCCGCAGACCGCGGTGACGTCCAATCCGCAGGCCTCGCTCATGGCGATCGCCCAGCTGGCAGTCTTCGGGGTGATGAGCGCGTTCCTGTTCAACTACGGGATAGGTGTGGCCGAAGAACGGGCCAATCCATGGAGCAGCTACGTCCGGACGCTACCCGTCGGCGCATTTCCTGCCACCGTGGCACGGGCAGTCACTGCCATGATGTTCGCGTTCTTCGCGCTGATCCCGGTGCTGGCAGTCGGTGCCACCACCACGGCCGGACTGCAGCTTTACACAGACGGAACCCTGTCCTGGTGGCGCATTCCGGCGTCGGTGCTGGTGTGGCTGCTGTGCGGGCTGCCGTTCCTCTTCCTTGGATTGCTGGTTGGCTACCTGTGCACGTCCAAAGTGGCCATCGCGGTGACGCAGGTGCTCTTCTTTCCGCTGGCCTTCGCAGGCGGCATGATGCTTCCGCCGGAGATCTTCTCCCCCGGCCTGAACACCTTCTCGCAGTTCCTGCCGTCCCGGGCCGCGCGGGACATTTCCGTCTCGGCGCTGTCCGGAGAAGCCCTGCCCGCAACCTCGGTCATCTGCTTCCTTGCCTGGACCGTGCTGCTGTGCGCCGGCGCGGTGTGGGCAAACCGCAGGGACCAGGGACGGCGTTTCCGCTAGCCCTGGCTGGAGTGGAAGAAGTCGCTGCGGTCGGCGGTGTAGCCCAGTTCGGTTTCCACGGCGTGGGCCTTGCCTGCCGGGAGTGCCATCACCCGCCGGCTGCGCGCCACCAGCGCCGCGAGTCCGAGCTGTTTGCCGGCCGGCTTGGCTGCCGGCGGCCGCTGCCCGCGGCTGAGCGTTACGACGTCCCCCGCCAAACCGGCAGCGAAGATCCGGCCCATGTCGCTGCTGCGCTGCTGGATCTGGTCAAGCTCGGCGGAGAGCTGGTCCACCCGTTCCCGCAGCCCTGAGACCTGCTGCTGCAGGTGCATGATGCGTTTGATGCCTTCGAGGGAAACACCCTCCTGCGAAAGCCGCTGGACCTCACGGAGCATCTCGATGTCCCGCTGGGAGTAGCGGCGGGACCGGCCCGGGGCCCTGCTGGGACTCACAATCCCCAGCCGGTCATACTGGCGCAGCGTTTGCGGATGCATGTCCGCCAGCTCAGCGGCAACAGAGATCACGAAGATGGGTGCGTTGACGTCGATGCCCATTGCCCTCTCCTTCTCTGCCTGGTTGTTGTCATAGTAGCCGTCCCGCCGTTTGGGCAGCCGCTGCCCCTAGAGGCGTGCCTTCGCGGCGAGCCCGGCCCTCGGGTCTTCACCCTTTGTCGCTTCGGCGAAAGCCTCGACCGCAGCCTTGGCGTCCTTGTTCAGATGCGACGGAACGGCGACGTCGACTGTCACCAGCAGGTCGCCGTCGCCCTTGGACGTGTGGACGCCGCGGCCCTTGACCCGGAGGGTCCGCCCGGAGGGGGTTCCTGCCGGGACCTTCAGCTTGACCTTGTCCGCGGTGAGGGTCGGGACCTCGATCGTGGCGCCCAGGGCAGCTTCGGGGAAGGAAACCGGCACATGGATGCGGATGTTGTTGCCGTCCCGCACAAAGAAATCGTGCGGCGTGACATGCACGGTGACCATCAGGTCCCCGTTGCCCGCTGCGCCGGGCTGGCCCTTGCCGCGCACCCGGATCCGCTGGCCGTCCTTGACTCCGGCGGGAACCCGGACCTCCACGACTTCCCCGCTGGGTTCACGGAGGCCGATGACCGTTCCATTGATGGATCCGGCAAAGGAAATAGTGGTGCTGGCGGTCCGGTCGGCGCCCTTCTGGGGCGGAGCCGAGCCAAACCCGCCTCCCCCGCCGAAGCCGCCGCCGCCAAACAGGTCGGCAAACTCGGGAGGAATGTTGCTGCCGGTGCTGTACGTATTGCGCGTGCGGCTGCGCCCGGCAGACTGCCCGAACAGTCCGCCAAAAATGTCTTCGAATCCGGCACCGGCTCCGCCTGCGGGGCCCGCGCCGCCGCCTGCCGAGAACCTGGCGCCGCTGCCCATGGCGCGGATGGCGTCATACTGCTGCCGTTCTTCGGCATCGGACAGGACGGAGTAAGCCTCGGAAACGTCCTTGAACATCTTCTCCGCCGCCGGATCATTCTGGTTCTGGTCCGGGTGGTACTTTCTGGCCAGCTTCCGGTACGACTTCTTGATGTCGGCGTCGGAAGCGTCCTTGGGAACACCCAGAATCTTGTAGAAATCCTTGTCGACCCAATCCTGACTAGCCAATTGGTGTCCCCTTCTATGTGTGGTGCCTGTGGTGCGCTGGAAACCGGATATCCACCGGAGATGCCCGGGACCGCCAAGCGGCGGTCCCGGGCATACGGACTACTGCTCCGGTACGGAGACGATGACCTGTGCTGCGCGCAGCACGCGGTCGTTCGACTTATAGCCGGTCCGCAGGATCTGCGTCACCGTGTCGAGCTGCACGTCCGCGCTCTGCTGCTGGATCAGCGCCTCGTGGATGTTCGGATCGAACTCCACTCCGGTTTCATCGATCCGGCCCAGGCCGTAACCCTTGAGCGTGTTTTCCAGCTTGACGGCGATGGACGCGAACGGCCCTTCGGCGAGGTCCCCATGCTGGCGGGCCGCATCGATGTCATCCAGGACCGGCAGGATGGAATTGAGCATTCCGATCACAGCCATTTCCCGGGCAACATCACGGTCCCGCTCCACACGCCTGCGGTAGTTCACGTACTCCGCCTGAAGGCGGAGCAGGTCGTTGCGCAGTTCCGCGGCTTCGGGAGATCCGGCGTCAGCAGGTGCCTCGGCTCCGGCGCTGTTCAGGATTTCCTCTGCCTGGGACAGTGCATCGCCCTGGGCGTTGCTTCCCTCCGCAGCCGGCCCGGCGCCGGCCTCGGAGGAAGAAGCCTGCTGCGACTGCGGTTCCTGGTTCTCCTCCGGCTCGCCGCCGGGGGTCTGGTTTCCGTTGTCGTTGTCAGCAGCCATGATTACTTCTTTTCTTCGTCATCAACGACTTCGGCATCCACGATGTCCTCATCGTTGGAGTCCGAGCCGGTACCTTCACCCGCGGCGGACCCGCCGGCAGCACCGGAGTCGCCGGCAGCCTGTGCCTGCGAGTAGATGGCTTCGCCGAGCTTGGTCTGGGAAGCCTGCAGCTTCTCAAACGCGCTCTTCACCTCGTCGTCGTTGTCGGTGCCTTCCAGCGCCTTCTTCAACGCGTCGACGTCGCCCTTGACCTCGGACTTGACGTCCTCGGGCAGCTTGTCGTCGTTGTCAGTGAGGAGCTTCTCCACGGAGTAGGCCAGCTGCTCGGCGGAGTTGCGGACGTCGGCTGCCTCGCGGCGCTTCTTGTCTTCCGCAGCGTGCTCTTCAGCTTCCCGGACCATGCGGTCGATGTCTTCCTTGGAGAGGGAGGAACCGCCGGTGATGGTCATGGACTGCTCGGCGCCCGTGCCCTTGTCCTTTGCGGAGACGTGCACGATGCCGTTGGCATCGATGTCGAAGGTGACCTCGACCTGCGGCACGCCGCGCGGAGCCGGCGCAATGCCGGTCAGCTCGAAAGTGCCCAGCGGCTTGTTGTCCCGGGTGAACTCACGCTCGCCCTGGAAGACCTGGATCGCCACGGACGGCTGGTTGTCATCAGCAGTCGTGAAGGTTTCGCTGCGCTTGGTCGGGATAGCCGTGTTGCGCTCGATCAGCTTGGTCATCACGCCGCCCTTGGTCTCAATGCCGAGGGAAAGCGGGGTGACGTCGATCAGCAGCACGTCCTTGCGCTCGCCCTTCAGCACACCGGCCTGCAGTGCGGCGCCGACAGCAACAACCTCATCCGGGTTGACGCCCTTGTTCGGCTCCTGGCCGCCGGCCAGTTCCTTGACCAGCTCAGAGACGGCAGGCATGCGGGTGGAGCCGCCGACGAGGATGATGTGGTCGATGTCCGAGACCTTGATGCCTGCCTCGGAGATGACGTCGTGGAACGGCTTCTTGGTCCGGTCCAGCAGGTCCTTGGTGAGGTCCTGGAACTTGGCCCGGGAGAGGTGCTCGTCCAGGTGGACGGGACCTTCGGGGGTGACCGAGAGGTACTGCAGGGAGATGTTTGTGGAGGTAGCCGAGGACAGTTCCTTCTTGGCCTGCTCCGCGGCTTCCTTCAGGCGCTGCAGGGCAATCTTGTCCTTGGACAGGTCTGCACCCTTGGCCTTGGCCTGGGCCAGCAGGTAGTCAACGATCCGCTGATCCCAGTCGTCGCCGCCGAGGCGGTTGTCACCGGCGGTGGCACGGACCTGGATGGTGGAGAAGTCGTCTTCGTCCTTGCCGACTTCGAGCAGGGAGACGTCGAACGTGCCGCCGCCGAGGTCGAAGACCAGGATGAGTTCATCTTCCTTGCCCTTGTCCAGGCCGTAGGCCAGTGCGGCTGCGGTCGGCTCGTTCACGATGCGCAGGACGTTCAGGCCGGCAATTTCACCGGCTTCCTTCGTGGCCTGGCGCTCGGCGTCATTGAAGTACGCAGGGACGGTCACGACGGCGTCGGTGACCTTTTCACCCAGGTACGACTCGGCGTCGGCCTTCAGCTTCTGCAGGATACGGGCAGAGATTTCCTGGGCGGTGTACTTCTTGCCGTCGATGTCGACGCTCCAGTCGGTGCCCATGTGGCGCTTGACGGAGGAAATGGTGCGGTCAATGTTGTTGACGGCCTGGCGCTTGGCGATCTCGCCGACCAGGACCTCACCGGACTTGGCGAAAGCAACAACCGACGGGGTGGTGCGGCCACCCTCGGCGTTGGCGATAACGGTGGGCTCACCGCCTTCGAGGACGGAGACGACGGAGTTCGTGGTTCCGAGGTCGATACCTACTGCACGTGACATATTTGCTTCCTCTTTCCTTGGAAATCGATGGCCCGCTGCCTGCGTAAGAACCGGCAGCTGCCACCCCTCGCGCCGCAGCGCATATTGAGCCTTCTGCACTCAACTTTACCGCGGCGTGGGTTTTTGTCAACAAACTTGAGTCACCTCGACTCAAGTTCGTGCCCATTCCCGCAGTATGACACCGCGTGACCGAAGGCAGGACACGCACCGCCCGCGCGGCGTATCGTCCTGCTATGCCCCAGGACACTTACTCCCACGGCCATCACCGCAGCGTCGTCAACGCACACGCCACGCGCACCGCAGAAGACTCGGCGGCGTATCTCCTCCCGCATCTGTCAGCAGGGATGCGGATGCTCGACGTCGGCTGCGGCCCGGGGAGCATCACCGTGGACCTCGCCGCACTGGTGGCACCCGGACAGATCACCGGCCTGGACCGGTCCGAAGAGGTCCTGGCACAGGCACGGCAGCTCGCGGCCGAACGCGGGGCGGACAACACCGAGTTCACCCCGGGAAATGTCTACGACCTTGAATTCGCTGACGACACTTTCGACGTCGTGCACGCGCACCAGGTGCTGCAGCATCTAACCGACCCGGTGGCGGCGCTGCATGAAATGCGCCGGGTCACGCGCCCCGGGGGCATCGTTGCAGTGCGCGACGCCGACTACCGGGCCATGAGCTGGTTCCCGCTGGTCCCTGAACTGGACGAATGGATGGAAACCTACCAGCGCATTGCCCGCGGCAACCGGGCAGAGCCCGACGCAGGCCGGCGGCTCGTGAGCTGGGCCCTGGAAGCGGGGTTCACCGAGGTGGAAGCGTCGTCGTCGAACTGGCTGTACGCCACCGAGGAACGGCGCCGCTGGCACGCGGGCGCCTGGTCCCAGCGGGTCCTGCATTCAGCTTTCGCCGACCAGGCCCTGGACCTTGGGCTGTCACGGGAAGACCTGCAGCGGATCGCTGACGGGTGGCTGCGCTGGGGCGAGGCGCAGGACGGCTGGTTCCTGATGCCCAGCGGGGAGCTGCTGGCCCGGGCCTGAGCACTCCGTCGGTACGCTTAAGCGATGTACCGCATCATTACGGTCTGCACCGGCAACATCTGCCGCTCCCCCATGGCCCAGTTCTGCCTCACCCGCGCGGTCCGCGACGCCGGACTTGAAGAGGGCGTGGCCGTAGATTCGGCCGGCGTCACCGGGTGGGAGGCCGGGCACCCCATGGACCCCCGCGCTGCGGCCGAACTGCAGAAGAACGGCTTCGGCGAACCTGCCCTGGACAGCTTCCGGGCGAGGGCCTTTGAACCCGAGTGGTACCGGGACCGCAACCTCATCCTGGCCCTGGACTATGGCCACTTCACCCACCTGGAGGCCGGGGCACCTGCCCGGGAGCGCGGCAAAATCCGGATGCTGCGCAGTTTCGATCCTGCAGCCGCCGGCCTGCCGCCCCAACAGCAGGGCATCGAGGACCCCTGGTACGGCGATATGTCCGACTTTGACTCCTCCTACGCGCTGATTATGGCCGCCGTTCCCGGCGTCGTGGAATTCGTTCGCAGCGCGCTGGCGGACGGTCCCTGATGCCTCCAGCGTCCGCGCGCCCGCTGCTGATCGGCATCGACGGATTCTCCGGTGCGGGCAAGACCAGCCTGGCACTGGAGCTGGCCGCGCAGCTGCGCGCCCACCGCAGTGTTGCCCTGTTCCATTTGGAGGATGTCTATCCCGGATGGGATGGGCTTGCCGCGGGCATGGACTACTACCGCGGCACCGTCCTGGAGCCGCTGGCCGCAGGAGAGGAAGCGCACTGGCAGGCCTGGGACTGGCAGGCAGGACGCTACGGACCCCGGCGCACCACGGTGCCGGCAGAGATCGTGATCTTCGAGGGGGTCGGCGCCGCCCACCGCGCCGCGCGGCAGCTGCTGGACGCGGTGGTGTGGGTCGACGCTCCCGAAGCCGAACGGAGGGAACGGGCCCTGGCCCGCGACGGCGACACCTACGCTCCGCACTGGAACCGCTGGGCTGCCCAGGAAGCCAGGTGGGCGGCTGCCGATCCGGCCCAGGCCGGCGCCGACCTTCAGGTGGCGGCCGGGGAATCCACCGGGCGCGCTCCCCTGCACGCCTATGTGCTGCGAGCCCTGGGCTCCCTGCCGCTGCCCGCACCTGGACTTGGCCTGCCGCAGTCCGCGCTGCAGGTGGACGCTGAAATCCTGGACGCTGATCCAGACCCGCTGCAGCTCTACTCGGAGCTCTTTGGCTCCTCCGGGAACGCTGTCTGGCTCGACAGTTCAGACGCCGGAACCGCGGGCGCGGGCGGCAGCCCTGCGGAACGCAGCCGCTTCAGCATCATGGCCGACGACGGCGGCCTCCTGGGACGCTATGCCGAGCATGCGGCCGGTACCACGAGGGTCAGCCACGGCCCGGTGCAGGTTGCCGTACGGGAGCCGTTCTTCCGGTGGCTGCACAGTGAGTGGGGAACCGCTTCGGTACCGCAGGAACTGGACTGCCCGTTCGCGCTGGGCTGGGTGGGGTGCCTCGGGTACGGACTCAAGCGGGAAACCGGGGGCGCCGATGTCCCTTTCGATGTCCCTTTCGACGGCCCTGACGCTGCCCTGGTCTTTACCGGCCGCGCCGTGGTCCTGGACCACGTACTCAAACGTGTCTTCCTGCTCACCCTGAAGGATCCGTGGTTTGACGGACAGGCGGGCAGTGCAGCCCCTTCCAGCAGCGCAGCCCTTTCCGGCAGCGCGGTCGATTCCAGCAGCGCAGCCCGCTCCGGCGAAGCCTGGCTGGAATCGGCCCGGCGTGCTGTGGCCGCGTCCTCCGTCCGGGCTGCGGCATCCGCTGTGGCCGGGGCACCCGGCGGCCCGGCTTCCCCGCAGGGCTGGCGTCCGGCCGGCAGCGGGCCGGCCTTCTCGTTCCGCGACAGCCGGGCGGATTACCAGGCCAAGGTACGTCTGGCCCAAGCACACATCGCGGAGGGGAACACCTACGAAGCGTGCCTCACCACGCAGCTGCGGGCAGAGCTTCCGGAAGAGCTGGAGCCGCAGGAACTCCTGGACCTGTACGCGGCGCTGCGGCGGCGGAGTCCGGCACCGTTCGCGTCCTTCCTCCGGCTGGGGAATCTTGTCTTGGCCGGTACGTCTCCCGAACGGTTCCTGCGCATCAGCGCAGCGGGGAACCTGCGCGCCGAGCCAATCAAGGGCACCCGGCCCCGCGGCGGGACACCCGCCGCCGACGCCGAGCTGCGCCAGGACCTGCTGCGGAGCGACAAGGACCGCGCGGAAAACATCATGATCGTGGACCTCATGCGCAATGACCTCTCCCGGCTGGCAGAACCGGGGTCGGTGACAGTCCCGCGGCTGTGCGTGGTGGAAAGCTACGCCACCGTCCACCAGCTGGTCAGCACCATCGACGCCCGGCTGGCGTCCGGAGCGAGCCGGGCCGAAGCCATTGCCGCGGCTTTCCCGGCCGGCTCCATGACCGGCGCTCCCAAATCCAGCACCATGACCATCCTGGACCGGCTCGAAGGAGCAGCGCGCGGGATGTATTCGGGCGCCGCCGGCTATTTCTCTCTGACGGGCGCGGCTGACCTCTCCGTCGTAATCCGGACCCTGGTCCTTTCCCCCAAACCCGGCGGCGTTACGGTGCTTAGCCTCGGCGTCGGCGGGGCCGTCACTTCCGGTTCCGATCCGAAGGCAGAGTGGCAGGAAGTACGCACCAAGGCACGCGGCGTGCTGGGCAGCCTCGGCTCCGCAGTCCCGGAGGACTAGCGCGTTACTGCAGCGTCGCCGTCAGCCTGGCCACGTTGTCGACGTAGCGCTGCCAGACCGGACGGTTCTTCCACTCCTCAAGGATCAGTTCCTTGGACAGGGACCGGTACGTGTCTTCGATCCTCCGCATCTTTTCCACGATGTCCCCGCCAAACATCATCATGGAAACTTCCAGGTTCAGCGAGAAGGAGCGCATGTCCATGTTGGAGGACCCCAGGACCGCGACGTCGCTGTCCACGGTGAAGTGCTTGGCGTGCAGGACCAGCGGAGCAGGGTACTGCCAGATCCGGATACCGGCTTCCAGCAGTCCTTCGTAGTAGGAGCGCTGGGCATGGTCCACCAGGAACTGGTCGCCGCGCTCGGAGACGAACAGCTCCACCTGGACACCGCGCTGCGCCGCCGTCGTAATGGCATAGAGAAGGGAATCATCCGGCACGAAGTACGGGCTGGTAATCGAGATCCGCTCCGACGCCGAATACAGCAGCGACGTGAAAAGGCGGAGGTTGTTCTCCGTGGTGAATCCGGGTCCGGACGGGACCACCTGGCAGGTGATGTCGCCGGGCTTTGAGGTCCACTCGTACAGGCTCAGTTCCTGTTCGAGGTTCTCATCCGTTTCCATGTTCCAGTCAGTGGCAAACACAACGTTGATTTCATCCACCACCGGGCCTTCGAGCCGGCTCATGAGTTCCACCCATTTGCGCCCGATCCTGTGGTTTCCCGGCTTGCGGTAGCCCGGCTCCACCAGGTTCTGCGAGCCGGTGAAGCCGATCACGCCGTCCACCACCAGGATCTTGCGGTGGTTGCGGAGGTCAGGGCGCCGCCAATGGCCGCGCAGCGGCTGGATGGGCAGCATTCGGCGCCACCGGATCTGGCTGTCTTCGAGCTCTTTGAGCAGCTTGCGGTAACCCTTCACCCGCAGCGTTCCAATATGGTCGAACAACAGGCGGACTTTGACCCCGCGCGCGGCGGCGTCCTTGAGCGCGGCGAAGAACTCGTGGGTTACGGCGTCGTAGCTCATGATGTAGAACTCGACGTGGACGTAGCGGGAGGCACCCCGGACCGCCTCGGTCATTTGGCGGATCGACTCTTCATAGTCGCGCTGGAGTTCCACGTTGTTGCCGTCCAGGCTGGGGAACGATCCCAGCCTGCGGTTGAGTTCGACGGCGGAGAGCACCCACTCCGGCCCGGAATAGGAGCTGGTCTCCGCGTTGAGTTCGCCGGTGTTCTCACGCACCGCCTTGCTGATTTCCGTCTGCCGCTGCACCCGCTGCTCGGAGAGCCTGTGGTTGCCGAAGAGGGAGAACAGGATGATGCCCGGCACCGGGAGGAAGAAGATGCAGAGCAGCCAGGCCATGGCCGTCGTGGGCCTCCGGTTGCCCGGAACAACGCCCAGCGCAACAATCCGGATGCCGAAGTCCAGCAAGGTGAGCGCAGTGGCCAGCCAGGCTGGAGCACTAACTGTCCACCACACGTTGTCTTCCCTCCAGCCAACCCGAATGTCTTCAGCCTAGTCGGAAGGGTGCCGTGGAACGTGTTCCCGCGCGCACTAGGCTTGGCACATGACTGTTTTGGTGTTCCTGGACCCTGCGTTCCCCTCCGGCCGTGTTGCCGATGCTTCCGTTCCCCAGCTCCTGGCAACCGATCTCGGGGCGACCCGCGGAGACGGCGTCTTCGAGTCGATGCTGGCGGTAGACGGCAAGCCGCGGAAAGTGTCCATGCACCTGGACCGGATGGGCGCCTCTGCTGCGGCACTGGAACTGGCGTTCCCCGCCCCGGGGCAGTGGGAACCCGCAATCTCCACGGCCCTTGCCGAGTTCGGCCGAGTTCACGGGGAACCGCAGGCCGTGGTGAAGCTGATCCTGACCCGCGGCCCCGAAGGCGCGGACCAGCCAACCGCCTGGGTCCAGGCCTCCCCCGTCCCTGCCTCCGCCGCCCGGCAGCGGGAAGCCGGGCTCGACGTGCTCCTGCTGGACCGCGGCTATGACAGCACGGTTGCCGAGCACGCACCGTGGCTGCTGCTGGGTTCCAAGACGCTGTCCTATGCCGTCAACATGGCCGCCATCCGCTACGCCCGCGAACACGGTGCCGATGATGTGATCTTCACGTCCTCGAACGGAAAAGTCCTCGAAGGTCCCACCTCCACAGTTGTCCTGGCCACGGTCCAGAACGGCACCAAGACGCTGCTGACGCCGGAGCTGGAGAGCGGGATCCTGCCCGGCACCACGCAGGGCGCCCTCTTTCAAGCGGCTGAAAACGCCGGCTGGCAGCTGGGCTACGGTCCGCTGGAGCCCACGCACCTCCACCAGGCCGACGGCGTGTGGCTGGTCTCCAGCATCCGCCTCCTGGCGCCGGTGAAATCAATCAACGCCGAACCCATCGCGGTCAGCCCCTCACTCACCGCCGAACTCGCTGCCCTGGTTGAAACCGTCCTTTAGCCGTCCTAGCTGAGGATGAAGTTGAACGTCCCGGCTCCCGCCGCGGCGGCCACGGCCGCTGCTGCGAGTCCGACGCCGTAAGCGAGCACCCAGGCATCGATGCGGCTGAACGTGGACGTCCGCGCCCAGGTCCGTGTTCCGCTGCCGAACCCGCGGGCTTCCATCGCCACGGCCAAGCGGGTTGCCCGGCGGATGGCCTGGACCAGCAGCGCCAGGCCCTGGCCCAGGAAATTCCGGAACCGTCCCAGCGGGGAGCTGGCGGCGTCGGCTCCCCTGGCGTGCCTGGCCAGTCCCAGCGTGCGCCATTCCTGGACGAGCAGGCCCACCAGCCGCATCGCGGCCAGCGCACCCAGGACGAACCGGGACGGCAGGCGCAGCCGCTGGGCCAGCGCATCAGCCAGGTCCGTCGGATCGGTAGAGACCAGCAGGAAGATACCGGGCAGGGCGATGGCCAGTCCACGCAGGCCGATGGCGATTCCGGCCGTCACCGAGTCTGTTGTGAAAAGCAGCGGGCCGGCGTCGAGCAGTACCTCACCGGTCTTCTCCGCGAGCAGCGCCGTCCCCCATGCGCCGATGGCGGCAGCGATCAGCAGCGGCCAAATCCGCTTCACCAGGGTCCAGGGGCCAATCCGCAGCAGCGGCAACAGGGCCAGCTCTCCTGCGAGGACCACAGTGGCGCTGACCCAGTCCACGGTCAGCAGTACCGCAGCCGTCACGGCAACCGCGGCGCCCAGCGTCGAGAGCGGATTCGCCGCCGCCAGCCGTGAGGCGCGTCCGCCCGGACGTGCCTGCTCGTGGGGGCGCAGCACCGTGGCGCTCATGCGGCTTCTCCCCCGGCGCCGCGGCCGGTGCCGATGCCGGTTTCACTGCCGGTCCGGAGCCCTTCAGGCGGCGGAACTTCGCTCACCCGGCCATTTGCCACCTGCAGGAGCGCCCCGCCCAGCGCGGCAGTGAACTCGGCGTCGTGGGTCACCGAAACCACAGTGCATCCGCTCTCGTCCCGCTGCTCAGCGAGCATCGTGACGAGTTCCCGCCAGGTGTTGGCGTCCTGTCCGAAGGTGGGTTCGTCCAGGATCAGGATGTCCGGAGCCGTGGCCAGCATGGTCGCAACGGACAACCGCCGTTTCTCGCCGCCCGAGAGCGTGAACGGATTGACGGTAAGAAGCTTGTGCAGTCCCAGCCGTTCGGCAAGGCGGTCTGCCCGCCGGAGCCCTTCGGCCTCAGAGAGCCCGGCCCGGCGGGGACCGAACGCCAGTTCGTCCCGCACGGAGCCGGTAAGGAACTGGTGTTCCGGTTCCTGGAACACGGTGCCGATCCGGGTCACCAGCTGCGCAGACTTCCAGCTGGAAGGGATAGACCCTGCTTCGCGCGCCAGGGCAGGGGAGGCCGCAAGCTCCCCGCCGCGGGGACGGAGCAGCCCGCCCAGTGTGAGTGCCAAGGTGGATTTTCCGGCACCGTTCGGTCCCGTGATGCCCAGGGCGGTTCCGGCCCTGAGCGTTACGTCCACGCCTGAAAGCACGGCCGGTCCCTTGGGCTGGCGGGCAACGTCCAGTCCCCGGGCCGTGAGCAGCTCCGCTGCCCCGGGGTTCCGCGGCGGGGGCGGCGGGAAGGCAGGAGCCGCGCCGGGAAGCCACACCCCGGCAGCTGCCAGCCGCGAGCGGGTTTCCGCCCCGGTGAGTACCGCGGCAGGCGGTCCATCGGCCAGCAGTCCGCCGCCGGCGTCGAGCACAATCACCCGGTCCACCACATCCGCCCAGGCCGCGACCCGGTGCTCCACCACGATCAGTGTGGCACCGGTCCGGTCCAGGACGCGGGCGACGGCGTCCCGGATTTCCAGCACGCCGTCAGGGTCCAGGTTTGCGGTGGGCTCATCGAGAAGCAGCAGGCCCGGCTGCATGGCAAGGATCGAGGCCAGGGCCAGGCGCTGCTTTTGTCCGCCGGAAAGCGCTGCCGTCGAATGGTCCAGCGGAACGTTGAGGCCGACGTCGTCGAGCGCGGAGTGGACGCGTTCCCAGATCTCGTTGCGCGCAACGCCGAGATTCTCCGCCCCGAAGGCCACTTCATCCCCCACGCGGGAAAGCACAATCTGCGCGTCCGGGTCCTGCAGCAGCAACCCGGCACGGCCGCGTGCGGCCTGCGGATGGACACCGTCGAGCGTCAGTGTTCCTGTCTCGGTACCCCCGGTGTCCTCGCCCAGGACACCGGCCAGGGCGTGGAGCAGCGTTGATTTGCCCGCGCCGGAAGCACCGAGCAGCAGGACCCGCTCACCGGGCTGGATCTGGAAGTCCGCGCCGGCGACTGCGGGCGACCTGCGCCCGGCATGACGCCAGCCCCATTGTGCCGCTGTTACCGCGGCTGGAGCCGTTCTGGAAACCATCGCTAGGCGTCCGCGGTGCGGCCGGCAGCGAAGGCGGAAAGCGCCCCGGTGCGTGCCAGCGACCGAACCGCAAGCCAGGACAGGAGTCCGGCCAGGACCAGTCCGGAGACTGCCGCGAAGAGCACGTACAGCGCCTGCCACTGGAAAGCCCATTCGGGTTTGTACAGGATGGATTCGCTGACGCCCAGGAAAACCCCGGAGACGAGGCCCGCCAGAAGGGCGACGGGAAGGTTGAACTTCTTGTACATAAAGAGCAGGAAGACCAGCTCGGCGCCCAGCCCCTGGATCGCGCCGGAGAGCAGCACGGAGAGGCCAAACTGGGTTCCCAGGACACCGGACACGGCTGAGGCCAGGACCTCGCAGTACAGGGCAGCTCCGGGCTTGCGGATAATCAGGGCGCCCAGGACGCCGGCAATCAGCCAGCCGCCGGTGTAGAGTCCGCCAATCGGGGGGAAGGCCAGGACAATGGCTTCAACGCCGCCGTAGGCCAGCGACCAGGCCCAGAAGACGACGCCGACGGCGACGGCGACAACCGACGCGACAACGATGTCCACCACGCGCCAGGACCAGCGGCTGCGGGTGGGTGGAAGTGTGTGCTGCATGGAAGGTTCCTCCTGTTTTCAGGAGGGGAGGGAAAGCCGCCGCAGCTGCGGCGGCGCACCCCTGAGATCTCGACTCCCTTCGCCGGTACTAACCGGAGCAGGTTCGAGGGTCTGCGGCTTGATCCGCACTCTCAGCGCCCGGATTCCGCTTTCCGGTTTCCCGGATCCGCGGAAAGCTGCGCTCCCCTGTCGTATGTATGCGTGGTCCACTGTACACGGTGGCCGTCCGCGTTTTGGGGCAGCGGCGGGTAGCGTAGGACCAACACCAACGCACAACGCCAAGGAGTACTCATGAACATGATCCTGAAACTGCTGGGAACCGGCGCCAGCATCGGCGCGGGCCTGGCCTCGGCAAAACTCCTGGACTTCGTCTGGACCAAGGCCACAGGCAATGAACCCCCCAAGGACAAGGACGGCGCACTGGACGCCAGCCTGCGCTCGGCCGTCATCTTTGCCCTGGTCTCCGGGGCCGTCAGCCAGGTCATCCGCGTCCTGACCAACCGCGGCACGCAGCGGGCTATCGCCCGGTACCAGCGCACGCCCGAGGTCGTCTAACCCGTTTCCGCCTCACCGAGATGACAGAAACTGCCCGTATGAGCGCTCATACGGGCAGTTTCTGTCATCTCGGGGGACGTGCTTCCCCCCGTCAGCCCTCGCGGCTTCGCCCGGGCGGTGTCGGTTTCTCAGCCTCTGAACGTGCCCGGGCCAATTCTTCGTCGTTGAGGTCCCCGGTGTAGTAGCTTCCGTCGCTTTCGTGCTCCGGTGCGCCGCCGGTTGTCGGGTCATCATCACCTGAGTTATCGACAGGCTCATTCGCGGCCTCGAACATCAGCTGCTGGGCGCGCTCGACGACGTCGTCCAGCTCATCAATGGTGAGCAGCTCGGGGCGAAGATGCTTGGTTCGGTAGCCGGCACGGCCCACCATGTGGGCGGAGACCGGCGCAGTGAGCAGCATAAAGATCCAGCACAGGGCCAGCACCGGCAGCAGTGCCCAGCTGCGGAACTCCACAGCCATGGCCAGCAGGAAGAGCAGCAGGCCGAGCACCTGAGGCTTGGTCGCGGCGTGCATCCGGCTCATCAGGTCGGGGAAGCGGGTGAGGCCGATCGCCGCCGCGAAGGACATGGTGGCGCCGCCCAGCAGCAGGGCTCCAACGATGACGTCAATCACGGTTTCACTCATGGCTACCTCCGGTCCGTTACGAAGCGGGCCACCGTCACGGAGCCGATGAAGCCGATCAGCGAAATCGCTATCAGCAGGGCGAGGTAATCAAGGTTCCGGTTCACGACCATGTCCACTATGAGGGCGCCGCCTACGATGGCCAGCAGTACGTCGGCGGCGAGGACGCGGTCAAGGATTGAAGGTCCGCGGACAATCCGGAAGATGGCACCGGCGGCGGAGAGGGCCAGCATAATCGACACGATAGTGATGACGGCAGTCATCGGCTGACCTCCCCTTCGCGCAGTTCCTTGAGGTCTTTCTGTTCGGCCCGGACCAGGGCCAGGTCTTCTCGTGTGCCCATCATGCGGATCAGCCACGATTCAGTGGCACGCACGTCATCACGGACCTTTTCCGCTGCTGCCTGGCTGTTCACGCCCAGGCAGTGGAGGTAGAGCGTGGACGTGGACCGGTCCACTTCCACCACCAGCGAGCCGGGGATCAGGGAAAGCGCATGGCCGGTGGCCGTGACCAGAAGGTCCGAGTGGCTGCGCAGCTTCACGGCGACCACGGCGTTCTTGATCCGCGGTCCGTGGACAGCGGCCAGCCAGAGCACATGGACGCTCGCGATCACCAGCTTGTAGAGGAACCGGATCCCGAAGCCCGCCGCATACAGGACGTTGAACCGTCCTGACAGGTCCACCGGGGGCAGGTAGAAGATGTTGGTGACAACAAACGCGATGATGGCGCCGAACACCAGGTTGCCCAGGCTGAAGTCCTGCCAGAGCGCGCCCCAGAGCAGCACCAGCCAGATGATCAGCGGCAGTTCCTTCAGCAGGGGTATCCGCGGGTGGTTGCGCATGCGTGCTTTTTGAGTCACGGTGCGCTCCCTTCACCAAGAACGGCTTCGATGTACGGTGTGCGGTCCAGCAGGTCCTGGGCTGCCCGGTCGCTAAGCGAGAAGAGCGGGCCGGCAAGGATGGTCAGGGATACGCCCAGGGCTACCAGTCCCACCGTGGGGTAGACCATGGACTTCGGCAGGAGGTTCACGGTGGAGCGGCCGCCGAAGCGTCCGCTGCTGTGCCCGCTCACGTTGCCGGAGTCGCGGACGGTGCTGCCGTCGGTGGTGGTGGCCAGCAGGATCGGATCAGGGTGGACTGCGTCCTCCGGGGTTCGCCAGAACGCACGGTTCCAGACCCGGGCCATGACCAGCAGGGTCAGCAGCGAGGTGAGGACGGAGGCGGCAACCAGCACGTAGGCCAGCGGCGTGCCCAGTTCCACGCCTGCCTGCATCAGGCCGAGCTTGCCCAGGAAGCCGGAGAACGGCGGGATGCCGGCCAGGTTGATCGCCGGGATGAAGTACAGAACTGCCAGCAGCGGTGAAAGCCGGGCGAGCCCGCCCAGACGGTCCATGTTGGCGGTTCCGCCGCGCCGCTCGATCAGGCCGGTCACCAGGAACAGGCTGGTCTGGACGGTGATGTGGTGGACCACGTAGAACACGGCTGCGCCGATACCCACAATCGAGGCAACCGCGAGGCCGAACACCATGTAGCCGATGTGGCTGACCAGCGTGAAGGAGAGCATACGTTTGATGTCGGTCTGCGCCAAGGCACCCAGGATGCCCACCAGCATGGTCAGGCCCGCCACCACCATCAGCAGCGTGTTGATCCGGTCCCCGGGGAACAGCAGCGTCTCGGTGCGGACCATGGCGTACACACCCACCTTGGTGAGCAGGCCGGCGAACACCGCAGTGACCGGCGCAGGTGCGGTGGGATAGGAGTCAGGCAGCCAGAAGGAAAGGGGGAAGACTGCGGCCTTGATGCCGAAGGCGACCAGCAGCATCAGGTGCAGCATCAGCTGTGTTCCCGGGTCCAGCTCGCCCAGCTTGATGGCCAGGTCCGCCATGTTCACCGTGCCGGTCGCGGCGTAGATCATGCCGATTGCGGTGAGGAACAGGACGGAGGAAATAACGCTGACGACGACGTAGGTCACGCCCGCGCGGATTCGCGGCGTAGTGCCGCCCAGGGTCATCAGCACGTAGCTGGCCGTCAGCAGGATTTCGAAGCCGACGTACAGGTTGAAGAGATCACCGGCCAGGAAGGCGTTCGAAACACCTGCCACCAGGATCAGGTAGGTCGGATGGAAGATGGAAATCGGTCCGTCTTCATCACCGTCGGTCATGCCCTGGCCGGCGGCATAGATCAGCACCGCGAGGCTGATGGCAGTGGAAACCACGAGCATCAGGGCGGAGAACTGGTCCACCACCATGGTGATGCCGAACGGCGGCAGCCACCCGCCCAGGTTCACGGCCTGCGCCCCGGTCTCCCAGACCGCGGCGAGCAGGAAGCACTCCAGGACCAGCGTCAGGGTCAGCACCGTAACGCTCACGATGCGCTGGGAGCGCTGGTGCCGGATCAGGACGAAGGCCAGCGCCGCGCCAAGGAACGGCAGGACGACGGCGAGCGGGGCAAAACTGGAAGCGTTCATCGTTTTGCCTCTCCTGTGGATCCGGTGCCCTGTCCGCGCTGCGAACCGGGTGCTTCTTCGGCCTCGTCAGCCGGCGTGAACTCGGTCGTGTCCTCGGGGACATCGGCGTCGTCTTCCGCGTCGTAGCTGCTCTGGCTGGCCACGCGGCGGTCTTCGATGTCGTCCTGGACCTCATCCTGGCGCCCCAGCACCCAGGAGCGGTAAATGATGCCGAGCATGAAGGCCGTTACGGAGAAGGAAATGACGATCGAGGTGAGGATGAAGGCCTGCGGCAACGGGTCGTTGTAGTCCTCCGGCGGAATCTCGGCGCTGAACAGCGGCGCCAGTCCCTGGAAGCCTCCGGTGGCCAGCAGCAGGATGTTGGTCGCGTTGGTCATCATGGCCAGCCCCAGCACCACCCGGGTGAGGCTGCGTTCCATGACCAGATAGATACCTGCCGCATAGAGGGCGCCCATGATGAGCAGCAGCGTGATGTTGACGCTCATCGGGACACTCCTTCCGGTTCCAGGATTTCGGGTTCGGGTTCCACCAGGTCATCGTCGCCGTCATCGGAACCGCCTTCGGAGCGTTCGTCGATTTCCGAACCGAGGCTGCGCAGGACGTCAAGCACCAGGCCAACCACCACCAGGTACACGCCGATGTCGAAGATGGTTGAGGTGACGAACTTGATGTCGCCGAAGATCGGCCAGGTGAACTCAATGATGGCGCTCTGCAGGACCTGGCCGCCGAAGAACAGCGGGGCTGCTGCGGAGAGTGCCGCCAGGCCCAATCCGCCGCCAAGCAGCATGCCTGCGCTGACGGGGGTGGCTTCGGCCAGTTCGAAGCGGCCGCCGGCAAGGTATCGGATGGTCAGCGCCAGGCCTGCCATCAGGCCGCCGGCAAAACCGCCGCCCGGTGAGTTGTGGCCTGCGATGAGCAGGTAGATGGAGAAGATAATCACCGAGTGGAACAACAGCCGGGTGACGACTTCAAAGATGATGGAACGGCGCTCGGGAGCCAGCGTGCGGCCGGCCACCAGCCACGCTTCGCGGGCCACGGAGGAGAACTTCCGGGCCAGGGCCAGGGTGGCAGCTTCCCGCTCGGAAGAGGCAAAGTGTTCACGCCCGCGGTCCACGGAACCGGTGGCTACCTCGTCGGCACGGCGGCGTTTGTCGCCGCGGCCGCGGACGAAGATCAGGGAGGCAACGCCGGTGGCGGCCATGGCCAGGACGGAGATTTCGCCGAAGGTATCCCAGGCGCGGATGTCCACCAGCGTCACGTTGACGATGTTCAGGCCGCCGCCGCCCTTGTAGGCGAGTTCGGGATAGGACAGGGAGATGGGTTCGGCCACCCGGGATGCCATCGCCGTCATGGCGAAGACCACCATGGCAGCGCCGAAGGCTATGCCCAGTCCGGCCCGCAGCAGGCGCTGGCCGGTGGGTTCGCGCTTCCAGAGCCGGGCCGGCAGGGACCGCAGCGCCAGCACAAAGGCCACCAGCACGATGGTCTCCACCAGCATCTGGGTCAGGGCGAGGTCCGGCGCACCCTGCAGCGCAAAGAGCAGGGCAATGCCGTAGCCGCTGACGCTGACCATCAGCACGGCCAGGAAGCGCTTGTTGGCGCGGGCTGCACCGACGGCGCCGATCACCACGGCTGCACCGATCACGGCCTGCAGCGGGGAATCGAACCAATGGAACTGTTCCGGAATCGGCGCGTTCCGGAGGAGGACGGCGCACAGCGGCGTCACAATCGCCATGCTCAGGATGACAAAGAGGTAGAAGGTCAGTGAACCGCGCTGCGTGCGTCCGGTGACCCAGACCGCGACGTCGTCCAGGATGCCGATCAGGCCGCGGTAGGACCGCTCGGCGTCGAGCGGGCTGGCCATGCGGGCCTGGAGTTTCTCCACCCGGGTGCGCTGGAAGAACAGCAGGGTTCCGGCCGCGATCGTCAGCGCCGTCAGGCCCAGCGCAAGGGTAAAGCCGTGCCAGAGCGCCAGGTGCGTGGCTTCGCCTTCCAGCGGGTACAGGTCCGCGTACGGGGTGATGATCGTGTCCAGCGGCTTCGGCCACAGGCCAAAGAAGACGGTGGCGGCAGCAAGGATGGCGGGCGGGGCGAGGAACGGCCACGGAATCGCTTTGAACGCCGTCGGCTTGCAGGATTCCTTGGACGCGAAGCCGCCCCAGACGAACCGGCAGCTGTACGCGAAGGTCAGGATGGCGCCGGCCACGACGCCAATCAGCAGCACGATCGCCGTGGGCGTGCCCTGCTTTTCGGCAAAGTGGACGTAGGTCTCGTAGACCGATTCCTTCGCCACGAATCCGAGCAGCGGCGGCAGGCCGGCCATGGAGGCAGCGCCGATCGCGGCGACAACGGCCAGCAGCGGGGCTGAGCGTCCGACGCCGGACAGCTTGCGGATGTCGCGGGTGCCTGCCTGGTGGTCGATGATCCCCACTACCAGGAACAACGTGGCCTTGAAGAAGCCATGTGCCACCAGCAGGCCCAGACCCGCCAGCGCCGCTTCCCGGTTGCCCAGTCCCACCACAAGGGTCAGGAAACCGAGCTGGCTGACAGTTCCGTAGGCCAGCATCAGCTTGAGGTCGTGCTGCCGCAGCGCACGCCAGCCGCCCAGGAGCAGGGTCGCCAGGCCAAGGATGGAGACGACGGCAGACCAGTACATGGTGTCCGAGAACCCCGGAGCCAGGCGTGCCACCAGGTAGATGCCGGCCTTCACCATGGCCGCGGCGTGCAGGTACGCGCTGACCGGGGTCGGGGCAGCCATGGCGGCCGGAAGCCAGAAATGGAAGGGGAACAGGGCCGACTTGGAAACTGCGCCAAGGAGCAGCAGGACCACAGCGATGTCGACAATCACGCCGCTCGCAGCCAGCTGCGGTGCCTGCGCCATGATCTCGGAGATCCGGTAGGTGCCGGCCGCCGAGCCGAGCATGATCATGCCTACGAGCATGGCCAGCCCGCCGAACGTCGTAACAATCAGTGCCTGCAGGGCTGCACGGCGGGCCGAGAGGCGGTGCGCCGCATAGCCGATCAGCAGGTAGGAGAGGATGGTGGTCAGTTCCCAGAAGATGAACAGCAGGATCAGGTCATCAGCTGTGACCAGACCGAACATGGCCGCGGCGAAGGCCAGCAGCTGGGCGCCGAAGCTGCCCATCTTCGGATCTTCGGGACGGAAGTACCGGGCGCAGTAGAACAGCACCAGCGAACCGACGCCCAGGATAAGGATGGAGAGGACGGCTGAGAGCGCGTCCATGCGGAAAGCCAGCTCCACCCGGAGATCGGGAATCCAGGGGATGATGACCGACGGCGGCGCGTTGGGAGCGCCGGAAGCGAGGGTCTGGTCCGCCCCGGTATAGCGGGTGAACGTTGCCATCAGCCACAGGAACGCCGGTGCGGGAACCGCGGCCAGGATGTAAAAGGCGGACCTGCCGAACCACCGGAAGAATAACGGCGCCACCAATGCCACCGTAAACAAGACGGTGAGCACAAGTAGCACGTAGATCTCCCGGGTTCTCTTGGGGTTTGCAGGTCAGAACACAGCTTTAGTTATCAACGTTGCGGGCGAAGGGTCCTGTTTATTCTACCCATGGCATACGCCCTCAGCCCATTCGGGGGTGTGTCATGGTTACGCCTTTCGACCGCGTCTGTCCGTCTCACACCGCCTTGGCGGGCTAGCATCTGGACCATGGCATCAACGACCGTACACACCACACCGGGGCATCCCGGTCCCTCTGCCCGCCTTCGACGGCGGGAGGTTTGGGCCTGGGCCTCATGGGACTGGGGATCGGCAGCCTTCAACGCTGTGATGACGACCTTCGTCTTTACCGTGTACCTGACGTCGGACCCGTTCGGCGGCGAAGATCACGCGTCGGCAGTCCTGGGCACAGGCCTTGCCGTCGCGGGCATCGTGGTGGCTGTCCTTGCTCCGGTGACCGGGCAGCGCTCCGACGCCGGCGGACGGCGGAAGCTGTGGCTGGGACTCAACACCCTTGCTGTGTGTGTGGCGACAGGACTGTGCTTCTTCGTCTACCCGAGTGAAAACTTCCTGCTCGTTGGCGTGGCCCTCATCGCCCTGGCCAACGTCTTCTTCGAATTCGCGAACGTGAACTACTTCGCCATGCTCAAGCAGGTGTCCACACCGGCCACGATTGGCAAGGTCAGCGGCTTCGGATGGGCCATGGGGTACGTAGGCGGCATCGCCGCGCTGGCCCTGGTCCTGGTCGGCTTCATCAATCCGGACATCGGATGGTTTGGCGTCACGTCCGAGAACGGCCAGAACGTCCGGGCCGTCGCCGTGTTCTCGGCTGTGTGGTTCCTGCTGTTCTCCCTGCCGATCTTCTTCACCGTGCCGGAGGTGCCCCGCACCAAGGCCGCCAAGATTGGGTTCATCGCGTCCTACGGACTGCTCTTCCGCCGGATCAAGGCCATCTACAAGACCAGCCCCCACACGATTTTCTTCCTCCTAGCCTCGGCCGTTTTCCGTGACGGGCTGGCAGCGGTATTCACCTTCGGCGGCGTCATCGCGTCCGGAACGTTCGGCTGGGAACTGCCCCAGGTCATCATGTTCGCCATCTTCGGCAACATCGTGGCCGCGGCCGGTTCCTTTGCGGGCGGTTTCCTGGATGACCGCATTGGTCCCAAACCGGTGATCGTCGGTTCCCTGACCGGCCTCCTGCTGGCCGGATCCGCCATCGCCGTGCTGGGCCCGGACGATGTCAGCATGTTCGGACTCGACTGGACCGGCGACACCACGTTCTGGATCTTCGGACTGGCCCTGTGCCTGTTCGTTGGCCCGGCGCAGTCGGCGTCCCGGGCGTTCCTGGCACGGCTGGCCCCCGACGGCGAGGAGGGCGAACTCTTTGGCCTCTACGCCACCACGGGCAGGGCAGTGAGCTTCCTGGCGCCCTCGCTCTTTGCGCTGTTCATCACCATCTTCGGGGCGCAGCGGTACGGCATCATCGGAATCCTGCTGGTCCTGCTGCTGGGCCTGCTGGCACTGCTGCCGGTCCGCGCCCCGGGCCGCACGCCGAAAGCGGTGGTTCCGGAGGTCTAAGTCCTATTCCAGCTGCGAAACCCACTGCCTGACGACGTCGGTGAAGTCCTCCAGTCCCGCGTCCGCCGCAGCGCGGCTGGGGAAGGTAATGACTCCGCGGTTCCGTCCGGCCCAGCGGAGCACCTTCCGCGGATCGGCCACGGTGATCTCGCGGTGCTCAGGCTTGGGTTTGGCTCCCGTGTGCAAAACGACCTGCACGGCCTGGGGCCGATTGAGGTTGAACGTGGCGAAGTCGTCGCGCAGGAAGAAGTTCGGCGAATGCCATTTGACGTTTTCCCGGATCCGCGGGTCCACGGACAGGATAGCTTCGCGCAGCTTCTGGACCGACGAGCGCATCGGGTGGTTCAGGGAAGCCAGATAGTCCGTCAGTGCGGATGGTTCGGCGGGTTCCATGCGCCCAATCTGGCACCGTGCAGGGCAGGTGTCCACAGTAGGAGCGGCCAGGGACGGTGCAGGCCTTCAGATGCTGGTGCGGTGGAAGTTCAGGTGGCTGCGCGACGCCGTCGGGCCCGCTGGCCCTGGCCCCGTCAGAGTTATTCGTCAGGCAGTGTTTCGGCCTCCGCTGAGGTCCAGTGTCTGCCCGGTCATGTAGCTGCATTCGGGAGAGAGCAGCCAGGCTGCCAAGGCCGCGAATTCCGCCGGGTACCCCACCCTGCGCATTGGCACCCTGTTGAGCAGCGCCGCATTGCGTTCGGGGCTCAGGTCCTTTAGCAGCGGCGTCGCGAACATCGAGGGCGCAACACAGTTGATGGAGATGCCTGCGGAGGCGGTTTCCTTGGCCGCCGACTTGGCCAGGGCGATCAGGCCCGCTTTGGAGACGGAATAGGCCGACATGTTCTCGTTTCCTTCCCTCCCTGCGATCGAAGCCAGCATGGCGATCCGGCCGTATCCGGCGGCGTGCATGTGAGGGATCACCGCCTGCAGCCCGTAAAAGCAGCCCGTCAGGTTGATCTCCAGTGTGCGGTTCCATCCCTCGAGAGGCACGTCCTTCACCGGCACTTCCGGGCCCTGGACTCCGTGGCAGAAAAGGGCGCCGTCCAGCCGGCCGAACCGGTTCATGGCGTGCCGGATCACCCGCTCCCACTGGTCCGGGTCCGTGACATCCAGCCCGAGGAACTCTCCAGTGTCAGGCGGACCCCCGGCCGGTGCGGTGACATCCGTGGCCACGACGCACGCTCCCTCGGCCCGCAGCCTGGCGGCCGCCTCTGATCCCAGCCCTCCCCCGGCACCGGTCACCAGGACAACCCTGCCGGCGAAGCGGCCAGGCCATATCTGCAGCTGGCCCGGCGGGGCCACCTGCTCCGGAATCATGCTGTGTCTCCGCAGAGGTGGCGGGCTGCGGCATAGGCGCGGGTAACGGCAGATCCCAGCGTCGCCCCGCCGCCCGGATAGTGGTTGCGGAAAATCCCGGCTGCTGCATTGCCCGCCGCGTACAGGCCTGTGATGGGACCGCCGTCCCAACCCAGAACCTGTCCCTGCTGATTCACAGCCAGCCCGCCGGAGGTTCCCAGCATCCCTGCGTGCACGGGAACTGCATAGAACGGAGGCCTGTCCAGGGGGGAAAGGCAGGGGTTGGGCAGGTTCGACTGGTCACCCAGGTGCCGGTCCTGTTCGCTTGCCCCGCGGCCGTACAGGGTATCGGTGCCCTTCCGGGCATCACTGTTGAAGAACAGCACCGTTTCCGCCAGCCCGGCGGCGTCGATTCCTGTCTTTTCCGCCAGTTCCTGCAGGCTGGACGACTCGTTCATCCAGTCCTGCGCCACACCCGGCACAGAACCTGCCACCGGGTACTTCGCGTGGAAATCCGCGTCGAAGACGAGCCACGCCGGATTGTTTTGCTGGCGCGTGCTCTCCGGATCGGTATTGGCGAAGACGCGCGCGGCGTCGTGGTAGTTCAGCGCTTCGTTGACGAAGCGCCGGCCGGCGGCATTGACGGTGATGGAGCCCGGCAGCGTCATTTCCACGTTCGCCATCCGCCCCGTGGGCCGGCCGTCGTACCGCGCGCCCGGCGGAGTTATCACCGGGACTCCCCACATCGCCGTCATATCCCGGACGGCGGCACCGGCAGCGAGTGCCAGTTCCAGTCCGTCGCCCTCATTTGAAGGGGCACCGATCGGCGTGACCGGCAATGGAAGGAAAGCTGCGCGCATGTCCGCGTTGAACTCGAACCCGCCGGAGGCCACGACGACGGCACCGGCCCGGATTGTCTCCGTCCGGCCGGCAATCTCCACGTTCCATCCGCTGCCGGAACGGGACAGGCCCGTCACCGGCGCCTGGACCGCAAGGCGCACTCCCAGATCAATCGCGGTGGCGGCCAGGGACCCTGCCAGGGCCCCGCCCATGGTGCGGATGCCTTCATCGGCACGGCTGCGCAGCAGCTG
The DNA here is from genome assembly GCF_020907385.1 of Arthrobacter sp. zg-Y916. Taxonomy (NCBI): domain Bacteria; kingdom Bacillati; phylum Actinomycetota; class Actinomycetes; order Micrococcales; family Micrococcaceae; genus Arthrobacter; species Arthrobacter sp. zg-Y916. Next base: position 332,661 of record NZ_JAJJOD010000001.1, on the reverse strand, counting down.
CGGGTCCGGTGCCCGGCCGTTGAGGTTGTCCCGTTCAATCATGGTGAGCAGCGGAAAGTAAGTTGACGGCCGCAGCATCGCTGCAAGCCCCGGGTGGTCTTCGTCGGAGAACGGCAGGTTATCCAGGCTGCGGCCTCCGGCTGCGGCGCCGTCCCATTCCAGGTGGTAGTCCGGACGGGCCAGCGGAGCCAGACGCACACGGGTGTGGCGGTCCAGGAACCCAATGACGTCCGCTGCGGTCTCAACGAACCACTCAATGTCTTCCGTCGGCATGGCGTGGCCGGCCGCTGCCCGCAGATAGCTGATGCCCGCCGCCCGGGAATCCTCGAATCCTGCGCTCATTGATAAATGGTTGTTGGGCGCCCAGATGACGCCGCCGCCTGCAGAAGTAGTCCCGCCCAGCAGGGCTGCCTTCTCCAGCACCAGCACGGAGGCACCGCCGTGGGCAGCCCGGACAGCGGAGGTAAGGCCCGCGGCACCGGAACCCATCACCACGACGTCGTAGGAGGTTGCCAGGTCGGCTGCGTTCGCGGTGACAGGAGCTTCCATACGTCCCATAAGTCAGTTCTCCGTCCGTGAGCCGGCGTGTACACCGGGCTGGGCCGCGGGCTCACGGACGGGCATGCTGATGACGATCTTTCCTGCACCCTGGGCCGGATCAAGCATGGTTTCGAAGGCTTCCTGGATTGCGGCCAGTTCGAAGCTATGGGTGATCAGCTTTTCGGCCAGGTCCTGATGCCGGTTGAGGGCAGCCAGGGCCGCGGGGATGAGGTTGACGCTGTTCCTGCTGCCGAGGATGTCCAGTTCCTTGAACGGGACCGTCCGCATGGACAGTGCCGCTGTTGCAGTGGAGATGCCCACCTGGACAATGCGCGCCGTAGGTGCTGCAAGGGAAAGCGCGTTCTCGAACGACGCCGGCGCACCGGTTGCTTCGATGAGCAGGGTGGGGCCGGACATCCGGCACCAGGATTCGAGCTCCTTGCGCTGAGCGGCATCCGGAAAGGGGCCGGAGCCAGCCAGCAGCGTACCCACTGCTCCGAATTCCCGGGACATTTCGAGCTTGGACGGAACAAGGTCAGAAGTAAGAACGTTGACGCCCAGCTCGGTCAGGAAGAGCGTCGTCAGCAGCCCGATTGGCCCGCAGCCGAATACCAGGGCCGTCTCCCCTGCCTCTGGCCTGCCGCGGTTCACAGCCTGCATGGCAATGGATCCCGGCTCGCCCAGCACCGCCAGCCGCAGCGGCATGCCCTCAGGAACGGGGTGAAGCTTCGATACTGGAACGCTGATGACCTCAGCCAGGGCGCCGTCTTCGTAGCAGCCCAGGCAGGAGATGGATTCGCAGACGTTCGGGCGCCCGCCGAGGCACGGCCCGCACGTGCCGCAGTACACCATGGGGCTGACCGCTACCGCGTTCCCCACCTCCAGCCCCGGGCCGGCCGCCTGGTCAATGGCTTCGATCCGCCCGGTGAACTCGTGTCCCTGGACCAGAGGCAGTTCCGTCGGATAGTCGTCGTCCCAGATGTGCAGGTCGGTCCCGCACAGGGCCACCTGGTGTACCCGGACCAGCGCGTGCCCCGGCATAAGCGCCGGTGGGTCCTCGTCCCGCAGCTCGATCGTCCGCCGGCTGACAGTATGGGCTCGCAGCATGCCCGGCCCTATCCCTGGGCGCCCGCCGGGACCTGAAGCTTGTCCCTTCCGAAAAAGATGTTCCACTGGCTGATCGTGCGCTCCGTAATCAGTCCGGCCTGGGCAAACGGGTCGCCGTCCATCACCGCAGCTGCCTCAGCCTCGTCGGGCGCCTGGATCACCAGGAGGGCACCGGTGCCTGCATCCAGCGGTCCGCTGACCAGCAGCCTGCCCGAGTCGAACAGTGCCTGCAGGAACTCGACATGGTTCGGACGAACGGCGTCACGCTGAACCGCGGATTCGACTGAGTAGGTGTAGGTGACGGCATATGTGTTCATGGCTGGAACTCCTGGGAATCTGTTGATGGTGTGCTGGCACTGACCGGGACGGGGGTCCCGTCGTCTTCGTAAACTATGGCCCCGGCAAGGTCGCGTCCCGCGACGTAGCCGGAGGTGAGGGCGGGGCCGAGGTTGATGCCGCCGGCGGGATAGTGCCCGCCCATCACGCTGGCCTGGTCGTTGCCCGCTGCGTAGAGGCCCTTGATGGGTGTCCCGGCTTCGGTAAGCACTCGGGCGGAAGTGTCCACGGCCAGGCCGGCGAAGGTACCGAAACTGCCCGGCACCACCCTTACTGCGTAGAAGGGGCCCCGCTCCAAGGGGGCGAGCGTGGGGTTTGGGCGGGTTTTCGGATCTCCCCCGGAACGGTTGAACGGAGTTTCACCGCGTCCGAACTCAGGATCGACGCCCCGGCGGGCGTTTTTGTTGAACTCCGCCACCGTCTTGGCCAGGGCATCAGGGTCAATGCCGCATTTAGCCGCCAGCTCCTGGAGCGTCCTGCCCCGGACGAGGTAACCGCTGCGCAGGTAAGGGAACAACGGCACGGGCAGCGGCTTGGCCATGCCAAGCGGGTATCGGCGCACGAAGCGTGAATCGGCTATCTGCCAGGACTGGACGGTTTCGCCCTCATCGGCCGCCTTGATCATCGCGTCGACGTAGTCCCAGTAACCGTTCGCCTCATTGACGAACCGCTTCCCAGAAGCCAGCACCCCAATGCTGCCGGGTTTGGCACGGTCCATGATGTGCGGGAACACACCCTGCTTGCCGTTGGGATACTTGACCAGGGAGACCGGGCACCAGGCCGCCGGTGAAGCAACCTCGGTTATGAACCGTGCACCGGCATCCAGCGCCAGGTCCAGGCCCGAGCCGTCTGCCTCCGGGGGTGCCAGCGTCCAGTGTTCAACCCCGGTAGGGGTTTTGGGGAAGAGCTTGGCGCGGTACGCGGTGTTGCTGGGAAACCCTCCTGTTGCAAGGACGACACCCCGGCGGGCAGTGATCGTGTAGCTGCCGTCCGGGCCGCCTACCCGGAGGCCGGTAACCCCGCCGGCGCTGTCCGTCAGCAGTTTTTCCGCGGTCGTGGCGACGCGGATGTCCACCCCAAGGTCGTCCGCGGATTTGAGGAGCCGGGCGGTCAGCGCCGTCCCGTTGACCAGCTGCATGTTCCTGCGGTGCAGGGCGAGGCCCGCCAGGTGGGCCGTCACCCGCTTTGCCGCATGGAGCAGGCCGGCGGGGTTGCCGCGGGACGCCGAGAGAAACCTGGTCAGGTCCGGACCGGCCATGATCCCCATACCCAGGAAGCTGGTCGCGTAAAGCTGGTGCCGCATCCTGGCGCGCAGCTCAGGCTTCACGTTCCGGGCGTTGAAGGGTGCCGGAGCGACAGAGCGGTGTCCGGTGCCCGCTCCGGGCACCGATCCGTAAATGTCATTGATCCGGGTGCCCGGCGTGAACTGGAGCGAGGTGCGGTTATGGAAAAAGCCCACCATGTGCGGCGCCGCCTCCAGAAACGCGTCGATCCGCTCGGCGTCGTAGTCCTTTCCCAGGACGTTGCGCAGGTAGGTGCGGAATTCTTCGCGGTCCTCCTGGACGCCGTCGGCCTTCGCCAAAGGGTTGCCCGGGGCCCATGCCCAGCCGCCGGAATGGGAGGTGGCGCCCCCGATGACCTCTGCCCGCTCCACCACCACCACCTTCAGTCCGTGGTAGGCGCTGGTGACTGCGGCGGACATTCCGCCTGCGCCGGACCCGACGACGACGACGTCTGCTTCGGTGTCCCTGCTAACTGTGGTGCTCATCTGTTATTCCGTTCGTTCCGTGGGTGTGCAGTTCCGGGTGTTCGGAGCACCCGGACAAGGGTGGCGGCTCAGGGAAGGCCCGGGCGGATGCCCTCAGTCGCCCGGCGGAGGCGATCACCGAGTCAGCCGCCTGCTTCAGACGGTTCGCCCAGGCCTGTTCACCGAGGCGGGCGAGAGCTGAATCGGAAGGGGTTTCCACACTCACCGGGGTCCCTTCGGGCAGCGCGGCGATCATTTCCGCGAGCCGGAATCCGCCTTCTCCGGGTACCTGGCGCTCGGACCGGGATTCGAGCACGAGGCCGTCCCGGTCGGCCGGGGCGTCCACCGGACCGTCGCACAGCTGCAGCAGCGGGACCAGCCCGCCATACGTTTGGAGTTCCGCGTCTGTGGTGCCCACCCTGCTGAGGTGCAGTGTGTCGGCCACGATCCTGCAGCCGGAGTCCCGTGCCAGTTCCGCGGCCAGCGGGAGTGAATTCACTGATTGATAGGAGATAACTTCCAGGGTGGGAACGATGCCGAAGTCAGCGCCGTCCTTCACCATCTGCGCGAGGATCCCGGCCAGCTGCCCGTGATCCGTGAGCGACGCGGCCACCGTGAGGGTGGCAGCTCGCAGCGCCTCCCCCGCTTCCATCATCTGGAGCCAGGCGGACCGCTGGTCACTGCCGTCGAGCAGCAGGAACTCAATGTCCCGGATGCCCACCCCCGTCTCCTCGACGGCGAGCATTGTTTCACGGAACATCGGCGACCCCGGGGCAAGGTCGTACGCCCGCTCCGCGGCCGTCACCTGTCGCACCCGGGCGCCGACGAAGTCGAAACCAGCGGCAGCTGCGATCCGCACCAGCCGCGGAGGTTCGGTACGGAGCAGGGACAGCTGGGCAAGACCAATCTTCGGTGTGTGGGTTGTCATTTGTTCGCTCGAATCTCAGGTCGGACTTCTGCGGGCGGAGATGGCTCGTTAGTCTCGGCGGCCGTGCCGGAACGTGCCGGAGGAACCGCCACCCCGGCGGGGAACGGCGCAAACCGGACCGGCTGCCCGGTGCGGGCGGACTCGTAGACCGCCAGCAGGATGCGGAGGGCATTCGTACCATCCCGGCCGGTAACAGCAGGGATGCCCCCGCCCCTCACTGCGTCCACGAAGTCCTCGATCTGTGCCCGGTGATGCGGGATCAGCGCTTCGTTGATGGCCGCCAGGTCCACGTTGGCCCCCGCGGTGATGCGGGCAGGCGCTTCAGCCGCGGATGCCCCGTCTGCGGCGATGGTGAGGCGCCCGTCCGTGCCTTCAGGGAATTCGCTGAGTTCAGCCGTCGCCCCGGTCGAACCCGTGATACGGATTTGCACCCCGAGCGACGGGCTGGCGGCGGTGGAAGCGTTCAGCGTGGCCAGCGCTCCGCTGGTGAACTTCAGGACAGCGCTTGCTGAGTCCTCGACCTCGATATAGTCCCCGTGCTTGAAGGTGTTGACCGCTCCGTAGACTTCCGCCACCTCCCCCAGATACCACTGCAGCAGGTCGATGTAGTGGATCGCCTGCGTCATCAGCACACCGCCGCCGTCGTTCGCCCAGGTTCCGCGCCACGCGTCTGCACGGTAATACTCAGGGTCCCTCTGCAGGAGTACCGAAACCTGGCCCATCACCGGCCGGCCCAGGGTGCCGTCATCGATGGCTGCCCGGAGAGCGGCCGCTGCCGGCCAGAACCGACGCTGGAAAAGCACGCCCAGTGCAACGCCGTGGTTCTCGCAGGCCTCAACCATGTTCCGGGCAGCGGCGAGATCCACCGAGATTGGCTTCTCGCACAGCACGTGCACGCCGGCTGCCGCAGCCTGCAGGACAACTGCTTCATGCGTCGGATGCGGAGTGCAGACCGAAATGATGTCCAGTCCGAGGTCCAGGAGTGCCGCTGCCGAGTCCACCGCGTGGGGTATCTGCCAGGTTGCGGCGGTCTGCCGTGCACGGGCGGTGTCGACGTCGCAGACCCCCACAACCTCCGTTCCCTCAATTGCGGCGTAGGCCTCAATGTGGTTGCGGCTGATGTTGCCGCAGCCCACGATTCCGACGCGCAGGCGGGGTGCTTGTGTACGTGCCGTGTCAGTCATCGTCCTCTTTCGGGGGGGGGTAGTTACCGCACGGCAGGTGCAAGGAGCCGGGCGAGGTGTGAACGCATCCTTGTCCTCACCGGCTCAATGCCCGTGAGGAGTGCGAAGGTGTCTGCTGCCTGTTCTACGAGCATGGTCGTGCCGTCGACCACAGGGCAGCCCCGCTGTGATGCTTCAGCCAACAGCGCTGTCCTCACCGGACGGTAGACGACGTCCGCCACCCAGTGACCGGGCCTGAGCCACGCTGTGTCAAAGGGCGTACCGGGAATGTGCTCCATCCCGATCGGCGTAGCGTTGACCACCCCGTCGGCAGTGCTGACCCACTCGCGGGCCAGTTCTTCGCCGCCGGCTTGGATGCTGGTACCGCTCCGTGCCGGGTAAGCCAGCTGCAGCGCAGCCTTCAGCTGTTCCCGCCGTTCCGGAACCGGATCAATGATCCTCAGATTCTGCACGCCAAAATCCAGCAGCGCAGCTGCAACAGCAGACCCTGCGCCCCCGGCGCCAAAGAGGGCTGCGGTTTGGTGCCGGGGGCCGGCGGGGAGCACGCGGCGGAGCCCGGCGAGGAAGCCGCTGCGGTCTGTGTTGTAACCGGTCAGCCCGGCCTCCGACACCACGATCGTATTTACGGCGCCGAGGACGGCGGCGTCAGGAGCAATTGAATCCAGGCAGGGCAGGATGGCCTGCTTGTGGGGATAGGTGACGTTGAAACCCGTAAACCCTTCGTGCAGTGCTTCCTTCAGCACCTCCGCCAGATCCACTGCGGCAATGCCGGAGAGGTCAAGGCGCTCATAGCTGTAACCGGACAAGCCCAGTGCCCTGGCTTCTTCCTCATGGATCAGCGGGGAGAGAGACGTTGCCAAGCCGTTGCCAATTAGCCCAATCCGCAGCGGGCCGCTGCCAGTGCTCACTGCTGCTTTATCGCTTCGCGCTCGGCCCGTGTCAGCCCCAGCTGGGCAGTGGGGATCCGGTAGGTTTCCGGACCCGTGGCAAAAGCAACCGCAGCGATCACCGTGAATCCGAAGCACATAAGCGCCACGGGCATCCAGTTGGTGAGGTCACCGGCGGTCATGAGGGTGCCGATCGCCGGGGTGAAACCTGAAACCAGCAGTCCGAGCATAAGGCCGATCGCCATGCCGGAGTAACGCACCTTTGCGGGGAACTGTTCCGGGAAGGAGGCCATGTACGAACCGTTTGGCGCGGCATACAGGCCACCCATGAGGATGATTGAGGAGATAAATATCAGAGTGACGTTGCCGGTGCTGATGGCGTTGAAGAACGCGAACATCATGGCGCCTGCGCCCAGGGCGCCGCCGATGAACACCGGTTTGCGGCCGATCTTATCCGCCAGCAATCCGTACAGCGGCTGGGTCAGGACGGCGGAGAAATTCGCAACTGCAATAACCGTGAGCATGGTGGTGCGTTCAATGCCGTTGTGCTCCACTGCGTAGGCCAGCGCGAAGACGTTGACGATGGTGTTGATCATGGCAAATGTCGATGAGAACATCACACGGATCACAGCGGCCCAGTGGTATTTGAAGAGCTCCACCAGCGGAACCTTGGCCACCTGGTTGGACTCTTTGGTTTCCTCGAAGACCTCCGGCTCTTCCAAATGGCGCCGGATCCAGAAGGCCACCCCTGTCAGGAAAATACTGATCCAGAACGGGATCCGCCACCCCCAGGTCAGCAGCTGCTCATCCGGCAGCGAAGCTACGGGAATGAATACCAGGGTGGCCAGCACAATTCCGAACATGATGCCGCTCATGGTGAAGCTGGCAAAGAAGGAACGGCGGTGGTCGGGCGCGTGCTCCATGGACAGGGACGCGGCACCCGGCGATTCCCCGCCGGCGGACAGGCCCTGCAGCAGCCTCAGGACCACGAGTGCCAGCGGCGCCAGCAACCCTGCCTGGTCATAGGTGGGCAGGCAGCCGATCAGGAACGTCGAGATTCCCATCAGCAGAAGGCAGGCCATCAGAGTGGAACGGCGGCCAAATTTATCCCCGAGGTGTCCCCAGATGACGGCACCCAAGGGCCGTGCCACGTACGCGACGCCCAGCGTGGAGATGGAAAGCAGTACGGAGTTCCCCTCCGATGAAAAGAACACGTGGGAGAAGACAAGTGCGGCTGCTGAACCATAGATGAAGAAGTCGTAGTACTCAAGTGTGCTCCCCAGGAAACCTGAGAGCGCGGCACGGCGGGCCTGCGGCGTAGCTTTCCCGGCAACTACCGGAGCGGTGGAAGAAGTGGCAGTCATGATGATCCTTTCTCCCCCGACGGAGGAACATCATCCAGTGTGATCCACCACACTTATTATGTCTACGACCTAATTACACATAGACTATGTAGTCTTTTTACATGATTGGAGAAGCGGTCGGCAGCACTGTTTCACTGAGCTCCAGGACAGCATCACGCGCCTTGGAACCCGGGCGGATCGACCAGGCAAGCCCGTGGTTCATGTACTGGGGTTTGCCCGCCAAAGGAACGTAGACGGCACCCGGCGGCAGCATGGAGGCCACCCCCTCCGTTAGCACCGCAACGCCGATCCCGGCGGCCACGAGCATCATGACCATGTACGGATCCGTGATGGCCTGCGCCGCCTTGGGATAAAAGCCCGCCTCTGAACAGGCGCGCATGGTGCCCTCATACAGGACCGATCCAGCACTGCGGGGAGGCAGGATAAAGGATTCGTCAGCGAGCGCCGCCAGGTCAACGGCTTCCATTCCGGCCAGCCGATGCCCCTCAGGCAGAATCACTCCGAACGGTTCCTGCGCCAGCAGGCGGGCGTTGATGCGGGAGGAATCCACCGGCAGCCCAACGAAGGCGAGGTCCAGCGTGCCCGATTCCAGCTGCTGGACCGCATCCTGGGTCATCACCCGGCCTACCAGCGTCAATGCAATTTCCGGATAGGCCTGCTGTACCGCTCGCGCCAGCGGCGGCAATGAGAAATGGTTCAGGACCCCGGTAAATCCCAGGGTGAGGTTTCCGTAAACCTCACCCTGTGGCAGCTTGACGGCCTTGGCAGCGACGTCCAGCTGCGCCAGCACCTCACGGGCGTAGGGCAGCAGGGCATGGCCCGGCGCGGTTAACTCCACCGAGCGGGTGCTGCGGTGGAACAGCTCAACACCCAGCGAACGTTCGAGCTTGCGTATGGTCTGGCTCAGCGGAGACTGCGCCATGCGCAGCCGGACCGCTGCATTGCCGAAGTGGAGCTCCTCTGCAACAGCTACGAATGCTTCCAGCCAACGGATTTCCACGAATACTCAAACCTAACGCTAAACGGTCCCGGATTCCTTCACCCTACCCAGTGACCCTGCCCCAGCGGCCGCGTGGCGGGCAGCTGCCCATCCGAACGTCAGGGCAGAACCAACCTGCACGCCGGCACCGGGGTACTCCGAACCCATCACCGAGGCAGCATCATTTCCGACGGCATAGAGACCGGCCACCGGGTTTCCCTGGGAATCAAGGGCCTGCCCGTTGCCGTCCGTCAGGATCCCGTAGGCGGTAGCGAGGGGCGTCGGCACTACTGCCATGGCATAGAACGGAGGCTTTTCGACGGGACCGATGTTCGGGTTGGGTCCGTGCTCAGGGTCCCCTGCCGCCCTGCCAAAAGCCAGTTCACCCTTATGGAATTCTTCATCCACGCCGGTGGCTGCGAAGCCGTTGTACCGCTTGACGGTCGCTTCAAGGCCCGCCGGGTCGACGCCGATCCGTCCGGCGAGGCCGGCAAGGGTGTCCGCTTCATACAAGTACCCGTCCTTCACATACCTCTTCAGCGCGGCCCGGGGCAGGTGGGGCATCGTAATCATGCCCAGTCCGTACTTGCCGAGGGTCCGTGAGTCCACCACCAGCCACGCGGGAATGGCGTTGCTTCCAGGAGACGCAAACATCGCCCGCACAAAGCGGTGATAGGAGCAGGACTCGTCAGTGAACCGCCTGCCGTCGGCTCCCACAGCAATCACGCCCGGCCTGGCACGGTCCCAGATATGCGGGAAGACCACCCTGGATCCGTCGGCGCGGCGGCCGATCGAACTGGGGAACCACAATGCATTTTCCCCGTTGTCACGGCCAAGTGCGGCCCCTGCGGCCTCGGCAAGGGCAAGGGTGTCTCCGGTGGCTCCTTCCCCGGCCCGCGAGTACTGCGGGGTTGGTTCGGGCATCAGCTCAGCACGCATCCGTGTGCTGTGGGCAAAACCGCCGCCCGCAAGCACGACCCCGCGCCGTGCCCGGATCCGAAGGCGCCTGCCTTCGTGCGTTACAAGAGCACCTGCGGCGCGGTTGTCCTGAACGATCAGCTCGCCGGTGTGCGCACCAAACCGGAATTCAACCCCGCGCCGGCGTGATTCATAAAACAGCCTGGCCACCAGGCCGTTGCCCATCACCAGCCGGGTGCCCCGGGGACGCGTGACGCGGTCCCGTGCCCACCCGGCACCAAGCCTGGCTGCAAGGGCGACTGCTTTGGCCCGCTCTGCCAGCGAACCATTAAAGAGCTTGAGCAGGGCGGCAACCTCTGCACGCCGGAGCATGAGGGTTCCGCCCATCAGCGCGAACTCCGGCACCGGTGGACGGACGCGACGAAAATCAGACTTATCCAGCAGCCGGCCGTCGAAAGGATCGGGCTCCAGCGCACGGCCGGTAGCACCCGCCTCGGGCAGCTCGGAGTGGTAGTCCACTACCGCGGGAGAATGCCGGAAGGTCACTCCCAGCTGCTGAAACTCTTCCAGCATCCGGGGCGCCGCCTCCAAATAGGCCAGCCAGCCGTCGCGGGGAGCCTTGTCTGCGACGACGGCGTCCAGATAGCGCACAGCACGCTCCTGGTCATCAAGGATTCCCATCTGCTGCTGGAACCGGTTGTTCGGCACCCAGCAGGTCCCGGCGGAGTAAGCGGTGGTGCCGCCCAGGTACTCGGTTTTTTCAAGGACCAGAACCGATGCGCCCTCGGCTGCTGCAGTCAGCGCTGCGGACAAACCGCCCGCCCCGGACCCCAAGACCAGGAGGTCGACTTCCTGGTCCCAATGTTCTGCTGAGGTGGACGGTTCCATGGTTCTCCTTCGAGCACGCCGCAGCGTGCGTCGCCTGCGCTCTGTTGTCCCAGTATGAGCGCGAAACCATGTAGCGTCCATGACTAATTAGGTCATGGATTATGTGAAGTTCGAAAATAATCCGGAACGAGCGGAGTTCCGGCGCACCTGCCTGCTAGATGCTGGTGCGGTGGAAGTTCAGGTGGCTGCGTGACGCCGTCGGGCCCCGCTGGCCCTGATAGCGGTTGCCGTAGGCGCCGGTTCCGTAGGCATACTCGGCGGGCGATGTGAGCTTGAAGAAGCAGAGCTGGCCGATCTTCGACCCGGGCCAGAGCTTGATCGGCAGGGTAGCCATGTTCGAGAGTTCGAGGGTCACGTGGCCGGAAAAGCCCGGGTCGATGAAGCCGGCCGTGGAGTGTGTCAGCAGCCCGAGCCGCCCCAGGGACGACTTGCCCTCCAGCCGTGCCGCGACGTCGTCGGGCAGCGTGACGGATTCGTACGTGGATCCCAGCACAAACTCACCCGGGTGCAGGATGAACGGCTCGTCCGGAGCCACTTCCACCAGGCGGGTCAGGTCCGGCTGGTCCAGGGACGGATCAATGTGCGCGTACTTGTGGTTGTCGAACAGCCGGAAGTACCGGTCAATCCGGACATCCACGCTGGAGGGCTGGACCATTGCGGGGTCGTAGGGGTCCAGGACGATCCGCTCGTCAGCAATTTCGGCTCGAATGTCGCGGTCAGATATCAGCACCTTCTAAAAATAGCGCATCGTCAGCGCTGTCCAATTTCGGTCCGCACCGCGTAAAGCTCAGGGAAAAACGTGAGGTCCAGTGCACGTTTCAGGAACCCCGCCCCCGAGGAGCCGCCGGTCCCGCGTTTCATGCCGATGGTGCGCTGCACGGTGAGCAGGTGCCGGAAGCGCCAGAGCTGGAAATTGTCTTCCAGGTCAACGAGTTCCTCACATGCCTCGTAGATGTCCCAGTTCTCGGCGGGATTCTCGTAGACGTGCCGGAAGACCTGCATCAGGGATTCGTCAAAGACATGCGCCTGGGTGACGTCCCGTTCGAGCAGGTCCGGCGCGAGCGTGTAACCCATCCGGTGAAGGGCGCGGATGAACTCGTCGTAGATGCTGGTCTGCCCGAGCAGCTCCTCCAGCAGCGCCTGTGCCTGCGGATCCGCCGCAAAGACCTCGATCATGCCGGCGTTCTTGTTGCCCAGCAGGAACTCCACGGCGCGGTACTGATAGGACTGGAAACCGGAGGACGCGCCGAGATCCCCGCGGAACTCCGCGTATTCCGACGGCGTCAGGGTGGCCAGGACCGACCACTGTTCGGTCAGCGAGCGCTGGATGTGCTTGATCCGGGCAATGCCCTTCATGGCTGCACGCAGGTCGTCAGCCATCAGCCGTGCCCGGACGGCCCGCAGTTCGTGCAGCACCAGTTTCAGCCACAGCTCCGAGGTCTGGTGCTGGATGATGAAGAGCATTTCGTCGTGGTGCTCCGGCTTGCTGACCGGATGCTGGGCTGCGAGCAGGTCCTCAAGTCCCAGATAGGATCCATAGCTCATCTTCTGGCTGAAGTCCCGCTCGATTTCGGGTTCCAGGTCGCGGGTGTTCTTGTCCATGAATTCACGGTAGCTTCAGGCTCCCGGGATCTGCTTCTGCGCCACGGCAGGGCTGTGGAAGACTGGCCGTTTATGCAACCGACCCTCCAAGGAGGCCCCATGGATCACGAAGCCGATAACGAATCCACCGAATCCAACGACGCCGCGAGCAGCACGCCGGAAGCCGGCAGTTCCGGAGCGGCAGGCACCCTGGAGCCCTCCACCGGCCTGGAACAGGCTATCCAGGAAGGCCAGGAGGGCAAGATCAGCAACCAGGACGTTATTACGGCGATCTGGAACTCCGACCTTTTGAGCGTCGGGCGCCTGACGGTCGAAGACGACCCCGCCAGCTTCCAGGCACTGGTCCTCCAGTCCCCCGAAGGAGCTGCACCGGTGGCCGCCACGTTTACGGATGCGCAGCGCATCCCGCAGCGCATCCGGGACGCCGCCCCCATCATGGTCAAGGCCTCCGGGGAAGCCACCCTCCGCAGCATCGCCCCGGGGTACGGGCTTGCCATCAACCCTGGCAACTCGCTGGGACTGGAACTCGGGCCCGAAGGCGTAGAGGCCGTCGTGGCGGCCTTCGGCGGCCAGGCACGTCCCCAAAGCGGGGAAACCGCAGCGGAATAGCACACCAAACCGGCAAAACCGCAGATTTCCGGTGCTTTTTGTTTCCTTATGGACAAGCGTCAGCGGTTTTGCCGGTACTGCCTTGCAGTGTCGGTAGCGGGGTCTAGTCTGGGGAAACTCACTACAGATGGAGGGCTGTAAGGTGACCCGCACAGTAGATCCACTCAGAGATTCCGCCAAGCATGTCTACCGGCATGTCCACCGCCATGTTCATGAAGGTCCCGCTGGACACTGCTCCATAGTGCCGCCCTACCTGCTTTCGCGCATTGCGGAGCGGCCGGACCGCATGGCTGGGGCCGCCGTGGCCGCACGCCGGACCCTGCTTGAATTTGATGCAGTCGCTGAAGCCGGCCAGCTGGGCCGCTCCGCCCCCGCACCCGGTTCAGGTACCGCACTCACGCCCAAGCTGCGCCGCACGGTCTTCGACGCCCAGCAGCGCCAGGGCCTTCCCGGGGTCCCGGTCCGGGCGGAGGGCGCTCCGCCCACATCAGACCCGGCGGCCGACGAAGCCTACGACGGGCTGGGAGCTACCTACGCACTCTTCAGCGATGTGTACGGCCGTTCCTCGCTTGACGGCGCCGGGCAGCCGCTGCAGGCCACCGTGCATTACGGGATCGACTACGACAACGCTTTCTGGAACGGTGCGCAGATTGTCCTTGGCGACGGCGACGGAGAGGTCTTCGAACGGTTCAGCAAATCCCTGACGGTCATCGGCCACGAACTGGCCCACGGGATCATCCAGTACACGGCTAAGCTCATTTACCAGGGACAGGCCGGGGCTTTGAACGAATCGGTCTCGGACGTTTTTGGTGCCTTGACGGAGCAGTATTTCCTGCGCCAGACGGCGTCCGGGGCGTCCTGGATCATCGGTGAGGGGCTGTTCACTCCCGAGGTCAACGGACGCGGCCTGCGTTCCATGTCGGAGCCGGGATCCGCCTACGACGACGACGTGCTCGGCAAGGACCCGCAGCCCGCCGACATGACGGGATATGTGGAGACCACGTCCGACAACGGCGGCGTGCACCTGAATTCGGGCATCCCGAACCGGGCCTTCTATCTCACGGCAGCCGGGCTCGGCGGTTACGCCTGGGAACGGGCAGGCCAGATCTGGTACGACACGATTACCGAGCCGAATTTTCCGGCCGACTGCACCTTCAGTCTCTTTGCCGCAGCCACCATCACCGCCGCGGAAAAGCGTTACGGAGCCGGAACCGAAGAAAGTTCTGCTGTGCAGGCAGCATGGCGAGAGGTTAATGTCATGGTATGAGACTGGTTGTGGTGCGTACGGGCGGGCTTGCTGGCATGCGGCGTACCTGGAGCAGTGAGGTGAGTTCCGAGGAAGCCGAGGAACGCTGGCTTCCTCTGCTGCAGGACCCGCCCGAATCCCACGAGGACGGCAATGACCGGTTCACGTACGAAATCAGTGTCGGCAAGAAGGCCGTCACCATCCCGGAACAGTCCCTTCAGGGGAGCTGGCGGGAACTGGTCGACCGCGCCCGTGAGGGATCCCGCCAGACGCGCCGCCGGGCCTAGGCCCCCGACCCGCTGGATTTCTACCGCCGCCGTGTTACTGCCGGCGCGTCGGCGTGAACGCCATTTGCGCCCATGATGCAAATGGCATGTAAAGTAGTTTCCTGTGCCGGTGCTCCACCGGCCATGCGGGCGTAGCTCAATGGTAGAGCGCTAGCTTCCCAAGCTCGATACGCGGGTTCGATTCCCGTCGCCCGCTCCAATGCAACCGCCTTCCGGCCTGTGACCGGGGCGTACACTTGGACACGCTATGAACCGGAAAATGTTTAAGTCCAAGATCCACCGTGCCACCGTTACCCATTCGAATCTCCATTACGTCGGCTCCGTCACCGTGGACCTGGACCTTCTGGAAGCCGCTGACATTCTTCCCGGCGAACTCGTCTCAATCGTCGATGTGAACAACGGTTCCCGGCTGGAGACCTACACCATCGCCGGCGAACGCGGTTCCGGTGTCATCGGAATCAACGGCGCCGCAGCCCACCTGGTCGACGTCGGCGATCTGGTTATCCTCATTACCTATGCCGATATGACCACAGAGGAAGCGCTTTCCTACACCCCCGCCGTCGTTCACGTTGACGAAGCGAACCGCATCCTCAAGCTCGGCACTGATCCGGCAGAGGCAGTGACCGCCGGAACGGCACGGCCTCCGCTGTCCGTTCCCGCACTCTAAGGCCCCCTCCCGCCGCCCTCCCGACCGGGATTTCCCGACTCTCCCCACCTCGAAAAAACAAGGGCGTCTTCCGCCGCCACTAGTCGTTCTGCCTGTTTCCCCGCCCAACTGTGGCGCAATACGCGCCAAGGGCTTAGGGTCGATCGAAAGGTTGCTGAGCTTTCAGCCTTTCGCGGAAAATCACTCTGTCCGTGCCTACGACGAGGTGGAGGCATACACCAATGCCAAGAGACGCAAGACTTCCCGGCAGGGCCCGCAGGAAGAAGTTCGCAGCCGCGGGGTTCGCCGCTGCGGTGGCCGCCACCGTGCTGGCCGGCTGCAGCTCAGACGCCGGGGCCACACCGACCTTGACCTGGTATATCAACCCTGATGACGGTGGACAGGCAGAACTTGCCAAGCGGTGTACTGATGCCTCCGGAGGCAAGTACACCATCGAGACCTCCCTGCTCCCTAATGATGCCGCTTCACAGCGCGAACAGCTGGCCCGGCGCCTGGCAGCCGGTGATACGAGCATGGACATCATGAGCCTGGACCCGCCAAACGTGCCGGAGTACGCCGAACCGGGATACCTCGCTCCCATACCTGATGATGTCCGCGAACGCACCACGGCCAACGTCGTGGAAGGCGCCCTTGCCGGCGCGACGTGGAAAGACGAAGTGGTTGCGGTGCCGTTCTGGGCCAACACGCAGATCCTCTGGTACCGCAAGTCCGTAGCTGAGGCTGCCGGACTGGACATGAGCCAGCCGGTGACATGGGACCAGCTGATCGAGGCAGTCAGCAGCCAGGACAAGTACTTGAGCGTGCAGGGCGCCCGCGCCGAGTCCATGACTGTGTGGGTAAACGCCCTAGTCGAATCCGCCGGCGGGCACATCGTGGAAAACCCGGACGCCCCGGCAGACGAAATCCAAATGGGACTGGACTCCGAGGCCGGTACACAGGCCGCTGAGATCGTGTCGACCATCGGCAAGGAAGGGCTGGGCGGCCCCGGACTTCCGACCCAAACCGAGAACTTCTCAATGATCCAGTTCCAAGGGGACAAGGGTGCGTTCATGGTGAACTACCCCTTCGTCTGGCCTGCAACCAATGCCGCTGTTGAGGAAGGCACCCTGCCGGCAACCCTGATTGATGACATTGGCTGGGCGCTTTACCCCCAGGTCAACGCCGGTGAGGATACTGCACCCCCGCTGGGCGGCATCGATCTTGGTGTTGGTTCCAAGAGCAAGAACCCGGATCTGGCCTTCGAGGCCATCGAGTGCATCGTCAGCCCCGAGAACCAGGCATACTACTTCGCAACCAACGGCAATCCGCCCTCCAACCCTGACGCCTACAACGACCCCGAGGTCATTGACACGTTCCCCATGGCGGGAACCATCCGCGAATCGCTGGAGCTGTCGAAACCCCGCCCGCAGACTCCGTACTACAACGAAATCTCCACCGGCATCCAGCAAACCTGGACGCCGCCGCAGGATGTCGATCCGGAGACCACCCCGGAAACGAGCCAGCAGTTCATTCTTGAGGTCCTGAAGGGAGAGAGGCTGCTATGAGTACGTCTGTCGAGACACGTGCCTCCGCTGGCGGCAGTCCCAAGCCGCGAAAGGCAGGGCTCAGCGACCGCGCCAAGGCCGAACGCAGGCTGGGCTTCTGGCTTGCGGGCCCCGCGTTCATCATCATGCTGGCTGTCACGGCGTACCCAATCCTCCTGGCCCTCTGGGATTCTCTGTTCAAGTACCGGCTCACCGCGCCGGATGACCGGGAGTTTGTCTTCCTCAGCAACTACGTCACTATCCTGACCGACGAAGTCTTCTGGAGGGACCTGGGCGTAACTCTCCTCATTACCGTTGTCACGGTCGTCATCGAGCTGGTTCTCGGTTTCGCCCTCGCCATGGTTATGAACAGCGCTTTGAAAGCGGTCCGGGGCTGGCTCCGGACCGCAATCCTGGTTCCCTACGGCATCATTACCGTGGTTTCGGCTTTCGCCTGGTTCTACGCTTTCGATATCAACTCCGGTTACGTGAACCACTGGTTCGGCTGGGTACCCGGGATTAGCCCCGACCTGAACTGGTTTGCCGATTTCGGCACCGCCATCACGGTGATCATGGCTTCTGAAATCTGGAAGACGACGCCGTTCATCTCGCTGCTGCTGCTGGCCGGCCTGGCACAGGTTCCCGGTGAGCTGACCGAGGCAGCCGAAGTCGACGGCGCCACCTGGTGGCAGCGGTTCAGCAGGGTGATCGTGCCAAACATGAAGGCGGCCATCATGGTGGCAGTCCTTTTCCGTGCACTGGATGCGTTCCGCATCTTCGACAATGTCTACATCATGACCAGAGGCGCCTACGGCACGGAGACCTTGTCGCTGCTCGCGTACCGGACCTCCATCACCCGGCTGGAGATCGGTATGGGCTCAGCGGTTTCCGTACTGCTCTTCCTCTGCGTGATCCTCATATGTTTCGTAGCAATAAAACTCTTCAAGGTGGACCTGACCGGCGCACGAGGGGGCAATTAAATGAAGTCGTCACCGATCCGCAGGCGCGTCACATGGACCATCATTTCAATTGTCGTGATCATTTACGCGTTGTTTCCGGTCGCCTCAATTTTCGCGACGTCGTTCAAGCTTCCCAGTGACCTGACCTCGGGGTCCTTCCTCCCCACCAACTGGTCCACGGTGAATTACGAACAGATCCTGGTCGGGGACGCCCAGGAACTCTTCCTCTCCGCCCTCCGCAACTCGATCGGCATCTCGCTGATCGCCACCGTGATCGCCGTGGTGCTTGCCACCCTCTGTGCCTACGCAATCGCCCGGCTGGATTTCCCCGGCAAACGGCTGGTGCTGACAACTGCCCTGGGTGTTTCCATCTTCCCGGTGATCTCGATCGTGACCCCGTTGTTCAACCTGTGGCGCAACATCGGCCTGTACGACACCTGGCCGGGGCTCATCATCCCGTACCTCTCCCTGACCCTGCCGATTTCGATTTGGACGCTGGCGGCGTTCTTCCGGCAGATTCCTTGGGAGCTGGAGCAGGCAGCACAGGTGGACGGAGCCACCACCTGGCAGGCGTTCCGCAAGGCAATCGTTCCGCTTGCAGCCCCCGGCGTCTTCACGACGGCGATCATTGCCTTCTTCATCGCGTGGAACGACTTCGTCTATGGCATTTCCCTAACCTCGACCTCAGCTGCCCGCCCCGTGCCGGCAGCCCTGGCTTTCTTTACCGGAGCATCCCAGTTCGAAGCGCCGACTGGAGCAATTTCCGCAGCCGCGATCATTGTGACCATCCCGGTCGTTGTACTTGTACTGCTGTTCCAGCGACAGATCGTTTCCGGACTAACCCAGGGCGCCGTCAAGGGCTAGCCCCAGACGCACGGTACTAGAAAAGGAGCCATGAGCATGGCATCGATTACGCTCAAGAACCTCGTCAAGAAGTACGGCGACGGTTTCCCAGCCGTCAATGACATCAGCCTGGACATCGCGGACGGGGAGTTCATCATTCTCGTTGGTCCGTCCGGCTGCGGAAAGTCGACGCTGCTGCGGATGATTGTGGGGCTGGAAGACATTACCTCCGGCGACCTGCTGATCAACGGCGAGCGCGTCAACGACAAGGCACCCAGGGACCGGAACCTGGCCATGGTGTTCCAGAACTATGCCCTGTATCCGCACCTCACGGTCTTTGAGAATATCGCCTTCCCGCTCCGTCTGAACAAGGGCAAGTACAGCGATGAGCAGGTCAAGAAGCTGGTGAACGATGCAGCCGCCACGCTGGAGCTGACCGAACACCTCGACCGCAAGCCTGCGAACCTCTCCGGCGGCCAGCGGCAGCGTGTGGCCATGGGACGTGCGATTGTCCGCCAGGCCGACGCTTTCCTGTTCGATGAGCCGCTCTCCAACCTGGACGCCAAGCTCCGCGGACAAATGCGTTCCGAAATTTCCCAGATGCAGCGCAGGCTGGGCGTCACCAGTGTCTACGTCACACACGACCAGACGGAAGCCATGACACTCGGAGACAGGGTGGCCGTCTTGAAGAAGGGCATCCTTCAGCAGGTCGCCTCCCCGCGGGAACTTTACGAGCAGCCGGTTAACCTGTTTGTCGCAGGCTTCATCGGATCGCCTTCGATGAACTTCCTCCCGGCGACCTTCAAGGACGGCAACATCCTCGAAACTGCAGTCGGCGATATCCGCATCCCCGAAGACAAGGCGGCCAAGGCCGCAGGCAAAAAGGTCGTTCTGGTGGGGATCCGGCCTGAATTCTTCGAAGACGCCTCCCTGGTCGAAGAACACAAGAAAGCCCACGGCTCCACCTTCACGGCACCCATCACGCACACCGAGTGGCTGGGCAACGAACAATACGGCTACATCCACTTCGACCCGACCCCGGAGGTCCGTGAGCTGCTGGACAACCTGGCCAGGGACATGGACGCCGACGAGCTGCGGCCGCAGGTCGTTGTCACCCTCGATGCGGCCAGCCGGGTGCGTGGCGGACGGGACGCTGAACTGTGGCTGGATACCCGGCGAATCCACCTCTTCGACCCCGAGTCCGGCGAGAACCTCACCCGCGATCCGGAAGCGGGCGCGGAATTGACTGAAGAGGCCAACGAGCGGCGTGCCGAGGAGATTGCCATGGCTCACGACCATCAGGAGGCCGCCGCAACCACGTCTGAGTAGCAGGATGGGTGCCCCGGAGGAACACGGGCGCACCCGCCAGATCGGCGTGCACGCCTACTGCGGGTAACGTAAGAGCGTGCAGGGAACATCACCGGTAATCAAAGCCGTCGCCACATGGCTGACGGCTCTCATGCTCACTATCGCGGCCGCCGTCGTCGTTATTTGGCTTGTCAACGCCAAGGTTTACGGCCCGGGCAAGCAGGTGGAGGACTACCTGCAGGCCCTGCAGGACGGCGATGGAGCCCGCGCGCTGGGCCTGCTGAACGCCGAAGTCCCTGAGGCGAATGCCGCGCTGCTGGATGGAGAGGCCCTGCGTGCTTCAACGGACGGGCTCGAAGTGCTGGAGATCACCGAGGCCGGCACAACGGTGGACGACCGCACGAACGTCGAGGTCACGTACCGCCTGGATGGCATCGAAGAGCGGTCGACCTTTGAACTGGAGAAGACCGGCAGCCGGTGGATGTTCTTCGACCAGTGGAGTTTCCGCCCCGACTCGCTGCCCAGCGTCAGGATTACGGCGGCCAACCAGAATGAGGCAGTCCTCAACGGCACACCCGTCGTGCTGCCGGAGGGCACCAACACCTTCGCTGCCTTCTACCCGTCGCGCGTTGCCGCCTCGTTTAGCAGCGGCTACTTCGAGGCTCCTGAGCAGAGCGGCGTCCTGACCACTGCATCTGGGGCACTGGACCTGACGCTCCAGAGCCAGGCCACCCCCGAACTGGTCGACGCCGTCGACGCTCGGGTACGCGAGTTCCTGGACAACTGCGCCGGCGAGCAAAACCGGCTGGCGCCTCCGGGATGTCCCTTCTACCACCTCACCGACAACCGGGTGGAGCCGCCTATCACGTGGGAAATCGTAGAGTACCCCACAGTGGAGATCTCGCCCGCGGAGGGTCACTGGGGCCTGGCACCCCTGAATGGGATTGCCCGCGTCACGGCAACCCAGACCGATCTTTTCTCCGGTGCCCAAAGTCCCCTGGTGGAGGACAAGGAGTTCTCCTTCGGAGCCCGGCTGTCCGTCACGGACGGCGGGATCAGCCTCACCGCCGTGATCGAATAGCTCCGCCGGCTCCTAGTCCAGGCCGGCTGCTAGTCCAGGCCGCGCAGGTCCAGCGTTAGTTCCGTTTCGCCGCCGGGCTGCAGAACGACGGGGATTCCCCAGTCCTGCTGGTACAGGTGGCAGGCAGCGTGGTCAGGGATCTCTCCCCCGGGTTCGCCGTCGCACGCCGCGGCACGGGCGGTAATGTGCAGGACGCCTTCGGGAACAGTGTCCGAGAGCACCAGCTCACGGACCAGCCCGACGGCGGTCCCGCCTCCGGAAACCAGGAGCTCCTCCGGAGAGGAAGAGATCTTCAGCTGCGTGGGGTCTCCCCAGCGGTCGTCGAGCTTCTGCCCCTTCGGAGCAGAGAATCGGATGGTGAGCCCCAGCGGCCCGGCAGCGATGGCTGTCTTGGGCCGCTGTGTCTGGCGGGCGCCTTCATCCACGGACTGCGCTTCCTTGGGGATGGGCAGGCGGATGAGCTGGTGCTGGTTAGCCTCTACAACGATCAGGAGCGGCTCGCCGGCGGTTGAGTCGATAAGGACCCCGGAAGGTTCCGCCAGGCCGCGTGCGAGCGTCGAGACGGCTTGTGCAGCCGGGTCGTAGCGCCGCACTGCTCCGTTGTAGGTGTCGGCGATGGCTATGGAACCGTCCGGAAGGACTGCCACGCCCAGGGGGTGCTGCAGCCTCGCCTCGGCGGCAGCACCGTCGCGGTAGCCGAAATCGAACAGTCCCGCACCGACGGCGGTTTCCACCGTGACAACCGGCTTGTCCCCGGAAACGTCGAAGGCCAGCTTCCGCAGGGCGGAGGTCTCGGAGTCTGCCACCCAGATGTTTCCATCCGCATCCTGCGCCAACCCCGAAGACTGGGCGAACCAGGCTGCGTCTGCGGCGCCGTCGAGCAGGCCTTCCAGCCCGGTTCCAGCGAGGATGGAGAGCGCGCCAGTCGCGGGGTCGAAGGCGAAGATCTGGTGTGTGCCGGCCATCGCAACGACAGCCTGGCCCAACGCGGTGGACCACAAGACGTCCCACGGCGAGGACAGGGAGGTGCCCAGCGGATCGGTACCGAGATCCGTGGAAACGGGTGCGGACTGGTTCTCGGCATCGAGCAGGCGCTGCACGCCGTTGCCGGCCAGGGTCGTGACGGCGCCGGTGGCTAGGTTGACGCCGCGCAGCCGGTGGTTGACGGTGTCCGCCACGATGACGTCGTACTCCAGGGTCTCAGCGACCGCTGCCGGAAGTACGGCCAGGCCCTGCGGTTCGTTGAAGCGTGCGGTCCCGGCGTCACCGTCGCGCCAGCCCTTGGTGCCGTCACCGATCACGCGGCGGACGGTGGCGAGGTCGGCTTCAAGTTCAACGAGCCGGTGATGCCCGGTGTCCGCCACCAGGAAGGTGCCCTCGGGCAGGGCAACTGCCTTGCCCGGGAAACGCAGGTCTCCCGACGTCGCCTCCGCGGGCACGTACGGTCCGTCGCCGCGGTGCAGCGTACCCTTCTCCTCATGCTCGGCCACCAGTTCGGCGACAAGCGACTCAAGGCCGGCAGCATGGCCCTCCCCGGACAGGTGCGCGACGATGTAGCCCTCAGGGTCGATGACGACCAGCGTCGGCCAGGCACGCGCTGTGTAGGCCTGCCAGGTCTCCAGCTCCGGGTCATCCAGCACCGGGTGGTGGATCTCGTAGCGTTCGACGGCGGCGGCCAGCGCCACCGGATCAGCTTCGTGCTCGAACTTGGGCGAGTGCACCCCGACCGTCACGAGGACGTCGGAGTACTTGGCTTCAAGCGGGCGGAGCTCGTCCAGGACATGCAGGCAGTTGATGCAGCAGAAGGTCCAGAAATCCAGCAGGACAATCTTTCCCCGGAGATCTTCGAGACCCAGCTGCCTGCCACCCGTGTTCAACCAGTTGCGGCCCACAAGCTCGGAGGCCCGGACGCGGTATCCGGCGCGCACCGTTTCAGTCATCTAACGTTCTCCTTGGTCTGACTTTGCATCGCGTTCGGCCAGCTGGGCGAACATATTGTTGTAAGCCGTAAGTTCAGCATCATTATTCCGCTCGGCCGCACGGTCTTTGCGTTTTGTTTCACGTGCATCCGTGCGTGACCACTGCAGGGCCACGCCAATGGCCACCAGGACGGTGGGAATTTCGCCGATGCCCCACATGATGGATCCGCCCAGCTGCTGGTCCTGAAGCGCGCTGAGGCCCCACTCCCGGCCCATGTTCCCGAAGTAGGAAGCCTGGATCAGGGAGGTCTGCCCCATCACCGCGACGCCAAAGAAAGCATGGAACGCCATGGTGGCCAGCAGGATGACCAGCCGCAGCGGGTAGGGCGCCCGGGTGGGCAGCGGATCGATGCCGATCATGGTCAGGATAAAGATGTAGCCGGTGAGCAGGAAGTGCAGCACCATCAGTTCGTGGCCCACATGCTCGCGGAGGGCAAAACCGAACAGGTCGGAGTAGTAGAAGATCACGATCGAACCGGCGAAGTTCACCGCCGCAAAGATTGGGTTGGTGATGACCTTCGAATAGCGCGAGTGCACGCCGATCAGGATCCATTCGCGCAGGCCCCGGCTCCCGTCCCCGCGCGGGGTGAGTGCCTTGAGCGCCAGCGTCAGAGGCGCACCGAGCACCAGGAAGAGCGGCACCACCATGGTCAGTGCCATGTGTCCGAGCATGTGGGTGGAGAACAGCACCATGCCGTAGACGGCCGGCGCCCCGGAGGTCACGTAGGTCAGGGCGATCAGGCCCACAAACCAGGACAGTGTCCGGACAACCGGCCATTTGTCGCCGCGCCGCCG
Organism: Arthrobacter sp. zg-Y916; assembly: GCF_020907385.1. NCBI lineage: Bacteria > Bacillati > Actinomycetota > Actinomycetes > Micrococcales > Micrococcaceae > Arthrobacter > Arthrobacter sp. zg-Y916. The sequence continues at coordinate 308,884 of NZ_JAJJOD010000001.1, read as the reverse complement.
GAGCTTGCGCAGCCCCAGGATGTAGGCGGCACCGATGGTCACCACGATGGCAACCCACAGCCAGTCGAAGCGCCATTCCGTGAGGTAGCGCTCGGGGGTCAGCTCCGGAGGAAGGTCGTAGCCGGTGATGATCCGGGCGGGAGAGGCATTTGGCGGCAGCTCTTCGGGCCGCGGCGGAGCAGTACGGGCCAAGGCTGCGGCCACGCCGGAAATTGCTGCCATGATGAGCAGCTCCACCCCGATGAACTGCCACAGGACCCGCTTGGCTCCCAGGGGTCCGGCTGAGGCGGCAGCGCCCTTGCTGCCGGGCTCGGAGAGCCGGGGAATGAGCCACCGGCGGTGGAGGACTCCGAAGATGCCCAGCACCAGCGTGGCAGCGACCTTGAACAGGACCAGCGCGCCCCAGCGGGAGTTCAGCTGGTCCAGCGACGTGATCCGCAGCGAAGCATTAACGATGCCGGACGCCGCCACGAGCACGAACCCGAAGCCGGCAAGCGCGGAGAACCGCCTCAGCACCGTTTCGGTGATGTCGCCCAGGTTCTTGGAGATCACGGCCAGGACGATGATGCCGCCGATCCAGAGACACACGCCGAGCAGGTGGAGTCCGATGGAGTTCACGGCCGCACTGTGGTCATCGCCGCCGGCGGCGTGGCCGACCAGTGCCATGGGCAGCAGCCCGCCGACGGCCAGCGCCGTCGTCAGCGCCAGCCCGGTCAGGGAGCGCACTCCGAACGTCAGCGTGGTGACGACTGCGGCAATAATGCTGACCGCCAGCCAAGCCCGGCCGGTGGAGAAGTCAGTGAGGAAGGATGCGAGCCCTTCCGTATAGGAAGGTGCGGGGCTGAGCGGCAGCCCGGAGACATCAGAGTAGGTGAACAGCATCACCGCGATGGCGGCGAGGGTCCACACTGCCGCTGCGACGGACGCGAGGGACAGCGCCTGGGTGAAGGCAGGATGTTCCGGGCGTGTCTCCCGCTCCCCTTTGCCGCGCCGTGCGCCGGTGTGTTTGGGCAGGATAAAGACTGCGAACACGAGGGACCCGATGACGGCAGCCACCGCCCCGTTTTGAACGGCCTTGGCGATCGGAAGACCCCAGCGGGTCAGCGCACCGGGATCGGAGAGCTGTGAGGCTGCGGCTGCACCGGTGAAAAGCAGGGCGACGCCGAGCGCCAGGATCATGACAGCGATGCCGGCAGCTACCCAACCGCTGCGGACCGGGCTTCCCGTTCCGTCCGCGGCACCGGAGGAGCGGTCCGGCAGGGTGTTCTGGGTCTTGGCAGAGTTTGGCACGCTACCTATTCTCTACCCGCCGCAAATAATGGACCAACTCCCGCTCCGCCCCGGCGCATCCCGGACATCCCGGAATGCGTCCCGGCGCAGACAAACGGAGGGCCGGTGCCAATGGCACCGGCCCTCCGCTGAAATGCGAAAGTACTACTTCTTGGCGACAGCAGCCTTCAGCTTCGAGCCAGCCGTCAGCTTGACGCTGTGGCCGGCCGGGATCTGGAGGGTTTCGCCGGTCTGCGGGTTGCGGCCCTGGCGAGCGGCGCGGTCGGTGCGCTCAACAGCGAGCCAGCCCGGGATGGTGATCTTCTCGCCGTTGGCAACGGAAGTGGCGAAGATGTCGAAGACAGCATCGAGCACGCCGTTGACGGCGGTCTGGCTGTTGCCGGACTTCTCTGCGACAGCGGCAACAAGTTCACTGCGGTTCATAGCCAATTTATGTCCTCCTGGACTCAGGTGTTTAGCGCGAGCGGTTCACGGATGCGAAACCGCCTCTGTTCGAAAACTTACCAGCTACGACACCCATCGCAGGGAGAAAACCGCGGGTTTTCGGGCTTTTTTCGGGATTTTTCGGCCAGAAGGGCAACTTTGGGCGGCTCACTTGGCCCGACAAACGCAAAAAGGGCGGCAACCGGGAAGGTTGCCGCCCTTTTCAGGCGTGGAAAGCAGTGCTTACCAGCTGGACTTCTTGATGCCGGGCAGTTCGCCGGCGTGAGCCATATTGCGGAAACGCACGCGGGAGATACCGAACTTCTGGAGGGTACCCCGGGGGCGGCCGTCGATCTGGTCGCGGTTGCGCAGGCGGACCGGGGAAGCGTTGCGGGGCAGCTTCTGCAGGCCGAGGCGTGCAGCTTCCCGCGCTTCGTCGGTCGCGTTGGGATCGACCAGGGTCTTCTTCAGTTCGAGGCGCTTGGCAGCGTAGCGCTCAACAACAACCTTGCGCTGCTCGTTGCGGGCAATCTTGGACTTCTTTGCCATTCTTAGCGCTCCTCACGGAATTCGACGTGCTGGCGGATCTTCGGGTCGTACTTCTTCAGGACCATGCGGTCCGGGTCGTTACGACGGTTCTTGCGGGTCACGTAGGTGTACCCGGTGCCGGCGGTCGACTTGAGCTTGATGATCGGACGAACGTCCTTATCCTTAGCCACTAGAGCTTCACACCCTTCGCGAGGAGTTCGGTGACGACTGCGTCAATGCCGCGGACGTCGATCGTCTTGATGCCGCGGGCCGAAACCTGCAGCGTCACGTTACGGCGCAGGGACGGAACCCAGTAGCGCTTCTTCTGAATATTCGGGTCGAACCGGCGCTTGTTGCGACGGTGCGAGTGCGAAATGCTGTGACCAAAGCCGGGAACAGCTCCGGTTACCTGGCAGTAAGCTGCCATGATCTCTCCTCCAGTTGTAGTAAATATGACGGTCCTCAGAAAACAAGCACCAGGCGATGCCGCCATGGCACCTGCAATAAAGAGCGTCCCGCCACCAGTTTTGACACCGTTATTACTGCGACTTTCCGGAGGTTGACCTGGCGGGGTGAGATCCAGCCGAAGTGCCTCGCCGCGGGGAAGACGGTGAAGTTCGGGCAGCCATAGCAGTAATCCGCTGTGACAGCCTTCAATTCTAGGTTTATACGGGCGGCCACGCAAATGCCCTGGTCCGTACCCTTGCGGGGCCAAACCAGATCATGGGCGCGGCTTAACGCCTTCCTATCCTAGACGTTTCGCGCCCCTGATCCAAACCGGGGCAGGGACCATTCTCAGTCCGAGGGCTTCTCCAGCGCACCTGCCGAAGTGACGACGGCAATCCCCGTCTCCGGGTCCTCTTCCGCGCCGTCCAAATTGGTGGCGCCACCAATGACGGCCCCCGAATCCACGACCATGTTCCGCAGCCGGGCACCGCTGCTGACGTGCACGCCGTCGAGCAGGACACACCCGTGCACCTCGGCACCGGCCTCAATCCGGCAGTCGGGCCCGACGACGGACCGGGACACAGTGCCTTCCACCCGTGAGCCGGGGGCCAGGAGGCTGGTCTCCACGCTGGCAGCGGCTCCGACGAAGGCAGGAAGCCGGCGGGGAGTCGCGGTGAGGATCGGCCACGCCGGATCGTCGAAGACCATGCCGTGCCCGTCCAGCAGGTCCATGTGGGCCTGGTGGTAGCTTTGCGGCGTTCCCATGTCCCGCCAGTACCCGGGCAGCCGGTGCTCCACGACCTTTTGTGTTTCCACGAGGTACGGAAGCAGCTGGTCTCCGTAGTCCTCCAGCTGCCCGTCCCGTTCGACCAGCTCATCCAGGCTGCGCAGCAGCACTTCGGCGTCGTAGAGGAAGATCTCCGCCGCGATCAGATCGCTCTTGGGATTCTCCGGCTTGTACTGGAACCCGGTGACCACACCGCCGCTGGTTTCCACCACACCATGCTCAGTGGGATCATGGCGGATCTGGTGTGTCACCACTGTCAGGGCCGCATCCGCTTCGGTGTGGGTTGCCACGACGTCCCGGTAGTCCAGCCGGTAGAGATGGTCGGCGCTTAGCACCAGGACCAGGTCCGGGTTGTACTCGCGGATGTAGTCCGCCTGGCGGTAGAGGGCGTCGGCATTGCCCTCCGCGAAGCCTTCACCCTCCGATCCCTGGTACGGAGGCAGCACCCGCATCCCGCCGTTGGTCCTGTCCAGGTCCCACGGCCTGCCGCTGACCAGATGGTCATTCAGCGACTTGGGTTCGTACTGTTCCACGATCCAGACATCGGGAAACCCGGAATTGTGCAGGTTGGAGAGCGGGATGTCGATTAGCCGGTAGGATCCGCCGACCGGCATGGCGGGCTTGGCGCGGGTCTCAGTGAGGCTGCCGAGCCGGCCGCCGGAACCTCCGGCAAGGATGATGGTCAGTATCCTGGGCTGGCGCATTCAGGCTCCTTCGGTCGGGGCGCCCGGACGAGCCGCGGCGGGGTCGAGCAGGGTCAGGATTTTGTTGCCGACCCGGGCGAGGTCGGCCACGTCTTGATCGTCCAGGACATCGAACACAGCCTTCCGGACGGATTCCACATGCCCGGGCGCCAGGTCCACGAGGGCGGCCATGCCTTCGTCGGTGATCGCCGCCGTCGTGACCCGTGCGTCCGTGGTTGACGGGGACCGGCGCATCCAGCCCCGCTGTTCCAGTTTCTTCACCACATGCGAGAGCCTTGAGAGCGAGGCATTCGAATAGGCTGCCAGTTCGCTCATGGCCAGCTGCCGGTCCGGAGACTCCGAGGTCATGGCGAGCACGTGGTAGTCGAACAGGGTGATCCGCGCCCGGCGGAACAGGTCCGCGTCAAGGGTCCCCGGCAGCCGGGTGGCGACGGCGTAAAGCGCCAGCCATGCCTGCCGCTCTTCGGGAGTGAGCCAGCGGACGGAATCAGACTGCGGTTCGGTCATGGGCGCAATTCTCTCACGATGCTTGAGCCTTCAAGCCGGTCCCCCGGGGACAGATGCGGTTCGTCTCGGCGGAAACGAACCTCAGCTGTCCCCTCGGCGGCTGGGGACAGGGTCAGCGCACCGGTTCCGGATCGCCCGCCGGGTCCGGAGCCTGGTCGAACGGGAGGGCGTCCAGATCGAGCAGCGGATTCTCGTCCTGGGTCTCCACGAGTTCCCGGGCTTCCGCTTCCGTGGCGACGCTCGGCATGGAGCCCGGCATGGGCCGGTTCGCCGATTCCTTCATGATGCCGACGGCGACCGCTCCGATGGCCGACGTGGCCATCAGGTAGTACGCGGGCATCATGTCGTCGCCGCTGATTTCGATCAGGCCCTGCATGATCAGGGGTGCCGTGCCGCCGAAGATCGCCACGGCGAAGTTGTACGCGATACCCATCGCTCCATAGCGGCTGGCGGTGGGGAACAGGGCCGGAAGCGACGACGCCAGGTTAGCCACGTAGAACGTGACCGGGACAGCCAGCAGCGCCAGGCCAAGCAGGGTCGTCCAAATGGGTCCCTGGTCGATCAGCAGGAACGACGGGATGGCAAAGACAATGGTTGTTCCCGCTCCCATCCACAACACAGGACGGCGTCCGATCCGGTCCGAGAGACGTCCGGTCAGCGGAATGCACAGGGCCATGGCGACCAGCACGGGGATAGTCAGGAGGGTTCCGTGCACCGGGTCGTATCCCTTGGAATCCGTCAGGTACGACGGCATGTAGGAGGTCAGCGCGTAGCCGACGGTGTTGGCTGCGGCCACCAGGACCATGGCCAGCACGATAGGCCGCCAGTAGGCGCGGAAGATCCCGAAGGTGCCCAGTGCGGCGGCGTCCTTGTCCGCCTCTTTCCCCGCGGCGGAAGCAGCCTGCTCCTCTTGGGCATCGAGGGTGGCCTGGAACGCCGGCGATTCTTCAATCTTGAGACGGAAGTAAATGGCGATGGCCCCCAGCGGACCAGCAATGAGGAACGGGATGCGCCAGCCCCATTCGAGCATCGTTTCTTCGCTCAGGGTCAGCTGCAGCGTGGAAACGGTCAGGGCGCCCAGCGCGAATCCCATATAGCTGCCCAGGTCCAGGATGCTGGCGAGGAACCCGCGCCGCTTATCCGGCGCGTACTCCGAGACGAATGTGGTGGCGCCGGCATACTCGCCGCCGGTGCTGAAGCCCTGCAGCAGCTTCATGACGACCAGCAGCACGGGTGCGGCCATGCCGATCTGCGCGTAACCGGGCAGCAGGCCGATGGCAAAGGTTGAGGCGGCCATCAGGATCAGCGTTGCGGCGAGGGTCTTTTGGCGGCCCACACGGTCACCGATGCGGCCGAAGATCACACCGCCCAGTGGGCGGGCGAGGAACGTGGCAGCGAAGACGCCAAGGCTGAACAGCAGCTGCGACGCCGGGTCCGCGTCAGAAAGGAAGACGGCTCCCATGGTGACGGCCAGGTAGCCGTAAACACCAATATCGAACCATTCCATGGTGTTTCCGACTACGGTTCCGCCGACGGCCTTTTTCATCATTGAATGGTCGACGACGTTTACGTCTTCAACTTTCAGGCGGCGCTTCGTCAGTGGTTTACGCCTCGGCTTGCCGTGCGCCGACGGCGTTCCAGGCGCTGCCGTACCGGGCGGTGCAGCGCTGTGATCAGGTGCTTCTTGCGGCATTTGGGCCTTCTTCTCTAGAGGTCATCTGCTGTGGGCAATTGCATCCGATGCCAGGACTGGGCCCCGGCAGACCAACAAGTCTAGAAAAGAAGGACTGAAACTCCGAATCATAAGGGAGCTTATGGGGGGAATTGGGAAATGCGGAGCCCGCCCTTTCCCTGCAAATCCAGGGAAAGGTACTTTAGTGTGAAACCGGTCACATGTCCGGTCCGGGTGCCGCCGCTCCCCGCGGTTTAGGTCTCTGGAGTGATCTGCACCGGTGCGGGATACCTGGCGCTGAGGTTGTCCCCGGATGACACGCCCCGGAGCCTGCGTCCCACCCACGGACCGAGGTATTCCCGTGCCCAGCGGGCGTCATGCTTCAGCCGCTGGATCCGGTCACGTGCAGGAAGGGTATCCAGCTCCGGCACGTCCAGTCCGTCGCTGGCCCGGAGGACCTCAAGGACCTTCTTCGCCGTGAGGATGTGCCCAGCCGGAGACATGTGGAGGCGGTCCACGTCCCAGTACCTTTCGTCCTGCAGCACCTTCATGCGCCAGTAGTCCACCAGGATTGCCCCGTGGGCGTCCGCTGCCTCACGCACCAGCTCGTTGTACAGGGCCGTCCGCCCCCTGGTCCGGCCGAAGATCGGAGACTGGCCGGAATCGAAGCCGGTGAAGACGAGCACGGCGGCGCCTCCGGAACGAAGGCGTCCTATGGCGCTGTCATATGCCTGGACGATCGCGTCGATGTCGACCTTGGGCCGAAGGATGTCGTTGCCGCCCGCATAGATGCTCACCAAGGACGGTTCCAGCGCCAGGGCCGGTTCGATCTGCTCATCGATGACCTGCCGCAGCTTTTTTCCGCGGATAGCCAGGTTGGCATAGCTCCAGCCCGGATCCGCAAGCGTCAGCTGTTCAGCCACACGGTCCGCCCACCCCCGGACCCCGTTGGGCCGGGAGGGATCCCAGTCACCCACGCCTTCGGTAAAGGAATCGCCAAGTGCCACATATAGCCCGTTGTTAGTCACCAGCCCAGCCTACAAGCCGCTGCGCCCCGGGTTTTCGCCCGGGATGCCGCATCGCAGTTTAGACTCGGAGCCGGAACACTCCCGTCAATCGAAGGGCATCATGTCCAGCCACCCCGAGGCAGAAACGGCCCAGGCCCCATCAGCCGCTCTGCGCCGCGCCGCCGTCGTCATCAATCCCACGAAGAAGACCGAGGTGGATATCCGCGCCCTGGTGGAGCAAACCTGCCGTGATGAAGGCTGGGCGGAGCCGCTGTGGCTGGAAACCGAGGAAGACGACCCCGGGCACGGCATGGCCCGCCAGGCAATGGCGGAGGGGGCCGACGTCGTCATCGCCGCCGGAGGCGACGGCACCGTGCGCTGCGTGGCAGCCGAACTTGCCGGCACTGACACTCCCCTGGGCCTGCTTCCGATGGGCACCGGCAACCTGCTGGCACGCAACCTGGACGTCCCGGTCGATGATCCGGCCGGTGCCATCCGGACCGCGCTGACCGGGACCGAACGCCGGATCGACGTCGTCCATGTCAACGTTGACAAAGCCGTGGACAGCGACATCTTCCTGGTCATGGCCGGGCTGGGTTATGACGCCGTGATGATGGGAGACACCAACACCGCGTTGAAGGACCGCGTGGGATGGCTCGCCTACGTGGACGCGGGGATCCGCAACCTTCCGGGCAAGCCGGTGAAGACAATGATCTCCATTGACGGCGGCAAGCCTTTTGCCCGCCGGCTCCGCAGCATCATGGGCGGCAACTGCGGCAAGATCATGGGCGGCCTGGAGGTTTTTCCCGGGGCACGGATTGACGACGGGCTGCTCGACATCATGACCATGGCGCCCAAGGGCAGCTTCGGCTGGCTCTCCGTGGTTGCCGGACTCCTGCGCCGCGGAAAGGGGCGTGGAACAGCAGTCGAATACTTCCAGTGCAAGAGCGCCGAGATCTGGGCCGATGTTCCGCAGGACTTCGAGATGGACGGCGACCATCTGGGCAACGCGACCCATCTGGCGCTGCGCGTCGACCCGCGGGCACTGCGCATCCGCATGCCCTATGGCAAGAAGGACCCGGCTATCCTGACGAACCCCACGCCGTAACGGCTCGTCCCGTCCTCGGGTGGAAAGAGAGCACGGGAAAGAAAAGGAGCGCGGAGTTTCCCGAACTCCGCGCTCTTATCGCTCGTGCCGCAGCTCCCGGTGTCAGAGCCAGGCCATGGGATCCACGAACTCGCCGTGGATCATCACCTCGAAATGCAGGTGCGGACCGGTCGAGTTCCCGGTGCTTCCGATGCCGCCGATCACCTGCGCTTCATCCACCCACTGCCCGGGCTCCACCCAGATGTCGTTGAGGTGGTTGTAGGTCGTCTGGACGCCGTCTCCGTGGTCCACGACAATCCGCAGTCCACCGCCGCCGGTGGTGTGCCACCCGGCTTCCGTAACCGTGCCTCCGCGGGCAGATTTCACGGGGGTTCCGGTGACGCCGCTGAAGTCCGTACCGGTATGCCATTCCTGGCCGTAGCCGGTCATGGGATTGATCCTCCAGCCGAAGGGCGAGGTAACGATCAGCTCATCCACGGGCACGGGCTGCTTTTGGGGAGCCTCGCCTTCCACGGGTGCCGTCGAGCCGACCCCTTCGCCCTGTTCTCCGTTACCCCCGCCCTCGCCGGAGGACGGTTCCTCGGCCGGGACGGTGCTCACCAGCTGGCGCTCCACTGCCCCTTCCGGCGCAGTGACGACGGCTGCCTCCGCCACTCCGAAAACCATGCCGCTGAGCAGCAGGGAAGCGCCCGCGCCCAGGGCGGCCGTCTTTTGGGTCGGGGAGTCAATGTTGTTGGCTTTTACCCGCAGTTCCTCCGCCCGCCGCACAACGTCAGCCCAAAGGCTGTCCCAGACAGGGCGGACGTGCTTCCCCTTTGCCCGGGAATGGGCCACGGCGTCTTCAAGTCTCCGGCGGACAGAGTCAGCGAGGTTCCGAACGGTCTCGTTGACGTGCAAAGTCATTCAGTTCTCCACTGTGAATAGGCAACAGTTCTGTCGGTGCTTTGCTGCTGGAGAAGGGTGCGTCTATTGCGCTGCATACGAGTGACTTCATCCAGTTTAAGCGACAGGCTATTGACAGTGGGGGTTTAGTGTGAGAGTCAACAGAGGCAGGTGTTCCGGCTTACGTCCGGGATGCGGCGACACGGGCCACAAGGGCACCGGCCGCTATGGCCGGGCCACAACGGCACACTCCCCCCAACGGCACACGCCAGCAGAGACCGTCTGGTTTTGACCTGTTCCGGTCGTTCAGGTCAGGACAGCTCGGCGCGGCCCTGCCTCCAATAACCCATGAACGCCACCTGCTTGCGGTCGATTCCGGCGTCCTTGACCAGATAGCGCCGCAGGCCGCGGACAACCGCTGCTTCTCCGGCGATCCAGGCGTAGAACGGCAGGGCACCGGCAGGCGTATTGGGGCTCGGCGAATTCTCGAGTACCTCAGGTGCCAGCCGTGCAGGCGTCTCCCACAGGATGGCCGAATCGATGTCCACGTCCTCAGGTTCGAGTCCGCGGCCCGGGACCGCAGACGCCTGCGGGGCGCCGTCCGTTCCGCCGACACTCAGGTACCCGGGGACGGCAACGGCTTCCCTCACTGCTGTGTCGAGGAGCTCACCGTGCGGCCTGGTGCCGCGCGGGAGCCAGCTGACCTGGACCTTCGATGCGGTCCGGAGCGGCTGGATATCCGCGCCGTCCGGAACCTCGAGCAGCGCGTGGCCGGTGATGTCCTCAGGGAGATTTTCCAGGATCGAGGCAATGGCCGGCACAGCTGTCTCATCACCGGCCAGCAGCACGTGCTGGGCCAGTCCGGGCCGCCATTCGATCCCGCCGTAGGACTCAGCCGTGATGCAGTGCACGGCATGGGGGCCGATAACTGTCACACGGTCACCCGGCTTCGCGGCTGCCGCCCAGGAGGACGCCGGCCCTCCAACCCCCGCTTCGTCGAAATGCAGGACGAAGTCGACGTCGATCTGGGGGTCGGCTGCAGCGCACCGCGAGGCGCGGACCGTGTACGTCCGCATCGAGCCGCGCCGGCGGGGGTCCATGGCGAGCCAGCGCTGGTACCAGCCGGCGTCGTCGCAGCCGAATTCGGGCAGGTCCTGCCGTGTCCCGTCCTCCGCCAGCGGAGGAATGACGACTTTGATCCGCAGATCGTCGGCCGGTCCCTGCACGCCAAATTCCCGAAGGCATTCCCCGCCAAAGGTGATGCGCTGGAAGTTGGCGCTGATCCGCTGGACGGCACGGACCTCGACGTCGAAGGCCATGACCGCTGCATTCGCACCCTGGCGGCGGGGACGGACAGCGGTGCTGCCGTGGCTGGGACGGGTAACGCTCATGAAGCTGCCTCCAGGGGATTGCGGGTTGCCGGGCGTAAATCGTGCGGATTGGGCAGGTAACCGGCAGCCGGTGCCTTCGGAGCCGGTTCGCGGTACCGAAGGGAGTGGTGCCTGCCTACAGGGACCACCATGGGCGTGCCGGACACCGGGTCAGGAATGACCGAGGCTTCCAGCCCGAAAACGTTTCTAACCAGGTCGGCAGTGACGATGTCGGCCGGGTTGCCCTGCGCCGCGATCGTTCCATCCTTCATGGCGATGAGATGGTCTGCGTAGCGGGCGGCCAGGTTGAGGTCGTGCAGCACGATCACCACGGTGGTGCCGGCCCGCCTGTTCAAGTCCGTCACGACGTCCAGGACTTCGATTTGGTGCGTGACGTCAAGGAATGTTGTCGGCTCGTCAAGCAGGAGGATGTCCGTCTGCTGGGCCAGCGCCATGGCAATCCAGACCCGCTGGCGCTGCCCGCCGGACAATTCGTCCACGTTCCGGCCCGCCAGCCCGAGCGTTCCGGTGGCTTCGAGCGCTGCCGCAACGGCGTCGTCGTCTTCCTTGCTCCACTGCCGGAACCATCCCTGGTGCGGATAGCGGCCGCGGCCGACGAGGTCCGTAACCGTGATGCCCTCCGGGGCGTTGGGGGTCTGCGGCAGCAGGCCCACGGTGCGGGCAACTTCCTTGGTGGGAATCGTGCCGATATCGCGGCCGTTGAGGTGGACGACGCCGGAGGCGGGCTTGAGCAGGCGCGCGAGGCCGCGCAGCAGCGTCGACTTGCCGCAGGCATTGGCACCGACGATCACCGTGATCTGACCGGGCGGCAGTTCGACGGTCAGTCCGTCGACCACCAGCCGGTCCCCATAGGAGAGCACCAGGTCCTGTGCTCCCAGCTTGTTCTGCATTTTTAGCCTCCTCGGCCAACACGGTTGGAGCTGACCAGCAGCCACAGCAGGAAGGGTGCGCCCAGCGCACCGGTGATCACGCCCACGGGGAGGACGGTCCCCGGGATGAGGTTGTGGCCCGCGAAGTCTGCGGCCAGGAGGATCACGGCTCCGGTCAGCCCGGCGGCTGCCAGCGAAGCCCTGCCGCCGATGAGCCGGCGGGAGATCGGTCCGGCCAGGAACGCCACGAAGGCCACCGGGCCAGCTGCCGCGGTGGCTGCGGCGGCAAGGGCAACACCGGTGAAGAGCAGTCCGGCGCGGGTGCGTTCCACGGGCAGACCGAGCCCGGCGGCAAAGTCGTCGCCGAGTTCCAGGACCCGCAGGCGCCTGCCGAGCAGGGCAGCAGCCGGCAGCAGCACCACAAGGGCAAGCGCAACGATGCCGGCGCGTTCCCATGTAGCGGAGTTCAGCGAACCGGTCAGCCAGACCAGTGACTCAGCTGCGGTGCGTACATCGGTGCGGGTCAGCAGGAAGTTCACAACAGCTTGGAGCACAGCGGCGAACCCGATGCCGATCAGGACCAGCCGGGCCCCGGATGCGCCTCCGCTCCGGGTCAGCAGGTGCAGGGCCAGCGCAATGGCGGCGGCACCCAGCAGGGCGGCCAGCGAGACCGCTCCCCCGGTGGCGCCGAACGCCACCATGGCCGTCACCGCCGCGGCGGAGGCGCCGTAGCTGATGCCGATGATGTCCGGGCTGGCCAGCGGATTGCGCAGCATGGTCTGGAACAGGTGCCCCGAGACGCCGAATGCGGCGCCGATCAGGACGGCGGTCACGGCGCGCGGCAGCTTGCTTTCCAGCACGATGAAGGAAGCTCCGGGAATCCTCTCACCGCCCAGGATCCGCAGGAAGTCCGGGATGGTGACGGTGTAGCTGCCCAGCAGGACGCTGACGAAGAACAGCACCACGACGGCGCCGGCAAGGGCGGCGAGGACGGTGTTGCGGCGGCGTCCCGTGTGCCGGCGGGTGCGGCGGACCAGGTCGGCCCCTTCGCGGCGCTCCTCGGCGAGGACTGCGGGGTTCACAGTTCCGCCAGCTTCCGCCGCCGGATGATGGCAATGAAGACGGGGGCCCCGATGACCGCGGTCATGATGCCGACCGGGATTTCACCGGGAGGCAGGACCAGGCGGCCAACGACGTCGGAAACCAGCAGCAGCACCGGTGCCAGCACAGCCGAGAGCACGAGGATCCACCGGTAGTCGGGACCAACCAGGCCGCGGACCAGGTGCGGGATGACCAGGCCAAGGAAGGCAATGGGCCCTGCGGCGGCCGTTGCCGCGCCGCAGAGCAGGACCACGCCGACGGCCATGATGCCGCGTGAGGCATTGACTCGCTGGCCCAGGCCGCGTGCTACATCGTCGCCCAGGCTCAGTCCGTTGAGCGCCCGTCCGGACGCCAGCAGGATCACGGCACCGGCGGCAAGGAAGGGAGTCAGCGGAACGAGCACGTCCCAGCCGCGGCCGGAAACCGTGCCGACCTGCCAGAAGCGGAAGGTATCCAGGGTCTGCCGGCTGGTCACGAGGATCGCGGAGAGCAAACTGGTGAGTCCGGCGGTCAGGGCTGCACCCGCCAGCGCCAGTTTCACCGGGGTGGCACCTTCCCTGCCCAGCGCGGCGACGGAGTACACCACCAGGGCTGCCAGTGCCGTGCCGGCCAGCGCGAACCAGACATACCCGGTAAAAGAGGTGACGCCAAAAACGTAGATCGCGGTAACGACGGCGAAGGCAGCCCCTGCGTTCAGGCCCATGATGCCGGGGTCTGCCAGTGGATTGCGGGTCATCCCCTGCAGTGCGGTGCCCGCGAGCCCCAGCGCAGCGCCGACGAGCAGCGCCATGACGGTGCGCGGGAGTCGGCTCAGCACCACGGCATGGTCTCCGTTCGCTGCGTCCGGGCTGGTCAGTGCCTGCCAGACGGTGTCCAGGGACAGCGGCCGGGCGCCCAGGGCAACGGAGGCGAAGCACGCCAGGACCAGGACGAAGACACCGGCTGCAAGGAGTGCTGCGGGGCTGACCCGCCTGCTGTTTCGTGCCGGGGGCGCAGGAACGCTGACGGAGGTGCGGCTGACTGCCGTTGAGGTCACGGCGGCACCTCCTGGGGCGTGTGGAATCGGGCTAAAGTAAGGCTAGCCTACGGTGGGACATATTAAGAAACACTTGTATGCCGTATTAGCCCCGAAGACCTTCCGCTTGCCTACGCGGCCCCGTGGCCCGGGGTGACTTCCTCACCGGGACGAACCGGCCCCGGGGCGGTGCCGTTCCCGAAAGGGCGGCCGCCGAGCTCCTCGCGGCCGTGCGGCGTCAGCCAGACGGAGTTATCGGGTCCCGCCGGGACGATCTTCGTCGGATTGATGTCCTCATGCACGATGTAGTAGTGCTGCTTGATCTGCACGAAGTCCACGGTGTCGCCGAAGCCGGGCGTCTGGAACAGGTCCCTGGCATACCCCCACAGGGCGGGCATCTCGGTGAGCTTGTTCCGGTTGCACTTGAAGTGTCCGTGGTAGACGGCATCGAAGCGGACCAGCGTGGTAAACAGCCGGACATCGGCTTCGGTTATGGTGTCCCCCACCAGGTAGCGCTGCTTGGACAGGCGCTCTTCCAGCCAGTCCATGGCAGTCCACAGCCGCTCGTAGGCGGCGTCGTACGCTTCCTGCGAGCCGGCGAAACCGCAGCGGTAGACGCCGTTGTTCACCTCGGTGAAGACCCGCTTGTTGGTTTCGCGCATCTCCTCAAGGTGCTCGGCCGGCCACAGGTCCGGGGCGCCGTCACGGTGGAACTCGGTCCACTCGCTGCTGAAGTCCTCGGTGATCTGCGGGAAGTTGTTGGTGACGACGGCGCCGGTCGGGATATCAACGATGGCCGGAACGGTGATGCCCCGTGAGTACCCGGGAGTCCGGCGGAAGAAGGCTTCCTGCAGCCGCTCGATGCCGAGCACCGGGTCCTTGCCGTCCGGATCCAGGTCGAAAGTCCAGCTGCGCGAATCGTGGGTGGGGCCGGGCGTGCCGAGGGAGATGGCGTCTTCGAGGCCGAGGAGGCGGCGCACAATGATGGTGCGGTTCGCCCAGGGGCACGCGCGGGCTGCGATCAGCCGGTAGCGTCCAGCTTCGACCGGGTACCCGTCACGGCCGTCGCGGGTAATGCGCGTTTCGATGTAGTTGGTGTCCCGGGTGTACTCCTGCCCGCCGGACACGTAGGAGCCCTTGGTGCTGTAGTCGGCGCCGGTTTCAGCCTTCTGGGTTACATCCGCCATGATCGTTCCGTCCTCAAGCCGTGTGGTCGTCCTTCCACCCTAGCGCCCTGCCCGCGGCCGCTGCTTCGGCGGTAGAGTCGTGGACCAGACCCAAAACAGCACGCTGAGCTTGTGGAAGAAGGGAACTCTCCCGATGCGCGTAGCCGTCCTCGGAGCAACCGGAAATGTAGGCACCGCCGTCCTGCGCCGCCTGCAGGCCGCCCGCACGGAGCGGGGTGACGGATTGGAGATCGTCGGCGTCGCGCGCCGTACTCCGCTGCAGGCAACCGGTCCATACGAAGGCGTCGAGTGGCACAGCATCGATGTCGCTTCCAAAACCGGACGCGATGAACTGGCTGAGGCCCTGGCCGGCGTCGATTCGGTGGTCCATCTTGTCTGGGCCATCCAGCCCAACCGTGACGAAGCCGAACTGCACCGGATCAACGTCCGGGGCACGGAGAACATGCTCTCCGCCGTTGCCGAGGCGGGCGTGCACCAGGTGGTCTGCGCCTCCTCCGTCGGAGCCTACTCCCCCGCCCCGAAGGACAGGCTCACCGATGAGAGCTGGCCTGCGCGCGGCATTGCCACCTCGCATTACAGCCGGCACAAGGGCGAGCAGGAGGAGCTGCTCGACGAATTTGAGCGGCAGTACCCGGAGATCCGCGTTGCCCGGCTGCGCCCGGGCCTGATCTTCCAGTCCGACGCCGGCAGCGAGATTGGCCGCTACTTCCTGGGTCCGCTGATTCCGCGGTCCATCCTCAACAAGCTGAGCCTGCCGCTGATCCCGCTTCCGGAAGAGTTCTCCTTCCAGATAGTCCACGCCGACGACATTGCCGATGCGTACTGGCGCGTCATCGACCAGCGGGCTGAAGGTGCCTTCAACATTGCCGCGGATCCGGTCATCACCCCCGAACTCCTCGCGGGCATGCTCGGGGCGCGGCGGATCATCAATGTCCCGGTGCGCGTGATCCGGGCCTTGGTGGGAATCACCTGGGCAGCCGGGCTGCAGGCCACGGATCCGGGCTGGATCGACATGGCAGCGGGCGCTCCGCTGATGGATACCAGCCGGGCACGGGATCTCCTTGGCTGGGAGCCCAAGCGGTCTTCGCTGCGGGCCTTTCAGGATGTCCTGGACGGACTCAGTGAGCAGGCCGGGGTTCCGGCCTCACCGCTGCTGGGCCCCGGGAGGTAGCAGCGGCGCCTTCCGTCCTTCTCCGGCGGTCAAGGACGGGAGGCTGCACTACAGCTCGTCGTCGAAATCCTTGCCCGCATGCTGCTGGCGAAGCTCGCGTCCCTTTTCGACGTCTTTCACTTCCTGTTCGGCACGCTTGTCGATCTGGCGTGTGTCGCGCGGCGGCAGCTGGATGGAGTGCTCCGCCTGGATGCCGGCCTGGAGCTCCCGGCCGCGTTCCACCTCGGCGTCGAACTCCGCGCCGAACAGCAACGAAATGTTGGCGAGCCAGATCCACAGCAGGAGCACGATCACGCCGCCGATCGCTCCGTAGGTTGCGTTGTAGCTGCCGAAGTTTCCTACGTAGAACGCGAAGCCCAGCGTGGAAATAGCCAGGACGACCAGGGCCAGGAAGCCGCCCATGCTCATCCAGCGGAACTTGGGCTGCTTCACGTTAGGGGTGGCGTAGTACAGAAGCGCGATGAGCACGACCGCGAAGATGACCATCACCGGCCATTTGGCGATGTTCCAGACGAGCACGGCTTCGCTGCCCATTCCGATGAAGTTGCCGATCGTCTCCGCTACCGGACCGCTCACCACCAGCATGATCAGCAGGCTGGCCGCCAGGAGGATCATGATCAGGGTTACGAGCAGCTGCAGCGGGCGCAGCTTCCAGATCGGGCGCCCCTCTTCGACCTCGTAGATCCGGTTCATGGACCGGCCGAAAGCACCAACGTAACCGGACGCGGACCACAGGGCGCCGGCAATGCCGACGAAGAGCGCCAGGCCCGCACCCCGGGAAGAAGTCAGCTGCTCGATCGGGCCCTTCAGCACTTCCACGGCTTCCTCCGGGGCGAAACCGCCCAGGTACTCCAGCATCGCGTCGGTGGTGGTCTCTGCCTGGCCCACCAGCCCGAGGATCGAGACCATGGCCAGCAGCCCCGGGAAAAGGGACAGGACTGTGTAATAGGTCAGCGCCGCAGCCAGGTCGGTGCACTGGTCCTTGGAGAACTCGCGCACGGTCTTGCGGAAGATGAACTTCCAGCTGGGCTTGGTGACCTCGGTCGGATTGTCCGGCTTGGACGCCGTACTCAGTGATCCGCCCTCCTGGCGGTCCGCGTCGTTGTCCTGCTGAGCCATGGGCCCTCCTGGCTGGTTGAATCCCGGATGTCCATCGTATTGCTAAGCAGGCTTACGTCCAACCCGGCCCGCCGGGTCACCAGGACTTGTAATAGTCCTCCAGCTGCGCTTCTTCTTCCGGTGTCAGCGCGCCGCCGTGGTCCATGTCGGGGGAATCCTCGATGGCCTTGCGGGAGTAGTTCACGTACAGATCGTCATCATCCCGCCGCGAGCCGGTGAGCGGCACGAAGTACTGCCGGCCCTCAAACAACCCCAGCGCCACCGTGATCCAGGCCGGCTGGCCCGTGGCGCGGTCCAGGTGGACGTTGCCCACCAGGCCCAGCCGCTCGCCGTCCTTCGCCCAAACGTTCGAGCCCTGCAATTCGTGGATCACGTACTGGTCGGCCATGGTCCTGGTTCCTTCCATCGTGGTGCGTGGCTTCTGCTCGTCCGGCGCCTTGGCGGGCGGCGGAGTGGATATCATTCCAGCCTGAATGCCCCCCGGCTTGTCAACACCTAGCGTTCCACCCGCTCGTCGCGGTCCTCCCACGCCTCCTGCCCGGGGCCGGCAAAGCTGCGGTTCCGTTCCACGGCGTCGATACTGCCAGTGAACAGCTGCGATGTGCTGGTATCTTCCGGGGCTCCGCTGCGGCGGCGCCGCCGCTGGTGTCCGGAAAGCTCCCGCACGCCGCCCTCCAGCGCCTCGAAGCGCTGGCGCGGAAGGGCGGCCGGATGGTTCTGCTGCAGGAAGGAAACCATTGATTCCCGCACCAGGCAGCGCAGGTCGAACAGCGTTCCGCTGTCCGGCGCGGAAACCAGGATCCGGACCCGGACCAGCCCCTTGATGGCGTCGGTGATCTGCAGCACCCCGGTCCGTCCGTCCCACAGGTCCGTCCCGGCCAGGACACGCTTGAGCTCGGAGCGGAGTTCTCCGATTGGCGCATCCCAGTCCAGATCGAGTTCCACGGTGCCCAGGATCGCCGACTGCGTGCGCGTCCAGTTTTCGAAGGGGGTCGACGTGAAGTAGGTCGAGGGCAGGATGAGCCGGCGGTCATCCCAGATATGCACCACGACGTAGGTCATGGTGATTTCTTCGATGGTCCCCCACTGGCCTTCCACGACCACCACGTCATCCACCCGGATAGCGTCGGTGAAGGCAAGCTGCAGGCCTGCGAAGACGTTGCCGAGGGTGCTCTGCACTGCAAGGCCGGCAACGATTGAGAGGAGACCGGCGGAGGCCAGCAGGCCGGCACCGAGCGCGCGGACTTCCTCGATGGTGAGCAGGACGCACGCGACGGCAACGGTGATGACCAGCGCGACGGCGACGCGGCGGCCCAGGATCACCTGGGTCTTCAGGCGGCGCACGCGGCGGTTGTCCTTGGTGTCAGTGTCGTACTTGGTCAGGATGATCGCCTCGACGATCAGCAGGGTGACGACGGCGAGCCACGCCAGGGCAGCGATCAGCCCGATCACCAGCACGTAATCCACCGTCTTGTACCAGGACTCTGCCCGTGCGGTGGCGCCGAGGGCGATCCGGGTACCGATCAGTGCCAGGACCAAACGCAGCGGGTTCCGCCCGAGGGCAGTCACATCCCGGATATGGGGGACTTTGCGGAACAGCCGCGTTGCAGAGCCGCGGACAATCCGAGCCGCGATCAGCGCGGCGGCCACTGCAATGACGACGGCGATCAGCGGGCGAATCGGTTCAAGGGCGTCGAAGAATTCCTGCATGGAGCCGATCATGGCAAACCTCCCCGGGGTCCTGTCCAATTCTGTGATCTGGGTCTTTAACGCCGAAGTGCCCCTCCGGTACGGCGTGGAGGGGCACTTGGAAACGTGCAGCGGCCTACTTGACCTGTGCTGCAGCCTCCCCGAGCAGGGGAACGAAGTTATCCAGGGCGTAGGGGATGCTCAGCACGTTGGCTGCCGAGATGGACAGCGTCAGCGTGTTGTCAGAATCAGCGACAAGCCCTCCGTTTTTGAGCGCAGGAATCTGGCTCAGCAGCGGATCGGCGGTGATGGCTTCCTTGGCGGCGTCATCGGCAACCCAGCTCACGAAGAGGTCCGCCTCCAGCTCATTGGCGCGCTCCGGCGACCAGGTCAGGTAGAAGGCATCCTCAGGGGCGTTTTCATCCACGATCGGCGCCTGGACCATGCCCAGCTCCTTCAGGAACTTGGGCCGGTTATCACCCGAGGTGTAGATGGAAATCTGGTCGGCACCGGCGGTCGTGTCCAAGTTGCCGTAAATGAAGCTGGTCCCGGCGAGATCGGGGTACTCGGCGGCCTTGTCGGCAATCGCCTTTTCGGTGTCCTCCACCAGCTGGGCTGCTTCGTCGCTCTTGCCGAGCGCTTTCCCGATCATCGCTGCCGAATCCTGCCAGGACGTGTAGTACGGCGTCTCGGGGTAGGCGACGACGGGCGCAATCGCAGTGAGCTTCTCGTACTCTTCTTCGGTGATGCCTGAGTATGCGGCCAGGATCACGTCCGGAGTGGTGGCAGCGATCTCGTCGAAGTTGATGCCGTCGGTCTCGGAGTACTGGACGGGTGCGTCTTCAGAGCCAATGGGAGCGCCGAGCTCCTCGAGCGCGTCGTCGATCCACGGCGTCGTGCCGTTTTCATTCCCGCCCCACTCGTACAGCGGCATGCCAACGGGCACGACGCCGAGTGCCAGGGCCGTGTCCGTGTTCACCCAGGAAACGGTTGCCACGCGCTCCGGAGCGGATTCGATGGTCGTTTCACCGAAAGCGTGCTCGATGGTGACCGGGAACTGGTCACTGGAGCCGGCGGTGCTTTCGGTGCCCGTCTCCGACGTGGAACCGGTGGAGCAGGCAGACAGGGACAGCACGGCGACGGCGGCGGCGGCCGCCAAGCTGCGCATGCGGGACAGGGCCATTTGGGCTCCTTGATGTTGCAGTATTGGACGGGAAGTGCCGGACTTTTTCCCGGCAAAGTAAGGCTAACCTACGGGCGCCCTAAATACGCAACGCAGATGTGCCCTAATCCACGTATGACGTCTGCCATGGCGTGCTGGTCAGCGGCGGGACCGGGCCAGGCGCCGCAGGTCGGTGGCCGGGTCGGCGAGTTCGAGCGGATCCACGGGTGTGCCAAGCGCAATCAGGCGGCGTGCGGCGCGAAGGGCCTGGCCGGCGTCGATCCCTGCAGCGCCGGCCAGTGCGCCGGCCGGTGAGATCTGGAAGACAACGTAACCCGGGCCGGGGATTCCGCGGCGCACGGTTGTGCCTTTCCCGTTCAGGCTGCCCACGGCTTCAGCGTGCACACCATAGCGGTCGGTCCAGAACCACGGCACGGCATCAGCTTCCGGCTCCTGCCCCAGGATGCCTGCGGCGGCAGCCTGGCCCGAACGGACGGCCGCATCCCAGTGCTCGTTCCTGCGTTCCGGCATTCCGGCAGTCGTCCGGCGGACAGCGTCCCCGGCGGCGAAAACGCGCGGATGGCTGGTGCGGCCGCGGGCGTCGACGAGCACGCCGCCGTCTACCCTGATCCCGGCGGCCTCGGCGAGCGCAGTATCGGGTTCCATGCCGACGGCGGCAAGGACAGCGTCGGCCGCTGTCAGCGACCCGTCGTCCATGAGCACGGCCAGGCCCTCGTCCTCTTCCACGACGTCCACGGGGAGTCCTGTCCGGGTTTCGACCCCGGCGGCGGCATGCATTCCATGCAGGTGTGCGGCCAGTTCAGGGCCGAATGCCGGCACCAGCGGAACGGGCACCGGATCGATCAGCACGACGGCGGAACCCAGGGACACGGCGGTGGAGGCCACTTCCGCGCCGATCAGTCCTGCGCCGATGACGGCCAGCCGCTTGCCGGGGCCGAGCGTGGCCCGGAGGGCATCGGCGTCGTCCCGGTTACGCAGCGTTTGGACCAGCGAGGCGCCGGGGAAAAGCGGCTTGCGCGCTGTGCCTCCGGTGGCGAGCAGCAGGGCGTCGGCGTGCAGCAGGCCGCCTCCGGCCAAAGTGACGGTGCCGCTGTCCGGGGCAATCCGCTCGGCCGTGCCTGCAGTGATGCGCACGGAGTTCTCCTGGAACCAGTCCGGCCCGGCGAGGGCAAGGGCACCGCGGTCCAGGCTGCCGGCAAGGTACGCCTTGCTGAGCGGGGGCCTGTCGTAGGCCTCCCCCGATGGATCGATGAGGTCAATCGTCCCGTCAAAGCCCCGGCGGCGCAGTTCCGCGGCAGCGCTGAACCCAGCAGGGCCGGCGCCGATAATCAGCACGGACCGGGCGGCACCGGAACCCGAAGTGAAGTCCTCCACCGCTAGGAACCGGCGGGAGCGTCACCCGGGTGCAGGATGACGTCTCCATCAACGACTTCCACCCGGTGCGCCACCGCGTTCACGGTGGCCGGAAGGCACAGCGCCTGCCCCGTCTTGAGGCAGAAGCGGGCCGAATGCACCGGGCATTCCACCTCGCCGTCTTCAATCCAGCCTTCGGCCAGCGAAGCCTCTTCATGGGTGCAGGTGTCATTCAGGGCGTAGAAGTTGCCGTCGTCGCTGTGGAAGACGGCGATGTCGTCTGCCGTCCCCGCAACACGTGCGTCGACGGTAACTGCCTCGCCCTCACCGATTTCGTCTGCTGCCGCTACCCGGATGCCTTCACTCATGGATTCAACGTTACCGCGCAGCCGTGCACCTGCCGGCCGGCGGATTTCCTAGGAGGCTCCGGCCGTCCCGGCGATGCCGTACTGGCGGTTGCTCTCGAGTTCGGTGATCAGCATGATCAGTTCCTTCCGCAGGGCTGGACGGAGCTCGGCGGTGAGGCTTTGGCCCTCCAGCTTGATCGCGTTATCCAGAGCCACGCGGCCGCGCTCAGAGATCTCCACAGCGCGGCGGGGAGCATCTCCGGCCCCGTCGCCAAGTTCCTTCACGAGCCCCTGTTCGCGCATGCTCACGAGCGTCGTACCCAGTGTCTGCGCCGTAACGCGCAATCTTCGGGCCAGCTCCGCCCGCCGCATCGGCCCCGCATCGCGCAGGACCTTCAGCGCTGTGACACGCTCCTGGGTCAACCCCATGGCGCGCAGGCTGTTATCCATTTCGCGGCGCAGCATCCTCGCCGCCGTGGACAACAAGCGGATGGCTTCCCAGTCCCCCTCGTTCTGCATTTCCCTGGTCCCCCTGAGATAGCTTTACTTTGGCGTCTGAATACTCAGTATACTTACAATCCAAACCGCCACCGGGGGGAAGGTGTCAACCCTGGGGTCTGTTAGGGCTGGTGAAGCGTGCAAATGCCCGCTGTGCCTCGAAATCTCCAGCGATATCCACCCGGGCGTTTTTCCTGCGCCCCAGAGTGTGGAGGACCAGTTCAACGATCCCGCCGGAGACCGTCACGTACTTCTCTCCTGACCGGACCCGTGCCTGTTCCCCTGTTGGCAGTTCCAGGACGACGCCGACGGGGCTGCGCAGATAAAGGAGCTTAGCCATCACGGGAAGCCGGCGCCGCAGCTCGGCTTCCTCTCCGCGCGGCAGTTCACGGGGCGGAACGTCCCCGGCGCCGCGGCGGATGTCTTCGTGGTGCACCACGTATTCGATGAGGTTGGCTGCATCCCCGCCCCAGCCCACCGGCGACCAGGCCGCCGGTCCGGCCGCGAAGCGGTCAACCAGTGCACGGTACCCGGCGTCGGTGCGTGCTTCTTCGGCCAGGACCCCCAGTGCCTTCTCCCGGCCCGGAGGATCGCGCCGGAGGATATCCCCGACGAGCTTCCAGGGTTCCTGGTCCCGCAGGACCAGGTGGGCCAGCAGCCGCGAGACGTTCCATCCCCCGCACAGGGTGGGCGCGTCCGGGTCGGTGCCGTGAAGCGTCTGCACGAGTGCCTGCCGTTCGGTCTCCATCCAAGCCATGCCGGGTACCCTACCCGTTTCGGCGGCTGCGTCCACCCGCAGCTGAGTCTGCACTGCGTTCCGCTGCGCTGCGTTCCGCGGACGGCGCCGCTCCGGCGCCGGAAAGGTGTTTCATCCCGGCGTACTCCGGTTCTTCCGCTTCCCCTTTACCGGCCAGTAGGAACGCGTAGCATGGTCGGCACAGCCAGCCGAGGCTGCAGGGGGAGCGGCCCTGACCTAGGGGAAACACATGAGTTCCACGAACTTGCAGGATGCCCAAAACACCGGAGAAGACGATTCAGTCCGCAGGCTGCGTGAACGCAGCGTGAGTGAAAAGGACGCGCGCGACGTCGCCGAAGCGTCCCGGATTACCGATGAGGCACGGCCGAGTTTCGCCAAGGGAATCTACATGGGCGATTTCGACCTCTCCCTGATCCGCCCGCATCCGCCCCTCCCTCCCGCCGAGGTGGAGCGGGCTGAAAAGTTCCTGGCGGACCTGACCGCCTACTGCACCACCATGGACGGCCAGCTCATTGAACAAACCGGCGTCATTCCGGATGACTACCTCGCGGGACTCGCCGAGCTGGGCGTCTTCGGGATCAAGATCCCGCAAAAGTACGGCGGGCTGGGCCTTTCACTGCTCTACTACGGGCGCGCCCTGATGATCCTGGGCAGCGTCCATCCCAGTCTCGGCGCTCTCGTTTCTGCGGATCTTTCCATCGGTGTTCCGGAACCGGTGAAGGTTTTCGGCACTGAGGAACAGCGCCGGGAGTACCTGCCGCGCTGCGCCGCCGGCGCCATCACCGCCTTCCTGCTCACTGAGCCCGACGTCGGTTCGGACCCGGCGAGGATGCGCACCACGGCGGTGCCCTCGGAAGACGGCAGCGAATATGTGCTGGACGGTGTGAAGCTCTGGACCACCAACGGCGTGATCGCTGAACTGGTGGTAGTCATGGCGGCGGTCCCGCCGCACGACGGCCAGAAGGGCGGCATCAGCGCCTTCATCGTGGAAATGGATGCTCCGGGAATCACCGTAGAGAACCGCAACAACTTCATGGGCCTGCGCGGCATTGAAAACGGTGTCACCCGGCTGCGCGGCGTGCGGGTCCCGGCCGCGAACCGGGTGGGCAGGGAGGGCCAGGGACTGAAGATCGCCCTGACGACGCTGAACACCGGGCGGCTTTCCATCCCGGCCATGTGTACTGCAGGAGCCAAATGGTCACTGAAGATCGCCCGCGGCTGGTCCGGCGCCCGCGAGCAGTGGGGCCGGCCCATTGGCAGGCATGAGGCCGTGGGCAAGAAACTGGCCTTCATCGCCGCCACCACGTTCGCCCTGGAGGCGGTGTTCGAGCTCTCGGCGGAAATGGCCGACGCCGGAACCAAGGACATCCGCATTGAAGCAGCGCTGGCGAAGCTGTGGGCCAGCGAAATGGCCTACAACATTGCCGATGAGCTGGTCCAGGTCCGCGGCGGACGCGGGTTCGAGACAGCGGCCTCCCTCGCTGCCCGCGGCGAACGTGCCGTAGCGGCCGAGCAGCAGCTGCGCGACCAGCGCATCAACCGC
Organism: Arthrobacter sp. zg-Y916; assembly: GCF_020907385.1. NCBI lineage: Bacteria > Bacillati > Actinomycetota > Actinomycetes > Micrococcales > Micrococcaceae > Arthrobacter > Arthrobacter sp. zg-Y916. Next base: position 284,306 of record NZ_JAJJOD010000001.1, on the reverse strand, counting down.
GTCTTCGAAGGTTCCACGGAGATCATGCACCTGCTGATTGCCCGGGAAGCAGTGGACGCCCACCTGAAAGCCGCCGGCGACCTGGCCGTCGCGGACGCATCCCTGACCAGCAAGGTGAAGGCAGGCGCCAAAGCCAGCGGCTTCTATGGCAAGTGGCTGCCCACCCTGGCCGTCGGCCACGGCAACGTGCCGACGTCGTACGCCGACTTCGGGCCGTTGGCCAAGCACCTGCGCTTTGCCGAGCGCGCCTCCCGGAGGCTCGCCCGCTCCACCTTCTACGGCATGGCACGCTGGCAGGCCGGGCTGGAACACCACCAGGCGTTCCTCGGACGGATCGTGGACATCGGTGCGGAACTGTTCGCCATGTCCGCGTCCTGCATGAGGGCCGAGACCATCCGGCAGAATGATCCGGCTGAAGGCGCCTCAGCCTACGAGCTGGCAGACACCTTCTGCACCCAGTCCCGGGTGCGGGTGGACGCCCTGTTCACCGAACTCTGGAACAACTCGGATCCCGAGGACCACCGGCTGTCCAAGAAGGTCCTCGACGGAAACTACACGTGGCTGGAAGAAGGCGTGCTGGACCAATCCGAGGGCACCGGCCCCTGGATCTCGACCACGGCCACGGACGGCACTCCGAAGGAGAACCTGCACCGGAACTACCGGTAGCCTCCTGCGGTCCTCCCCTGCCCCGAATCGCCGGGTCCGGGGAGGAAGGCGCAGTGGAATTCTCAGACCTGACCGCCCTGCAGGTCTACACCCCAGTGGAGTTTGAACGCCGCTGCACCGTGAGGGGTAATCGTGAGGCCCCGGCTCCTGGCGGCGGGCCTGACCCACTCGCGGGTGAGGGCGTGGCCGGCCAGCAGCGCACCCAGGCGCCCGGCAACGTGGGGGCGTCTTTCCGTCCAGTCGGGACAGGAACGGCACAGCGGACGCCTGCTCGGCTGGTCGCTGAGCAGCACGATTCCCAAGGAAGCCAGCCCATCCATGCCGGTTTCCGTAACCCAGAGGCTTCCCTCCTCAGCGGACAACCAGAGCATTGCCGTCATCGAGTCCGTGAGGGCGACTCCCAGGCGCCCGGCGAGGTGGTCATAGCAGAGGCGGGCCTGGGCGAGCCGACGCGCATCAGTGCTCTGCCGGTAGGAGACAACGGGTGTCTCGGCGCATAAAGTGCCCAGATGCTCCAAGGCCTGGGCAACTGCAGGGTCCTTCACCCGGTAGAACCGCTGGCGGCCCCTCGAAGCGGCAGAGACCAATCCTGCGTCGACCAGTATTCTGAGATGCTCGCTGGCGGTTGAGGGGCTGACGCGGGCGGCCGCAGCAAGCTCAGAGGCAGGACGACTGCTCCCGTCCATCAGCAGATTCAGTATCGTTGACCGCGCCGCCGCGGAAAGCGCGTGTCCCAGCGCCGTGAAATCCCTGCCCACGGCATCACTGTACGTCCGGCATTCTTCGGCGTATACCGAACAGTTGCGGCAGTACGGTCCATCCATGACACAGCACACATACAGTGCCCACATTGCATGGAACGGAACGACAGCCGGAGGCTATCGTTCCTACTCCCGAGACCACTCTGCCGCTGCTCCGCCTGCTGCACAGGAACTTCGCCTCAGCGCCGACCCTGTTTTCCGGGGAGATCAGGAATTGCTCAATCCTGAACAGCTTCTGACCGCAGCAGCGAGTTCCTGTCTGCTTCTGTCCTTCCTGGCGCTGGCCAGTCGGACCGGGCTCGATATCCGCTCCTACGAGGACAGGGCGGCTTCCGTCCTGGACACCGGCACCGAACCAGTTCGGATGACGGAAGTTGTCCTGAGCCCTACCATCCGGGTCCCGGCAGGAACGGACCACAAGAGTGTGCGGACCGCCCTCGAACAGGCACACCGCGGGTGCTACATCGGGAACACCCTAAATTGCCGGGTTCGGTTGCAGCCCACGGTGGCCGAAGCATGAATAGCCCGCGGGACATCGGTCTCACCCTGCCGAACCGACCGGGAGCACTGGGAGAGTTCGGCGAGGTGCTCGGCCGCGCTGGAGTGAGCCTTGAGGGCGGCGGTGTGTTCACCCACCATGGGTCTGGCGTCGCCCATTTCCTGGTCAATGATGCGGCTACGGCCCAGGCAGCACTGGAATCCGCCGGGATGGGGCAGGTGACCGTCAGCCCCGTCGTTACGGTGAAGCTGGATCAGGGCACGCCCGGACAGCTTGGAGCACTGGCCAAACAGCTCGGAGACTGCGGGGTCAACATTCTGGTCCAATACAGTGACCATGCAAACAGGCTCGTCCTTGTGCCGGAACCTGGCCACTACGGCACCGCATGCCGGCTTGCCCAGGAATGGGCGGCAGAAAGGGCCCAGGCACCAGGCTGCCTGCCCCGGACGGGCTCCGGGGCAGGCAGTTCGTCGGGTTGACTGCTCAGCGGTTCGAGGCGTGCGGTGCTCCGATGCCGGGATCAATCTGGGACGGCCCGGAGGCCGACGGGCGCACATCGAAGTCAAAGATCGACGTCGGGATGTACACCGTGGAACATGAGTTCGGGATGTCCACGACGCCGGAAAGCCGGCCCTCGATCGGTGCGGCTCCGAGCAGCAGGTACGCCTGCTCCGGGCTGTAGCCGAACTTGGTCAGGTAGTCGATCGCATGCAGGCAGGCCCGCTGGTAGGACAGGTGCGAATCGAGGTACCGCTGCTCGCCGTCGAGCGTCACCGAGGTGCCGGAAAACGCTATCCACTCGCTGAACTGCGGGTCCACGTTGCCCGGCATGAAGATCGCATTCTCGTGGACGCCGTACGTGTCCATCCCGCCCTTGATGATGTCCACGCGCAGGTCGATGAACCCGCCCATCTCGATGGCACCGCAGAAGGTGATCTCGCCGTCGCCCTGGGAGAAGTGCAGGTCCCCCACGGACAGGTTGGCGCCGTCCACGAAGACCGGATAAAAGATCCGGGATCCCTTGGAGAGGTTCTTGATGTCCTGGTTGCCGCCGTTCTCCCGCGGAGGTGCGGTGCGCGCAGCTTCGCCGCCCACCCGGGCCCAGTCATCCCGTGGCACACCGCCCAGTACGGCATGTTCAGCTTCAGGCGGCAGCGCGAGCGGCGGGACCCGCTGGGGATCGGTGGCGATCAGGTCTCCCTCGCGCTTGTTCCACTTCGCGAGCAGGGCGGCCGACGGCGCGGTGCCCATCAGGCCCGGGTGGATCAGGCCGGTAAAGGAGACGCCGGGAACGTGGCGGGAGGTTGCGGTCTGGCCGTTGAAGTCCCAGATCGCCTTGTAGGCGTCCGGGAACTGATCAGTGAGGAACCCGCCGCCGTTCTCTTTTGCGAAGATCCCGGTGTAGCCCCAGCCCTGCCCTGCCAGCGGACCGGAGTCCTCCTGCGGAATCGGCCCGACATCCAGGATGTCCACCACCAGCAGGTCTCCGGGTTTGGCTCCTTCCACACCGAAGGGTCCGCTGAGTTTGTGTACGGTAAGCAGCGGTGCGTTCAGGATGTCCTCGGCGGAATCGTCGTTGACGATCGCACCGTCGAACCATTCCCGGCAGTCAACGCGGAAGGACTCCCCGGGCTTTACCACCGCCACCGGCGGGATTTCCGGGTGCCACCGGTTATGGCCCGGTTTTTCCTGGTCCTCGAACTTTTTCGAAGAATCCAGCGGGAAGACGACTTTCGGCATAATTTCTCCTTCGAGGGGATACTGCGTCCTTAGTCAGACATATGGAGCCGAACAGGTCCGGGAGCTAGTCAGGCCTGGGGAGCTTTTGGTGCAGCGGATTGGAGGTTGTCCCGCTGCTTCGGCGGGGCCATGCCCCGGGCGAAGTCACCACTGCTGGTTCAGCGGCAGTGCGTGCGGTGCCTTCGATCAGCTTGTAGGCACTCGACGAGGCCCTGGAAAGGTACGGTGCGGTGATGAGCCGCTTCGACGCCCCGCCGCAGTCCGGGCAGGGGACTTCATCGCGAACCTGCTGCATGGGTGAGTGGAGCTCGAAATCGCTGCAGTGGGAACAGCGGTAGGCGTAGAGCGGCATGGTGGGCCTCCCCTGGCTGGGTCCAGTGGCGCCATCGCCGCTGAGGTTGTGCTCGACCCTAATGACACGCTGTCTTGGGCGTCAATGGAACGTGGGTGCTTTGACCCGTCCGGATCCGGTGCTTCCGGCCACCGTATGCCTTGACACGCCAGCGGGCCCTGGACCAGACTCACCCCAGCCAGACGGCTGCCAGTTGGGAGGGACCTTCGTGAACAGCTCCGCCGGACATCAGTCCGGCCGCCTCCGCCGGCTGGAAGGCCGCACCGCCGTCGTAACCGGAGCAAGCCGCGGTATTGGCCTTGCCATTGCCCGGCGCTTCGTGGACGAAGGTGCCCGCGTGCTCCTGACCGCCCGCGAGGAGCCTCCCTCCTGGACGCGGCTGCGGGTTTCCCGGAGGGGACGGTCCTGACTGCCGCGGGGAACTCAGCAGATCCGATCCATCAGCGCGAGGTCCTCGACCTGGTGGCCCGGGAGTTCGGCCGGCTGGATGTCCTCGTGAACAATGCGGGCACTAATCCGGTCTACGGTCCGCTGCTGGACCTGGACCTGGATGCGGCGCGGAAGATCATGGAAGTGAATGTCCTGGCTGCCCTGGGCTGGGTGCAGGCGGCCTGCCGGCATCCCCGGGCCGGTTTCCTGGACGGAGGCGGGTCGGTGATCAATATGTCCTCCGTGAGCGCCCAAACACCAGCCAAGGGCATCGCCTGGTACTGGATCAGCAAGGCCGCGCTGGAGCAGCTCACCCGTTCCCTCGCCGTCGAACTCGCACCGGCGGTGCGCGTGAACGCGCTGGCACCCGCCGTCGTCAGGACCCGCTTCTCCCGGGCCCTTTATGAGGGCCGAGAGGAGAAGGTTGCCCGGTCCTATCCCCTGGGCCGGCTGGGCAGCCCGGAAGATGTCGCGGCCGGAGCAGCCTTCCTCGCGTCCGACGACGCCGCCTGGGTCACCGGGCAGATCCTTACGTTCGACGGCGGGCTCCTGGTCGCCGGCGGCTCGGCCTGAGCCTGCCGGCGATGCCTACGGAACTACAACCGCTCGGCCCACAAGCTGGTTGCTCTTCAGCTTCTCGTAGGCCGCCGGAGCATCCTCGAGGGAGAAGACTTCGGTGTGCACGTTGAGGCCTTCGTCGCGGGCCAGGTCCAGCACTTCGAACAGCTCAGTCCGCGAGCCCCAGTAGGGAGCACGGATGGAGGTCTCCCACGAGGCTGTCGCGGTGAGGCCCACCTTCAGCGTGCCGGAGCCGACTCCCACCAGTACCTGGTCACCCTGCGACCGGACCATCGCCTGGCCCATGTCCAGCGTTGCCTGGTTCGTCACGAAGTCGAAGACGGCGTCCACCCCCAGCCCCCGGGTGAGGTCCTTGATGATGTCCACCGTCCCGTGTTCGGACGGGAAGGCGTACTGGGCGCCCACAGAGGTCGCCAGGTCCAGCTTCGCCGGGTCGATGTCCAGGGCGACGACGGTCGCCGCGGTGAGCGAGCGGAGGATCTGGATCGCCACGTGCCCCAGGCCGCCCACTCCGATGACGACTGCGGTGGAACCCGAGGGCAGCTTTTCCAGGGATCCCTTGATCGCGTGGTAGGGAGTCAGGCCTGCGTCCGTCAGGGAGACGTTCTGAACCGGGTCCAGGTCGCCGAGCGGAACCAGGTGCCGGGCGCTGTCCACAATGATGTACTCGGCCATGGCTCCGGGGGCACCGAGCCCGGGAGGGGCAATGCCGTATTTGGCTGCATTCCGGCAGTAGTTTTCCCGGCCCGAGGAGCATTCGTAGCAGAGACCGCAGCCCCAGGGCCCGTAGATGGCCATCGACTGTCCTTCTTCGATGTGCTTCACGCCCTCGCCGATCATGTCCACCGTTCCGGCGCCTTCATGGCCCAGCGTCAGGGGCAGCCCGTAGATGTACTGGTCCTCAGGCAGGGACATGATGTATTCGTCCGAATGACACACCCCGGCCGCGGTCACCTTCAAGCGGATCTGCCCGGGTCCGGGCTCCGGAGTGTCGATCTCCACGATTTCCGGGGCGGAGCCGATGCTGCGGTACTGAAGAGCCTTCATGGCGTACTCCTATCTCCGCGCAGGCAGACCCCGCCCGCACGGGTGAATGGATTTGCCCTTCAAGCGTTGCACCGATCCCCGGATTACACAGCCCGCGGCGCCTGCTGGAGCGCCGCGGGCTGTGCATTCCTTCAGCCGAAGAGTGCTGCGGCCTTGGTAAGCGTCTGGAAAACACCGTAGGCCAGCGGGATGCCTACCAGCAGCCAGCTGATGGTCAGTTGAACCTTGCTCATCGGTTTCCTTCCTGTGGGGCAGCCTCGGGCTGCTGCTCGTCTGCGGGCGCATCCGATTCTGCGGCCCGTGCCTTGCCCGTGGACTCGTGGTATTTGTCGGCCACTGGTTTGACCAGCAGGTTGGCGATGAAGCCGATGATGAGCAGTCCCACCATGGTTAGCAGTGCAGGCTGATAGGCCTCGGCTGTCAGTTCACCTGGTGTTCCCTGCGCATCGAGGAATGAATTCACGATCAGCGGTCCGGCTATTCCGGCCGCGGACCACGCGGTAAGGAGCCGGCCGTGGATGGCCCCCACCTGGAACGTCCCGAAAAGGTCCCGCAGGTAGGCCGGAACGGTAGCGAATCCTCCTCCGTAGAAGGAGAGGATCACGAAGGCCAGCAGCACGTACAGGATGGTGGACGTGGATCCGAAGAGCGCCAGCAGCACGTAGCAGACAGCGCCCACCCCGAGGTAGACCATGTAGATCCGTTTGCGGCCGATGACGTCGGAGGTGGAGGACCACACGAACCGGCCGCCCATGTTGCCGATGGAGAGCAGTCCAACGAAGCCGCCGGCCACCGCAGCGGTGACCAGGGAGGCGCCGTCGGGCTGGCGGAAGAAATCCTGGATCATCGGCGCCGCTTGTTCCAGAATGCCGATGCCCGCCGTGACATTGCAGAACAGCACGATCCAGACCAGCCAGAACTGCTTCGTCTTGATGGCGTTCGACGCCGACACGTTGGCCGTGGTGACCAGCGGCTTCTTTGCCACTGTGGCCGGGTCGAAACCCTTCGGCTTCCAGTCGTCCGCGGGGACCCTGATAGTCCATGCCCCGTAGAGCATATAGACCAGGTAGACAACGCCGAGCGTGAGAAAAAGCTTGCCGACGGCGTCGCCGCTGGCCACCCATCCGGGGGATCCGGAGTCCGGATCGTAGAAGGCCAGCAGAGCCGATGAGACGGGGCTGGCGATCAGTGCACCGCCGCCGAAGCCCATGATTGCCATGCCTGTGGCGAGGCCCGGCCGGTCAGGAAACCACTTGATCAGTGTGGAGACCGGCGAGATATAACCGATGCCCAGCCCGATGCCGCCGAGGAATCCGTAGCCCACGTAGACGAGCCAGAGCTGCTGGGTAAAGATACCCAGTGCCCCGACCATAAAGCCGCCGGACCAGAAGACTGCCGAGACGAACATGGCTTTGCGGGGACCGTTCCGGTCGACCCAGGTACCCATGATGGCTGCCGAGAGGCCCAGCATCACGATTGCGACGGAGAAGATCACGCCGATCTGCGTGAGGCTGGCATCGAAGTACTCCACCAATGCGGTCTTGTACACGCTGGTGGCGTAAGCCTGGCCGATGCAGAGATGAACGGCCAGCGCTGCCGGAGGGATCAACCATCGGTTGAACCCCGGCGGGGCGATGATGCGGTCACGGTCCAGCCAGCTCATATTGCACTCCCAGTTTCACCCAGCACGTCAATTGGCTGGCCGGTGCCGCCAGGGCGGCACCGGCCTGTGCGCCCCAGCATGGTGCATTCCGTTCCGCCGGGAGTATCCGACACGCCGCCTGACGTCAGATCACACTCGTGCGGGAACTGCAACCTACCGGCCGGTAACTATTTTTCCGAAACCCTTGCGTTGTTACCGAAGAGTAAGTTAGATGTAACCGACATCACATTCCTACCCGTCGGTAACCCCTGCAGAAGACACCACATGACGCAGGGCAGACCTGGACGGCGCACCAAGAAGGCGGGGGCCAGCACGGCACTGCCCGCAGTCCGAGCGGTCTCAAGACCGAAGTTGAACCAGAAAAGGGATATTCAATGACGAGTTCCACGTCCGGCCGGTCCACTAACCGGCCGCACACCATTCTGACCGGCCTCTTGGCCCTGTTCCTGGTCTTGTTGCTGACCTTCTTTGTGCTCTTTACGAACCAGGTCTCCAACGGTGCTGCCCAGCTGTCCGAAGGAGCGGAGCGCGCCTCTGCCGGTGCCGGCGACCTGAAGGACGGCGCTGCTGCTGCGAAGGAGGGTGCCGACAAGGTTGCTGCCGGCAGCGCGAAGCTTGACGACGGCGCTGACACCCTGGCCAAGGGCATCGGCACCGCCAAGACCGGCGCCACGTCACTGAACGAGGGCGCGGCCACCCTGAACGACGGCGCCGCTGCCGCTTCTGAGGGTGCCAACAAGCTCGCCACCGGTGCTACGAATGCCTACACCGGCGCATCGACGCTCACCAACGGTGCGTTCTCCGCTTCGGAGGGTGCGAACAAGCTGGCTGAGGGTGCCGAGCGCCTGTCCCAGGGCATGACCCAGCTCAACGATCCGGCGACCGGCGTTCCCTACCTCGCCGGCGGCGCCCAGACTCTCGCTGCCGGCACCGACCGTGCAGTAAAGGGAACCCAGGACCTTGAGGCTGGAGCACTCCGCCTGAAGAACGGCGCTCTGGAACTTCAGGCAGGCGTGGACCAGCTCGCAGACAAGGATCTGGGCGCTCCCGCTTTGGCTAAGGGAGCCGCGGACGTGAGCGACGGCGTCAAAGCGGTCCGCGCTGCTTCTGGGCCCCTCACTGTTGGTGCAACGGAACTCAAGGCTGGTGCCGACGGCCTGACCGCCGGTGCGGCGGAACTGACGCCTGGTTTGACCAGTTTCGCCACAGGTGCCGCTGGTGTTGGCAAAGCACTCGATCTGACCGCTGGTGCGTCCAAGCGAGCCGTTGACGAACTCACCGCAATTAGCGGGCAAGCCGGGACCCTCTCCGATGCGGATGTGAACGCCGCAATTGATCGTGCCTTGGCAAACGTTCGTGCGGTGCAGGCCGCATCACTGGCAGTCTCGCCCACTGCCGCGGCACTCGCGGAGGGCAACACTAAGCTCCAGCCGGGGATTACGGGCTTCGTAGCAGGAGCGAGCGGCTTTGCCACAGGAGCACGCGGATTCTCTGACGGTGCGAGTACCCTGGCGGGGTCGCTTCCAGTACTTGAAGCAGGTGCCGAAAAGGTTGCCGCTGGCGCAGCCGAGGTCAACGGCGGTATCCAGCAGGTCAAGATCGGCATCGACAAGGGTGAGGGTACGCCGCTCAAGCCAGGGCTCGTGCCGGGTGCGACCAAACTGCACGCCGGAACACAGGAGCTCGCGGCAGGGTCGAAGGAACTCCAGGGCGGCGCTTACCAGGTCGCCGGAGGTACCAACAAGGTGAAGGCTGGCGTAAGCGAACTTGCCGCCGGTATCGAAACTCTCCGCAACGGCGCCTACAGCCTCTCCGAAGGCAACGCGAAGCTCGCCAACGGTGCAGGAACCCTCACCACCGGCCTCGGCACGCTGGAAGCCGGCGCCTACTCGCTCTCCGAGGGCAACGCCAAGCTGGCCGACGGCTCCGGCCGCCTGCTCTCCGGTTCGGATTCGCTGAATGAAGGCATGCTCAAGCTGGACGACGGTGCCAAGACGCTCAAGGACGGCACCACCACGCTGAAGACCGGCGCGGCGGACCTGGCTGAAGGCAACGGCAAGCTGGCCGACGGCACCGTCACGCTCGCCGACGGCAACGGTGAAATCTCCGCCGGCGCCGGAACCATGCTGGAACGCACCTCCGCCATGACACCGGGAGAAATCCTCACCTCCCCGGCCATCCTGGCGGTCCTGATCCCGGTGGTCCTGCTGCTGATCCCGCTGGCCCTGTTGATCTCGGCCCGCAGCCGCCGCTCGCAGCACTAAGAGCGGCGCGGACAGAGCGCCCCACCGACGATGAAAGGCCGGCACCGCAGCCCCAGGGGGCGGTGCCGGCCTTTCTATTTGTCCACGGGACCTGGGGGGTCTGCACCCGGGGACAAACCAGACTAAAATTCACGTCATGCATCACCACGACGACGCACCCCCGCCGCAGGACCCGGACGCATTCTGGGACGGCTTCTACCGCGAGAAGGACCAGGTTTGGAGCGGTAACCCCAATGCCCTGTTTGTCCGGGAAATCGAGAACCTGAATCCGGGCACGGCCTTGGAGCTCGGCTGCGGCGAAGGAGCCGATGCCGTCTGGCTGGCGAGACAGGGCTGGCAGGTTACCGGTATGGACATCTCCTCCGTGGCACTGGAACGCGCTGCTTCCCACGCCCGGGACGCCGGCGTCGGCGATTTGGTCACCTGGATCCAGGCCGACCTCGCGGACTGGGCCCTAAATACTCCGGAATCCGGCCCCGGCTACGATCTGGTCTGCGCCCAGTACCTGCACTCCCCCGCCGAACTGCCCCGGGACGCCATCCTGCAGCGCGCCGTGGCCGCAGTGGCACCCCGCGGACGCCTGCTCGTCGTCGGGCACCAGGACTTTCCGCCGTGGGGCCGCCATCCGGCCCCCGATCCGGCGCTGCCGACGGCAATCGAACTCGCCGCGGCCCTGGGACTTGACGCTCTGGGCTGGGAGATTGAAACGGCCGAGGCCATCCCGCGCACTGTGGAGGGGCCGGAAGGACAGCAGGCAGTCGTGCACGACAACGTGCTGCTGGCCCGCCGCGGGGTCTGAAACCCCGGCCTACATCTCCGCGACGGTAAACGGCCGGGGCAGCAGGGACAGCGATACTGCGCCGGAATTGGTTATCTGCGATCCGGTAACCAGGAAGGATGACGGCAGGCACCCGTCTTCGAACAGGCGTTTACCTGAGCCAACCACCACCGGGAAGATCAGCAGCCGGTATTCGTCCACGAGCCCAGCGGCATAGAGGGCCTGGGCCAGCTTATGGCTGCCGTGCACCTGCAGTTCTCCATGCCCCTGGTCCTTGAGCTCGGCCACGGCCCGCACCACATCCCCGGAGATCACCGTGGTGTTGCGCCAGCTGGGCTCGGTGACCGTGCTGGATACCAGGTACTTGGGCAGGTGGTTCAGTGCCTCGGCAACAACATCGGTCGGGTCCTCGACCGGTTCCCAGTACGGCTGCATCATCTGATACGTCGAACGTCCGAGCAGCAGCGCATCGGCCTGCCGGAACCAGCCGGTAACGACTTCTTCCATACCTTCGTCCGCCATCGGAACCAGCCATCCGCCGCGGTCGAACCCGTTGGACCGGTCTTCATCCGCCCCGCCGGGCCCCTGCATAACGCCGTCCATGCTCAGGAAGGAATTGACGGTCAGCCTCACGACGGACACCTCCGCACCTGAAAACGCCGGTCACCGCTGGTTGCGGTCTGTCTAGGCTCGGTCAGCTGCAGCGGGCAGTCAAGGGTTAGTCAGGCAGCCCAGGCGTGAGGTGCCGGCCGGCGTGCCCCGGGAAGGGCGACGTTGGCCCGCCATTCGGCAATCCACTCCGGCAGCACCAGGTCTTCCGGCGGCCGCCGGCCGGCGGCAGCGAAGATTTCCTCATTCGTGACCGGCCCCTTCTTTGAGACCATGCGGGTGGCGATGACGGCGCTGGCGTAGATCTCGCCGTCGGCAACCATGCGCTGCTCGAAGTAGATCGCCCGCTCGTCGAAACCGACGATCTTCGTTTCGATGCTGTACCGCTGCCACGGCCCCAGCGACTTGCGGAAGCTGATGGTCTCGTTGCTGACCACGGGCCCCCAGCCCTGGCGCCGCATCTCCGCCCAGAAGCCGCTGCGGATCATCAGGTCGAACCGGCCCAGGTCCATGAGGGAGAGGTACATGCCATTGTTGACGTGGTTGGCGAAGTCCAGATCGGTAGGCAGGACCCGCATGGGCAGCGACGAAGTATCGAAAATGTCCAGCCGCGGCCTGCGGCGGCGTGCGGTCAACAGGAGCAGCAGGGTGCGAAAGATCAGGTGCATGCCGTTATATTACCCGTCAGTAACATAGCTGCCTAGGGTGCACTCGCCGTGAAGTTCGCCGCTGGGTCCACTTGAGGGCCAGCTACCCGTTACATGGAGCCGTTGCGGTGCTATGAATCTGGGCATGAGTGAGCAATTCAAAGTTGGCGACCGGGTGCGGTGGAACTCGCGCACGGGTTCCGTCACGGGGGAAATCACTGAGGTTCACACCGCTGATTTCGAGTTCATGGGACGCCGGCGGCTGTGTTCGGAGGATGAGCCGCAGTACAAGGTGCGCAGTGACGCCACCGATCTGCACGCTGTTCACCGTGCAGATGCGTTGAAACGGCTCGGCTGAACCGAAAACGCGACGGCGGCCGCCCGGGTGGGCGACCGCCGTCGTACGTTTGCTGCCTGGGCTATTAAGGCGTTAGCGGCGGGAGGCGTCCCGCTCGCGGAGCTTTGCCAGGACGTGCTCTTCTGCGTCAGGGCCGGGCTTGATGCCGCCGGGGATCCGGAAGAACATCGCCAGGCCGATGACCCACCAGAGACCGAACAGCAGCCATGGCTGGATGCCCAGGGCCGCAGGCATGCCGGGCATGTAGAGGCTGAACAGCGCGGTGCCCAGAATGGCAGCCGCGATGCCGATGGCGATTCCGCCCTTGCCCTTGCCTCCGACGCGCAGCGGCCGGTCCATTTCGGGTTCGCGCTTGCGCAGAATCAGGAAGGACACAGCAACCAGAGTGTAGGCGAGGACGATGCTCGGGGCACCGGAGTCCACCAGCCAGCCGAGCATCTGCGCACCGCCGAAGGGAGCCAGGACACTGAGTCCGCCGATGAACAGCAGGGCGTTGTGCGGCGTGTGGTACTTCGGATGCAGGCGGCCGAACCAGGCCGGAAGCATGCCCGAGCGTGCCAGCGAATACATCAATCGCGAGGCACCCATGAGCAGGGAGTTCCAAGACGTCAGGATGCCTGCGATGCCGCCGGCGATCAGGACCTTGGCCATCAAATCGGAGTTGAACATGGCGCCGACGGCGTCGGCTGTGGCGATGTCTGTGCCGGCCAGGTCACCCGCGGACATGGCGGAGGACGTCGTGAGGATGACCATCACGTACCAAATGGTCGCGAGGATGACGGCAATGACCACGAGGCGGCCGATCTGCCGTGCGGGGATGTTTACTTCCTCGGCGGACTGCGGAATGACGTCGAAGCCGATGAACAGGAACGGCACCACGACCAGCACGGCAAAGAAACCGTTCATGCCCCCGGTGAACCAGGGATCCATGTTCGCGGCGCTGCCGCCGGTGAAGGATCCGGCGATCATGACCAGCCCGATGGCCAGCAGGAACAGCACGACGAACGTCTGCACGATGCCGGCTTCCTTTACGCCCCGGATATTGATCCAGGTAATGGCGACGGCGGCCACTGCACCGACCAGCGCCCAGGTCAGGTGCACCTCGAAGCCGGCAACTGTCCAGAGGGGAATCTGGCTGAGGTTGGGGAAGATGTACTGCACCGTGCGCGGCAGCGCCACCGCTTCGAAGGCCACGATCGTGACGTAACCGCCGATGATGGCCCACGAGCCGATGAAGGACGTGCGTGGACCCATGGCCCGCAGGATGTAATTGTGCTCCCCGCCTGCCTTGGGCATGGCTGCGCACAGTTCGGCGTAGGTCAGGCCCACGATCGCCATGATGGCACCGCCGGTGAGCATGGCCAGGATCGCTCCGCCGGTCCCTGCATTGGAGAGCCAGTCTCCCGTGAGGACAACCCAGCCGAAGCCGATCATGGCGCCGAACCCCAGCGCCAGCACGTCGATGCGGCCCAGGACCTTCTTGAGTGAGGGTTCGGTTCCGGTTTCTGCTGCGGACACGCCGACACCCCCTTTCTGTAGAGCTGTGCCACTAAGGGCACCGAAACGAAATTGCCCACTTACGTTACTGGTGTGGTCCGGCCACACCTAATGTTTCACTCCGTTAGGGGGTGGGGGCGTAACGCGCTATACGTCTTCGGGTTCCATTGCCGTGCCGCCGTGCCGCCCGCGGTCCACTGCAGAAGAACCGGATCAGTCCACCGTATAGATTTCCAGCCGCACCTCATTCGGGAGGCGGATACCAGTGCCGATCAGTATCCGGCTGGAGAGCCATGCCCAGGCACCGGAGTCGGGCGCTTCAATCTTCGGGGTACAGCGGAAATAGATTCTCTCCGGGGCTACAGCCTCACCGCGCAGCAGGGCGGCAATATCCTCCTCGCTGCCCGAGCGCAGTCCGAAGTTGTTCACGTAGAGACGTTCGCCGTCGTCCGTTTCTATGGCGTATTTGGCTTCCAGCTCGGTGAGCGTGGAGGTGCGCAGGAGCTGGAAATCAGCGCCGACGGGGAGAACAGTGCCTCGCAGTGCTGGGCCTTCCACCTTTCCTCCGAGGATGGGGATGATGCGCCGCAGTCCGGCTGCAGTTTGGCCAACCTCGACGGGTTCGCCCACTTCAACGGAAACAGTGGCCAGATACGAAAGAGCAGGAGCGGCGGGAGACATGTCCATGAGGCTATCGCGTGCAGCCGCAGCTGCGCGATGACTCTTTTCCCAACATCAGAGGCCGGTTTTATACCGTTGACCTTCTCAACTATTGCTCTGATAGTTAGTCCATGGATGCCTGCCGGCTGCAGGCTCAGGCCACGCTGCAATGGAGGAGCAATGAGTCCCACGGTTACGCATACCGGAACATCCGGAGTCAGCACCGGCAAGCGGCGGCGCGATCTCGTTGCCGTCAATATCGGCAACACCCTTGAATGGTTCGACTGGAACATCTATGCGATCTTCGCGCCGTTCTTTGCCGCGCAGTTCTTCAAAACGGATAATCCAGTTTCAGCTCTCCTCTCCACACTTGCCATTTTTGCCGTCGGCTTCCTCATGCGGCCCATTGGCGGCTGGCTCTTTGGACGAATCGCTGATGAAAGAGGCCGGCGCTTTAGCCTGACGCTCGCCATTGCCCTGGCTGCCCTCGGCAGCCTCGTGATTGCCGTAGCACCGAATTTCGATGCCATTGGGGTCTTTGCTTCCATTCTTCTTTTGCTTGCCCGGCTGGTTCAGGGCCTTTCCCACGGCGGTGAAACCGGCTCAGCATTCACCTACCTCGCTGAAGTCGCACCGGAAGGGCGGCGCGGTCTCTGGGCTTCCAGCCCGTGGATCGGCGTTGGGATCGGTTCCATGCTGGCCACCGGCCTGGGTGCCGTCCTCACCGCCGTGCTTTCGGAAGAGGACATGGCCAGCTACGGATGGCGCATACCCTTCGCAATCGGTGCGCTGCTGGGCCTCTACGCCATCTACATCCGCCGCACCATGAGCGAGTCCTCCGTCTATGAAGCCAACTCCGCATCCAAGACCGATCATGAGACCGGCATCCGCTGGACCCTCAGGCAGCTCGCAGCCAACCGCCGCGGCACCCTGCAGATTGTGGGACTGACCATCAGCGGCGTAGTGGCCTTCTACACCTGGTTCATTTTTGCCCCCGGTTATGCGGTGTCCGTGCACGGCATGGATCCGACGTCGGCACTGGTTGCAGGACTCTGCGGGCAGGCGGTGTTCCTGCTGGCTATTCCGCTTATGGGCGCAGCGTCGGACCGCTGGGGACGTCGTCCGGTCCTGCTGGTCTTCAGCATCGGCTTTATCGTCGCCGCCATTCCGTTGGAGTTTGGCCTGGGCTCCAGCCCGTTCTCACTGTTCGGAACCGTCGCTATGGCTTCCATCCTCCTGGCCGCGAACTGCGCCCCGCTGGGTGCGGTGTTCGCCGAACTGGTTCCTACCCGGCTGCGGGCAACCCTGATCGGCATTGCCTACGCGACCTCCGCCGCGATCTTCGGAGGCACGGCCCCCTACCTGAATACGTGGCTCTCGAGCATCGGCCTGCATGTGATATTTGTTGTCTACATCATGGTCCTTTGCGCCGTCAGCACGGTGGTGATCCTGACTATGCCCGAGACCCGGAACCGCCGCCTGGACTAGCTAATGGTCCCGGCCGGGCCACCGGGCCCCAGTTTCCAGGCGGTACCGATGAGCCAGTTCACCCTTCGCCAGCTGCGCTACTTCTGTGCCATCGCTTCCACCGGAAGCATCAGTGCTGCTGCCGCCAGGGAACATGTGTCCCGGTCGGCCATGGCAGCTGCCCTGGACGAGCTGGAGCGGATCCTGAAATCGCAGCTGTGCACCCGGCACAAATCCCACGGAGTGGTGCTGACTGCCAGCGGACAGTACGTGTTTGAACAGGCGCTTTCACTTCTCCGGTCGGCGGACAACCTCGAGGCGACGGCCGGTGCGCGTGAACTGGCGGGTCCACTCGCCGTCGGCTGCTATCCGTCCTTGGCCCCCACGATCCTGCCGCAGCTGGTGAAGCTGTTCGAACGGCTGCACCCGGAGGTGGAACTGAGCATTCATCCCACCGACCAGGAGACCCTGCTGCAGCAGCTCAAAGCCGGAGACCTGGAACTGGCGATCATGTACAACATGCATCTGGACCGCAGGGTGGAAACCGCATGGCTGTATGACACCGCAATGCATGTGATCCTTGCTGCCGGGCATCCGCTCGCTGACTGCGACGTCGTAAGGGCCAAGGATCTGGAAAACGAACCCCTGATCCTGCTCGACGCGCCGCCCAGTGCTGACGACATCCTGTCCTACTTCACGGCCCAGGGCCTCTCCCCCACCATCCGGCACCGGACCCGCCACTTCGAACTGGCCCGCTCGCTGGTGGCACAGGGACTGGGTTACTCACTGTTCATCCAGCGCCCGCGGAACCCTTCAAGCTACGAAGGCCTGCCGGTCCTGGCCCGCGCACTGGACCCGCAGCCCCACCTGGAAAGGGTATCCGTTGTCTGGCCGGCAGGACGGACGTTGTCTGCCAAAGCCCTGCGGTTCATCGAGCTGGCGCAGCAGAACGTTGCCTCCTACGCTCCCGAAGCCCTGTATCCCAGCCCTCGTTAGCACTGTTGCTGGTGTGACCACAGAGGGCCACACCAGCAACGAGGGTTGGGAAGGCGTGCGGGCCAAGCCCCGAAAACTACGTCAGCCGGTTGAATGCCAGCTGTGCCAGGGCCGCGGCCTGGTCAGCCAGGACCGAATCGTCGAAGAGCACCCGCGGCGAGTGGTTCCAGGCAGCGGTGGCGGGATCAACGTCCGGCGGAGTCGCCCCCAGGAACAGGAACGTGCCGGGGATCTTCTGCAGCACCAGGGAAAAGTCCTCCGAGCCCATCAGCGGATCACGGGACTGGATCACGCGTTCTTCGCCGAAGAGCTCGCGCAGCTCCCGCATGGCTTCAAACGTTCGGGAGGGATCGTTCTCGGTCATCGGATAGAGGATCTCGAAGCTGACCTCCGCGGTGCAGCCATGGGCGGCCGCGATGCCGTCGGCTAGCGCCTTGGTCTCGATAATCAGCCGATCCACCGATTCCGCCGAGAGCGTGCGCACACTGGCGCCCAGGCTCGCGCTGTCGGGGATGACGTTGATGGCGCGGCCGGCCTCCAGCTGGGTCACAGTCAGGACGATCGGATCGAAGACAGAGAACTTCCGGGTGGCCATGACCTGCAGGGCAGCTGCAATCTCGACCAGGGCCGGAACGGGATCAAGCGCGTTGTGCGGCTGGGAGCCGTGCCCGCCGGAGCCGTGGACGGTAATCCGCAGCTCGTTGGCTCCTGCCATCAGGGTGTTGGGCTTGGTGCGGAAAACACCGAGCGGACCGGGACGGACATGGATGCCGTAGGCCGCCACGGGGCGCTCCCCTGCGGCCTCGAGGACGCCCTCGTCTATCATCAGGCCGGCACCGCCGTCGCCCTCTTCTCCCGGCTGGAACATAAAGACGACGCTCCCGGAGATGTCCCGCTGCTGCGCGGCAAGCAGCCTCGCTGCTCCGACCAGGCCGGCCACGTGCAGGTCATGCCCGCAGGCGTGCATCGCGCCGTTTGTGGAGGCGTACTCGAGGTCGGTCAGTTCTTCGACCGGCAGGGCGTCCATGTCTCCGCGCAGCAGGACAGCGGGTCCGTCCTCGCCGCCGCGCAGCACTGCCGTTACTGAGCTCAGCGACTTGCCGGTGGTGATCTCCAACCCCAGGCCGTCCAGGGCGTCCAGGATCTTCGCCTGGGTCCGCGGCAGATGGAGGCCAACCTCGGGTTCCCGGTGGATGTCCCGCCGAAGGGACACCAGCCCCGGCAGCAGCGCCTGTCCTTCGGAAGCAAACATGTCCATCCTTACGGTTCGTCCGGCCGTGCGTTTCAGGGGATCTCCCCCTGAGGAAGTAAACCACCCCGTGAACACAAACACACTTGCCACAAGGCACGGAGCCTGCCATGGGCCGTCAATTCCCAACCCCCGGGTTCCCCCGTAAGGCGGATCCGCTGCGGCCGTCCCGAATTTAGACTGTTGGCCATGATCGAAACGCAGGCGTCTGGCACAGACACGGCCGGCCCGGCTTCGCAGGAGCAGGAAACGACGGTGCCCGGGCCAACCCTCAGGGGACCTGCCGGCAGACTGCGCAGTTTCCGGCTCAGTCTCCCCTGGAACTCGGAAGACGACTGGGAACGCCCCGCACCCGGCCCCGAGGGGTACCGCCGCGACGTGATCGGTGTGCTCATCGCACTGTTCCTCAGTGCGGTGATGCTCGAATTCATGCGGGGATTCGCTTTTGGCGAAGGTGATTCCGCGAGTCCCTGGGTCCAGCACCTGGTGCAGGCGTCTATTTTCGTGTTTTTGGTTTTTCGCCGCCGCTTCCCCGTTACGGTGATGCTGCTCAGTTCCGCCACATTCGTCATAGTCGGCATCACCATGCCGCCGATCAGCCAGACGCTGGGCTTCCAGGCGGCCTACTTCGCGTCCCTCTACAGTGCCGTGGCGTGGGCGCGGAACCGGCGGGCCCTCTGGCTCGCGGTCACCGTGGTGGTCGCCGCCATGTTCCTGTGGATCGTTCTGGGCTTCACCCTCTCCAGCAGCTACGACGAAATCCTGAAGACGTTCAACATTGAGTCCAATGACCCCGTGGGACTGTTCCCGCCGCTGACTTCCTACGTGCTCTACTCGTTTATGCTCAACGCGGCCTATTTCGGCGGAGCAATCATGTTCGGCTGGAACTCCTGGCGCAGCGCCCACCAGCGCGAACAGCTGGCCGAACAGGCCGTCCAGCTCGAAGCCCAGGCAGCGGATCTAGCCCGCAAAGCCGTCATCGAAGAACGTCTGCGCATCGCACGGGAACTGCACGACGTCGTCGCGCACCACATCTCCGTGATCGGCATCCAGGCCGGAGCAGCCCGCCGGGTATTGGAGAAGAAGCCCGACGCCGCCGCCGGTGCGCTGCAGACGATCGAGTCCTCCAGCCGCGATGCCGTGGCGGAGATGCGGTCCCTGCTCGGTGTCCTGCGCTCTTCCGACGCGGAGCCGGACGGCCCGGACGGAGCCGCCCACCGCCGGCCGGAGCCCGGATTGGACGAGCTTCCGGGCCTGATTGCGGACTACCGCAGCAACGGCCTGGACGTGAAGTTCCAACGGGCCGAGCACGAACCCGGTGCGCTGGGCAATCTCTCCGCCCCGCTTGCCCTCTCGATTTACCGCACCATCCAGGAGTCCCTGGCGAACGTGCGGCGCCATTCGACGGCCGGGGGCGCCGTCGTGGTCCTGCGCACCGGCGGCACACCGGCAGGCGCCGATCATGCCGCCCAGCGCTGGGTGGAAGTGGAAACGGTCGACGACGGCCGTCCACGCCACGGCACCAGCGGCACAGGCTACGGACTGCGCGGGATCCGCGAGCGCGCAGCGCTCCACGGCGGACTGACGGACATTGGTTCGCGCGACGGCGGCGGGTGGCGGGTACGCGTCCGTTTTCCGCTGCGCTGAGAGCGGCTGGTGCATGTGTGACACCCGTTCCGCTGATGCCGATAGTTTTAGAGGGGGGCGGCAACGGGCTGCCGAGAGAACTGTGAAGGATATCCATGGAACCGATCCGTTTGCTGCTCGCTGACGACCAGGCGCTGGTACGGGCAGGCTTCGCCATGATGCTCTCGGTCGAAGAGGAAATCGAGGTGGTCGGCGAAGTCGCCAACGGGCAGGAAGCAGTCGACTTCGCCGCAGCCCACCCCGTGGACATCATCCTCATGGACGTCCAGATGCCCGTACTCGACGGCATCCGGGCGACGGAACAAATCGTGGGCGCCGGCCGCGCCAAGGTCATCATCCTGACAACGTTCGAACGCGATGACTATCTCTTCGACGCCATCCGCGCCGGGGCGAGCGGCTTCCTGCTCAAGAATGCCGACCCTGACGACCTCGTGGATGCCGTGCACGCTGTGGCCGGGGGCCACGCGCTGCTGGCGCCGGAAGTGACCGTGCGGGTCATCGAACGGTTCGCCCGCCACCTTGATGCGGAACAGCAACCCTCCAGCATTCCGGTGCCGCAGGCCGCCGCTGTCCAGCACCCTGATCCGGAACAGCAGAAACTGCTGGCATCCCTGACTGCCCGCGAGCGCGAGGTCCTGGAACTCGTGGCCACCGGGCTGAGCAACGCCGAAATCGCGTCCCGCATGTTCGTCGCAGAGGCGACCGTCAAGACCCACGTATCGAACCTCTTGGGCAAGATCCAGGTCAGGGACAGGGTCCAGGCCGTGGTCTTCGCGTACGAGTCCGGGCTCATTCTTGCGGGTGACACCGGCCGCGGAGCCTCGGACTGATCTTCACCCGCACGGCCGATCCGGCGAACCGGGGACTTTCCTAGGATTATGGGAAGCAGTCATCCCAACTCTTCCGGTCCGCCGGGCAAAGGAGCAGTCCCCCATGCTGCAGGTCCGCAGTCTCACCCGCCGGTTCGGTGAGAAAACCGCCGTCGACGCGGTGACGTTCGATATCCCCTCCGGCCAGATGACGGGGTTCGTCGGTGCCAACGGTGCCGGCAAGACGACCACGATGCGCATGATCATGGGCGTCCTCAAGGCGACGTCCGGCGACGTCCTGCTCGACGGCGAGCCGCTGACCGCTCAGGCCCGCTCCACCTTCGGCTACATGCCGGAGGAGCGCGGCCTCTACCCCAAGCAGCCGATCCTGGACCAGCTGGTCTATCTTGGCCAGCTGCACCGGATGAGCCAGGCGGACGCCAAAAAGGGTGCCATTGACCTGCTGGACCGCTTCGGGCTGGCCGGAAGGACCAAGGACAAGCTGGAATCGCTGTCCCTGGGCAACCAGCAGCGTGTGCAGATTGCTGCTTCCCTGCTGCACAAGCCCAGCGTCCTGATCCTGGATGAGCCCTTCTCCGGCCTGGACCCTGTCGCCGTCGATTCCATGGTGGAACTGCTGCGGGAGCGCACCTCCGCCGGCGTGCCCGTGCTCTTCTCCAGCCATCAGCTGGACCTCGTGGACCGGCTCTGCGACAACATGGTGGTGCTGCAGCAGGGCAAGGTCATCGCTTCCGGCACCGGAGACGACCTGCGGGCCAAAGCGGTCAACCGGCACCGCCTCACCGTTTTCCCGGATGCAGGCTGGGTCCGGGACGAACCCGGCGTGCGGGTCCTCGACGTCGCCGGCCCCACCGCCGTCCTGGAGTTCGACGACGTCGACGCGCGGCAGCGCGTGCTGGCCGCTGCCCTTACCCGCGGCTCCGTGGAGGAGTTCGCCCCCATCCGACCGTCCCTGAGCGAAATCTACCGTGAGGTCACCGCAGCATGAGCACCGTTTCCCGGCCTACCCCGGCGTGGGCCATCGTCACCCTCCGTGAGGTCACCGTCAAGGCCAAGGACCGCAGCTACCTGATCTCCACCCTGGTCACGCTGGTGCTGATTGTCGGCGTCGTGGTCTTCAACGCTTACATGAGCACCAAGGCGGACGATTACACGGTTGCCGTCAATGATTCCGCCGGCACTGCCGTCGTGGACCTGGCCCACGAAGCGGGGCAGGCCGACGGCGGGAATACCAGCTATGAGGCACGCTCCGCTGATTCGGCGGAGCAGGCCGAAGAGCTGGTCCGTTCGGGGGAGGCTGACGCGGCGCTCATCCTCAGTGATGACGGCACCTGGACCCTGACCGGCAACGAGGAGCTTTCCGGCGGACTCCAGCAGGGAGTAGCCGAGGCCCTGCGTGCCTACACCCTGGGCAACAATGCCGGCCAGGCCGGGACCACGCCGGAAGCCCTGCTGGAAGGCAGCGAGTTCGAGACGGCGCTGCTCAACGGCAATGCCGAGAATCAGTTCCTGGCCCAGTTCACCGGCTATGTTTTCGGGTTCCTCTTTTATATGGCCGCGATTGTGTTCGGCATGGCGATCGCCACCTCCGTGCTGGAAGAAAAGCAGAACCGGGTGGTGGAGATCCTTGCGACGGCGATTCCGATCCGGCAGCTGCTCTACGGCAAGGTTGCCGGCAACACTGTCCTGGCCATGATCCAGCTGGCGCTGTACGCCGGCGCGGCCCTGCTTGCCCTGACCTTTACCGGGACGGCAGATTCGGTGAGCACGATCATTCCGGCGTCGGGCTGGTTCCTGGTCTTCTTCCTGGTCGGCTTCCTGATCCTGGCTTCCCTGTGGGCCATGATCGGCTCCATGGCCTCACGCTCCGAGGACCTCAACAACAGCTCCGGTCCGGTGCTTACCGTGATCATCGTCGCCTTGTTCGCGGGCCTGTTTGCCAAAGGCCAGCTGCTGGTTCTCGCATCCTTTGTTCCGGTGCTCTCCACCGTTGCGATGCCGGTGCGGATGCTCAGCGGCGAAGTTCCCCTGTGGCAGACATTTGCATCGCTGGCCATCGCGCTGGCCGCTGCATATGCGCTTCTGCGGTTCGGCGAGAAGATCTACCGGCGGGCCGTCATGCAGGGCGGCGGGGCCCTGACCCTGCGCAAGGCCATGAAGCTGGAGCAGTAGCCGCTCGCAGACCACCGAGATTGCAGAAACTGCCCGTGAGAGCTCACGGGCAGTTTCTGCTGTCTGGGGGAAAGGCTCAGGCGTGCGCCGGCGAGTGGGCGGCCGGCAGGCGTGCGGTCGCGTGTGAGATCTCAGCGTGTGAGATCTCAGCGCGTGATGTCTAAGCAGACCCCTGAGGATAGAGCTCATCGAGCAGGGCAAGTCCACGTTCGGCCCAGGCGACTTCGGATTCAGCCCGCGAAGTCAGTCCCTCATACGTGAACCGTTTGAAGGCCGACACCTTCCCGTGGTCTTCTTCGGGTACGGTCGCCAGGCGGCGGTTGAGCATGTCCGAGGATCCGCCGTCGATCTCCTGGATTTTCTGCCGCCACTGCAGGAGAAGGGCACCGTAGTGCTCAATGTGGGCTTCAAGCTGCCGGCGGGCAGAATCGGGTTCAGCCCATTCCAAATAGGCAGCTTTCAAGTGCATGGGGTCCCGTTCCCGGGGGTAGTCCAGCTGGCTGTTGACCCAGGTCCGGAAGGCATCACGTCCGGCATCCGTGACGTGGTACTGCCGTTTGCGCCCCTTGGAGCCCCACCGGACTTCTTCTCCCTCCAGCAGTCCGTCCCGTTCCATCCGGCGAAGTTCGGGGTAGATCTGGGAGTCCGGGGCATGCCAGACGTACCCGACCGAGGACTGGAACTGCTTGTACAGGTCGTAACCAGTCATTGGCTCGACGTTCAGCAGTGCCAGCAGCGCGTATCGAAGGCTCACTGGTGCCTTTCCGGAGAAGAATCCTTGCCCGCACCACTATAGGCATAGCTAGTGGGCCGGCTCTTGGCTGGACCGGCCGTTTAGCTGGAGGGCGTCGGGGAATTGCCGCTGTCTTGCCGGATATGCCCTAAAGGGCATCTGTGATACGTCTTACGGTGAAGCAACAATGCCGTACCCGAAGAAGCATGAAATCGCCTGTTCGTATAGATTGAACTGAGCATTCCGCATAACGGAGTGGTCGGTGAGTCACCGAATTACCTTGAGGGGACCCCGCCCTCAACCGAGAGGCTGCATATGAGCGTCAGTGAAGACAGAACGGACATCCTCAGCGGGCTGACAAGCCAGCTGCCGGATCGTGACCCGGAAGAAACCGCGGAATGGATTGAATCCCTCGACGAGCTGATCCGCTCGCAGGGTACAGAGCGTGCGCAGTTCATCATGCGCTCCCTGCTCCAGCGGGCAGGTTCCCGCTCCGTCGGCGTCCCCATGGTGACCACCACCGACTACGTCAACACCATCCCCGTTGACCAGGAACCTGAGTTCCCGGGAGACGAGGAAATCGAACGCCGCTACCGCGCCTGGCTGCGCTGGAATGCCGCGATCATGGTGCACCGCGCCCAGCGACCCGGCATCGGCGTCGGCGGCCACATCTCCACTTACGCAGGTGCTGCCACCCTGTACGAAGTGGGCATGAACCACTTCTTCCGCGGCAAGGACCACCCCGGCGGCGGCGACCAGATCTTTTTCCAGGGCCACGCCTCCCCCGGTGTGTACGCCCGCGCCTTCCTTGAAGGCCGCCTGAGCGAGGAAGACCTCGACGGCTTCCGCCAGGAGAAGTCCCGCGAGGGACACGCCCTGTCCTCGTACCCGCACCCGCGTTCCATGCCGGACTTCTGGGAATTCCCGACCGTGTCCATGGGCATTGGCCCCATGAACGCGATCTACCAGGCACAGTCCAACCGCTACCTGGAAAACCGCGGCCTGAAGGACACCTCAGACCAGCATGTCTGGGCGTTCCTTGGCGACGGCGAAATGGACGAGCCGGAATCGCGCGGCCTGCTGCAGCTTGCCGCCAATGACAAGCTCGACAACCTGACCTTCGTGGTGAACTGCAACCTGCAGCGCCTCGACGGTCCGGTGCGCGGCAACGGCAAGATCATGCAGGAGCTCGAAGCCTTCTTCCGCGGCGCCGGCTGGAACGTCATCAAGGTTGTCTGGGGCCGCGAGTGGGACTCGCTGCTCGAGAAGGACAACGACGGCGCACTCGTGGACATCATGAACTCCACGCTCGACGGCGATTACCAGACCTACAAGGCCGAGTCCGGCGGATTCGTCCGCGAGCACTTCTTCGGCAAGACCCCGCAGACCAAGGACATGGTTGCCGATCTCTCGGACCAGGACATCTGGAACCTGAAGCGCGGCGGCCACGACTACCGCAAGGTCTACGCCGCCTACAAGGCCGCCACTGAGTTCAAGGGCAAGCCGACCGTCATCCTGGCGCACACCGTCAAGGGCTACGGCCTGGGCACGCACTTCGAGGGCCGCAACGCGACCCATCAGATGAAGAAGCTGACGCTGGAGGACCTCAAGGCCTTCCGCGACCACCTTCGGATTCCGATCAGCGATGAGCAGCTTGAAGCCGACCCCTACCAGCCGCCGTACTACCACCCGGGTGCCGACGCACCGGAGATCAAGTACCTGCTGGAACGCCGCAGGGAACTCGGCGGCAACGTCCCGGAACGCCGCGAGAAGCACGCACCGGTGAAGCTGCCGGACGAGTCCGCCTACGAAGTCGCCAACCGCGGTTCGGGCAAGCAGATGGCCGCCACCACCATGGCGTTCGTCCGCCTGCTCAAGGACCTCATGCGGGACAAGGAGTTCGGCAAGCGGATTGTGCCGATCATCCCGGACGAGGCCCGCACCTTCGGCATGGACTCGTTCTTCCCGACGGCGAAGATCTACAACCCCAAGGGCCAGAACTATCTGTCCGTGGACCGGGACCTCGTCCTGGCCTACAAGGAGTCCCCGCAGGGCCAGATTGTGCACGTCGGCATCAACGAGGCCGGTTCCATCGCTGCGTTCACCGCTGCCGGTTCGGCCTACGCCACCCACGGCGAACCGCTGATCCCGGTCTACGTGTTCTACTCGATGTTCGGTTTCCAGCGCACCGCCGACTACATCTGGGCAGCTGCTGACCAGATGGCCCGCGGCTTCCTAATCTCCGCGACTGCCGGCCGCACCACCCTGACGGGCGAAGGCCTGCAGCACGCCGACGGGCACTCGCCGATCCTGGCCTCGACCAACCCCGCGGTGAAGACTTACGATCCGGCCTACGGCTACGAGATCGGGCACATCATGCGCCGCGGCCTCGAGGAGATGTACGGCGAAGGCTCCGAGGACCGGAACCTGATCTACAACATCATGGTTTACAACGAGCCGATCCTGCAGCCCAAGGCTCCGGAGAACCTCGACGTGGAAGGTGTCCTCAAGGGCATTTACCGTGTCTCGGCGTCGGACGCCCAAGGGCCGAAGGCCCAGCTGCTGGCTTCCGGCGTCGCGGTTCCGTGGGCCCTCGAAGCCCAGAAGCTGCTCGCTGACGACTGGGGAGTTTCGGCTGATGTCTGGTCGGTGACGTCCTGGAACGAGCTGCGCCGTGACGGTTTGGCTGCCGAGGAAGAAGCCTTCCTGAACCCCGGCTCCGAGCCCCGCGTGCCGTTCGTGACGCAGCAGCTTGCCGGTGCCGAAGGCCCGATCGTGGCGTCCACGGACTACATGAAGGCTGTTCCGGACCAGATCCGCCAGTTCCTGCCGAACGACTTCGCCACCCTGGGTGCGGATGACTTCGGTTTCGCGGACACCCGGGCCGCAGCACGCCGTTACTTCAAGATCGACAGCCACTCCATGGTGGTCCGCACCCTGCAGCTGCTCGCCAAGCGCGGCGAGGTGGATGCTGACGCACCGCGTATGGCGCTGGAGAAGTACGACCTGCTGAACGTCAACGCAGGGACCAGCGGCAATGCGGGCGGCGACGCCTAACCGCTGACCAGCTAAGTAAGGGCCGGAAACCGTGCGCGGTTCCGGCCCTTACTTGTTTCAGCGTGCCTGGTTTAAGCGTGCTGCAGGCTCAGGCGTGCTGCAGCGCCAGATCCCCGGAGATCTCCCGTGCAGCAGCCTGGAGCAGCGGAACAGCCCGTTCACCGAAGGCCTCATCAACACGGGAGACCGGGCCGGAGACGGAGATGGCAGTCGGTGTAGGGGCATCCGGAACCGCAGCAGCGAAGCAGCGGACTCCGAGTTCCTGTTCCTGCTCATCAATGGCGTAGCCGAGTTCACGGATGATGGCCAGGTCGGCGAGCAGGCCTTCGATGCTGGGAATGCTGGCCGGCGTGGCTGCGGGCAGGCCGGTCCGGGCCACGATGCCGCGCACCTGCTCATCGGTGAGCTGCGCCAGGATGGCCTTCCCGACGCCGGTCGCATGGCTGTGGGCGCGGCGTCCCACTTCCGTGAAGGTCCGCATGGAGTGCCGGGACGGAGCCTGGGCGATGTAGAGCACCTGGTCCGAGTCGAGTACTGCCATGTTGGCTGTTTCCCCGACTTCGTCCGCCAATTTCCGCAACACAGGTGTCGCCAGCGCTCCGAGCTGCTTTCCGGCGCCCTCGCCGAGCCTGATGAGCCGGGGGCCAAGGACATAGCGCCGGGTCGGCAGCTGCCGGGCGTAGCCCAGCTTTACCAAGGTGCGCAGCAGGCGGTGAATCGTCGGGAGCGGAAGGCCTGCCGTTGCAGCCAGCTCGCTCAGCGTCGCGGATCCTCCGGCGTCAGTGATCAATTCCAGCAGTTCGAACACGCGCTCGACGGACTGCACACCGCCTCCGGCGCTTCGCTCGGCCATCTCGTTGGATCCTTCCGGGGCGGTTCGAACTCAGAAGTGGTTTTGTTATCGTCATGCGGAAAAGCAGTTTCGGATTCCCCACCGTAACCGCGGTTGGGAGGGAAGACCAGCTATTTCTTCCCCTGGATCACAATCCGAACAAATCTCTTGTCATTCCATATGGCAAACAATATTATCCATAATACGGAAATCGTTCGGCTGGGAGGTAGAGAAAATGGCAGTTCCCGGCCCAGGCAATTCGATGACCTTCCGCGTCCACGTGCCCTCGGATTTCAGTGCCGCCAGTGACCTGGCCGCGGCGGTCGGCCACGCCGGAGCCGCCCTGACCGGACTGGACGTCGTGGAATCAAGCAACCGCGTCCTGCACATCGACCTTACCTGCAACACCATTGATGACGCCCACGCCGCACTTGTGAGCGAGCAGCTCGAAGCCCTAAGCGGCGTCACGGTCGAGAGCGTCACCGACGGCACCTTCGCGATGCACCTTGGCGGCAAGATCGCCGTCGCGCCTACCGTACCGCTGGATAACCGTGACGATCTCGCCCGTGCCTACACTCCCGGCGTCGCCCGCGTGTGCAATGCCATTGCCGCCGATCCAGCCGAGGCCCGCCGGCTGACCATCAAGGGCAACACGGTTGCCGTGGTCACGGACGGTTCCGCGGTGCTGGGGCTGGGCAACATTGGTCCGGCTGCTGCCCTGCCGGTCATGGAGGGCAAGGCGGCGCTGTTCAAGCAGTTCGGCGGGGTGGATGCCTGGCCGGTCTGCCTGGACACGCAGGACACGGAGGAGATCATCCGGACCGTCCAGGCCATCGCTCCGACCTATGGGGGCATCAACCTGGAGGACATCGCTGCGCCGCGCTGCTTCGAGATCGAACGCAGGCTGCGCGAAGACCTGGATATTCCTGTGTTCCACGATGATCAGCACGGTACCGCGGTTGTGGTGCTGGCGGCCCTGACGAATGCCCTGCGCGTAGTGGATAAGCCGCTGGATGAAGTGCGGATCGTGGTTTCCGGAGTGGGCGCGGCGGGATCGGCGATCATCCGCCTGCTCCTGGCCGACGGTGCCGCACGGATTATCGCCTTCGGCCGGGAAGGGGTCCTCCGCTCTGCTGATGAGCAGCCCGATCCCACCCGTGCCTGGCTCGCGGCCAACACGAACCATGACCAGTTTGCCGGGAGCCTGTCCGAAGCCCTTGCCGGTGCTGATGTCTTTATCGGGGTCAGTGCACCCAATATCCTCAGCGAGGCTGATATCGCCTCGATGGCTCCGGACGCCGTCGTTTTTGCGTTGGCCAACCCCGATCCGGAAGTGGATCCGGCCGCCGCTGCACGCCATGCCGCCGTCGTTGCCACCGGGCGAAGCGACTTTCCGAACCAGATCAACAATGTCCTGGTGTTCCCGGGCTTGTTCCGCGGGCTGCTCGACGCCGGCGCCTCCGAGATCACCACGCCCATGCTGGTAGCGGCTGCGCGTGCGATTGCGGAGCGTGTTTCTCCGGAGGAACTCTCTGCTGCGTACATCGTGCCCAGCGTGTTCGACCCGATGGTTGCTCCGTCCGTGGCCTCCGCTGTGGAGTCTGAGGCCCTTTCAGAAGGAAATCGATGAACCCGCCCGATACCGCGAAACTCGCCCTGAGTGCGGAGGATTACGCACGAATCGGAGAGTCGCTTCGCGCCACAGATGAACTGCTGGCCGCTGGCTATCCCGGCGATGACGGCTCCCGCCAACCGGTGCATACCGTGTATGTTCCGGCGGATAAGTTCACGCCGGCCCTGGCATCCGAATGGGGACAGCAGGCCCTGGCGGCAGCGGATGCGCAGGGCGGCCTCGAACGCCTGGCGTCCTGGCTTGATCTGGAGAACCCCGGTGTCCTTGCGGGCCTTGTGGAGGCGAAGCTGGCCTCGGAACCCATCGAAGACCTGCGCCTGGACTTCGAAGACGGCTACGGCTCACGTCCCGACGACGAGGAAGACGCCCACGCCGTGGCGGCCGGAACCAACGTGGCATGTGCTGTCGCTGCCGGGACCGCTCCTCCCTTCATCGGCATCCGCTTCAAGTGCTTCGAGGCTGCGACCCGGGACCGCGGCCTGCGGACCCTGGACCTGTTTCTCGGGTCCTTGCTGGACTCGACGGCGAACCGGACCCTGCCTGACGGCCTGGTGCTCACGCTTCCCAAGGTGAGCACGGTGGCGCAGGTGCAGGCCATGGCCTACGCCTGCGAGCGGCTTGAGGACGCGCATGGCCTTCCCTCCGGACGGCTGCGCTTTGAAGTGCAGATGGAGACGCCGCAGCTGATCCTCGGGGCCGACGGCACGGTTCCGGTTGCTGCCGTGCTGCATGCTGCCGGCGGTCGGGTCAGCGGGCTGCATTACGGCACGTATGACTACAGCGCCTCGCTCGGCATAGCCGCAGCGCATCAGTCCATGGAACACCCGGCTGCGGATTACGCGAAGGCTGTCATGCAGGTGGCGGCTGCAGGTACCGGTGTCCGGCTCTCTGATGGCTCAACCAACATCCTTCCCATCGGCGACCCGGAAAACGTTGACCGGGCCTGGGCCCTGCATGCCCGGCTGGTCGCCCGGTCGCTGGCTGCCGGTTACTACCAGGGCTGGGACCTCCACGCAGCGCAGCTGCCTACCCGGTTCCTTGCCACCTACGATTTCTACCGCAGCGGATTCGCGGCAGCTGCTTTCCGGCTGCGGAACTACGTCCACCGGCTCGAGAGCACAATCCTGGACGAACCTGCCACAGCCCGGGCGCTGGCCCGCTACATCCACCGTGGCCTGGCCTGCGGTGCCGTGACCGCAGCAGAAGTCGCCGATGCAGCCGGGGTTTCCACGGAAGACCTGGCTGCCCTTGCCCACCCGAACGCCCCCAAGAGAACCGGATCCTGAGTGAACACCTACTACGCACCCGAGGCCGGACTTCCGGCACAAACCGCACTGCTTTCGGACCGCGCCGTCGTCACAGAGGCCTACACGGTGATCCCGCGCGGCGTGCTCCGGGACATCGTCACGAGCGTCCTTCCGGACTGGGACGGTACCCGCGCCTGGACTTTGAACCGGCCGGTTGCCGGAGGTGCCACCACATTCGCGCAGTACCTGATGGAGGTCGCGCCGGGCGGAGGTTCACGCAAACCCGAACCGCAGGAAACCGTGGAGTCGTTTGTGTTCGTGCTCGACGGCGGTCCGCTCACCGTGACGATCGACGGCGAGCGGCACGAATTGACGCCCGGCGGCTTCGCCTACCTTCCGCCGAAGATAATCTGGACTGTTGCCAACGAAGGCACCGAACCGGCGCGGTTCCAGTGGATCCGGAAAGCCTACGAACCTCTGGCGGGGCACCTGCCCAAGGTCGTCGTCGGGCACGAAAGCGACCTTGAACCGGCGGGGATGCCCGGCACGGATAACAAGTGGCGCACCACGCGGATGCTTCCGGTGGACGACCTTGCCTACGACATGCACGTCAACGTCGTGACGTTCGAACCCGGCGCCTCGATCCCGTTTGCCGAAACCCACGTCATGGAACACGGCCTCTACGTCCTGGAGGGCAAGGCCGTGTACCGGCTGAACGAGGACTGGGTGGAGGTCCAGGAGGGCGATTACATGTCCCTGCGGGCGTTCTGTCCGCAGGCCTGTTACGCCGGGGGCCCGTCGAATTTCAGATATCTGCTGTACAAGGACGTAAACCGTCAGATCATGCTCTGAGCACGCCCATGAGCGATAGTCCCCTGGCTGCTGTACCTGGTACATGCTGGACCGTGAATTGTTCGATCATGCTGACGGATCTGCCTCTGCTGGAGCGTACGGCCGCAGCAGCTGCCGCCGGGTTCGAGGCGGTCGAATTCTGGTGGCCGTTCGATTCGGCTGTTCCGGACGATCTTGAGGTCGATGCGTTCCTGCGCTCGCTGAATGAGGCCGGGGTCCGGTTGACCGGATTGAACTTCTTTGCCGGGAACATGCCTGCCGGTGAGCGGGGTGTACTGTCGTCGCCGTCCCGCAGCCAGGAGTTCCGGGCCAGCCTGGAAACGGCCGTCGGGATCGCGAGGCTGACCGGATGCCGGGGCTTCAACGCGCTCTACGGGCTTCGCGAGGACGGCGTTCCGCTGGCCGAGCAGGACGAGACGGCGGTGGAGAACCTGATGATCGCTGCCGACGCCGTCGCTCACTTGGGCGGCACGGTCCTCCTGGAACCGCTTAGCGGTGCTCCGGGGTACCCGCTGCTGACGGCGTCGGACTGTTTTGCTGTCATCGACCGTGTGCGGAATGGCGGGATGCCGAACATTGCCCTGCTGGCCGATTTCTACCACCTGGCGGTGAATGGGGTGAATGTGCCGGCGCTGATTGCGTCGCATGCTGCGGAGTTTGGCCACATCCAGATCGCTGACGCCCCGGGACGAGGAGTGCCGGGAAGCGGGAACCTTCCGCTGGCCCAGTGGGTTGCCGAGTCTGTGGCCGCGGGTTACACGGGGTTGGTTAGCTTGGAATACCAGAGTCTGGCGGCTGATGCCTTTGGCTGGCTGCAACTGCCGGGTGCAGAAACTAAGGAGTGCGACGTATGACCCACGCTGATTTCGATCTGGTCGTGCGCGGCCGGAAGATTTACGCCGCTGCCGGGACTGGTGCCTGGGAGATCGGCGTCCGCGGGGGCACCGTGTCCGCCGTCGTGCCCCTGGGGACGGGGCTGAGCGGAGCGCGGGAGATTGAGCTCGCTGATGACGAGGTTCTGCTGCCCGGCTTGGTGGACACGCATGTGCATGTGAATGAACCCGGCCGGACGGAATGGGAGGGGTTCGCGTCGGCCACTCGGGCTGCTGCTGCCGGCGGCGTCACGACGATCATCGATATGCCGCTGAATTCGATTCCTCCCACCGTGTCGGTGGAAGCTCTCCACGCCAAGCAGGAAGCGGCGGCTGGCCAGGCTTTTGTGGATGTGGGGTTTTGGGGTGGTGCCGTTCCGGGCAACACTGCTGACCTGCGTCCGCTGCATGATGCCGGCGTCTTCGGATTCAAATGCTTCCTGGTTCATTCGGGGGTGGATGAGTTCCCTCACCTGGAGCCGGCGGAGATGGAGAAGGACCTTGCGGAGCTGGCGTCTTTTGACTCGCTGCTAATCGTGCACGCGGAAGACCCGGCCGTGATTGAGGCCGCACCGGAACCGTCTGGAAGGGACTATGCAGGGTTCCTGGCTTCCCGGCCGCCGTCTGCGGAGAACAATGCGATCGCACAGGTCATTGAAGCGGCGCGGCGGACACGGGGA
The DNA here is from genome assembly GCF_020907385.1 of Arthrobacter sp. zg-Y916. Taxonomy (NCBI): domain Bacteria; kingdom Bacillati; phylum Actinomycetota; class Actinomycetes; order Micrococcales; family Micrococcaceae; genus Arthrobacter; species Arthrobacter sp. zg-Y916. The sequence continues at coordinate 251,490 of NZ_JAJJOD010000001.1, read as the reverse complement.
CGTGCGCACATTCTGCACCTGTCCTCTGCCGAAGCCCTGCCTATGATCGCGGAGGCCAAGCGCGACGGAGTCCGGCTGACCGTGGAGACCTGCCCGCATTACCTGACACTGCTGGCGGAGGACATCCCCGACGGAGCGACAGCGTTCAAGTGCTGCCCTCCGATTCGGGAGGACGCCAACCGGGAGCAGCTGTGGCAAGGGCTGCTTGACGGGACCATCGATCTCATCGTCTCAGACCACTCCCCCAGCACCCTGGACCTGAAGGACCTGGAAGCCGGCAATTTCGGTGTGGCCTGGGGAGGGGTCTCTTCGCTTCAACTGGGACTGTCCCTGATCTGGACGGAGGCACAGCGTAGAGACATTGAGTTGGAAAAGGTCCTGGAGTGGATGAGCCACCGACCGGCTGAACTGGCACGGCTGGGACGAAAGGGCCGGATTGAGGTGGGTGCTGACGCCGACTTCGCCGTGTTTGCTCCAGAAAGGACCTTCGTCGTCGACGCAACCAGACTGCACCACAAAAATCCCATCACTCCCTACGCCGGCAAGGAACTGTCAGGCATTGTTCAGCAGACGTTCCTGAGGGGTGTAGAGATCAGCCCCGCACCAAACCGTGACACTGAGGTACCGCCAACAGGTCGTCTGCTGCGACGTGACTGAGCGACGTCAGTTCACCGAAACGTAATCCGAGCCACCTATCCTGCCCGGGTTTCCGGCCCTTCCCCGGCCGCAGGATAGGTCGGCCGCCCATAGTCCAGTACAGGTTTGACCTGGTAGGTGCGACCAAGAGTCGATCTCCACTTCAAGACCCCGGGAACCGGCTGGTCGGCCGACCAGAATCCCAGTGTCTTGTATCTGTGGTGCTTCGGGCACAGGTTGGCCAGATTTCCGTGCTCGGTCGGACCGCCATGGGACCACGGGATCGTGTGGTCGATTTCGGTCCGCGGCGTACTGACCGAACATCCCGGAAAGCGGCATGTGCCATCCCGCGCCTGCAGCCAGCGTTTGAGTCCGGCGGGAACCCGGCGACGCCGGCCCACTGCCAGGATCTCCCCGGTAGCCGGATCCTGGACCAGCCCTGTCCAGTGGAGCGCTTGTCTTGCCAATCTCCGGGCAGCCTCTGAGCTGATCGGGCCGTAGCCGTTTAGTTCGGCAACTTTGTCGTCGCCGCCAAAGAGCGTGTCCGCGGGGATCAGCACCATGATTTCGGCGGCGATTCCGGGGACTTCATGAACCGTGTCCCCGTTGCCCGCAACCTGCGGCACGGCCGGATCGTCGGGACCTGCTCCAAGCATTAGGGAGCTGAAGATGTCTGCGCGCAGTTGGTCCACGGTTCGCGTGTCCCCTGCCTGTTGCTGCCCCCGAGCAGCCGCCGTCAGCTTCGAGAGGATTGCCTGTCCTGTCTCCGCTGCCACAAAAGCAGTGAACTGGCCCATACCGTCGGGAAGAGGGTCAAAGCCCACTCTGCGTTTCTCCAAGGCGGCACGGTGACGCTCAATCATGGTCTCCGGCCAGCGCCGTTCCCTGAGCCGCCGAGCCGCACGCATCAGGTGGGCGCAGGTCTGTCCCTCCGCCAAAGCCAGCAGCTCGGACTGGAACCCCCGCCGTTCCTCCTCCGGGACACTGTCAGCCTGGTCGATAACTGCCTGCGCGTGCCGGTAGCTGATACTGCCGTGGGAAAGGCTCGCCAGTGTCTCCGGATACCGGTCGCACAGTGCTTCCGAATCGCTGACCAAATGCATCGCCGTCATATGCGGCAACCGCAGCACGGAACCAGCCTCGGCTGCAGTCAGCGACATGGCCATCACCGGATCAGGCTTCTGCAGCATCTCCTCAACCTCACGGTTGATGAGTTCCTCCATGCGGTGCACCACCCTGGCTTGCAGCGCCTGGGCCCAGGCAGTCAGCGACGCAACCGCCTCCAGCATTTCGACGGCTTCGGCAGCATCAAGGGCGTCAACATCCGAAACGGTCAAGGACCCGCTGAAGCGTCTGGAGATTCCTTCCGCCAGAGTGAAGTCGTTGAGCAGACCTCGCCCGGACATGGCCGAAGCGGCATCTGTCCGAACTCCTTCTGAAGCACCCCTTTTTTCCATAGGCCCAAAAGTGCCAGCCCTGCTAAAGGGAACGTCCTTCCGCAGGCCCCTTTGTGGAAAACATCTGGCACGAACCGCCACGTGGCGACGTTGTGGATAATCCTCAGGGAACCGGCCCGGCCTGCACCCGCAACCCGCGCAGCGGCAACCGCCGCAGGTCAGCCTCGACCGTCCGGCCATCCACGGTAACGACCATGTACGTGCAGAACGGCTGCCTGCGCCGGTCTGTGGGTGAACCTGGATTCAGCAGCCGCAGGCCGCCCGGCGCGGCGGTATCCCACGGAATGTGGCTGTGCCCGAAGACCAGCAGGTCTGTCCCGGGATAGGCCTCAGCCATGCGCGCTTCACGCCCGCGGGCGGCGCCTGTCTCATGTACGACGGCGATTCTCACGTCCTCGACGACGGCGCGGGCGACTTCGGGGAGCCTGGCACGCAGGCCCGGCCCGTCATTGTTTCCCCAGCAGGCCAGCAGCGCGCGGGACCGGTCCTCGAGCTCGTCCAGCAGATCCTCGTTCACCCAGTCGCCGGCATGTACCACCAGGTCTGCAGCTTCAACCGCGGCCCAGACCTCGTCCGGCAGGGCTTTGGCCCGCAACGGCAGGTGGGTGTCTGCAAGCAGCAGCAGGCTCGTTGTCATGTTGGCGTTCCTCCCCAACGGCGTATCGGCCGGCGCATCGGCGGGCGGCCGATGCGCCGGCCGCTGACCTGGCCCCTGACTAAGCAGCGTACCCGGGAAGCGGTGCCTGCCGGCGCCCGGCGCCGGCGGCAACGGCAACGGCAACGGCGGCAGTCATCACGGGGCAGCGACGGGCCCGCGCGTCACCGTACCTCCCCAGGCACTCCCTTCGCCATGCGCGCAAACAGGCCAGGGGGCCATCCGGTAGCCGCTCGGAAATCCCGGGAGAAGTGGGACTGATCGGTGTACCCGAGCCGCGTGGAAAGATCTGCAAGGGACCCTCCGTTCCTGAGCTGCTCCCCTGCTTCCTGCAGCCGCCGCTGCCGGATCAGCCAGCGTGGACTCACACCGAGGAAGCCGGAACACAGCCGCTGGAGTTTTCGCTCCGGCAAATCAAGCGCTTCACAAAGATCGGCAACGGAAGCAATCAGCGGATCCTCCACCATGGAGACCACCCTGCCGGCGAGGACTGCACCGTCATCCGGGTGGCCAAGTGACGCAACCCGCCCTTCCACGACGTCCTGTGCCGCTCGATGTGCATCCGCACTTCGGGGGTCGGCCTGCATGAGATTCCGTATCTCCTCCGCAAGGCCGTGAAGGAGCGCTATCTCCGAGAGATCCGCGTGTCCGTCGGTTATCGCCGAAACATCGCGGCCCAGCAAGCGCCGTCCAACGCCGGGACGGAACATCACCCCAAACGCCCAGCCGTCGCCGCGGAGCACCTGCCGTGCCGCAACGCTGGCCGGTCCGACCAGACGTGCGTACGAATCCGTAATGCTCAGCAAACACACCGGGTGGGTGAGGACCCGCTGCTCACGAAACCCGGACTCAGGAACCGACCACACGGGAATCCAGAAAACCTGAAGCCAGTTCCGGAGGGAAGCGGAGGGGTCACGGCGGTAGATCGTAACGGAACCGTCCTCCGGGTCATTGAGGTGTCCCCTGCTGATTTCGTCCACGGCTTCACCTGCCCTCCACACTGACGGATTCGTACAAGACAGGCAGCGGGGCGCGGCCCTAGCCTCAGATAACCCAAACCTGGCGGAAATGACAAGGAGAAGAATATGACGGAAGCACTGCGAATGTGGCGTGAACGGGCAGACCCATTTACCGCCGTCGTGATGGCAGCCGCTGACTGGGACGCGCCGACACCCTGCGCCCAGTGGCGGGCACGGGACATCGTGGCACACATAGTGTCGACGGAGCGGGAGTTCCTGGAGCAGCATAATCTCCTGGGAGGCGATGCCGCAGCGGACACCGGGCCGGTCCGGCAATGGACCAAACACGAGAAAACGGTGGCCGGCCTGCTGGCAGATCCCGACGTCGCCCGCCGGAGTTTCGCGGGCTACTTCGGCCCCAGCACCATCGGGGAAACCCTTGCGGGGTTTTACGGCGGCGATCTTCTGGTGCACCGGTGGGACCTTGCCGTGTCCCAGGGACTGGATGCGCTGCTGACCGAAAAGGACCTCAATGACATCGGGGCAGCCATGGACGGGTTCGGCGACCTTGCCTACGCGCCCGGCCTCTTTGACCGGCCGGTGGACGTTCCCGACGGAGCGGACCTGGAACAACGGGTGCTGGCGCGAACGGGCAGGACGGTCCCGTTCATCGCCGTCGAATGAGCCGTTGAATGAGCCGCCCTTAACCAGCCGCCGGATCAGCCGGATCAGCTAGCCGGCATGCTCCCGCCGCAGGTCGGCCTTCCGGATCTTTCCGCTGGCCGTCCGCGGGAAATCCGGCACGATTTCAACCGTCTTGGGGATCTTGTACCTGGCCACTCGTCCGTCCAGGTGCGCCGGAACCTCAGCAGGGTCAAGGGCGTACCCGTCACGCAGGGTGATGATGGCCTTTGGCACTTCGCCCCACTTCTCGTCGGGTATCCCAATCACAGCCACACCGCTGACAGCCTCGAGTTCGCTGATGATCTGCTCCACCTCGGCCGGATAAATGTTCTCCCCGCCGGAAATGATCATGTCCTTGAGCCGGTCGGAGATGAAGAGGAAGCCGTCGCCGTCGAAATAGCCCATATCGCCGGAACGGAACCAGGACCCGTCGGTGAAGGATTCCTCCGTGGCCTCAGGCCGGTTCCAATAGGACTTGATGACGTTCGGCCCGCTGATCTGGACCTCGCCGACCTCTCCCGCAGCGGCAACCGCGCCATCAGGACGCGTGACCCGAACCGACGTGAAAAAGTGCGGGATTCCGGCGGAGCCGGCCTTCTCCCGGGAGCGCGACGGCGGCAGGGCAGTCGCTCCGGGAGCCGTTTCGGTCATGCCGTAGCCGTTGGAGAATCCGAGACCCCGTTCTTCGTAGGCGTCGATCACCCGCAGCGGAACGGCGGAACCGCCGCAGGTCAGTTTGCGCAGCGAGCTGATGTCGCGCTTGGGCCAGTCCGGATGTTCACACAGCAACTGGTAGGTGGTGGGCACACCGCTGATAAAGGTGGCGCGGTACTTTTCGATCAGCTCCAGCGTCCGGCCCGGTTCAAACCGGGTTTCCAGAATGACGGTTGCACCCTTGAGCAGGTTGGGAAGAACCCCCATGTCCAGCGAGGCAACATGGAAGAGCGGCGAGATCATGAGCGCCACGTCGTCCCCGGCGACGTCGTAATCCACCAGCACGTTGAAGCAGTTCCAGGCGAGATTGGCGTGTGTCAGCAGCGCACCCTTGGGTCGTCCAGTTGTCCCTGAGGTGTAGAGGATGATGGCGCCGTCCTCAAGCGAGACTTCAGCGTCAGCAAACGGGGCATCAGTGGAGAAGCAGTCCTCGTACGCCTGGACCGGCAGGCTGCCGGCCTCCGCGGAGGCCGCACCGCTGCCGTCATCCACGAGCAGGCGGAGTTCGACGCCGGTCTCCCGGGCGCCGCGGACCGCAAGTTCGTCCAGGGCCAGGGTATTCACCAGGATGATGCTCCCGGAGTCCTGCAGCGCGTACTGGATCTCCGGTGGGGCCAGCCTGGTATTAAGCGGAACAAACACTGCCCCAAGAGATCCGGCAGCGAAGAAGGTCTCCAAGAACGCCGGGTGGTTGTCGCCCAGGAAAGCGACCCTGGATCCGTGTTCCACGCCGTTGGCTCGGAGCACGGAAGCCAGCCGGTTGATCCGGGCGTCCAACTCGGCGTAGGAAATGCTGCTGTCCCGGAAAATCAGTGCAGTCTTGGATCCAGACTTAACCCGCTGGCGGTGGATCCATGAGCCCAGGCCCTGGTTCTGCATTGCTCGAAATCCTTCATCGGTGGGTGAGTTGCCGGAGGTAGTGCCGGGGCCAGCCGGAGGAAGCAGGCCCCGGCACGGCTCTATTCGACCGTCATGGAGCCCAGGTCAGGGGCCTTTTCGACGAACTTGTACTTGAGCATCAGTTCGCCCATGTCGGTGAGCTCTTCAGTGCGAAGTTCGGCCTCGTACTGCTCCATCTTGAGGTTCGCGGCAACTTCGGGAGGCATGGTCATGAAGTCGGGCAGGGTTGCCTTGACGTCGTCGATGTTCTCCTCCGCCTGGACCAGGAGTTCCTCCATGGCGTCCTTGAACTTGGCCACGGTTTCCGGGTTTTCAGACGCATACTTGCCGGAGGTGAAGGACACCATGGTGGGCATTCCGGGAACGGCTTCCTGGTTGGAGTAGCCGACCAGGACGTTGTCCGGGTTGGAGAGTGCCTTGCTCAGGAACGGCTCGGGAAGCCAGACGGCATCTGTGTTGCCCAGCTCGAGCTGCGCTTCCATGTCCGCGAACGGCATTTCGGAGAAGTTGATGGCGCTGGGATCGGCACCGGCCAGTGAGGCGGCTTCCATGATGGTCAGGTCGCCCTGGGTGTTGATGGCGTTGACCGTGGCGGTCTTGCCCTCCAGGTCGGCAAAGGAGGTGATGCCGGAGTCTGCCCGGGCGACCACGCCGTTGATGTCCTCCCCCTCCGCGTAGGAGTTGGAGTAACCCGTGACGATCTTCATGTCCAGGCCCTTGTCCTTGGCCACCATCACTGTCAGCGGGTTGCCTACGGCGAAGTTCATGCTGCCGGTGGAGACGGCCGGAAGCATCGCCGCGCCTCCCTGGCCCGTCTCGAGCGTGACGTCGAGTCCGTGCTTCTCGAAGACGCCTTCCTCGATGCCGTAGTGCATGGCAGCCGACGGCGCGATCGCCAGGACACCGACTACTACCTTCTCGAGTTCACCGCTTCCGGCGGACTCGGAAGCGGCAGGTGATCCGGACTCGCTGCCGGACAGGCTGCCGCCGCCGCAGCCTGCCAGTGCCAGCGTCGCAACGGCGCCGAGCGCAAATACCTTCGCGGACCGGCGGGTAATGAAGTGCCTCATAACTTTCCTCTTCCTTGAGGGGAGAAACGGATACTGCGGTGATGGTGCTTGGTACAGCTTTTCCTTCCCGGCCCGCGGAGGGAGCCGGAAGTCAGGGACGCCAGGGGAATCAGGCGTAGAAACGGGCCAGGAATTCAGCGACGACGGCGGGACGTTCCTCGCCTTCGATCTCGATGGTGTTGGACGTCTTGATCTGCACGCCGCCCTTCACCTCGGTGACCTCTGCGATCACAGAGTGCAGCCGGACCTTGGAGCCCACCTTCACCGGGTTCGTGAACCGGACCCGGTCCAGGCCGTAGTTGACCTTGGTCTTCACGCCGTCCACGTCGAACAGGGCGCTCCACAGCGGAATGATCAGGGACAGGGTCAGGAACCCGTGGGCAATCGGAGCTCCGAAGGGCCCGTCCTTGGCCTTTTCCGGATCGGTGTGGATCCACTGATGGTCATCGGTCGCGTCGGCAAAGGTGTTGATCTGGTCCTGGGTGATCTCGATGTAATCGGTGTAGCCCAGGTCCTTGCCGACCAGTGAGGGAAGTTCTTCGAGGGTGACAACGGTAGCGCTCATAGGGTTTTCCTGTTTCTTCGTCGTAGCTAGTTGGAAGCGGTCTGCGGCTGGAGCTCTTCGGGCAGCGGCGGGAACTTCTCCCCCACACTCTGCTGCTGTCCGGCGAACGGGAACGCCGACGCAAGATCCGCATAAGACCAGCCGCCGTCACGGTACTCAGTGGCCACAGCCTCAGGATGGGACCACAGCTGCAAACGGTCCCCGCCCACACCAATCGCCTGGCCAGTGATCCCGGCAGCTTCCTCCGACGCCAGGAACGCCACCAGCCCGGCAACATCCTCCGCCGTACCAAAACCCAGGTCCTTGCGGAAGAAATCAGGCATCGCCTCACCGCGCTCGTCCGCTTCCACGGACGGGACCGTCTTCGTCATCGCCGTCGCGGCCACCGGAATCACCGCATTGGCAGTCACACCGGCCTTCTTCATCTCCATCGCCCAGGTCCGCACCATGCCCACGATCCCGGCCTTCGCCGCAGCGTAGTTGGTCTGTCCGAAGTTTCCTTGTGTTCCTTGAAGTAGGCGTAGGCCTCCCGCACACAGGTGAACGTCCCGCGCAGGTGCACGTTGATCACCAGGTCAAAGTCCTCATCGGTCATCTTCAGCAGCGACTTATCGCGCAGTACCCCGGCATTGGTCACCAGGATGTCCAGGCCGCCGAAGTTCTCCACCGCAGCATCCACCAGGGCCTTCGCCGTCTCGGTGGACCCCACCGGGGCAACAACGGCCACGGCACGCCCGCCGTCGGCCGTGATCACCGCGACTGCCTCTTCAGCCACAGAAGCATCGACGTCGTTCACCACCACAGCCGCACCCTGCCGGGCCAGCTCCCGGGCGTAAGCGAGGCCCAGCCCCCGCCCGCTGCCGGTAACAATCGCGACTTTGCCGTCCAGGGACATGATGACTCCTCATTATTGTGTCCTACCTCACACCATAACAACCGAGATGATTGAGAATGTCAACAGTTGTGATTGGGCGTACTCTGGACCCATGACTCAGACCGCCCGACAGGACAACGCTGCCGCAGCTACCGCTCCCGAGACCGGGATTGAACGGCTGTATTCCTCCGAACTGGCGAATGAAACGGAGTTCCTGGCCGCCCGGGCCCGCTCTGTGGGTTCGCGGCGTGCGAACGAGGATCTGGCCGCCCTGGACCTCAAAGTGCGTTCGTATTCGGTGCTCTCCCTGGCCTGCAGCGGATTGAAACCCTCGCAGCGCGAACTGGCCGAGTTCCTCTTCCTGGACCCGAGCCAGATCGTGGCCCTGGTGGACGCACTGGAGAAGCGCGGCGCAGTGAAACGCAAGGCCGATCCGCGGGACCGCCGGTCCAACATCATCACACCGACTGCCGCAGGCAAGCGCCTCTATGCGGAGGCGGCGGCAATTGTCCAGAATGCAGGAAACAGTGCCCTCGGGGCCCTCTCCCCCGCCGAAAGGGACCAGCTCCGGTCCCTGCTTCGCCGGGTGGCCTTCGCTGACCAGCAGCCCGCTTAGCTCCTGCTCCGGCTAACGCGGGCCGGCAGGCACCCCGCGCCGGCCGGCCCGTAACCGGTCACCCGGCCGGAGGCGATCCCCGCAGTGACTCGTTCATGACCTCGGCGAGGGAACGGAACCGCTGATTTCCGGCAAGGTCTTCCAGCAGGACAGGCGCCCCGTCCGGGCCGGCCAGCGGAATCCGCCAGTTCGGATATTCATTTGATGTCCCCGGCTGGTTCTGGATGCGGGATTCCCCCACGGCATCGACAAGGCCGACGCCGATGAGCACTGACGGCGTCTCGGCGATAAAGCGGTGCAGCGCTTCGACAGTCTCTTGTTCTCCCGCCTCTTCGGAGAGCAGTCCGTGTTCCTTGACCAGGTCCAGGATTGCCGACGTCGCTTCCCGGTCCAGGGCGCGTTCTTCCTCCAGCGGGCGGTTCAGCAGCCCCAGGGAGTCCCTCAGCCTGACATGCTCTCCGGCAAGGTAGCCGGCGGCAGGCGGAAGGTCATGGGTCCCGATCGTGGCGAGTGCCCCCGCGCGGTAGTCCGCAGGCTGGCGCGGCCCGTCAGCGGTGTGCTCAAACCAGAGGATCGACGTTCCCAGGACACCCCGTTCGGCAAGGTATTCCTGGACCCAGGGCTCGAAGACCCCAAGGTCCTCACCGATCACGACAGCCCCGGCGCGCTGCGCTTCGAGGGCCAGGATTCCGACGAGCGCCTCGTGGTCGTAGTACACGTACGCGCCGTGGCCCGGTGCCTCGCCGCGCGGGATCCACCAGAGCCGGAACAGGCCGAGGATATGGTCCACGCGGACTCCGCCTGCATGCCGCAGGACGGTGCGGAGCATGTCCCGGTAGGCCCCGTAACCGCTTTCAGCCAGCCGGTCCGGGTCCCAGGGCGGCTGGCTCCAATCCTGCCCCACCTGGTTGAACATGTCCGGCGGTGCCCCCACCGAAACCTCGGGAACCAGCACATCCCGCAGGGTCCAGGCATCCGCACCGCCGGGATGGACACCAACTGCCAAGTCGTGCACGATTCCGATGCCCATGCCGGCTCTCCTGGCCGCACGCTGCGCGTATTCAAGCTGCTCGTCGCAGATCCACTGGAGCCACTGGTAGAACCGTATCTCCGCGGAAAGTTCAACCGCCTTCGCCCGGGCATAGTCGCTGTGCAGCCCTGCTTCCCATTCCGGGGCCCCCGCCGGGGCCTGCGCGGCGAGGGCACACCACAGGGCGAAACTCTCCAGTCCGGCGCCTTCGCCGCTGACAAAGGCCTGGAACTGCTGCTCGCGCGAGGGGCTGCGCGGCACCTGGTACACCTCTCGCAGGCTCTGGAGTTTGGCCGCAAAGGCGGTGTCCCGGTCAAGCAGCCTGGCGTCATGGTTCAGCGCCTGCTGGCCGGCGGCCCGGGCTTCGATTCCGGCGCGGGTCGCGGACGGAAGATAGCTGTACTCCGGGATAGCCTCCACCCTGATGTAGAGCGGGTTGAAGAACCGCCGCGTTGCGGGAAGATAGGGCGAGTCCTCGACATGAGGCACCGGTTCCGCCGCATGGAGCGGATTGATCAGAACGAATCCGGCACCCGCTTCGCCGGAGATGGCGGAAAGATCGGCCAGGTCCGCCAAGTCACCGACCGCCCAGGAACGTTCGGAGCGGACTGAATACAGCTGGGCCATAATTCCCCAGCTCCGTTCCTGTCCTCCGTGTCCGGGACCGGGCAGCCGATCCGGTGTAACCACCAGCACGGAGTCGGCCTGCACGCCGCCGGCATCAACGTGCAGCCGGTGCCAGCCCAGCGGAAGCTCCGCCGGCAGCGCCAGCTGCGTGCGCTGGATTTCGGTTCCGTCGACGACGGCGGATTCCTCCGGCTCGCCGGGCCAGGAAAGCTGCGCCGTGCCCCCGTCCTCAAGGTCGATCCATGCCCGCACCGTGCTTCCCGGTGGCAGGTGGACGGCCACGGATACGGAGTGTCCCTCCCGTGCCACCACTGTCGGAGGCAGGACCCTGCGCCAGGGCCCGGCCAGGGCCTCGCGCAGCGATTCCTCAGCCTGCGCCGGGGTATCCGCTGGAGCTCCCCGTGCCGCGAGGATCGTCCGCAGGGTTGTGTCCGAAACATCCTGCCGCCCGCCGTTCCAGCCGGTGAACGTCGTCGCCACCCGCTTGGCTTGCGCGAGCTGTTCCAGGACGGCGCGGCCGGCGGATGTCCCACCGGTAACTTCACTAACGGCGTTCATGCGGTCTCCACAGTCATGTCTGCCAATGTAGGCGTTTGCGGTTCATCCCAACAGGCCAGCGGACGGTCAGCGGGATCTCCCGGAGGACGGTGGAAATCAGGGCCGCTTTTCCACCAGCCGCCAGACATCCTGGTATTCGGAATGGTCGGCATAGGGAGCAGCCAAAGCTGCCAGGGCCAGCGTGGTCCATTCCAGTTCGTCTGCGTAGGCACGGCTGCCGTCCTCCGTGTCCTGAAGCATCCTGGACAGGGCATTGCGGCGTGCACCGCCGATGATGTCGATCAGCATCAGTTTCGCTTCGCATTCCCGCAGGAGCCGTTCCTCATACCAGCGGTCCGAGAGCGAAATCTCGGAACCGCCCAGCAGCTTGCGGGACTCCGCGGCGTCTTCGTGAAAGCGCGTCAGCAGGAAATCCACGATGTCCATGGCCCAGACTTTACCCTTCGGACAACCCTGCGTCAGGGGGTGGATAACGCTTTGGGAATATTTGGGGGCAGTTGATCCGTTGACATAACTAGGCCCCCTTAGGAACTGTCCAGGAGTACAAGCTTGCCCTCAGCCACCCCGTCCCCATCTACCCCCAATACCTTTGCCCGCCGCATCCGCAATGTCAGTTCGATCCACCGCGGAGACCATGTTGAAGTCCGCAGCGGCGGCCACGTCTACTATCGGGGAGAGGTGCGGGATACAGCCCCGGGGCTGGCTACGTTGTGGCTGCGCGACGAAGAGTCCGGAGCACACACGGCGGTAAGCACCGAAGATTACACCATCTGGCGGACCCTCGCCTAAAGCCGTTCCCTGCCCCGGAACGGGCGCTGCTACCAGTCGATCAGCGCGCCTGCGCTGATGTTGATCGTTGCTGCCGTCACGCTCGCTGCCATGTCCGACGCCGCGAAGACCGCCGCATTGCCGACGTCCTCGAGCGTCGCGGCGCGGCCCAGCATCGTGGCGTCCTGAATCGCGGAGGCAATGTCCTCCCGCCCCTGAAGGTCCGCCGGCAGCGACTCCGGTATGCCGCCGGAACGCAGGGTCACCACACGGATGCCGTGCGGTCCCAGTTCGACGGCGAGCTGGCGGCGCATTGCCTCAATCGCTTCCAGGGCTGTGATCAGGCCGCCCAGGTACTGCCCCGCGCTCTGGGTTCCTGATCCGCCGAAGGCCAGGAGAACGCCGGAGCCCTGTTCCATCATGTGCCGGGCAGCAGCCTGGGCCGTGGTGAGGGTTGCCTGGACGGCGGTGGACACCGGTCGCAGATAGTCCTCCACATACATGGCGGCCATCGGAGTTCCCTGAACATCACCGTGCTGGATGACGTTGACGGAGATATCCAGGCTTCCGGCGCTGGAGGCGACGTCGTCGGCGTGCGCGTTGACCGCCTCCTGGTTCAACGCGTCCAGGACGGCGGTTTCCGCCAGGCCGCCGGCCTCCCGGATCTGCTCCGCGACGGCCTGCAGCGGTTCGGCGTGCCTGCCGGCCAGGAAAACCCGTGCACCTTCACGCGCGAAGGCCCGGCCGACCGCACCGCCGATCGAGCCGCCGCCGCCGTAAATGATTGCATTCCTGCCGTTGAGCAGCATGAGGTGTCCTTTGCCCGAACCTGTGCGGGCCACCATCATGGCACCGGTCCGGCGGCGGGACCAGCGTCCCTCCGCCAACCGCGGCCGGCGATGCTGCTAAAGAGCCAGCGTCCACGCGACGTCTTCGGCAGACACATCCTCCAGCCGCCCCGGCATCCATACCGGAGCGTCCCGGTCAATCAGCCGGGCCCGGACTCCTTCACGGAAATCCGGCCGGCTGATCATCCGGTCCGCCATGGTCAGGTCCCGGGCCAGCACCTTCTCCAGCACAGGGTCCTGCGCTGCCGCGCGCAGCCCGGCCAGGGCAACGGCCAGGGAGAAAGGTGCCATACCCCGGATCGCTTTCGCAGCTTCGGCAGCTGCCGGTGCCTCATGGCCGTCCAGGCGTTCGAGAATGAGCTGCAGGTCAGTTCCGGCATAGCATTCGTCGATCCATTCCTGCTCCGCTGCCAGCGGCGCTTCGGGCGGCTCGACGGCGAAACCCGCCACCACGGCGGCGGCGTCGGAAGGCGATTCCTCCAGTTCGGCTGCCAGCGCCCGAAGTGAGCGGGAGGGGACGTAGTAGTCCGCAAAACCGCACAGGATGGCATCAGCCCCGGTCATGGTGCCGGCGGTCAGGGCCAGATGCGTGCCCAGTTCGCCGGGCGCCTGGGCCAGGAGCAGTGCCCCGGCGCAGTCCGGGCTGAAACCGATCCGCACTTCCGGCATGGCCGCCTGGGTCCGTTCGGTGACGATCCGGATGCCCGCATGGCCGGACACGCCGACGCCGCCGCCCATCACGACGCCGTCCATCACAGCGACGTATGGCTTCGGGAAGGACGCTACCGTGGCGTTGAGGGCATATTCCGCGCTCCAAAACTCCATTGCTTCGGCGTCTGTTCCGGCGGCAATGGCACGGATGTCCCCGCCGGCGCACAAGCCGCGGTCACCGGCACCCATGAGCAGGACGGCGCGGACGGCGTCGTCCGCTGCCCAGTCCTGCAGCACCCGGTCCATGGCCTTCACCATGTCCACGTTCATTGCGTTCAAGGCCCGCGGCCGGTTCAGGCGGATGGTTCCCAGGCCACCGGAAATCCACGCGAGAAGTTCTTCGGTAGCGTGGGCGGAAGACCGGGGCAAAGTGGCGGGGGGTGTTAAATCCATGATGTTTAGCATCCCAAAGAATCCGGCCCGGCCCCAACTCCGCAGAGTCCTCCCCGCAACAGCGAACCGGCTGCAGGCGGGCAGCCTGCAGCCGGTTCACCAGGGATTCCTACCAGCGGACCTTACGTTCCCGCGGGCCCTGGCGGCCGTTGGCGTGGTTCGGTTTGCCTCCTTTGCCAAGGCTCTGCCAGCCCGGCAGGTTCGCCTCCTCCGCGGACTTGGCGGAAGCCAGGCGGCGCAGGCCTTCCTCACTGAGCCTGCGGGCGGCTGCGGGCGCGATGTTGACCTGCAGTTCCGGATCGGCGGACATCTGGTTGGACACTTCAGTAGGTTTCTTGATCGGCTTCGTCATGGTTTTTAGCTCCAGATCTTCTGAGGCTTGCCGGGGCCGGGCTGTGCCCTTCCGGGCGCGCTGAGGCGTTGCGCCACCAGCGGTTTTCGAGGTGCAGACGGAAGGACTCGGAGGCCGCAGCCTCAACAAGCTGTGTACTGTGCGGTCTGCTTAGAGCGATGCGGACCGGCGGGGGGAAACCCAGGGCTTCCCGGCCGGCGCGCAGTTCGCTACTCGAAAATGAGCATGTCCATGCCGAGGACCGTAACAGCCGAGGGCAGCGAAGACCAGAGGAAGCACAAAACCCGTTCCGGCGCTGGGCACATTCCGGCGCTGGGCACATTCCGGCTTAGGGCACATTTCGGCTTAGGGCACCCCGGGGGTCACATCGGCGATAGGGCTCGGCGTACCGAAGCGGTGCGCCGTGATGCTGATGGCCTGTTCGTGCAGGAACGGCAGCAGTTCCACCCGCCCCGACTCGGTCACGGGCTGGTCATACACCGCGACGTCGGGACGGCCTCCAACAGCAGCGGCGACGGCAAGCCGGTTCCCTCCGAGCAGCCGGATGCGGGCCGGCAGCCCGCCGTCGAACCCCGTTCCGGAGCCCAGCCGGGCGAGCCAGCCGGCGTCGTCCTCCACACTCACCCTGTAGCCGCGGCCCGCAAGCAGTGCGCAGATCCCCGAAGGCAGCGGGAACGGAACCGAGATTGTCACCGGTGCGCCCGCGCGAAGGCCTGCAGACAGCACGCGCAGCAGGCCCGCCTCCGGCTCTCCCTCCGCAAGCCGGACATGGACGGCGACCGGAAGGTAGCGCAGCAGGTTCCGCTCCGCGAGCAGGCCGGAGACGTCACGGACCTCGCCGTACCCGGCACGCCAGGCGGCTTCGTCACTGGCCGCCGAGCGGGCCAGGAAATCCATCTCTGCCGCGGAGTAGCTTCCGCAGAGGTCCGCTTCGGCGAGCAGGGCAACCGCGTCCTGTCCTGGTTGTGCGTCCGCTGTGGAGGGGCGGGATGTCCAGCCGCCCAGGCCCAGCAGGTAATTGGGTCCACCGGCCTTGGTGCCTGCGCCTACAGAGGACTTCTTCCAGCCGCCGAAAGGCTGCCGCCGCACAATCGCCCCGGTGATTCCCCGGTTCACGTACAGGTTTCCGGCCTGCACCTTCCCGGTCCAGAAGCGGATTTCCTCCGGATCCAGTGAATGCAGTCCTGCCGTCAAGCCGTACTCCACCTGGCTCTGCAGTTTCACGGCTTCCTCGAGGGTCGATGCCCGCATGACTCCAAGCACGGGTCCGAAATACTCGGTGAGGTGGAACTCGGAGCCCGGGCGGACCCCGGCCCGGATCCCGGGGCTCCAGAGCCGGCCTTCGACGTCGAGTTTCTGCGGCTGAAGGACCCAGGACTCCCCCGCGCCCAGTTCCGTCAGGCCGCGCAGCAGTTTGCCCGTTGCCGGCTCGACCACCGGGCCCATCTGAGTTTCAGGATCCTCCGGACGCCCCACCACCAGTGATTGCACAGCGTCCAGGAGCTGGTGGTGGAAACGCCGGGATTCAGCCACGGAACCCACCAGGATCACCAGCGAGGCAGCCGAACACTTCTGCCCGGCGTGCCCGAAGGCAGACGCGGCGACGTCCCGGGCAGCGAGGTCAAAGTCGGCGCTGGGAGTCACCACAATGGCGTTCTTGCCCGAGGTCTCTGCCAGCAGCTGCAGTTCGGGGCGGAAGGACCGGAAGAGTTCAGCGGTCTCATAGGCTCCCGTGAGGATGACGCGGTCCACCAGCGGGTGGGAGATGAGCTGGCGGCCAAGCTCAGACTCCCCCAGCTGCACGAACCGCAGGACGTCCCGGGGCACACCGGCCTCCCAGAGCGTTTCGGCCAGCACTGCCCCGCAGCGGCTGGCCGGACCGGCAGGCTTCAGCACCACGGCCGAACCGGCGGCCAGCGCCGCGAGGGTGGAGCCGGCCGGGATTGCGACCGGGAAGTTCCAGGGCGGGGTAACCACGGTAAGGCGGGACGGGTGGAAGACCGCACCGTCGACGTCGTCGAGCTCCTCGGCACGCGCGGCGTACCAGCGTGCGAAGTCGATGGCCTCGGATACCTCGGGGTCACCTTGGTCCAGCGTCTTGCCGGCCTCCGCAGCCATGACTTCCAGCAGCTGGGCGCGCCGGGTTTCCAGTCCTTCGGCGGCCCGGCGGAGGACAGCTGCACGGCCGCTGCCGCCCAGAGCGGCCCATCCGGCCTGTGCCGCGGCAGCTCCAGCCAGGATCTCCTCGAGTTCCTCCTCGCTTTCGATCCGGGCCGCGGCCAGAGGCAGCAGCCCGAGCTCGGAGCCTGGAACCCGGGCCAGGAT
Organism: Arthrobacter sp. zg-Y916; assembly: GCF_020907385.1. Classification (NCBI taxonomy): domain Bacteria; kingdom Bacillati; phylum Actinomycetota; class Actinomycetes; order Micrococcales; family Micrococcaceae; genus Arthrobacter; species Arthrobacter sp. zg-Y916. Next base: position 234,748 of record NZ_JAJJOD010000001.1, on the reverse strand, counting down.
TTCCCTCCCCCACATCCGGTTGGCCGGAAGGGAGGGGTCCGTGTCCGGGGTGTTCTCGAATCCTTCTTCCGCCGGGACGGGCGGCAGGGTGCGGTCCTGACGGCGGTTCGGTTCCGGGACCGAGCTGTCCAGCGCGTCCAGGGAGGAGAGGAAACGCTGCCGTTCCCGCTCAAACAGAGCGTCATCGGAGGCGAGGTCGAACACGGCGGACATGAAGTTCTCACTGCTGGCCCCCTCCTCGAGCCGGCGCACCAGGTAGGCGATGGCGACGTCGAACTCTGCCGGGTGCACCACCGGGGTGTAGAGGAGCAGGTGCCCGACGTCTGCCTTGACCACCTCGGCCTGGGCGGCTGCCATGCCCAGGAGCATCTCGACGTCGATACCTTCCCGCACCCCGCGGCGTCCGGCCAGCAGCCAGGCGTAGGCGATGTCGAAGAGGTTGTGTCCGGCAACTCCGAGCCGGACGCTGGCAATCCGTTCGGGCTGCAGGGCGTAGTCCAGGACACGCTTGTAGTTGGTATCCGTTTCCTGCTTGCTGCCCCACGTGGCAAGGGGCCAGCCGTGCAGCGAGGCCTCAACGGCTTCCATCGGGAGGTTGGCCCCCTTGACCAGCCGCACCTTGATTCCGGCGCCGCCGCCGGCACGGCGTTCGGCGGCGAAAGCCTGGAGCCGCTGCATGGCGCCGAGGGCGTCCGGCAGGTACGCCTGGAGCACCAAACCGGCTTCGAGCCGGTGGAACTCGGGACGGGCGAGCAGCTCCATGAACACCGCCATGGTCAGCTCCAGGTCCTTGTACTCCTCCATGTCCAGGTTGATGAACTTGGGCCGGGCAGCGCCGGCCGCGAGCCGATAGAGGGGCGTGAGTGTCTCGACGACGTCGGCAACGGCCTCGTCGAAGGCCCAGGGCGCATGCGGTGCAACGGTGGAGGAAACCTTGATCGAGACGTAGTCCACGTCCTCGCGTTCGAGCAGGCGCCGGGTTCCCTCAAGCCGGCGTGCCGCTTCCGTGCGGCCAAGCACCGCTTCACCCAGGAGGTTCATGTTCAGGCGGACACCATCGCGGCGGATGTGCCTGATGCTCTTTCCCAGCCGGGCATCGGTTGCATCGATGATCAGGTGCCCGACCATTCGCCTCAGCACCGCCCGGGCGGCGGGGACGACGACGCCGGGCAGCACCGGCGCCAGGACTCCGCCGGTACGGACGGCTGCGCGCATATACCAGGGCAGGAAGTCCGGGACCTTCGGTGCCAGCGCGGCAAGGTTCCGGGCTGCAACCGTGAGGTCTTCGGGACGCACGACCCCGTCCACGAATCCGACCGTGAATTCGAGTCCTCCCGGGTCCTTCAGGATTCCTGCGAGCTGGGCTGCGGAGGCATCCACGCGGATGGTGGATGCCTCCGAGAGCCAGCGGCGGACCAGCTGGACTGATTCCTCTGCCAGATCAGCCGAGCGTGCGTCGGAAGCGTTTCCGGCGTCGCTGCCGGGAGATGACGAAATAGCGTGGGTCATACCCCCAGTATTGAAGCCATGGCCCTGTTCCGGAAGGGGTTGGACTCCCACCTGCGGTTATACCGGCCGGGGTGGGAGCCGGGACATACCCTCGGTTATGCCTGCGGGTAGGCTGCGTACTGCTGCTGGGCTCCGGCGTCGAAGCGTGCGCCTTCGGGCTTGCTGGGCAGGATCGCGAAGACCAGGATGATGAGGCCACCCACAAACGGCACCAGCCCCAGGAGTGCCATCCAGCCCGAGAAGCCGCCGTCATGCAGGCGGCGGACCAGGATGGCAATGCCGGGAACCAGGACGGCGAGTGAGAAGGCCAGCAGCAGCAGTGCCGCAATGATGCCGAGACCTGTCGGTTCTCCATAGGAATTTACGCCGAGGTTCACGATGACGCCGAGTGCGGTGTAGACCACGAAGTTGAACAGCATGTACCACCAGTATTCGCTGCGGCTAGCACGGCCGGAAAAGGTGGCGTATTTCTTGAAGAACCGCTTGATGGCTTCACCGAAGCTGGCGCCGTAGAGCGGCTGGGACAGGTCCGCCGGTCCAGGCTGGGCCGGGGCATACGGGTTGTGGGCATACGGGTTGTGGGCAGACTGATGAGACATGATTCCCCCCTGGGTAGTACGCAGCGCTAAGTCTGCTTAGGACTTTGACCAAGGGAGCTTATCCCAAATCCTCCAATGCGTCGACTTGGCGGGCATCATTCCCGCAGGTCAGAGCAGGATTTCATGGGGACGCATGGGGTTCTGGCCGGGACAGGAAAAGACCCCGCAGCCTGGTCAGCTGCGGGGTCTGTTCCTGTTCCTGTTCCTGTTCCTTGGAGCCTGGCCCCTAAAAGGCCGGATCGGGAATCAGCGCGAGCCGCCTGACCCGGAATCGCGGCCCGATCCGGAACCGCCCGATCCGGAACCGCCCGATCCTGAGTCGTGGCCGGATCCGGAGCTGTGGTGTCCGGAATCGTGGCCTGATCCCGTGGACATGTTGCGCTTGGAGGCATCATCCACTTCGGTGTCGATCTTCTCCTTCTGCACTTCTTCGCTCACGGTTTCCGACCCGCTTACGGTTTCGGTGCCCAGCCGGATGCGCTCCACCGGTTCGGTGTGTTTCTCGACAACAGGCTCCTCGCTGTGCAGGGTGACTTCGTACTCATCCTCGCGCAGCTCCGGACCGCGCATCGCCGCTTCCCGGTTGGCGTCAGTGATCGGCTCACGCTCGATCACGACCTCTTCGTGGCTCACCGGCACTTCGGTGGTTACGTTTTCCGTCACCGTGTACTTGCGCAGCCGGGCCTTGCCGGTCTCGCGGCGCTGGGTGCCGACGTCGAGCCGCTCTTCCGAGCGGGTCATTGCATCGTCCACATTCGAACCGCTGCGCTCCGAAAGGTTCGAAGTACCGGTGCCCGAGCCGCTGCCCATTCCGGACCCGCTTCCCGAGCCCATACCTGAGCCGGACCCCATGCCCGACGAGTGTCCTTCCGTGCCCGAAATGGTGTCCGTTTCGGACTCGATCAGGGTGTCCGTTCCCCCGCCCGCTTCCATCGAGTCAGTGCCGGAGCTGCCGTCGTCGTACGTAAAGCCGTAGTAACGGTAGAGAGTGACTTCCTCCTCGGCGCTGATGGAGCCGTCGCTTTCGATTTGGGGAGCGTTCTTCACTTCTTCCTTGGAGTAGGGCACCAGCACATCCATGCCCTCCACGGTTGCCTCACTGAGGGGGACAAAGGTCTCGTTGGAACCGAACAGCCCGGTGTTTACCGTCACCCAGGCGGGCTCGTTCGTCTGGTCATCGAGGTAGAACGTTCCCACGGATCCGATTTTGTCTCCGTTGGGACCGAGCACGTTTCCCGAAGAGGCCATGAGTCCTTCGACTTGCTGATTGCTGATCATCGTGTTGTTCTCCTTCGGCAGCGAATGTACGCCGGGAACCCCCGGCGCTTGGAATTCACGATCAGTTTCAGCCACGTCCACCCCTGCCGCTTCCGCCCGCAGCGGCCTGGTTACCGGGTCATCGGTGCATGTCCATGGCTTTGTCGCGGCCTTCGTGATCGGGCCGGGCCTGCACTACCAAGCCTACTTATTATTCCACTGCCTGTGTATAGGCCCGTCAAGATGAACCCCGCACGGCAAAGGGACGGCCACCATGCGGCGGCCGTCCCTGTAGCGTTTTTCCAGGCTGGAGCTGGAGTGCTTAGATGGTGCCCTCCAGCGAGTCTCGGACCTGCTTGCGCAGCACCTTCCCCAGCATCGACTTGGGCAGCTCCTCGATCGCCACGATGCGGCGGGGAACCTTGTAGGGCGTGAGCCGTTCACGGCAGAAGGCACGCAGTGCCTGTTCGTCCAATTCGGTGTCCGGCTGCATCACGACGGCGGCGACCACCTGCTCGCCGCTGGCGCCCCGCTGCAGGCCCACCACGGCGACGTCGGAGACGTCCTGGTTGCTGCGGATGACTTCCTCGACTTCGGAGGGAGACACATTGAACCCTCCAGTGATGATGAGCTCCTTGCGGCGGTCCACCACCTTCACAAAACCGTCTTCATCCACCGTGACGATGTCCCCGGTGCGCAGCCACCCGTCCTCGGTCAGGACTTCTTCGGTTTCCTCGGGATTGTTCCAGTAACCGGAGAACACCTGCGGCCCGCTGATCAGCAGTTCGCCGGGCTCGCCGGTCGGTACGTCCCGGGAAACATCGTCCGGATCTGCCACCCGCATGCGCGTGCTGGGGAACGGCACGCCGATGGTTCCGTTGCGGCGGCTCTCCGCGAAGGGATTGCCCAGGGCCACCGGGGAGGACTCGGTCAGCCCGTAGCCTTCCACCAGCAGTCCGCCGGAGACCTCTTCCCACAGCTCAACAGTCTTTGAAGAGAGGGTCATAGCCCCGGAAATCGCGTAGCGGATGGTGGAGATGTCAATGCCGCGCTTCTTGGACTCGATGGCCACCTTTTCGTAGATCGGCGGCACGGCACAGAAAACGGTGGGCTTGGATTTCTTCGCCGCATCCAGGACCAAGTCGACGTCGAACTTCGGGAACAGCACCAGCCGGGAACCCGTGAGCATGGCAAACGTCAGGTACAGGGTCAGGCCAAAGGCGTGGAACATGGGCAGCACGCCGTAGATGACCTCCTCCCCTTCCTTGGCTCCGTGCATCCAGGCCTGCCCCTGCAGGGCGTTGGCGCGCAGGTTGTAGTGGCTGAGCATCACGCCCTTGGGCATGCCGGTAGTTCCCGAGGTGTACTGCAGGGCGGCGAGGTCGTTGACCGTCGGCTTGGGGTGCAGCGGGTCGATCGGATCGTTGGCGAGCAGCTTTTCCCAGGGGATGGTGTGCTCGGTCTTGGTGGTGAGGCCCGCACGGGTCCGGCGGATCGAGGGAATCGGCAGGCGCAGGCCAATACGCTTCAGCCGCGGCATGGCCTTGGTGATGTCCACGGCGATGATGTTGGGAACCGTGACGTCGTCGGGGAAGTCCTGGATTTTCTCGACGGCCTTGTCCCAGACAATCGCGACCTGCGCGCCGTGGTTCTCGAACTGGTGGCGCAGCTCGCGCTCGGTGTACAGCGGGTTGTGTCCGACGACGACGCCGCCCAGCCGCAGGACCGCATAGAACGCGACGAGGTACTGGGGACAGTTGGGCAGGATGATCGCGACCCGGTGTCCGTGGCGGACCCCGAGCTTCCGCAGGCCTTCCGCTGCACGGTTGATCTGGTCGCCCAGCTGCTCGTACGTGGTCTCGGCGCCGAAGAACTCCAGGGCTACCTTGGGGCCGAACCGGGCGACGGCGTCTTCCACCATTGCGGTCAGCGATTCCGTCGGCAGTTCGATTTCTGCCGGCACGCCGGGCTGGTAGTGCCTAACCCACAGCGGTTCCTGGGCAGCGGTCATGTGAAGGAGCTCCTTAGTTCGGTACTTTCCGACTATATTCCAGTTCGCGCATAGGCGGAGAAAACTCCCGCTGATGGGTGGGCCGGAGCTACGCTTCTGCGGCGAGCGCCCCGAGATAGGCGGCCAGTGTCCGGGGAGCGGAGACGGGTGCTGCAGCCTCAACCACGGCGTTGTAGTTCGTATTGGTGTTCACGTCATAGGTCAGCAGCCGGCCGTCCGCGGCCTCGATGAATTCAATGCCGCACACCTCCAGGTCCATCCGGCGGGCGAACTCCTCATAGGCGGCGATGATGGGGTGGTCGAATCCCTCCCGCAGGCTGAAGAGCTGGGTGTCGGGCTCCGGCGCGATCGATGCCCCCGGCGGCATGATCGGCCTGCCGGTGGAGGGGTCGATCGCACAGGCATCGGCAGGGCACAGCTGGAAGCCTCCGCGGGCGGTGTCTGCCTGGATGGCGTAGACGAACTTCCCTCCGACCAGCTCTACCCGGCTGATGAACGGTTCCGCCGCCTGGATGAACTCCTGCACCAGCGTGATGCCGTCGGCCGGTTCCTCGAACTCCTCCGAGGCCACGTAGTCGGCCAGCTCACCGTGGGATTCGAACTTGCGGACGCCCAGGCCCTTGCCGCCCTGGTTGTGCTTCAGGATGAACGGCACCGGGAATTCCTTGGCGGCAGCGAGGATCTGGCTGCGGCCGATCGCCGCTACAGTGCGGGGCGTCTCAATGCCTGCGGCACGCAGGGCGGTGAGCTGGTCCACCTTGCTCATTTCCAGCTCCAGGACACGCCGGCCGTTGACCGTACGGCGGCCGTGGGCTTCCAGCCAGGCCAGCACCGCGCGGGCGTAGTCCTTGGAGAGACCGTGTCCGCGGGTGTGGGATGAGGCGCTGATCCGTGACCAGAAGATTCCCTCCGGAGGTGCGGCATCAAGGTCCAGGACGCCGTCCGTCAGCAGCCATTCGTGCACCTCGACTCCCTCAGCCTCGAATGCCTTGGCGAAGGGCGGGAACCACTCGGGATTCTCGTGCAGGGCGTATACGGGCAGTGCCATGGTGAGACCTTTCAACAGCGTTGGAGCGTGCTTGGAAGCCTACTGGAAAACCAGGTGTACCCGCCTCTTAGCGCCCGCGGCCGGCGATCCTGGCTACCAGCGCCTGGGGTCCCCTGCTGCCGATCGCGGCCAGGACCCGGTAACGGGTTGACGGCACGGATACGCCCTTCCCGGCGAACGCGTCCTTGAGTCCCTCGCGCACCACGCGGTCTGCGTCAAGCCACATCCAGGTCGGATAGAGAGTCTTGTCCATGTCCATCCGCTGATGGAATTCGGTATGCACGAAACCGGGGCAGACCGCCGTTACCGTGATCCCGCGGGAGTTGTAGTGCAGGTTGGCCCAGCGGCTGAAGTTAATGACCCAGGACTTTGCAGCACTGTACGTACCGCGCGGAATGAATCCGGCCACGGAGGCGACGTTGATGATCCGGCCGCCGCCCCGGCTCAGCATCGAATTGACCGCAGCGTGGCTGAGCAGCAGGGGTGCGGTGACCAGCACGTTCAAATGGTCGAGCTCCGCCTGGGCCGGGTTGGCATGGAAGTCGTTCTTGAGTCCGTAGCCGGCGTTGTTGACTAGGAGCGCGACGTCGGGCTGCGCCACCCTGGCAGCCACGGCGTCCACCCCCTGCGTGGTGGACAGGTCCGCGGGAAGCACGGATGCCTCCACTTTGTAGCGGGATGCGAGTTCGCCCGCCTTGGCTTCCAGCCGCTCCTTATCCCGGGCGGTGAGCACAACGTTGTAGCCGCGCTCAGCCAACTGGCGTGCGAATTCAGCACCCAGGCCCGAGGTTGCACCGGTAATTACTGCCGTTTCAGTCATGGGGCCAGCCTGCTACGCCGCAGTGCCCTTTGCAACGCACCGCTCCGGCACCGGAACTCATTGCCGCTGCCCCTCCGCCGTCCTACCGTGGAAGGAACGGCCCCGCTCCCCGGGCGCCACCTCAGGCAGGAGGCCAACAGGGCAGGAGCACCTGTGAATGAGAGGCCAGTGCACCCCTTTCCCTATTCCGACCGGTCCGAAGCCGGGCGGGTGCTTGGCGCTGCGCTGAGGAAGTACCGTGGCACCCCCGGGCTGCTGGTCCTCGGCCTGCCGCGCGGCGGTGTTCCGGTAGCTGCGGAAGTGGCAACCGCACTGGAAGCAGCGCTTGACGTGGTCGTGGTTCGGAAAGTGGGCCATCCCCGGCAGGCGGAACTTGCGGCGGGCGCGGTGGCTGAGGCGGCGGGCGAGAGCGTTGCCGTCTGGAACGACGACGTCGTCCGGCACTGGCTGGACACGGAACCGGCGAGCGCCCAGGCGGAACTGGACGCCGTTGCCGCTGCGGAACGGGCAGAGCTGCTTCGCCGGTCCGAAAATTACCGGCCCCGGCTGCCGCCGCAGCAGGTCTCCGGCAAGACGGTCCTTGTGGTCGACGACGGGCTCGCCACCGGGGCGACCATGCGTGCTGCACTGGCCGCGGTTCGAGGACTGGACCCGGCGTGGCTGGTGGCCGCCGCACCCATGAGCTGCGGCCCCGCTTCCCTGGCGGCCTGGCCCGCAGACGACGTCGTGGTGCCCTGGGATAACAGCCGGCTCGCCTCGGTGGGTCAGGCTTACCGGGTCTTTGGCCAGACCAGCGATGCGGAGGTGCGGAAGACACTGGGGCTGAACTGAGCGGCTGAACTGAGCGGCTGAACTGAGTCTTGTGCCAACGGTGGTCGACGCAGGTATTCCTTTTCCAGCGGCACCGAGGCGTCCTCCCCACTGGTTTGGTGCTCACCGCCGGAGGATAATCCAAAGAGCTTGGGGACGGATTCCGAGATCTCGGGAGGCAGGACCATGTCCATGACCCACGGAAGCGCTTACGGCTGGGGAGGACTCTCCCTCGACACCAGCGAGCTCTCCTCACGGACCATATCGGCGGTGCGGACCGGCTTCGGCATAGCAGGCGGTGTTGCACTCGTCATCGGACTGCTGATCCTCTTTTGGCCCCAGGCCACACTGTCCGTCATCGCCTTTTTCTTTGGCCTGTACTTCCTCATTTCGGGCATAGTGCGCGTCGTCAGCGGAATCACCGCCCCCATGTCATCCGGCCTGCGGGTACTGAACATCATTTTGGGTGTGCTGCTCTTCATCCTCGGCATCGCTGCCATCCGGAATCCGCTGTCCTCACTCGAGGTGCTTGGCATGGTGGTGGGAATTGCGTGGATCATCGAGGGGATCATGGCGCTGACGGAGATCGAAACCGGAGGGTCGCGCTGGTACGCCATAACCTTCGGGGTGCTGAGCATCATTGCCGGAGTCGTGGTGCTGTTCCTGCCGGTCGAGTCCCTGGCCGCACTGGTCATCTTCGGTGGAATCTTCCTGGTCGTGCTGGGAATCGTGCAGCTGGTGCGGGCCATCACCTTCGGCCGCGGCAGCGTGCGCGCCGCCTAGCGGCAACTCTTCCGGGAACCAGGCTCGACCGGACACACCGTAACATCAGCCCCGGAAACCTCATCAGCCGCATGGTCCACGCATACTTCTGGGATGGCTCCTACAACCGCCGGCCGAAGGCGTCTCCGGATTCTCGCTGCCGCGCTGCTGGCCCTGACCGCCGCTGGAAGCGGCGCTGTGCAGGCTTCCCCGGCTGCACAGCTGCCTTCAGCACCAGCTCCTGCGCATGTCACCGGGCAGGACGTCGGGCAGTGGCTGGACGGTCTAGTGCCCGGTGCCCTCGATTCGACGGGAATTCCGGGCGCTGTCATTTCCGTGGTCGCGGGGGACGAGGTCATCGCCGCCCGGGGCTACGGTCAGGCGCAGACCGGCACCCCGGGGAAGGCAGCGGCTGCCGAAGACACGCTCTTCCGGATCGCTTCAGTGTCCAAGACCATCACCGCCACGGCGGTGATGCAGCTGGTCGAGCGCGGCGAGTTGAATCTTGACACAGGCATCTCCGCGTACCTGGACTTCGATCTGCCGCAGCCCAAGGGCGAGGTGACCCTTCGGCATCTGCTGACGCATACCGCCGGCTTCGAGGAGCGTATCCGCGGGCTCGTCTCCCCGGATGCTGCTCCGCCGCTGCGGGACACCGTGGCCATCGATCCCCCGGCACAGGTATTCCGGCCCGGCACGGTGCCCGCATACTCCAATTACGGCAATGCCCTGGCCGGTTACATCGTCGAACGTACTGCTGACCAGCCGTTCGCAGACTACGTTGAGCAGCACATCTTTGACCCCCTGGATATGGACTCCACCAGCTTCGCGCAGCCGCTGCCGCCGCACCTGGCTGACCGTTTGGCCTTCGGATATCCGGATGAAGCCGGACCGCCCCTCCCCTTTGAGTACGTGGCCGCGGCTCCCGCAGGTGCCGCCTCGGGAACGGCCACCGACATGGGCCGATTTATGCTGGCTCTCCTGGGCGCTGGACCACAGCCTGAACGGGTGCTGCACCCTGCGACCCTGGCACAGATGCTCTCGCCCGGACTCACGGATGGGGACAGCCTGGAACCGCGTATGACCCTGGGGTTTTTCGACCACAGCCGCAGCGGCCACCGCGCCCTGGGCCACGACGGCGACAGCCAGGTCTTTCACACCGCCATGCGGCTGTATCCCGACGCCGGTCTGGGCATCTTTGTCGCCTTCAACGGGAATGGCCGTTCGCCCAGCGATCCAACTGCTCTGCGGCAGGCCCTGACGGAAGGTTTCGCTGACCGCTATCTGCCCGGCGGCCCCGGCGGTTTGGAGAACTCAGGAACTGTTCCCTCCGAGGGCACGGACACGCCTTCCCCTGCCTCCGGTGACGCCTTCCATCGGGCTGAAACAATAGCCGGCGTCTACCAGCAATCCCGGGCTCCGTTCAGCTCCTTTGCCGGGCTGATCAGCCTGACGGGCCAGACTGTGTTGACTGCCCAGCCGGACGGCACCCTGCTCGCTTCCCCGGACCCCGCTGGCTTTGCTCCGGCAGTGTACGAAGAAATAGGGCCCTGGGTGTGGCGGCAGGCTGATGGCCAGGAGATCCTGGCTGCCCATGCGCCGGACGGCCGTGTCGAGGCCATAAGGTTCAGCTCCGCTTTCGCGCTTCTTCCGGTAGCCGCGTGGCAGGACGCCAGGGTGGTACTTCCGCTGCTCACCGGTTGCCTGGGGGTTTTGGCGCTGACTGTCATCGCCTGGCCGCTCCGCTATGCCCTCCATCGCCGGCACCGCATTCCCGGCGCTTCGCCTCGGCGTCTTAGCGGCATTCTGACCGGGGCTGGTGTAGGAGCAGGGCTGGCCGCTGCAGCCGGCTGGATAGCCGTCCTGGTCTCCATAGCGTCTTACCGGGACGTTCCGGACGCTCCGCTGCGTGTCCTGCAGCTGCTCCAGGCCATGGCCCTGGCGGCAGTAGTTCCGGCCGGTGCCTGGGTCATCGAGGCCATCCGTCTCCGTCCCGGGGCAGCCGCTCTCGCCGGCCGCGTCCTTATCCTGCTGGCATTGGCCGGCTGGGGGTGGTTCGCGCTGTCCTTCGGGTTGTTGGCCGCCGACGTGAGTTACTAGTGCCTTCAGGCAACGTCCAGCGGCCTCACAGCAGCTGTTAACACGGACCTAACCTGCAGGCGCTGCCCCCTGTAACACGCCGGCTCCTACTCTTGGAGGGCGGCGCGCTTCCACCGGACGGACACCTGGGAACGCGGCTGCACAGGTCTCGTGTAAACACCAGTTCCCGACCAGCCCATGCGGCTGGTCCGTCCCGGAATGGAGCCGCACATGGACTCTGGAAACACCGCCTGGCTGCTCGCCAGCGCCGCGCTCGTCTGCCTGATGATTCCCGGAATTGCCTTCTTCTACGGCGGAATGGTGGGGTCGCGGCGGATCCTGAACATGATGATGATGTGTTTCGGCAGCGCGAGCCTGGTTGCCATCCTCTGGGTGCTTTTCGGATACTCCGCGGCTTTCGGCAACTCGCTCGGCTCCCTGGGCCTGCTGGGGAACCCGGTGGAGTTCTTCGGACTGGAGCAGCTTCTCACCGAAGATCCGGCGGCTGCGCTTCCGGGAGCCCTCTTTGCCGTCTTCCAGCTGATGTTCGCCTGCGTCACTACTGCCCTGGTGGCAGGGGCAGCAGCGGGCCGGATGAAGTTCGGGGCCTGGATGGTTTTCGCCGGTCTCTGGGCTGCACTGGTCTACTTTCCGGTCGCGCACTGGGTCTTCGCCTTCGACAATGAGGACGGCACCGTGGTGGGCGGGTGGATCGCCAACACGCTCGGAGCCATTGACTTCGCCGGCGGTACCGCCGTCCATATGAACGCAGGTGTTGCGGCACTGGCGCTGGCGCTGGTCCTGGGCCGGAGCCGGGGCTGGCCGCAGGTGGTCAGCCGGCCGCACAACCGTCCACTCGTGATCCTGGGCGCCAGCCTGCTGTGGGTGGGGTGGTACGGCTTCAACGCCGGCTCCGCCCTAAGCGCAGGACACACTGCCGCCGTCGTCTTCCTGAATACGGCCGTGGCTGCTGCCGCCGGCCTGCTGGGGTGGGCCCTCATGGAGCGGCTGCGCCTTGGCCGGTCCTCCACCCTGGGTGCTGCCTCCGGGCTGATCGCCGGGCTCGTGGCCATCACTCCGGCCTGCGGGGCCGTCAGTCCGCTCGGAGCCGTGTCCATCGGCGCCATCGCCGGGCTGGTCTGTTCCCTCGCCATCGAGTGGAAGTTCCGCCTGGGATATGACGATTCCCTCGACGTCGTGGGCGTGCACCTGGTGGGCGGCATCATCGGCACCCTCCTGATCGGCTTCTTCGCCACGGATGCCGCCCCGAACGGGGTCAGTGGAGTCTTCTACGGCGGCGGATGGAGCCAGCTGGGGATCCAGGCGGTTGCGACCGTCGCGGTGCTGGCCTACTCCTTCATCCTGACCTGGGCGATTGCCAAGGCCCTGGACCTGGTGATGGGCCTTCGCGTTCCGGAGGAACATGAGCTGAAGGGCATCGACCTTGCGGCCCATTCGGAATCGGCGTACTTCAACGATGACGAGCCGGCGGAACTGGGGGCACCTGCACGCCAATAGCCCGCAGCTGGTAAAGATGTTGAACATAACGTCCCCTGCCCGGGGGACGTGATGTTCAACATCTTTCCGCTGCCGCGGACACAATCGTCAGGAAGCGCAAAGATGTTGAACATAACCGGCGAAAACGGAAAGCTGGGGAGCTCCCAGCTTCTTCGACAAAGGAAACCGACATGGCCACGATCGACCTGAATGCCGACGTCGGGGAATCTTTTGGCCGCTGGTCCCTTGGGGATGACATGGCAATGATCGGCGCCGTTTCCAGTGTGAACGTCGCCTGCGGTTTTCACGCGGGGGACGCCGGCACCATGTACGCAGCCTGCATCGCTGCCGCCGGGGCCGGGACCGCCGTCGGCGCCCATCCCGGCTACCGCGACCTCTCGGGTTTCGGACGGCGTGCCCTGGACGTGGAGCCGGCTGAGCTGACCGGAGAGATCATCTACCAGATCGGTGCGCTGCAGTCCCTGGCCCTGGCGGCCGGGACGAGGGTCAGCTACGTCAAGCCGCACGGCGCCCTCTACAACACCATCGCCGTGGACCCGCGCCAGGCCGGCGCCGTGATCGACGCGGTCGGCGCAGTGGACCCCGGCCTGCCGCTGGTGGTCCTCCCGGGCTCCGTGGTTGAACGTCTGGCCGCCGAGGCCGGATTGCGCACCATTGCCGAAGTGTTTGCGGACCGCGCCTACAACCCTGACGGCACGCTGGTCTCCAGGACGGTTCCCGGAGCCGTGCTCCAAGACCTCGGCGAAATCACCGACCATGTCCTGCGGCTCGCGCTGGACGGCAAGATCCAGGCCGTGGACGGCACCGTCATCGATGTCGCTGCCGAGAGCATCTGCGTCCACGGTGACACCCCCGGCGCGGTAGCCATGGGCCGGGCTGTCCGGGTTGCCCTGGAAGAAAACGGCGTCGATGTTGCCAGCTTCATCTGAACCCGGGATCTCCCACCCGGTCCTGTTCGTGCGGCGGGCCGGGGAACGGGCCCTGCTGGTGGAGCTCGCCGGACCCGCAGGGGCCGCTGCCTTGCACTCCCGCCTGCAGGCAGACCCGCTTCCCGGGCAGACCGGGCTTGTTCCGGCGGCCTGCACCGTGCTGGTCCGCCTGGCGACCCCGGCGCACGCCCGGCAGGCGGCAGGCCTGCTTGCCGAGCTGGAGCTCCGTGCCGCCGACCGTGCCGGCCAGGCGGGGCTGGTGGAACTGGACACCGTGTACGACGGCGAGGACCTGGCTGAGGTTGCCCGCCTCACCGGCCTCGGGTCCGCCGATGCCGTCGCCGAGGCACACAGCGCCGCCGTCTGGACCGCTGCCTTCTGCGGGTTCGCTCCGGGCTTCGCGTACCTGACCGGAGGCGACCCGCGGCTGGACGTCCCCCGGCGGGCCGAGCCGCGAACCGCCGTCCCGGCCGGAGCCGTTGCACTTGCCGGCGCTTACTCCGCCGCGTACCCCGGCTCGTCCCCGGGCGGTTGGCAGCTGATTGGCCGGACGTCGGCGCCGCTGTGGGATCTTGACCGTGAGCAACCCGCCCTGATCAGTCCGGGAGCGACGGTACGGTTCCGGCCGGTGCGCGAGCAGCTTGCCCTCCGGCAGCGCCCTGCCGCAGCCCTGCACACGGCAGCTGCGCCCATATCCGGGGAACGCACCATACCGGGGGAACACACCGTCGCCGGGACTCCCGGCCCGCCGCCCGCCGCCGTCGTTCTTGATCCGGGCCTGCAATCCACCATCCAGGACCTGGGCAGGCCCGGCTACAGCCATGTTGGCGTCGGCCGCTCCGGCGCTGCCGACCGCTCCGCCCTGGTCCGCGCGAACCGGATGGTGGGCAATCCTGCCGGAGCCGCCGGCCTGGAAGTCCTGTTCGGCGGGCTGCGGCTCCGGGCAGAGCGGGATCTGGTCGTTGCCGCCACCGGAGCCTCAACTCCACTGGCACTGCAGGCCGCTGACAGGCCGGAGCGTCCGGCTCCGTTCGATGCTCCCTTCCTGCTGCGGGCTGACGAGGTCCTTTCGCTGGGCCCGCCGGCCGCCGGGCTGCGCACTTACCTCGCCGTCCGCGGCGGCCTGGCCGGAGAGCCGGTGCTGGGCAGCCAGTCGACGGACACACTGGCGGGCCTGGGACCGGAGCCACTCACGGCAGGACGCGGACTCGGTGTGGGGCCGGAACCCGGAACCGCCGTCGGCCTGCCCGAGCCCGCTCCGCCGCTGCCGGGGACGGAGGCCGGGACGGAGGCCGGGACGGAGGCCGGGACGGAGGCCGGGGCGGGGACGGAGACGGACGTCCAGCTGCGCTACATTCCCGGGCCGCGTGAGGACTGGTTCGACGCCGCAGGACTGGACGGGTTCGCCTCCCGGACCTGGACGGCGGCGCAGGACTCGAACCGCGTCGGCATCCGATTCTCCGGTGAGCCGCTGACCGGGCGGCGTTCCGGGGAACTGGAGAGCGAAGCTGTGCTGCCCGGCGCGGTCCAGGTCCCTCCCTCGGGCCTGCCGATCCTCTTCCTTGCCGATGCTCCGGTGACGGGCGGGTATCCCGTGATCGGCGTCGTCGTGCAGGCGGACCTGGACCTGGCTGCCCAGCTTCGGCCGGGCACGTCGGTGCGGTTCACCCCTGTCCTTCCTCCTGAGGAGCTACGGGGCTAGGTCTTCCTCCTGGCCCAGGTAGGTCTCAAGAAGCTCGCGGGCGTGCTGCGTGGCGGGCCCCTCCTTCACCAGTGCGTCCATCATCGACTGGCCCTGTTCCTTTCCTCCGGGGAACGGGGGCAGCAGGGGAACGTCCGGATCGGACATCACTTCGATCAGCACCGGCCGGTCCGCGTCCAGCGCCGCATCCCACGCGGCCCCGATCTTCGCGGGATCATCCACCCGGATCCCCTGCAGGCCGAGCAGCTCGGCGTACCGCGCGTAGGAGAAGTCCGGCAGCGCCTGGCTCTGGTCGAACCGGGGATCCCCTTCCATCTCACGCTGTTCCCAGGTGACCTCGGCGAGTTCGCCGTTATTGAGCACCATCACCACGAAGCGCGGATCCGCCCAGTCCGGCCACAGCCTGCTGACAGTGATCAGCTCCGCCACACCGGCCATTTGCATGGCACCGTCACCGGACAGTGCAATGACCGGACGCTCCGGGTCTGCCAGTTTCGCCGCCAGCCCGTACGGGATGGAGCAGCCCATGCTGGCAAGGGTGCTGGAGAGGTGTGCCGGGACTCCCGCGGGAAGGCGCAGCTGCCGCGCGTACCAGTACACAACGCTGCCGACGTCGACGGCCACCTGCGCGTTGCCGGGCAGCCGGCCGCTGAGCTCACGCACGGCGAGTTCCGGGTTCACCGGCCGGGCGGGGGTTCCGGCGCGCTCGGCCGCGAGCCGGTGCCAGTCCTGGACAGCCCCTTCGACCCGGGTCCGCCACGCTGATTCCGGGCGTGGCTCCACCAGCGGCAGCAGCGACTCAAGGCTGGCGGCCGCCTCTCCCGTGACCGCGGCTTCCACCGGATACCGGTTGCCGATCGCCGCAGCGTCGATGTCGATCTGGACGGCCCGCGCGGCCCCGGGCGGCGGATAGAACTCCGTCCACGGGTCATTCGAGCCCACGATCAGCAGGGTGTCGCACTCCCCCATCACGACGCCGCTGGCGCTGGTGCCCAGATGCCCCATCACGCCTGCGGCCAGCGGATGCGACTCATCGACATAGGGCTTCCCCATCAGGGACGTGGTGATGCCGGCGCCGATTTTCTCTGCCAGTGCCTTGACCTGCGGCCAGGCTTCGCGCGCACCCTGACCGACCAGGAAGGCGACCCGGGCGCCGTCGTTGATCACCGCTGCTGCGGCTTCCAGGTCTGCCTGCCCCGGCACCAGGTTGGGCGGGCTCCAGACGGGAGCGGTGGTGATGATGCCGTGTTCGTGCTCCAGCTCCGGCGCAGGCGCCTGCTGGACATCATGCGGGATGATGACGACGGCGGGTCCCCGGTCCGCGAGCGCGGACTTGAACGCCCGGTCCAGCACCAGCGGTATCTGCTCGGGACTGTTGACCTGCTGGCGGAACGACGACGCGACGTCGCGGGTGAGGTTCAGCAGGTCGATTTCCTGCATGTACGCAGAGCCCAGGACCGTCCGGGACTGCTGGCCGATGATGGCGACCACGGGAACGCTGTCCATCTTTGCGTCATAGAGCCCGTTGAGCAGGTGCACGGCACCGGGGCCCTGGGTGGAGAGCATGACGCCCACCCCGCCGGTGTACTTGGCGTGCCCAACAGCCATGAAAGCGGCGTTTTCCTCATGCCGCACCTGCACGAACCGCGGTGCCCCTGCGCGCCGGAGGGCCCCAAGGACCGTGTTGATTCCGTCTCCGCTGTAGCCGAAGATGCGCTGCACCCCCCAGGCCTGGAGCCGGTCAACAATGACATCAGCGACGAGCCGTTCTCCCATGGAAGCCTCCTGCAATCAGCATGCTTACGGTTAGGCACCACTATTCCATTGAGTCCTGCGGCGTAAAAGCCCGGACGCCCCCGCGGCTAGTCACAGTGAGTGGCACCCGTCACATGTGGCTTACTCTGGAGGCACTGCCCAATCCGGAACCATGACACCTGCCTGGAGGTGCCGGCCATGCCTGTTTCCACACCGCTGACCCACGGCGGACCAGTTCACCGTGCCCCTGCCGGAGACTGCCGCACCAGCCGCTTCTCCACAGCCCAGGCACCACTGGCTCAGCGGCTGGACCTCTGGGAGGAGTACAACGAGCAGGCCCTCTTCGGACTGCGGTGCAGCACGCTCTCCGAGCGGAGCCTGCTGGCCACCCAGACGAACCTCGAGCTGCCCCGGATCCGCCTGACCCACATCAGCGGCAACGACCATGTGATCGAACGGGCACCGGAGAACATCCGCAGGAATCCAGTGGACGCGGTAATGCTCTGCCTGCTGCTCGAAGGGAAGGCATTTTTCTACCACGATGCCGGGTGTGAGACCCTGACCGCCGGCGAAGCCGTTGTCTACGACGCCAACCGTCCCTTTATGTACGGTTTTTCCACGGACATGCGGCAGGTCATCGTGGAGGTCCCCCGCGCTGTCCTGCGGGAACTGGAGGTCCGCGAAGACTATTTCAAGCCCCGCGTGCTGCACATCGCAGGTTCTCCCGCCGCCACGCACGCTGCGGCCACCGCCACCGCGGTGCTCGGTGCCTTCCGGAACCCGGTCGCGGATTCCGCCGAACTCGAAACGAATGTCCTGGAGCTGTTTTCCCTCGTCACGGGCGATCCCGGAGCGGCGCCGTCCCTGGCCTATCTGGCCGCCGCACGCGACTACATCCGGGCCAATCTGGGCAGCCCGGACCTGTCGCTGGCACGGGTGGCACGAGCCGTCGGCATCAGCGAACGGCACCTGACCCGGGTCTTCACTGACGCTGGAACCACACCGGCGAAGTACGTTTTGGAAAGCCGGCTGGCCCGTGCCCGTGAGCTCCTGGCGGTTCCCGGCCTCGCCGCCGCATCCATCACCGAAGTGGCGGCTTCGGTCGGGTTCGTCTCCGCCGCGCACTTCTCCCGCACTTTCCGCCACCAGTACGGCTGCACACCCCGGGAAGCGCGGCAGTTTCCCCCGGCCTCCCCCGATGCCGGGCCAGCCTAGCTGCCACACCGGGATGGTCCCGGCTACCGGGAAACCTGCCGAAGCCGGCGCCCTTGCCGGTTCCGGACATCGGCTTGCCTGATCCGGACAATGCCTTCAGCCGAAGCCTGAGCCGCGGACACAGTGGGATCTACATCACACCCAGTGTCATTCCGAAAGGCTCCCGACACCATGAAAACCTCTTCCCGCCACCTGCTGGGACTGCTCGCAGTTCCCGCGCTGGCTCTTTCCCTCGCCGCCTGCGGCGGCTCCGGCGACGCCGCTTCCACCTCCGAAGCCACGGCCGGTTCCGCTGCAGTGGATACTGCGGCCCTTGAGACCATGCTCGCCGACTTCCAGAAGCCCCTCGAAGAAGAGGTGCCCACGGAATCAGCTCCCATCGCCAAGGGGAAGAGCATCGTCGTGATCCCCTGCACCTATTCGTCCGAGGCCTGTGCCCGCGGTGCGGATGCAGCTATGGAAGCTGCCGGTTCCCTCGGCTGGGAGACCCGCATGATCGACCCCGCCGGCAACCCGGAAAAGGCACGCCAGGCGGTCGAGCAGGCAATCCAGCTCGACGCTGACGGCATTATTTTCACCGCGGCAGTCGGCGACCAGATCGAAGGCGCCCTGCAGCAGGCCCGCGACGCCGGGATCTTCCTGGTCAACAGCATGTCCCCGGCCGATGACCGCTTCGACGTCGAAGTTGTCCCGGACGAAGACGTCTCCGGCAAGATGATGGCCGCCGCCATTGCCAACGACAGCAACGGAGAGGCCAAGATCCTCGTCACCACGGATCCGGCTTTCCCCTCCATCACCGCCCGGACCGAGGCGTTCACCAAGTGGCTTCCCGAGCTCTGCCCGGGCTGCGAGATCGTTGAAACCCTCGAGACCCAGATGTCCCAGCTGCAGTCGGGCCTGCCGCCGCAGATCCAGGCGACCCTGACGGCGAACCCGAACATCAACTACATCTGGACCCACACCGGAGCTGCTGTGGTCTCAAGCCAGGCAACCGTGGCACGCAGTGCCAACGGCGACACGATCAAAATGGTTTCCTACGACGGCAACTCTGCCAACCTGGCGCTGATCAAGGACGGCAAGAGCCAGTTTGCCGACGTCATCAAGCCCATGGAACACACCGGCTACCTCTCCGTGCACGAGATGAACAAGCTGTTCGCCAACGGTGCCAGCGGCCACCAGATCATCGAGATGCCCAAGCGCCTGGTTGTGGCAGACACGCTGCCCGAACTCCCGTGGACCGGTGACTCCGACTGGAAGTCATCCTTCACCAAGATGTGGGAGAACGCGGGATAGATCCCGCGGCACCCACCGCGGCCGGCCCTTTCCGGGGCCGGCCGCACCCATTCACCCCCTCCCCGACTTCCAGGAGCATCCATGGAGCAGCCCGTTGCCCTGAGCATCCGCGGCATCAGCAAGACCTTCACGGGACAACTGGCCCTCGACGACGTCAGCCTGGACATACCGGCCGGTGCCATCACGGCGCTGCTGGGCATGAACGGTTCCGGCAAGTCGACGCTGATCAAGATCCTTGCCGGCGTCTACACGCCTGACCCGGGCGGATCACTGTCGGTCCGGAACCAGGACCTGGCGCTGCCGCTTACACCCGGTGCCGCCCACGCGGCCGGGCTCCGCTTCCTGCACCAGGACCTGGGGCTCGTGGATGCCCTGACGATCGCGGATAACTTCGCCCTGTCCGACGGCTTCTTTGCCCGCAGCTCCCTGTCCCGCGTGAAACTGCGCAGGGAGCACGCCCATGTGGCATCCACCCTGGAACTCCTCGGCATTGACGAGCATCCCGGACGGCTCGTCGGGGATCTTTCCCCCTCCGTCCGCACGATGGTCGGCATCGCGCGCGCCTTCCAGCACCGCTCCGGGAATGAAGCAGGGGACGACGCCGGCACCGGCGGCGCCGACGTCGATGCGCTTCGCCGCAACATCCTGATCCTGGACGAACCTACGGCTTCGCTGCCCGCCCACGAGGCTGACCGGGTGCTGGCGCTGCTGGACATGCTGCGCAGCCATGGCGGAACCGCCGTCTATGTGAGCCACCGGATCGAGGAAGTGCGGCGAATCGCGGACCACGTTGCCGTGCTGCGCGACGGACGGCTGGTTGCCCAGGAGCCTTTGGGCGAGCGCGACGCCGCAGCGATCGTCTCGCTGGTCATTGGCCGCGAGCTTGAAGCGCCCGCAATCCGTCCGGCGGAAGAACGCGAAGGCGCCGTGCTGCTGCGTACCCGTGGCCTGAGCGGACCGCGGCTGGACGGAGTGGACCTGGACGTCCGTGCCGGGGAAATCCTGGGTATTACCGGCCTCGTGGGCTGCGGCCGCAGCGAACTGGTGCGGCTCCTCGCAGGCGTGCAGCAGCCGTCGGCGGGAACCATGACAGTGGCGGGCAAGCCCTATGCTCCCGGCTCTGCAGCCGCTGCCATCACGGCCGGCGTCGCCTGCGTCCCGCAAAACCGCCGGCGGGACGGCGTTGTCCTGGACCTGGGCGTCGGGGAGAACCTGACGCTGGGACGGCTGGGCAGTTATACCCGCGGACCGATAATCAACCGTGCCGCCGAGAAGGCCGCAGCGCAGGACCTTGCCAAGCGCTTCCTGGTCAAGACAGCATCCCTGGCCGCCCCGGTCCGCAGCCTCTCCGGCGGAAACCAGCAGAAGGTCGTCGTCGCGCGAGCCGCCAGCGGCTCTCCGCTGATGCTGCTGCTGGATGAACCGTCCCAGGGCGTGGATGCCCTGGCCCGCCAGGAGATCAGCCGGCTCCTGAAGGAACTTGCCGACGAAGGGGTGGCAGTCCTGGTCGCAAGCACCGACTATGACGATTTCGTCGGCCTGGCCGACCGCGTCGTCGTCCTGGACCGCGGGCGCATTGCCGCCGAACTCTCCGGCAGCGACATCACCGAAGACGCGGTCGCCCTGGCCTGCCAGACAGGCGCCCCGGCGTGATGGCCGCCCTTCCTCCTACCCACGAACATTCCTCCAAGGAGCCCCTACAGTGAACCTCCGCTTCAGCCCCGGCGCCCTGATGAAGAACTACGGCATCGTGGTCTTCCTCGTCCTGATGATCGTTGTATTCTCGGCGCTCATGCCCGATACCTTCGCAACGTCGGGCAACTTCCGCCAGATCCTGGCCGACCAGGCGGTGCCCGGCATCCTGGCGCTCGCCGTGATCCTGCCCTTGGCAGCCGGTGAATTCGACCTGTCCGTGGGGGCCAACCTGGGCATCTGCACCATTACCGGCATAGTGCTCGCCGGGAACGGCCTGCCGCTGCCCCTGATCATGCTCGCCACCCTGGCCCTGGGCATGCTCATCGGTGCCATTAATGCCTTCATGACGATTGTCGTAGGAGTCAATGCCTTCATTGCGACGCTGGGCATGGCCACCATCCTCGCCGGCCTGAACCTGCTGCTGACCAATTCCACGCTCATCACCCACTCCTCCGACGCGTTCTCCGCGCTGACCGGTATCCGGCTTCCGGGCGGCCTGCAGGTTGTCATCTTCTATTTCCTGGCCGCGGCACTGGCGCTCTGGTTCATCCTGGAACGCACTCCGTTTGGGCGGTACCTGCGGGCGACCGGCATGGGCCGTGACGCCGCCGAACTCTCCGGCGTACGCACCAAGCGCTACCTGGCTGCCGCTTTCATTGGCGCCGGCCTGCTCGGCGGACTCGCCGGAACGCTGCAGGCTTCCCGCGCCGGCAACGCGACACCGGACCTCGGACCGGAGTTCCTGCTGCCGGCCTACGCGGCTGCCTTCCTCGGAGCCACTGCCATCCGGGCGGGCTACTTCAACGTGTGGGGAACCGTGGCGGGCGTGTACCTGCTGGCAGTCGGTGCCAACGGCCTCGTGATTCTCGGTGCCAAAACCTGGGTTACCAACGTCTTCAACGGTGTCGCCCTGCTCATCGCCGTCTCTGCCGCCACACTGGTGCAGCGCCGTAAAACCCGGGCCGTACGCCCTGCTCCGGCAGCACCGGCTACACCGTCTGCTGAAACCAGCGAGGCCCCGCAAAGCACAGGAACCACAGCCTAAGCCCCGACCCCGAACAGGCACCGGACAAAGAGTACAGGCCCTCCGCATCCGGTTGGCCTCCAGCATCCATCGTTTTGACCCCTTCCCCTTCCGAATTTAGGAGCAGCAATGACCCTCCTCGCCACTTCCATCTGGCACGGCAAGATCTACACCGATTCCTGGACCGCCGGGTCCGCAGGCGTCCTTGATGCCATCGAACCCGCCACCGGCAACGTCCTCGGGTCGGTGGGCGCCGCCAACCGTGCCGACGCGCTCAGTGCGGCTTCCCGGGCAGCTGCCGCCCAGCAGGAATGGGCAAAGAAAAAGCCGGAAGAACGCGCTGCCGTGCTCCGGCGGGCGGGGTTGCTTTTCGAAGACCACGCCGAGGAAATCCAGGGCTGGATCATCCGCGAAACGGGTGCCATCGCCGCCAAGGCCGGACTGGAAACCCACATCGCCGCGAACGAATGCTACGAAGCCGCTGCCCTTCCGGCGCACCCTGCCGGAGACGTCCTGACCAGCAACGAAGAGCGCTGGTCCTTCGCCCGGCGCCGGGCAGCCGGCGTCGTCTCGGTCATTTCCCCGTTCAACTTTCCGCTGATCCTCTCCATCCGGTCCGTGGCCCCGGCTCTGGCCCTGGGCAACGCCGTGCTGCTGAAACCCGACCCCCGCACGAGCATCTCCGGCGGCGTCTCGATCATGCGGGTATTTGAAGAAGCCGGCCTGCCGGCAGGCCTGCTGCAGCTCCTCCCTGGCGGTGCCGACGTCGGCCAGGCACTGGTTGAGGCACCCGAAGTGCGGATTGTCTCCTTCACCGGCTCGACGGCGGCCGGCCGCAAGGTCGGTGAAACGGCCGGGCGGCTGCTCAAGCGTGCGCACCTGGAACTCGGCGGGAACAACGCCCTGATCGTCCTCCCGGGCGCGGACCTGGACTTGGCGGCGTCGGCCGGAGCCTTCGGTTCCTTCATGCACCAGGGCCAGATCTGCATGACCACCGGACGCCATCTGGTCCACGAATCGCTGCTCGAAGAGTACGTTGAGCGGCTCAGCGCCAAGGCCAAGGCCCTTCCCATCGGGGATCCGTGCACCGGGCAGGTGGCCCTGGGCCCGATCATCGACGAGCGGCAGCGGGACAACATCGACCGCTTGGTCCGGGCTGCGAAGGACGCCGGCGCCGAGGTTACTGCCGGCGGAACCTACGAGAACCTCTTCTACCAGCCCACTGTGCTGACCGGCGTGACTCCGGACAACCCCGCCTGGACGGAGGAGATCTTCGGACCGGTGGCTCCGGTGATGGGTTTCTCCACCATCGACGAAGCCATCGAGCTGGCCAATGCCTCAGAGTACGGTCTTTCCGTAGGCGTGCTGGGTGACGTGGGAATGGCGATGGAGGTCGCCGACCGGGTGGTATCCGGCAAGGTCCACATCAACGAGCAGACCGTCTCCGACGAGGCCAACTCACCGTTCGGAGGAATGGGCGCTTCCGGTACCGGTTCCCGCTTCGGCGGCGCAGCTGCGAACATCGAGGCCTTTACCGAGACGCAGTGGCTGACCATGCGCCCGGAAATCGCCAGCTACCCGTTCTAGCGGCCAGCTGGGGAACAGTCCCGCTGCGCCGGCATCTGCCGGCTCAGCGGGGCTTGACCGGGTGTCCGCTGATGATGGAAACCCGGTTGAAGGCGTTCATCGTGACGATTGCCCAGCTCAGGACCGAAAACTGCTCGGGGCTCAGCAGGGCCTGGTACTTCTCGAAGATTTCCCCGCGCTGCTCCCCGTCGGGCAGGTGCGTCAGCGCTTCAGCCAGTCCCAGGGCGGCACGTTCTGTGTCGTCGAAAACCGCGGTGTCCCGCCAGGCGGGCAGGACGGCGAGGCGCTGCGGAGTCTCACCTTCTTCCAGTGCCTGGCGGGTATGCAGGTCCAGGCAATAGGCGCAGCCGTTGAGCTGGGAGACGCGGAGGTTGACGAGTTCCATCACGATCCGGCCGAGCCCGGCTTCCGCTGCCGCGGCCCGTACGGCAGCCGCGGTGGAGGCGAGCGCCGAATAGACCGCGCGGTGCTGCTTGTCGATGAATACCTTTGTACCGCTCATGCCGTACCCGCCTCCGCACGTTCCGCATCCGCACGTTCCGCATCCGCCGCAGCCTGGGGCCAGTCCACGATCTCCTCGTATTCAGGATGCCGCTTGAGCCATTTCGCAATAAAGGGGCACAGCGGAATAATCCGCAGGCCGGCATCGCGTACGTGCTCGATCGCGTAGCGCGCGAGTTCGCCCGCCAGCCCCAACCCCGCGTAGGCCTCGGACACCTCGGTGTGGGTAAAGACCCGGCGGCCCTCCCGGTTCCGGTAGGCCGCGAACCCGGCAACCACACCGCCGTCGTCGTCGATGATTTCGTAGCGCTGCTGCGCGGGATTGTCCTGGAGATGCATGGAGTGCCTTTCGGTTAGCTGCGCGGACTCGGTTAGCTGCGCGGGCGGAGCCGGACGCCGGGCAGGACCGGCGCGGGAAGCGGGGGCAGGGGATCGTTGGGAACCACGGAGAACCGGGTGGCCGGTTCAGCGCCGGGATGCGCCTCGGCACCGATGTGCTGCTGCCAATCGCGGCGGTACTGCACGATTTCCTCATGGCTGCGGCCAATGAAGTTCCACCACATGACGATGGTCTCGCCCAGCGGCTCCCCGCCGATCAGGACAGCACGCACCGGACTGCCCGGCGGGGCCGTGATCCGCAGCGCCGCAGCTCCCGGGGCACGGTACGCCAGCTCACCGGGCGCGACGGCGGTGCCCTGGAACTCCAGATCCGTCCCGTCTGCCAGTACCCCGTATTCGAAGCGCGGATCGGCCTCGAGTTCCAGTGTGGTTCCGGGTTCCAGCAGCAGCTCGGCACCGACGATGGGCGAATGCATGCGCACCGGGGAGGACGATCCGGCCAGGTCCCCCACGAAGACGCGCAGCTGCCAGCCGGGGCCGGTCACAGGCTCCGGGGCATAGTGTTCAAACCGCGGTTCCGTTCCGCGGGCCCGGTCCGGAAGGGCAATCCAGAGCTGGACGCCGTGCAGGACCCCAGTGGCCGGCGTGGAGACTTCGGAGTGCGCAATCCCGCGTCCGGCAGTCATCAGGTTGACTTCCCCGGGGCGGACCATGGCGTGCGCTCCGGCGCTGTCACGGTGTTCGATTTCCCCGGTGAACAGCCAGCTGACTGTCTGCAGGCCTGTGTGCGGGTGCGGCGGCACCACCATCCCGCCGGTTCGTGCGACGTCGTCCGGCCCATAATGATCCACGAAGCACCAGGCGCCGATCAGGCTCCGGCTGCGCTGCGGCAGTGTGCGGCGCACGGGCATGGCGCGGGGGCCGCCCAGCGGCACATCCCGGGGAACATGGATTTCGACGCCGGGCCCTGCGGGACGAGCCGCACATTCCACCTCTGCCGGTGCACTCTCGACGTTGCTCATGATGTCCATTCCCTTCGGCCGCCTGCGCCAAGGCTACATGCATATGCATCTATTTACAGCAGTGCCCGGCAAACTCTGCCCCATTTGCCACATCGCGCCAGTCTGGACGGGTGCATCCTAACGCCCGGGCTGCCCGGAACCTATGCTCGATCCATGGCAAAAGTCATCTATTACGTGGCGTCATCACTGGATGGCTACATTGCCACCGAAGACAACCAGCTCGACTGGCTGCTGGGATTCGGCTTCGAATCGTTCCAGGACCACTACGACCGCTTCATGGCCGGCGTTGGGGCGATCGTCATGGGATCCGAAACCTATGACTGGATCCGCGCCGAGCAGCCGGACGCCTGGGACTACGGGAGGCTTCCGTGCCTTGTCCTGACGCACCGGGAGCTTGTTGCGCCCGCTGAAACCGGCGTCAGCTTCGTTCAGGGCAACATTCAGCCCGTCCTGGAGCTGGCCACGGCCCTGGCCGGCGGAGGGAACGTATGGGTGGTGGGCGGAGGAAATGTCGCCGCACAGTTTGCCGACGCCGGACTGCTGGACGAGCTCTGGATCACCTATATGCCTGTTGCGCTGGGACGGGGCCGGCCCCTGCTGCCGGTCGCGGCTCCCACCGGGCGGATGCGCCTGATCGGGACAACGCAGTTCAACGGCGGAGCGGCAGAACTTCGGTTTGCGGCCGGCTAGCCAACCGGATACTCAGGCGGCTTGGTTTTCCTGCGTGTCGCAGCCGCTGGTTTGCCTGTCGGGCGGACGTGATGCCGGTACAGTTCACTTTTGCACCACTTCCCCACACGCTGCTCCAGTACAAAGGCCGCCGCCCTCATGACGACTGACGTTTCGACGCGCAATAATGTCCAGATTCTTGGCAACGCAGCGGGTCCGGTGGTGATGTTTGCCCACGGTTTCGGATGCGACCAGGGCATGTGGCACCGGATGATTCCGTACTTCACGGACCAGTTCCGGGTAGTGGTGTTCGACCACGTGGGTTCCGGCGGCTCGGACCTGAACGCCTATGACCCGGCCAAGTACGCCACCTTGGACGGATATGTCAGCGACCTGCTCGAAATCTGCGACGTTCTCGACCTGCAGGACGTGACCTTCGTGGGGCACAGCGTCGGCGCGATGATGGCGGTGGCAGCAGCAGCCTCCGAGCCTTCGCGCTTTTCCCGGCTCGTCCTCGTGGCTTCCTCGCCCAGCTACATGGACCGCCCCGGCGACGGGTATACGGGAGGCTTTTCCGAGGCGGATATCGACGAACTGCTTGTCTCCCTCGATTCGAACTACATTGTGTGGGCAGCGGCCATGGCGCCGATGATCATGGGCAACCCGGACAGCCCCGAACTGCACAGCGAACTCGAAGGCAGCTTCTGCCGCCTCGATCCGGCTGTTGCCCGGGGGTTCGCCCGGGTCTCCTTCCGTTCCGATGTCCGTGACCAGCTGGCTGAGGTGCAGGTTCCCACCCTGATCCTGCAGTGCTCCAATGACCTGCTGGCACCTCCGCACATCGGCGCCTATACCCGGGAAAGGATGCCGGCGAGCACGTTGGTCCAGCTGAAAGCGACCGGCCATCTGCCCCATGTAAGCGCGCCGGACGAGACCGCCGAGGCCATTCTGGCCTACCTGTCTCCGCGCCCTCTTTTCCCGGTTCCAGCAGCGTGACCACCCCCTTCCAAGGCCCCGCGTTGAGCGCACCCGCGGTGGACCTGGACTATCGGGAGCTGTTCCACCACTCGCCGTCGGGCTACCTCGTGACCCTCGAGGACGGGACGATCGTCGAGGCCAACGACACATTCGCCCGGTGGATCGGCCGCTCCCGCAGCGAGCTGCTCGGAACCAGCCTGCTGGCCCTGCTCCCTGTTGGGGACCGGATCGTGTATTCCACGCATGCGCTGCCGCAGCTCGGCGTCGGCCATTCGCTGGCCGAACTTGCCGTGGATTTCATCAACGCGGACGGAGCCCGCCTGCCTGCCCTGCTCTCGGCTGCCCGCAAGCCCGCTGAGGGATCCCGTCCGGCCCTCGACCGCATTGTGGTCTTCAACGCCCATGAGCGCCGCCTCTACGAACGCGAGCTTGTCGGAGCCCTTCATACTGCGGAAAAGGCCGAGGCGGCCCGGGCCAGCGCAGAAGCAGACGTGCAGGAAAAGCAGCAGGCGCTGCGCGAAAAGGACCGCGTCCTCCAGGAGAGCCTGGCCGAGAGCCGGCGCAAGGAGTCGCTGCTGCAAACGGTGCTGGACACGGTGGAGGTTGGCGTCTCCGTTGTCGATGAGGACGGCTTCGTGGTCCTCACCAATTCCCGGCAGCGCTTCATCCACCGCCGCGCCCTGCCGCCGGGCCTCACCGAAGCCAATGAGTGCGAACTGCTCATCTTCGGGCCGGACCGCGTCACCCCGCTGCCGCCGGAACAGCGTCCCGTCCGGCGAGCAGTGGCGGGCCAGTCCTTTTCCGACCAGCTGGTGTGGTTTGGCGCCGGGGACCAGCAGCGTGCGTTCAGTGTTACGGCTCGTTCCGTGCAGCGCCAAGGCGGATTCTGCGGCTCCGTCCTCGCCTTCAGCGACGTCACCGGACTGGTCAACGCCGTCGCGGCCAAAGAAGACTTCGTGGCCAACGTCTCGCACGAGCTGCGTACGCCGCTCACCTCGATCATGGGCTACCTCGATCTGGCACTGGAAGACGAAGCGGAGATTCCGGCACACGTCGCGTCATCCCTGAGGGTCGCGCTGCGCAATTCGGAAAAGCTGCTAGAACTGGTCTCTGACCTGCTTTCGGCCGCGGCGGGACCCAGCAGCATTGAACAGCGTCCTGCCGACCTGGCCGAGCTCCTGCGCGGCGCCATGACCTCCGCGGCCCCCAGGGCCGAAATCAACAAGGTCAAGCTCATTGCCGACTTCCCGTCCAGCATGCCCGTTGTCCTGGATCCGCAGCGAATCGGCCAGGTCATCGACAACCTCCTCTCCAACGCCGTGAAATATTCGCCCGACGGCGGCCGCGTCACGGTGAGCGCGTGGGCTTCGAGCGGGAGCGTTTCGTTCCAAGTTTCGGATACCGGCATCGGGATGAACACTGCCGAGCAGTCTGAGGTCTTTACCAAGTTCTTCCGCTCGGGGACGAGCCGCAAGGCCGCCATTCCCGGCATCGGGCTTGGCCTGGTCATCAGCAAGAACATTGTGGAGGCGCACCGCGGCACCATCACGCTTCGGAGCGCTGCGGGCCAGGGAACAGTTTTCACGGTGCGTCTTCCCGCACCTCCGGCTGCCGGCGCGTGATTTTGTGGCCTCCGAGTGCATGTGAAAACATCAACAAAGGGCCCCTTGGCAGCGGTCCCGAGTCCTGCCACGGACTGAATCGTGAGGTAGGGACCCGCTTGCGGCGTTCGCTGGAGAGAACTGGTAGCTGAATGGACGGCATTTCTACAGCCCGGAGGGTATTCCGAAGGCTTGGCTCCTTCTCCCTTGTGGGCACCATTGCCTTCCTCGTGGACATCGGACTCTTCAACCTGCTCGTGGCCACGGTCCTCGATGACAATCCCATTTCAGCCAAAATTGTCTCCGTGGTGGTCGCCACCACTATCTCGTGGCTGGGCAGCCGCTACCTCACGTTCCGCCGGACGCGGGGCCGGAGCGTGCGTTCAGAAACCATCCTGTTTGCGCTGACGAACCTCGTGGGCCTTGGTATCGCCACCGGCTGCCTGTTCGTCTCCCACTATCTGCTCGGCTTCACCAGCCAGTTCGCCGACAATATTTCCGGCAACGTCGTCGGCGTCCTCCTCGGCAACGTTTTCCGTTACTTCGCCTACCGGTACATCGTGTTTACCGAGCCCAAGGGCAAGGCGGACAGTCCCGCACCGGAGAACGCGGAGCTGTCCCGCTAGCCTCACATAGCCGGCGGTTCAGGCGCCGCGGGTGCCTGGCCGGGCTCGGGCGGCACTGCTGGCGCGGACGGCGCCTGGGCCGGTTCTGAGCTCAGCACCGCCACCTCATACCGTGCCAGCCCTGCCGTCTCTCCGCCGTCGGCCACGAACTCGGCACCGGTGGAGAAACTGGACTCATCGCTGGCGAGGAACAGGACCAGGCCGGCAATCTCCTCCGGCTCACCCCTGCGGTGCAGCGCCACATGTTCCTGCCCTCCTTCCAGCCCCTCGGTCATGGGCGTCCGCACCGCACCCGGATGGACCGAGTTGACCCGGATGCCGTAGGGACCTAGGTCAATCGCAACAGACTTGGTAAGGCCGCGCACGCCGTACTTGGTGGCGGTGTAACCGGGAAGATCCTTGTAGCCCTGAAGTCCCGCTGTGGAGGAAATGTTGATGATGGAAGCACCGGCCGAACGCTTCATCGGTTCCACCACCGCCTTGATGCCCAGGAACACCCCGGTCAGGTTGACCGCGATGATGGTGTTCCACTGCTCCAGGGTGTAGTCCTCAATGCTGCCGAAGTTCGCGATCCCGGCGTTGTTGACCAGGACATCCACTCCGCCAAACCGCTCCTCGGCCTCACGGACAGCCGCTGCCCAGTCCTGTGGGCTGGTGACGTCCAGATGCACGAATACGGCAGCATCCCCCAGGGAGTCAGCCAGAGCCCGGCCCTCGTCGTCAAGCACGTCTCCAATGACCACCCGGGCGCCTTCGCCGGCGAGGCGGCGGACCACCGCGCCTCCAATCCCGCGCGATCCTCCGCTGACCAGAACCGTCTTGCCGCTGACCCGTCCCATAATGCCTCCTTGGTGCGGCTGCAGGTGCCTGGAGCTCCTGGTCGACAGCCGTGACTGCCCATCCAACTACCCCTCGCGAAGGAAGTCACGGTTTTGGGCCTTGGCGGCAGAACCGGCACGCGGCCACGGAGGGCTTAAAAAGACTGTGCCCCGGCCTTTCGAGACGGGGCACAGCCAAGTGGAGATGGGGGGAATCGAACCCCCGTCCGACGCCGACGAGCCAGGACTTCTCCGGGCGCAGCCTGCTGCGGATTTTCTCGGCCCCGGCCATCGCGCAGGCGCGTGGCTGATCCGGGCCCAGCCGTTCAAAAAGTCCCGGACACCTGAACGGCAGCAGTGTCCGGCAGTGGCTTCCTTAACGACGCCAGCATCCGGAACGGAAGCGTTTCCGAAGCTGACGGACTCACTCTGGCCTAGGCGGCGAGAGCGAAGTCAGTGCGCATAGGTTTGGCACTTATTGGTTTACAGGGGGCGTTAGCGAGATAACCCTGCGTCCTCGGCCCGCTTCTCCTCGCGCGACAAACATCGTCGATACCGATCATCCCCGTATTCAGTTACACCCCCATTAACCCACCGGCACCCCGGAACATTCCAGCCCCTGCGCAAAGATGGTGCCCATGCAGATTCTTGAACGCAGCCTCGACGGCCTCGCTGCCGTTGCCAGCCGGTTGGCCACCGGCGGAGAACGGCGCATCCTGGGCATCGCAGGCCCTCCCGGGGCCGGAAAATCCACCCTCGCGGAAGCACTGTCGGCGGCGCTGGGACCGGATACCGCCGTCGTCGTTGCCATGGACGGTTTCCACTTGGCGAACCGGGTGCTGGACATGCTGGGGTACCGGGAACGCAAGGGGGCGCCGGAAACGTTCGACGACGGCGGCTATGCGGCGCTGCTGCGCCGGCTGCGGCTGCAGGGACCGGGCGAGCCCATCATCTACGCCCCGGAGTTTCGCCGTGACCTGGAAGAACCGGTCGGGTCCGCAGTGCCGGTGCGCTGCGATGTTCCGCTTCTCATCACGGAGGGCAACTACCTCCTGCTGCCCACCCGAGCGTGGCCGCAGGCACGATCCCAGCTCGACACCGTCTGGTACGAGGAACTGGAGGAGGCCGAACGGATCCGGCGGCTGACGGACCGGCATGCGGCGTACGGAAAATCTCCGGCGGACGCTGCTGCCTGGGCGGCCGGCAGCGACCAGGCCAATGCGGAACTCGTGGCCGCGTACGCGTCGAAGGCCGACGCCGTCGTGCGGCTGGTTCCCTAGCGTTACGCCGGTATTACCCGGGACCGGTTCCGCCGGGCAGCGGATTTGGAAACCCGGACCGGGAGGGTTTGGGTGGGAGCATGTCCTGGATATTCTTCCGCCGTGCGGCCCAGCTGCTTGCCGGTCTCTTTTGCTACGGTTTCTCGATCGGCATGATGATCCGTGCCGGACTGGGAGTCTCCCCGTGGGATGTCCTGGGGCAGGGCACCAGCCTGCAGACCGGCATCGCTTTCGGGCTGGTCACCAACCTCATCGGGCTGGCCGTACTGCTGTTGTGGATTCCGCTGCGCCAGAAACCCGGGCCCGGCACCGTGCTCAACGTGCTGCTCGTCGGTCCCAGCGCCGAGGTGGGCCTGGCGGTCGTAAGCGAACCCTCCGGGATATGGGGCCAAATCCTGCTGTTTACCGCGGGCCTGGTGCTGCTGGCCGTAGCTACCGGACTGTATATCGGTGCCCGCATGGGGCCGGGACCCCGTGACGGGCTTATGACCGGGCTCCATGCCCGCTTCGGCTGGCCCATCTGGGCCGTGCGCACCGGCATTGAAGTGAGCGTGCTGGCTGCCGGGTGGGCGCTGGGCGGCACTGTCGGCCTGGGCACCGTGGCTTTCGCACTGATGATCGGCCCCATGGTCAACCGAACCATGCCGTTCTTCCATATTCCGGTCCGGACAGCTTCCGCCTAATGCCCCCTCGTCTGCAACGGGACGGCTACAGCAAGCGGAAGCGTTCCGCAGGGGTGCACCGCGGCCCGGCGTCCGCCGTACTCGGCTCCACGCAGTTCCATCCGCAACGGATCCCCGGCCTGCCGCCAATCCCCCACGAGGAGCCGGCCCGCTGCCAGCTGCGGATCGGCCGACACCACAACACGGCCAACGCGGTTCACCAGGGACGCTTCCGGGTGCACTCGACGCAGGTCCGGGAGCAGCGCTTCCTCCAGTGACTCGACGAAGACATCGGCACCCACGACCCCCACCACGCGCCCTCCGACGATCACCGGCGACGTCAGGGTCACGGTGTACTCATCGGTGCAGATGAAGTCCACGTAGGGACCGGTCACATGGCTGAGGCCGGTTTCCACGGGTACGGTGAACCATTCCCGCCGGGAGTAGGCTTCTCCCATGCTTTCCAGCGACGAGAGCAGCTGGTTCTCCTTGCTCCGAACCTGCCACCACGCCATATGCCAGGGCGCGTCGCTCACCGCCCCGTGTGCGGCCACGAAACCGCCGCCGGCCAGCGGATAGTCCTCCCGCCCCAGCAGGACGGCGCTCAGGGGCTCGACGGCAGCGTCCACTTCGCGGCGCGAGGGTGCTGCAGAGGAGTCGCTGAACAGGGCCTCCAGCGGGGGCTTCCATAATTCCAGAACGTCCAGCAGGTCCTGGAAAAACGTGCCCACGTCCACGGGCTGCGCTGCCGTTGACGGTTGGGAATCACTGCGGGAAATGCTCATGCTTTCCTCCTTGCGGGTGCGGGGGTAGGGGCTCCGCCGTAGTGAGGCCGGCGGAGTGCAGGCGGGTGTGTTCATCGATAAGCCAGGCCACGGAGGCCTGGACGTATTGGCGCACCAGCAAGCGTGCCGCCGAAGGATCGGCCCCGGCGACGGCGGAGCAGATCCCCCGGCAGAGGCTAACCATGGCGGAATCGAAGGAAGGGTCCGCGTGGGCAAGACCCAGCAGTGATCCGTAATCAGTGTGGAGGCGCACGTATTCACGTGTCAGTCGGGCTGACTGGCTAAGTGCCGCCAGCTCGAGGAAGAAATCGCCCACGGCACGGTTGCCGCTAGTGGGTGCTTCCAGCACGTTCCTGAGCGCCTCGACGTCCTCATTCTCGGCGGTCTCAGCGGCGAGCTCCGCCGCCGTGGCCGCGATAGCCGCATAGTGGATGGCCAGATCACGCAGTTCCACGCGGCTCATCGAGGTGAGCCGGCGCCGGACGAGGGCCGAACGGTCGCCGGAGGGCAGCGTAACAAAAGTGCCCCCTTCGCGTCCCCGCCTGGTTTCCACCAGGCCCCTGGAGCGCAGCCCGGCGAGGGCTTCGCGGGCTGTCACGGTGGCAACGCCCATCGAAGCGGCAAGTTCCAGCTCCGATGGCAAGCGGTCCCCATCGAGCAGCGCGCCGGCAGAAATCCCCTGAACTATGCGCTCCTCCACCCGGCTGGCCTTTCCGGCATCGCCGAGCGGAGCGAAAACGGCGGTGAGGAGACGCTTCTGCGGATGAGTGGTGTGGGGCATGTTCACGATCTTCCCAGCTTGGCGGAGCGGACGGCGCCAGGGCAGCGGGCCGCGCATCCGTAACAAGAAATTTACTTGAAGTGACGCAAATTACATATAACATCTGGTTTCATAGCTTTACTACCTGACGCGCTTCGGCGCTTCCAGCTGAAGTGAAAGGACCACCCCGTGCGAGCCAGTGCAGCACCCATCTCCCCCGCCGAGGAACAGGCTGCCTCCGGCAACGCCATCAGCCTCTCCGCGGTGACGAAGAGCTTCGGTGATTTCACCGCAGTCAAGGACCTGGATCTGGACATCCGCTCCGGCGAGTTCTTCTCCCTGCTGGGTCCTTCCGGTTCCGGCAAGACGACGGTGCTGCGCATGGTGGCCGGATTCGAGCCCGTTACCAGCGGCACCATCCAGCTGCACGGCACCGACGTCACTGCCAAGGCGCCGTTTGAACGCGACGTCAACACGGTGTTCCAGGACTACGCGCTCTTCCCGCACCTGACCGTCGCCCAGAACGTGGGCTACGGCCTCAAGCTGCGCAAGACGCCCAGGGCCGAGCGTGAACGGCGCGTTGCCGAGGCCCTGGAGATGGTCCGGCTGCCGCACGTCGCCGGACGGCTGCCCTCCCAGCTCTCGGGCGGACAAAGGCAGCGCATCGCCTTGGCCCGTGCCTTGATCCTGCGCCCGCAGGTGCTGCTGCTCGACGAGCCGCTCGGAGCCCTGGACAAGCAGCTGCGTGAGCAGATGCAGATTGAGCTGAAGCAGATCCAGCGCGAAGTGGGAATCACCTTTATCTTCGTCACCCACGATCAGGAAGAGGCACTCACTCTCTCGGACCGGATCGCAGTCTTCAATGACGGCGGAATCGAGCAGGTGGGAACCCCTGAAGACCTCTACGAACGGCCCGCCACCCGCTTCGTCGCCACCTTCCTCGGCAGCACCAACCTGGTGGAGGGGGAACTCTCCCGCAAACTCACGGGCGTCGACGGCTTGGTCAGCATCCGGCCCGAGCGCATTCACCTCGCCGCTCCCGGCGCCACACTGCCTGATGGCTTCTCGTCGGTCCCGGCGGTCATCGAGGAAATCGTCTACACCGGCCCCACCACGCGCTACGTCGCCCTCACGGACACGGGCGACCGGCTGATCGTTCAGGAGCAGAACGATTCCCGTGCCACCCAGGCCTCCCGCGGCGACACCGTCGAACTCCAGTGGCCGTCCCGCTTCAACTTCCACGTTTCCTGACCGTCCACTCGCCCGAACCCGCCAGCCACCACCGGCCCAGCTACACCGCACCCACTATGAAAGGCTCTCCCATGAAGATCACCAAGGCACTGCCGCTGGCAGCGCTCGCTTCGCTCTCGCTGGTCCTGGCCGGCTGCGGCGGCGGCGCCGCGTCTGACACGTCCTCCACCGGAATCCAGGTTCCTGACCTCCCCATGGCCACCGAAGTCGGCGAAAGTGAAGGCCAGGTGAACATCATCGCCTGGGCTGGCTTCGTGGAAGACGGCTCCACCAACCCCGATGCAGACTGGGTTTCAGCGTTCGAGGAAGAGACCAAGTGCGAGGTCAACCGCAAGGTCGGCGCCACCTCGGACGAAATGGTCCAGCTGATGCGCAGCGGCGAATACGACCTCGTATCCGCGTCCGGCGACGCGTCGCTCCGCCTGATCGCCGGCGGCGACGTCGCCCCGATCAACACCGAGCTGATCCCGAACTTCGGCAACCTCGTCGAGGGACTGAAGGGCCAGGTCTATGACACCCTGAACGGCCAGAGCTACGGTGTCCCGATCGGCCGCGGCGCCAACGTGCTGATGTACAACACCGAACACGTCACGGATGCCCCCGATTCCTGGGCACCGCTGTGGGAAGAAGACAGCGAACTCGCCGGCAAGACCATGGCCTACGATTCCCCGATCTATATCGCCGACGCCGCCGTCTACCTGATGGCGACCCAGCCTGATCTCGGCATCACCAACCCCTACGCCCTCGACGCCGACCAGCTGGCTGCCGCCGTCGAACTGCTAAAGACGCAGAACGGGATGGTCGGCGAATACTGGAACGATGCGCTCAAGGCCGTCAGCTCCATTTCCTCCGGCACCACTCACATGGGCACCGGCTGGCAGGTCATCGTGAACCTGGCGCAGGGCGACGGCGGCACTGTTGAGTCCGTACTGCCCAAGGAAGGCGCCACCGGATGGTCCGACACCTGGATGATCGCCGCCGAGTCAAAGAACCCGAACTGCGCCTACAAGTGGATGGACTACGCATCCTCCGCCGAGGTGAATGCCCAGATCTCGCAGAACTTCGGCATGGCCCCGGCCAACGCCCTGGCCTGCGAAGGGTCGGAAGCCAATGCAGCCCACTGCGAGACCTTCCACGCCACCGACGAGGAGTACTACAAGCAGGTCTGGATGTGGACCACTCCGGTTGAGCAGTGCGTTGACGGCCGAACGGACGTGACCTGCACCAACTACCAGGAATGGACCAAGGCCTGGACTGAGATCAAAGGCTAGTTCCACCCCGAAATGACCGCTGGTGGGCGACGGAGAAAACTTCGCCGCCCACCAGCTCCACTGCTCCACCCTTCCGCCGCGCACCGCGGCTCTACGTCCCCGCAGGCCCGGCCCAAGAGGAGAATCGGCGGCATCCCGCCGGAAAAGCGCCATGGCAGTAATCCAAGAAACCCCGCCCACGCCCACCGCGCCGGTGCACCCCCGCAACAGCCTGGGCGACCGGCTCTCCCGCATGCTCTACGCCCGGCCCAAGGCCCGGCTCACCGGCCTGCTCCTGCTCCCGCTAGGCTGGCTCGGCGTGCTGTACATCGGCTCCCTGGTCCTGCTTTTCATCACCGCGTTCTGGACCACGGATAGCTTTACGTCCAAGGTCATTCCGGCGTTCACGCTGGAAAACTTCATCGAGATCATCACGGTCCCGGCCTATCAGCAGACCGCCCTTCGAACCATCGGAATCGCTCTGGCTGTCACCGTCCTGTGTGCCGCTTTGGCCCTGCCGCTGGGGCTGTACATGGCCAAGGTTGCTTCCCCGAAAATGCGGGCGGCCCTGGCCATCGGCATCACGCTTCCGCTCTGGGCCGGCTACCTGGTGAAGGTCTTTTCCTGGCGCATTACCTTCTCTTCCGGCGGCCCCCTGGACTGGCTGCTCGCGCCGCTGGGCATGACGGGACCCGGTTACGGAACGGCAGCACTGATCATCACCCTGGCATACCTGTGGTTCCCCTACATGGCAGTGCCGGTCTACAACGCGTTCCGGCAGATCCCCGACAGCCTTTTCGACGCGTCCTCGGACCTGGGCGCCAAGGCCTGGTCCACTGTCTGGACGGTAGCGGTTCCGCTGCTCAAGCCGGCCTTCGTGGCCGGGTCCATCTTCACCTTCTCGCTGAGCCTGGGCGACTACATCGCCGCCCAGTTCGTCGGCGGCAAGACGCAGGTGATCGGAACCGTGATCGCCTCGAACATCAACCTCAACCCGCCGCTCGCCGCAGCCTTCGGCACCGTGCCGATCATCGTCGTCGTGCTTTACCTGTTCCTGGCCCGCAAGTCCGGCGCCCTGAAGCAACTGTAGGAGACTGCCATGAGGCTTTCAGCTTCCGCCAAGATCACCCTGCGCGTTTTCGCGGGGCTGGTGATGGCCGCGATCTACCTGCCGCTGCTGCTGGTCATCGCCAACTCGTTCAACGCCACTACCTCCGGCGCTTTCCCCATCAAGGAGTTCACCACCCGCTGGTGGGTGGCTGCCTGGCACAACGAAGGCGTCCGGGAGGCACTGTGGACTTCGCTCAAGGTGGCATCGGTCGCCACCGTGATCGCCCTGCTGCTGGGTTCAATGGTGGCATTTGCGCTCTCCCGTTATGACTTCTTCGGGAAGAACACCATCAACCTGCTGGTGGTGCTGCCCATCGCGCTGCCCGGCATCGTCACCGGCGTCGCCCTGAACAACACGTTCAAGACCGTGCTGGAGCCGCTGGGCATCGGGCTGGGGCTGTTCTCCGTGATCGTGGGCCACGCGACGTTCTGCATTGTGATGGTGTTCAACAACGTGCAGGCCCGGCTGGGGCGGATGAACCGCGGCCTGGAAGAGGCAGCGATGGACATGGGCGCCAACGTGGTCAAGACCTTCTTCGGCGTCACGTTCCCGGGCTTCCGCTCCGCGTTCGTAGCCGGCGGCCTGCTCGCCTTTGCGCTCAGCTTCGACGAGGTGGTGGTCACCACCTTCACCGCACCGCCGGGCACCGAAACCCTGCCGATCTGGATCTTCAACAACATGGCCCGACCCAACCAGGCACCGGTGGTCAACGTGATCGCCGCCGTGCTGATCGTGGCATCGATGATCCCGGTCTACCTCTCCCAGAGGCTCACCGGGGACGACAAGAAGTAGCGCGGCTCAGCGGGCGGCGGCGCACTCCGGAAGCAGTTCCGCCATCCGTTCATCGCTCAGCCGTGACAGGGCGGTGAGCAGCGTGGTGATCCGTTCCCGCTCGGCCTTGGTGAACCGGCTGGAGTCCAGGATGTCGCTGACCCACAGTCCGTCCATCGCCAGGCGGATGACGACGCCGATGATTCCGGCCGGATCCCGCGGGCCCAGGTTCGCTTCATCCAGCCGCCGGTTCAGGTACAGCAGGGACTCGGCAAGGTTCGGACGGCTGACCGCCGTTTCCAGCAGGGCGGCTTGGTCCATCGAGCTGTTGGCCCGGACGTCGGAAAAAGCCTGGATGTAGGCCCGTTCCTGGGCGCCCACCGGGTCCGGGTCCGCATCGGCCAGGTCTCCCAGCCGGTGAACCAGACCAACGATCATTTCCTCGACGTCCTGCTCAATCTCGGTAATGGACGCTCCAGCGGCGAACATTGCACTCTCTTTTCTTTGCTTTGGTGCCTCTGCCTCCCGGCACTGACTCCGGCAGGGTGACCGGCCAGTCTAGCCCGTTTCGCGGGACTTTTCAGCTTTGCCCAGCCCGGCTGAACAGCCCGCAGCCACAACCCCGAAAGCCGGTATCGTTTGCCCATGCCCATCGACATCCGTCCTGCGACCGTCTTTGAGGACACCGCCGCCGTCCTTGGTCCGAAGAATCCCGACGCCAATGCATGCTGGTGCCTGAGCTACCGGCTCCTGCCGAAGGAAAACCGGGACCTCCAGCGCACCGCCAGAGGCGAACGAGTCCGCGGGCTGGTCCAGGAGGATCCGGCTCCCGGTGTCCTTGCCTACGACGACGGCGTTCCGGCCGGGTGGGCGGGAATCCACCCCCGCGCGGACACCTCTTTCGCGGCGACCCGGAAGATCCCGCACCTGGACGAAACGCCTGTGTGGTCCCTGTGGTGTGTTCGGGTCCGTCCCGGGCACCGTGGAAAGGGCATCTCCCACGCGCTGGTCAACGGTGCGGTGGAGTTCGCCAGGAGCCACGGCGCTCCGGCAGTAGAGGCCTACCCGGTGGACAACCGGGGAGCGAAGGTTGATCTGACCATGGCCTACGTGGGCACCCGGTCCCTCTTCGAAGCGGCTGGCTTCACCATGGCAGCGACGACGGATTCAGTCCTCAACGGATTCCCGCGGGTGCTCATGCGACTGGACCTTACGCCCTGACATCACCCCGGCGCCGCGGCGTAGACTTCCCGCACCGCCTGTGAGAGGAAGCCAGCCATGAGCAATCCGCACCAGCCCGCGTGGTGGACCAGCGCCGTCGTCTACCAGATCTATCCACGCAGCTTCGCGGATGGAACCGGGGACGGCATTGGTGACCTCAGGGGCATCCTGGCGCATGTGGACTATCTGCAGGATCTCGGCGTGGACGTCATCTGGCTCTCCCCCGTCCATGAATCACCGCAGCGGGACAACGGCTATGACATCTCCAACTACCGGCGGATCGACCGCCTCTTTGGCACCGAAGAGGACTTCGACGAACTGCTGGGGCAGCTGCACGTCCGCGGCATGAAGCTGGTGATGGACCTGGTCGTCAACCACACCTCAAGCGAACACCCTGCGTTCAAGGAAGCGCGGTCCTCCCGTGAGAACCCGCTCCGGGACTACTTCTGGTGGCGGGATGCGCGCCCGGGTTTCGAGCCGGGGGAACCCGGGGCCGAACCGAACAACTGGGGAGCGCACTTCGGCGGATCGGCCTGGACCTTCGAACCCGCGACCCAGCAGTACTACCTGCACCTGTTCACCCCGCACCAGCCGGACCTGAACTGGGAGAACCCGAAGGTGCGGCACGAGGTGTACGAGACGATGCGCTGGTGGCTGGACCGCGGGGTGGACGGCTTCCGGATGGACGTCATCAACTTCATCTCAAAGGACCTCGCCCTGCCGGACGGCCTGATGGAACGGGGCAGCATCTGGGGCGACGGATCGCCCTATTTCACGAATGGCCCCCGCATCCACGAATTCCTCCAGGAAATGCGCCGCGAGGTTTTCGGCGGGCGTGACGGCGATTTCCTCACCGTGGGTGAAACCCCGGGAGCCACTGTGGACCAGGCGCTGCTGTACACGGATCCGTACCGAGCGGAGCTGGACATGGTGTTCCAGTTTGAACATGTAAGCCTGGACCAGGACCCGGGACGCAAGTGGAACTACCGTCCGCTGAGCCTGCCGGACCTGAAGACGTCCTGGAACCGGTGGCAGCGCGGGCTGGCCGACAGGGGCTGGAACAGCCTGTACCTCAGCAACCATGACCAGCCCCGGCACGTCTCGCGCTTTGGCAACGACGGCGCCTACCGCTACGAATCTGCCACCTTGTGGGCCACCCTGCTGCATCTGCAGCGCGGCACGCCCTACGTGTACCAGGGCGAGGAAATCGGCATGACCAACGCCGGGTTCACCTCGATCGACCAGTACCGCGACGTCGAATCGCTCAACTTCTACGCTGAGGCCACGGCCGGGGGAATGAGTTCCGAGGATGCGCTGGAGGCGCTGCGGGCAATGAGCAGGGACAACCCGCGCACCCCCATGCAGTGGACCGCCGGACCCAACGCAGGCTTCAGCGACGGTGAGCCCTGGATACAGGTCAATCCAAACTACGTGGACGTCAACGCCGAATCGGACCGGGCAGCCGGGAAGTCGGTGTTCGGCTACTACCGCAGCCTTATCCAGCTCCGCCACACCCAGGACGTGGTGGCCCTGGGCGACTTCCATATGGAAGCCCCTGAACACCCGCACCTGTTTGCCTTCCGCCGCCGGCTGGATGAAACGGAATGGCTCGTCGTCGCCAATGTCTCCGACGCGGATCTGGAACTGCCCCTTGGAATGGCCTCCTCCGGCCCGCTGATCCTGGGAAATTACGCCGACGCCGGGGACCCGGAGGTGCTCCGCCCGTGGGAAGCCCGTGTGCTGGACGCTTCC
Source organism: Arthrobacter sp. zg-Y916 (assembly GCF_020907385.1). NCBI lineage: Bacteria > Bacillati > Actinomycetota > Actinomycetes > Micrococcales > Micrococcaceae > Arthrobacter > Arthrobacter sp. zg-Y916. The sequence goes on along the minus strand of NZ_JAJJOD010000001.1, from coordinate 193,738 downwards.
TCGACCGAGAGCTGGGTTGGCTAGAAGCCCTCAGAACCCACCCGATGAACCATTGACAATATCAACAATTATTGGTCGAATGTGACGTGCGCCACCTGATCATCCGGGTTTTATCGCACGATAATAGGCCACACATTTTATGGCGTCCGCAGTATTAAGTGTTGCCCAGTTACCGGTGCCGGACATTGTCGTTCGTCATCGCCAGTCAAGACGCGACTAGAGGAGTCAGAGCTGACTATGAACAAGAACATCAAGGCCATGGCCGCACTGGCCGCCGCCGGCATCATGCTCACTGCCTGCGGCGCCAGCCCCAATGCCAGGTCTGAAGGCAACAGCTCGGCTGACTCAGCCGGCGACGGCCCTCAGTCCCTCGTATTCGCCGTTGTGCCGACGGATGACAGCAAAGAGCTGGAGAACAGTTTCAAGCCCATCGTGGCCGCAATTGAGAAGGAAACCGGGCTTCCCACCAGCATCGAGGCTGTGAGCAGCAACGCCGGCGTCATCGAGGCCCAGGCGGCTCAGCGGGTGGACGTGGCCACCTACGGAGCGTTTTCCTATTACCTCGCTCAGGATGTCGCAGATATAACCCCCGTGGCGATGGACCAGCGGACCCCCGAGGCAGGATCAGGCGCGGTGCAGTCCCTTGGCGTCGTAGCCGCAGGCTCCGGCATCAAAACCCTCGAGGATGTCCAGGGCAAGGACGTCTGCTTCACGGACCCTGCCTCCAGCACGGGATATTTGGCGGCAGCAGCCGGTTTGATCGGCATCGGGCTGGACCCAAAGACGGACATCAACCCGATTTTCGCGGGATCACATGATGTCGCCGTGACCCAGATGCTCGCCGGGGACTGCGAGGTAGCCTTCGTAGCGGGCACCTTCATCACGGACATCCTCCCGGCACGCGGGGTCATCAAGGACGGCGATGTGGAGACGCTTTGGACATCCCCTGACATTCCCGCAACCCCGATGGTCATTGGCAACTGGCTGCCGGAGGAACTCCAGAAAAAGATCACGGATGCCGTACTGAAGTACAACGCCGTAACGGCCGCCGAGGCAGGCCTTTGCCCGGAGGACCAGCGCGAGGCCCATCCCTCCTGGGGCGATGACTATGCCGGGAAAATGGCCTGCGAGTGGGGCGGCACAGGAGCCTTCGCTTTCGAACCAGCCACCGATGATGACTTCGCAACAATCCGCGAGATCTGCGACACCACGCAGGCTGAAGTCTGCCGCAACGAGTAAGAGGCGAAGAACATGAGCACCGCCCATCCAACCCAAGACTCAGGACAGCCAGCTGTGACAAACGGTTCGCCCACGGCATCCAGCCTGCTCCTGCAGGACCTTGGAATGAGCTTTGGAGCCAAAACAGTGCTCAAGGGCATAAACCTGGACGTGAAGCCTGGACAGTTCGTGGCCCTCGTGGGGCCCTCCGGTGCCGGCAAATCAACGCTGCTGCGCTTGATTAATGGAAGCCATAGACCGACCGAAGGAACCGTGAATGTTCTCGGCGTGAATCCTGGAACGTGCGGGCGCAAGAATCTGCAGAAGCTGCGGACACAGGTGGGGTTTGTTTTCCAGCAATTTGGCCTGGTAGGGCGCCTCAGTGCCATGGAGAACGTGCTGATGGGTGCCCTCGGATCGTTGAGGATGCCCAGGTACGGCATCTCCACATATCCAGCAGCACTGAGGGAGAAGGCTGTTTCGAACCTGGAAAGGGTTGGGTTGGCGGATCATCGTTTCCAGCGGTGCGACACCCTTTCGGGTGGCCAGCAGCAGCGGGTTGCGATCGCTCGGACGCTTATGCAGGATGCCCGAATCGTCCTGGCCGATGAACCAGTGGCGTCGTTGGATCCCAGTGCTTCTCTCTCTGTCCTGAACACCTTGAAGAAAGTAAGCGCTGAGGACGGGTTTACTGTCGTCTGTTCCCTGCACCAGGTGGACCTGGCTCTCCAGGTATCTGACCGGGTGGTCGCAGTCCGAGACGGGTCACTGATCCTGGATACTCCCACGAGGGAGACGTCGGAAGCCTCACTCCGGGGAATATACGAAAAGGCGAAGGGCGCCGGTTCATGAGCCCGTCGGCGGAACGCACAGATCCCGCCGTCCACCCTGCGGCCGGCAACAGTGACAGTGCCAGTGGCAGTAACCGCGGGAATATGCCAAAGGTGAAGGCTCCGCTCCTGCTTTCCGGCCGGCCGCGGGTTTCTGCCGCGACTCTCGGCATCCCGTTGGCCTATCTGGCGGTTACCCTTTTCGGAATCTGGTGGATTGATATCCGTCCCGCCGCCGTGGCAGCGGGACTCGGCGATATTGCCCGGCTGCTGGAAAGGATGGTCCCCCCGACCACCGGCCCGCTGCCGGACCTGCTCACGTTGACGCTAGAGACCCTGTGGATCGCAGTGGCGGGGACAGGCTTGGCGGCAATAGCTTCCGTATTCCTCGCGGCTGCGGCGTCCCGGCACTTCACCGGCCCGCGGGTACTGAGATGGCTCGCCCAGGCAATCATCATCGTCACGAGGGCAATTCCCTCTCTCATATTCGCCATCATTTTTGTGCGCATTTTTGGCCTGGGACCATTGGCCGGCGCGCTGGCTATCGCGTTTCATTCCGTAGGCATGATCGGCAAAATGATGTCCGATGTCTTTGAGGAACAGGTCCCTGCGCCCCGTGAAGCAATCGCGGCGGTTGGAGCCAATCGCATGCAGAACTTCGTATCCACCACCCTGACGCGTGCCCTCCCGGCCGTCACCTCCCTGGTGATCTACCGGCTGGACATCAATGTCCGGGCCTCAGCCGTCCTCGGCCTGGTGGGGGCGGGCGGAATCGGCGTTGCGCTGCAGACGGCCATTGGCTCGCTCAACTACCGCAGGGCAGCGGGCATCATCCTGGTGATCATTGCCCTTCTCCTCATCTTGGAGCTGGTTGCCTACCTCGTACAGCGGGCGGTTGCCGAACATGCTGACGAACACACACAGTCCCAGCTTTTCGTGCCCGGACCTGCTGCGGCTACCCCCGGCTGGAACCGCGCACGGATCCTGCGCACCGGCGGAACAGCGGCAGTCGCATGCTTGTTCCTCTATTCTTTGAGCCAGTTGTCACTAAATCCCGCCCGGCTGGGACAAGCGTGGAACAACGCCACGGCCCTGTTGTCCGGATTCGTCCCGCCCATGGTCACCCGTGACATCCTTCTAGGCATTTTCGAGAGCGTCATCATGGCGTTCACGGCCACTTTCTTCGGGGTGGTTATTGGTCTGGTCATAGCCGTTTTGTCCACCCGGCATCTGGTTCGGTTCGCGCCGCTGGCTTTTGTCCTGCGCGGCCTTGTTGTCTTTATGCGAGGCATCCCCGACATTATCTACGCGCTGATATTCGTCGCAGCCCTGGGCCTCGGACCCTTCGCAGGATTCCTTGCCCTGACGATCTCGTGCACGGCCCTGGCATCCAAGTTCTTCACCGACTCATTGCAAAACGTAGACCCGGCACCCATCAGGGCGCTGGAAGCCACCGGGGCAAACCGGCTCCAGGTTTTCGTCAGCGGGGTGTGGCCCCAGTTTGTGCCGAGCTTCATTGGCAACAGCCTCTTCACGTCTGACCTCGCCCTGCGTGAGTCAGCCGTGCTCGGCATTGTTGGAGCAGGCGGGGTGGGTTTCCTGCTGGACGAATCCGTGGCAACCCTCCACTACCAGCAGACCGCCGGGATCCTCATTGGACTCGTCGTCGTGGTGGTCGCATTGGAATCCGTGGCCCGTTGGGCCCGCAGAAAGGTTATCTGAAATGGGTCAGTGCCCCTATGGTTTCGCTGCCTCCGGTGAGCGTCCCACACGCACCGGTGCGCCGGACGGAACGCGGCCTTCTGAGTGGTCGCCCGCGTTGGATGAGAGCTTCGGGAGCGCCCACCGAGACTATGCAGAACTCCGGCAGACTAATCCGTTTCCCTGGAGTGAAGATTTCGGAGGTTTTTGGTCCGCTACAACCTACGAAGACATTGTTCGCATCACGCAGGATGATGACCTGTTCATCACCTCTGTGCAGAACGTCGTGCCCCACGTTCCGCGTTCCTCCCGCCGACCTCCGCTGCACTTCGATCCGCCGGAGCACACGGCCTACCGCGAAGCCATCGATCCGGTACTGCGCCGCTCGATCGTACGCTCACATGAGGCCGTTTTCCGGGCCAGTGCCACCGAACTGGTACAGGGGCTGCTGGCAAAAGACAGCGACGCCGACGGTGTCCGCGATTTCGCAGCACCTTTCGTCATGGACTGTTTCGCGTCCTTCCTTGGTGTCCCTGCCTCGTTGACTCGGCACATCAGGGATATTGGGGTGCGTTATTCCTTTGCCATTCAGGACATGGACGAGGCCGTCATCGGCGAATGCAGTGCGGAGCTGTACCGGATTGCCGAAGCCGTTTACCGGGAACGGCTGGCCGCCGGTGCTGACTCAGCACAGGACCTCGTTACCAGTCTTCACGAGGCTGCACTCAACCCGGACAATCACATCACTGAGAAGACCGCGATCGCCACGATCCGGCAGATGATCGTGGCGGGCATGGGTGCTCCACAGGCAGTGCTCGGCAGCTGCCTGGTGCATCTGGCGCAGGACCAGGACCTGCAGCAGCACCTGCGGCAGAATCCAGCAGATCTGCCGGCCGCCATCGAGGAATTCCTCCGGCTTCACGCCCCCTACCGGGTTTTTGCCCGGACGGCGAAACGGGACACGGTGGTACACGGACGCACGGTCCGGGAGGCAGAACCCGTGGCCCTTTTGTTCCCTTCCGGCAACAGGGATGAGACGGTATTCCCCGAGCCGGACAAATTTGTGCTGCGTCGGCCAAACAACTCCCATTTGGCTTTTGGCAGGGGCGCCCACAAGTGCCCGGCGGCCACTCTGGGCAGATTGGAGCTGCTTGTAGCCCTGGAAGTACTGCTGGAACGCACCGAGCGTTTTGAGCTTGCCGGCGATGTCGCAATGATGAACTGGCTTGAATACGGACCCCGCGCCGTCCCGCTGCACCTGGTTGGAAGAACGGCTGCGGGTGCGTCCCGCGCGCTCAATCCGGGCATCGGGCAATGACAGAATCGACCCATGCCTACGCCCACTCTGCCGCGTTTTCAGTCCGGCGCACGCCCACAGCAGCTGCTGGCCGTACTGCTGGGCGACTACTGGCATACCCGCAGCGAGCCGATCCCCTCCGCCGCCCTCGTGGACTTGCTGCAGGTCTTTGGTGTGACTGCCAGCGGGGCACGCGCGGCCGTCCAAAGACTGGCACAGCGCGGTTTCCTGGTCGGGACAAAAGCCGGACGGCAGACTTCCTACGCCGTGTCGCCCATGAGCCGGGACCGGGTCAACACACATGTCCGCGCACTGTTCATGAGCCACCTGCCCCAGGCCTGGGACGGGTCTTGGACCTTGGTTGGATATTCTCTCCCCGAGGACGCGAAAGGAACCCGGAGGGTTCTGCGCGATCAACTGCGGCAGCTCGGATTTGGCAATCTCTACGATGCCCTTTGGGTGCGCCCGGGCAACCACCTGGAGTCTGTGGACAACCTCAGGACGCATCTGGCGGGGCTGCTGAGTCCGGATCAGCTAACGGTATTCACCGGTGCCCGGCTCCCGGGCGGGGAAGGGCTGGATGCTGTCCGGGCGGCGTTTGGTTTGCCGGCACTGGCCACAGGCTACGCGGACTTTATAGAACGCTGGGAGCCGTTTGCCGCCGCTCTGAAAACTGGAGCAGACGTTGCCCTGCACGCCGATCCGGGCTCAGGGCTCCGCCCGGGGGACGCGGTCCTCCAGCTTCGGACCTCGATTATGGCCGACTGGCGCACCCTGCGCAGAGAGGACCCCTGCCTCCCCCACGAACTACTTGGCCGGGACTTTCCCATGCACCGCGCCGTGGCAATTTGTTCGGCCCTGTACGACGCTCTGGGCCCGGCAGCGGAATCAGGTTTCCGCAGGATCCTGCGCGCACATGATGAGTCGTTGGCCGCTCTGGCCACACATCACACATTTGAGGCATCAGCCTCGCTGCTTCGCTCGAAGGACTGAGCCCCCCCTTCGAATTCCACCCGTGCCGCCTTTCGGCGCATAGCGCACCACGGACAGGAACTCCCATGCCACACGTAAAACGCCCATCGAAACTTGCCTCCAAGGTGCGGCCGTCGGTTCTTTCCGCCGCACTTATCGTTGCCGCTGTCACCGCTGCATCGGCGGCGATTGCCCCTGCTCACGCGGTTCCTGTCTCGGAGAAGCGGGCTGCCGCAGCGTTCGAGGAACCGGCTTCAGAGGTGCGGGGTACCCTTCCCGGCGGCGGACGCTATGTCCTGCACGAACCCGCACGGTGGAACGGAACGGTCCTGATGTGGAATCCCGGGTACGGCGGAGCACCCGAAGCTTCTGCTGCCCCCAATCCCACCGTCCGAGGGTGGCTGCTGTCCAATGGATATGCACTCGCCGGCAGCACTGCCGCAGCTGGCGGCTGGGGAGTTGAGGGGCTCATCGGCAATCAGCCCGCGCTCCTCGACGCGGTGGAGTCCGAACTGGGCAAGCCCGAGTTCGTGGTTTCCTGGGGTTCATCCATGGGCGGGCTGACTTCAGTCGCGAATATGGAGGCTTATCCACAGATGTTCGACGCCGCCCTGCCTCTGTGTGGCTCCGTTGCCGGTGCGATTCCCATGCTGAACGGAAGCCTGGACGGTGCCTTTGTCCTGAAGATGCTTCTTGCGCCAGGCGACAACCGGTTGGAGTTGGTAGATGTTCAGGACGAACCAACCCGCCAGGCTGCCTTTCGTGAAGTGCTGGACGAGGCACAGGCAACGCCCGCGGGAAGGGCGCGAATTGCCTTGGCTGCGGCCGTCGCCCAACTTCCCTCCTGGACCCAGGCGGGCACCCCGGAGCCTTCGCCCCGTGACTATGCTGCACAGCAGGAACAGCTTTACGCAGCCTTCATGTTCGGAGTGATCTCACCGAGGCAGCCCCTGGAAGAACGTGCCGGCGGCAACTTCTCATGGAACACCGGGGTCGATTATGCCCGCTCGCTGGACCAGTCCGGCCAGGCAAAGATGGTCCGTTCCCTCTACGCAGAGGCAGGGATTTCCCTGGCCAACGACCTCAAGACTGTCAATACCGCAGGGCGGGTCAGCGCGGATCCTGTTGCCGTGGCCTACATGCAGGCCAATGCCACGCCCCTCGGGGATATTGACGGCCCCGTGCTTTCTCTCCACGAGACCGGAGACACCGCCCCAACCGTGACCCAGGCGGGGACATATGCCGAGCGGGTGCGGCGAAACGGGGACAACGCCTTCCTGCGGCAGGCTTTCGTCGACAGGCCGGGACACTGCAATTTTGCGGATGCTGAAATCGCGGCGATGGTCACCACCCTGCAGCAGCGGCTGGACTCCGGCCGTTGGGCCAGCCTGGCGCATCCAGCCACACTCAACCGCCTTGCTGACCGGATCGCGAAGGAAGACAACCTCGGCAGGGGTGGTTCCTTCTCGTCATTCCAGCCGCCCCGGATGCTGCGTCCGGAACGTGCCGAAGGCAACTAAGGCTGCGGGGGAACCTGCCGGATTCGTTGTGCTGGCGGAGGGGGCGGCTAGGCTCAGACGAAAGAAAGCCGCAGTGAAAGGAAGCACATATGCCCCGCACCGCCCCCACCATTCCGCTCCGCAACGGGCTGGAACTGCCCGCACTGGGCATGGGCACCTGGCCCATGGACGACGCACAGACGGCCGACGCCGTTGCCACAGCCGTTGAGGCAGGTTACAGGCTCTTCGACACGGCAGAAAACTACGGCAACGAGGCCGGTGTGGGAGAGGGCATCCGGCGCAGCGGGATCGCCCGGAGCGAGGTAGTTATCACCACAAAGTTCAACAAGCGGTGGCACTCCCGGGAGGGCGTCCGCGAGGCATTTTCCGCGTCGGCCCAGCGGCTTGGCACCGAGTACGTCGACCTGCTCATGGTGCATTGGCCCAACCCGGACCAGGATCAGTTCGTCGAGGCCGTCCAGGGTATTGCCGACCTGCTCGCCGAGGGAATGGTGCGCGGCATCGGGGTTTCGAACTTCAAGCCGGCACACCTCCAGCGTCTCGCCGACGCCGGGGTCCTTCCCGACCTGAACCAGATCCAGGTGGACCCGCGCCACATCCGTCAATCGTCCCGGCAGGCCAACAGCCGGCTGGGGATTGTCACCGAATCGTGGAGCCCGCTGGGAAGGGACGGCGGCCTGCTGAAGGACCCGTCCGTCACCGCGCTCGCCGCGAAGTACGAACGCACACCAGGGCAGATTGTCCTCCGCTGGCACGTGCAGCAGGGCCTGGTGCCCATTCCGAAGGCATCCTCCCGGGCACACCTGGAAGAAAACCTGGCGGTCTTCGATTTCGCCTTGGAAGAAGCCGAGATAGCGGACCTCTCCGCACTGGATACCGGGGAGGACGGGATCCTGGACTCAGACAGCTTCGGCCACTGAGCGGCCCTGCGGCGGCGAGGCTTTGCCGGCGGCGGGCAGGCTGTTAGCGTCGGGGCATGTCCCGCAGCCCCCTGCTCCGTGCCCTGACCAGCCGCGCCCCAAAGACCGGCCGCCCGCGCCGGGCCGCCGCCGTCGTCCTGGGGCTCTTCCTGGCCTTCGCCGGCACCAGCCATCTCACTTTCGCGCGGGAGGAGTTCCAGGCCCAGGTTCCCGGCTGGGTGCCGATGGACAAGGACCTGGTGGTGATCCTTTCCGGTATCGCCGAAATCGGCCTGGGGGCTGCGCTCACCGCGCTGCCGAGCCGCCGGGTACCAGTGGGGCTGGCCGCCGCAGCGTTCTTCATCGCCATCTTCCCGGGCAACGTCTCGCAGTACGTGACGCAGACGGACGGATTCGGGCTGGACACCGACCAGAAGCGGCTCGTCCGGCTCTTTTTCCAGCCGCTGCTGGTTATCTGGGCTCTGTGGTCCACCGGCGAGTGGCAGGCCCTGCGCACTGCACTCCGCCGGAAGTAGCCGGGCGCGTGCGCGGCCCCAGTGGTCGAACTTGATGCCCGCCACAGCATCATGTGCGCAACACCACGGCTTTGCCTGCGCGGTATGTGATGGGGGTTATGCAAAGCGACCCCCGGGTTCCCTAGCCTTTTAAGTGGGAGTGGGGGTTGGCGCGCCCTTGCACGCCGCCGAAATCCCCCACTCATGACCATCGAAAGGAGGACCTATGTTCCAGACAAGGTCCACGCGTGGAACCACCAAGCGGACAACAGCCCTCCTCACGGGCATCGCAATCGCTTCTGCCCTCGTGGCGGGCGGCGTCTCCGCCGTTGAAATGAGCTTTGAGACTGCTCCGTCCCTGGGCGCTGCTGTCGAAGCAGCTCCGGCCTCAGCCTAGGCTCCGGCCCGGCTGAATCCCGAAGTCCCGCAGATGAATTGTCTGCGGGACTTTCAGCTCTCCGGGTGCAGTGGAAGAATCGCGGCAAGCCAAGGAACTGTATACCAAGGAACTGCACAGCACGGCGGTACAACGTCCAGGAGCTGATCGCATGGCTGGGACCCAACGCAAGCCCACGGGACCGGATTACGGCAACGTCCCCGTCATCGCGTCCGGCGTTATCGCAGCATTCGTTGCCATTACGACGGCGGTGGTTTCCACGGGCGGGGCAGAGAACGAATTCCGCTGGCAGCTCGGCCTCGCTGCCGGATGCATTGCCTTCATCGTTTGCCTTGCCACGTTCTCGCTGATGATCCTCGCTGGCAAACCCAATCCTGATTCCATGGGCCACGGATCGGGCGTCAACCGCCGGTTCGGTGCCGAACCGGATGCCCGGGAAAGGGACCAGGAGGAGCCGGGCAAAGATTGAGCGGCCGGGTTACCGGCCGCTCAATCTTTGCCCGGGGTGTTAGTTCCGGCCGCGGCGGCGGTTAGCAGCAGCCACACCCAATCCACCCAGGGCGATCAGCCCCGCTCCCATGGCTAGGAATCCGCCGGTGAACTCTGCTCCAGTGGACGGAAGCCGTTTCTTGGCCGGAGCAGGCTTGGACGTTGCCGTGTAGGTGTTGACTACCCGAAGTTCCGAACCAGCCGCGGCCGCAATGGTCACCGGGTCAGGCACCGTGGTGCTCACTTCCAGCCCCGTGGTAACTCCGGTTGCTGTTTCCGTCACCGCGCACTCGGATCCGGGTACCAGGTTCCCGTAGGTGGATGTCACCTCACCCGTGGCGCCGGCAGGGACCGTCACCGTTTCATCCAGGACCGTCTCGCCGTCCACCGTGCAGATGACGTTCAGTACGACTTCGCCCTGCTGGCCCGCTGCGGCACCTGCGATCTGCTTCGTGACCACAAGGGTTCCAGGATTGAAGAAGTAGGTATTTGTCACCGCCACTGCAACTCCGGACCCAGCCTCGATCGTCACGGGATCCGGCAGCACGGTTCTGACGCCAATGGTTTCCGTGGCACCGTTTTGTGTTTCCGTTACGGCGCATTCAGCGCCCACAGGCAGATCCGCGTACTCAGTCGATACGGTCCCCGTTGACTGTTCGGGAATGGTGAACGGTTCATCCAGGACCGTTTCACCGTCCAGGATGCAGACGGTTCGCAGCTGGACCTCCTCCTGGTTTCCTGCGGCTTCGCCGTCGATCACCTTGCTAACTGAGATTGCACCGGGGGCGAAGGTGTAGGTGTTGATCACCGTGGCTTCGACCTCGCCTCCGGCCGGAACGGTGAACGGATCCGAAAGGTCCGTTTCCACCAGGATGGCCGGGGTGCTGCCATCCTCCAGCTCGGTCACGGCACAGGCTGCTCCGGCCGGTACGTTCAGATAGCGGCCGAAGACCGGGGAGGTCACCTGCGCCGGCCCCTGGAAGGTCTCCTCGAAAACGGTGGCTCCGTCCAAGGTGCAGGTGACTTGAATTTCGACAGCCTCCTGGCTGCCGGCAGCCGGCCCCTCAAAGTTCTTGTACACCGTGATGATGCCGGGTTTCTCCGTGTAGGTGTTCGTTACGGTGGCGGTCCCCGTTCCTCCGGGCGCAATGACGACGGAATCCGGAAGGTCCACCTCTACCGCGATCTGTTCGGTCTCGCCCGTCAACGACTCGGTGACGGCGCATTCGCTGCCGGCCGGAATATCACCGAAGGTTTCTGTTGTCGGATCCGTGGTCCCGGCCGCAATGGTAATGGAGGTGCTGAAGGTGGTCTCGTCGTCGAGCCGGCAGAGGATATCCACCTGCACTTCGCCCTGCTGCCCCGCAAAGGCCCCCGCAATGACCTTACTGACGGTCAGGGACCCGGGATTCTCCGAATAGGTATTCGTGACCGTCACCTCGACGCCGCCCTCGACAGGGATGATGACGGTAGCCCCCGCCGGATCGAATACCGTCTCGACGCCGATCTCCGTACTCGATCCGTTCGCTGTCTCGGTGACTACGCAGCTGGTGCCCGCGATCAGTCCGGGGTATTCCTCCGGGTCCGTCTCGGTCGCCCCGGCCGGGATGGTGATTGTTGTGCTCAGTGTGGAGCCTCCGGTGCAGACCACGCTGAGTGTCACTTCGCCCTGCTGGCCGGCCGCGGCGCCCTCGATGAGCTTGCGGACGGCCAGGACACCGGTCCTGAACGTGTAAGTGTTGGTGACGGCCGCTTCGACGCTGCCGGCGGCCGGAACGGTGAAGGTTCCCGTTCCAATGGTCTCCACCGCGATGGTGCCGGTCTCTCCGCTGCTGGTTTCCGTGACGACGCAGCTGGTGCCTGCTGGCAGGTCCCCGTACTCAGTGGGGGTGACTTCTGTGGCGTTGGCCGGAATGTTGATCGTTTCATTGACCACCTCGGTTTCACCGGACGTGCAAACCACAGTGATGACCACTTCGTCCTGGGCGCCGGCTGCCTCACCGGCGATGGTCTTGGTTACCGCCAGGGTGCCCGGGAGAAAGGTGTAGGTGTTGGCGACGGTGGCGGTTGCGGTTGTCCCGGCAGTGATGGCTACCGGGTCGGGCGGGACCGTGGTCACCGCTACGGTTTCCGTCTCGCCGTTCGTGGGCTCAGTGATGGTGCAGGTGGAGCCCACGGGAATCTCGTTAAATGTCTGGCTGGTGGGTTCCGTGGTGCCTTCATCGATATTGAACGTGAACTGGTAGCCCGGTCCGCAATCGATGTTTATGACAACTGCGCCCTGGCTGCCGGCGGCCTCGCCGGCAATGGTCTTGGTGACTGCCAGGGATCCGACCTCGAAGAACGACGCCGATGCGTTGGCGTTGGAGGTCAGGGTCCGGGTGGCGGCCAGGATGAGCTTCTGCGCCTGGGTGGTTCCGGGGGTGGCGTTGTCGTAGAGATACACGTTGCCGGTGGGGACTGTCACCGCCGCCTGGGCAAGGATGTCCGCAGGTCCGGTGTTCCCGGCGTCGCTGCGCACCCACACCTGTGTACCGGAAGTGACAGGATTGGTGAGCGGCACCGTTCCGGCGGCGTCTGCGTAGAGAGTGAAACCGTCCGCGGTGCTGACGGTGATATCAGCACCTTCCTGGGCGGTAACCGTGTACGGCCCGGCGACCCCGTTGACGGAGGCTTCCGCAGTGGCGGGGGTGATGGAGATATCCGGTGCGGGCGGTTCGGCCTGCGGCCCGGCAGCGATCGTCTCGTTGACGACCTGCGCGACCAGCGGATAAATGGGGTCAGTACGCCGCACAACGTAGCCGTCGGTGAAGAACCAGATGGCAGCCTGGACCGCCGCTGCACGGCGGTTGTTGTCCTGTGCTGCCGGCAGGTTACTGGAGGGATAGTACGTGTTCAGGATGCGTTCGACGTAGCCGATATTGGGAACGTTGGCCTCAGTCCAGGTCCCGTTCTCGTACCCGATCCCTACCCGTGTGCTGGTACGCAAATCGATGCAGTACATCTGCGCACTTGTAGTGCCCTGGGCATCCTGGGTGTTGATGATTCCGGCAAAATCAACGTTTTCGGTGGTGTACCCCTGGGGGACCGACGTCGGATAGGACGTGATTGGCCAGGTTGCCCCTACCGGCGGCAGTGCTCCGTTCACCGCGCGCCCGTCGCCCAGCGCCGTAATGACTATGTCCGTCCTGTCCGTGATTCCGACCGGGTCGTTCCGCACTGGCTGGTCCAGGCGCGCGTGGACCGGGCCGGCGAAAGGAAGAAGCAGCAGCAGGGCGAGGACAAACCCTACAAGGCCCCTCATCCTCAGGCGCGAATGGGTTGCTCTCCGGCGGGCAGGAAACTTCTGGGTATTCATATTTCCCCTCAGGTGCGAGATCAGGCGGTGCGTCCCGCGTGACACGGGACTGCTGCAACCACCCCTGGCCGCCGAGGCTAATCCCCGGTTCGGCCGGCCACCAGAGGGGACGGCTGATCCCACTCTCCTAAGTCCGAATAACCCTCCGCTCACCCCACACGCTGCTGATTACCCCACGGAGCGGGAGACATGCCGCAGCCAGCGCGCCACCGTTGCGAGTTCCTCCGCGGTGAAGCCCTCAGTGATCAGGTCGTTGAGCTCGGTGATGGCTTCCCGGATGTCCGCCATGGCGGCCTCACCCGACGGGCCAAGGGCAACCCGGATGGTCCGCCGGTCAGCCGGGTCGGGCTTCCGGATGACCAGCCCGGATTGCTCCATCCGTGCCAGCAGGCCGGAGGTGCCTGCGGCTGATCCGTGAATCGCTGCGGCAACTTCGCCGGTAGTCGCCTCGGGCGCTGCAGCGACGTGGAACAGTACCCCGGCCGCGGGAGCGCTTATGCCGCGTTTACGTCCGCGGTTGCTGATCCAGCGGGCCAGGCGGCGCTCCGCTTCCAGGGTGAGGAAAACCAGCCGGGGCGGCTCACCGCCGTCGGGGTTCATGACCGGGACTTCCCGGCCCGGGCAGCCAGCCAGGCCGCTGCGTCGGGCCACAGCACGGCACCGGGACCACGGCGGAAATAACCCATGTGCCCGATTGCCCCCACGCCGGCATCTGCCGGAGAGTAGGTCCTGGTCTCAACCTTGGCGTTCACCAGCTGCCGGGCAATCACGCCGATCTGCGCCGGCGTGGCCCAGGGATCGTCGTCGAGCCCTATGCACAGCACACTGGTCCGCACCCGTGCCGTCCGTTCCCGGGCATGCATGGTGGGGTCGTCAAAGAAGTAGCCCGGCGTGCGGGACCATTTGCTCCACTCCAGCATCGCGGCGGCCGGCATGTCCTCGCCCAATCCCATCCTGCGTCCGGGAACGTACCCCAGGACCCGGGCCGCGCCGGGTCCCAGCACGCGCAGGATCAGTTCCACCCGGGCGCGCTCGGCACGGTCCGGGATGGAACGGGAGACCCCTGCATGAGAGGCCACCGTGATGAAGCCGCGGAGGTCCGCGCCGCCGTTGCCCAGCGCGAGCGCGTGCCCGCCCAGACTGTGTCCCACCGCAACGTGCGGCAGTTCCGGAAAGCGTTCCCGCAGCCAGGCGGCAGCGGCGGGGACGTCGTCGTCCATCCAATCGCGCATGCGGAGGCCCCGGTTGTCCCTGGCCTTACCGGACTCACCGGTGCCCCGGTAGTCGTAGGACAGGACGGCGAATCCTTCGGCTGCCAGGTACTGCGCGAATCCGTTGTACAGCCGCTGTGGAACGGCGGTGGCCGGATGGACGGCGACGGCGGCCCGGGGAACTCCTTCGAGGGGAAAGTGCAGCGTCCCGCTGATCGTGCCGCCGGCCCCCACGGCGATCATCGCCTGTTCCGTCCGGACGTCCCGGACATCAATATTTCGCATGCGAAATAACCTACACGGGACCCGGCGCGAGCACCATAGGAGCGCTTCAAGAGCTTCACTTGGCAGCCATACACTCGTCGGACGATTAGCGAATAGTAACGTTGCGTAATTCGCCCGTGCTTAGGCTAGGCTAACCATGCCGCGGTTGTCCGCGACAATTGCCACTTAAGCACCGCCTGTCCCAGTCGGGACCCGCATTCAAGGAGTACCTCGTGCGCTTTCCCCTGCCCAAAAAGGCCCTGGCCGTTGCTGCTGCCGCGGCAGTAGCCCTTACCGTCAGCTCCTGCAGCGGCTCCGCCGAGGCCGAGTCCACGGGCAGCCCGGCAGCCTCCGCTGAGTGGCCGCGGACTATCACGCACGAAGCCGGCGAGACCGTCATTGAAGCCAAACCGGAGAGCATCGCCTCCACGTCCCTGTCCGTCACCGGCACCCTCTTGGCCATCGACGCCCCGGTCACTGCCACGTCCGTGAGCAAGGCCCGCGGCGGCACCGCCGACGAAAACGGTTTCTTCTCCCAGTGGGCCGACGTCGCCGTCGAACGCGGTGTGGAGCCGCTCTACACGATCGGCGAACTGGACCTTGAAGCCGTCATCGCCGAAGCCCCGGACCTGATTGTTGTTTCCACCTCCGGCGCCGATTCCGTGCTGGACCAGTACGATGCCCTGAGCGAGATCGCACCCACCATTGTGGTCAACTACGGCGACCAGACCTGGCAGGACCTGGCCGTGGAGCTGGGCGAGGCCACGGGGCTGGAAGACAAAGCTGCCTCCGTAGTGGAAGAGTTTGATGCCTCAGTTGCCGCCGCCGCTGAGAACCTGGCCATCGAAGAAGGCACCACAGCCTCGATCGTCAGCTACAACGCCGGCGACGTCTCCCCCGTGGGCAAGGGCACCGGCCCGCACTCCCAGCTGCTGACCGCCCTGGGTTTCACCGTGGCTGAACCGGATGAGCAGTACGACACCTCCACGCAGAAGCGTGAAGACTTCGCCTTCACGTCATACGAAGGCCTCTCTGCCTCTGTGACCGGCGACTACACCTTCCTGATCAGCTCCACCGAGAAGACGGTGGAAGAGTTCACCGCCGATCCGACTCTGTCGAACCTGCCGTCCGTCCAGTCCGGCCAGGTCTACTCCATGGGACCCGAATCCTTCCGCCTGGATTACTTCAGCGCCAGTGACATCGTGGACTGGTTCAACACGTCCTTCACGGCGAAGTAGCCCCCACCCGGCTAACCGGCAAAAGAAACGCAGCACGTGTTCCAAACACCGCGCACGCAGCACCGGCAGGCAAGCACCTGGGCCCTCGGCCTGGCCCTGCTGGTGCTGCTGGCGTTCGCCAGCTTCGCCTCCGGGTCCCGGACCATCCCGCTGGCGGACACGTGGGCTGCGCTCACCGCCTTCGATCCGACCCGCGACACCCACCTGCTGGTTCGTGAGCTCCGCCTGCCCCGCACCTTCCTGGCCATCACGGTCGGCGCGGCCCTGGGCCTGGCCGGCGCCCTGATGCAGGCGCTGACCCGCAATCCGCTTGCCGAACCCGGTCTGCTGGGCGTCAACGCCGGCGCCGCCTTCGCGGTGGCCATTGGACTGGGCTTCTTCAATATGAGGTCCCCGTATGAGTACATGTGGCTGGGCTTCGCGGGTGCAGCGGCCACCTCGGTACTGGTTTACCTGCTGGGACGTGCGCACGACGCCGGGACGAATCCGGTGCGCCTGGTACTGGCCGGGGCGGGGCTGTCAGTCATGCTGGGCGCGGGAACGAAAATCATCCTGATCGGCGGTCCGGATGAAACCATCACGGCTTACGCTGCCTGGGCCTCCGGCTCGCTGCAGGGCCGCGGGTACGACGTGCTTCCCTGGGTGCTGGGTGCCTGCCTGATCGCCGTACTGGCAGCCCTGCCGCTCTCCCAGAGCCTGGACTCCCTGTCCCTCGGGACGGACCTGGGCAGGACCTTGGGAGTCCGGATCCGCACCACCTGGGTCCTCGGGGCCCTCGCCATCCTCGTCCTGGCCGGCGCTGCCACCGCTGCGGCCGGCCCCATCGCCTTTCTCGGGCTGGCCGCTCCGCACATTGCCCGGATGATCACAGGACCCAGCCACCGTCGGCTGCTGCCGCTGTCCATGCTCTTCGGCGCCCTGCTGCTCCTCTTCGCGGACATCACCGGGCGCCTCGTGGCCGCGCCGGCGGAGATCGGCGCCGGAGTCATGAGCGCTCTGGTTGGCGCTCCCTTCTTTATTGCCCTGGCCCGCCGGCGGAGGCTGGCAAAGCTGTGAGAATCTCCAAAACCGCTCCGACCCGCACCCTTTCCCTGGGCCCGGTGCGGCTCCGCTACCGCCGCCGGACCCTCGTGACCGGCGTCATCCTCGCCGCAGCCGCTGCCGCACTCGGCATTGCGGGCATGCAGACCGGTACGATCGCCCTGGCCTTCGGCGACGTGTTCGGTGCAATCTTCGGCCAGGGCGAGGACAAAACCCTGAAGGTGGTGCAGAAGATCCGGCTGCCCCGCACCGTCACCGCCCTGGGTGTCGGAGCGTGCCTCGGCGCCGCCGGTGCCACCTTCCAGTCCATCTCCCGCAACGCGCTGGGCTCTCCGGACATCATCGGGTTCACCACCGGTGCGGCCACCGGGGCGGTGGCGCAGATCGTGCTGTTCGACGCCGGACCCGGCGCTACCGCACTCGCCGCGGTAGCGGGCGGCCTGCTGGCTGCCGGAATTGTCTACCTGCTCTCGCTGAGCGGCGGCGTCACCGGCGGCTACCGCCTGGTCCTGATCGGCATCGGAGTCGGCGCCATGCTCGCCGCCGTGAACACCATCCTGCTGGCCAAGGGCGACTCCGACCTCGCCGCGGAAGCCCACCTGTGGCTTTCCGGCTCCCTGGCTGCACGCAACTGGGGGCACGCGGTGCCGGTGCTTGTCGCCGTCGCGCTCCTGCTCCCGGTGCTGCTGGTGCTGTCCCGGAGCCTGAACCAGATGGAGATGGGCGACGACGCCGCACGCGCCCTGGGGATCCGCACCGAACGTACCCGCATCCTGGCCATGGCCGCCGCTGTGGGACTCACGGCCGTGGCGACTGCGGCCGCCGGGCCAATTGTCTTTGTGGCTCTCGCCGCTCCGCAGCTCGCATCCCGGCTCACGCGCTCTCCCGGCGTCCATATCGGCACAGGGGCCTTGATGGGTGCCGTCCTGGTAGCCGGATCAGACCTTCTCTCGCAGCGCCTTCCCATTCAGGCAGCGGTGCCAATCGGGCTGATGACAGGCTTGGTTGGCGGCGTGTACCTGCTCTGGCTCCTGACCCGCAGCAAGCAGGTCTGACCATGTCCACCAAGGAGAATCCCATGGAAGACGTCCTCTCCGGCCGCGGCCTCACCATCGGCTACGAAGGCCGAACGGTCTCCGAACACCTGGATGTGAGGATCCCGCCCGGCTCCTTCACGGCCATCATCGGACCGAATGCCTGCGGCAAGTCGACGCTGCTCCGTGCCTTGTCCCGGCTGCTGAAGCCCGCGGCCGGACATGTGTTCCTGCAGGGGAAGGACATCGAGTCCTACCCAACCCGGGAAGTGGCCCGCCGGCTGGCCCTGCTGCCGCAGAGTTCGACGGCACCGGACGGCATCACCGTGGCCGATCTGGTGGCCCGCGGGCGCTTCCCGCACCAGTCCCTGCTGCGCCAGTGGTCCGACGCTGACCAGAAAGCCGTTTACGCGGCGATGGAAGCCACGGGAGTGCAGGACCTGGCTGACCGCACGGTGGGCGAGCTTTCGGGCGGACAGCGCCAGCGGGTCTGGCTGGCACTGGTCCTGGCGCAGGACACCCCCGTGCTGCTGCTGGATGAACCGACCACCTTCCTGGACATTTCCCATCAGCTGGAGGTCCTGCGGCTGTGCCGCACCCTGCACCGGACCGGCAATTACACGCTGGTAACCGTACTGCATGAGCTCGGCATGGCCTTCCGCTTTGCCGACCACGTGATCGCCATGAAGGACGGACGGATCGTGGCCCAGGGCACCCCGGTGGAGATCGCCACCCCGGAACTCATGAAGGAGATCTACGGGATCGACGCGGTGGTCATTTCCGATCCGGCAACGGGAGGACCACTGGTTGTGCCCATGGAACCCGGATACCCGGACACCTCAGCAACCCGCAGCGCAGCGGGTGTTCCAGCATCGCTTACCGAAGGAGCCAGCGCATGAGCGGCCATGTACTCACCGTCGAACGCGTCGAAGACGTGACACCTCGTATGCGGAGGGTCCACTTCGGCGGCCCCGGCGTTGCCGGCTACGTGAACGCCGGCGCCCATCTTCCCAACGTCAAGCTCTATTTTCCTGTCCCGGGCCAGCCCCTTGACCTTCCCGAACGCGGTGAGCGCGGCTGGGTGTGGAAACCGGGCCAGCGTGAACGGGTACGCACTTACACCGTCCGCAGCCTGGCGGACGATGCCTCCACGATGAGCGTGGACTTTGTCCGGCACAGCGGAACTTCCGTTGCCGCTTCCTGGGCCGAGTCCGCGGCGCCCGGCGACCAGATTGCTGCCCTCGCCGGCGGTGGCGTGGTGGTGGGCGAAGCTGACTGGGTATTGCTCGCCGGTGACGAAACGGCCCTGCCTGCGATCGCCGGCACGCTGGAACGTTTTGGCCCGCAGCAGCGCGGACTGGCCCTCATTGAGGTGGCGGGACCGGAGGAGGAACAGGACCTTGCTGCTCCCCAGGGTGTGGAGCTGCGCTGGCTGCACCGGCGCGGAGCAGCTCCGGGGACCACCACCCTGCTGTCGGATGCACTGGCTGCGGTGGAGTTCCCCGCCGCTGAGCTGGCCGCCGGGCAGGTGGAGGTGTGGGTGTCGGCGGAATCCGCCGTCGTCCGCTTCGCCCGCAGCCACCTGAAGGAATGCGCTTTCCCGCGGCGGCAGCAACTGATTATCGGCTACTGGAACCGCGGAATCGACGAAGTAACCTACGGCCGGGCTACCGACCATGACCGGGTGGACGGGGAACTGGATACTGTCCTTCCGGGCCAGGCAGAACCCCGCCGCCACCACGCACCCGCCAATGGCCATTAGCCCTGCAGCCGCGGTGGAACGGGACTTCCCTGCCCCGAGGGAGCCCGTCCCCCAGCCCCCTGCCCGCATCCGTGTCCTGACGGGTTACTTCCGCACGCACTGGGAAACCCTCTCTGCACCGGAGCAGCAGCAGCTTCAGGCAGGCTGGGACACTCGCGCGCTGCCACTTATTGAAGACGACCCCGACGGCGACCCGGACGTCCGTGCCGTCACGTTCCTCTACCGGAACTCCGCGGCAGCCGCGGTGATCCTGTCTGCAAACGCGATGGTGCATCCCGACACACTCGGCGCCTGCGAGTTCGAGGCCCTGCCCGACGGACTCTGGGCGCTCACCTGGCAAATGCCGGCTTCCTGGGAAGCGAGCTACCGGATTACTGTGCACACCGGAACGGGCACCCCGCCCTGGCGTACAGCCGCGGACCGACGCGGAGTTCGCCTGGCTGCCGATGCCGGAGGACCGGACCCCCGGAACTCGGTGCTGTCCACCGGCATGTCAGGAGCGGCAACGTCGGTGCTGCGGCTGCCCGCCGCGCCGCCCGCCCCCTGGCTGGCCACGCCCGTTCCAGCTGCTTCCGCCGGCACCAGCATCATGGGTGACGACAGTGCCGCGGGTCTGCTTCCACAGGGCCGCTGCTGGGCCGGCGGCAGGACCTCCGGTCCGCGGCATGTCCTGGGCGACTTTGTGCGAAGTTTGGAACTGCGCCGTGTCCGCGACCGGCATACCGGACGGATGCGCAACGTCTGGCTCTACCGTCCGCGCGTGCCCCTGGCCGCGCCAACCCCGCTGCTCGTGCTGCATGACGGACAGGTGTGGGCAAAATACCAAAACCTCGCCGGCACGCTGGACGCGGCGATCGACGCGGGCATCCTGCCCCCGCTGCACGTCGCCATGGTGGACTCCGTGGATGTGCCCACCCGCTCGCGCGAACTCTCCGGTCCGACGGGGAGCGTGGACTTCGCCGCTTGTGATCTCATCCCTGAACTGCGCCGATCCCTGCACCTCTCGCCGGACCCGCTGCACACAGTCATCTCGGGCGCCAGCTACGGAGGACTGGCTGCCTTGTGGCAGGTGGCACGTTTCCCGGGGACGGCGGCCACGGCCCTGGCCCAGTCACCGTCGCTGTGGCGGTATGACCTGGACCAGCCTCTGCTGGAGGCAGCCGGCAGGATCCGGGTGCGCCTGCAGGCCGGGTGTTATGAGCCGAGCATCCATGCACCGGCCCGGGCACTCCACGCCGCCCTGGCGGAAAGCGGAGTGGATACGGACTTCCGGTCCGTTACGGGCGGCCATGACTGGGCCTGGTGGCATCCCTGGCTGATCCGCGGCCTCGCGGCAGTCCTGGCGGATTGAGAGCCAGGGGCAGGTCCGCTACGGGGCGTCTTCGGGGTACTCCGGGCCTGAGTCGCGCGGATAGTCTTCCTCGCCGTCGGGCGCACCGCCGTCGCGCGCCTGCTCCAGCCGGTCAGCCTCGGAGCCGCCGGGGAACAGCGGATCTCCGTGCGGCTGGACTTCCTCTGCAGCTCCGCTGTCCTCAGCGGGGTCCGGCTCTGCCGGCAGCTGCTGCTCCAGGGTGTCTTCCTCGTTCGCTTCGGGAATTGCCGGACCGTCATGTGACATGGCCATGTGCCCATTCTCCTTCGCAGCTTCGGGTTCGTTGCCGGACAGCATGCTAGGTGCCGCCTACCGGTATTGGCTGGATTAACAGCGTAGATCATCAGCCTTCTTACCTGCCGCTGAAATATTGCCGGAGTAAATAGGAAGCCTAGTATTCCGCTGGGCTAGACTTGTGCGCATGCCTGAAACCGCGAACCCTACAGGTGCAGGCTACTGGTACAGCCAGGCACCTGAGACCGCCGGCGGCGTCGACGTACTCAACGCCCTCCGCGCCTACCGCGCAGCCGAAGCCGCCATGCGTCGCCGCACCCGCGATTCGATGCGCATGAACGAGACGGACCTCCTGGCCATCCGCTTTGTCATGCAGGCCCGCCAAGCCGGCCATTCCATCGGCCCCAAGGACCTGTCCCGTGTCCTGAACATCTCCACGGCATCCACCACGGCCCTCATTGACCGCTTGCAGAAGGGCGGATACCTGGTCCGGCGGCCACATCCTACGGACCGGCGCGCCTTGGAGATCATTCCAACAGAGAACGCAGACCATGAGGTGCGTGAAACCCTTGGCAAAATGCACCGAAAAATGCTGGACACCGCCGAATCACTGACCCCTGAGGAGGCAGCAACCATTACCCGATTCCTGCAGGAAATGACCCGGGTACTGGAGGACGACAGGTAGGATAGGTCTCCAAACTGTACAAGGCAGGCAACTTGGTTTATAAATAGCCTGTCTAGCTAGTTGCTAGCCTACCTATCGAAGGATGCAGTCCTATGACCGTCATAGATCCACAGCAGGAGCCTTCTTACCCTGCCCCGGACGAAGACGCCCTCTCCACCCTCGCCATGGCTGCCTCCAACCTGGAGGCACAGCAGTGGGCAGTGGACCGGGCCGAACAGGTTCTTACCGACCTCGTGCAGTCCGCCGTCAGCGAGGGCCTTGAGACGGGGAGTATCGCCGCCGTTGCCGGCCTGACTACCGAACAGGTCGAGAAAATGTCAGCTGAGGGCTCCACACCCAACCCGTAAGCATCCAGCTGCGCAGTATCCACGCAACCGTCATAAAACACGCCAGCTACACCAATGCCCTTGACCGCGCTAACGTGACTTGGAGCACAGAGTCGACGGGCGGGGGATAAGAGTGACGGTTTCGAACCGGGCGAGGTCCACGCCTCCCGTACGCGTGGGCCTGGCCCTCACCGGAGTCCTGCTCATCGGGATCAACCTGCGGGTCGCGTTCGTTTCGGTAGGGCCGCTGCTCGCAGATATTGGCCGTGAATTCGACTTCAGCAGCGCACAATCCGGGCTCCTCACCGGATTGCCCCTTGTCGCCTTTGCGCTGTTTTCCCCACTCGCTCCGGCAATTGCGCTCCGGACCGGGCTGGACCGCGCCCTGTGGCTCTCACTGGCCCTTCTGGCTGCCGGCACCGTCTTCCGGTCCATGCCGGTTCCCACCGCACTCTGGACCGGCACCGTCCTGGTCGGCATCGCCATTGCCTTCCTCAACGTGCTGCTTCCCTCCCTGATCAAGCGTGATTTCCCCGGGAAGGTCAGCCAGCTCACGGGCCTCTACATTGCTGCCCAAAGCCTCGTCACTGCCCTGGGCGCCGCCGTCGTCGTTCCTGTTTCCCTGATCCCCGGTTCCGGCTGGCGCCTGGCGCTGGGCCTCTGGGCCGGGCTGGCGCTGATCGCCATGGCCATACTTCTCCCGGGCCTGAAACGCGGAACGAACGACGGCGGCGCATCCGGATCCGCTGCAAATGAACCGTCCGCGCCGGTGCGGTTCCGCTCCCCCTGGAAGACGCTGCTTGGCTGGCAGGTGACCCTGTTCATGGGCTTTCAGTCCGTGGGGTTCTTTGTGGTGACCACCTGGCTGCCCAGCATCGAACGGGACCAGGGCATTTCTGAGACCGTTTCCGGACTGCACGTCTCCGCGTTCCTGGTGGTAGGCACCGTGTCATCCCTGCTGACCGGCGCGGTCCTCGGGCGTTTTGCCGACCAGCGCCTGCTGGGCATGGTGGGCAGCCTGCTGGCCATGGCCGGTTTCCTGGGGCTGCTGGCCGCACCCGGACTGTCCCTGGCGTGGGTGGTTGTGAGCGCTTCGGGCTGCGGCAGCATGATTGTGACGGCCCTGTCCCTGTTCAGCCTGCGTACTACCAACCATGTCCAAGCGGCAGCGCTCTCCGGCATGGCACAGTCTGTGGGCTACGCAATCGGAGCCGCGGGGCCGGTGCTCTTTGGCTTCCTGTATGACCTCACCGGTGACTGGACCGTTCCGCTGGCGGCCAGCGCCGGCATTATGGGGCTGGCCTGCGCCATGGCGTTCCTCGCCGGCCGCGACCGGGTTCTTCCCGAGCAGCCCCGGCAGCGGCCCGCTGCGCCGGCCGGACCCTAGGTCCGCTCGTAGCGCCAGTCGCTGCCGCGCATCACCAGGCGATGCCGGTTCCCGGGCTGCCCGGCATCATCGGCGGGGTACTCTTCATCGCCGTGCCAGGCAATGACGGCGTCCGGTTCGTACCCGTCCAGCAGGCGGCTGCTGAAGGTCTGCGGTACGGCGGCCGCAGCGTGCTCAAGTACGGCCGCAACGTCCTGGAACTGCTGCAGCAACGTCAGCGTGACGAAGGTCGGAGCCACCAGGAGCATCTTGCCCCCGCGGTGCAGCTGGAGGGCATCGGCCGGCGTCAGCCAGGCGTAATCGATCAGCTCGCCGGGGTTCAGCCTGATATCACCTGCCGGCGCCGGCGCCAGGAAGAACCATGTGCGCAGTCGTTTGGGTGCCTGCAGCGGCGGCACCCAGCAGGAAAGTTCCACCAGCGAATCCGGCGCCAGCACCAGGCCGGTCTCCTCAACGGTCTCCCGCACTCCGGCGATCCTCGCGGCGGGCAGGTCCGCTTCCGGGCTCCGCGGCTCGGCCTGCAGGTCCGGCGGCACGGATCCGGCGGCGTCGTAGTCCTCCGGATCCACCCGGCCGCCGGGGAAAACCCAGGCACCGGCAAACGTGCCCGTGTGCCGCGGCCGTTCCAGCAGGAGGACTTCCAACCCTGACTTCCCGTCCCGAAGCAGCACCACGGTTGCGGCTGTCCCTACCAGTGTCATAGCTCCCCTGTTCCAAAGTTGTTGCTCCTTGGATCGTAGCGAACCCGGGCCTGCCGCCTTGCCCCGGGGCAGCAGCAGGACTTTGATGGACTCCCAGGAGGCACAGTCATGGACCCAGCCGGAAGCAAACCCAAGTACGACGTTAAAAAGGCAGAGCGGGAACTGTACGCACCCGGGCGGACCTTCACGCTGGTCGAGGTTCCCACCCAGCAGTTCCTGGCCGTGGACGGCCACGGAAACCCCAACACCTCCCCGGAATATGCCGCTGCACTGGAGGCGCTCTACTCAGTGGGCTACACGCTGAAGTTCTCGGTTCGCCGCAGGACCGGGCAGGACGCAGTGGTCGGCCCATTGGAAGGGTTGTGGCGCGCGGATAACCCGGAGGTCTTTGTACAGGGAAACAAGGACTCCTGGGACTGGACCATGCTGATCAGCCAGCCGGAGTGGATCAGCCAGGAGATGGCCGCCGAAGCCGCCGCCGAGGTCCGGGTTAAGAAAGGGCTGGATACGGGAAAAATCCGTTGGCTGGAACTGGAGGAAGGCCTCTCCGTGCAGGTCCTGCACGTCGGCTCCTACGACGACGAGGCACCGGTCCTGGCGCGGCTGCACCATGAATTCATGCCCTCAAACCAGCTGGACTTCAATGGCGACCATCACGAGATCTACCTCAGCGATCCGCGGCGCACCGCCCCCGAGAAGCTGAAAACCATCTTGCGCCAGCCCGTTCGCCGCAAATAAAACAATCTACCTATTGCAATGTTGTGCGTGACACACCATAGTGTGAGTCATGGACCAAGAACTGCTGGGTGGACATCTCCAGGAACTGCGCCGAGGAACCGTGGTGCTGGCCTGCCTCTCCATCCTTAAACAACCCGGCTACGGCTACGGCCTGCTCGAAGCACTGGAACGGGCCGGTTTCGGCGTGGAAGCCAATACGCTCTACCCGCTGCTGCGCCGCCTTGAAAAACAGGGACTGCTGACCAGTTCCTGGGATACCGAAGAGGCACGTCCGCGGAAGTTCTACACCACCAGCGAGCACGGCATCGAGCTGCTTCAGGCCCTGTTGAAGGACTGGGAAGCCCTGCATGCCTCCATCCGCCAGCTCAACGAAGGACAACCATCATGAGTACCCTCACTGACCGTTATGTCTTTGCGGCGCTGCGCTCAATCCCTGAGGGGCAGCGCGGCGACATCGAACGCGAACTGCGCGGCTCCATCACCGACGACGTCGAAGCGCGGGTGGAGGGCGGACAGGCACCTGCCGACGCCGAAACCGCGGTTCTCACCGAACTCGGGGATCCGGCCCGCCTTGCCGCGCAGTACAGCGGCCGGCCGCTGTACCTGATCGGACCGGACCTGTTCCTGGACTGGTGGCGGCTGCTCAAGACCCTGGCCATCATCATCACTCCGTTTTCCTTCGTAGGCTCGGTCGTGGTGCGAATGGCCCTTGAGCCCGGCGACCCCGCCGGGGCCTTCGGAGCAGCGATCAGCACCGCGATCAACGTCCTGGTGCACCTGGGTTTCTGGGTGACGCTGGTCTTCGCGATCATCCAGTTCAACGGCACCCGCCGGAAGGATCTGGGGCTGCAGCCGTGGTCGCCCGCCATGCTCCCCCAGGTTCCGCGGAAGTCCCAGGTGTCCCTCGGCGACACCATCACCACGGTGGTCTTCATCGCGTTCTTTATCGGCCTGCTCCTCTGGCAGCGGATCGGTTCGATGCTGTACCTGAACGGTGAACCGGTGCTGGTCCTGCAGGAAAGCCTCTGGAGTTTCTGGCTTCCGTACGTGATCATCCTGCTGGTCATCGAGGCGGGCTTCACCGTCGTGCTGTACCTGGCCGGGCGGTGGACGTATGCCTTCGCGGTGGTCAACACGGTCCTGGCGCTGGCGTTCATGGTGCCCGTACTCTGGCTGCTGGCCACGGAACAGGTCTTCGACTGGGCGTTCCTTGCCAACGTGGACTGGGCGCCGGATGCCTCCGCCTGGATCGCCGGCATCACGGCCGCGCTGGTCCTGTTTATCAGCCTATGGGACATCGGCGACGGCTTCCTTAAGGCCTGGAAGTCCAGCCGGCCGGCGCCGGTTCCTGCTGGCGTCCGGTAGTTAAACCACGACGGCGCCGCCCGGGAATAAGTCCCGGGCGGCGCCGTCGTTCTATCTGCGTTTTGTCAGGAACGCCGGCGCTGCAGCCACGGCTGCAGCAGGCCGGTGACCCAGGGCAGCACCCAGTAGGCCATGATCGGGGTGAGGATCGCCGTCGTGATGAAGACGCGAAGCGGCATCAGGACTTCGTCCCAGCCGGGAACGGCGACGGCAACCAGCCAGGTGAAAGCCAGGTTTACCGGGAAGAAGCCCAGCCAGATGGCCACGGCCTGCTTCCAGCGCGGCGGCTTTACCGGAGCTTGAAGGTCAGTGGTGGACGACGGCGCGTCGAACCAGCCTTCGATGCCGGTGCGGCGGGTGACGGTGCGGTCTTCCACCATGTCCCGGCCCCGTTCGAGCCAGGACCGGCGTGGTTCGGAGTGCTCCCACGCGTCCAGCGCAGCGGCGTCGGAGAAGCGGTAGAGCATGTGCCATTCATCGGAGGTGGCGGAGGCGCGGACCCATCCGGAGCCAAGGAACCCGGGCCAGGTGTTGGCGAGGTTGACGCCCTCCTGGACCCAGTGGGTGGCCTCGGACACACGGCGGGGATCGACCCGCCGGGTGATGGAGACCGTCACCGCCTCCGGCCCCCGGGCCGGAAGGGTGTCAGTGTGCTGTGATGTCATGCTTTCCAGTATCGGGTCGGGGGTTCGGCGGGGACGAATCGGCGTTTCAGGCCAGCAGCGAGGCGGCTTGTTCGGCGAGCAGCACCAAGGACAGGCACACCATGATGATGCCGCTGCCCAGGGTGACGGCGCGGGCGCCGGCGGGCCGCGAACGCAGCAGCCGGCGGGCGGCCAGGGATACACACGTGTAGACGACGATGGACACGGCAAAGTGGGACAACCCCAGGACCAGTGTCTGCAGCGGCACGGCGAGGGCGGCGCCGGGGTCGACGAACTGCGGGATCAGGGCCAGGTACAGCAGCAGCGCTTTGGGGTTGGTGCCGCTGGTTCCGAGGCCCTTCAGGAAGTCCCGCCGGGTGTCGGAGCGCGGCGGCGCCGGCCGGGTCAGGAGTGCCACACTGCCTTCCGCCGTAACCGGAGCGGGAGCTGCTCCACCGGGAGCGGGCGCCGTCGTCGTGTCCGCCGTGAATCCGGCCGAGCGCCAGGTTCGGATGGTGGCAACCCCGAGCCACAACAGATAGGCCGCACCCAAAAGGGTCAGGCCGGTCAGCAGCTGCGGCGTCGCCGCGATGACGGCGGCCAGCCCGGCCACGATCAGGGCGGTGTGGAAAAGATAGCCAGCGCAGAGTCCCGCGACGGCCGGGGCGACCCGGCGGGCCCGCAGCCCTGACGAGATGCAGTAGGCCCAGTCAGCGCCCGGCGTCATGGCCAAGGTAACAGAGACGGCCGCGAAGCCTGCGAGCTGCTGAAATTCCATGAGCTCCAGCCTAGGGATCCGGCCGCGAAAAGTGCTGACCCATAAATACCTCCATCAGCACCGTAAAGATAAGATTCTTGCGTGACCGATGCCATTGACCGGGAAATTTTGCGCCTTCTCCAAAAGGACGGGCGAATGTCTGCCACCGCGCTGGCGGCCGAAGTGGGCCTGACCGTGGCTCCGTGCCACCGGCGCATCAAGGAACTCGAACGCCGGGGCGTGCTGACCGGCTACCGTGCCGTCGTGGATCCGGCCGCTGTTGGGCTCGGCTTCCAGGCGCTGGTGTTCGTCACGCTCCGGGACCGGGCCCACATGCTCGCGTTCGAAGAGGAGGTGGGCCGCAGCGGGCAGATCGTGGCGGCGGACCGTCTCTTTGGCAACCCCGACTTCCTGCTGAAGGTCGTCGCCGCCGACCTCCAGGCCTACCAGCAGTTCTATGACGAAGTCCTGGTCGAGCTGCCCGGTGTGGAAAAACTGACCAGCACGATCGTGATGAAGACGCTGAAGGAAGAAGGGGCCCTTCCGCTGTGATTCCCGGCCGCTGCCGGGCGTAGATTGGAACGCATGCCACTGGAGTCCGAAGAACTAACCGTCAATGTAGGGGACGGCACCGTCTCCGCTGCCTATGCGCGGCCATCCGATGCCTGGGCGTCCATGGTGGTGGCGCACGGAGCCGGCTCCGGCATGGAGCATCCCTTCCTGACCGGCTTTACCGATGCAATGAACGACGGCGGCGTGGCCACCTGGCGCTTCAACTTCCCCTACCGGGAAGCAGGGAAGAAGTTCCCGGACCGCGCACCGGCAGCGATTGCGGCCTGGCGTGCAGTGATGTTCGCGGCCGAAGACAACGCGGGCGGTGTCCCCGTCTGGGCCTGCGGGAAGTCCTTCGGCGGGCGGATGGCGTCCATGGCCGTGGCCGAGGGTATGCAGGCCGCCGGACTCGTGTTCCTCGGCTACCCGCTGCACCCGCCGGGCAAGCCGGACAAGCTGCGCGACGAGCACATGTACGGGCTGACCCTGCCCATGCTGTTCCTGCAGGGCACCCGCGATCCGTTTGCCCTCCCGGGTGAGCTGGAACCGGTGGCCGAAAGGATCGGGCCGAACGCCGTCGTCGAGCGTATCGAAGGCGGAAACCACACGTTCGAGGTGGCCGGGAACAAGCGGCCGCAGGATGTGATCGGGGCGTCTCTGGCGGCGCCGGTGCTGGAGTTCCTGCGGGCGCACACGCCTGGGCGCTAGTTCCCGCGGCGGGGCGCGAGCTGCGCCGCCTGGCGCAAACCTTCGGGGAGATAACGTCCCCTGCTGGGCGTCCGCCCAAACCTTCGGGGAGATAACGTCCCCTGCTGGGCGTCCGCCCAAACCTTCGGGGAGATAACGTCCCCTGGGGCGCTCCGAAAGAACGTTTACTCCCCGCGGGTTCGTCAAGCAGGGTGCTAAAGAACGTCAGCTCCCCGAAGGTTGCACGAGTATTCCCGAACTGCCGGTATCCTGCCATGGTGAAAAACAGTGACACCAGGCCGCAGGCGGACAGTGCGCCGACGGGGCCCAAGGCGTTCGTAGTACCCGAAGGCTGGACCCGCTCCCCTCACCGCAATACCAGCAAGTACGCCATGGAGGTGGCCTATGGCCGGCACGCATGGCGCGGAATCTACCTGAACGACGGCGCCGGCAACGGCTACTTCGCCCCGGGGTGGAATGGGGTGCGGCTGGCGCGGAATATGCGCGTGGTGCAGCGTGTGACTGGTGCCCTGACCATTTTGTCCCTCCTGGTCTTCGGTGGCTGGACCGTAAAGACGGTACTCGACAACAGGGAGTACTACCGGCTCTCCGCTGAGGGGGTCCAGGTCCAGGCCCTGGTGCAATCGGTTTCGACCGAGACATCGACGCGGCACCCCAGAAACAGCGACCGGTCCTACACAACCAAGACAGCAGCTGTTGTCAGCTATTCGGTGGGCGGGGGTTCATTCTCGGGGACGGTGGAACACCGGTCCCACTCAAAAGACGGATATCCCGAACCTGAATGGCAGCCTGGGGAACTGGTGGAGCTGTATGCCGATCCGGCTGCTCCCGAGAAAATCGTGGTTCTCAGCCCGTACCTTGAAGATCGGACCAGCCCCGTCAACGGCGCCACGTGGTTCTTGATGATCGCAGGCTTGGCGATATCGGCTGTTCCTGCGGCCATTTACTTCGTTGCCCGCAGCAGCCGGCGCAAGGCTGAAGCACTCTAGTCCGTCGCCGGCCTGGCGGAACGCAGGTTTTGACGGAACTGCGGTGTCCTGCCACGATCAGTCTGGGCATTCGCCGTCGTCAACACGCCCATCCGCTGTATGCGCCGCAGGATCCTGCGGCCCCTGTCCAGGAGGAATCTTTGTCGCCACATCCCGCTTTGCAGGCTGTTCTCTGGGATATGGACGGCACGCTCGTGGACACCGAACCGTATTGGTTCGCCGCCGAGAAGGAGCTGATGGCCCGGTTCGGTGTTCGCTGGAGCGATGAGCAGGCCATGGAACTGGTAGGCAATGCCCTGCCCGATTCAGCCCGTGCACTGCAGGCGGCGGGCGCTGACCTGGGCATCCGCGAGATCCTCGATGAGCTGCTGAAGAGCGTGGTCCGCGCGGTCCAGCAGAAGACTCCGTGGCGGCCGGGTGCCCGTGAGATGCTTGCCGATCTCCACTCCGAAGGGATTCCCTGCGCCATGGTCACCATGAGCGAGACCCTGCTGGCCCGCGTCGTCGCCGACCAGCTGCCCGAGGGCACTTTCCGGTTCCTTGTCACCGGGGAGATGGTCTCCCTGGGCAAGCCCGATCCGGAGCCCTACCTGCTGGCGGCGAAGCTGATGGGCGAAGAGCTCGGGGCATCCGTGGACCTGGACCGCGTGGTCGCGGTGGAGGATTCGCTTCCCGGCGTCGCCTCGGCCAAGGCATCGGGCGCTGTGACGCTCACCGTTCCGAACGCCGTCGAGGTGCCGGAGCAGCCTGGCATTACGCGCTGGGAGACCCTGGCCGGCCGCACCGTTGCTGATCTGCAGGCGCTGGTTGTGGAGCGAAACGCAACTTTCGCGTAGTTTTTAGTTACGGTCCCTGAGACCCGAGGACTTACGGCGATTACAAGGCCCACATAGGATTTGTAGGTTATTTTCGCTGCTATTCCCACCCAAGGACACCGGAATTATGTGATCGTACTGCAGTTCCGTACTCGACCCGCACCCTTGGCAACGACCTCCGTCTCGCGTCCATACCAGCACCTTCAAATCGTCCGGTATGTATTCTCGACGCGTAGTTCCTCTGGGAGCAGAGCCCATCGCGACCACCGTCTGGGCCCTTTCCAGGTGTTGCCTTTTTCGGCGTTCTTTCATTTCTACCAGGGCATACACTTCATCGGGGTTCAATCTGTCAGTTTCCCAAAAGAATTCGTTCCTGTAGTGCCAGTAGCGCCTGTCTCCGATCCGGGCAACCAGCATGGGGTACCGCATTTGCCTGTCCTGATGATCACGGAATTCTTGAGCTGAGATCTTTCTCAGTTCATAGACCCTTCGGCCAATTGTGAGTAAGGCTGGTCCATTCGCCGTCCAAAAACCACGTCGGTGACCAAACGCGACGTTTTCAGCTTTCCACAGCATTCTCATTACCCCATGATCATTGGCCGCCGAAACTTGTGACAGCGAATTGTTGTGACCACGCTATCGGTTCGGCTCCTATCCTCGGTGTGATTCACCGTCATGTCTTCAAAGCGTTATGTGCAGTGTTTTCGTTTGCGGTCAGCCCGCCTCCCAGCCCTGAAAGGCTAGTACGGCGTGTGTTGGTGCAGGGCAAGCTTCCACTCGCCGTCCTCCTTCGCATACACACTGCTCGGCAAGGCCGTGTAAGGAATGCCCTCCCGGTCGGCCCGCACCTTGTAGGTGAGGACGCCGACGTCGTTCCCCAGGTAGTTCTCCAGCGGATCGATGATCTCGAACGCCGACCAGGGCGGCCCGCCCATCGAATCGATGATCTGCTGGCGGTCCGTGATCCGCAGGCCGTTGGTCAGCATAACTACGGGCTCCCGGGCCAGCACCCGGGCATAGAACGCGGTTGCCGCCGCCGGCCCGGTGGACAGCGCGTGCCAGCCGGCCGTCTCCAGTTCCACAAGTTCGTTTGCCATGGTCCGGCACTGTAGTCCGGGTCAGCGGGAGGAAACAGGGGCGGCCGGAATATCCGCAGTGCACCGGACGCTAACACCAACGTGAAGAAGATTGGATTCCTTTCCTTTGGCCACTATCAGGACGTTCCGGGGTCGCTGACGCCGACGGCCGGTGACGCGCTGCTGCAGGCCATCGACCTGGCGGTCGCGGCCGAGGAGGTCGGCGCTGACGGAGCGTTTGTGCGCGTGCACCATTTCGCCCCGCAGCAGGCCTCGCCGTTCCCGCTGCTCGCCGCGATGGCTGCTCGCACGTCCCGGATCGATCTGGGCACCGGCGTGATCGACATGCGCTATGAAAATCCCTTGTATATGGCGGAGGAGGCCGCGGCAACGGATCTGATCAGCGGCGGCAGGCTGCAGCTCGGCATCAGCCGGGGATCCCCCGAGCCTGCGCTGCGCGGCGCTGAGTCGTTCGGCTATGTACCCGGCGAGGGACAGACCGACGCCGATATGGCCCGGCACCACACCGATGTTTTCCGCGCGGCCATCACCGGCCGCGGCATGGCGCCCGCCAACCCGGAGATGACCGGGCACCGCGGACTGCTGCCCATCGAGCCCCAGTCCCCAGGCCTCAGCGAACGCATCTGGTGGGGTTCAGGCACCCGGGCAACGGCTAAGTGGACCGGCGAGCAGGGCATGAACCTGATGAGCTCCACCCTGCTGACCGAGGACACCGGCGTCCCCTTCGATGAGCTGCAGGCCGAGCAGATTCACGTCTACAAGGAAGCGTGGAAGGCTGCCGGCCATCCCGGGCAGGGCAAGGTCTCCGTGAGCCGGAGCATCATTCCCCTGGTTTCCGACGCCGACCGCCGCTACTTCGGTGTCCGCGCCCAGGTTGAAGGACGGGACCAGGTGGGCCGGCTGGAAGGCGGACTGGCCCGGTTCGGCCGCAGCTATGTGGGCGAACCGGACGTCATCGCCAAGGAACTGGCCGCCGACGCCGCTGTCCAGTTGGCGGACACCGTGCTGGTCACGGTGCCGAACCAGCTGGGCGTGGACTACAACGCGGCGCTGCTGGAGAACATCGTCAAGCTCGTGGCTCCCGACGCCGGGTGGCGGTAGCCCGGGGGTTTATTCAGTGGCTCCCGTGACGGCGGCCGCGATCACTGCACCGGCGCTGTCTTCGACACCACCGTTCAGGCGGATTGCGTTGATCTGCTCGAGCGGTGCGGCCAGCGGTACCGTGCGCGGTTGATTATCGCAGGTCAGAGTGAAGGGGTCGATGCCGCTCCATGAGGACTCTGCGCGCACCATGGCGCCGAAGCTGGCTTCACCGCCGCCGAAACAGGCCACACTGATGCCCTCGATGCGAGCCTCCGCCGGATAGCTCAGAGTCACTCCGTCAAATGGCACTTCCTCGCTCTGTGTGGCGCGCCAAGTACCGGCACCGAGGGAGCTCTGACTCGTCGCGGCAGTCTCGATGAAGGCGTCCGCCTGGGCCTGGGCTGTATCCCAGTCGGGTTCGGCTGGTGAGGCGCAGGACGCCAGACCGATCGAGAGCGTGGCAGGAATGACGAGCAGGGATCGGCGTCGGTGCATGGCGGTGATCGTAACACCAGCTGTCCCAGCGATCTCAGCGCGCCGCGCCCCGGCGTCGTCATCCCCATCGAGAGGCCAGTTACGGCTCCTCTGAGCCCTCAAACGGGCCATAAGTGGCCTCTCGGCGGAGGAAGAGGGGGCTACTTCTTCCGGCCGAAA
Organism: Arthrobacter sp. zg-Y916; assembly: GCF_020907385.1. Classification (NCBI taxonomy): domain Bacteria; kingdom Bacillati; phylum Actinomycetota; class Actinomycetes; order Micrococcales; family Micrococcaceae; genus Arthrobacter; species Arthrobacter sp. zg-Y916. The sequence continues at coordinate 159,885 of NZ_JAJJOD010000001.1, read as the reverse complement.
ACCAGGGACGCGAGCGCGGTCGCCGCAGTGACGGTGTAGACCGACGGCCAGGCGCCCATCTTCTTGGCGAGGGGATGCGAGAGCCCAAAGGCTGCCACATAGGTGGTGGTGAGGGCGACGGCGGTGCCGGTGCCGGCGTCGCGCTTCCAGAGTGCAAACGCAGCTGCGCCCGCAACGGCGAGGACGGCTCCCCCGAGCTGCCGGTTGCCGGTGTCGCGGGCAGTCTTGTAGCCGCCGATCAGGCCGGCGGACGTGATGAGCGGGGTCAGCAAAGATGCCACGATTTCTCCTTGGGTTGGACTCCTTCCAGCCTAACCCCGCCCATCGAGAGGCCAGTTACGGCTCGTTTCAGTGCTGAAAAGAGCCGTAACTGGCCTCTCGGCGGTTGGGGCGGCGGTTGGGGTCAGGCGAGGGGAGAGTGCGGCAAATTCCGTTTGGGACCCTACCTATCAGCGGCAGCTCGGCGTTTACTGGAGGGCACCAAGAACCGAACCACAAGGGAGTGGAGATGGCTGATTCTGCACAGGCAGATCTGGACCGGGGTGTGGAAGCCTGGCTTGCCGCATTCAATTCCGCGCTTCAGGACCGCAATGCCGCGGGGGCGGCAGATCTGTTCGAAGAAGACGGACTCTGGCGGGACTTCGTCTCCTTCACCTGGAACCTGAAAACCCTCGACGGACGGCAGCAGATCGCCGAAATGCTGGAAGCTGTCCTTGACGATGTGCAGCCCACCGGCTGGACCCTGGCCGAACCCGCGACGGGAGACGACGGTGTCACCGAAGCATGGATTACGTTCGAGACCGCACCCTCCCGCGGCTGGGGACACCTGCGGCTGCGCGACGGCAAGGCCTGGACCCTGCTCACCACTATGCAGGAGCTGAAGGGCTTCGAAGAGCAGAAAGGCGCCAACCGGCCCAAGGGCGTGGAACACACCATCGAGCGCGGGCGAAAGTCCTGGCTCGAGCAGAAACAGGAGCACCAGGCCCGGCTGGGCTATGAGGATCAGCCGTACTGCGTGATCGTGGGCGGAGGGCAGGGCGGCATCGGCCTGGCCGCGCGGCTGCGGCGGCTGAACGTGCCCACCATCGTGATCGAGCGGAATGAGAGCGCCGGCGATTCGTGGCGCAAGCGGTACAAGTCCCTCGCCCTGCACGACCCGGTCTGGTACGACCACCTGCCCTATCTCAAGTTTCCCGATGACTGGCCGGTGTTCGCTCCCAAGGACAAGATCGGAGACTGGCTGGAGCACTACACCGCGATCATGGAGCTGGACTACTGGTCCGGCACCGAGTGCCTGGGCGCCGCATATGACGACGACGCCGGCAGCTGGGAACTGCGGGTCCGCCGGCGTGGTGAAGAGGTCACGCTCCGTCCGCAGCAGCTGGTATTCGCGCTCGGAGTCTCCGGCTACCCCAATGTGCCGGAGTTCGACGGCGCCAAGGCCTTCCTCGGCGAGCAGTACCACTCCTCGCAGTACCCCGGCGGCGGAGACCAGGCCGGGAAGAAGGCCCTGATCGTCGGTTCGAACAACTCGGCCCACGACATCGCCGCCGATCTCTGGGAACACGGTGCGGACGTCACCATGCTGCAGCGCTCCTCCACTCATATCGTCCGAAGCGATTCGCTGATGGAGTTCGCGCTCGGGGACCTCTACTCCGAGCGGGCGCTGGCCGCCGGCACGACCACCGAAAAAGCGGACATGCTCTTCGCCTCGCTCCCCTACCGGATCCTGCCCGACGCCCAGATCCCGATCTACGACACCATTGCCGAGCACGACGCCGAATTCTATGACCAGCTCCGCGCGGCGGGGTTCGACCTCGATTTCGGTGAAGATGGTTCCGGCCTGTTCCTGAAGTATCTGCGCCGTGGCTCCGGCTACTACATCGATGTCGGCGCCTCCCAGCTGATCATCGACGGGCGGGTGAAGCTGAAGCAGGGCCAGGTCGCCAAGCTCACCGGCAGCGGTGCGGTGCTCGATGACGGGACGGAACTGGACGCGGACATCATCATCTACGCCACCGGGTACGGGTCAATGAACAACTGGCTGGCGGACCTGATCTCCCCGGAGGTTGCCGACCAGGTAGGCAAGTGCTGGGGCTACGGCTCCGGCACCACCAAGGATCCGGGCCCATGGGAGGGCGAGCTGCGCAACATGTGGAAACCGACCAACGTGGAGAACCTCTGGATCCACGGCGGAAACCTGCACCAGAGCCGGCACTACTCAACCTTCCTGGCGCTGCAGCTCAAGGCGCGGATGGAGGGGCTGCCAACTCCGGTGTACGGACTGCAGGAGGTACACCACACGCGCTGACCCCCACCCTCCCATCGAGAGGCCAGTTACGGCTCGTTTCAGCGCTGAGAAGAGCCGTAACTGGCCTCTCGGCGGGTGGCGGGGGCGGGGGACGGGGGAGGTGACCACGCCCTACGGTCCCAGACGACGCAGCCGGTACTCCAGCTTGGCGCGGCGGGTGCCGTCGTCGTCCATGAAGTGCGTGCGGTCCACGTACTGGGTGCCGAAGCGGTGCAGCAGCACGTCGTCGGCCGCGCGCACATGCCCGGGCGGGAAACGGTACTCGATCCGGCGTGCGGCGAAGGCCCAGTCCGCCGTCTTGAACAAGGCGTAGGCCAGCGGAACGGTATCCACCCCATTGGCCCGCAGCACGTCAACCAGCCATTCATACTGTTCAGCGCGGCTGCGCGGATTCTGCGGCAGCTCATGCTCCAGGATGCCCCGGACCGCAGCAGCGGTGAGCTCCAGTGAAGGTTCCGTGGCTGCCTGCACCGATTCGCGTTCGTCGAGCGCTTTTTGGGCGGTGACCACCTCGTTGATGGTGTCGAACTCGCGGTCAGCCAACTCGATCAGCCCGGACGCCAGCGTGAAGGCCCGGTTGACCTCTGGAGGCACCTCGCCGCCGTTCTTGTAGCGGATGTCGTGCTCGAACTCAGCCCAGGCATGCTGCAGGATGGTGCGCAGCTGCACCTCAAACCGCTGGCCGGCAAACGCGTCGCACCCCGGCGGCGGCCGGCGGGCCGGAACGGCGAGGACCAGGTGCTGGCCGGAATAGCCGAACTCTCCGCGGGAGCGCTGCTCGCTGGCTTTGTCGACGTGGCCGAGCTGGTCAAAGGCTCCGGCGAGCGCCCCAATCGCGCTGCTGATGTCCGATTCGAGGAACAGGATGACCCGCAGCCCGATGATGTCATCAATGTCCTGCATCCCGCCCGGGTACTTCGGCGCACCGTCTGGCAGCAGCCGGGACAGCTTGGTGTTCAGGGAGCCGTGGCCCTTCACCCGGTGCTGGATGTCGTGGTAATTCAGCCCGTCATCCCCGAGCCGCGCGACGACGGCGGAGTGGATGGCGGACTCAGCTGCCTCAAACTGCGGACGCACGGCTTGGAAGGCCTGGGTCCATTGCTCAACCTGGTCGCTGTGGACCGGCGGAATCTGCACGTTTTCTCCTTGCCGGGTTGCGGGGCCGCCCACCGCGGATGCGGCGGCCGTCTCTCCGGTAAAGGTACGACGCCGAACCCACCCCACCAGTGTTTGTCCGGTTCCGGCCAAAGACAACACCTGCCCGCGGACCCGCGGCCCGGCGGTGCCGGTTGGACCCGGGCTATGGTTCCGGAAAAGCGTTGAAAGCCGCGCCCGGCAGGCGAAGAATTGGCAGAGCATGATTCCCAGCCTTCCCGTCCCCGGTCCGGACGGCCTGGTGTATTCGAGGCGGAGGAACCCATGACCCAGACTCCAGCTCCTGATGCAGCGCCCAACGCCGTCGCCTGGCCCCAGCCCGCGGACAGCCTTTACCCGGCCCTGGCGGATACTCTCAGCGGATCCCTCACCCTGTTCGGTGACGACGGCTACGATGCCCAGCGCCGGGTCTGGAACGGGATGATCGATGTGCTGCCTGCCGCCGTGGTGCGTGCCGCGAATACCGAGGATGTTGCAGCTGTCCTCGCCTTTGCCCAAGCCACCGGGCTTCCGCTGGCGGTCCGCGGCGGCGGCCATAATGTGGCCGGGAACGGCACGGTCGACGGCGGCATAGTGCTCGACCTGGGCGATCTGCGGGGCGTCGAGGTCGATCCGGCAGCGGGCACGGCGACCGTCGGAGGCGGCGCCACCCTGTCCGACGTCGACTCGGCGACCGTACCGCTGGGCCTGGCCGTTCCGCTGGGGGTGGTCTCGGGAACCGGCGTCGCGGGCCTGACCCTGGGCGGCGGCGTCGGGTGGATGACCCGGTCGCACGGGCTCAGCGTGGATAACCTGCTGGGCGCCGACGTCGTGCTCGCGGACGGGACCACGGTCCATGCCTCCGCAGAGGAAAACCCTGAACTCTTCTGGGGCCTGCGCGGCGGAGGCGGGAACTTCGGCGTCGTCACGTCCTTGACGTTCCGGGCGTGGCCGCTGCCCGAAAGCGTCTACAGCGGGAACCTGATCTATCTTGGCGACCGGTTCGAGAATGCCCTGCATGCCTTCTCCGCGTGGAGCGCCGATGTGCCCGATCAGCTCACCACGATCGTGTCCTTCCTGGTTCCGCCCGCGGAGTGGGAGCAGGGCGATGATCCGATCATGGCGGTCGGCTTCGCCTGGGCGGGTGAGGACCAGGCGGAAGCGGAGGCCGTCATCGACCGGCTGCGGGCCCTGGCCGCCCCGGATGCCGAACTGGTGCAGCAGACGCCGTGGCTGGACTGGCAGTCCGCGGTGGACGGCGTGTTCCCGCACGGATCCCGTGCCTACTGGAAGAACACGTCCTTCAACTCCCTGGACCCCGCTCTCATCGACGTGCTGGCCCGCCGTGCGCGGGAACAGTCCTGGCGCGGCACCGGGTTCGACCTGCACCACATGGGCGGTGCGTTTGGCCGGATACCGGAGGACGCGACGTCGTTCCCGGTCCGCGACGCCCGCTACTGGCTCAACATCTACGGCTATTGGAATGATCAGGCCGACGACGAGCACCACACGGCGTTCGTGCGGGGACTCTCAGCAGACATGGAACCGCATGCCGGCGGCGGGCAGTACGTGAACTTCATGGGGGCCGAAGACCCGCTCCAGGCTGCGCCGGGGGTCTATTCCGGCGACAAGCTGGCGCGGCTCAGGGCTTTGAAGCAGTCCGTAGACCCGGGCAACCTGTTTCGCCGCAACCACAACATTGCGCCGGGTACTGCGTGAGCACCGCGGCAAGCCGCGCGCGCTCTCAGTTCAGTTCAGTTCAGCGCCAGTAGTTGTTGGCGGCCGCGATGGTGGCAAACTCGATGGCCACCACCTGCGATGAGGCGATCAGTTCCTCCGGGTCCGTCGAATACACGTCACGGCCCGCCTTAAGGACGTTCTCGTCGGGCTGGATGGCGTAAATGCTGTGCAGGGCCATATCCAGCGCCAGCTTGCGCCCCTCCTCCGGCGTCGCGGTGATAAGGGAATTACCCGGGATCAGTTCCATGCTGCACCTGGTTTCTGTTGGTTGCTGTACTTGGCTCCTTGATCCACGATCCCAGTACCGGCGGACGGCCGGTAGCCCAGGGGGCGGTTCCCCGCCCCTGCGGCCTCAGGCCACCGGGCCGGGCCGGGGCTCAGGCCTCCGGCGTGCTACCGCCGGCGGTGCGGTAGCTCCAGAGTTCGGCGCTGACGCCGACCGGCTTCTGCCGCTCCTTGTCCGCTCCCTCGCCGTGTCCGTGGCCGTGGCCGAAGTTCTTGGATGCGACCCAGTCCTGGAAGGCCTTCTCATCCCGCCAGCGGGTCAGAACCAGCCACGTGGTCCGGTCATCCGTGGGCTGGAGCAGTTCGAAGCCTTCAAATCCGTCCTGGTTGTCGACTGCGCCGGCGCGGGCCGCGAAACGGTGGGCCAGCTCGTCGCCGGAGTCGGCGGGGACAGTGATTGCATTGATTTTGATGATGCTCATAGCCCCATTATCTCCATGGCGTCCTTGCAACTCCGATGCGGCGGTGGCACTAAGCTCGGATTCATGAGAACGGATTTCGACCCCGCAGCCATGGGCGGCCGCAGCTTCTACCGGCTGCTGACCTCGGTTGTGGTGCCGCGGCCCATCGCCTGGGTTTCCACGCGTTCGGCTGACGGTGTGGACAACCTGGCCCCGCACTCCTTCTTCACGATCGCCTCGGTCAACCCTCCCGTGGTGTCTTTCACCTCCGTGGGCGAGAAGGACTCGCTGCGCAACATCCGCGAAACTGGCGAGTTCGTCATCAGCCTCGCACCGGAGAACCTTTTCGAAGCCATCAACGCCACCGGCACCGGCTTCGCCGCGGACATCAGCGAGTTCGACGCCGCCGGGATCGCCCGGGAGCCCAGCTCCACTGTGCGTCCGCCCAGGGTTGCCGGATCGCCGGTGGCCCTGGAGTGCAGGCTGCACGAGATCCATCCCGTAGGAGACTGCTTTGTTGTGTACGGGGAGATCACGTGCGCCGCAGTCCAGACCGATACCCTCGACGACGACTCCCATCCCAGGATCGAAAAGCTCAGGCCGCTCTCCCGCCTCGGGCTGAACGAGTGGGGCACCGTCGGCGACGTCCGGGACATCACGCGTATTCGCCCCGAGGAGTGGCCCGGGCACTACCGGGGCGCCTAACAGCTCGGCGGCACGGGATTCCCGGATTTGCTACCTTGGAATCAGGGCCCGCACACCCGGCCCCCGGACGACGGTTCAGTACCCGGCACGCGACAAGACTGGCCAAAGGAGCTAGCCATGTCATGGGTTGTCCTCATAGCCTCCGGAATGCTTGAAGCCGTCTGGGCTACAGCACTGGGGAAGTCGAACAACTTCAAGAAACCCCTCCCCACCCTCGTTTTCGCCCTGGCACTGACCGCCAGCATGGCCGGCCTGGCGTGGGCGATGCTCAGCATCCCGGTGGGCACCGCGTATGCCGTGTGGGTGGGAATCGGCGCCGTGCTCACGGCCGGTTATGCCATGGTCTTCGGCGGCGAGAAAGCCACCGTCATCAAGGTGGTGCTGCTGATGGGAATCGTCGGATGCGTTGTTGGCCTGAAGCTGGTGGCATAGCCATGGCCTGGATCATCCTTCTGCTCAGCGCCGCCCTCGAAGCCGTTTGGGCCACCGCACTCGAGGCTTCCAACGGGTTCACCGTCCTGGCGCCGTCGATCATCTTTGCCGTGGCGGCCTCCCTGTCCATGGCCGGCCTCGGCTACGCCATGAAGCACATTCCCATCAGCACCGCCTATGCCGTCTGGACCGGTTTGGGGGCGGTGCTCACCGTGGCCTGGGCCATGTTCACCGGCACGGAGGAACCCGGCGTGCTGAAGGTCCTGTTCCTGGCCGGAATCATCGGCTGCGTGATCGGCCTGAAGTTCGTGGACAAGCCCGCGCCTGAACCCGCCGGAAAGTCACACGACTCCTGAGCCGGACCCTGCCCGGTTGTTATCCACGTGCCGCATGACCAGGGCTGCGGCGATCAGGGCCGCCGAGAATGACAGGCAGGCTCCCGGAGCCAGCAACACGATCTGCGTCAGGGTGACGAAAAACCCGTTCCCGCCGTTGTAGGTGAGCGCGCCGAAGCTGGCCATGAACGGGTTGGTCAGGAGCGCGATCAGAATTCCAGCCGCGCCGACGGCGATGCCCGCCCAAAGCGTCTTCCGGTACATGCCCACTGCGGCGGCTTCTGCCATGATTCCCCCTGAGATAGCTGCTGGCTGTTGGGGTTCACCTAAACAGGCATCAGCGGACGGGGCAAGCTTTGCGCGGTTGTGTGGGAACCCCGACCCGCCCCGGGGCCGCGGGCAGTTCCCTGCACTTTGGGGCATCCCTTCCGCTTTGGGACATTCCTGCGCGGCATCACAGCAGGAATGTCCCAAAGTGGCGGGGATGTCCCAAAACGCCGTCGTTACTCGCGGGAAGGGTGTGACCCCCCGGTAACACCCGTCACAACCGGTGGGAATCCACGCCGGAACCCCCGCCGGAACCCCCGGCGCCGCCGAGCGCCCGAGCGGCCTAGCGGCGCGCAGCCTCGGGGAGGCTGGTGCCCGTCTCGATGAAGCGCTGGTGGAAGGCGAGGGACTCGTCGAGCAGGTGCGGCGTGTGCTTGCCGACGCTCTCGCGGCTGGCCCGGTCGAAATAGTCCTGCAGCAGCGGCTGGAAGTCCGGGTGGGCGCACTTCTCGATGATCGTCCGGGCACGCTGCTTCGGGGAAAGCCCGCGCAGGTCCGCCAGGCCGCGTTCGGTGATGATCAGCATGGTGTCGTGCTCGGTGTGGTCCACGTGGCTGGCCATCGGCACGATTCCGGAGATCTTCCCGCCCTTGGCCGTACTCGGGGACATAAACGCGGAGAGGAAACCGTTGCGGGCAAAGTCTCCGGAGCCGCCGATGCCGTTCATCATGGCGGTGCCGCCCACGTGGGTGGAATTCACGTTGCCGTAGATGTCCGCTTCGATCATGCCGTTCATGGCGATGCAGCCCAGCCGGCGGATCAGTTCCGGATGGTTGGAGATTTCCTGGGTCCGCAGGATGATCCGCTTGCGGTAGAAGTCGATGTTGGAGTTGAACTCCTCAATGCCCGCCGGGCTCAGCGAGAAGGAGGTGGCCGACGCCACCCGGATCACGCCGTCGCGGATCAGCTCCAGCATGCCGTCCTGGATCACCTCGGTATAGGCGGTGAGTCCGGTGTAACCGGCGCCGGAGAGGCCTGCCAGCACGGCGTTGGCGATGTTGCCGACGCCGGACTGCAGCGGCAGGAGCTTGTTGGTCAGCCGTCCGGCCTTGATCTCGGATTCGAAGAAGTCCAGCAGGTGCCCGGCGATCATCTGCGAGGTTTCATCCGGCGCAGCGAAGGGTGTCATCCGGTCCGGGGCGTCCGTTTCGACGACGGCGATCACCTTTTCCGGATCCAGGCGCAGGTAGGGCTCACCAATCCTGTCGTCCGGGTTGACCAGCATGATCGGCTTCCGGTGCGGGGGCAGCGCTGTGCCGTAGTAAACGTCGTGCATCCCATCCATCGCGGCAGGCTGCTGCATGTTGACCTCGAGGATGATCTTGTCCGCCTGCTCGATCCAGGTCTTGTTGTTGCCCACCGAGGAGGAGGGGATGAGGCTGCCGTCCTCGTTGATCCCGACGACCTCGATAACGGCCAGGTCGATGTGTCCGTAGAACCCGAACCAGGTGTACTGGGCTACGTGCCCGAGGTGGATGTCGATGTACTCGAGTTCGCCGTCGTTGATCCGCTTCCGCAGGGTGGGATCCGACTGGTACGGCAGGCGAAGTTCCATGCCGCCGGCCTGGGCGAGCACGCCGTCGAGCTCCGGGGCGGTGGAGGCGCCGGTGAGCACCTTGATCTGGAAGTCCTCGCCGCGGGCGTGCGCTTCTTCCATCTGGGCGGCCAGGGCACCCGGCACAGCCTTGGGATAGCCGGCTCCGGTGAAGCCGCTCATCGCCACCGTCATCCCCGGTTTGATCATCGCGGCTGCCTGCTCGGCAGTCATCACAAGTTTGGAGAGTCCCGGGTGGGAAATACGGTCGCGCATTAATGGCCTTTCACAGAACGAATCCATCAACCCTAACCGCAGGTGAGCCGAACCTCACACTCCGCCCCTCCGCCAGCGGAGCCCTCCCTGCGGCCGAAGTTGGCGCAGGGGCTTCCGGGTATGCCCGGAGAAGACGATACTTCTCCACATCATTGCGTTCCAGGCATTCCACGCACTCCAGGAGCCGATATGTCAGTGGACGACAGAGGAACCTCGATTTTCCGGCGCAAGCCCATCGAAGAAACCGAAGACGAAGTTTCCGGCTCCAAGCTTTTCAAGAGCCTGGGGCTGTGGCAGCTGACAGCGATCGGTGTCGGCGGCATCATCGGCATCGGCATCTTCACCTTGGCAGGGCTGGTCGCCAACGGAGGGCCCGACGCCGAGGGCGTGGGTCCTGCGGTCCTGATCTCCTTCCTGATCGCCGGACTGGCGAGCGCGGCCGCAGCGCTCTCCTACGCCGAGTTCGCCGGCATGGTCCCGCGCGCAGGGTCGGCCTACACCTACGGCTACGTTGCCTTGGGTGAGGTCATCGGCTGGTTCATCGGCTGGGACCTGCTGCTGGAGTACACGGCGATCGTCGCCGTCGTCGCTATTGGCATTTCCGGGTACTTCACGGAGTTCATGGCCGGGATCGGTTTGGATGTCCCGGTCTGGATGCAGGGAACGGGCGACGTCGTGGAGGGCGGCCTGGTAAACCTGCCGGCACTGATCGTGTGCCTGTTCATCACCTTTATCCTGAGCCGCGGCACCAAGACGTTCGGCCGGTTTGAACTGGTGGCAGTGGGATTGAAGGTGCTGCTGATCCTCTTCATCATCGGGATGGGCATCTTCTTCGTGAACACCGACAACTACACGCCGTTCCTTCCCAACGGTTTCGGCGTGGTGTTCACCGGAGCGGCAACGGTCTTTTTCGCCGTCTTCGGTTACGACGCCATGAGCACCGCCGCCGAAGAGGCGAAAGACGGCAAGAAGCATATGCCCAAAGCCATCCTGCTCTCCCTCGGCGTCGCGATGGTCCTCTACATCCTCGCCACCCTGGTCCTCACGGGAATGCAGAACTACACCGAGATCAGCCCGACGGCGGGATTCGCCTCCGCGTTCCAGAACGTGGGCCTGCCGGTTATCGCCACCGTGATTTCCGCTTTCGCGGTGCTCTCCATCCTGACCGTGATGCTGACCTTCCTGCTCGGTGTCACCCGGGTCTGGTTCTCCATGAGCCGCGACGGGCTGCTGCCGCGGTGGTTCTCCGGGACGGACTCCCGCGGCACCCCGCAGCGGGTCACCTGGATTGCCGGCGGAGTCTCCGCAGTGCTGGCCGGCTTCTTCCCGATCCGGGCGGTTGCGGACCTGACCAACATCGGCATCCTGGCGGCCTTCGTGGTGGTCTGTGTGGCGGTGATCGTGCTGCGGCGCACCCAGCCGGACGCTCCGCGGGAGTTCCGCCTCCCCCTGATGCCCTGGATTCCGGCGTTCGGTGTGCTTGCCTCCGGGTTCCTGATGCTGCAGCTGCACTGGGAAACCTGGCTGCGATTCGGCATCTGGCTGGTGATCGGGCTGATCATCTACTGGTTCTACGGCCGGAAGCATTCGCTGCTGAACCCGGACAGCCCGCGGCACTCACCACGGGACCCCAGCCCTGCCCCGCCGGCCCCTGAGCCCGACGCCGCCGGCTAGGGTGCGGACAGCGGCTTCAGCGCCCGGCCGGACGATCCCGCCCGGCGGTAGGCGAGGCCTATTCCGACGCAGGCAAGATAGAAGCCGCCGATCGCCAGCCACCCGCCCAGGAAACCGCCGGAGAATTCCAGCAGCAGCCCCATGGCCAGCGGACCGGCCGCGAACCCGGCGTACATTCCCAGCGACACGGCACCGGAGGCGGCCCCGACCCTCTGTTGGGGTACTTCACGGAGCACCCCGGCCATCACCACCACGTTCACGCCCAGGACCGACGCTCCGTGGAAGAGCACTCCGGCCCACAGCAGCAGCGGATTCCCCGTCTGTCCGGCAGCCAGCAGCAGTCCCGCACCTACAATCGCTCCGCCGGCAAGGATGAGCAGGAGCGTGGAGGCCCGGACTCCCTCGGCCATCCGCCGTCCCCACAGCACGCGGGATGCCACACCTACGACGCCGGCAGCTGCCGCGGCCACTCCGCCCATCACCAGGGAGAAGCCCAGCTCACGCTGCGCGAACAGCGGAAGGTAGACGTTGGTGGCCTGCATCCCCGCACCGGAAAACAGCGCGAAAGCGGCCAGCAGCCAGACAGTGGCCGGGAACCTGCGGTCCACCGGTCCACGCTCGGCCTTGGGCGTGGAGGGCACTCTGGGTTCCGGCGGCAGCCGGGTCCAGGAATAGGCGAGCAGCAGCGCCAGCACGACGGCGGCACCGGCTGCGGCACCGCGCCAGCCAGCCACCAGGGCAGCGGCGGGGAAGAACAGGCTGGAGAAGAGCTGGCTCGCCTGCACGCCGGATTGTTTGATACCCATCCATCCGGGCCTCTTGGCAGGCTCCACGGCGTGGCTGATGACCCGGTTGGTCGTGGGATTGGAAATCGCCTGTGCCGGGCCCGACAGCAGCACGGCCGCAAGCAGCCAGAGGTAGTTTCCCGAGACCGCCATCAGGACCAGGGCAAGGGCGGTGCCGCCGAAAATGATGGCCAGCTGGGACCGGGCCGAAATGCGGTCACTCAGCCGGCCCAGGGACATCGAGGACAGGGCTGCGCTGGCAAAACAGGTGGAGGCAAGCAGTCCGAACTGGGTCTCACTGATGCCGAGGTCCGCCATGATGAGCGTGCTGGTGGCGGACAGCCCGTAGTTCATCACCGGCCCGGCACCCATGGCGCAGACCAGCACAAACAACAAACCCGGACCTGACGTGGAGCGCAAAATAATCCCTTCGTGAAACGACACAAACCATTGTTGCTTGTGTTAGCCAGAGTTACGTGCAAGAGGGACTAATATCAGCCTTAGGGTCCATCCATCATTGGACCCGCTTAGCTGGGGGAGATCCAAATGGGCAGTGAGTCTCAGGCGAGCGTGCCTTCCGCGCGCCGCCGCTCCGTGATGCTCTTTCGCCGTGCACGTACCGTCCTGGTGGCCGTAGGCGTGTTCTGGCTCTGGATGCTGTTCTTCAGTGCCTCCGCAGTCGCGTCCCTCTTCGACCGCCCCTTTTACGCCATGATGGCCCTGTACGCGCTGGGCGCGCTGACACTGATTTCGCTCCTCGTCGCTCCGGTGGCGCTGTCCTACCTGCTGATGAACCGCCCGCCCAAACCGGCGTCCTCCGCCGCGCGGCCGTCCGGCCCCGCACGCCTGGCACTGCTGGTGGAGCAGCTGCGCTCCGGAGTAGCTGCCCGTTCGATTCGACCCCAGCGACCGGCTGGACCTGCGCGGCCAGCTGGACCTGTGCAGCCGGGTGCGCCTGCGCGTTCGGGTGCGCCGGCGCGGCCCGAAACGGGTCCGCGGACCCACGAACCCCACCGCTCCGTCCGCTCCGACCTGGCACCGGTCATCAAAATGATTCCCCGCAGGGTCAAGGACAGCGGCTCTGCCCTTGGCAGCCGCGCCGCCGCCAAGTGGCGGGACCTGGCTTCCTAGCCAGCCGCAACCCGGCGCCGTCGGCTGAGGCAGTTCCGGCAGTTTCCGCAGGTCCCGGCAGACGGACCAGGCAGCATTGTCAGTGCCGTCCTCCACAGTGGAGTGCATGAGTCTCACTGCCCGGCCGATGCCTTCCCCGACCCACGAGCGCCCGCGCGTCTCCCACGCTCCGTACCGGCGCGAGCCGTACGTCCGCTGCCGTGCCGGCGCGCTGTCCGTGGACGGCAAAGCCGTCGCCTGGACCCGGACCCATGTGCTGGTGCACTGGATTGACGACGACGGCCAGGCGCACAACCGCTGGGTGCCGGCCGCCGCCGTCGTGCGCATCCTGCGGGACGAGTCCGCCTGGCGTGATCCCTACGATGACTTTGGGTTCTACTATGCCGACACTTCAGTGCAGCCGGGGGCCGCAGCCGCCTAGGTTATTGACACAGGAACCGCCGCCGGAGCTCAGTGGAATACCGGCGTGCACCTGCGCCACAGGAACCCAGGGGACGGATCAGCTGTATGGACTTCCACGAACTCATTGAAGCCGCGGGCGCCCTGGTGGATCTGGCCGGGGTTGCGGCGATTGTGGCCGGCGCCGTGGTGGCCACCGTGATTGCCGCCCGCGGTCTTCTGGCGCGGCGCGCCGATGTCTACGAGATGTACCGCCAGCAGCTCGGCCGGGCGATCCTGCTGGGTCTGGAACTGCTGGTGGCGGCGGACATCATCCGCACCGTGGCCGTCACTCCCACCTTCGAGTCCCTGGGGGTGCTGGCCGTGATCGTTCTGATCCGTACATTCCTGAGCTATTCCCTCCAGCTGGAAGTCACCGGGAAGCTGCCATGGCAGCAGCCGGTTCCCGAAAAGCCCTCACCAGCACGATGACCGCAACCAGCAGGGTCGCGATGCCGAACGGGTTGGCCAATGCTGCGGAGTATCCCAGGACGTCGTTTCCGGCAACGGCCGAAAACACCGATCCGCTGCCGTCCTCGCCAAAGTCCGGGACGAAGAAACCGAAGGCTCCCGCCAGGACGTAGTTGCCCAGCAGCAGGAACGAAGTTTTCAGCGGCGCACCGAACGGCCGGCGTGCCGCTGCGTTGACCGTGATCCGTATCGCCGCGGTCAACATCAGAATCGCCAGGACCGGGCCTGCCGTCACGGCGAAAATGGGAACCAGGTGCCCGTCCACCCCGAAGGCCATGCGCCCCGCGGTAATCCACAGCGGAATCACCAGGGCCATGGGAATACTTACGGCGGCCATGACGGCGCACAGAACGCGGGCGGGGGAAGAAGGGGGTTGCATACTTCAACTCTAGGTTCGCGGCCCCACCTCAGCGGACGGGATGAGCACGGCGGCAAGGAAGTCATCTTCAGGGATGATGCGGCCCCCTGGTGCGGCTCCCTAGGATGAAAGGCATACGGGCCCGGCCCGGCTACTGTTCAGGCCTGTACACCCCCCACAACGTTGTCCTCCTGCTTCATCGGCGCTGCCTTTATAGACACCCCCTTTGGAGCACCGCCGTCATTCGACACCGACCGAAAGCGTCCCGGTACCGCCATGCCCGTCGAGGTCCTCATGTGGATTCCAGCAGCCGCACTGCTGCTCCTGCTCATCGTGACCCTGACAATCGGCGCGCTCATCAGCCTGTGGCACACCGACGGGGTCACCGGCCCCAGGAGAGCCTTCTGGTGCACCGGGATCCTGCTGTTCCCGGTTGCAGGTGCCCTGGTCTGGCTTGCCGCACTCCACCGCAGCAGCAGAGGCGGTGTACCCGAGGCTGCCGGCTCGCAGGAGCTTCGGCCCAGGGAGCCCACGGAAAGCGGCTAGGGGAACCGATTTCATGCAGTGAGCTGGGCAACTTCATGCAGTGAACTGGGCAACTTCATGCAGTGAGCTGGGCAACGAATGGCTGACGTGTTCCCCACTCCTGACAAATAGTCTTAGGCGACCCGAACTCGCGGTGCTACGTTGGCAATATGCTCGATAAGGCAGCGACCGCCGACGCTGCGGCCAACCCCGTCATCACCAGGAAAGGCCCCCGCCTCCCCTGGCTGCTCGGCCCCGCACTGGTGGCCGGCGTCGCCTACCTGGATCCCGGCAATGTAGCCAGCAACATGACCGCCGGAGCCCGTTTTGGCTATCTGCTTGTCTGGGTGGTCATCGCCGGAAACACCATGGCCTGGCTCGTGCAGTACCTCTCGGCAAAGCTGGGCCTGGCTACCGGACGCAGCCTGCCCGAGCTGGTGGGGATCCGCCTGAAGTCCAACGCCGGCCGGCGGCTGTACTGGCTGCAGGCCGAACTCGTTGCCATGGCAACCGACGTCGCGGAGGTGATCGGCGGCGCCGTCGCACTGTGGCTCCTCTTCGACCTTCCGCTGCTGCTGGGCGGGCTGATCACCGGTGCCGTATCGATGACTGTCCTGACGCTGCAGGGCAGCGGCCGGCACCGCGGCTTCGAGTACGTCATTGTTTCCATGATGGTGATCATTGCCGTCGGCTTCACCGCCGGAGTCTTCATTGCTCCGCCGGACCCGGGCGCCGTCGCAACTGGCCTGCTGCCCCGGTTCGAGGGTTCAGAGTCTGTGCTGCTCGCGGCATCAATCCTGGGCGCCACCGTCATGCCGCATGCCATCTACGCCCACTCCGCCCTGACGCGGGACCGTTTTCCGGAACGGACCCAGGGCATCACCACGACGACGCTGATCCGCGCCACCCGCTGGGACGTAACGATCGCCCTGGTGGTCGCCGGAACAGTGAACCTTGCCATCCTGCTGCTGGCAGCCACCTCGCTGCAGGGAGTGGACGGGACAGACACACTCGACGGTGCCCATGCGGCCATCGAGACCGCACTCGGCGGGGGCATCGCCTTCCTCTTCGCGATCGGGCTGCTGGCCTCCGGGCTGGCGTCGACCTCAGTCGGTGCCTACGCCGGTGCCGAGATCATGCAGGGCCTGCTTCGCATCCGCATCCCCATGCTGCTGCGGCGCCTTATTACGCTCCTGCCGGCCCTGGCCATCCTCGCAGCCGGCATTGATCCGACCTGGGCGCTGGTGCTGAGCCAGGTAGTGCTGTCCTTCGGCATTCCGTTTGCCCTGGTGCCCCTGCTCTGGCTCACGTCCCGCGCGGATCTGATGGGTGAACACCGCAACCGGTGGTGGACCACCGTCCTGGGCGTCGTCGTCGTCGGCCTGCTCATCACCCTGAACGTTGCACTGCTGTTCCTGACCTTCACCGGAGCCGGTTAGCTTCAGTCCAGCGTTCCCGTGCAGTAGCTGGTCGAGCCGCTCGCCAGGGCCCCGAAAGCCGCTCGGCTAGGCCCGGACCCGTCCGCGGATCCGGATAGCTGCCACCAGCGTGAACACCACGGTCATGGCGGCGAGCACGAAGATCACATATCCAGTGCCCACCTGCCAGTCCCCTACCTGTGCCGTGATGCCAAAGACGCTCTGCAGCTCCTCAATGGCTGCTGGCTGGTCCCCGGTCATGGCAGGAAGGGTCTCCGCGGTCATTTCCTGGCGGACCAGCATGGAGGACTGCAGGAACGGCAGCGCACTCACGAATTCCCGCACACCCTCCGGGAAGTTGCCCACCGGAATATAGGAACCGGCGATGAAGCCCAGCACGGTGCCGACAATGGTCGACAGGGCCGAGTACGCGCCGGCGGTTCGAATGAAGGAGACCGCAAAGGCGCTCAGCGCGGAGAATGCGAAGCAGGACAGCGCCAGGTACCCGCAGATCCGCAGCAGCGGAACGGCGCCGATGGTGACGCCGCTGACCACGAACAGGTAGACGAGGCTGACGATCAGCACGACGGCGGTCATGATCATCGAAATCATCACCGCGGAGAGCAAATAGCCCAGGATCAGCTTCTCCCGCCGGATCGGCGAGACCAGGAAGTCCTGGAAGCGTCCGGAGCCGGAGTCCTCCACGAACACAACCATGGCGCCCAGCGCCGTCGTAATGGTGGTGATGCCCAGGATGCCGGCGAACATCCAGCTGTCCACGAACCCGCGGATCTCGTCCTCGGTGGCCTGCGGAAAGGACTCGCCCAGCCCTTCGGTCTGCAGGTTGCCCAGGAACAGTGTGTAGAGCAGGAAGACGACCAGCGCGGAGACGAGGGAGAAGAACACGCCCAGCCGGTCGCGGAAGAACAGCCGCAGGTTCCGGGTGGTGATGTCCAGGACGACGTTCATCGTTGGGTTCCTTCCGGTGCTGCGGTGTCTGCCGGGACTTCCCTGCCGGTCAGGGCCAGGAACACGTCGTCCATGGTGCCGTGGCGGAACTCGAAGTCCAGGACGTCGTCGCCGTGCCGTTCCAGGATGCGGCGGGCGGTGTCTGCGGTTTCGACGCCGATGCGCACCGCCGCGCTGTCCCCGTCCTTGAGCTGCCCGCCCAGTTCCAGGACCAGTGCGTCGAGGCCGGGCCGGTTGCGGGTGGTCACGGTGAGGATGCTGCTGGAGTACTCCGACCGCAGCTGGGCCGGGGTGCCGTCGGCGATGATCCTGCCGGCGTCGATGATGCAGACCCGGTCCGCTTCCTCGGTTTCCTCCATGTAGTGCGTGGTGAGGAAGACCGTGAGCCCGTGCGCATCCCGCAAATCGTGGATGGTTTTCCAGACGATCGCCCGGCTGGCCGGATCCAGGCCCGCCGTGGGCTCGTCCAGGAAGATGATCGGCGGGGCGTGAAGCAGTGCCCTGGCAATGTCCACCCGGCGGCGCTGCCCGCCCGAATAGGTCCCGTAGCGGCGGTCAATGAACTCCCCCAGCTGAACGAGTTCTGCCAATTCGTTGATCCGCGCCTCGTTCTTCGCTGAGTCCGGGGAGTAGAAGCGTGCGCGGACGCGCAGGTTCTCGCGGCCGGTGAGCAGCGGGTCCAGGACAGAGTCTTGGAAAACGACCCCGATGTCCCGCCGCACGCGGTCCCCGGCCGTGCGCACGTTGTGTCCGGAGACCTCCGCCGATCCGGCATCAAAGGGATTGACCGTGGTCAGGCATCCGATGGTCGTGGACTTTCCCGCGCCGTTAGTGCCCAGGAACGCGAAGACACTGCCTGCTTCGACATCGAAACTGATGTCGTCGACGGCAGTCTTCGGCCCATATTTTTTCGTCAAGCCCCGTACCGAGATGGCAGGCTGGTTCGCCGTCACCGTGCTCCTTTTGAAAGTCGTCCGCAGAATCCCGGCGGACGGGAGCAGCAGAAAGCCCCCTGACCGGAAAGACTATCCGACCAGGGGGCCCTGCGTCCTGACGTGGAGTTTTTTGAATCCAGCCGGCTGGGCTACGGGGTGGCGCCGGGGCTCGGCGTCACGGCTCCCCCTGCTTCAGGCGCCGGAGACGCGGCGGGTTCTGCCGTTTCGACAGCAGGCGGCGGTGCTGCCGGGGGCGTGGGCGTCGCCTTCGTCGGACGCGGCACGGCAGTAGCCGACGGCTTCGGTGCAGTCTCCTCGTCCTCTTCTGCCTCTTCCGACTCGGAGGGGGACGGGCTCGGGCTGGGGTTGACCAGCAGGTTGCCCGGCGGGTTTGCGAACGGTTCACCCGGGTAGAGGCTGCCTGCCTGCTGCATGAACTTTGCCCAGGACGGAGCCGCGATCAGTGAGCCGTCAATTTCCGGGTAGAGGCGTCCGCCGATCTGCAGGCCGGACAGGGATTCGGTTCCGGCCTTCCAGTTGCCGATCCAGCTGGCCGTGGCCATGCCGGAGTTGTAGCCGATGAACCAGGTCTGCGAGCGGGAGTCGTTGGTTCCGGTCTTGCCTGCCATCGGCTGGAAGCCGTAGTTCAGGAGGGAGCCGGAACCGGACTTCATGACTTCCTGCGTCGCATAGTTCACGCCGCGTGCGGTTTCCTTGCTGATGACCTGCTCGCACTCGGGTTCGGGGACGTCATAGGTCTTGCCGCGCACATCGGTGACTTCCACCAGCGCGCGGGGTTCGCACACGTTGCCCTCTGCCGCGAAGCCGGCGAAGGCCTGGGCCATCGCCATCGGGGAAACGTCCTCCACGCCACCGATGAGGGCGGAGGGCTTCACTGAAAGCGGCTCTTCCTGACCGGAGGCGCTCTTGCCGTTGTGGACGCCCATCGATTCGGCAATCTCCATGATGCGGCACAGGTCCAGCTGCTTGGCGGTGGAGAAGGTGATGGTGTTCAGGGACTGCGCCAGCCCGTGGAGCACTGTGGCGTCGCCGTAGTTGGTGTCGCCGTAGTTCTGCGGAGTCCAACCCTCCGCCTCCCCGATCGGGTAGGCGCCGCCGTCGAGGCAGCTGGCCGTCCAGCGGTCGCCCTGCGGATACGTCTTCTTGCGGCCATCGAGCTGCGTGCCGAGCGACTTGCCCGCATCCACCCAGGCGGCCACGGTAAACGGCTTGAACGTTGACCCGGGCTGGAAGCCTCCGATGCCGCCCAGGCTCTTCGTGGGGTCGCCGTCCTGGTACTGGTCGACGTTGAAGTTCAGCATCGAGTCGCCCGGGTTCTCACCCGGGGTGAAGCGGGTGTTCTGGGCCATGGAGAGGATGTTGCCGGTACCGGGCTGCAGGCTGATCATCGAGTGCCCCACCTGGCCGGCCGTAGTGTCCGGGTTGGCGGTTTCGTTGACGGCATCCTGGGCAGCCTGCTGGACAGCGGGGTCCAGCGTCGTCTTGATCGTCAGGCCGGAACGGTACAGCACGGAACTGCGTTCCTCCGGGGTGTCCCCGAACTCTTCGCTGTTCAGGACCAGGTGTTCCACGTAGGAGCAGAAGTACGGCGCCTGTTCGGCGGCTACGCAACCGTTCAGGGTCGGGGTGATGTTGAGGTCCATCCCGGTGGCGATCGCGGCGTCGTACTGCGCCTGATCGATCTTGCCGTGCTCCAGCATGGTGCCCAACACGAGGTTCCGGCGTTCCAGCGCCGCCTCAGGGTATACCTGGGGATCGTAGGCGCTCGGACCCTTGACCAAGCCTGCGAGCAGGGCGCTCTGCTCGATGTTCAGGTCCTTGGCATCGACGTTGAACAGATACTTGGCTGCGGCTTGAACGCCGTAGGTGTCACCGGTGAAGGAAACAATGTTCAAATATCCCTCAAGGATCTCTTCCTTGCTCATCTCGTTTTCCACGGCGATGGCCAGGCGGACTTCGCGGACCTTGTCCGAAATGTTCTTGCTGCCGTTGAGGACCGCTTCTTCGCCGCGTTCCCTGGCCCCGTTGGCCAGCACGTTAGTGACGAACTGCTGCGTGATGGTCGAGGCTCCGCGGTTCGTTCCGGAGGACACGTTGCTGGCAATGGCGCCAAAAATACCCTGCACGTCTACGCCGCCGTGCTCGTAGTAGCGGTAGTCCTCAACGGAGAGCAGCGCATCGACCATGTGCGGAGAGATCTGGTCGAGCGTAACCGGCTGGCGGTTCTCTTCATACAGGGTGGCGATCAGCGAATCGTCAGACGCGAGGATCCGGGTGGGCTGGGCCAAAGTGGCACGCTCCAGGTCCGCGGGCAGTCCGTCGAAGAACGTGATTGAGGCCGAAGCAGCGGATCCGGCGCCTGCCGCCATGGGAACGAACAGCCCCGCGGTCAGCACGCCGCAGAGCACGCTGACTCCCAAAAAGGTGAGCAGGCGTCCGAAGGTGGTTGCCGTGGTGAACACGGGAGGTTTACGTGCAGCCATGATATGGGAGCATAACCCAGCATCCTAGGAATCCCGCGCTGATGGCGGCCCGATTACTGGACGGTAACGTTGCGCCTGAGCGCTTGTGGAGGATAATTCGGCACCAGCAGGAGTGACAGGTCTCATGTTTTTCAGTGCCGTTTTCAGGCCATGGACCCTCCCAGGAACTAATCTTCAGCACCCCATCCCAGCGGCGGTCTGCCACTGCTAGACTCCTGCACACTGGATGCCCGGACCACCCCGGCCGAGGAGAATCATGGCTCGATTACTCCACGATCTGCGCCGCCTGCGGAAGTCCGCGGGCGGGCGGCTCAGGACACCGCCGCCAACGCGCGGCAACCATGAAGAAATCCATGCACGGCTGAGTGCTGCCATGAGTTCCGCCCAGGCTACGGGCCGAATGCTGGACGAGCAGGAACGGGTCGCAACCGAGGCAGCAGCGCACTTCGCCTCTGTGGCTGAGGCCTACCGGCTGCGCCATGAAGCAGTGGAGACGGTTATGTCCGGAACCTCAGAGCCATCCACCTCAGTCCTTACCCTCGCTGGAACAGCCCGCAGGATGCACAGCCTCGCCCACGACAGGCAGGAACTCGCTGCATCACACCTGGACGACGTGCGTTCCCGCAGGGAACGGGTCCAGGAGCTGATTTCCGATCTGGTCAAGGCGCAGGCCCAGCTCCGTCTAGCCGTCACTGTTGAACAGAGCAAGGCAAGGCTGGACGGATTGGGCGGACCTCCAGCTGCCCTCCCCGGGCCCTCCAGCTCATTCGATGAAGAACTCCGTGAGGCCACCCGGCTGGCGCGGGAAGCAGAAGCCCTGGCAGAACTGAAAGGCGGATGGGCATGAGTTCAGAGTCCAGCGTTCGTGTAGGTGTTCCGTTCACCCCGCCCCGGTCGTATTCCGAGAAGGCCGTCAGCCGCATGGTTTTTGTGGCTGCGGCCTTCGTCATTTTTGGTGGCTTCAACGTGATCGCCGTCCTCCTTGCCGCCTTGCTGATTGTCTACCCTCTGCTCATCGTGCGGGAGCGGCTGATACTTCGCCCCCGCAGGGAGGAAACCGAGACAGCGGCACTGAACGACGCCGTCGCACAGTATTTCCCGGACGCTCCCAAGGTGCAGCGCGAGCAGTGGCGGGCACTGATGACCGCTCGCAAGGGCAAGGCGTTCCGTTTCCGGGACGACGTCGGCGGCGAAGTTCGCATGGTCCGGACCGGCCGTGCCGCCCTTGCCGGGCACACTGCCATGGCCGGCCAGCCGATGCGGCCGCACAGCGCCAGGCGCACCGAGATCGAGGTGACCTGCCGCTACGGGGATGTGGGCCTGGCCGATTTCGATACCGTCATGACGGCGTCGGGCCGCGACCCCAACATTGCCCGGGCGATCGCGGAAGTCCGCCGCGGTTACCGCCAGGGGCGGGACTCGGCTTAGGGCGGGATGTGGGGAGCCAAGCTGCGGGGCCGCCGGACGCCGGGTGCCAGCGGCGCGGGACTGCCGGACGGCCGGTGCCGGCCGCGAAGGGCTGGACGGCGGGTGCCGGCGGCGAAGGGCTGCGATTCACGAGGAGCCGCCACATGGAAAAGGCCCGCTTGAGGGCGGGCCTTTTTGGGTGTGGAGCTTAGGGGAATCGAACCCCTGACCTTTTCATTGCGAACGAAACGCTCTACCAACTGAGCTAAAGCCCCGGGTCCTGCATCGTGCCGGATGACCGGCCTTGTTAGGCTACGCCGATTCTAGGCACGCGAACAGTCTGCGGGCAAAATGCAGGCGTCCGGTTGAGGCCCGCTGGTGGCGTGGCTAGGCTCGCACAACGCACGGCCGGGTTCCGCCGCGTTCCCGGCTACCTGTCGTCGAACACCTAAGGAGCAGAAGATGAGCCTGATCAAAGACATGCTGACTTCCCACCCGGCCGGGAACTCGAATGTAGACATGGATGCACTCGCCGCCTGCATCGAAACTTGTTTTGACTGTGTCCAGACCTGTACAGCCTGTGCCGATGCCTGCCTGAGCGAGGACATGCTCGGCGATATGGTCAGCTGCATCCGGGCCGACCTGGACTGTGCAGAAATCTGTTCGACCACCGGCCGGGTCCTGGCCCGTGCCGGCATGGGCTATGCCTCGGCTGCGGACCTCGTCCGGGCCTGCGCCGCTGCCTGCCGCCGCTGCGCGGAGGAGTGCGAGCAGCATGCGTCCGCCCATGACCACTGCCGCATCTGTGCCGAGGCCTGCCACCGCTGCGCCGCCGCCTGCGATGCCCTGCTCCTGACGATTGGCTCCTAGCTGGCGTTTGGTGTGGTTCCGGCTGGCCCGCCAGGAAGCTCCTTCCGGCGGATGCCACGGCGGCTGGGGCCAGGACGGCGGGCGGCCTTGGCCTGGGACCAACCGGCCGAGAGTTCATTCTTTGCCTGAAAGGTGTACTGCCCTGAGGACCTCCCTATGCCAAAACAGCTCTTCCGTGAGCTTTCCCAGCCCTCGTTACCCCTGTAACCCTGTGTGACCCCATTGGCCACTCCCGTAACGAGGTGTGGGAAACCACGCAGCGCCGACCCGGGATTCGCTGCGTTTTGTCGGAATCGCTGCATCTTGGGACTGGGTTCGCTGCACTGTGGGAAAAAACCACCGACCTGGGACAAGATTTACTGCAGTTTGGGAAGAACTCGTCGCGGAGGGAGTTTCCGCGTACTGCGCCACGCAGCATTTTCCCTACACGGCCGAAAAGTCCCGGAACGCAGCAAAACCAGCGGGACGCCACGGGCTCCGGGGGCACAACGCCTCCGGTTGAGGTCCCGGGCGCCGGCGGGTCCAGACGGGCACAACGCCTCCGGTTGAGGTCACGGGCTCCGGGGGCACAACGCCTCCGGTTGAGGTCCCGGGCGCCGGCGGGTCCAGACGGGCACAACGCCTCCGGTTGAGGTCACGGGCTCCGGGGGCGCAACGCCTCCGGTTGAGGTCCCGGGCGCCGGCGGGTCCAGACGGGCACAACGCCTCCGGTTGAGGTCCCGGGCGCCGGCGGGCGCCGGGCGCCGGGTGCCGGGTGCCGGCGGGCGCCGGGTGGCGCCCGGTCCCGGGTGCCACCGATGGTCCTGCCCGGCGGGGGCAGAGTGGATCCGGCAAGGCAAGAACGCTCCGGGCTGCGGCGCAGCGGAACCCGCACCCGCACCCCCAACCCGCACCCCCAACCCGCACCCCGCACCCACACCCGCCGCACCCGCACCCGCACCCGCACCCGCACCCGCACCCGCACCCCAACAGCTAACCCCGCGAGCGCAGCACCCGCCCGATAATCCAGACAATCGGCGTGGCCACGCCCAGCAGGGCGATCGGGTTCGGACGGAACACCGCCGGACCGCCGTCACGCCCGGCATACACCCCGAGCGGCAGCACCAGGCCCCCGCCGCCTCCGCCGCCGTCACCGTCGGCATCTCCCCCGCCGCCGAACCCGGCCTGCACCAGCGCCACCGGCACCAGGGTTTCCCCGCCCACCTGCACCGGCTCGCCGTAGGCCCGCTGGACGGACACCGAGCGGAAGGATTCGGCCAGCTTCTCCACGATATTCACGAGGCACCGCCGCCCGAAGCCAGCATCCCGCGGATGTACGCAGCCTGTCCGGCGTGCTCCAGGCAGTCCGCCAGCGAACTGACCAGCCGGACGCCGAGGGTGACGGGCGGATCCCAGGACGTATCCACCACGCGGTCCAGGTCGGACGGGCCAAGCCCCGAGACAAACGCGATGGTCCGGGCGCTGACGGCGTCGTAATATCCCTGGAGCACTTCGCCGGACTGCACCCGGACCCTGGCAACTTCCTCGGAAGTGTGCCCGTACCCTGTGTCCTCGACTGCGAGCGGAAGACCCACACGATCCGCCCAGCCTTCGGCGGTCCACACCTGCTGGTGTCCCGCGACGTCGGAGACCTGGGCGTCCTCAACCCTGGCCAGGTGCCAGATGAGCCAGGCAATCGAGTTGCCGTCGGGGTACGGCCGGTGGTTCAGCTGGTCCGCGTCCAGCCCGGTGAGCACCCGGTTCACGGTTTGCGGCAGCCGCCCAAAGGCGTCAACTAGCA
Source organism: Arthrobacter sp. zg-Y916 (assembly GCF_020907385.1). NCBI lineage: Bacteria > Bacillati > Actinomycetota > Actinomycetes > Micrococcales > Micrococcaceae > Arthrobacter > Arthrobacter sp. zg-Y916. The sequence continues at coordinate 135,140 of NZ_JAJJOD010000001.1, read as the reverse complement.
GGTCGCTGGCTTCCATAAGGTCTCCCCTGTCATCGACGGATCACGACGGCGTCCGCCGCCGCAGGTGGGCCTGCCCGCCATGGTGCCATCCCGCGCAGCCTGCCGAAAGGGGAAGGGTCCGCCGGCTTCTGTGCGGCAGCCTGAAAGAAAAGACCGGTGCCCGGTTACAGGCGATGGACCCGGTCCTAAACTGGCCGAATGGAGTGGATCGATGAACGTCCCGCCTGGCTTCCGCCCATCCCTCCTCCGCATCGGGGCCGGGCCCGGATCGTGGCGGGGATGCTGCTGGTTTCCGCCGTAATGCTCACGGTCCTGGTCACTGCTTTTCTGGGCGGGACTATCTCCATGTATCTCTGGTGGCCGCTGGCCGGCGGCCTGTTCCTCCTCGCATCCGGGCTGCTGAGCCGGCGCCGTTACCCCTGAAAACCCGTGCCGCGCAGAAAGTTCGGTGACCCGAACTTGTTTCACGCGCCTTGCCGAAGTTATGTTTCAGGCATGAAGACGACGACGTTTCCGCCCCGACTGCGACGCCTGGCCACCGGCGCTGCCCTCCTGATCGTCCTCTCAGCCTGTTCCGGTTCCGCGGACGCTGATGGCAGCAGCGACAGCAGTGCCGGCGCGGAAGACAAACCCGTAGTCCTGACCACCTTCACTGTGCTCGCAGACCTGGCCTCGAACGTGGCAGGGGAACACCTGAGCGTCGAGTCGATCACGAAGGCGGGCGCCGAAATCCACGGCTACGAGCCAACCCCGGGAGACATCCGCCGCGCGTCCAACGCCGACCTCATCCTGGATAACGGCATGTTCCTGGAAGCCTGGTTCGAGCAGTTCACCGCAGACCTGGACGTTCGCCGCGTCATGGTCAGCGAGGGCGTGGAGCCAATCAGCATCGCGGAAGACGCCTACGAAGGACTGCCGAATCCGCACGCCTGGATGTCCCCGCTCAACGCGCAGGCCTACGTGGACAACATGGCCGATGCCTTCGCCGAGCTCGACCCGGAGAACGCCGACGCTTTCCGGGCCAATGCCGCGGCCTACAAGGAAGAACTCCAGGACGTCCACGACCAGCTGGTGACCGGGCTCGGGGCGCTGCCGGAAAACCAGCGGGCGCTGGTCACCTGCGAGGGCGCGTTCTCCTATCTGGCGCGCGACGCCGGACTCACTGAACGCTACATCTGGGCCGTCAATGCCGAACGGCAGGCCACCCCGCAGCAGATCACCGCGACGATCGAATTCGTCAGGGAAAACAATGTGCCGGCAGTCTTCTGCGAGTCCACGGTCTCCGACGCTCCCATGCAGCAGGTCGTCGAAGCCACGGACACGGAGTTCGGCGGCGTGCTCTATGTCGATTCCCTCTCCGAAGAAGGCGGCCCCGTGCCCACGTACCTCGACCTGATCCGCCACGACACTGAAACCATTCTCGCGGGCCTGACGGGGGCGGACGCACAATGAGCACCTGGGCCCTGGAACTGGACTCGGTGACGGTCAGGTACGACGACGTCACGGCCCTCGACGAGGTCAGCCTCGCGGTGGCGCCCGGGCGGGTCTGCGGCCTGATCGGCATGAACGGCTCCGGCAAGTCGACCCTCTTCAAGTCCCTGATGGGCCTTGTGAAGCCGGTCTCCGGAACAATCCGGATCAGCGGACTGCCTCCCGCCAAGGCCCGCAAATCCGGGCTGGTTACCTACGTTCCGCAGAGCGAGGAAGTCGACTGGTCGTTTCCGCTCAGCGTGCGGGATGTGGTGATGACCGGCCGCTACGGCCATATGGGCCCCGCCCGCCGTCCCCGTCCGGCGGACCGCAACGCCGTTTCCGAGGCACTGGAACGGGTGGAACTTACTGACGTGGCGGACCGGCAGATCGGACGGCTCTCCGGCGGCCAGAAGAAACGCGCCTTCGTAGCCCGCGGCATCGCCCAGGGCGCGTCGATGATGTTGCTTGATGAGCCGTTCGCCGGCGTCGACAAGCGCTCCGAGGCGACCATCACCGCACTGCTGCGGGAGCTGGCCTCAGCCGGAAGGACCATCCTGGTCTCCACCCATGACCTGCATGCCCTGCCCCAGCTCGCTGACGAGGCGGCCCTGCTGATGCGGCGCGTCCTGGCGCACGGCAGCCCGCAGGAAGTGCTGCGTCCCGAACAGCTGGCGCGCGCCTTCGGCCTGGACATGCCCGACGGCGGCACACCGGCCAGCGCGCCCGAAGTTGCCGGCCTCCCGGAAGGCGCCCGGCCATGATCGAGCTGCTCACCGAACCCCTCGCCTACGACTTCATGGTCCGCGCCCTGGCCACCGCCGTCATTGCCTCGGTGGTCTGTGGTGTCCTCTCCTGCTGGCTCGTCCTGATCGGCTGGTCGCTGATGGGCGACGCCGTCTCCCATGCCGTGCTGCCCGGCGTCGTCCTCGCGTACCTGGTGGGAGCGCCTTTCGCCCTGGGCGCAGTGGTTTTCGGGTTCCTGGCTGTCGGGCTGATCGGCCTCGTCCGGGACACCAGCCGGGTGAAGGAGGACGCGGCGATCGGAATCGTGTTCACCACGCTGTTCGCCGCCGGCCTCGTGCTGATCTCCGTGACCCCCAGCCACACGGACCTGAACCACATCATCTTCGGCAACCTGCTCGGCGTCAGCTCCGCGGACCTGCTGCAGGTCGCCGTCCTCGCCGCGCTGACCCTGGGCGTCCTGCTCTTCAAGCGGCGCGACTTCACCCTCTACGCCTTCGACCGGACCCATGCCCACGCCGTCGGGCTCAATCCCCGGCTGCTCGGAGCGGCACTGCTGGGCCTGCTGGCGCTGACCGCCGTCGTCGCGCTTCAGGCCGTTGGCGTGATCCTGGTGGTGGCCATGCTGATCATCCCCGGCGCGGCGGCATACCTGCTGACCGACAGGTTTTCCGCCATGCTCTGGATCGCACCCGCAATTGCGGCGGGCTGTGCCGTCTCGGGCGTCTACGCGAGCTACTACCTGGACACTGCGACGGGCCCCATGGTGGTGCTCGCCCAGGGCGCCGTATTCACCCTGGCCTACCTCTTTAGCCCACGTCAGGGCGTTCTTGGACGCGGACTTGCCGCACGCCGCCGGGTCCGCGCCGCACGGCAAACCCCTATGATTGGCGCATGACTTCTGCTGCGTCGCCGGGTTCCGGATCCCAGTCCCAGACCCTCTCCCGCGGCATCCAGGCGCTGGAACTGCTGGCTGAGGCCGAAACTCCGCTGAGCATTGCCGACCTGTCGGTGGGCCTGGGCGTGCACCGCTCCATCGCGTACCGGATCCTGCGGACGCTCGAAGCGCATTCGCTCGTAATGCGCGACGACGCCGGCCGGGTTTCCGCTGCGCCCGGACTCGCCGCGCTGGCCCGGGGTGTGTCCCGCGACCTCCAGTCTGCTTCCCTGCCGGAACTCACCGTCCTGGCAAACGAGCTCGCCATGACTGCGTTCATCGCGGTCTGGGACCAGCACGACTGCGTCACCCTGGTCACCGTCGAGCCCCGGCACAGCCGCACCGCGCTCGTCCAGCGCCCCGGCACCCGGCACTCGTTCACCGCCGGTGCGCCGGGCATCGCCATCCAGTCCGCCGTCTCGGAGGAGCACTGGAACCGGCTCGCTCCCGGACAGCCCTACCGCGAGGAAGCGAAGCTGGCCCGCCAGCGCGGCTACGCGACCAGCCACAGCGAAGTCATCGAGGGGGTCGGGTCCGTCGCGGTTCCGGTCCAGGTTCCCGGCCAGCTGCCGGCGTCGCTGTCCGTGGTGTACTTCGGTCCCGGCAAGGACGATGCCGGCATCGGCGCCCGGCTCATTGAAAGTGTCCGCCAGATCGAGGCGCAGCTGCACTAGGGCCCGCGTTCCGGGGGAAAACTCCGGAGCCTGCGCGGTTAGGCAAGGTTTCTCTTGCTGGCAACCGGCGCCAAAGGAGCCTAAAACGAAAGCATGGCCCTTAACCGTGTGTCCTTTCAGAAGGCAGTCCGGACCTATCCGGTGGTGGCGTCGACAGTAGTGGTACTCGCCGCCGTCCTCATGCTGTGGGGGGCCGGTGCCGCAGGCCCCGCGCAGTGGATCGCCAGCCTGTACACGCTGGGAATCGTGGCGGTGACCGGCGTCGGGATGGTCCGTGACATCAAGCGCGGCCACTACGGCCTGGATATCCTGGCTGTCATCGCTATGCTGGCCACCGTCGCCGTGGGTGAGTACCTTGCTTCGCTGATCATCGTCCTGATGCTCTCCGGAGGAGAGGCACTGGAGGACTACGCCGCCGGGCGGGCCAAGGGAGAACTCGACGCACTGCTGGACCGCGCGCCGCAGATCGCGCACCGGCTGCCCGACGACGCTGACACCGGCGGAACACCGAAGCCGGGGCGCACCGAGCTGCCTGAGGACATTCCCGCCACCGAGGTCTGCGTGGGCGAGACCCTGCTCATCAAACCCTCCGAAGTGGTCCCCGTTGACGGCGTGCTGCTCTCAGCAGCCGCGTCCTTCGACGAGTCGTCCCTGACCGGTGAGTCCATTCCGGTTGCCCGCACCGCGGGAGAAGCGGTGATGAGCGGTTCGGTCAACGGCACGCAGGCGGTCCGGATCCGGGCCACCGCGACGACGGCGGACAGCCAGTACCAGCGGATCGTCGCCCTGGTCCGGGACGCTGCGGCGTCCAGGGCTCCGGTGGTCCGGCTCGCGGACCGGTTCGCGATTCCCTTCACTCTTGTCTCCCTGCTGATCGCAGGAATTGCCTGGGCGGTTTCCGGCGACCCGGTGCGGTTCGCTGAAGTGCTGGTCCTGGCCACGCCCTGCCCGCTGCTGATTGCCGCGCCGGTCGCCTTCATGGGCGGCATGAGCCGTTCGGCACGGCACGGCATCATCGTCAAGGGCGGCGCCACGCTGGAACAGCTCGCCACCGCCAGGACCGCGGCCTTCGACAAGACCGGCACCCTGACGTACGGCCGCCCGGAACTGGTGTCCGTGAATGCGCAGCCGGGTTTCAGCGAGGATGAGCTGCTGGGGCTGGCTGCGTCCGCGGAGCAGTACTCCTCCCACGTCCTGGCCGCCTCCGTGCTGGCCGCTGCGGAGGAGCGCGGCCTGCCCGTTTCCCCGGCGGACACCGCACAGGAAGTGGCAACCAACGGCGTCGAGGCCCTCATTCACGGCCAAACCGTCCGGGTGGGCAAGCGCCGGTTCATTGAGGAAGTGGACCCGTCTGCCGGAAGCGTGGACCTCTCCCCCGGCCAGATGGTGGTCTACCTCAGCGTGGACGGCCGGTTTGCCGGCAGCCTGATCCTCAGCGACACCGCCCGCCCGAACGCTGCCGCCACCCTGGCCCGGCTGCGCAGCCTGGGCATCCGCGAAACCGTGATGCTGACCGGAGACGGACAGGCGACTGCCAACAGCATCGCCGCCGCCGTCGGCATCTCCGATGTGCACGCGGAGCTGCTGCCGGAGGACAAGGTCAACGCCGTAGCCGCCCTCGAGCTGCGGCCGGTCATCATGGTGGGCGACGGCGTCAACGATGCCCCGGTGCTGGCGGCGGCCGACGTCGGAATCGCCATGGGTGCGCGCGGTTCGACCGCGGCCAGTGAGTCTGCGGACGCAGTGATCGTTGCCGATGACATCTCCAAGGTCGCCACGGCCATGGACATCAGCAAGCGGACCCTGCGGGTAGCGCTGGGCAGCATCTGGCTGGGCATTGCCCTGAGCCTGGTCCTGATGCTGGTGGCCGCCTTCGGGTTCATCCCGGCCGTTGCCGGTGCCCTAACCCAGGAACTGGTGGACCTGGCCACCATCCTGAACGCCCTGCGGGCACTGCACGGCAAAACCCTGTTCCGGCGTGCGGGCAAACCCGCTACGGTGGCTTCAGCGCCGATCCCCGGGTCCGTCTAGCAGGGCCTTTCCCCGGCGCCGACGGCAGCCAAAGGAGGCTGAAAGCGTGAGCACACCCAATCGGCCGGTGGCCTAGTTCAGTGCAGCCGACGACGGCGGCGCTCTCCCTCCGCGGACTGCATAAGGCTTTCGGCGCGAAAGTCTCGGTGGACCGCGTGAGCCTGGACGTTCCGGCCGGAGCCTTCTACGGGATCGTCGGGCCCAACGGAGCAGGCAAGACGACGCTCCTGTCCATGGCTGTGGGCCTGCTCCGCCCCGATGCCGGAACCTCCGCTGTGCTGGGTACCGATGTTTGGAGCGACAGCGTGCAGGCCAAGCGGGACCTGGGAGTCCTGCCCGATTCCCTCGCGATGCCCGAGTTCCTCACCGGCCGGGAAGTCCTGACGTTCATGGGCCGGCTGCGCGGGCTGGCCCCGGACACGGTGGATGCCCGGACCCAGGAACTGCTGGCCGTGATGGACCTGCTGGGCGAGGAGCGCACGCTCGTGGTGGACTATTCCACCGGCATGCGCAAGAAGATCGGGCTTGCCACTGCTCTGCTGCACAACCCGCGGGTATTGGTCCTCGACGAGCCTTTCGAAGCGGTGGATCCTGTGTCCTCGCTGGTCCTGCGGCGGATCCTGACACGGTACGTGGCGAGGGGCGGCGCCGTGGTGCTCTCCAGCCATGTGATGCCGTTGGTCGAACAGCTCTGCGACTCGGTGGCGGTGATGTCGCAGGGCACCATTGTTGCCAGCGGACCGCTGGACCTGGTCCGCGGGAACGGAACCCTGGAAGAGGCTTTCACCGGCCTGGTCGAGAGCGGAGCTGGCAGTTCCGAAGGGCTGCCGTGGTTGGGGAACTGATCCGGATGCGGCTGGCGCTGGCCCGCAACGCGGCGGCTGCCGGTGGCGGTGCCGTTTGGAAATGGTGCGGGGTCGTCGTGGGCGGGGCCCTGGCCGTGGGGGTGGTGGTCCTCGCGGCGCTGCCGCTGCAACCGGCGTCGCTGGTTCCCGATCTGCTCGGCGTTGCCTATCTCAGCTGGCTGATCGGCTGGCTGGTGGGACCGGTGCTCTCCCCCGCGCCGCTGCTGCGGCCGTCCTACCTGGCAATGCTCCCGCTGCAGCGGCGCAGGCTAGCGGCCGGGCTCCTGGTCGCCGGGTTCTTCGGTCTGTCCAGCGCCGTGACCGGGGTGCTTTTCACCAGCCTGGTGGTCTATGCCGTTCGCCTGGGAGTGTTTCCCGCGCTCCTGTCCCTGCCGCTGGCCGCACTCCAGATGTGCCTGCTGGTGCTGATGTCCCGGGTAGCCTACGTGGTCTTTGGCCGGCTGGCCCGGGCCCGCAGCGGGGCGGCACTGAACGGGCTGCTGCTCGCCGTCGTGCTGGTGCTGACCCAATCGGGCTGGATGCTGTTCGTCGGGCTGGCCGCTTCCGGCCTGCTGGAGCAGGGCTTTCCGGCGGGCATATCAGCGGCCCTGCGGTGGGCGCCGTCGGGGTGGGCCCTCGCCGCGGTGGAATCGGCGGGCGCGGGAAACTGGGCACAGACGGTGGCCGCTGTCACGGGGATGCTGGTCCTGGGCGCGGTCCTGCTGATCCTGTGGAGCACCACCCTGGGCGAGGCCCGCGGCGCCCGGGCGCTGGTCCGCGGTTCCGCCGGCCGCCGCACACCGCGCAGCATGATCCTGCCGGCCGCAGCCGTGCTGCAGAAGGAACTGCGCAGCTGGGTCCGTGATCCGTCCCGGCTGGCAGCCGTGACCACCCCGCTGGCATGGGGCCTGCTCACCGCTGTGCTGCCGCTGACCTACGGGTCGGCTGACCTGCTGCCCTGGGCCGGGACGCTTATTGCGGTCATGGGCGCGAGCATGTGCGCCAACCTGTACGGCTTCGACGGCACCGGGGTGTGGCTGGCCCTGCAAAGCGGCACTGAACGGGCGGACGTGCGGGGCCGGCAGTGGGCGTACCTGGCCCTGTTTGGTCCCGTGTCGCTGCTGGCCACCGTTGCCGGTACGGCCTGGTCCGGGCTGGACTGGGCGTGGCCGTGGGCGCTGGCGGGGGTGGCAGGAGCGGTTGGCGGGGGTGCCGGGCTGATCGCCTGGACCTCCGTGGCAGCGCCCGTTCCAGGACCCGATGCCACCGATCGGGCCGAGAACCCGGTGGAGGGAACGGAGGGCGTTGGGCCGGCATTCGCCGTGTTCTTCGCGGCGTTCGTCCCTCCGCTGCCGGGGTTGGCGGTTGTGCTGGCGGGAACGCTGACGGGATCGGCTGCACTGCAGTGGGCCGGGGTGCTGGCTGGTGCGTCCACCGGGGTCCTGCTGGCCTGGGGGCTGGGCCGGCTGGCTGCCGCCCGGCTTGTCCGGACCGGCCCGGAACTCCTGCAGCTGATGCGTACCCGGCATGCCGCACCGGCCAAAACCGCCGGCCCTACCCAGGAGCCGGAACTCACCGGGCGGGAAAGCACACTGGTACTTCTTGGCTGGATTGCCGGGCCGGCATTGCGCAGGGACTGGTTCCGGCGGTTCTCAAGCTGACCGGCAACACCGACGTGCGTGTCTGGTTCCTGGCCATGTACTTGCCGGAACCGTGGGGCTGGCTCACCAGCATCGGCATGATGCTGCTTGGCGCAGCGCTGACCCGGATGGCACTTCAGGTGCGGAGGCGTGCTGCGGGAAATGCAGTGCCCGAAGCCGCCCCGGCCGTCCAGGGCAGCGGCTGACAGGTCAGGGTTGCAGCCCGGCAAGCAAACTGTTGGGCCCCGGACCCTTGTCGGTTTCCAGGATGTACTGGATGGGGATGGCGCCGGTTGCGGCCACGCCCTTGAACACACGCACGCGGTGGCGGATGTCCCCTTCCAACCCGTCCCCGCGGACCAGGCGGGAGAAAATCGGAGCAGCCACGGAGGTGCTGCCGGTCTTCTCACACCAGATGATGTACATGCCATAGAGGTCCGCGGCGGGAAGTACGGCACTGTCATCGAGGTCCCGGACGGTGCATTCGTCGAGGAATTGGCGAACCTGCTGCTTGTGGATGTCCATGATTCTCAGCTCTGAAGGTTGTGCGTGGGTGATGCGTTGGGGCCCGGGAATGGATCGAGTGCCGCTGCGCCCTGGGCGGGTCATCATGCGCGGACGGAGGAATCGGCGGTGGGCAGCTGCACAGGGGCTGGTAGCTGGAAGCCAGGAATGGTCTACACCGTAGACGCTAGCTGTAGACTGCCTACTAAGCAACCTTACGGATAGAGTTCCGGTGTGCTCTTTCCCCTCAACGGAACGGATTGTCCATGCCAGCTCCGCCGCGGATCCCGTCCAGTCCAGGGAACAAAAAGCCCCGGCTGAACCGCGATTTGGTGCTCAGCACCGCCCTGAAGCTGGTGGACTCGATCGGACTGGACTCTCTGAGCATGCGCCGGCTGGGCCAGGAGCTGAACTGCGACCCGATGGCTCTCTACCGCTACGCCGCCAACCGGGCAGAGCTGCTCGACGGAGTCACCGAACTGGTCCTGAACGAACTGGCCATTGACCCGGACGCCTCGGACTGGCAGCGTCAGCTGCGAGCCACCGCCCATGATGTACGGCAGCTGGCGCTCCGCCACCCCAATGCCGTGCCGCTTCTGGTCACCCGGCCGCTCTCCACCCCGCTGGGGCTGCGGCCGCTGGGAATGCTGCGGCCGCTGGAGCTGATCGTGGCGCTGCTGATCCGGGCCGGCTTTGCACCGGCGGATGCACTGCACGCCTACCGGACCTATTACGGATTCCTCTACGGCCACATTCTCAACGAACTCCAGGAACTCGTTGTGAACCCGGAGGAAGAGGACCCGGTACTGCGCCTTGGCCTCTACCGGCTCCCGTCGAAGGATTTCCCCCACCTCCGGTCCCTGGCGCCGGTCCTGGCAGAGTATGACGGCGCTGCCGAGCTTGATGAAGGGCTGGATATCCTGCTCACGGGGCTGGCCCAGAAACTCGGCGGCGGGCCCCGGCCCGGGAACGATACGACCAGCTAAGGAGGTTTCCGGCAATGACACGGGAGAAGAAGTCATTAAGGCTGCGTATTGCAGCGTTGCGTTACCGTTTCGCGGAGTCGCTGTTCCTGTTCCCGGCGCTGCTGATGCTTGCCGGCATTGCCCTGGCCGTAGGCGCAGCGGCACTGGACCGCGCCGTCGGGCACGATGCCCGGATACCACTGACGCTGGCCATGAGCAGCAACGCTGCCACCTGGCTGTTGGCCACCGTCGCCGGGGCGATGATCACCACGGTTGGCGTGGTCTTTTCGCTCACGGTGGTCAGCCTGCAGCTGGCCAGCGGCCAGTTCTCCCCGAGGGTCATGCGGTCCTTCATCCGGGACCGCCTGAGCCAGGGCGTCATCGGCCTGCTGGTGGGGACCTTCTTCTACTGCATCCTCATTCTGCCGAGCCTGAGCGGAGACCCCTCAGCTGACGCTCCCCGGATCTCACTGACGCTCGCCGTTGTCCTGACCCTGGTGACGGTGGTGGGCATTATTGCCCACCTGGACCATCTTTCGCGCGGCCTCCAGGTGGGCAACCTGGCCCGTGCCATCGCCGCGGAAGGCGGCCGCGTTGCGGCCGGACTCGGCGAGGCCCCGTCCGGCCTGCAGCCGGCCGACCCGCGGGACTTCCACCCGCCTGCCGACGCCGCCGTCATCCCCAGCCCGGTCAGCGGCTGGGTGAGCCAGGCGGACAGCTCCCGGCTGCTCCGCTCCGTGCCGGCGGGCACCACAGTCCGCCTGGAAACCCGCATCGGCGCCTATATTCACGCGGATGAGCCGCTATTCACCGTCTGGCCGGCACCTCCGGAACACTGCCGGGAGGAACTGGCCGGCGCGATCGAAGTGGCGGAGGCGCGCACCATGCTGCAGGATGCGGATTTCGCGATCCGGCAGCTGGTGGATATCGGCCTGCGGGCCCTGAGCTCGGCCATCAACGATCCGACCACCGCGGTGGAAATCACCCTGCGGCTGGGGAGTCTGCTGCGCCGGATCCTGACCACTGACCTGGCTCCCGAAGCACTCAAAGATGACTCCGGGCGGGTGCTGGTCCAGCCCTGGAACCTGGATCATGAGGAGTACGTCGACCACGCGTTTGACCAGCTGCGCCAGTCCTGCCTGGACCAGCCGGAGGTGGCGTCTGCGCTGCTTCGGGTGCTGCGGATGCTGATCACTCATGTGAATGACAACGGGCACCCCGAACGCGCGGCAGCCCTGCACCGGCAGATGAACCTGCTCCTGGAATCCCTGCGCGCCCACCCCGGTCTCAACCCGGAGGACCTTCGACGGCTGGAATCGCTGTCCTCGGATGAAACGGATCCGGCCGACCACAGCCGGTAGCTCCCTGTTATCAGGACGAGGAGCTGACTGTGGCCGGCCAGCACCAAGCCGGCTAGGAAACCGGAGCCAGCTCCGGGTAGTCGGTGTAGCCGGCGGCGCCGTCGGTGTAGAAGGTGGCGTAGTCACACGCATTCAGCGGGTGGTCTTCCTGCCAGCGGCGCGCAAGGTCCGGATTGGCGAGCGCAGGGCGGCCGACGACGACGGCGTCAGCCAGGTCCTCTTCGAGCAGGGCGAGCGCGGACTCACGGGTGGTTTCCACGCCGAAGCCGGTGTTCAGCAGCACCGGTCCGGCGAAGCGGCGGCGCAGCTCCTGGACCAGGGCATCGGCCGGGTCCTTGTGCAGGATGCTGAGGTACGCCGGCTTCAGCAGTGCTATGCCGTCCACCAGGGCCGTGTAAGTGGCCAGCACGTCCTCGCGGTCAGTTTCCAGCACGTCCTGGATGTTGTGTTCCGGGGAGATACGGATGCCGGTGCGCTCTGCACCGACGGCTTCGACTACGGCCCGGAAGGCCTCGAGGACAAAGCGGGCCCGGTTTTCCGGGGATCCGCCATAGGAATCAGTGCGGGTGTTGGAGACGGGTGAGAGGAATTCATGCAGTAGGTAACCGTTGGCGCCGTGCAGCTCAACGCCGTCGAACCCTGCCTTGATGGCGTTAGCGGCAGCGGACGCGAATTCCTGGGCGACGCCGGGCAGCTCAGCTTCGGTCAGGGCATGCGGCACCGGATAGGGCTGCTTTCCGTCGTACGTGTGTGCTTCACCGGAGAGCGCGATGGCGCTGGGAGCTACCGGCTGGCGGCCGCTGACGTTCTCATGGCCGACGCGGCCGGAGTGCATGAGCTGGGCGACGATCCGCCCGCCGGCTTCATGCACGGCGTCGGTGACGCGCTTCCAGCCGGCGACGTGTTCCTCGGTGACCAGGCCGGGCATCCGGGTGTTGCCCTGACCGGTGAAGGACGGGTAAATGCCTTCGCTGACAATCAGGCCGAGCGAGGCGCGCTGGCGGTAATAATCCACCATGATGTCGGTGGGGACGCCGTCGAGGTTGGCGCGCATGCGGGTCAGCGGGGCCATAACAAGCCGGTTGGGCAGTTCCATGGTGCCGACGGCCAGCGGGGTAAACAGGTTCACTAGGACGGGTGCTTTCTCTCGATCGCATCAGGGCAGGGGTTGTCCCGACGTTCGTACACCCAGCAACAACCCGCAGCCCGGCCGCAGATATTCCGTCAGCGCGGCAAGATCACACCCCCCGCGAGGTGGAGCCGGCCGTGACCGATCCGGGCCCGGTACTTGAGCCCGCCGGCTGCGGTTCAGGGGCAATGAAGAAGTTGTCGCGGAACAGCCCGGACGGATCCCAGGCCGCCTTCAGCGCCTGCAGCCTGCGCAGGTGACCGGGCGGGAAAGCGCGGGCCACGACGTCGGGCCCGGTGTCCGTTTCGAAACTAAGGTACATGCCTTCCATCAGGGGAAGGAGGTTGCGCCAGAGCTGCTGCACGTCGTCGGACCGGCCTCCCAACAGGGAGATCAGGAAGTTGGCTTCCCGCCATCCGAAGGCCGTCGAGTCGGCCGGATAACTGCCCACCGCTCCCCCGGCCGAACGGACGCTGAGGAAGAAGGGCCGGTCAGCGGCCATGATTCCCGCCAGGCCACGCGTCACATCGGCGTCCAGGTGGCGGACCAGGCCGGAATGGCCGTGCGGCTCGCCTCTGCCGGACTGCCCCTCGCCTGTCAGCGGCACCTCCATCAAGGCCGCGTAAGGCACCATCTGAACCAGCTGATCGGCCAGCGGCGCCAGCCCGGTGAAAGGCTGCAGCTGCTCAAGTACGGCGTCCGGATCGCTGGAATCCACCACGATCACAGCCTGGACCGCTGACGGCCTGCCGGCCCCGGCGAGCCCCACCATCAGTGATCCGGTGACAATGGGATCCGCTGCCTCAATCGTGCTCCCCCACCCCTCCAGGAACGCCGCGACGTCATCGGGAGTAAACACGAGCATCGCGAAACCCACCTGAGCGGCTACCGGGTGGGCCTCGAACTCAAAGGAGACGACGGCGCCAAAGTTCGCGCCCGCGCCGCGCACAGCCCAGAACAGATCACTGTTTTCCTCCGCGCTGGCGTGCACCAGGGCCCCGTCTGCGGTGACAACGTCCACGGAGCGCAGGTAGTCGATGGTCAGGCCGCGTTCGCGGGCGAACCAGCCGAACCCGGCCGTTGTGGCAAGACCTCCGACACCGACTCCGCCGTAGTCCCCGGAGGTGACCGCCAGTCCCCGGGGGGCCAGTGCCTTTGCCACTTCGCCCCAGCGAGCGCCCGGCCCCACCTGGACCCGGTTGCCGTCACGGACGGTGATGGAATTCAGCGCATCGAGCGCCAGCACGATTCCGCCGGTGTTCAGCGACCTGCCTGAGAGCCCGTGCCCGGCACTGAAGATTCCGAACGGAACATCCCGGTGGCGGGCGGCGAAGCGCACCGCGTCCTGCACCTCGGCTGGATTCTCGGGACGGACGACGACGCCGGGCCTGGCACCGCGAAAGTAGCTGGACGTATAGCGGGCGTATCCCGGATCACCCGGCAGCAGTGTCCGGGCAGCCAGTGCTTCCGGGATCGACTCACCCTGGAACGTCCGAGCCGGTACCGGTTCAACAAGAGTGGAACCCGGCACCGTATTCGAGATCTCCCCCGGAGCTGGGCTGCCGGCACGGGCCCGGGCTATCCGCGTCTGCGCCACCCTGTCACGGACCCGGGGCGCGGTGGTTTCGGCAAACCGCCGCAGCTCCTCCGGGTCATCGGAGGCGAGAATGAACACGCTCATGCCGTGCCCGGTTGCCAGTTCTGCCAGGTCTTCCGCGGAGGACTGCGGTGTCACGTTCAGCAAGCGGGTAATCTGCCGCGGGTCCCGCCCTGCCTTGCGGGCGGATTCGTCGATGACCTGGTTGCCGCGGTCGACGTCGCCGGGTTTCAGCCAGGGCAGGCTCGGCAGCCAACCGTCGCCCTTCCGGCCGATGATTCGCTGCATCCTGGGCTTCTGCGCTCCCAGCCAGATCGGGATGTTATGCGCCGGTGCCGGCCCCCGCTTCGCACCGTCCACCCGGTGGAACTGGCCGTCCACGCGTAAACGTTCCGGGTTTTCGGAGTCCCAGATTCCCCGGATGATATCCAGCGCCTCCTCCAGTCCGGAGACTGCATTCCCCGCGGTCAGCTGCGGCGCTCCCATTGCTGCCATGGGTTCGAGGTAGGCGCCGGCGCCGAGGCCAAGTTCCACCCGTCCGCCGCTGAGCCGGTCAAGGCTTGCCAAGGAGCGGGCCAGCACCGCTGGCTGCCGCAGCGGCAGATTCAGCACGTTCCCCGAGACATGGATGCGCGAGGTTCTGGCGGCGACCCAGGACAGCAGGGTCCAGGTGTCCAGGAACTGCGGCTGGTAGGGGTGGTCCTGGAAGGTGACCAGGTCCAGTCCCAGCTCCTCGCTGAGCAGGGCCAGGTCGACTGGAAACTGCGGCGCGGACGCCAGCGGGGTGATGAAGCTGCCGAAACGCAGCGGATGCAGGTAATCAGGCATGCCTTCAGCATCTGCTCACCCCGAACCGTTGACAACCACCGCATAAGCGACTTACTTTTCGTAAGTGACTTCAAAAAATAAGCCAGCCCCGCCGTTCCGCATCGATGATGAGCAATGCATGCGGCTAACCACTGTCATGGAGATTGTTGGGCGGCGCTGGGTGGGCGGCATCCTGCTGGCCGTGGGCACGGGCGCCGAGCGGTTTACGGAGATCCAGAACCGGGTCCAGGGATTGTCCGCGCGGATGCTCACCCTCCGGCTCCGTGAACTTGAGGGCTACGGACTCGTGGAGCGCATCGTTGAACCCACCGTGCCGGTCAGCATCCGCTATCACCTCACGGGCCGCGGCATCGATCTGCTGCGGGCCCTGCAGCCAATAGGCCAGTACTCGCGCCGCTGGGAAGAGGCTTCGGGAGAGGAAACGGCTGCCTCCTAGACTCCGGATATCGCCAGGACGAGGGCGATGCCCGGGTCCTCGGACGCGTGCACCTGCGCCTGGTCCACCGGGTTCCGGCCGATGTCAGCGGGGACGCCGTCGAGCGGCACCGATTCCACTGGTCCCTCCGCGACGTTCCCCAGCGTCTCCGCAGTGAAGGGGCCGCCGAAGCCGCCCACGGCCAGCACCGGGCTACTTCCCGCTGAACACAGGGAACTTGCCGGACTTGCCGTAGTCGGTCACCCGCATGCCGTACAGGGCGTCCATGTCTTCAGCTGAAATGGTGAAGTCCACGTCCGCGTTGGTCCGCATGTGGTCCGGGTTGGTGGTCTTCGGTAGCGGAACGGTTCCCAGCTGGACGGCGTAGCGGATGCACAGCTGCGCAACGGAAACCGAATACCGCACAGCGATCGCGGCCACTTCCTCGTTTCGCAGGATCTCCCCGTGCGCGATGGGTGAATAGGCCTCCACCAACAGGTTGGTATCGGTACAGAAATCCAGCAGTTCAGTCGGGGTGTTGCCGACGTGGAGCAGGATCTGGTTGACCGACGGCGCCACGGTGCAGGCGTCCAGGATGTTCTCCAGGTCCGCCTGTTCGAAGTTGGAGACGCCGATGGACCGGAGCTTGCCCGCGTCGTGCGCTTCCTCAAGGGCACGCCAGGCTTCCCGGTTGCCTTCCGCGTAGGAGCCGCCGCGCCAGTCATTCCAGGGTTGCGGGCTGTGGATGAGCATCAGGTCCAGATAGTCCAGGCCCATTGTTTCCAGCGAGCCGTCGATAGCGGCCACCGCACCGGAATAGTCCTTGATTTCTGCGGCGAGTTTGCTGGAGACAAAGAGGTCCTCCCTGGGCACTCCGCTGGACCGTACGCCCTCGCCGACGCCGCGCTCGTTGCCGTAGGCCTGGGCGGTGTCGATGTTGCGGTAGCCAATGCTGATGGCTTCCCCCACAGCCTGGGCGGCGCTGCCGTCTTCGATGAACCAGGTACCGAACCCCAGTTTGGGGATCGGCAGCCCGTTGGCCAGGGTGAAAGTCTCGTCCAGGATCATCGTCCTGCTCCTTACGGGATCGAATCATTCGTCTCCGCCATCGTCCCGCTGCGCTGTGGCCAGCGAAATGGCGCGCGGAAAGTCGTCCACTGGAACCGGGTATCAAGGACGGCCACGACGCAGCGTATGCCCTCACACCTAAAGAGGTTGCCCCCTCCTGGCCCCGCGGCCGACGGATGTCCGTCGGAACGGGTCCCTTTGTAAACCAGTGGGGAGATAACGCCGTTATGAGCCCTCACAGCAAATCCTTTGTGCAGTTAACGCCGTTATGGGACCCGCTAAACGACGTCAGCTCCCCAAAAGATTAAGTTCCGGGATCGGCCCCCGGCTGCTGGTACCGCTGAAGGAGAATCCAAGTGCTGCCCGCCGAAACCGCGCCCGACTAGAACCGCCGCTCAGCCACGTTCACCCGGGCGGCGCCGTCGAGCGCTGCTTTCAGCTGTTCCACCGGTGTGGCACCGGGCGCGGCGTCGGCCATCTTTTCGTCGGGGACGTTTGGGTCCTCGAAGTACAGGCGGCCGTAGGCAGTGGTCTCGGGCTCGAACCGCCAGCTGTCAGCCAGGGTCCCGGCGTCGACGGTATCGAAGCCCAGCTGGTCGATGATCCGGGCGGCCTCAGTCTTGGCCTGCTCATCGTCACCGGCGATCGGCAGGGCGGAGCGGTCCGCAGCACCGCTGGGGCGGGCCAGGGCAGGGATCTGCGCGGCCAGGATGTTGTTGAAAACCTTCACGGTGCGGGCACCGGTGAGCCGCTGCATCAGCTCGCTGGTGGTGACGGAGTTGTCAAGGAGTCCGTCGATGCTGCCGTCGCGGAAGGGGTAGTAGTTGCTGCTGTCCAGGACAATCTTGTCTTTCAGGAGTCCCTCCGGAAGGTCCTTCACCGCCTTGAGCGGAATGGCGAGCACGACGGCGTCGCCCGCGTTGGCTGCCTCCTCCACCGTCCCGGCCCGGGCCAGCGGGCCGAGCTCGGCAACCAGGTCCGTGAGTGTCTCGGGCCCGCGCGAGTTGGCGATGACCACGTTCATGTCCGCCGCAACCGCAAGCCGAGCGACGGCAGATCCAATGTGTCCGCTTCCGATGATTCCCAGTGTCGCCATGAGTGCATCCCTTCGGTGGTTGTGCTGTGTGGTCTCAGGCGGCGGAAGCCGCGGCGCCGGCAAGTTCGCTCAGCTGCGCGGCAGTCAGCCGGGCGCCGAACGCGGGTCCGCCCGGCTGCAGGAACCCGGTGCCGGCCAGGGAGTCCACGCAGACAGGGTCGTAGCCTATGCGGTCCACCAACGCGGAGACCAGAGCGACGGCGCCAGGCTGGTTCCCGGCTACGGCAAGGCCCCGCCGCTCCGGGTGCCCGGCCGGACGGCGGTCCGGTTCCAGGTGGTGGTAGCCGGTGTGGCTGAAGGTCTTCACGACGGCGGCACCGGGGAACATGTCCTGCACCACCTCGGAAGACGGCCGGTCCCCCGCTCGGAACGCCGGGATTTGGCCGTCCACCGGCGGCCAGTAGTTCATGGTGTCCACCACCACGCGGCCGGCCAGCAGGGCAGGATCAATGGTGTGCAGCCGGTGCAGCGGCAGCGCAAGGATCACCAGGTCTGCTTCCGCGACGGCGTCGTGCGTCCATTTCGGCTCGGCACCCGGGGTCACGAAGTCGATCATCAGCTCCAGCCGGGCGGGATCGCCGGAGGCGGAGACGGAAACCCGGTAGCCGGCGTCGAGCAGTGAACGGGCAACGGCAGTGCCCGCCTTGCCCGCGCCGATCACGGCAACGTGGAGGGTTTCCGGAGCGGGGTCGACCGTGGGCAGCAGGGACTCTGTGGCCGGATGAAGGGTCATGACATCGGTAACGCAGCCTTTCCCGGGGTCATTCCCGCAGCAAGGCACGCCAAAGTATTAGTCCTCCCGTCTTTACAGCACCCGCCAGCGGGGTGACCATGAGCGCAGGGCCAGCTGTGCTTCCTGACAGATAGACGGACCTCGCCGTAGTCAGGATCAGAAGCGTCGCAGATGCGTTCATATGCAGATACCTGAAAGGCAACGCAATGAGACTTCCTCCAACTCCACGGCGGGCGTTCTCCATAGTCCTGGCCGCCATTCTCCTGGTCCTGGCCGCAGGGACGGGCGCATTCGCTTCCTCCCCGGCTTCGGCCCCGCAGTCGCTGCCGGCTGCACCATATGGGGAGAACGACGGGTCAGGTCCACAGTTCTACAGCGGATTGGCCGTCGATGTCCGGGATGACGTATCCGGGGACGTGTACGTGTCCGCCCAGAGGATCACCATCTCCGGAAACGTCACGGGCGACATCATCGCAGCCGGCCAGACGATCGACATCACCGGAAATGTTGACGGTAACGTACGTCTCGCCGGGCAGGATGTGACCATCAGCGGGGAGATTTCGCGCAGCGGCACCATCTTCGCTTCGACGGTGGATATTACCGACAGCGGTTCCCTCGGAGATGATCTTGTGGGTGCCGCGGGTGACATCGACATAGCCGGCGCGGTGGGCCGAGATGTGCAGGTTGGTGTTGGAGACCTCACCATCGACGGGACGGTTGGAGGCAATCTCACCTACACCTCCAACGACGACGCCAGCATCGCCGACGGCGCGGTCAGCGGCACCGTGGAGCGCATCACTCCGCAGGAATCCGACGAGCCAACGCAGGGAGAACTGTTCGTCGGCTGGTTGCTTGGCCTGCTCTACGCTCTGGTTGCGTTGAGCCTCATCACCGTCCTCGCGGGATGGCTTTTCCCCCGTTTGCTGCACCACGTCACCGACCGTCTTGTGCCGCACCCCTGGAAGGCGCTGCTTGTAGGCTTCGTGGCCTCGATCGTCGTCCCGTTTGCAGTCCTGCTTCTGCTGTTCACGTTCGTCGGCGCGCCCCTTGCGCTGGCAATCCTGCTGGTCTGGATTACGCTGACGCTCGCAACCTTCGTGTTCGGCGCCTACTACATTGGCCGGCTGCTGTTCCGCGGCAACCAGCATCCCGTGGTTAAGGCGCTCGTCGGCGGAGTGATCCTCATCGTCGCGCTGCATATTCCGTGGCTGAACATTCTGGTCTGGCTGGCCATGGTGTTCTTTGGCCTGGGTGCACAGCTCCTGGCGATCTACGACCGGCGGCCGTGGCGCCGGGTAAGCGCACCGTCGCGGGATGCCTACGGGCCGGGCTCGGGTCCGGAAAACGGGCCCGGGTACGACGGCGGACAGCCCCCGCCGCCCCCGGTGCAGCCGCCGCCCCCGGTGCAGCCGCCGCCCCCGGTGCAGTAATACGCGGCCGGGGGCAGCCAGCCCTAGCCCTCCAGGTCGTAAACCATGGCGGGATCGCGTTCCAGGATCCGGTCCCGCATCTCGGCCTTCAGCACTTCCAGGTGAGCCAGCTCAGCTTCGGTCTTGTCCGGCTTCGCGCCCAGCTCAATGAACTCGTCAGCAACAATGCCGTCGTCGCGCAGCACGCAGGTGACCGTTGCGTTCCCGGCGCTGATCTCGAAGACATAGCGGGCCAGGGTATTGCCGCGTTCGGGCCGGGCCAGTTCCGGCACCACTTCGAAGCGCTCCCCCGTCACGGCCCGGGTGACCAGTTCGATCGCATCCCGGCCGCCGGGTCCGGGGAAGGCAGTGCGGATGCGGATCTGCCGGCGTTCGACGCGGCCGCCGGCGCGGGCTGCCAGTTCCGGCAGGGCACGGCCGAGGACGGCGAAGGCGTGGGCCACTCCTCCCGGAAAGCCCGGGCCGTGGTACCGCATGCAGTCAGCAAACGTGAAGTCCAGCTGCACGCCGTCCTCCCAGACGGTCACGGTGCGGTCCGCATCTGGGACGGGAGTCTGTTCAAGGTGTTCGGCCGGTGCCGGGGTGGTGCTCATGGTGCGCTCTCGCTCTGTCGATTAGGTCCGTTAGTGCAGGTCAGGCCGATTATGGACGCTGTATGACGTGCAGGCAGACGCAGATTGCGCCCATCCGACCCAGCTTCTATTGTTGCTTAGGCAAGGCAAGCCTTACCAACCACCCTTGCGGGGGTTCCAGCGGCCCGGCCGCGCACCGCCTGCAACGATCGTCCTTCCTTCCTTCTGCCCTGAGGTTTGCCATGTCCCGGAAAAACACCCCGCGTCCGGAGCGGACCGGCACCCGGGATTCGGTGCAGCAGCCGGCGGCGGCGCCGTCGACCTCCCTCACCGGAGAGCAGATGATCCTGCGCTACGGCAAGGACACTGTGGTGGACGGGGTTTCCCTGACCTTCCAGCCCGGCCAGGTCACGGCCCTGGTGGGCCCCAACGGCAGCGGTAAATCCACCCTGCTGCGCTCCATGGCGCGGCTGCACCGTCCGGACTCGGGCGAAATCCTCCTCCGCGGAACCGGCGGCGAACGTGCCGCATCAGCGCTCAGCTCCCGCGACTTCGCCCGCGAGGTGACCCTCTTTTCCCAGTCCCGGCCCGCCCCGCAGGGACTGAGCGTCCGGGAGGTCGTGGCTTTTGGCCGGCACCCTTACCGGCACCGCTTTGCCGGGCTCAACGCCGAGGACCACCGGATCATCAACCGCGCCATGGCCGTCACGGGCGTTGGCTCGATGGCCGGCCGCTCTGTCAGCGAACTCTCCGGCGGGGAAGTCCAGCGCGTCTGGCTGGCCGCCTGCCTGGCCCAGGACACCGGCGTCGTACTCCTGGACGAACCCACCAACCACCTGGACCTGCGATACCAAATCGAGATCCTCGACCTGGTGCGCGACCTTGCGGACAGCGGCACCGCCGTCGGCATTGTGCTGCACGACCTCGATCACGCCGCCCGCGTGGCCGACTCGCTGGTGCTGATGTCCGCCGGCAGGATCCACGCCGCCGGCGACCCGCACCAGGTGCTCACCGAACAGAACATCTCCGAGGTCTACGGCCTCCAGGTCCAGGTCACGGTGGAGCCGGAAACCCGGCGCATCCGCATCGACCCGCTGGGCCGGCACACCGTCCGGCGCCGGTCCACCGCCCACATTTCATCCTGAACACCGTTTCATCCTGAACCCCACCCGAGAGGCACTTCCATGACCCGAGTCCGCCCGCTGGCCGCAGCAGCTTCCATGCTTGCTGCAGCCGCACTCACCCTGTCCGCCTGCGGCACCACCGACGTGGAGGAACCGGCAAACGCCGCCACCGCCGCTACGTCTGAAGCCTGCGCAGCCGACACCACCGCCACGGCAACCGGCCCGGTCTCACTGACCGACGGCGTCGGGCGGACGGTGGAGCTGGAAAAGCCGGCCGAGCGCATCGCTGTGCTGGAGTGGCAGCAGATCGAGGACGCGCTGACGCTGTGCGTCACGCCGGTGGCCGTTTCCGACGCCGAGGGCTACGGCACGTATGTCAGCGCCGAGACCCTCCCGGAGGAAGGCGTCGCGGACATCGGAACCCGCGGCGAACCGGATCTGGACACCCTGTACGCGGCGGATCCGGACCTGATCATCGTGGAGGCGTTCAGCGCCGACGACGAGATCATTGCCCAGCTCGAAGAACGCGGCGTGCCGGTCCTCGCCACCCTCGGAGCCAACAGCGCGGACCCGATCGGGAACATGAAGAGCGTCTTCTCGATGATCGCCGAAGCCACCGGACGCACCGAACGCGCCGAGCAGGTCCTGGATACCTTTGACAAGCACCTGGCCGATGCCAAGGAAAAGGTCCAGGCAGCCGACCTCGCCACCACTGACTTCCTCTTCTTCGACGGCTGGATCGAAGGCGGCAACGTCACCATCCGCCCCTACGGCCAGGGCGCCCTCTTCACTGCCCTCGGCGAAGAACTCGGCATGACCTCCGCCTGGACCGACGAGATTGACTCCCGGTACGGCAACGGCGGCGTGGACCCGGCCTACGGCCTGGGCCAGACTGACATTGAAGGACTCACCGCAGTTGGCAGCGCGAACCTCTTCCACTCCAACGACGAGGAAGTGGGCGGCTACGTTGCCGAACTCGAGAAGAACCCCATCTGGACCTCCCTGCCGGCCGTGAAGGAAGGCCGCGCCTACGCCTTCCCCGCAGGCGTCTGGGGCGCCGGCGGCCCGCTGTCCAACCAGCAGGCCATCGACGCCTACGTTGACGCCATGCTGGCGGAGTGAACGCACCGCTCCACACGCGGGACGTAACGCAGCCGCAGGCCCGCCCGGGCCTGCGGCTGCCCCTGCATAACTTCCTCCAGCACCCCGCCGGCGGCCTGGCCATTCTGGCGGCACTGCTGCTCGCCGTCGTCTTCACCGGTGCCTGGCACCTGACCCAGGGGACCTCCGGCGCCGGACTGGCGGACCTGTGGCGGCTCTTCGGCGGCGCCGAGGAAACCGTGGGCGGCGTTCCCATTGCCGACGTACTGGTCGGCTCACGGCTGCCGCGCCTGTTCGCCGGAGTTGCAGTGGGCTTTGCCCTCGGCGTGGCCGGGGCGCTGCTGCAGTCGGTAACCCGAAACGCGCTGGCCTCCCCGGACACCCTCGCCGTCACCGCCGGTTCCTACTTCGCGCTGACCGCCGTCGCGGCCTTCGGCCTGTCCGTGCCGCTCTGGGCCTCGGGCACGGTTGCCTTTGCGGGCGGGGTGCTGGCCGCCGCCGTCGTGCTGGGCCTGGCCGGCCGCTCCGTGAGTTCCGGCACCACGCGCCTGATCCTGGCCGGTTCCGCGATTGCCATGGCGCTCGACGCCGGCACCGCGATGCTGCTCATCCTGTTCAAGGAGAACACCACCGGCCTGTTCGCCTGGGGCAGCGGATCGCTCGCCCAGCTGAACCTGGACGCCTCCGTCCGGGCTGCGCCGGTGATTATTGCGATGCTGTGCGTGGCGCTGCTGCTGTGCCGCCGGCTCGATGTCCTGAAACTCGGCGACGATACTGCGTCCTCCCTGGGTGTGCCGGTCGCCTCCACCCGTGTCCTCGCCGTGCTCTGCGCGGTGCTGCTGACCAGCATTTCCGTGACGCTCGCCGGGCCCATTGCCTTTGTGGGGCTCGGCGCTCCCGTACTGGCGCGGCTTCTGGCCGGCCGCGCACCGGTGCTGGGCCGCCACCTTTTCCTGCTGCCCGTTTCCGGCTTGCTGGGTGCACTGCTGATCCTGCTCGCCGACGCAGGGCTGCGCGGACTCCTCGGCGCCGAGGGCGCCAGTTCGATTCCCACCGGTGTCCCCACGGCACTGCTCGGTGCCGTGCTGATTGTGGTCCTGGCGATGCGGATGCGGGATTCCGGGCCGATTGCCATGCCGCCGCAGGGCCGGCTCGGTGTCCGGACCCGGCGCCGGTTCCTGGCTGCCGTCGCCGTTTCCGGCCTGCTGTTGGCGGGCACCGTGCTGCTGGGCCTGCTGGCCGGGAGCCTGTGGCTGCGCACCGGGGACCTGGCCCTGTGGCTGAACGGTTCGGCACCGGACTTGATTGGCCGGGCACTGGATGACCGGTTCCCCCGGGTTGCCGCCGCAGTGCTGGCCGGCGCGGCCCTGGGCCTGGCCGGCTGCGTGGTGCAGGGAACCGTCCGCAACCCGCTGGCCGAACCCGGAATCCTCGGCATCACCGCCGGCGCCGGACTGGGCGCGGTCACGGTGGTGACCTCGAACATTGGCGGCGGACGCCCGGTGCTGATCACCATGGCGGTGCTGATGGGCCTGGCCACGTTCGGGCTGATCGCCCTGCTGGCCTGGCGCGGCGGGCTGCTGCCGGACCGTTTTGTGCTGGTGGGCATCGGCTGCGGTTACGGCCTCAGCGCACTGACCACCTTCCTGCTGCTGCGGGCCGACCCGTGGAACACTCCGCGCATCCTCACCTGGCTCTCCGGCACCACTTACGGGCGGACGGTGCCCGACGTCGTGCCGGTGGCGGTGGCGCTGCTGCTGGCCATGCCGCTGGTGTTCGCGCTGCGGCGCCGGCTGGATCTGCTGGCGGTCGACGACGACACCCCGCGGATCCTGGGCGTCCGGCTGGAGCGGTCCCGGCTGCTGCTGCTCGCTGCTGCCGCGGTGCTGGCTTCGCTGAGCGTGGTGGCGATCGGTGCCGTCGGGTTTGTGGGGCTGGTGGCTCCGCATCTGGCGCGGTTTATTGCCGGGGCCCGGCACTCGCGGCTGATTCCGCTGTCCATGCTGCTCGGTGCGCTGCTGGTCTCCGTTGCTGACACGCTGGGCCGCACGCTGATTGCTCCGGCGCAGATTCCGGCCGGGCTGATGATCGCCCTGATTGGTGCGCCGTACTTTGTGTGGCTGCTGCGGCGGTCGCGGGGGTAACGGCAAATCCGCAGGATCCATCGGCGGTGCCTTTAAGGCTCCCTGCTGGCGCTCATCTTCACCGATTAGTGTCGTGAAAATGAACTCCTACTACCTGCCCGCTGGACCGTCCGCCGAGGCACCCCTTCGAGCGTGATGGATACCGGTCTGGAACCCGTCTGCTTGAGACGGAACACCATTGTGGTGCTGCTGGGCATTGACGGTTCCGGCAAGTCAACGGCCGCCGGGGCCCTCAAGGATCTGTTTCCATCCAGACCGGTGCTGGTTCTGGGCAACTATTCCGGAAGGAAAACCATCGCCGGCTGGGCCCTGCGTCACCGGATACGGGTCCCTGGCCGGATCGCAGATGCCATGGAAACGGCCGTCAGGGTGTTCAACGTTCTGATCAATCATGTGCGGGCCTCGCGCTTTGACGGGCTGGTCATCATGGATCGCCACCTTTATTGCCAGGTGGCCTTGCGGAAGGCGCGTGGAATACGCCGGGGAACTGCGCTGATGACCCTGGCGGGCATCCTGCCGCAGGCCCATGCGGTGGTGTACTTCGATATCCCGGTTGAACAAGCCTACGAGCGGATCAGATTGCGGGGCGAGGACCAGGAGACCATCAAAGGTCTCCAGAATTTCCAGGCCGGCTACAGGGAGCTGCCTTGTTATCCGGGTTTTAGAACAGTTGACGCGAGCGGTTCCCGCGAAGGCACTCTCCTCCAGCTAGCGGACATCATCACCCTCGTGAGCCATCGGGTTCCCCTCCACTCAAGCGGCCGGCGGGCGTGAGAGAGCGGATTACGGAACCTGCTGCAGGAACTCCCGGACGACGGCGCTGATCAGTGCGGGGCGCTCGGCGAGCAGGCCGTGCGTGGCTCCCGGAACGATGCACAGCTGCGCGCCCGGAATCGATGACGCGATGAGCAGGCTGTGGTCCGGGCGAATGGTGTCCCGGTCCCCGGACACGATCAGGGTGGGGGCTTTGATCGCAGCCAGCTCTGCCGGGTCAATATGCGGTTCAGTGGTCCAGAGCCGGAAGAGCTTCGCCATCACGGCATCGGCATGGGCTGGACCGTCCGGAGACAGCCGCTCATAGGCCAGCCGCTCGAGGTCCGGCTTGTCCGGGTCCTTGGGCGCCGCGTGGACGGGCGGGCCCAGAACCGGCAACCCGCCGGCGTCGTCGTTGGTATTGAACGCCGAGGGGTCCAGGTTCCCGCTGATGGCGATCAGGGACCGGACCCGCTCCGGATGGTGCAGGGCCAGCAGCAGGCCGAGGATCGCGCCGTCGCTGTAGCCGAGCACGTCGACCGGCTCGAGGCCCTCCGCATCAAGGTAGGCCAGCGTGTCCGCGAGGCCGCGCTCGTAGTTGTAGCCGCCGTCGATGTCCGCTGACCTGCCGTGGCCGGGACGCTCGAACGCGTACACCGTCCGCTCGGCGGCCAGGGCATCGGCCTGCTCCCGCAGCGCCTCCAGCGAGCAGAATCCGCCGTGCAGGAACAGGATGGGCCGCCCCTCACCGACGACTTCGGAGTAAAGGTCGACGCCGTTGATCCGGTGATATGTCATGTGGTCCTGCCGTGGGGTGATTGTTGGCTGCGATGATCAGGGACGAAGGCTCCCGGCATCGGCTCCTACCATTGTGACGGTTACGTCCAGGGCCCGGGCCTTTCGCGGTTGCGGACGAATGCCCCTGCACTGAACCAGCAGTGACCGGACAGGCCGGGGGGGGACAGGCAGAACGCCTGGAATAGCGCTCCGTACTCACACGGCCAACGACGCCGGCACCTGACTGGGCGCGCAGCCGAACCGCTGCCGGAAGGCCCGGCCGAAGGTGCCCGGATCCAGGAACCCGGAAGCCAGGCACGCGGCCTGCACGGCATGGCCCTGTTCCAGCAGGGTGCGGGCGTGCTCCAGCCGGACCCTGCGGATCTCCGCGGCGGGCGACGTCCCCGCCTCAGCGAACAGAGCCTGCACCGAACGGACCGAAAGGTGCGCGGCGGCGGCGAGCTCCGCCGTCGTGAATTCCGGATCCGTGAACCTGGCTTCGATGGTGCGGAGCATGGACCCGCGCAGTTCGGCACGTACCTGCACGGCGGGGGTCCGAGGCGCCGGCCCGCGGCTGCGCAGCTCGCGCACGATCTGCTTTTGGGTCCGCGGCTGGGGACTGAAGCTCAGGAGCGTGCCCAGGCCTGGCCCGATGCTCCGGGTGGTCCACTGCACCGGCCGCGCGTCGCCGGCACGGGTCACGAACCACTCCGACGCCGGGGCGGTACCGCCGGATCCGACAATCGGGCATTCGTGTTCGGGGTACGGGGTTCCGTCCGGGCGGCGGCAGTGCAGCAGGTCATGGCTGGGTCCGCCGACGACGTCGTCCTCCGCCTTGTAGCCGAGGAACCGGATGGCTGCCTTGTTCGCCAGGGACACGAGGCCCTGTGAGTCGATGACCCACAGCGGAACCGGCGCCTCACGGACCACCTGTGTCAGCAGATCCATTTCCTGCCCTTTCCTTCGGTTCTCACACGGCCCCCACTTCAACACCGTACGAACCCTGGAAGGCGGGTCCGTTGCCTGGTTGTTTCGGGCAGGTAAAACGGTGGGCTCGCTGCGTTTTTTGCTGACTGGTCTTCGCAAAAAGCCTGGGTGGCGTGTTCGTCTGCCTTCTACGTTGATGCTGCGGCAAGTGCCGGAAAGCAACTCAGGAGGAGACACAAATGACTAATTGGAACGCGACACGAGACCAGGCCACGCTCAACGTGCGCAGCGCCGTCGCCCGTTCGGATTCTTCCTGGGCTGAGATTGCCGAGCAGCTTGACCGTCCGCTGCTGTGGACCATCGCCGCGCTGCTCGGTTCGCATCCGGTGCCGGCCGAACTGGCCGAGAAGGCGGGCGAACTGCTGGACCTGGACGAGGACACCGTGCTGGCACTGCAGGAGCAGCCGTACCGGATTGCCGGGGACTCGCTGAAGGATGACCCCACGATTTACCGCTTCTACGAGCTTCTCGCCGTGTACGGGCCGGCGCTGAAGGAAGCCATCCACGAGGAATTCGGCGACGGCATCATGAGTGCCATCAACTGCAACGTCGAACTGACCCGGCGCGAAGATCCCGACGGCGACCGCGTCCGCGTGATCATCGACGGCAAGTTCCTGAAGTACCAGTGGTAGGGGGCCGGCGATGAGTTATGTGATTCCAAAGGACTTCGCGGTCCGGATGATCGACGCCGGGCACTCCAAGGTGATGCTGTCCACTAGGGACACCCTGATCCGCAGTTACATGGCCGGTGCCATTCTGGCGCTGGCGGCGGCGTTTGCCGTCACGGTCAGCACGCAGACCGGGTCGCCGCTGCTCGGCGCGCTCCTGTTCCCCGTGGGTTTCTGCATGCTGTACCTGATGGGCTTCGACCTGCTGACCGGCGTGTTCACCCTGGTGCCGCTGGCCTGGCTGGACAAGCGGCCCGGCGTCACCCTGAACTCGATGCTGCGGAACTGGGGGCTGGTGTTCGTCGGCAACTTTGCCGGTGCGCTGACCACTGCGCTGCTGATGGCCATCGTCTGGACCTACGGGTTCTCGTCCGAGGTGAGCGAGGTGGGCCAGGCGATCGGGCACCTCGGTGAAGGACGGACCGTGGGCTACGCGGAGCACGGCGCAGCGGGCATGCTCACCTTGTTTGTCCGCGGGGTGCTGTGCAACTGGATGGTCTCCACCGGCGTCGTCGGCGCCATGATGTCCGACAGCCTGCCCGGCAAGGTGATCGCCATGTGGATGCCGATCATGCTCTTCTTCTACATGGGCTTTGAGCACTCCGTGGTGAACATGTTCCTGTTCCCCATCGGCCTGATGCTCGGCGGCGAGTTCACGCTGATGGATTACCTGATCTGGAACGAGATCCCGACGGTGCTTGGCAACCTGGTGGGCGGCCTGACGTTCGTCGGCCTGATGATCTACGGAACACATGCCCGGACCGCGCCGGGCCGGCAGTTTGCGGCGAAGGTGAAGGTTTAGGTTCGCAGATACGACGACGGCGGCGGGCCGGCGTCCGGGAGATAGATCCCGGGTGCCGGCCCGCGTTATCGGCAGCAGCAGGGACTAGGCAGGTTGCAGCCAGCCGTAGAGACGCCCGGAGAGAGTCCGCGGCAAGGTGGGCAGCAGCTCTGCCGCACCTATAAATGCCGCCGACGCCGGTGCTAGCGTGGGGCACGGATTGATTCGCTGTGGGGCCGCAGGCCTTGCGGAAGGAGATCGTCATGACCCGGAAACTCCACGAATTTGCTGACCTTTACCGGCGCAGGGGCCCCTGGTGTGTCGCCTACATAGACGCTTCCGCGGGGAGTGTGGACAGTCTGGAAGCCGCCGAGGTCCGTCCGGGCGATGTCAGGAGGGCACTGGCCAAACAGGGCGCACCGCCGGAGGACCAGGAAGCCGCGGAAACCGCGGTACTTCCCGCCGACGGATTTCCTTCCCCTGTGTCGCGCTACCTCCTCGTCCAGCAGGGCACGGTGGCCCTGAACGAAGTCCTGCCCGGACCGCTGGTGCTGCCGGAGCGGGTCTCTGTGGACCCGGTTCCCGATCTACTGCCGCTGCTCAAGCACCGCCCCGAGGAACTGCCCTACATTGTTGCGGAAGTCTCCCGGGAGGACGCCGAGATCCGCCTGCACTTTGTCGGCCGCGAAGAGTCCTCCGTCGAAGATGTGGAGGGGGAGAAAGAGGACATCACCAAGCTCCCCGCCGGCGGCTGGTCACAGGACAAATTCCAGCGGCAGACCGAGCAGATCTGGCGGCGCAACGCGGATCAGGTCGCCGAGGAGATCGACCGGATTGCTGACAGCAGCGGAGCCAGGCTGATCGTGCTTGCCGGTGATGTCCGGGCGCGGGGATTCGTACGGGACCAGCTCTCCGAATCCCACAAGCCACTGGTCAGCATGGTCGATTCCCACATTCCTGTGTCCGGAGCCGGCCGCAGGAGTTTCGAGGACAAAGTCCAGGAACGCATTGCCCTGCTGTGGGCTGCAGAGCAGGAACAGATCATGGATCGTCTGGCCCAGCAGCAGGGGCAGGCCAACCCGGAGTCCGTCACCGGCTTCGGCGGGGTGCTGAATGCCCTGCAGCAGGCCCAGGTGGAGCTCATGATCCTCAATGACACCGCGCTGGCCGACCACCATTTGCTGGCCCTCGGAGCCGAACCCTGGGTGGCCAGCGCCCCGGAGCAGTCCCTCGGTGCTGAGGTTTTGGGCCAGGTCCCTGCACCGGCAGCGTTGGTCCGTGCGGCTGCCCTGACCGATGCCAGTCTTCTGCTGGTGCCCGACGGCGTCCTCCCCCACGGCGTGGACGCTGCTGCCCTGCTGCGCTGGCCCACCGGCCCTGAGGCACCGAGGAGCTGACGGGTCGCCTCAGCTGGCCGCCGCGGCAATGACTTCCGCCAGGTCACGCGGCCGGCTCCACATGGGCCAGTGCCCGGTGGGGAGGTCGAGGATCTCCACGTCCGTGAGCTCCGCGGTTTCGGCGAACATGGGGTGCCCCGAGCGGGCCAGTTCCATCATCTGCGCGCCCGGAATCGAGCAGCACACCAGTGTGGTGGGGACCTGGCGGCGGGCATCGTTTTCCAGTTCGAGGGGCTGGCGCAGCACGGGGCCGGGCTCCGGAACGGCCCGATTTCGGAACCGGTCAAGGATCTCATCGCTCAGTCCCTCGAGGCTCGCCTGCTGTCCCAGATCATCGAAGGCCGGCAGCGGCAGCTCAGCCGCATCTTCCGGGAAGCCGGGCAGGAAGACGCTT
Source organism: Arthrobacter sp. zg-Y916 (assembly GCF_020907385.1). Taxonomy (NCBI): domain Bacteria; kingdom Bacillati; phylum Actinomycetota; class Actinomycetes; order Micrococcales; family Micrococcaceae; genus Arthrobacter; species Arthrobacter sp. zg-Y916. Next base: position 104,975 of record NZ_JAJJOD010000001.1, on the reverse strand, counting down.
CCCGGCCCCACAGGCCCGGAGTCGACCCACGCCATCCGGTGGATCAGCTCGGGGTGCCGGTCGAGGACCAAGCTGACAGGGAAGTTGGCGCCGCTGTGCGCCACGAGTGTCACCGGCTCACCGAGGCGGGTGACGACGTCGGTAATCGCCGCTGCCTGCTCATCGAGAGTCCGGGCTGTGCGGGCGGAATCTTCCGGGTCGAGGCCGGGCAGGGTCAGCGCTGTCGCCCGAGCGTTCCCGGCGGCGAGGTATTCAAGGACTTCGTCCCAGGCCCAGGCGCCCAGCCAGTGGCCGGCGATCAGGACGATGGGGCTCTTCGTAGTGTTCATGTTCCAACCTTCACCCCTCGAATGGGCAGGTGTATGTCACTATTTATGTCATGAATTTCAGGGAACGTCCGTGAAGCGGACCGAACGCCTTCACGCCCTCTCCGAGATGCTGCGCCGCAGCGGAAACAGGGGCTGTTCCGCCGAGCGCATGGCGCGGGAATTCGGTGTCTCCGTACGCACCGTCAAACGGGACCTCGACGCACTGGAGAACAGCGGCACACCCATCTGGTCCCGCCCGGGGCCCGGCGGCGGATACGGCTTGGCGAGCGGCGGCTCCCTGCCGCCGGTCAGCCTCTCCCCTGCCCAGGCGGTGGCGCTCATGGCCGCTGTCTCTGCGGCGTCGGACGCGCCCTACGCTGACCTCGCGGCAGCCGGCGTCCGAAAAATCCTGGACGTCCTGGACCCCCGAACCCGGGCACGGGCCGATGAACTGGCTTCCCGCGTGTGGGTCAACACCCCGCCTACTTCCTCGCGGGCCATCCGGTCCGCCCTGGAGGAAGCAATGGCCGAGCAGCGGGTGGCCCGCATCCGCTACACCGCCAAGGACGGCGCAATGACTACGCGCGACGTCGAGCCCATCCTCTTCGCCTCCACCAGCGGCCAGTGGTATTTGGTGGGATGGTGCAGGCTGCGGGACGGAATCCGGTGGTTCACGGTGTCCCGCATCGAACGGGCAAGCGTCACCGCGATGGCATGCACCGGGCACACCGTTGAGGAGGTCGGCGAGCCCCCGGCGAACGCCCGGCCGGTGCACGGGCGGTAGCCCGGATAGATTCCACTCCCATAAGCGCCGAGGCCTTCGACGGCAGCACCCTCCATGGCCGGGCTTAAGCCCGCGGCGCTTCGTTCGAACCAGGCGCTTCAGGATTCCTGCACTGTCACTGGTGCAATGCGCATCGGCGGTTCGGCGGTTCGGCGGTTCGGCGGTTCGCACCAACCTAACCGCACTGCGGACGCAGTGAAAGCCCCTCAGCGCCCAAATGAGCGACTTTTCGTGAGATGACGTCTTCCCGCACTTCTTACCGACACTGTGTAGTCCTCACACGTACTGACGTCATAGGGGATGATATGAGCCGCGGAACGCCAACTACTACAGTTCATCAAGGAACCCGTACCCGTGCCGTGCAGCAACACACCGACAAAACTATGATTTGGTCCGTCCTGACCATCGAACCTAAACGTGATGATGTGGGCGATGAGATTATCCGCCGCGTTGTCGCCCCGCTGACTTCCCAGCGGGCCGCGGAGGATGGACGGCTCGCATTTACGCGCAACCTGGACTCGGGACATCCGTCAGTGGTCCTGTACCTGAATGCCACAGACAGCGGCGTCGGGCGCCTAGCGAAGTTAGCGCAGGCACTGGCGGACGAGAACGTTGACAAGCTGGGCGAGGTGAACATATCGCGCTCCCCGAACATCGTCTTTCCGGTAGCACCGGGGGACCCGATAGCCCTGGCCACCGAAGTGTTCCTGGCGCGGTTCGGCGGGCCGAAGGGCGTGGAACTGCTCCAGGAGAATACCCGTGTATCCTCGGACCTGACGCTGTGGGCAATCAACCGCTTTCCCAGCCTCAAGACGCGCTCGATGCTGGCCGCACTGCTTCTCTTCGACACCGCCCATGCCATGATGCGGGGACCGCGTTCCGCTCTGTGGCCCGATCGCAGAGCCATTAGCTGGGATTACTACTGGAACACTCATCTGCACACCTGCACGGGTTCTTTGGGATCGTCGCCTGAGTCTGTCCGCCGGGCAATGGCCCAGATAGCACCTCGGGTTATGCCCACCCACAGGGTGATGGCCGCCGTTGCCTCGGAGCCGGCAGTGGATATTTGGCGGAAGCGCTGGGTCAGGGCGATCGATGAGTATCTGTACCGGGCAGACAAAAATCGCATCAGCCGCAGTGCGCCACAGTTGGCCATGGTGGCCGGCCATCTGACACTCAACCGACTGGGCTTCCCATCCCGGGACCAGGGCGCCCTTGGCCTCTACGCGCGTGCTTGGAGCAAGGAAATTGAAGCGAAGTATCTCGGTGAGGAGCGCTCTCGCACCCCCTAAGCCGGTTGTTTAGGAACGACGGCGGGCCCTGCGCATGGTGTGGAGGGCCCGCCGCGCTTGGCGGCCACACTGCCCTAGGCGCCCAGGCGGTGGCCCTGATGGCCGCCGTCTCTGCGGCGTTGGACGCTCCCTACGCGGACCTCGCGGCAGCCGGCGTCCGAAAAATTCTGGACGTCCTGGACCCCCGAACCCGGGCCCGAGCCGATGAGCTGGCTTCCCGCGTGTGGGTCAATGCCCCGCCTGCTTCCTCGCGCGCCATCCGCTCGGCACTGGAGGAAGCGATGGCCGATCAGCGGGTAGTCCGCATCCGCTACACCGCCAACGACGGCGCAACGACTACGCGCGACGTCGAGCCCGTCCTCTTCGCCTCGGCCAGCGGCCAGTGGTATCTGGTGGTGTGGTGCAGGCTGCGCAACGCGATGCGGTGGTTCACCGTCTCGCGCATCGAACGGGCCAGTGTCACCAAAACAGCCTGCACCGGCCATACCATCCAGGAGGTCGGCCAACCTCCTGTGAACGCCCGGCCGGTAGCTCAATGGGGGACGCCAGCCGAGCTCGTCTACAGCACCGGGATTGGACAACAGGAGCTCTGGCGCGGCGCGTGGCGCAAGTTAGCCGCACCGCGCACGCAGGAGAAGACACCCCGACCCAAAAGGGATGTATTTAGCCAGATACGGCACATACCTCGACCTTTTTGCCGACACTGCAACCTACCGAGACAGCATCGTTAGTGGGGGATGATATGAGCCGCGGAATGCCAGCCAAAACACTTCAACGAGGAACAGTTACCCGTACTGCTCAGCAGCACACCGACACATCTACCCTGTGGTCCGCTCTGACCATACAGCCTGAGCGCACTGATGTGGGCGATGAAATTGTCCGCTTTATCGTTGCCCCGCTGACCGCCCAACGGACTGCGGAGGAGGGCCGGTTACGGTTTACACGCAACCTGGAATCAGACCATCCGTCGGTGCTCCTGCATTTGAGGGCCGCACACGACGAGGCCGCTACGCGCCTATGGAAGTTCGCGCAGGCACTGGCGGACGAGAATGTTGCCAACCTGGGTGTCGTGGAGATGTCCCGCTCCCCGAACATCGTTTATCCGCCGCAGCCGGGCGAACCGGTACCTGAACTGGTTGAAGCGACACTTGTGCGGTTCGGTGGACCGAAGGGCTTGGAACTGGCAGGGGAGGTTTCCGAGGTGTCCTCAGACCTGGCCCTGTGGGCGATCAACCGTTTTCCCAGCCTCAAGACGCGCTCCATGCTGGCCGCACTGCTTCTCTTCGACACCGGACATTCCATGATGCGGGGACCGCGCTCCGCTCTTTGGCCCGACCGCAGAACCATCAGTTGGGATTACTACTGGAACACCCATCTGCACGCCTGCACAGGTTCTTTAGGATCGCCGACTGAGTCTGCGCGCAGGGCAATGGCCCAGGTAGCGCCTCGCGTTACACCTGCGCACAGGGTGATGGCCGCCGTTGCCTCGGAGCCGGCAGTGGATATTTGGCGGAAGCGCTGGGTCCGGGCGATCGATGAGTATCTGTACCGGGCAGACAAAAATCGCATCAGCCGCAGTGCGCCGCAGCTGGCCATGGGGGCGGGCCAGCTGGCACTCAACCTGCTGGGCTTTTCGTGCCGGGACCAGGGCGCCCTTGGCCTGTACGCACGTGCTTGGAGCAAGGAAATTGAAGCGAAGTATCTCGGTGAGGAGCGCTCTCGCCCCCGCTAAGCCGGTTGTTTAGGAACGACGGCGGGCCCTGCGCATGGTGTGGAGGGCCCGCCGCGCTTGGCGGCCACACTGCCCTAGGCGCCCAGGCCTTAGACCGCCGGGCACCGTTCGAGCCAGCAACATCCTGCTTGGGGTAGATTTCTCGGCAGGATCGGTGCGGAAACGCTACGTGGGCAAACGTAATGGGGGAAGTTATGTCGACAGGGACGATCCTGCAGATCGCGATCACGACCGGCGTGACCGTGTTTATCGCCCTTATTTCCTGGTGGGCGCGCAAACACCCCAACCGCTCCAAGGACCATCCGGAACGAATCCGCCCGCCCAAGGTGGTGCCGACTGTCGGATGGCTCTTTATCGCCGCCGGGCTCCTGATGGGCTTGGCCACCCTGTCCATTGAAGACCCGGAGATTGGGATGGTCATCAGTTCCGTGGCCATATTCCTTGGCGGGTTAATGTTCCTGTGGATCTACCGGAAGGTCTATGTGGCACCGCGCCAGTATGAGCTTGCCTTCCGCAAGATCTTTGGACCGGAACAGGTCCTCCCCTACAGCGACATTGTCGACTACCGGATGCAGCGAATGCGAGGACAGCCGTTTCTGTGGGTCAGATTCGCCAATGGCGTCAAATACAGTCTGAACGTCAATGCTTTTAATGTGGCGCCTATGATGCAAGCCATTGATTTCCACCGCGCCACTGGGCGCTGGCCCATGCCGGTGAATGCCGTCAATTTGCCGCTTGCGGATGCGGCGGCTCGCAACGATCCCTGGCCCGGTTAGATTAACCCCATGACGTTCCCGGGGGCCGTGCTCGATATTGCCAACTTGTCCGTAGGCTACGGCGGCATGCCTGTGTGCGGGCCGATCACGGCACGCGCCGACGGAGGCGAGATTCTCGGCGTCGTTGGCTTCAACGGTGCCGGGAAGTCCACGGCCGCGCGCACCATCGCCGGGAAGCAGCAGATGCTCGACGGCGAGGTCCGGGTCCACGGGCTGCCGGTCAATGAGGACGCGATTCCGTTCCGCAGGCAGGTCGCCGCCCTATTCGATGAGGACGCGTTCTTCCCTTCCCTCTCCCTGCGCGAGCACCTGCAGCTGGTCGCCCGCGGCCACTCGGTCCCGGACCCGGATGCCGCCGTCGACGCCGAACTGGAGTTCTTCGCCCTGCAGGAGAGGGCCGACGCCGTTCCCGCTTCCGTTTCCTCCGGCCAGCGCCGCCGACTGTTGCTGGCTTCGGCCCTGATCCGCCCGTCGTCGCTGCTGATCCTCGACGAACCGGAGCAGCGCCTGGACCCCGCCATGCGCGAACGCGTGGGGGAACGCATCCAGGCCTATGCCGCCGACGGCGGGACGGTTCTGCTGGTCACCCACGATCCGGCGCTGCTGCTGGCCGCCGCGGACCGGTGCCTGCTGATCGACGACGACGTCCGGGAGATCGAGCCCGAGCGCGCCGCCGCGGAAATCGCCGGACGCTGACCCATGACCGCCGAGGCCGTCCAGGCACCTCCTTCCTTCAACCCTGTCCGCTTCACCCGGCAGGCTTCGCGGGCGTTTTCCCGCGGCCGGACCCGGCTCCGGGATGTTTTCGTCGACGTCTACACCGCCGTGCTGACCGCGGGAACCATCGGAGCCCTGGCCGCGGGACTCGTCCTGGCCCTGCGCGAGCAGGTGGCCCTGGCCTGGAACACGGACGCGGCCGGGCGCACCCTGGTGGCGCCGCCGTCGTTCGCCCTGCCCGACGGCGCGGCAGCGGCTGTCCTAGTGTTCGCAGCTTTGGCAGCGATCCTGGTGGTCGCCCGGAAACTGGGGCCCGCGGCGGTCAGCGGACCCGAAGGGTACTGGTGGCTGAGCCTGCCGCTGGAGCGGCGGCCGATGGTGGCCGGCGGGCTGGTCCGGCGCCTGCTGCTGGTGTGGGCGGGCACGACCGTGCTGTATCTGCCGTTCGGGTTTGTGATGGATCTGGAGACCAGTGTTCGGGGACAGGTCCTGGCGGCTGCGACGTTTGGGGTGGGTGCTGTCTGCGCCGTGCTGCTCGCGGGGTTGCAGCAGGCCCGGCCGGCTCCGCAGTCGGCGGCTGAGCGGCGCCGCGGCAGCCTTCCCGGCCTGCTGGTGCTGGCGCTCCTGAGCCTGGTCACGGTGCGGGTTGCCGCGGGGTCCTGGGCGCTGGCGGTCGGCAGCCTGGGTGTCACCGTAGCGTTCGGCCTGGTCGTGTTCGCCCGGCTGGATCGGATCCCGGCCCGGGAGCTGATCCGCGGCGGCGCGGTGTCCGGGCACACCGGTGCCGCCGTGTACCTGATGGATCTCAATGAGGTGGGCCGGGCGCTGTCGGCAGAGCCCGACGGCGTTGCCTCCGCCCGTGCTGCGCGCTGGTATGCGCGGGGCGGGCGGACTCCGTTTGGTGCCCTGCTGCGTGCCGATACCGCGGCGTTCCTGCGGACCCGCGGCCTCTGGGTCCGTCCGGTGCTGGTGCTGGCGGTGTTCCTGGTCGTGTTGCTGGCCGGCGGTGCCCAGCCTCCGCTGGTGCAGCTGGGGATGATTGCGGCGGCTGTGTTGGCGGCGGTTCCTGCTCTGGGTGCGGTGGCCCGGCGGACGGCGATCATGCCTGGCCTGGACATGCTGCTGCCGCTGCCGGTGTCCGTCGTGAAGCTGAGCCGGATGGCGTTGCCTGCTGCTGCGCTGGCCTTGTGGACTGCGGTGTTGTGTGCGCTGCTGGTGCTGCTCGGTGCCGGCAGCCCGGCGCTGATTGCCCTGGGTGCTCTGGCTGGCGTGGGGTTTGGTGCGTCGGCTGTGCGGGGCGCCTACCGGGTCCAGCCCGACTGGACAGCTCCTCCCATCGATACCCCGTTCGGCCCGATGCCCAGCGCGCAGGCCGGGTCGATGGTCCGCGGCGTGGACACCACACTGCTGGCGCTGGTTCCGCTGCTGCTCGGGCTGTTCCTGGGATACGTGCCCGGGGTGCTGCTGCTGGCGCAGGCTGGGTTTTCGGCGGTGTGCGTTCTTGTGGTGATGTACTCAAGTCCGAAGTAGTGGGAGCGGCGGCAATACGGCTGTTCCTCATTATTGCGGGGCACGTTCCTTGCTGCTGAAGCACATGACCGATGGCATTATTCGATTCTGCCCAAAGCATCTACATCAGCCGGCGGAGCGAAGTCATCATCTCTTTGACAGCCTGATACTCAGCGGTTCGCTGATATGCCTCGTACAGCTCAACACCTCCTTCACCCCTTAGGACCGGGTCGACGTCGGGAAGATGCTCTGAAGGCCCGATCCAACGTGTGAAAGCGGCCCCGGTCGCTGAGTCGATATGGAAGCCTGGCAGTGAAGACGAGATAGGAAAATCCGCCTTAAAGGTGTTAATGGTCATTTCCGCCCCGAGTTCATCCCGAACGGGGTTGAACCGGGTTCCGTAATAGAAAGCTATTGCGGTTCCCTCGTACATCGTGGCAATCTGCTGTTCTCGAATTTTCTGATATTCGAGCGGCACTGGCTGAATGGGGCCGGTGACCACCGAGTCGTTTGCGGCGGGGAACCCCGCAGCTAGGGAGGCTATCTCTCGTCCTTGAGCGTCCTGGACAACAAGGGAGAGAGGTGCTCCATCTGAGCTAGAACCAGAACCTGAGACGACTGACCAGTCGGACGGGTGGTCGAACTCGAACATCCCGTCGACGGTCCGATAGGTGGATTGGCTGGACGTTGTGGGCACGGTAGCAGCTTCGACCTGCTCCTTTTGCTGAGCTGGGTCCGGTGATACAGGGGCCTTACTTGACGCGGTTACAGACGCATCCGGACCTCGATCTGGCACAGCGCAAGCGCCCAGGAACAATACACCAGCCAGAACGACTGTTAGGGTAACTTGGCGACTTTTATACATGAACTTTCTGTTCCCCCAATGATTTTGTGGCTCACTACAGTATTTGTATAACTTTGCGGTCTATTCAAAGATCGCGACAAAGACTCTTACAGGGATTAGCTCGTTACTACACAATGTGTCCCACACGCGTGACATGTGAGGAAACGGGAGGAGGCTCAGTTACGCCAGCTCCATCTGCCTACCTGGGTGAATCGAAGAACGACCTCCAACCGCCAGTTTTACCTGAACGAAGTATGGACTGGGTTCAACAACAAGAGGCAGGAGGTCTCCTCAAAACCCACAACACGGGCTGTGATGCGGAGGTTGTCGCCCACACCTATCGAGTCCGGAACGTTCGCTCCCATGAAACGCAAATCGGAGGTGGTGTTCACATCCCTAAACTGGAAAGCCGGCCCAGGTGAGCTTGTTTCGCTGAAATCTCCAGCTCCGACCAAGATGTCATACCGAGTCTTGTAGTCGCCATGAGGGTTCATCGCACCGATGCTCCCGTCGAACGCAATGCTCTCCCCTTTATGCTTGGCCGCGAAGACCGCAATTGATTCGCTGCAGGTGTCGGTGACGACCAGTAGAAAAGCTAGGTCACTACTGTTCTCAACCGTGAGTGCAGCTTCAGCTGGTTCAGCCGCCGCTGAAGTCTCGAATGGTCGCTCACTTGGCGTCGCTTCCGCGGCCGTCGATGGCACATTCGGCTGCTCGCTTGAACTGGTCTGTGTGGCTGAGGTGCCGGGATTAGCGACGGCGTTGCCGTTTCCCTCTTGGATCGCACCGATAGTGATAGCGACGGCGATCAGGACCGCCACGACGACGCCCACCACCGCCACCAAGCGCCAAGGTGTCTTCCGAACTGGTCGCCGGAACGTGATCTCCGACCGCAATGTCCCCTTGTCCTGGGAGACGAATTCCCACCCTTCCTTCTGCCACTTCGCCGTTGTCCTGGCTTCAGCACCGCGGATTGCCCGCACGGTTTTCAACTCATACTGCAGTTCGTCGTCAGCCATGCGGCTTCCCGACCCCCAATCGGATTCATATCTCGTGATCTCTCGCGAGCATAGAGGAATACCGGCCCGCCCTACGACAGGCCGGGCCGGGACCAGCGGGATTAAGCCCGTCCGAACAGGGGCTGCTCCAGCGGGTGTTGTTCTCCAACCCTATTCCGGGTCTGGTTCTGGCTCGCGGTGCTGAGGTTTGTTCCGCAGCTGGCAGCGGCAGGCGTGCAGGTGGGTTCAATCTGGTCCACAGACTGAACCGCTCATAAAAAATGTCCCGAAACGATGCGGGCATTTACCCCAGGACTGGCCGCTGACGTTTAAGAGCCTTTAAAGTCCTGCGGATACTCCCGAATCTGGGAACGATGAGGGTCGCCGCGGAACCCTGGGCGTCGTCGGTCGGCGCCCTGCGCGTCACCAATGCGCTCCGACTGTACGGCAAGCATACATGCAACTAAATGCCCTGGCAGCTGTCCCTCTGACTGTGCTTAGGTATTCCTCTGGCATCCCCCGCGTGTGCAGGTTCTGTTCAAGGCGGTGTACTTACTAGTCCGCATGAGTATCTCGTGAGCCCCAACAAATGACGACAGAACGAACTGCAACCGAAACGATTGCCGTGGCTACACTCAAAAAGCCGTATCGCCCAGTAGTCTGCAATTTCGACCATTTGCGATCACGGACCGCCTGCACCCTAGCCCGATCAGGACCCAGACAATGACAGCCGCTCAGCCCCACGACGCCTCACGTTCATTACTCGGCTATATGCAACAGCTGCGCTACTCTCTGTGGCAAGCCATTGAAGGGGCCAAAGACAATATCCTTGGCATGGTCGCCATTGAAGCCGCAGATGACGTCGAGATCATGGGGCCCGAGGAGCACCGTGTCGAGCAGCTCAAGCACCGAGATAGTCTTTCCTCTCTAACTGATAGAAGTAGCGACCTATGGAAGACGCTCCGGATTTGGGCGGGAATTGCACGCAACCCAACCTTCGACATCACGGGTGTCCAGTTCCGGTTGATCACGACGGGAACTGTCCCAGATGGAAGTGTTGGAGCCTTGTTATCAGGCACGTCTCGAGACCCTCATCAAGCCTGGAAAAAACTAAAACAAATCGCATCAGAAACGAACCTCACGAACCAAAAAGCATATGATGCTTTTAGTCAACTATCGCAACCTTTGCAGCAACAACTTGTATCCCAAATTGAGATAATTGCCGAGTCGCCGGACATCTACGAAGTAAGACAGAAGATTCATGCCAGTTTGGCGCTTGGGTTCCCGCGACAGCATCTCGAGACATTTGCCAGCAACCTTGAAGGATGGTGGTTCAATCTCTGTATCAGCAAGCTAAGCGACGAAAGAGACAGGTTTATTCGGTTCGATCAATTGGATGCACAAATACAATCACTTCGCGATGAATTTTCCGAAGACAACCTTCCAATCTCTGACAAGATAGCCAATATGACCGCCCCAACAGTTCGCTATCAAAATCATGATTTCGTGGAGCAACTCAGATTCATTAAAGTTAGCGAAAGTCGAATTGAACGAGCCATTAACAACTATCTACGCGCATTCAACCAGCGCTCGGCATGGCAAAGAGATAACTTACTTCTGTATAGGGAATTGGAAAAGTACGGCATAGCGCTGAAGGAAGAATGGAACATCTACTTTGATCAACTCCAAGACTCTCTCGGGGTAGGGGCGACGGAAGAGGCTAAGTTGTCGGCGGCACGAAACCTCTACAACTGGGCGGAAGGGGCGACGGCGCCAGTGATTCGAGATCGATGCACGGCACCTTTTGTCGTCCGCGGCTCTCTACAAATCCTTGCGCATGAGCACGAAATTGGATGGCATCCTGAATTTGCCGAAAAGCTCCTCGAGCTACTTACAACCCGTGACGGTGCAGTGAAGTGACAACAAGAGCTTGGTCAAGTCTGCCCCGCGATTCTGCCGCCCTATTCAATCCAGCCTTTCTTGCACTCATATTGGGCCGTGCAGTCCAAGGAGCAACCGAGCGAGGACAGAATGGTATCGATTGGGGGGAGTCCTATCTCGTCATACCCATGTGTTTGGACTCCGAGACCCGCGAGACGATTCCCAGACGCATAAACTCTTCCATAGTCTCCTGGGTTGCAAGAAATCCAGAAATCAGGAGCGTTCTTCCCCAAAAACTAAGCGGGATGTCCCCGTTAGTTACTGACGGGATAAGTATGGCCCTTCACACTGAAATACTATTAGTCGATCACGGGCGATTGATTCTGGGACCAAAACTTCTTCCAAAGAGAGTCAGTGGCGGGACTCCTGAAATCACTGCCATTCAGAAGACTGCCTATTTTCTAGGGCGTTGGTTCAGCACCTATCCCAGCACACCCGGACTCTTCACCCTATTTGGAGTAAGACCATGACATTTCAGATTAAATCTGTTCATCTCGTAAGCCACCATGCCGAAGTTCGATCCATTCAATTTAAATTGAATGGGCTGAATATTATTACCGGCAGGTCTGGCACTGGAAAGACCTCGCTGATTCCCATAATTCAATACTGTTTGGGATCATCTGAGTTCACAGTGCCTAGCGGAATAATCCGCAATAAGGTTGCTACATACGCTTTAGAGCTGGCCACAGAAACACAGCGATTCCTGATAGCACGCCCTGCCCCCGATAAAGGTAGACAGGTGAGCACAAGGATGCACTACTCCGCCGGATATATTCCTAGCCATATAACGGCAGAGTACTTGGCACCAAATACCGACATGGAGACCGGCATCCGGTTACTATCAAGGGCGATTGGGATTGGTGACAATTTAACAGACGTCGGTGGCGGTACACGTTCCACCTTTGAAGTTAGTGTTAAACATTCGAATCACTTCACCATGCAGCACCAAGACGAAGTGGCCAGCCAGACAGCCCTCTTCCACGGGCAGGCAACCGAATGGGTTCCGCAAGCAATCCGTGATGTTCTTCCCTACTTCTTAGGTGCCGTAGACGCCGACTACGTCACCAAGGTCGAAAAGCTCCGACAACTTCGGCGGACTTTTCGTCAAATGAAGGTCAATTCGGAGGAGACAAAGGCTGTCTCCAAACCTGCGTTGGCCGATCACCTGGTGCGGGAAGCCGTGGCGCTTCAGGTTCTCGATGGCGATCCGCTCCAAGAGACGGATTCAGTATCTACACTACGCTCCCTCGACCCAACAAGTTTCGATGTTGACTCTGACGACGTCCTCGTGGATGAACTTCCGACTCTGTTCAGCCAGCGAGAGGCCCTGCGCAATGAGGTTACCCAGCTCCGCGCGAATCGCATGGCTGCTGAGACGCAAATCCACTATGAGCAGCAGTTCAGTACCGAGGCGGTTCAACAGAAGGCACGCTTGGAGTCGCTCCATATGTTGCCACCCCTGAACGACGATCAGGATGAGAGGTGCGCGCTTTGTTATTCACCCCTAGGTACCGGCGAATCAATCAGCCTGACGCTAAACCGACATCTCCGTTCTTTGTCGAGAGAACTAGAAGAGGTGCAATTGGACACGCCACGCTTGCGCGCTGCCATTGAATCATTCGATGAACAATTAGCAGACCTCGCTCTCCGCTTGAGGGACAACTCAAGCCGTATCACGCACGCCAGCGCAGCACATGAGGCGTTCCAAGAGCGGCAACAGCTTGGAAATGCGCGTGCGTCACTCCAGGGCAAGATTCAATTTTATCTATCTTCGATCTCAGCAAAGGGGCCTGACACTGCTTTTACCCCCGACATCTCCAGACTGGAAGATCAAATAGCCGTTTTGGAAAATGAAATTGATCCCGAGAGTGTCGACGAACGGTTACAGGACGCTCTGGCACTTATTAGCCAACGCGCTACGAGAGTAGCCTCAGATCTGCAACTGGAGCATGCGCCCTGGCCTGTTGAATTGAATATTAAGAAATTGACTGTGGTAGTTCGCACTCCTGATGGGAGATACCCACTACGAGAGATAGGTAGCGCCGAAAACTGGCTCGGTTATCACATTGCGATTCTCATCGGGCTGCACGACTACTTCATGAAGGCCTCCCGGCCTGTTCCGCGGTTCTTGTTCCTAGATCAGCCTTCGCAGGTATATTTTCCAGCGGATCACAGAGATCCCACAAATGAAGACCTCACCGACGATGACCGCCAGATGCTTGTGCGCGTCTATACCGTTCTGCGTGAGTTCCTATCAGAGAGTACAACAGGCTTCCAACTCATAATCACTGAACATGCAGACCTAGAGGAAGACTGGTTCCAGCAGGGTGTGGTGGAAAGATGGCGCGGGCATGAGGCGCTGATACCAGACTCTTGGCAATGACTCGGACTTCAGCCCCTAGACACCTTTCTCGCGCGCTTGACGTGACCCACCCCACAAGGCACACTGGATCGTATACGATTTCGTACTTGATCCAGGAGTGAGATGTCCACGAGCAGCACCGCCACACCGGAGACACTGGCACAGGCCGGCAAGGTCATCGCCGTCCACATCAACTACCCCAGCCGGGCAGCAGAACGCGGACGCACACCCGAGCAGCCCTCCTACTTCCTGAAGCCCAGCTCCTCCCTCGCCCTCACCGGCAGCACCGTGGAGCGCCCGGCCGGCTGCGAGCTGCTCGGCTTCGAAGGCGAAATCGCCCTGATCATCGGCAAGACCGCCCGCCGCGTCTCCGTCGAAGACGCCTGGAGCTACGTCAGCGGCGTCACCGCCAGCAACGATCTCGGCGTGTACGACCTCCGCTGGGCAGATAAAGGCTCCAACCTCCGCTCCAAGGGCGGCGACGGCTTCACCCCCGTGGGCCCGACCATCCTCGACGCCGCCACCGTGGACCCCGCAGCCCTGCGCGTCCGCACCTGGGTCAACGGCGAACTCGCCCAGGACGACACCACCGAAGACCTGCTCTTCCCCTTCGCACAGCTGGTCGCCGACCTCTCCCAGCTACTGACACTGGAACCCGGGGACATGATCCTCACCGGCACCCCCGCCGGAGCCTCCGTGGCTGTCCCGGGCGACGTCGTCGAAATTGAAGTGGACTCCCCCTCCACAGGCCAGACCACCGGCCGTCTGACCACCACCGTCACCGAAGGCACGACGCCGCTGGCCGCCTTTGGCGCGCAGCCCAAGATCGATGACAAGCAGCGCGAAGAGGCCTGGGGCTCCGCCGAGAAGGCCGGGCTCGCACCGAAGCAGCCCACCCTCACCCCCGAACTCAAGGCGAAGCTGGAATCCGTTGCCACCGCCACCCTCAGCTCGCAGATGCGTGCCCGCGGCCTGAACAACGTCTCCATCGACGGCCTCACCGGCACCAAGACCGGCCGCAAGGTGGTCGGCACCGCCCGCACCCTGCGCTACGTCCCCAACCGCGAGGACCTCTTCAAGACCCACGGCGGCGGCTACAACGCGCAGAAGCGCGCCATCGACTCCGTCCGCGAAGGCGAAGTGCTGGTCATGGAAGCCCGCGGCGAAAAGGGCACCGGCACCCTGGGCGACATCCTCGCCCTGCGCGCTATGCACAACGGCGCCGCAGCCATCATCACCGACGGCGGCGTCCGCGACTACTCCACTGTCGCCAGCTTCGACCTGCCCGTGTACTGCGCCAACCCGCACCCCGCCGTCCTCGGCCGCCGGCACATCCCCTGGGACACGGACATCACCATCGCCTGCGGCGGTTCCACCGTCCAGCCCGGTGACATCATCGTGGCCGACGACGACGGCATCCTGGTCATTCCGCCGGCCATCGCCGAGGAACTGGTGGAAGCCTGCATTAAGCAGGAACACCAGGAAGAGTTCATCGCCGAAATGGTCAAGGCCGGCCACGGCGTCGACGGCCTGTACCCGATGAACGCGGCGTGGAAGGAAAAGTACGAGGCGTGGGCGGCGGAACAGGCGTGAGCGCCCCCGCAAACGGAGCCGGAACGGTCAGCAAGGCCGAACAGGCCTACCAGACCGTCCAGTCGAAGATCGCCTCCGGTGAGTACGGGCCCGGGTACCGCCTGGTGCTCGGCCGGATCGCCGCGGACCTGGGCTGCTCCGCCGTCCCGGTCCGGGAGGCGATCCGCCGGCTGGAAGCCGAAGGACTGGTCCGGTTCGAACGGAACGTCGGCGCCACCGTCACCGGGATCGACCCCACCGAGTACCTCTACACCATGCAGACCCTGAGCCTGGTGGAAGGGTACGCGACGGCGCTCTCCGCACCGCTCGTCACGGCGGAGGACCTGGCAAAGGCCAAGGCAATCAACGCAGAAATGCGCGACTGCCTGGAGCACTTCGACCCGGTCCGCTTTACCGCCCTGAACCGGGACTTCCACTCCGCCCTGTTCACCAACTGCCCCAATCCGCACATCCTGGACCTGGTCCACCGCGGCTGGAACCGGCTGGGCGCCCTGCGCTCCTCCACCTTCAGCTATGTTCCCGGCCGGGCCCAGGACTCCGTTGCGGAGCACGAGCGGCTGCTCGAACTGATCGAGGCAAAGGCCGACGCCGGCACCATTGAGGCCGCGGCCCGCGCCCACCGGATCGCCACCCTCGACGCGTACCTGAAGCACACCCCCAGCACCACCAGCTAGACCCCAACCCCCTCAATGTCCGCAGCATCAAAGGAGAAGCCCATGGCTGAGCACAACATTCCGGAAAACCTGCCCACGCACCTCCAGCACTTCATCAACGGCAAGTTCGTGGATTCCGCCAACGGCGCCACGTTCGACGTGCTGGAACCGGTAACGAACGAAAACTATGCCACCGTTGCTTCAGCGCAGCCGGAAGACGTCGACCGCGCGGTTGCAGCCGCCAAGGATGCCTTCCAGAACGGCCCGTGGCCGACGATGCTGCCGCGCGAACGCTCCCGGGTGCTGCACAAGATCGCCGACATCGTCGAATCGCGTGATGAAGAGCTCGCCCTCCTCGAGAGCTACGACTCCGGCCTGCCCATCACCCAGGCCAAGGGCCAGGCGCGCCGTGCAGCCGAGAACTTCCGCTTCTTCGCGGACCTCATCGTTTCGCAGGAAGACAACGCGTTCAAGGTTCCCGGACGCCAGATCAACTACGTGAACCGCAAGCCGATCGGCGTCGCCGGCCTGATCACCCCCTGGAACGTTCCGTTCATGCAGGAATCCTGGAAGCTCGCGCCGGCCATCGCGACCGGCAACACCGTCGTCATGAAGCCGGCCAGCTACACCCCGCTCTCCGCTGTGCTGTGGCCGGAGATCTTCCGCGAGGCAGGCCTGCCGGACGGCGTCTTCAACCTGATCTTCGGGTCCGGCAGCGTTGCCGGCGACTACCTCGTGAAGCACCCCGATGTGCCGATCATTTCCTTCACCGGCGACAGCTCCACCGGCGCCACCATCTCGACCGCCGCCGCCCCGCAGTTCAAGAGCCTCTCGCTCGAGCTCGGCGGCAAGAGCCCGGCCGTCGTCTTTGCCGACGCCGACATCGAGGCCGCCCTTGACGCCACCGTCTTCGGAGTATTCAGCCTCAACGGCGAACGCTGCACCGCCGGCAGCCGCGTGCTCGTACAGCGCGAGATCTACGACGACTTCGTGGCCCGTTTCGCCGAGCGTGCGAAGAACATCCGGGTGGGACTCCCGAGCGACCCCGCCACCGAGGTTGGCTCACTCGTGCACCCGAACCACTTCGACAAGGTCATGAGCTACATAGAGATCGGCAAGGGCGAAGGCCGCCTGCTGGCCGGCGGCGGCCGGGCCGAGGGCTTCCCCACCGGCAACTACGTGGCCCCGACCGTGTTCGCCGATGTGAAGCCCGACGCGCGGATCTTCCAGGAGGAAATCTTCGGCCCTGTCGTCGCGATCACCCCCTTCGACACCGACGAAGAGGCGCTTCAGCTCGCAAACGACACCAAGTACGGGCTCGCCGCCTACGTCTGGACCTCGAACCTGAAGCGCGCACACAACTTCGCGCACGCCATCGAGTCGGGCATGGTGTGGCTGAACTCCAACAACGTCCGTGACCTGCGCACCCCGTTCGGCGGCGTCAAAGCCTCAGGCCTCGGACGCGAGGGCGGCTACCGTTCCGTTGACTTCTACACCACCCAGCAGTCGATCCAGATCACCCTCAACGAGGCCCACTCGCCCCGCTTCGGCACCGGCAAATAAGCAACAGCACCCCAAGCCTGACGGCGCAGCGCGCCCACGCCCTGCGCCGTCAGACCTCCACCCCCCTTTCAACGAAGAGAGAACCCCATGAACGCCAACCCCATCCCCAAGCCCTCCATCAACCCGCCGGACATTGTCCGCTGCGCCTACATGGAACTGGTGGTCACCGATCTGGCCAAGTCCCGCGAGTTCTACGTGGACGTCCTCGGCCTGCACGTGACCGAAGAAGATGAGAACGCCATCTACCTGCGCTCCCTCGAGGAGTTCATCCACCACAACCTGGTGCTGCGCAAGGGACCGGTCGCCGCCGTCGCATCCTTCGCCTACCGCGTGCGCACCCCGGAAGACGTGGACGTTGCCGAGGCCTACTACAAGGAAATGGGCTGCCGCACCGAACGCCGCGCCAACGGCTTCACCAAGGGCGTGGGCGACTCCGTCCGCGTGGAGGACCCGCTGGGCTTCCCGTACGAGTTCTTCTACCACGTTGACCACGTGGAACGCCTGACCCAGCGCTACGACCTCTACTCCGCCGGCGAGCTGGTGCGCCTGGACCACTTCAACCAGGTCACCCCGGACGTTCCCCGCGGCCGCGCCTACCTGGAGAACCTGGGCTTCCGCGTCTCCGAGGACATCAAGGACTCCGACGGCGTCACCTACGCCGCGTGGATGCACCGCAAGGACACCGTGCATGACACCGCCCTCACCGGCGGCGACGGTCCCCGCATGCACCACGTCGCATTCGCCACGCACGAGAAGCACAACATCATCCAGATCTGCGACAAGATGGGCGCCCTGCGCATCTCCGACCGGATCGAGCGCGGCCCCGGACGCCACGGCGTCTCCAACGCGTTCTACCTCTACATCCTGGATCCGGACGACCACCGCATCGAGATCTACACCCAGGACTACTACACCGGCGACCCGGACAACCCCACCATCACCTGGGACGTGCACGATAACCAGCGCCGCGACTGGTGGGGCAACCCCGTCGTTCCGTCCTGGTACACCGAGGCCTCCCTGGTCCTGGACCTGGACGGCAACCCGCAGGAAGTCATTGCCCGCACCGACTCCTCCGAAATGGAAGTGACCATCGGCGCTGACGGTTTCTCCTACACCCGCGGCGACGCGACCGACTTCAAGGTCGGTTCGCAGCTCTAGTAACAGGCGAACAAACAGCCGGCGTACGACGGCGGGAGGGACGGCTTTGGCTGTCCCTCCCGTTTTCGTTGGGGCCGGGTATCAGGATCCGGGTGTGGCCGCGGTGACCGCTTCGATGACCCGCTGGAAGTTCGGGCTGACCCGGACCACCAGCGTGCCGTCGTCCTTCCGGTGCGTGAGCTGTTCGTAGCCGCTGCCGTTCGACCAGTACACGTGCGGACTCACCGGACCGGGAACGCTGCTGTAAGCCTCGATTCCGAAACCGGCCATCCCCTGCACGGCTCCAACGATTGATGCGTCCTCAATGATGTGCCAGGCAACCTGGTGCCGGTTGGGAACGCAGAGCAGCCAGCCGAGGTCCTCATGCACGCGCTTGCCGGTGACCTGCGTTGCCAGCCCGGGGAGCAGCACTGCCCTGCTGCCCGTGTAGAAGGAGTTGCCGGACAGGCAGCTGAAGGTTGCGCCATGCGCCGGGATGGTTTGAAGCCGCTCCACATCCAGGCCCTGCAGGTTGGCGATTCCCTGGTTCCTCAGGGCCTCCCACCCGCCGAAGTGCTGGGCCTTCTGGTGGTCGAACATGGCGACTGACTCGGGAAGGTCCAGGGCCAGCAGCTCGACGATTCCCGGAGCGAATTCTCGGTGGGGATACCCCTCCAGGCTGGGAAACGCCGATTCCTCATACAGCCGGGTAAAAGTCTGCTTGGCGGCGTCATCGGGTGAGAGGGCGGCGAAAGGATCCTGGTCGAACCCTGCCAGCACGTTCTTCAGGTGGCCGGTGATCGCCGGCCTCCAGTCTGCCCGCGGCAACCCGCTGCAGAGCGCGGCGATATTCCAGAACCCGTACTTCCGCCCCTCGCTGTCCACCGCATGGTCCGGATGCATCTGGACCTCGAAGCCCATCTCGGCGAATACCTCGCGGGTCAGGGCGCGGAAGTCGTTGGCTTCTGAGGCTGAAAACACCGTCAGGTACGGGTCGGGTCCCTCTTCCTGTGCCGGTTCCTTCCCTGATGAGCGCTTCTTTCCGAAAATCCCCATTCGAGCTCCCCTTTGCTGAGACGGACGATTGTCCGATCCTGCCGCACCGCCCCGGATTCGTCCCGGCCGACCCGCCCACCAATGCGGGTTTCCTCCCCGATCCGCTCCGGTTTGTGGCTTTCGCTGGGAAACGCGGTGCACATACCCTCCTCCGGTCGGCCAGCGGTCAGGGCAGCGCCGGGACGCCACCCTTGGGTCCGCTTCGGGCGTCAGCTATTGGAGTCCTCCAGCGGTGTCCGAACCAGGAGCAGCGAAAGGACCTCCCCCGCGGGGTAGGTGTCGTCAAACAGTGCCGTTGCCTCGGGGTGCAGCCGCGTCTCTGCCAGCAGCGTGCGGACCGTACCGTCCCCGGCGTCGTCGTCCGTTCCGGCAACGGCAGGCAACCAGCTCAAATCCGCGAAGGAGATCCGCTGCCACACCCCGTCCTTCCAGGTTTCGGCGGTCAGGACGGGCTGTCCGGATATTTCATCGACCCGTGGATCCGCGAGACAGACGTCTAGCATCCCGCCGTGCGCCCGGAGCCGGACACCGCCGCGGAAGTGCAGGGCAGCCGGCGGGGCAGCCGGATCCGGCGAGAAATAGAAGCTGCCATCAGGCAACTGGCCGGTCCCGGGGGAAAGTTCGACAGTGCCGTCCGGGCAGCCGGCGACGTACGCCAGGAAACTGTCCTTGAGCCCCCAGACGAGTCCGGTGTTTCGGTGGGTCAAGGTTTCGGTAGCGGTCAACGTTCCTCCGTTCATCGGTGCACCCGGATCCGGACGGACTGGTAGCCGAGTTCGGGCATGCGGGTCGGCTCCGGCGTGCCCAGGAGCTCCAGGCGTTCGGCCCGGTGGACCAGGACCTGCAGGGCGGCACCGATGATGCCGCGGGCCAGATGCTGGCCAACACACTGGTGCCGTCCCCGGCCGAACCCCAGGTGGCCGTCCACGTTCTCCCGGAAGGCGTCGAACCGGTCCGGGTCCGGGAACCTGGCCGGATCCCGGTTCGCGGCAGCGTAGACAAGAGTGACCGGTTCCCCGGGCTGCAGCGTCTCACCCGCCACGACAACCGGCTCGCTGACCGTGCGGGCGAAGCCGCGGTAGGGCGTGTACAGGCGCAGGAATTCCTCCAGCGCCCGCTCCAGCGGCACGTCCCCCGAGCGCATCGCGGCATGCAGCTGCGGATCCAGTGCCAGATGCCGGGCGATCCCGCCGATCAACAGCGGCGGGGCGACCATCCCCACCACCAGGGACTGGCGCAGCGCGCCGATGATGTGTTCCTCGTCCAGTTCCCGGCCGTCCACCCGCTCGGAAAGCAGGGACGACGCCGGGTCCTGGCGCGGGT
Source organism: Arthrobacter sp. zg-Y916 (assembly GCF_020907385.1). Taxonomy (NCBI): domain Bacteria; kingdom Bacillati; phylum Actinomycetota; class Actinomycetes; order Micrococcales; family Micrococcaceae; genus Arthrobacter; species Arthrobacter sp. zg-Y916. Next base: position 84,387 of record NZ_JAJJOD010000001.1, on the reverse strand, counting down.
CCCGCGGGTTACGGCGGCGGTCTGCCACCAGCCAGCGGGCGACGTCGTACATTTCCTCGCTGTGGCGGGTGACGGCGGCACCGTCCTGCCGCCGCCACGCGTCTACCCACGCCGTTGCGGTCTGCGCCAGCCACGTGATGCGCTCATCCTCGAGGTTGAGCCAGAGCGCCTCCGCGTAGGCGGGAAGCAGCGTACCGAAGGTGCGGGAGATATCGTCGTCGGACCCGTCCGCGAAATCCTCGAAAAGCGCATGTGCCCGCTCCCCGATCCGCTCCGAGAGCGCCGCCACGCGTCCCGGAGAGAGGGTTCGGCTGAGGGCCCGCCGGAACGGCGTGTGCCGAGGGGCATCGAAGTTCAGCGGCGGCCTCCGGATGCCTCGAGGATCACTGGGAACCACCGCCTTGACGGAGGAGATGAAGGTTTCCGAATCGGCAGCAGCCGCCTGCACGTCCTCGAACCGGGTCAGCGCCCAGTACCCGCCCAGGTCCCGGGTGTAGGCCGCGGGGCGCTCCCGGCGCATCCGGGCATAGGCGGCGAACGTCTCCTGGGGGTCGTCGCTGGGCAGGGAGAAACTGCCGGCCAGGCGGCCGCTGCCGATCGGATCCATCACGCTCCCATGGCGATGAACTCAAGCGGCACGTGGTTCGTCCCCCACTCCGCCCACTTCGCCATGCCGGGGTCGCCGGTGAGGTCGAAGCGGCTGCGGGAGAGGGCCTCTTCCAGGGTGATGCGGAACATCATGCGGGCCAGCGGTGCGCCGGGGCAGGAGTGGGTTCCCCGGCCGAAGCTGATGTGCCGGCTGATGTTCTCCCGGTTCAGGCGGAACGAATCCGGGTCATCGAACACCCGCGGATCCCGGTTGGCGGCGGTGTAGACCAGCGCGATCGGATCATCGGCCAGGATCTGCTGCCCGCCCACCACTGTGTCCCGGCGGGCCGTACGTGCCATGCCGCGGTACGGGTTGTAGAGGCGCAGGAACTCCTCCACCGCCGCCGGAATATCCTCCGGATGCTCCCGCAGGTGCTCCTGGAGTTCTGGATCCCGGCTGAGGTGCACGAACATGTTGCCGATAAAAACGCTCGGCGCCACCATCCCCGTGACGATCAGCTGCCGGACGCAGCCCAGGACCATCGCATCCGGAAGCGGACCGCCGTCGTCCTCTGCCTCCAGCAGCGCCTGCGTGAGATCCTCCTCCGCGGAGAAAGATCCCGCTTTCCGCTCGTCGATGATTGCCTGCGCAATCTCATACAGCCGCTTGCTCAGCCCCTTGACAGTGTCATGGTCCAGCACCTGGATGGCGTCAACGTAGGTGCCGCTGACTGCCTTGATGTCCAGACTGGTGTCCACCGAGAGGTTGAAGAACTCCGCGAACACGTGGGCGGGCAGCTTCTGGGCGTACGCCCTCGCCACGTCCACGGTCCCCTCGGCGATGAGCGGCTCCAGCAATTCGACGACGCACCGGCGCACCACAGGCTCCAGGGCGCGCATCTTCGGCGGCGTGAAGAAGTGGTTGATCACGCGCCGGTAGCTGGTGTGCTGCGGCGGGTCCAGGTGCAGCGGCGGCCGGACGCCGGTAAAGGCGAACTTCGGAATGGCGTTCTGCTTGTTCGTGGTGAACCTGTCGATGTCGGTGATGACCTCGGTCAGTTCCTCATAGCCCAGCATGGCCCAGAACCCGCCGAAGTCCTGGCTCCGGGCAACCGGGTTTTCGGCGCGCAGCCGCGCGAACCGGCGGTGGGCATCGTCGAAGCCCTCCGGCAGCTGCGCGTCAAAGTCGTGGGCGCTCCGGCGGGCGTCCTTGGTGCGGATCTGCATATCAGTTCATGCCCAGCAGGGTCTTGAGCTCGGGGGCATCGGACATTTCGATGTCCCGGACCCGGGTGAAGCCGGCCATGCCCTCGGAATCGTACGGAGAGATCTGCGAGACGACTTCGTTGAACCGCTGGTTCCCGTCCTTGCTCATCAGGAACGCGGCCAGAAGTTTGGCGCCGGCCGGGTTCGGGGAGTTGTTGACCAAACCCAGACCAACTTCGGGACCGGTGGTGGGACTCGGGGAAGAGATTTCGACAGGCGCTCCGCTTCCCTGAAGGGACTTCACCACGGCCAGAACGCCGGGGTGGGCGATGGCAGACTCGCCGGCTGCCACGGCTTGGGTGCCCGGAACGGCGCCGCCGGAGAGCACCGGGGTGTTCGCGGCGATGTCTTCCAGGAACCCGTCCCCGTATTCGCTGCGCATCAGTGACCAGAAAGCGATGTTTGCCGGGGAGGAATCCACCTCGGCGATCTGGATCTTGCCCTTGTGCTCCGGCTTCGCGTATTCCTCCCAGGAAGTGGGGGCGCTGGCCACCAAGTCGGTGTTGTACGCCATCTCGGTGGGGACCATGGAAATGATGGGGGTGTTCCCGTCATGGGTGTAGAGCTCGGCCGGGAATTCCTCGATCAGGGACCCGGGGATCTCCGCCTCGGAGAACGGAAGGAGCCATTCCTTCTCCAGGGCTTCGTCGTAGAACGGGGAATCGGTCAGCATGATCAGGTCTGCAGGGCTGCTGCCGCTGTCTGCTTCGCTGGAGAACCGCTGGGTGAGGTCGCTCGAGACCAGGCGCAGCGGTTCCACGGTGATGCCGTAGGCGGCCTTGAAGTCCGCTGCGAGCTGGCGCAGCGCGGACTCTTCAACCATGCCGTACAGGGTGACGGTGCCGGCGGCCTTGGCTTCATCGACCAGGGCCTGGGTTTCTGCGTCGAGGTTGGTGGCCTCGGAGACGTCGGTGTCTCCTCCGGCCGAGGAGCAGGCGCTGAGGGCCAGTGATGCGGCGGCGAACAGGGCCAGAACGGGAAGGTGCCTCTTCATTGGGGTTTCCTTTCGGGGGTGGGACGGATTTACCTGCGGCTTCGGGCGACGCCCATGCGCTTGGAGAGCCAGAGCACGGCGACGAGGATTACGGCGGTGACGATCACGAGGGTTGAGGCGAGCGCGGCGAGCAGGGCATAGGACCCGCCGTTGAAGACTTCCAGGATCCGGAACCCGACCACCACGTTGTTGGTGCCGGAGAGGATCGCGGAGGCGGTGAGGTCGCCGATGATGCGGACGAAGAGCAGCGCGAAGCCGCCCACGAGGCCCGGGAGCATCAGCGGCAGGAACACCCGGCGGAAGGTCTTCCACTTGCGGGCGCCGGAGACCTCGGAGGCCTCCCCCAGTTCCTTGCCCACGGTGGCGACGGCGGCGTCCGCCGCGATCGAGGCCTGCGGCAGGTACAGGGCGAGGTAGCCGATCAGCAGGATCAGCCAGGTGCCGCCGAGGCTGAACGGCGGGCGTGCCAGCAGCAGCAGGATGCCCACCGCGATGACCATGTTGGAGATGGAGGCCGGCAGCTTGATCGCGGCGTCCAGTCCGAGCGTCATGCGGCTGCGGTGCTGCGCGATATAGAGAGAGACCATGGCCGCGACCGTGATGCCGATGACGCCGCCCACCAGGCCCAGTGTCATGGAGTTGGCGAACGCTTCCCGGGTCTTGGGGTCATCCACCAGCGCGGTCCGGAACGCGTCCAGGCTGAGGGAATCCCACTGGATGTTCGCCGTCCAGTACCCGTTAAGGGACACGATGAACAGGGCAAACATGGGCAGCACGGTCGAGACGCCAACGTAGAGCAGCACGGCGCCGCGGACCACCGGGCGCCAGATGCCCAGCTTGGTCACGGTGTGGTGCGTGCCCTTGCCGCCGATGCTGCTGAAGCGGGAGTTCCTCAGGATGCGGTACTGCACGTAGTAGGACAGGCCGACGAAGAGGACCACGATTGCGGAAAGCCCGATCGCCAGGTCCTCGTCCGGCGGATAGGTGAAGGTGAGGAGCTTGACGATCCGGACCGGGATCATGTCAATGCCGGCCGGGGTGCCGATGATCTGCGCGATGGAGAACATGCCGAACCCGAACCATGTGCACAGCAGGAATCCGGCGCCGATGGCAGGTGCCAGAGCCGGCAGGGTGACGCGGCGCAGGGTGGTCAGGGCGCTGGCTCCGCTGATCCGCGATGCCTCCTCGAGGCTCGAGTCGAGGCTCTGCATGGCCGCGGAGACGTTCATGTAGACGTACGGCACGGCATAGAAGGTGTAGACGAGGATCAGCCCGTACCAGGAGTTGATGTCGAAGGGCCCTGATTCAAGCTGGATCCCTATCAGCCCCAGCAGGTCCCGCAGCCAGGAGTTAAGCAGTCCGGCCTGCGGGGACAGCAGCATGGTCCAGCCCACCGCTCCCGCGATCGGGGGCAGGAGGAAGGGCAGGTACGGAAACACCTCGTTGAGGATGCCGAACTTGGCGTCCGTGCGGGTATTGGCCCAGGCGAGGAGGAACCCGATAACGACGGCCAGCAGTGAGCTGGCCATGACAACCACAACGGTGTCGATGATCAGCTTGCCCAGGTCCTCGATGGCGAGGGTGCGCTGGATGGCCTCGAGGGTGAAGCGGCCGTCCTTGTAGAACATGTTGATAACCACCCGCACCAGCGGGAAACAGACGAGCACCACCAGGACACCGGCCAGCACCAGGGAGACCGTGTCGAAACTGTTCATTCCGCGCAGCCGGGCGGCTAGGGTCCGGCGGGTCCGCGGCAGGCCCGGGCTGGGCTCCGCCACTGGGGACCGGTCGTCTTTGACCGTGGTTTCGATGCTCATCAGGCCCGCTCTTCCTGTGGCTCCTGCTGCTCCGCTCCTTCACGGGGGAAGACCATCACGTCCTGTTCCCGCAGCCCAACCCAGACCTCGTCTCCGTCCCGGAAGTCGGTGGAACGGCCGCTGACCCAGATACGCATTCGGGTCTCACCGGCTTGGACAAGGAATTCGGTGTGGGTGCCCATAAACAGCACTGCCACGACGCGGCCCGGCAGTGCACTGGCCATATCCGGCCGCTCGGCGAAGAGCTTCCCGTGTTCGGGCCGGAACAGCAGGGATACCCGTTCCCCGGCCGCGGCGGACGTACGGACCAGCCCGAGGGAGGTGCTGTAGCCGCCTTCAGTCCGCGTTCCTTCCAGCTCATTGGTGTTGCCGATGAACTTGGCCACGTACTCGGTGGCAGGCCGGGCATACACCTCATCCGGTGTGCCGAACTGCTGTACCTGCCCCTTGTCCAGGACGGCGATTCGCGTGGCCAGTTCCATGGCTTCGGACTGGTCATGCGTCACGAACAGGGCGGTGAACCCGAACCTGCGCTGCATGGACAGCAGCTCCACGCGCAGTGTCTCGCGGACCTTGGCGTCCACGTTGGACAGGGGTTCGTCAAAGAGGACGACGTCGGAATTGTTGACCAGCGCACGGGCCAGGGCGACGCGTTGCTGCTGTCCGCCGCTGAGCTGGCTGGGGTACTGGCCGCCGAGGTCCCCGATCCCGACGGCGGTGAGGGCCTCCTCGACACGCTGGTTCATGCTGGAGCGGTCGCGCCGCGCTCCGCGCTGGTTCTCCAGCGGGTAACGGACATTCCGCGCGGCGGTCATATGCGGCCAGAGCGCGTAGGACTGGAACACCATGCTCAGCTCGCGCCGGTCCGCACCCACGTTGGTGCCGGTGGCGCCGTCGAACACTGTTGTCCCGCCCACGGTGATCCGCCCGGAATCCGGGGTCTCCAGGCCGGCAACCGACCGCAGCAGCGTGGTCTTTCCACATCCGCTGGGCCCGAGCAGGACCACGAACTCACCCTTTTCGATGCTCAGGTCAGCGCCGTCGATGGCCGGCACCGTGGAGCCGTCCTGCCGGCGAAAGTGTTTCGTCAGCCGGCTGATTTCAACGGCCCTCTGCACCTCGGGATGCTCCGCGGCGGCAGATTGGCGGGCTGGACTCGAAGGCGCCGATGTAATCTTCATCACATGCGCAATGTATGGCACATTTCGTGCGTTCGTCAACGGTTCGCGATAAGTGATGCAAACATGGCACTATGAGCGCTGTGTGGAGCAATCTGGAAGACCTGCGATCCGTCGTGGCTGAAGGCCCCCGTGGACGCCGGGTACTGGTCACGCTCATGGCTGAGTACTGGCTGGAAGAGGGAGCCATGGTTCCTTCGGGTGCCCTCGTGGACCTGATGGCCGGCATGGACGTGAGCCCGTCGGGCACTCGGACACTGCTCAGCCGGCTCTCGCGGGAAGGCCGCCTAACCACCGTCAAGGATGGACGGCGGACTTTCTATGCCCTGTCGGACAAGGCTCGGCGCCGGCTCACTGAAGGGTTCACCGTGATCCGGGTCTTCGGCACCGACCACGGTCCTGCCGATCCCGACTGGACCACCCTGCTCTTCTCCATCCCGGAGGACCAGCGGGCCGTACGGCAGCAGCTGCGCAAGGGCCTGTCATGGATGTGGTTCGCTCCGCTGTACGACGGCGCGTGGATCACTCCCCGGGACGACGGACAGCAGGCGATAGCCCTCTGCCAAAAGCTCGGAGTGGTATCGGCGTCCCTGATTCGCGGCCGCGTCTCTTCTGCGGGGACCGGCTTCGGCAACCCGGTTGATGCCTGGGACCTGGACCTGGCCCGTGAGTTGTACACGTCCTTCACCGCGATTCTCCAGGATCCGCTGGACCGGATGCGCAAGGGCCAGCTTTCCCCGGCTGAGTCGATGCGGGCCCGGACAGAAGTAGTCAACGTCTTCCGCGGCTTCCCGCGCTTTGATCCGGACCTGCCCCTGGGATTACTGGCGGACGACTGGCCGCGGCGTGCCGCCCGCGAGGCGTTTGCAGAGTTGTACGACGGCGTGACCGAGGACGCGATCGATTACGTCCGGTCCGTCGTCGAGCAGCATTCCCCCGCCCACGTGCAGGACGTTTCGATTCGCCGGCTGTAGCCGAACGGGCCTCACTCCGCTTGGCGGACCGCCCAGTTCTCCCAGTCATCGTGGCTCGTGTTACCAAAGTGACCCCACCAGCGAACTTCTGTAACGGCGACTGGGAAACTGCATGCTTCCTCGGCCTCGTTCCACACCCACGCAAGGCGAAATCCGACGGGTCAGCCGTATGCTTCCGGCCATGACCGTATCGATTTCCCACACGACCTTCGACAGCCTCGACGCCTATGCCCAGTCGAAATTCTGGGCCCAGGTGCTCGACTTCCACGATGACCCCGCCGATCCCAACCAGCCCGGTGACGACGAATGCATGATCTCCTCCCCCGACGGCACCCAGCGGCTGCTCTTCATCACCGTTCCGGACAGCAAACAGGTCAAGAACCGCGTGCATCTGGACCTTGAGCCGTCGGAGGTAGGCGGCCGGGACCTGGAACTCGAACGCCTGCTGGCCATTGGCGCCACACAGGTGGATGACCAGCGGCGTCCGGACGGAACGGGCTGGGTGGTCCTGGCCGACCCGGAAGGCAACGAGTTCTGCATCCTGCGCAGCGAAACGGAGCGGACAGCCTGATACCAGCCAGGCTAGAACTGGATCCCGCGGGACAGACCGCCGTCCACCAGCACATTCGCGCCGGTCATCCGTGAGGCACGCGGGCTGGAGACGAAGACGACGACGTCGGCCACCTCCTGCGGCGTGCCCATCCGGCCGGTGGGGTTCAGGGCCAGGGACTCGGTGAACATCTCCGGAGCCCCCGTTTCGAGCCCCTGCCAGACGCCGCCGTCGAAATAGGTGTTGCCGGGCGAGACGGTATTGGCCCGGATCCCGGTGCCGGCCAGCTGGAACGCGAGCCCGGCCATGTAGCCGATCAGTGCCGACTTCGCTGTGCCGTAGGGTCCGGAGGCGAAGTCCACCTCACGGCCGGAGACACTGGAAATAGCCACAAGCGACGGCGACTCGCTGCGCTCCACGTGCGGGATTGCCGCCTGCATCAGAGCCACGGTGCCCATCACGTCCACCCTAAGGCTGGCCTCCCAGGATTCCGGAGAATCCGGGATCGCCAACGCGCTGACGTTGCTGACCACCGCGTCCAGCCCTCCGAAACGGCCGGCAACGGCATCGACCCAGGCGGCCACGGCGCCGCCGTCGCCCACATCCAGAACGGTGCCTTCAACCTTTGCCCCGGTGCCCGCGAGCGCCGTTTCGGTGGCAGCGACTTCGGCGGCGTCCCGGGCGCAGAAGGCAACGTTCGCCCCTTCCGCTGCGAACGCCTCCACGATCGCCCGCCCGATCCCCCGGGTTCCGCCGGTGACCAGCGCCGTCTTGCCGCTCAACTGCAGATCCATGACTGCTCCTAGTGTTTAGAGAAGTTCTGCGCTGCGCCGGCGCAGGTCGGCGTGCAGGCCGTCGTAGGCGGCGGCCTTCGGGAACAGGGATTTCCGGGCCTTGACCACCACGGAGTAGTTCGCGTCCACGGCGTTGGCGATCGGCGCCTGCGCGGTCTGGGTGAGCAGCTGGTAGGCGTCCATCTGGTGCAGGCCGAAGAGCTCGCCGAACCAGCGCACCATCTCCACCTGCCCGATCCGCCAGGAATCCTCCATCGGGCGGGAAGACCCCACGGCCATCCACTCACCGTCGCTCTCCAGCCGCGGCCAGGCCGGGGCGCCGCCCTTGATCAGCTCCACCAGGATGGTGGAGTGCATGGCACCTTCGACGGCGGTGCCGCAGGCTTCGCCTTCGCCCTGCCGGTAGTGGCCGTCGCCTATAGAGAACAGCGCTCCGGACTGGTTCACGCCGAGGTACACCGTGGTGCCGGCCTTGACCTCCGGGGCGTCCATGTTCCCGCCAAAACGCTCGGGCACCAGCGAGGAGCGGACCTCGCCGCCGGGAGGGGCCACCCCCACTGTGCCGAGCATGGGTTCCAGCGGCAGCGCGACCTCAAAGTCTCCGAACCTCGCCTGAAAACCCACGGTGGAACGGGTGGAGTCGACGTGGTAAATCCAGGTGGTGTCCGGGAGCGGGTCCTGCAGGAACGCGGTGCGGTCGGTGCTGGTGAGCCCGCCGAAGAACGGAATCGTGGCGGAGGCGCCGTAGCTGCGGGCCGGGGTCAGCTCGACGATGTGCAGCGCGAGGGTGTCCCCGGGTTCGGCGCCCTCCACATAGAACGGTCCGGTCTGCGGGTTCACGAAGTTGAGGTCGACTTTCTCGCTGGACAGGTCCTCCACAGAGGTCAGGGCGTTGTTGAACGCGTCCTCCGACCAGAGCTTCAGGGCCGTGCCCGGCTTGATCCGCATCACCGGCTCCGCGCCGCCGAAGGTGTAAACCAGCTGGTCCGGGCGGGGGCGGTATTCGACGATCTCCATGCGCCGGGAGCCTAGCCGAGGTTTTAGCTTCTGGATACAGCGGGGCAGAACACGGCAGCCGCGCATCCGACGGCAGTAAAAGTTGTGCTGGCTGTGACTTCTGGGGCCAGAGTTGATGATTCGCACCTCCAGCGCTCTTTTCGCACCAAAAGCATTGACATGCTTAGGCACCCTCCGCAAATGTGGGCACCACCTCGTGCGCGGTAAGAGGTGAACGTGAAGCCAGAACGGGATGCCAAGTCGCCGGGAAAGCTCCCGGCCAAGCCAGCTGTCATCGTCGACAGCGCGGAAGGACAGCACGTGAGCAGAGGACGCAACAGCACCGCACGGACCCGTCGGATTGGTGCCGGGCTGGCAGCAGCCGCCATGGTGCTGGCCGGATGCGGCGGCGGCGGCGACGTCGGAACCGCCGAAACCGAGTCCGTAAACCCGGGCATGGCCGACGGGGCCAGCGGAGAAGTAAAGCTCTGCGGGCACAAGGACGCCAGCGGCATCAACCGCGGAACCGTAGCGGAGTTCACCAAGCAGAATCCTGACATCCAGGCCGAATACGTGGAGATTGGCGCCAACTCGGACCAGTCACGCACCCAGATGGTGCAGCGCCTGGAAGGAGAGTCCACGGAGTGCGACCTCTTCCTCATGGACGTCACCTGGGTCAGCGAGTTCGCCAGCCAGGGCTGGGTCATGGACCAGACGGAACTGGTGAGCGGCTACGAGGAAGGCACCATCCCCTCCACCCTGGAAACCGCCCTGTTCGAGGACAAGTACTGGGCCGCTCCCTTTTATACCAACGCCAGCCTCATCTACTACATGCCGGAGAAGGTCAGTGCCCCGGAGTCCTGGCAGCAGCTCTACGAGGAGGCAGTCGCCGCTCCCGAAAACGCGTACGTCTACCAGGCCCAGCAATATGAGGGCCTTACCGTGAACTTCCTGGAACTGCTCTACAGCGCCGGCGGCGAAGTCCTGGACGAGGACGGCAACGTCACCGTCGATTCACCGGAAACCCGGGAAGTGCTGGAGTTCATGGCACAGGGCCTCGAAGACGGCGCAGCCCCGCGGTCCGTCCTTACCTATGACGAGGACGCCACCCGTCTGGCCTTTGAAAGCGGAGACTACGGCTACCAGCGCAACTGGCCGCACGTGTACCGGCTGCTGAATGAAAGCGCCCTCGCCGGGACCTTTGAGGTCGCGCCGCTGCCCGCCTTCGGCGAGGACGGGACCCCCAGCGGCGTCCTCGGCGGCTGGAACCTGGCGATCAACGCCTTCTCGGACAATCCGGAAGCCGCCGTCGCCCTCATCAATTTCGCCACCACCCCCGACTGGCAGAAGCGGGTCGCCGCGGACTATTCGCAGGCCCCGGTCAATGAAGCGGCCTACGACGATCCCGCGGTGCAGGAAAAGATGCCGTTCGCACAGCAGCTGCGCGATTCGGTGGAGGGTGCCAAGCCCCGGCCCAAGTCGCCCGTGTACCCGCAGATCTCCCAGGCCATTTATGAAAACGCCTATTCGGTGATCTCCGGCGACGCGAGCGCCGACGAGGCCGTGACGCGGATGGCTGAGCAGATCAAGGCCGCCCAGGAGACCTTCTAGCCATGGCCGCCGGGATAGAGGCGCATCCCCGGGACACCGGACCCGGCAGGAAAACGTCCGCGAAGGGAACCGGAAAGCGCTCCTCCGGCCGGGACAATCCCTCCGGCCGGACCCAGGCGGAACGCCGCCTGGCACGGAAGATGGTGGCACCGGCGCTGACCGTCATGGCGCTGGTGGCAGCCTTCCCGATCGCCTACGCGATCTGGCTGTCGATGAACCAGTACAGCCTGCGCCAGTCCGGGCTCTCGCGGTTCGTGGGGCTGGGCAACTACATCAGCGCGCTCACCAGCGGGGAATGGTGGACGGCGATGGGCCAGACGTTCATTTTCACCGCGTTCTCGGTGAGCCTGGAGATCGTCCTGGGAATTGGCCTGGCCCTGCTGCTGAACATGGCGTTCCGCGGGAGGGCGCTGCTGCGGACGGTGGTGCTGGTTCCCTATGCGGTCCTCACGGTGGTCTCGGCCATCACCTGGCGCACCATGTTCGAACCCAACCTGGGCCTGGTGACCACCGTCCTGGATGCCCTCGGCCTGCCCGGCGGGGACGTGGTGTGGCTGGGTGAACCCGGCTATGCCATGGCCGTCATTGTGCTGGCCGATGTCTGGAAGACCGCACCGTTCGTTGCCCTGCTGGTCCTTGCCGGGCTGCAGGTCATTCCCGGGGATGTGTACGAAGCAGCCGAACTGGACGGGGCCGGGAAGTGGAAGACCTTCCTGAACATCACCCTGCCCCTGCTGAAACCGGCGATCGTGCTGGCGGCGATCTTCCGGACCCTGGACGCACTGCGGGTCTTCGACCTGCCGTTCGTCCTGACCCGCGGCGCCAACGGCACCGAGTCCATGTCGATGCTGGCCTACCGCGAGCTGCGGGAAAACCGGCTGGTCGGTGAAGGCTCTGCTCTGTCCATCCTCACGTTCATCACGGTCATGGTGGTCTCCCTGATCTACATCCGATTCGCCGGTGGCAACATCCGTGCGGTAGCCGAGGAGAAAGAATGAGCACGGCACAGGAAACGGCAGCAGCGCCGGCAGCAGCACGCCCCCGTCCTGCCGGGAAGGCACGCAGGCCGCGGAACGCCGGGCCCGGGCCGTTCGTCTGGCTGGTGGTGGTCGCCGTGATGGCGTTCTCCCTGGTTCCCTTCTACTGGCTGCTCAACACGTCGCTGAAGGCCGGCAGTGCCCTCAGCTCCGGGGAACTTTTCCCCAGCGCCCCCACACTCGCGAACTACCTGACCGTGTTCCAGGACGGCGACTTCCTGCTCTCCATCCGGAACTCGGTCATCATCGCGGTGAGTGCGACTGCCATTGCCATGGTGTTCGCGTCCTTCGCCGCGTACGCCCTGGCGCGGCTGAGGATGCGGCGCAAGGCGTTCCTGCTGGCGCTGATCCTTTCGGTCACTACCTTCCCCGCCATCGCCATCGCGGCTCCGCTGTTCTCCATCTGGACCCAAATCGGGCTGTACGACACCCTGCTGGGCATCATCATTCCCAAGCTGACCTTCGCCCTGCCCCTGGCCATCTACACCCTGACCTCCTTCTTCCGGGAGATCCCGCGTGAGCTGGAGGAGTCCGCCTATATGGACGGCGCTTCGCCCTTCCAGGCTTTCTACCGGGTGATTCTGCCGCTGGCGGTGCCGGGCCTGGCGACCACCGCGATCCTGGTCTTTATTTCCGTGTGGAACGAGTTCCTCCTGCCGGTCACCCTGACGTCCTCCCCGGAGGCACGGCCGGTTCCGGTGGCCATTGCGTTCTTCAGCGGAACCAGTGAGTTCGACCAGCCGCTGGGCACCATCAGCGCCGCTTCGATCATCATCACGATCCCGCTGGTGATCCTGGTGCTGGTCTGCCAGAAACGGATCGTCTCCGGGCTTACCGCCGGCGCGGTCAAGGGATAGAACATCAACTGCAACACAGGAGGACAGCCCGTGAGCCACGCGCCAACCAACGGCACCCATGAACCGCCCCTGAAAGTTGGGGTGATCGGGCTCGGCTGGGCAGGGCAGCAGCACCTCGACGCGTACTCCCGTGCGCCCGGCGTGGAGGTCGTTGCCCTGGCCGGGCTGGAGGAGGGCCTTCGCCGCGAGCTCCAGGAACAGCACGGCGTGCCTCACGCCTTCACCGACTGGCAGGACTTGGTGGCGCTGGAGGAACTGGACGCGGTCAGCGTTGCCGTGCCCACTTTCCTCCACGCCCCGATCGCCGTTGCGGCCCTGGACCGCGGGCTGCATGTCCTGAGCGAGAAACCGCTGGCACGGAACGCCGTGGAAGGACAGGACATGGTCGACGCCGCCCGGCGGGCAGGGCGGGTGCTCGACGTCGCGTTCAACCACCGCAGGCGCGGAGACATCAGCACCCTGCGCCGCATCATCGAAGCCGGGGACCTGGGACGGCCGTACTACGCGAAGGCATCGTGGCTGCGCCGGGCCGGGATTCCCATGCTCGGCAGCTGGTTCACCAACCGGGAAATGTCCGGCGGCGGGCCCCTGGTTGACCTGGGCGTCCACGTCCTGGACTACGCCCTCCACCTGCTCGGTGAACCCAAGGTCCTGTCCGTTTCCGCGGCAACCTACTCCGAACTGGGACCCCACGGCCGCGGCGGCGACGAACGGTATTCGGCCATGGCAACCCAGTCGGCATTCGAAGTGGAGGACTTTGCCAGCGCGTTCGTCCGGCTGGAAGGAGGAGGGACCCTGGTGCTCGAAGCCGGCTGGGCCGCCTACCGGGAACAGGATGACCTGCTGGACTTCCAGGTCTACGGGACTGAGGGCGGCGCACGGCTGCATGCACTGGGAGCGTCCAAGAATCCCGTGGCTGACCTGCGGGTGTTTGCTGAGAAGGACGGCCGCAATGCCGACTGGTCACCCGAGGTGAAGGCCGGCGCCGGCCACCAGGCCGTCATCGATGATTTCCTGGCTGCCGTGCGGGGCGGCCCCGAGGTGTGGGGCGCCCATGACGGGTCCCTGGCGCTGAGCCGGGCACGGGTCATCGATGCCTGTTACCGCTCTGCCGCCGAACAGCGGGAGGTGGATGTCTGATGCAGTCCCCTGAAACCCCGGACCAGTTTGAGGACAAGCTGCGGGTGCTGGTCTGGAACGAAGGTGTTCATGAGGCCAGCAACCAGCCCGCCTCCATGGCCGAGGACTATCCTGCCGGGATCCACGGCGCGGTGGCGGACTTCCTTGCAGGCTTCTTCCCGGGATCTGAGGTGTCCACCGCCGTCCTGGCTGATCCCGGGCACGGACTCGACGAGGAGAGGCTTGCCGCCACGGACGTCCTCCTCTGGTGGGGGCACAAAGCCCACGACGAAGTCTCCAACGAGGTCGTTGAGCGGGTGCACCGGCATGTCCTGGGCGGCATGGGCCTGATCGTCCTGCACTCCGGGCATTTCTCGAAGATCTTCACCAAACTGATGGGCACCACCTGCTCGCTTCAGTGGCGGAACGACGGCGAACGCGAGCTGGTCTGGACCGTTAAGCCCTCCCACCCGATCGCGGACGGCGTGCCCAATCCCCTTCATCTGGAGCGCAGCGAAATGTACGGGGAGCTCTTCGACGTTCCCGAGCCGGATGACCTGGTGTTCATCAGCAACTTCGAGGGCGGAGAGGTGTTCCGCTCAGGCCTGACCTTCACCCGCGGCCACGGACGGATCTTCTACTTCAGCCCCGGCGACCAGGACTATCCGATCTACCACCACCCCGGCATCCAGCGGGTCATTGCCAACGCCGTCCGCTGGGCCGCGCAACCTGAACGGGAGCGTGCCCAGCCGGAGGTCGGAAACCCCTTGCGGCGCTGGACCTAAGTCCGGCAACCGGCGTCGTTAGTCCCCGGTGCCGAACGCGGCATCGAAGGAGGCCGACGGCGCCGGGTAGTCGAATGCGCGCAGCGTCTCCAGCGCTTCGGGCGCCCCGTGCAGGCGGTCCATCGATGCGTCTTCCCACTCCACGGAGATGGGTCCGTCGTAGCCGATGGCCGCCAGGGCGCGGAAGCTCGCCTCCCAGGGAACACTTCCCCTCCCGGCGGAGACAAAGTCCCAGCCGCGCCGGGGGTCGCCCCAGGGCAGGTGGGAACCAAGCACCGTCCGTTGTCCGCTGAGGTTCAGCAGGGTGTCCTTGCAGTCCACGTGGTAGATCCGGTCCTTGAAGTCATGGATGAAGCCCACGGGATCGATGCCCTGCCACATGAAGTGGCTGGGATCCCAGTTCAGCCCGAAGGCCGGCCGGTGGTCTATCGCTTCCAGAGTGCGCTTGGTAGTCCAGTAGTCGTACGCGATTTCCGAGGGGTGGACCTCGTGGGCAAACCGGACGCCGCATTCGTCGAAGACGTCCAGGATGGGGTTCCAGCGGTCCGCGAAGTCCTGGTAGCCGGCGTCGATCACACTCTGCGGGACCGGCGGGAACATGGCCACGTACTGCCAGATGGAGGAGCCGGTGAAGCCGACCACGGTGTTCACACCGAGGGCACGCGCCAACCGTGCCGTGTTTTTCATATCCTCCGCTGCCCGCTGCCGCACGCCTTCCGGGTCGCCGTCGCCCCAGACCTGCGAGCCCACGATTGCCTTGTGGCGGAAGTCGATGGGGTCGTCACAGATCGCCTGGCCCTTGAGGTGGTTGGAGATGGTCCAGACCTTGAGGTTGTACTTCTCCAGCAGTTCGAGTTTTCCGGCGACGTAATCCTCGTCGTCCCAGCGCGAGGCGTCCAGATGGTCTCCGGCGACGGTGATCTCCAGCCCGTCATAGCCCCAGGAGGAGGCCAGCCGGGCGACTTCCTCGAACGGAAGGTCCGCCCACTGCCCGGTAAAAAGGGTGAAATTTCGTGCCATGGAATTTCTCCTCGGTGTTGGGCCGGACAGCTGTGTCCGGGCCTGGTCAGCTTTCGGTTTTGGTCCAGGTACTCTCGTTGTCCGCGCTGCGTTCGACTCCGCTGAGGACCTTCTGCACCTGCAGTCCGTCGGCGAAGGACGGTTCCGGCTGGCGCCCTTCGGCTATGGCTTCCACGAAGTCCCTCACCTGGTGTGTGAAGCCGTGTTCATAGCCCAGCATGTGTCCGGTGGGCCACCACGCCGACATGTACGGATGTTCGGGTTCGGTGACCATGATGTCCGTGAATCCCCGGCGGGTGGCCGGAGCCCCCGCGTCGTAGAAGCCCAGGGAGTTCATCTTTTCCAGGTCGAAGCTGACGGCGCCGAGCGAGCCGGCAACCTCCACCCGAAGGGCGTTCTTCCGGCCGGTAGACATGCGGGTCGCTTCGAAGGAGCCGATTGCGCCGCCGTCGAACCGGCTGTGAAAGAGGGCCAGATCGTCCACGGTGACCGGACCCCTTTCCTCGGTTCCCGTCCCGGCCAGCCCCGAAGCCTCTCCCAACAGGGGACGTTCATGGACAAAGGTATTGAGCGTGCCGCTGACCGCGGTGATCTTCTGGCCGGTGATGAACTGCGCCAGGTCGACGGCGTGGGCGCCCAGATCGCCCAGCGCTCCGGAACCGGCGGCGTCCTTCTGCAGCCGCCAGGTCAGCGGAGCTTCAGGGTCAACCAACCAGTCCTGGAGGTAGACGGCGCGTACCTGCCGGATCTCGCCGATGGCGCCGGACTGCACCAGGTCTCTGGCGAAGGACGCCGCCGGAACCCTGCGGTAGGTGAAGCCAACCATCGCCCTGCCGGGCGCGCCTTCCGCGGCTGCCGCCATGGCTTCTGCCTCGTCCAGGGTGTTGGCCAGCGGTTTCTCGCAGAGCACGTGCTTGCCCGCTTCGAGGGCAGCGATGGCGATCTCGGCGTGGGATGCTCCGGGGGTGACGATGTCTACGACGTCGATGTCATCCCGCGCCACGGCGGCGCGCCAGTCAGTCTCCGTTTGCTCCCACCCCCATTTCCGGGCAGCTGCTTCAGTCCGTTCAGAGTCGCGCCCCACCAGCAGGGCCATCTCGGGACGGCCGGAAAGGTCAAAAAACCGGGGTGCAACCCGCCATCCCTGCGAATGGGCAGCACCCATGAATCCGTGGCCGATCATGGCAACTCTCAGGGGTGATACGTCGTTCAGCATGATTCCTCTTCCGGCGGTTGAAATGCTCAGCGGGAGCGGGACGCCCGGACCGATCGGGCGCCCCGCATCTCGGTTCTAGGATTCGAAGGCGGTCGGCAGGTACTGCTCGACGTTCTCCTGAGTGACTACCGGGGCGTTCAGGACAATGCGCTTCGGGACCTCGACCTCAACCAGGTCGCTCATCGCCTTGTCCTGCGCGATCAGCCGGGCCAGGCGGATTCCGTCCGCTGCCTGGGTGGAGGGGTAGATCACCGTGGCTTCCAGGACGCTTTCCCCGGACTGGATCTCCCGCATGGCGTTGGCCGATCCGGCACCGCCGACCATAAAGAACTCGTCACGGCCGGCGTTGTCGATCGCCGCCAGCACGCCGATGCCCTGATCGTCATCGTGGTTCCAGATGGCATCGATCTTCGGGGCTGCCGAGAGCAGCTGTGACGTGGTCGCTTCCCCGCCCTGGACGGTGAAGTCTGCCGCCACCCGGTTGCTGACCTCCAGGCCACAGGATTCGAGGGCGTCCGCGAAGCCCCGGCTGCGGTCCTGGGTCAGCGGCAGGGAGTCGACTCCGGCAATTTCCGCAACGACGGCGTCGTTATTCCCGCCGAGCTTCTCGCAGATATAGTTTCCGGCGCTGACGCCCATGCCGTAGTTATCTCCCAGCACGGTGGCCCGGGCAGCTGTAGGACTGGAGAACTCACGGTCAACGTTGATGACGGGAATGCCAGCCTCGGTGGCCTGGGTCGCCACCTGGGTCAGCGCAGCGCCGTCGGTCGGCAGCAGCACAATGGCATCAACGCCGTCGTTGATGAACTGTTCCACCTGGCTGATCTGCAGGTTGGCGTCGTTAGTGCCTTCCGCAACCCGCAGCTCGACGTCCGGAAGGTCCTCCGCTGCCGCGAGGGCAGCACTGTTGATGGCGCCAAGCCAGCCGTGGTCTGCTGCCGGGCCTGAGAAGCCGATGACAACCGTATCGCCCTCGGCCTCGTTGCCCTCAACCGAGGCATTCGAGGGCTGGCTGTCTCCGCCCTCGTCCCCGGGTGTGCACCCCGTGACCAGGGCGCCCACTGCAAGGAAGGCGCCGACGGGGATGAGCATTTTCCGTTTCTTCAGAACTGCAGGCATCTGGGTCTCCTCATTGAGTAAGTGCGTCTTCGCCAGGAACATGACCACCACTGAAAGCCGCAACTTTTGCGTGATTCGCATCACAATAACAGAAGATTGAAAATAATCGACGACCTTATACCGACCGCCGACATAATGTGTTAGGTTCCTCACATGTTCGATGAAGATCAGCCCCCTTTGCTCGAGGTGCGCGGCCTCTCGAAGCAGTTCGGCACTGTCCAGGTACTCAAGGGTGTGAACCTGCAGGTGCGGCCCGGAGAGGTCCATTGCGTGATGGGCCAAAACGGCGCCGGCAAGTCCACTCTGATCAAGGCCCTCTCCGGGGTGCATGAGCCCGACGGCGGGGTGATCCTCTGGGAGGGCCAGGAAGTCTCCCTCCCCCATCCCACCGAAGCACTGGCCCTGGGCATCGCGACCATGTACCAGGAGCTGGACGTCGTGGACGGCCTCACGGTGACGGAGAACATCTTCCTGGGACACGAGAACGCGAGCGCAGGGATCCTGCGCGTCAGGAAGGCCCACGCACTAACCCGGGCTCTGCTGAAGCGGCTCGGGCACAGCAGGCTCTCGCCCTCAGCCGAGGTCGGATCCCTGTCCGCTGCCAACAAGCAGATTGTCAGCCTGGCGCGGGCACTGTCCCGCGACACCAAGCTCATCATCATGGACGAACCCAGCGCCATCCTCGATTCCGGTGAAGTGGCGAATCTCTTCCGCGTGATCCGGGAGCTCACCGCGCAGGGCATCGCCGTGGTCTATATCTCCCACCGGCTCGAGGAGATACGCCAGATCGGTGACCGGATCTCCGTACTCAAGGACGGCAAGAGCACCGCCAGCGGCCTCAAGGTCACGGAGACTTCGCGGTCGGAGCTGGTCCGGCTGATGACCGGGCGGGACGTGGAGAACGTCTTTCCGCCAAGAAAGCCCATTTCCCCGGATGCCCCGGTTGTGCTCGACGTCGAAGACCTTGTGCTGCAGGGAGAGTTCCGGAAGGTCAGTTTCAAAATCAGGGCAGGAGAAATCCTGGGCCTCGCGGGGCTGGTCGGATCCAAGCGTTCTGAGATCCTTGAAACCATCTGCGGCGTCCGGAAACCTACCTCCGGGAGAATCTCGGTGAACGGCAAACGCCTCCGCCCCGGTTCAGTGCCCGCCGCCGTCAACGCCGGAATCGGCCTCTCCCCGGAAGAGCGGAAAAGCCAGGGACTCATCCTTGATGAGCCGCTGTTCAAGAACGTCACGCTGTCCACGTTCGAACGGTTTGCGCGTGCCGGCTACCTCAACGAAAAGGCTGAACGCGACGCTGCCCGGGACCAAATCGCCGCCTTGGAACTGCGCCCGGCTGATCCTGACCGCCCCACCCGCACCCTTTCGGGCGGCAACCAGCAAAAGATCCTGCTGGCCCGATGGGTTGTCCATGGAACCCCGGTACTGCTGCTCGATGAACCGACCCGGGGCGTCGACGTCGGCGCCCGCGCGGAGATCTACAACCTGATTCGCAGGCTCGCCGGGGACGGAACGGCCATCATCGTCGTCTCCAGCGAAATCGAAGAAGTGCTGGGACTCGCTGACAAGGTGCTGGTCATCGACGACGGCAACGTCCTGGCGGAAACCAACCCAAGCGACATTGACGAGCATGGCGTGCTCGATCTCATTATGAAGGGAAGTGCCGCGTGAGCGAGCCAAACACCACGGTCGCTGATCCGACCAACACCCCGCCCGGCGGCAGTTCCGCCAGGACCGATCCGCTGAAAAAGGCCCTCGGCGGATCGGCGGGACGCAGCCTTGGTCTGGTCGTCGCCCTGGCACTGCTCGTCATCGTAGGCGCCGTCACCAGCGGCGACAGGTTCCTGAACGTGGAGAACCTGCTCACCATCCTGCGGTACGCCTCCATACTTGGCGTCGTTAGCATTGGCGTCACTTTTGTCATCACGGCCGGTGGGATCGACTTATCCGTGGGTTCGGTCCTGGGGCTGGCTACCGTGGTCGCCAGCCTGACGAGTGTGCAGCTCGCGGCAACGCAGTCATCGTGGCTGCTGATGGTTTTGGTGGCTCTTGCAGTCGGTGCGGGAGTCGGACTGTTAAACGGCGTGGTGATCGCCTACGGAAACGTTGTTGCCTTCATCGCGACGCTCGCGACGCTGGTGGGGGCACGGGGACTCGCGGAACTTATCTCCGGCCGCAGCACGCAGATCGTTACCAATCGGGACTTTGCCAGGGCCATGCGCGGTGAATTCCTGGGCATTCCAGTACTCGTTTGGATCTTCATCCTGGCCGCTGCCGTGGGCTGGTTCCTCTTGAACCGCACCACCTTCGGCCGCCGGACCGTTGCAATCGGCGGCAACCGCGAAGCCGCCCGGCTTGCCGGCATCAAGGTCAAGCGGCACCTGGTAGCGCTGTACGTCCTGTCCGGACTTTTCGCCGGCATCGGCGCAGTCATGATGCTTGGACGAACAACGGCCGGCACCTCGACCCACGGCACGCTGTTGGAACTCGATGCGATTGCCGCCGTCGTTGTGGGCGGAACGCTGCTGGCGGGCGGCCGCGGCACGATCATGGGCACCGTCCTGGGTGTGCTGATCTTCGCCACCCTCACCAACATCTTCACGCAGAACAACCTGGACACTTCCGTCCAGGCCATCGTCAAGGGCACGATCATCGTCGTCGCGGTCCTGCTGCAGCAGCGCTTCGCTACCAAGCGGCCATCCAAACGGGGCGGCTAACCGTCCCGAGGCAGCGGCAGGCACGGCCGGGCATCACTGACGAAGCAGAGGGCGCATAGTGAAATTCCTTGACGCGGAGTACACCTTGGAATCCGATGCTGAGCTGGGACTGGTCGAAGACGTACTGGACCATTTCTTTACGGATGCCAAGCTGCGGGCTGTCTCCGTCCATCCGACCTACCTCAGCCTGTGGGAAGCGATCGAACGGAACGCAGCCGGCGGAAAACGCTTTCGTCCGCGCCTGCTCATGCTCGCCTACCGCCAACTGGGCGGACCCGAGCCCGCTGCGGCGGCCAGGCTCGGCGCGGTCTATGAACTCCTCCACAACGCGTTCCTCATCCATGACGATGTGATTGACCGGGACACCACGAGGCACGGGGTTCCCAATGTCTCGGGGCACTACGCCAACAAGGCCCGGCGTGCGGGCGCGTCCGCGGAGGCCGCACAGCACGCCGGCATGGCTGCCGGACTGCTGGCTGGGGACCTGTCCCTGGCCGGGGCCTACCGCCTCCACGAAGCGGTTGAAGCGAGCGGGGAGGTGCGTCAGCAGCTGAACCGCATACTGGACCACGCCGTGTTCTCTTCCATCGGGGGCGAACTCCTTGATACTGAGTTCGCCCGGGCGGTTCAGATGCCCTCCCCCGAGGAGGTTCGGACGGTGGCCCGCCGGAAGACCGCTGTCTACTCCTTTGAGGCACCGCTTCAAGCCGGCGCCGTGCTGGCAGGGGCCACAGCCTCCGTTGCCGCAAGACTCGCTGCCTTCGGACGGGATGCCGGAATTGCCTACCAGATTGCCGATGACGTTCGCGGGACATTCGGTGACGAAGCGGACACGGGGAAGACAAACATCGGAGACCTCCGGGAAGGCAAACGGACCGTCCTGCTCTCCTATGCAGCCACTAAGCCGCAGTGGAAAGAGATTTCACAGCTTGTGGGATCAGGGGAACTGACGGCCGCAGAGGCTGGACGGATCCGTCACCTGCTGGCGGAGTGCGGGGCACGGGAGCACGCTGTCCACCTGGCATCCGAACATGCACACGCCGCAGTGAAACAACTTGGGGAAGAGATTCCCGCTGGGCTTGCCGAGAGCTTGGAAAGACTCTTGTATTCCCTCATTGCCGAGCTCCACTCCGTCTGATCCCGCTTTCCGCGGGTGATGCTCCGGAGCACGTTTACTATGGGAAACTAGTCCGGTTCTGGCCCGTCCGCCAGAAGGACCTACTACGGGGGAAGAATATGTCTGCCACCGCCCGCACGCATCCGGGCAGCAACCGGGATTCGAGCCGCCAGCACAACCTCTCCACCGTCCTGCGGCTCGTGCACTCCACGGCTGGCATATCCCGTGCCCAGCTCACCCGGACAACCGGGCTCAACCGGTCCACGATCGCAGCACTGGTCGCCGAGCTTTCCCAGCTGGGCCTGGCAGTGGAGAGCGACTTGGATACGGCACAGCTGCACGGCCGTCCGAGCATCAAGATCGACCCCAGCCCCGCCGCACTGGCCCTGGTTGTCAACCCGGACGTCGACGTCGTAAGCGTGGCCCTGGTTTCCCTGGGCGGCCACATAGTTAACACTGTCCGGTTCCACACGGTCCGGGCACCGTCCGGCGTTGAGGTGGTCAACATCGTGACCGCCGTCTATTCGGGCATGCGTACTTCCCTTCCCGCAGGTCACCGGGTCATGGGCGTGGGCCTGGCAATCCCCGGGCTCGTGCGGCCCGACGACGGAACGGTCATCGAAGCGCCCCACCTGGGCTGGCAGGACGAGCCGCTGAGCTCCCGTCTTGGGGAAGCGCTGGGACTGCCGGTGTTCACAGCGAACGACGCCGTTGTGGGGGCCCGCGCCCAGGCCGCGTTTGGTGCCGGGCGGGGCGTGGCCGACCTGGTGTATCTCTACGGCGGTGCCAGCGGCATCGGCGGGGGTGTCATCAGTGACGGACGCCTGATCCGGGGGGCGGCAGGGTTTGCCGGGCAGCTGGGCCACACGCACGTACGTACCGGCGGCACCTCCTGTACCTGCGGTTCCTCCGGCTGCCTGGAAGCCGAGGTCACCCGGGCTGCCCTGATCGAGGCAGTTGGACTGCCCTCCGGGGAAATCGAAAACCTTGAGGAAGTCCTCCTGGAGAAGCTTCAGGACGGGTCCGCCAACGATAAGCTCCGCGCCGTCATCGCCCACCAGATCGGTTTGCTGGCCGTGGGACTGAAAACGGTGATGAGCCTCCTCAACCCCTCGGTTATTGTCCTGGGCGGGTTCCTCCGCATCCTGGTGCGCGCTGCACCCGGCGCTTTGGAGGAAGCCCTCGCGGACTGCGGAACCCGTGGACCCTGGAAAGACGTGAGAATCGAACTTGCCCCGCTGGGGGACGACCCCATCCTCATAGGTGCCGCGGAGCTGGTTTTTGAGCCGCTTCTATCAGACCCGGCAGGTTTCCTCCAACGGCCTGCCGACGAATAGGGATTCATGGAGAAGGACCCTGTGCCGGTCTCCCGGCACAGGGTCCTTTCCTTTTGCTCGTTCCTAGCTGGACGGAACCAGTACTACTTCCGCAGTTCCGGTCAGCGGATCTGTGCCGGCGTCGCCGTCATCGGTGTAGGAAGCACTGAATACGCCCGACAGGTTGTCGGTGGCGGGATCATGCCCTCCAGGCACCGTGGTGGTAATGCTGCCGGTGCATCCGGTTGTGGTTGTCTGCGGGTGACCGTGGCTGTCGTGGCCCAGGATGTAGGTGACCTGGACACGCGAGCAGTCAACCGGCTGGTCATCCGTCACGCGCACTTCGTAGCTGACCGTGTCACCGAACTGGAAGGTCTGGCCGGCCACCGGAGTCACGAACTCCACCACCGGAGCCTGGTTGCCCACTTCAATAAAGACCTCCGCGGAGGAGGACTTGCCCCGGTGCTTGCCGCCCTGGTCGGTCACCCGGAGGCTGGCCGTATAGGTCCCGATTTGTTCATAGGTGAACGTGGGGTTCGGCAGCCTCGAGTCCACCCTTCCGTCGGAGTTGAAATCCCATTCGTAGCGCAGCCTGTCCCCGTCGGCGTCGGTTGTGCCGGCGCTGGAGAACCGGACCGTCAGCGGTGACAAGCCCACAGTGGGAGTGCCGGATGCCACAGCAACCGGAGTGTGGTTCCCGCCCTGGCCAATGAAATCAATGCGGGACAGCTGGGCATCCGGGTTCTCGCCAAAGTACCCGTCGCCGTATTCCAGAACGTAGAGCGCACCGTTGGGCCCGAACTCCATATCCATGGGGTTGTCCACGATGAGTGAATCGACAACATTTTCGATGGATACCAGCTCGCCCTTCTTCATGGTCATGGCCTTGATGTAGTCACGGGTCCATTCGTACAGGAAGGACTTTCCGTTGTAGTACTCAGGCCAGGCCACGGGCGCCTTGCCCTTGGTTGCCTTCTTGTCGAAGTGGTAAACCGGACCGGCCATCGGGCCGATTCCCCCGGTCTCGAGTTCCGGGAATTCCGCCGAGGGGCCGTAGGAGTACCAGGCCTCGGGCTGGGCCACCGGAGGCAGTTCCCGCATGCCCGTGTTGTTGGGCGACTCATTGACGGGCGCTGCACAGTTGAAGGTCTCGCCGGAGGTGCCGGTGGCGAAATCGTAGTCCACGTAAGGGAGCTCAGCGGTGGCACAGTAGGGCCACCCGTAGTTGGACGGTTCAGTGACAACAGCCCATTTGCCTGTTCCTGCCGGCCCGCGGAGCGGATTGGCAGCACCTGCGTCGGGAGAATAGTCCCCGAGGAACAACTCGCCGGTCTTCCGGTTCAGTTCAATGCGGAAGGGGTTGCGCAGTCCCATCACGTAGATCTCGGGACGCGTGAGTGGTGTCCCCGGAGCGAAGAGGTTCCCCCTGGGAATGGTGTAGCCGCCGTCTTTGGTGGGGGTTATCCGAAGGACCTTGCCGCGGAGGTCGTTTGTGTTGGCCGAGGAACGCTGTGCATCGAACACCGGGTTGCTGTCAGGGCGTTCGTCGATGGGAGTGTAGCCGTCGGAGGAGAAGGGATTGGTGTCATCGCCGGTGGACAGGTAAAGGTTGCCCTTGGCGTCGAAAACAATGTCTCCACCGACGTGGCAGCACATGCCGCGGTCCACGGGCACCTGCAGCATCCGCTGTTCGCTGTTCATGTCCACAGTGCTTCCATCGAACTTGAACCGTGAGAGCTGGAGGTAGCCCTTGAAGGGCTCAAAGTCTGCGGCTGTACCCGTGGCTGGGGCATCGCCTTCGTTAACGCCCGGTGTAGCGGGGTCATCGATCGGCGTGTCCAGGGGCGGGGAGTAGTACATGTAAACCCAGTTGTTGCCCTTTTTGCCGAAGTTCGGGTCAATGGCGATGCTTTGCAGACCCTCTTCGTCGTGCTCGTACACGTCGACTGTCGCCGCCAGGGTATTCAGCCCCGTTTCCGCATCGTTTAGCCAGACCTCGCCCTGACGGGTCGTGTGCAGCACGTCGCTGTTGGGCAGCACGGCAAGGTCAACCGGTTCGCCCGGGTTGTCGTTGAGTGTTACTTTCTGGAATGCCGAGTCATGCGGAGCCAGTTGGGGCACTCCGGGCTTCGGTTTAGCCTGCGCCGGAACTGCCGCGAGGGATACGGCCATCAGCGCGGCCAATGCAAGTGCTGCACCGGCCCGCCGTGAACGCCTGGCTGAAGTTTTGGCATCCGCCTGATGCCCGGGTGATTGCGCTAACCCGCGTCTTTTGACTGTCATCGCTCTCTCTCTTCTCGCCATTGAGGACCCGGACCAGTCGGTGTCAGGTCAGATAGAACGCTAATTGAGGCCTTGGGGAACCGCTAGTGGTTTGAAAAAACAAAGCCCCCCTATCTAAAAACTTTTTTGGACTCCTGCGAAACAGAGGCGCACAGAGATGGCCCCACGGGGCTTGCAGGGCCCGTTAGTATTTTGTTGTTCAAGAAACAAAAGTCAGGTGAGGGTCACTCCGGAAGCCCCTGGGCCTGCAGGACGAGCGACTTCACCGCCGCTGCCGGAATCGGTTTTCCGAGGCGGATCAGTTCTTCGGCAAACGGAGGCATCCCCGGCTCGGAGGAGATAACCAGCGGAGTGCTTTCCCGGGATCCGGGAAGCCTGCCGTGGGTACCACGCACGTGGCTGGCGTCGAGGGGCACCGTGCTCATGGCGTAGCGCAGTCCCGCCTTTTTTCGCACCAGGTTCAGGCCGGCCTTGGCCTTTGCCAGTTTGTCCGCAGGGTTGAAGAAGAGTTCGCTCGGGTCGTACCCGGGCTTTCTGTGGATATCCACCCCGCGGGCGTACTCGGGCGCACGGGAGTCATCGAGCCAGAAATAGTAGGTGAACCATGCTCCGGGTTCGGCAATCACCACGAGCTCGCCGGACCGCTCGTGGTCCAGTCCGTACTTCGCCTGGGTGCTCCGATCCAGTACTTCGTCAACTCCCCTGGTTTCCCTGAGTATTTCCGCTGTCCGGGCGACGTCGGCGGGGTCAGCAACGTAGACATGCGCCACCTGGTGGTCTGCAACTGCAAAGGCCCGGGATGTCCAGGTATCCAGTTGCTCCTTCCCGTCCTGCACATAGACCTCCAGCAGGCCTTCCCGGCGCAGGACGCGGTTGATGTCCACCGGAAGGTTCGCCTCTTCAATGCCGTACTCCGCTACGGCAATTACCGCGTAGCCGCGGGACTGGGCCTCCTGCAGCAGCGGAACCAGCGCGGCGTCGAGTTCGGCAGCTGCGCCGGCTGCCCGCGGATGGCTGGGCCCAAAGCGCTGCAGATCGTAATCGAGGTGCGGCAGGTACGCCATGAGGAGATCAGGCGCCTGCGTCCGCATGATGTGTCTTGTCGACTCGGCAATCCATTGCGTCGAGGCAATGGCCGCTGTCGGTCCCCAGTATTGGAACAGCGGAAACTCACCGAACCTGGACACCAGCTCATCATGCAGTGCCGGGGGACGGATGTACGCGTCGGGCGATTTCCTGCCGTCTGCGTGGTAGATCGGACGGGGAGTCACCGTCAGATCCGTCGACATGCCCATCGCGTACCACCAGCAGACGTTGCCCGCACGGTAGTCCGGTTCCTTGCGGCGGGCGCTCTCCCAGATCTTCTCTCCGCTGACCAGCTTGTTGTGCTGGCGCCAGAGGAACACCTCACCCAGTTCACGGAAATACCAGCCGTTGCCAACAATCCCGTGTTCAGACGGCGGCAGGCCGGTGAGCATGGTGGACTGGACAGTGCAGGTGACAGCCGGAAGGACGGTGGCCAGTTCCGAAGACCAGCCGACAGCAGCGAGTTTGGACAAGTTGGGCATATCCCGCAGCGACTGTCCCGTGAGTCCCACGATGTCGAGCAGCAGTACCGGTTTCAAGGCTCTCCTTAGGTGTTGGGCAACGCTCCGGTGTCAGGACGGAGCGGGAGCCAGCAGGTGGGATTCCGCCCAGGCGATCTCCCCGGCTATCCCTTCGACGAGGTCGGTGTGTCTTCCGGGCAGGACGCTCCAGGTGTAGGTCTCTATGTCCAAGTGCACGTCCCGGGCATACGGCAGCGTGCTGACTTCAGCCACAGCGGCTTCGAGTACATCCGCCGTCGTCTCCAGTGGCTGCGCCGGTACCAAGTGCAGCGGCATGTGGAAATGGACTCTCCAAGGACCCCTGCCCGGCAGCTCGCCCAGGGCTTGCGGCAGGTCATCTGCCGTCAGGACGGTTCCATCGCTTTCCAGTTCCCGGACCTGGTGAAGGTACCGAGGTTCCGCGAAGGCTTCGAGTGCATGGCGGGCGGCCGGTCCCGAGGGCCCGGCTACGTGCAATGCGGCCGA
This sequence comes from Arthrobacter sp. zg-Y916, assembly GCF_020907385.1. Lineage (NCBI taxonomy): Bacteria > Bacillati > Actinomycetota > Actinomycetes > Micrococcales > Micrococcaceae > Arthrobacter > Arthrobacter sp. zg-Y916. The sequence goes on along the minus strand of NZ_JAJJOD010000001.1, from coordinate 56,961 downwards.
TGCCTGGACCTTCACGATTCGCAGGCCTGCTGCGCCGACACCGCGAACTGCCGCAGCCGGGTTCGCAAAAGATACGGCCAGATGGCAGGTGTCTATGCACAGGCCGATGAAATCGGGATCGATGCCCCTGGGAATTCCTGCTGCCAGCCAGACTGTAACGTCCGAGACCGTGTCCAGAACGCACCCCGGCTCCGGCTCCACCGCTATCCGGACCGTCTTCCCGGTGCACTCCTTGAGCGTTCTCAGGGCTGCGGACAGCGCCGCGAACGCAACGGTGGCCGCCTCGTCGTCGTCGTCCGTCCATGGATCACGCCAGGCCAACGGCAGCGTGGAAATAGACCCGGGAACGCCGTCGGGAAGCAGTGCGGCGAGGACGTTGGCGCAATCCAGCGTGTACTGGAGCCGCTCGCGCTGAGCCCAGGTGGGGAGGTACACGTCTGTCTTGACCACGTCGTTGTGGAACCCGCCGTAGGGAAAGGCATTAAGGGTATGGATTTGCAGCCCCTGCTCGGACAGGACCTCCCGAAGCAGCGCCAGGTCGGCATCACTGCCCGCCAAACGGCTTGCCAGCACTGCAGGCAGCCACAGCCCCACGCCCAGGACTTCCAGCCCGGTGCGGCGGCGGATCGGACCCGCGTATTCGCGGAGCTGCCGGATTACCCCGTCAAGGTCTTCGGCCGGATGCACGTTGGTGCAGTAGGAAAGCTGCATCAGGCCCGGACCCCCCGCAGCAGCGAGTTGCCTTCGAAGGTGGCTCCGGCTCCCCCGAGTTCCTCTCCGTCGAAGCCGGGGATCGGGTCCAGGATCAACGCACCGCTTTGACCGTAGAAGTCCACCGGATTCTGCCAAAGGACACGGTCGACGTCGTCCGCCGAGAAACCGCCCGCGAGCATGGCCTTCGCTGTGCTCACCGTCTTGAGCGGATCGGATTTGCCCCAGTCTGCAGCGGAGTTGACCAGGACTTTCTCGGTTCCGTACTCGCGGAGGATTGCGACCAGGCGTTCCTCGTCCATTTTTGTATCCGGGTAAATGGAGAACCCCATCCAGGCACCTGCGTCCTTCACCATGGCCACATTCGTCTCGTTGAGGTGGTCCACTACCACCATGGACGGGTCAACGCGCGACTCCCGGACAATGTCCAGGGTCCGCTGCGTGCCGCGGAGCTTCTCCCGGTGCGGGGTGTGCACCAGCGCCGGGAGGCTGAATTCGGCGGCCAGCTCCAACTGCCGGCTGAATGCCCTGTCCTCGGCCGGCGTCATGGAATCAAAGCCAATCTCTCCCACGGCGACTACGCCTTCTTTGCCCAGGTACCGCGGAATCTCCTCCAGCACGGGCACGCATCTGGGATCGTTTGCTTCCTTGGGGTTCAGGGCGATGGTTGCGTGGTGCCGGATTCCGTACTGCGCTGCCCGGAACCGTTCCCAGCCCAGCAGGGCATCAAAGTAGTCGATGAAGGATCCGACGCTGGTCCGCGGCTGGCCCAGCCAGAAGGCCGGCTCAACCAGTGCCCGCACTCCGGCTTCATACATTGCGGCGTAGTCGTCGGTCGTGCGGCTGGTCATGTGGATGTGCGGGTCGAAGATTCGCATGGCTAGGACTCCTTCAGGGAGGTGGTGGGGCTGGCTTCGGTGCGCAGCAGGAGGCCGACGTCGTCCGGCACTGGACGTCCCGCTGCCTGCCGTTCGGCAGCGAAATCGGCGGCCATGCGCGCCAGTTCGTCGTCGGCCCGGTCGTTGAGGTCGGTCACGGCGGCAAGGCTGACCCCCATGAAAATGAGCTTCAGGACGGCGTGCCGCCAGTTGTGCTGGTCAAGGTGGGCGGCAGCGAAGGGTCCGGCGGCGGCTGCAACCAGTCCGGTTTCGTTGGTCCGGAGCGCCTCCGCCGTCACCTGCAGACCCGCCGCGACCACCGGAGCCGGAAGATCAGGCTCATGGATGGCCAGGGAGCCGAGCCCCCTGAGCACGCCGCGCCGCTCCGCGGAGTCTCCCCCGCTGTAGAGCGAAAGCAGCGACTCTGCCAGCTGCCCGGGAGAAAGGAACCCCGCCAACCGCCGAAGGAGCTCACCGCGGGCGTAGTCGCTCCTGTTGCCGTGGAGGACCGCCGTCGGATCAGTGGCAGGATGCAGCGGGCTGCGGCCAACGCTGCGGCCGGCTGCCGCGAAGACGGCGGGCAGGGCGGCGGGGTCCGCGGCGATCCGGGCCACCGCCTGCTGCAGCCACTGTTCCGCCACACGGTCTGCCTGCACGTCCTGCCAGGCTGACTGCAGCGCAGCCATGCTCCGGACAGCCAGTCCCGGCGCATCAAAGGAATGCCGGGGAAGTTCGACGGCGGCCACTCCGCGGTAATCCAGTTCCGTGAGAGTGGCCAGGGCGAGCGGAACGTCGACTTCTCCCTCGCCGAACGGAAGGTGCTCATGGGCAACGGACCGCATGTCATCGAGCTGGACGTTGGCCAGCAGCGGTCCGGCGTCCATCAGTGCGCCCCGCACTCCGCCCGGTTCCACTACTACGCAGTGTCCTATGTCCACGGTCAGCCGGAGACCTTCCGGATCGCCGAGCCGGGACCGAAGCTCAAGCGCGTCAGCGACCGTCTCCACGAACATGCCGGGTTCCGGTTCAAGTGCGAGCAGGACACCCTTCTCCGAGGCATGGCCCAGCACCTGGGCCACCCGTGTTTCCAGCCGGTGCCAGCCCGTCTCAGGACTGGTGCCGAGCGGCAGTATGCCGGAGAAAAAGGAGACGCATTCGGCGTTCAGCGCCGCTGCGATATCTACCGCTCGGTGCAGGAAGTCGACCCGGACTGCGGCTTCTTCGTCCACAAGGGCCGGCCGGTGCTTTTCCCGGGGGTTGAGGAGGAACCGGGTGCCGGTTTCGATGACCACCCGAAGATCGAGTTCCTCGAGCCGGCTGCGCAGCGTGCTGAGACGGGCCTCCAGGTCCGGGGCGAACGGGTCCAGGTGCGGATGGCCGAGGGTCAGGGCCACAGCGCCGTAGCCGAATTCGTGCAGCAGCTCCAGCACCTCCGGCAGCGGATGGTCCGTGAAACCGTTGGTGCCGTAGCCGATGCTGAACGGCGGTGCGGACGGTGCGGTGGTCATGACTCGCTCACTCTCCTGCCCCTGGGACGGGAACGGATGATCCGGCCAATAATGTCGACACCGATCAGCGCACCTGCAGCCGCCGGGTGTCCGTGACGCACCGCGAGCGCCGCCTGAAGCGGTACCATCGCGCGGATGCCTGCTTTGGTTGCGCTCAGGGCGTTGCCGGCAGCCGGGTTGCGCGCTGCCCGTATCTGGGCGGGTGCGCATCTCAGGGCATAGGCAGCCGCGGCGCCGAGGACCGCGAGCGTCCTGGCCGGCGGCCCGGCGGATCCTGCGGCGACTAACGCCGCCAGGACACCCGTGGTTACTGCGGCGCCGGAAGCGGTGGCGGCGTCCGTGCCGTTGACCTCACCCCGGGACAGGAGGGTCACGGCTGCCGTATGGCCCCCCATGATTCCGGCTGCCCCAAGCGCCGGCTTAATGTGCCCGGCCCCCGCTCCCATGAGGACATCAAGGGCCCGGCAGGTTCCCATTGACACGGCGCCCGGAAGGGCATGGTTCTTCGCCGCCAGGTCATACGTCCAGATCGAGACCGCAAGCGGAACCCCCACGGCCAGGGCACCGCGCCCTCCGGCAGCCGCACACAGGCCGAGTCCCGCCGCCGTAAGGGCAGATGCCGCCGTGAGGGCGTTCCGGGCGCTGATCCGCCCGGAAGGAATGGGGCGCTCGGGACGCTCGACGGCGTCGAGGTCCCGGTCAGCGTAGTCATTCAGTGCCATTCCACCTGCGTACAGGCACGCGCTGGCCAGCGGCATCAGCGCGCGCCGCCCGGTCAGGGACCGCCCGGCGGCAGCGCCGCCCGCCACCGAATCACCCAGCACGGTCAGGACAGCGGGAGCCCTGACCAGCTCCAGGTAGTCTCCGGGCCGGCTCACTGCTTCTCCTTCCCCGCCCGGGATGAGATCCGGCTGCTGGCTTCCTGTGCCCAGTGCACCAGGTTGTTCACCTGCTGCGCGAAGGAGTGTTCCGCGCTGCCCCAGGGATCCTTGAAGAAGAAGCCAAGGGCACCAACATGTCCTGTCTCTCCGGCCGCGTCTGCGAGCGCCATCAGGCGGGCGAGGTCCAGGATCATCGGAGCTGCAAGCATGGAGTCGTAGGCGGTCCAGGTTGTCTGGATGGTCAGCCGGGAGCCCAGGAACCCTTCCACGTGGATGTGGTCCCACGCCACCTTGGTCTCGCCCAGGTCCGGCACGTTGTCAATGTGCAGCGGGGTGACTGCGCCTCCGGTGAGCTCGCGCAGCCCCCGGTTCTTCGACAGCAGCTTTCCGGAGACGGCCCGGCTGTCTGCCAGAGTGGCTCCGTCACCGCCGCCCAGCAGGTTGGTTCCGGCCCAGGACAGGACATGGAGACCGCGTGCAGCCAGTGCAGGAGCAAGCACCGAGCGCAGCCAGGTCTGGCCCGTCTTGCCGTCCTGGCCTGCGGTGGGAACCCGGGAGGCTCCCGCGAGCTCATATAAGGCAGGAATGTTCAGGGCGACGGACGGAGTGAAGCAGATGTAGGGAGACCCTGCCAGGACTGCTGCGTAGGCCGCCACTGAGCTGGCTGGAAGCACTGACCGTGCCGGGTCCTCGAGGGCTTCCCGGAGGAGCCCGGAATCGCAGTATTCGTCGAGCTGGGCCGGCGGCGCTTCGGTGGAGGCGACGTCCACGACGATAACCCGCCGCAGCCCGTTGGTTTCCCTGAACGCCAGAATGTCTCCGGCCAGGCGCCTTACGGCCTCAGCCTGCGGTTCCGGTGCGCCGGCTGGATCGTACCCGGGACGCACCCGCCCGTCAGCCTCCTGGAGCTGGGCCCGGACCGATTCAAACAAATGTGCCGGGACCATCCCCGCCTCAGCAAGTTTCTCTCCCCGCTTGAGAATTGAAACACCGCTGATGTCATGGCCGCCGACTACCAGGTCCGCGTAATCCGGGAGGCACACGCCGTCGAAGGCGTCCTGTTCGGTGACGCATCCCAGTGGTTTCACGAGCCGTGATGCGATGGCCGCAAGCCCAATCACCGCCGTCGTTGCCACTGACCCCCGTGCTCCGATAAGCCAGATGCCGGTGCGGCCGTAGCCGCCGTTCCCGTGAGCGGCACCGGGTGCGGCTTTCCCGCCCGGCTCAGCTTCCAGTCCCTCATGGGTGTCCCTGATCAAACTTCCTCCTCGAAGCTTACGAACCATCGGCGGGCTTAGCGCCTAACCCAGGAACTGAATCTTCGGGTGAGACGCCCGTCACAGGGAACCTAACATAGGTAATGTCAGGCAACAACGCACTTATGAGGTATTCCGATATATCCACGCTTGGCGGTACCGTCATTCAGTCGACCATTGACAATCCAGCGCGGGAGTTGCGTTCATTCCCGGCGCCTCCGGCTGGCGGAACGGACCGTCGCGGCGCACCTAACCGAACCGGGTGGTCCTATGGCATGCGGAGTAGTTGACGTCAATAGTTCCGTCGCATTTTGTGCTGTAATGAGTCGGTGAGTGACATAAGTAACGTCAGCGGGCTGGCCTCCTCCGGAGCGAGCGAGCTCTTCCAGATCCTTCGCGACGGCAAACCCCGGACCCGGTCCGAGCTGGCCGAGCAGATGGGGCTGGCGCGCTCGACAGTCACCCTTCGGATCGAAGCACTCATGGACCTGGGGCTCGTGGGCTTCGTCCAGGATGCCGTGTCCACCGGCGGCCGCCCCTCGTCACGCATCGCCCTCAAGGCAGGCAGCCGGGTTGTCATGGGAGTGGACATCGGAGCTTCGCACCTCCAGGTGGCAGTTACGGACCTCACCGGCCATCTGCTGTCCCAGTCCGCCCGGACCATGGAGATCACCCTGGGGCCGGAAACCGTCCTCGAAGCCGTGGTGGAAATAGGCTCCGAGCTGCTCGCTGCCACCGGGCGGTCAACCGAAGACCTCCTGGCGGTGGGCATCGGGCTGCCGGGCCCGGTGGAACACAGCACCGGACGGCCCATTAATCCGCCCATCATGCCGGGCTGGAACGCCTACAACGTACCCGGATTCCTGCAGTCGCGGTTCCACGTCCCCGTTCTGGTAGATAACGACGTGAACATCATGGCCCTGGGCGAGCGCAATATGGCCTGGCCCGAGGTAGATGACCTGTTGTTCGTCAAGGTTGCCACCGGTATCGGCTCAGGCATCGTCTCGAGCGGAATGCTGCAGCGCGGGGCGGACGGAGTTGCCGGGGACATCGGGCACATCCGCGTCCACGGCGGCACCGGAGTGCCCTGCCACTGCGGAAATACTGACTGCCTGGAAGCCATAGCGTCCGGGCCTGCCATCGCCGCCAAGCTGCGGCAGCGGGGCCTGGAGGCCAGCGGCAGCGAGGATGTCGTGGCACTGGTCCGCGCCGGAAACACGGAGGCCATCCACGCAGTCCGGCAGGCCGGGCGCGACGTTGGGGACGTGCTCTCCGCGTGCATCAGCCTCGTCAATCCCTCGGTGATTGTCATTGGTGGATCCATGGCACTGGCCGGTGAGCACTTTATTGCCGGAATCCGGGAGACGGTGTACTCCCGCACGATTCCCCTTGCCACCCAGCACCTGCAGATAGTGCATTCCAGCTCCGGCCTTGACGCCGGCGTGCTGGGGGCGAGCATGCTGGCCATTCACCATGCCATGTCCCCCCAGCGCATTGACGCCATGGTTTCCGGCCTGAGTAACGCCTAGCTGAACTTATCCCACCCTTGTCGGCGACTTTTGCTTGACAGACACCAAAAGTCCGCCATAGCCTCATGCGACGGACTCATTTCCAGTCACCGCTCGTGTTTCACACTCGCAGCCTTGCACAGGATCGGCGGATAGCAGGCATGCTTTCCTGACCAAACCCCTAAGGTACGCCTGGGCGCCTGGTAGTGGTTTCAGACAACAAAACGGACATATCTACCTAAATGCTGGTGCTGAATCAATGTGGATAGCTCGCCGGCGACGATGAGCTATCCGTATCGGCCCAGTGAATTCCCCAGTGACCCGCACGTGTTTTCGCCAGTGCCGACGGAGGCGGCGGAAATGCGTCCAACGCTCAGGAAGGCAACAGTATGTGCTTCGGATTTGACGCAACAGGCGCACTAAACCGTTCTCTTGAAAAGAAGGGTGTTGACCGGCGCAATTTCATCCGCGGGGCATTGGCCGCTGGCGTCGGCGTTGGCCTCGCAGGTATGGGCGCTGCTCCTGCAGTGGCCCACAAAGGCAAGCCGGGCCACCATGGAAAGCCAGGCCACAAAGGCAACCGTCCGGTTCCCCCGGGACAGATCAGCATTCAGATGTACACCCTGCGCTCCATCATGAACGGCACGGAGATTGATAAGAATTTCGCCAGGCTGGCCCGCTACGGATACAACCGGGTGGAGCTGGCCGGACTGTACGGACGCACTGCCAAGGAGATGAAGCGGACCCTGGACCGCGTGGGAATCCGGGCGACTTCCAGCCACGAGGGAATCAGCGCTACGCCGGAGGCCCTGCAGACCAAGATCTCCAATGCGCGCACCCTCGGCCAAAAGTACATGGTTGTTCCGTACCTCGCGTCAACCAACGCTGACGACTGGTACCGGTGGGCGGACCAGATGAATGCCGAAGCAGCCGTCGTGCGCCGGGCAGGCATCAAGTACGGCTACCACAACCATGCCCACGAGTTCACGACGGACCTGGGCGGCGGGCTCACTCCCTGGGACATCTTCACGAGCCGTCTTGATCCGAGGCTGGTCCATCTGGAAGTGGACCTGTACTGGGCAGTCACGGGCGGTGTCGGGGTAGGTGCTGCCGACCCCGTCCAGTTCGCTATCGACACGATCAGGGAGGCCCCGCAGGAGACCCTGCAGTACCACGTGAAGGACCGGGAAGCGAGCGGCGATTTCGCTGACCTGGGCGCCGGAACCATCGATTTCCGGCGTATTTTCAGGGCCCACCAGCCCAAGGAGTACATCGTCGAAAACGACCAGCCGGACGTCACTCCCCTGCAGACTGCAGAGGTGGGCTACCGGTACCTCCGCAAGATCCGTTTCTAGCACGGACCAACAGCCGGGTAGGGGCCGTCCCGAACAGGGGCGGCCCCTACCCGCTTAAGCCTGTTCCCGCCGGTGTAAAGGTGCTCTGCTGGAAACACCCCACCGGCGAAGGAGAGCACCATGCGTGGCGTAGTAATGCATGCACCCGGAGATGTCCGCACCGAAGACCGGCCCGATCCCACCATCGAAGAACCGACCGACGCCGTCATCCGGCTGGCAGCGACCTGCATCTGCGGCTCGGATCTGTGGCCGTACCGGGGCGTGGAGAAAGTCCAGGACTCGGCCATGGGCCACGAGTACATCGGGGTGGTCGAGGAAGTCGGCGCCGAGGTGCGGACCGTCAAGCCCGGAGATTTCGTGGTCGGTTCCTTCTGGGCGTCGGACAACACCTGCGTGATCTGCCGCGCCGGGTTCCAGAGCCGCTGCGTGAACGCCATCCCGATGGGAGCCATCGGCACCCAGGCGCAGTTGACCCGGATTCCGCTGGCGGACGGCACCCTCGTGGCCACCCCCGGCACTCCCCCGCCGGACCTCATCCCCTCCCTCATGGCGGCCTCGGACGTGCTGGGCACCGGCTGGTTCGGCGCAACCGCGGCACAGGCCGGCCCGGGCAAAACCACCGTTGTGGTGGGCGACGGCGCCGTCGGGCTGATGGCGGTCCTGGCGGCACGGGAACTCGGCGCCGAGCGGATCATCGCCATGAGCCGCAACCCCCAACGCCAGGAACTCGCCCGCTACTTCGGCGCCACGGACATCCTGTCCCAGCGCGGCGACGAGGGCGTGGCCGCAGTGAAGGAACTCACCGACGGCGTGGGCGCGCACTCCGTGGTGGAGGCCGTGGGCACCCAGGAGTCGATGCTGCAGGCCATCCATTCCACCCGGCCAGGCGGACACATGGGCTTTGTGGGCGTCACCTACGAAGTTGCCCTGCCGGGCATGGAACTGTTCTTTGCCGAAATCAACATGCTGGGCGGCCCGGCCCCGGTGCGGCGCTTCCTGCCGGACCTGATCCAGCGGATCTGGGACCGGGAAATCGACCCTGGCCGCGTGTTCGACCTGACCCTTCCATTGGAGGAGGCGGCGGAAGGTTACCGCGCCATGGATGAGCGCCGTGCTGTCAAAGTGCTGCTGACGCCCTAACCTGAGTCCATGGACCCCCTGCTCCTCCAGCTCCCCTTCACCGGCCGCTGGACGGTACAGAACAGCCCTGCGAATCGGGTTCCCAGCCACGGGACCCACCTGTTCGGCACCACCTATGCGATCGACTTCGTCGCGGTCGATGAGCGCGGACGCTCCGCACCGCCGTCGTTCCGTGCGGCATTCGGCACCGAGCCGCCGGAGGATTTCACCGGGTTCGGCGTTCCGGTGCTCGCGCCGGCTGCGGGGGTTGTCACGGCAGTGCACGACGGCGAACCGGACCACGAAGCGCGCCGCTCACCGCTGTCCCTGGCCGGGTACGCACTTTCGCAGCGGGAGCGTGTCCGGCAGGGCCCCGCCGGGATCGCCGGAAACCATGTGGTGCTGGCGGTCGGTTCCGGGCCGGACCGGGCCTACATCCTGCTGGCCCACTTGCGACGCGGTTCCACGGCCGTAGCCGTCGGGGACACCGTCCTTCCCGGGACGCAGGTCGGGAACTGCGGCAACTCCGGAAACAGCACCGAGCCGCACGTCCATGTGCAGGCCAGCGACTCCATGGACTGGGAACGGGCACACGGGCTGCCGCTCGCGTTCGCCCGCCCGGGCACCGGCGAGCCGTGGCTGCCCCGCAATCGGGAAATCTTCGACGCCGGCTGAGGGCAGATGGACGCTCCGCGCCGCCGGGCGACGTAGGCTCATCTGGTAAGCGTGCTTAGCGACAAAGGAGCAGCAGTGACCCTGGTGGATAACGCCGTGTATGTGGACGGGAAGCGTCTGCACAGCCCGGAGACGCTCGAGGAGACGTTTGATCTCATCCGGGAAAGCGGCGGCATGGCCTGGATCGGGCTCTACCGCCCGGATGACATTGAACTGCTGGCCGTCGCCGAGGAGTTTGGGCTGAACCTGCTGATCGTGGAGGACGCCCTGGCCGGGCACCAGCGGTCCAAGCTGGAACAGTACGGTGACCAGCTTTTTGTGGTGCTCCGCCCCGCCCGCTATCTGGACGACGTCGAACGCGTGGAAATCGGCGAACTGCACCTTTTTGTGGGCCCCAACTTTGTGGTCACCGTCCGACACGCCGAGTCCCCTGACCTGGCCCGCGTCCGCAAGCGTCTGGAACGGGAAGTGGACCTGCTCTCCCTGGGACCGCAGGCGGTGCTGTACGCCATCCTGGACCAGGTGGTGGACGAGTACGCACCGGTGTCCGCGGGACTGGAAAACGACATCGACGAGATTGAAGACGAGCTCTTCGGCGGCGATGCCGAAGTTTCCCGGCGCATCTACGAGCTTTCCCGCGAAGTTATCGGCTGCCAGCGTGCCATCAGCCCGCTGGAAACGGTGGTGGGCGAACTGCAGCGGAATCCGGGTAAGTACGGGGTGCCGCCCGAGCTGAAGGACAACCTGGGTGACGTGCTGGACCACGTGCTGCGCCTGATTGACCGGATCACGGCGTACCGCTCGCTGCTGGACAACGCCCTCTCGCTCAGCTCCACCCTGGCCTCGAACCGGCTCGCGGAGACTTCGGTGGCGCAGAATGAACAGACCAAAAAGATCTCCTCCTGGGCGGCCATCCTCTTTGCTCCGACCCTGGTGGGGACGGTGTACGGCATGAATTTCCAGAACATGCCGGAGCTGGACTGGCCGCTCGGCTATCCCATGGCCCTGACCCTGATGGTCCTGCTCGGCATCCTGCTCTATGGGGCATTCAAACGGAAGAACTGGCTCTAGGAGACTCCCATGCGCACCCGGTTTACGTTTCTGGCCCTGGCCCTGCTGCTGGGTGCAGCGGCCTGCGCGGCCGACCCTGGCGGCTCCGGCTCCCCCGCCTCGCCGGATGATTCCGGCAGCGGCGGGCCCTCGCCGTCGTCGTCCGCCGCTGGCGCGGCCGGAACCTGGGGCAACCCGGAGAATACGCGCGAACCTTCACTGGAGCTGCACGAAGACGGGCGCCTCACCGGCACCGACGGATGCAACCGGCTGATGGGCCAATGGGTCCTTGAAGAGGGGAAAGTGATCTTCAAGGAAGTGGCCATGACCATGATGGCCTGTCCCGACGTCGACCAGTGGCTGGCTTCGGCGGTCAGCGCGGTCCCCGCCGCGGACACGCTGCTGGTGTACGACGGCGCCGGCAACGAGATCGGCACCCTCACCCGGTAGCGCACTCCCCTTTCATCGAAAAGACAGAAACTGCCCGTATGAAGCTTCATACGGGCAGTTTCTGCTATCTCGGTGCTGCTTGTGGGGGGACTAGTTGGGCTGCGGAGCCCGGTGGGATTCTTCGATCCCCAGGTCTGCGCCCTTGGTTTCCTTGACCATGCTCACGGCGATGAAGGAAATCACGCACAGGACCATGATGTAGATGCCGATCGATCCGGACCAGCCGGTGGCCCCGAGCAGCATCTCGGCGATCATCGGAGCGAACGCGCCGCCCAGGATGGCACCGATGGCGTAGCCGATGGAGACGCCGGAGTAGCGGACGCGGGCCGGGAACATCTCGGCGTAGAGCGCGGACTGCGGACCGTAGGACAGACCCAGGCCGATCGTCAGGACGAAGATGGACAGGCCGAAGAGCACCACGTTGGCAGTGTCGATCAGCAGGAACATCGGGATGGCCCAGAGGAAGACCCAGGCGTAGCCAATCTGGAAGGTGCGGATACGGCCGATCTTGTCCGAGAGAATGCCGCCGAACATCGTGAAGATGAGCCAGCCGAAGGAACCGACCGTGGTGGCCAGCAGCACTGCGGGACGCTCCATGCCCAGGGTCTTGCCGGCGTAGGAGGCGAAGAACGCGATGACCAGATAACCGGCGGCGTTGTTGGCGATGAAGATCAGTGCCGCAAGGATGACTTCGCGGGAGTTGTACTTGAACAGCTGACCCAGCGGAGCGGAAGATTCCTTCTTACGCTGCTGCATTTCCTTGAAGACAGGGCTTTCATCCACGGACCGGCGAATGAAGTAGCCCACGAAAATGAGGACAACGGAGAGCAGGAACGGCACACGCCAGCCCCACTCGAGGAACTGCTCCTCAGTCATCATGCTGGTGAGCACGAACATCACGAAGGTCGCCAGGATCATGCCGATGGGCACGCCGATCTGCGGGTACGCACCGAAGAAGCCGCGCTTGTTGATCGGAGCGTGCTCGACCGAGAGGAGGGCAGCGCCGCCCCATTCGCCGCCGGCGGAGAAGCCCTGCAGGATGCGCAGCACCAGCAGCAGGACCGGAGCAGCAACGCCAATCTGGGCATAGGTCGGCAGGACGCCAATCAGTGCCGTTGCGGCACCCATCATGATCAGGGTGAAGACGAGCATCTTCTTGCGGCCCAGCTTGTCACCCAGGTGTCCGGCGACGATGGCGCCGAGCGGGCGGAACAGGAAGCTGATGCCGATGGTGGCCCAGGAGACGATCTGCGCCAGAGCGGTGCCTTCACCCAGGGGAGCGAAGTACAGGGTGGCGAGTACCAGGCCGGCAGCCTGGGCGTAGATGAAGAAGTCGTACCACTCGATAGTGGTGCCAACCAGGGTGCCCGCAAGGACCTTGCGTTCTTCCCGGCTCATCCGCTGGGACGGGGCAGCAGACGCGCTTTGTGTAGTCATTGAAACTCCGTTGTTTTTGGCTGGGCGGCATTAACTGAAAGAACGGTCGGTAACCAGTCGATACACAATATCCACAGTGTGACTCCCGACACATCTTTTATTTCCTATGTGACGGGTGGTGGCTGAATGTTTCAGCCACGCTGTGAATCCGATAATCGAACACATGCTTCAGATAAAGAACTACGAGCACTATAGGGTCCCTGTGAGCTGCGACACAAGAAAGTGCTCATCATGAACGTTTTGTGACGAACTAGTCTTGGCGTATGTCTTCCCAGCAGCCCGCCTCGCCTCAGTCCGCCGGCCCGCAGCCCGCCGGCACCGACCCTGCCGGTGCCGCCAAGGACCCGGTTGGACCCGCGCAGGTCAGCGATGATCTTTCGGTGCGCCGGCATGTCCTCCCCTCCGGCCTCGCCTACACCACCACCACGGGCCGGATCGTGTTCCGGCGGGAAGGAACCACTGACGGCAAAGCGGACGGGTTCCAGCCGAAGGCGGAAATCTTCCTCGCCGCCTACACGGCGGACCGCGACGACGCCGGCAGCTCCCCCAATCCGCGTCCCGTCGTCTTCGCCTTCAACGGCGGTCCGGGCTCCTCTTCGGTCTGGCTGCATCTGGGCCTGCTGGGGCCGCGCCTGGTGGATTCGGGCGACGCCGGTAACCTCACGGCCGCCCCCTACGGGCTGGTCGACAATCCGCAGACCCTGCTGGAACACGCCGACCTGGTCATGATCGACCCGGTCAACACCGGATTCTCCCGTGTGGTGGACGGGAACGCCGCGGACGAGTTCCACGCCTTCGAGCAGGACCGCGACCTGGTGGCGGAAGTCATCCGGCTCTGGACCACCCGGAACAACCGATGGCTGAGCCCGAAGTACCTGGTGGGCGAGTCCTACGGCACGCTGCGCGCCGTCGCCGTCGCCGGCCGCCTCTTCGATGCCTACGGGATGTCCGTCAACGGGCTTGGCCTCATCTCCACCGTCCTGAATATGGGCACCCTCATGTTCGCCCCCGGCGTGGACACGCCCTACGCCCTGCACCTGCCCACCTACGCGGCGATCGCGCACTATCACGGGAGGCATCCAGGCAGGGAGCTGGCCGATGTGGTCCGCGACGCGGAGGAATACGCGGCAAGGGACTATGGGTATGCCCTCAGCCAGGGCTCCCGCCTGACCGAGGAAGAGTTCGACGCCGCGGTGCAGCGGCTGGCCGAGCTCACCACCCTGGACCCAGGGTTCATCCGCCGCACCAACCTGCGCTGGGACTACGCCCAGTTCTCCGCTGAACTTCTCCGCGGGCAGGAGCTGGCCGTGGGACGGATCGACGGGCGCTTCACGGCTCCGGCCGAAGACCCGCAGGCCTCCGTGAACTGGGACGATCCCAGCCTGGCTGCGATCAACGGTCCGTACTCCGCGGCGATCAACCACTACGTCCGCGCTGAGCTCGGCTACGAAAACGACCTTCCGTATGAAGTCCTGACCGGCCGGGTCCAGCCGTGGAGCTACAAGGATTTCGAGGGCGTGCCGATAGACGTCACGCAGACCCTGGAGCGGCTGATGGCACATAACCCGACCCTGCGGGTGCATGTGGACTACGGCTACTACGACGGCGCCACGCCCCACTACGCCGCGGAGTACGTCTGGGCACACATGCGCCTGACCGGCGCAGCCCGCGCGCGCTTCACCCACCACTATTACGAAGCCGGACACATGATGTACCTGCAGCCCGAGGCACGGCTGGGCCAGCTTGCTGCCCTTGCGGAGTTCGTTTCACCGCCCGCAGGATAGGTCTATTCGGCGGCGGCCCAGTCGGTGGGCGTCATCATCTCGGGCCGGGGAAAAGGACGTACCTACCGGCCAAAACGGCCTGCCGCGGAATGATGTGAGCCGCTAACGCGTGGCGAAGTGGATCCAGACGCCGATGATCCACGCCGTTCCGGCCGCGAGCGCCAGCCCAAGTTCCACCAGCATTCCCAGTCCAGTGGCCTTCAGTGCAGCCCAGGAGGACGACGCCGCTGCCGGGAAGCTGCGCTGGCGGGCGTATTCGCTGAGCAGGAGCCCGCCGGCAAACCCGACGATCAGCCCCACCACCGGAATAAAGAACATCCCGGCAATGCCCGCAGCCAGACCAATCAGCACGGAACGGTTGGGGATTTGCCGCTGTTTCAGCTTCCTGCCGGTCAGGACAGCACTGGCGGACAGCCCCGTCAGCGCGAACAGGGCTCCGAAAGCGAACGACCACCAGCCGGCGCCGCTGCTGACACCAATGGCCCAGCCCAGGAACGCCAAGAGAATCAGGATGCTGCCGGGAAGCACAGGCACCACAATTCCTGCCACACCCACGGCGATCAGCAGGCCGGCGACGAGGGTGATGATGAGGTCCGTATCCATGCGGCCAAGTCTTCCACGCGGCGGGCCCGGAGGCAGAAACCAGACAACTGACGCTACAGTAAGGTTACTTATGAAGTCATCACCTTCAGTCCGGCACCCCAACGGCAACAGGAGAAGCAGATGAGTACCGAATCAGGCAGCACCGCTGCGGGTGAACCCCGCCGCCGGCAGGCAGACGAAACCCCTTCCCGCGAGGACGCGGGCACCGCATCGCCCCGCCCATCCAGCACCGACAACGAGCCGGACGTCACCCGCCGGCTGGAGACACCTTCGCGCGGGGAACACACCGGCCGCGCCGAAACCACCGGCAATTCAGGCAGTTCCGGCACCAATGACACGGAAGTGCTGAACACCGGCGCCACCGGCACCAGGGACCCGGACGGCACCGCCCACCGGACTGACGGACACGACGGCCGCCACCAGGCCGCAGAGCAACCTGTCATGCCGAACCGGGAAGCGCTGCTGGCGGCAGAACGCGAGCGCTTCGGCGGCATCAAGTTCGGAGCTGCGTTCTTCGGGTGGCTGACCGCCACCGGCATGGTGGTGCTCCTCTCCGCCCTGGCCGCAGCCATTGGTGCTGCAGTCGGCGTCTCGACTGACAGCGACCTGGGCGCCGCCCTGGACCAGGTCACCTCCAACCAGTCCGCCAACCTGGTCGGAGCGATCATCACGTTGGCTGTCCTGCTGCTCGCCTACTACGCCGGCGGCTACGTCGCAGGGCGGATGGCACGGTTCAACGGAGCCAAGCAGGGTGTGGCCGTGTGGCTCTGGGCGCTGGTGGCCGCCGCCGTCGTCATCATCCTGGGCCTGATCCTGAACGATGACATCCGCAGCCTCACCCAGCTGAACACTGTGGCATCCCTGCCCCAGGACCTGGGCGACGTGAGCGCCGGAACCTGGCTGGCGCTCCTGGCTACCGTGGTGGTCAGCCTCATCGGTGCCATTCTGGGCGGACTGGCCGGCATGCGCTTCCACCGCCGGGTGGACCGCGCCAAGTTCACCCCGGCAACGGCCTAACCCCCGGAACGCGAAAGCCGGCCCCGCGGACAGCGATGCGGGGCCGGTTTATGCGTTCCGAACCGCTATCCCGCTGCGGCCGGACCGTACTCGTAGAACCCCGCACCCGATTTCCTGCCCAGGCGACCCTCTTCCACGAGTGCGGCGACTGCGGTGCTGGGCCTATCCGCCGGATCCCCGGTTTCGGCATAGGTGCACTCCGCCATGAAGTGAATGACGTCCAGTCCGACCATGTCCATGAGCGCGAACGGGCCCATGGGATGGCCGAGGGCAGTCCGGGCGGTGGCGTCGATGTCCTCGCGGGTGGCCACACCGGCCTCCGCCAGTGCCATGGCTTCACGCTGAATCGCCCCCATCAGCCGGTTGGCGATAAAACCGGGAATCTCCCGGTTGATCAGCACTGGTTCCTTGCCGAAAGCACGCGCCAATGCCATGACTGCCTCCACGGTCTGCTGTGAGGTGGCTTCATGTCGCACCACCTCGACGCACTTCATCACCAGGGCCGGATTAAAGAAGTGCATGTTGCAGACCTTGTCGGGGCGGCCTGACTCCCGCGCGATCTTGGAGGACCCCAGCGTCGAAGAATTGGTGACAAGGATCGTATGGGGCGGACAAATTCGCCCAAGTTCGGCAAAAATGTCCCGCTTGATGTCCAGCCGCTCGGTGGCGGCTTCGATGACGACGTCGGCACGGGCCGCTGCGGACAGGTCGCCTGCATACTCGATACGCCCCAGCGCCGCTGACGCGTCCTCCTCCCTCAGCTTTTGCTTGTCCACCCGGCCCTTGGCCCAGTGCGCCAAATCGTGTTCCGCTGCGGCCAGTCCCTCAGCTGAGATGTCCTGAAGGATGGTTGGGAATCCGGCCAGAGCGGCGGTCATGGCGATCTGCCGGCCCATCGTTCCAGCCCCCACGACCATGACGCGGGTGTTCCGAAGATCAGGGTCCGTATACACAGCTAAGCTCATGCCGAACTGCCTCCGCGCAGATAGACAGTAGTGGTGTGGGTGAAGAACTCGCGGGCCGCGCTGCCCTGTTCCTTGGGCCCGTAACCGGATTTCTTCGTCCCGCCGAACGGAACGTGCGGATCAGCCCCGGCAGACTCGGAGTTTATGTGCAGGATGCCAACGTCAAGTTCATCGAGCGCGTCCAGGATACGGGTGGCATCCTGCGTAAACACTGCGGCGCTCAGCCCGAACTCACTTTCGTTGGCAAGATCGAAGGCGTCCTGAACATTTGCGGCACGGCGTACGGCCAGCACCGGCCCAAACAGTTCTTCCCGCCACACGATATTCTCCGCCGCGTCCCCCGCCGGTATCTCCAACACCGAAGGTGTGAGAAAACTGCCTGTTGCAAGGGAGATTCCGCCGTCAGCGGGGTCCGGTGTGCTTCCGCAGACCAGCTTGGCACCCTGGTCCAGAGCGGTACGGATAGCCGCGCGTATTTCATCAGCGGCCGCTGCGGAGACCACCGGACCCATGTGGGTGGCAGGGTCCACCGGATCACCCACAACCCATTCCTGCAGACGGGATTGGAGCCGTTCCAGGAACTCGTCCGCAATTTCTTCCTGAAGGATCAGCCTGGATGTTGCAGTGCACTTCTGCCCGCTGGAACGGAACGCCCCGAAGAGGACCTGGCCAACGGCGAGTTCCAGGTCTGCATCGGCCAGGACGATCGACGCATTTTTTCCGCCCATCTCTGCCTGCACCGGAAGTCCCCGCAGTGCGGCTTTCCCCGAAAGGGTCCGGCCCACACCTGTGGAGCCCGTGAAGGTGAGGCCGTCCAGGTCAGGGTGCTCCACGAGTTCGTTGCCCAGTTCTCCAGAGCCGAACACGAGGTTCAGGACTCCTGCCGGCAGTCCAGCCGCTTCCAATGCCTGCACCAGCCGCATCGCCAGCAGCGGCACCAGGCTGGCGGGTTTGAACACCACCGTGTTCCCGTAAATAAGTGCGGGCGCTATCTTCCACGCCGGGATAGCGATCGGAAAGTTGAATGGCGTAATGACCCCCACAACCCCGAGCGGCCTGCGGGTAACGAGGATCCGCTCACCCCGGCGCGGGGACGAGAAAACCTCCCCTGCCGGCCTGTCCCCCTCGTTGCCGTAATACCGGAGGATTTGAGCGGCCCGGGCCACCTCCCCAATCCCTTCCGCAAGGGTCTTACCTTCCTCGCGTGCCAGCTCCAGGCCCCACGCCTCGGAGTTGCTTTCGAGGTACTCTGCAGCTCGGACAAGCACCGCACCACGCTCATGCATCGGAGTGCGGGCCCACCCGGGCGCGGCCGACCGGGCTGCGGCCATCGCCGCGCGTACATCAGAGGCGACTGCTTCCGCGCCGTGCGCAACAATTTCTCCCGGCCTCGCGGGATTGGCTGAGACCAAGGTGGCGCCCCTGCCCTCACTCCATTCGCCGTTGACGTAGATCTGCAGTCCTGCAGGCTCGCGCAGCGGGGCCTGAGCAAGGTCGGTGGTCGTTTCCATATTCCTGTCCATTTCATCCAAGGGCACAGTTCGACTGCACAGATATCTCTAGCGGAAGGCCGGGACGCCGGTGAGCTTGTTGCCCAGAATCAGCGTGTGCACCTCGTCGGTTCCCTCATAGGTCCGAACGGATTCCAGGTTGTTCGCGTGACGCAGCGGAGAGTAGTCCAAGGTGATGCCGTTCCCGCCCAGTATTGTCCGGGCTTCCCGGCAAATGGCGATCGCCTCCCGGCAGTTGTTCAGCTTGCCCAGAGAGATCTGGTGGAGGCCCAGCGTCCCGGCGTCTTTCTTGCGTCCGATGTGCAGCGCCAGCAGGAATCCTTTGTTGATCTCCAGGGCCATGTCCACCAGCTTCTGCTGGGTCAGCTGATACCCGGCCAGCGGTTTCTCGAACTGCATCCGCGTCTGGGCATAGGCCAGTGCATCCTCAAAGGCGTCCCGTGCCGCACCCATGGCACCCCAGATAATGCCGTAACGGGCCTCGTTCAGGCAGGAGAAGGGTCCCCTGAGGCCTACGGCGCCGGGAAGGACGGCCTCAGCGGGCAGGCGCACTTCAGTCAGTTCAATTTCGCACTGGATCGAGGCCCGCATAGAGAGTTTCGGTTCAATCGGGGTGGCGGTGAATCCGGGGGTCTCGGTGGGGACCACGAATCCCCGAATACCGCCCTCGGTCTGCGCCCAGATCACGGCCACTTGCGCTACGGATGCCAGACCGATCCAGCGCTTGGTACCGTTGAGCACCCAGTCATCGCCGTCGCGGCGGGCAAAGGTGGTCATGCTGGAGGGGTCGGAACCCGCTGTGGGTTCAGTGAGGCCGAAGCACCCGATGGCCTGGCCTGCAGCCATGGCCGGCAGCCACTGCTTCTTTTGTTCTTCCGAGCCGTGTTTGTGGATGGCGGACATGGCCAGCGAGCCCTGGACCGAGACGAAAGTCCGCAGCCCGGAGTCACCGGCTTCCAGTTCCGCCCCGGCCAATCCGTATTCCACTGCGGAACGCCCGGCGCAGCCATAACCGTCCAGATGCATTCCCAGCAGGCCAAGCTTGGCCATCTTGGGGACGATCTCCAGAGGAAAGTGCGCGTCTTCGTACCAAGCCGCGATGTTCGGTTTTATTTCCGCCTGGACAAACGCCCGGACCTGGTTCCGCAATTTCAGTTCGTCGGGAGAGAGCAGGGCATCGAAATCAATGAGATCGCTCGGTTCAAGTTCGGTTGTCAGTGCGTCGGTAGTCATCTGTCTTTCCCTTATTAGCTGGGGTTCGAATAATGGATGGGGGTCGTGCTGCATAGAAGGTCTTGATGTTCGCCCAAGCCAGGAGGAACACGGGTGTACAGGGCGGGCGTCCGGGAGAGCGCGATGGGATTAGCAATATGGCGTGTGGTTCGCCCATTCGATCCGTCGGTTATGGCAACAACTGGTTCCAGGCCCAGGGACTCGGCAAATTCGATGGCCTCCAGCACGGAGTTCACCTTGCCGGCCGGGACGCCGGCTGACATAAGCCTCCTCTGCCATTCCGCGGCAGTCCGGCCTTGAAGTGCCTCCTCGATCAGCACCTTCAACTCCCGCCTGTGCTTCACCCTCAGCGCATTAGTTGCGAATCGTCCGTCCCGGCCCAGGCCCTGGAGCCGAAGCTCACCGATCAGGGATGCAAACTGCCTGTCGTTGCCGACGCCCACCGCGAGTACGCCGTCAGCCGTTTCGAAGGTTTCATACGGCGCGATGCTTGGGTGCGCGTTACCAAGGCGGGCCGGCGCCTCTCCCGTGGCGAGGGTCCCGCTGGCCTGGTTGGTCAAGCCTGCCAGCAGGGAGGTGAGCAGCGAAATCCTGACCTGCTGCCCTTTCCCTGACTGTTCCCGCTCCCGCAGCGCCAGCAGGATTCCAGTTATTGCGTTCTGCGCGGCAAGCACATCTACCAGCGCCACTCCGACCTTGCTGGGCGGGCCATCCGGCTCCCCGGTGATGCTCATGAGTCCCCCCAGCGCCTGGACCAGCAGGTCGAACCCAGGAAGGCGGGCGCCCTGCCGGTCCCCAAATCCTGAAATGGAGCAGTACACCAGCTTGGGGTTATGGTCCTTGAGCTGGTCGTAGCCGAGACCGAATTTAGTGAGGACTCCAGGTCGGAAGTTCTCAATTACCACGTCGGCTTCCATGATGTGTTCCATCAGGGAGGCCAGATCGTCCGGGTTATTGAAGTCGACCACCACGGAACGCTTGTTCCGGTTTACGGCGGTGAAATAGGTGCTGGTTCCGTCCGGCGTTACCGGCGGGCACCAGCTGCGGGTTTCGTCCCCGAACGGGCTTTCAACCTTGAGGACGTCGGCTCCGAAATCTGCAAGCATCATCGATGCCAGGGGGCCGGCCAGAATCCGCGACAGGTCGACAATCCTGATGTTGTTTAAGGGCTGAGGCATCTTGTCCTGACTTCCCTGATCCAGGGTTACGTGCTGCATGGCAATGGCTAGTAGCTCGACGGCGCCGAGGTGCCTTTTGCGGCACTCCGGCTGTACTTGGCAGCGAGCGCTTCGGCACCACGGGCGAGAAGGGCTACGTCGGCGCCGACATTGATGAAATCTGCACCGGCCTCGGCATAGGCACGGGCCTGAGATTCCTGGAAGGCATTAACGCCCACGATCTTGCCCTGGGCCTTGACGGTCCGAATAACACGCATGACCGATTCGACCACCTCGGGGTGTTCCTGCTGCCCGAGCAAGCCCATAGTCGCTGCCATATCCGCGGGACCGATGAAGATGCCGTCGATCCCTTCCGTGGCAGCGATCGCAGCGGTGTTGGCTGCAGCTTCTACGGACTCAATCTGCACGAACAGCGAGATGAAGTCATTGGCCCGGGCCAGATAGTCAGGGACGCGGTTCCAGCGGGCTGAACGTGCCAGTGCGGCACCGACACCGCGCACACCCTGCGGAGGATATCGCGTTGCCTCCGCTGCCTGCCGGGCCTGATCCGCGTTGTGGACCATGGGCACAATCAGCGACTGGGCGCCGATGTCCAGGAACTGCTTGATCACCACCGGGTCGTTGACCGGGACCCGGACGACGGCCACTGGCGGGTATCCGGCGATCGCCCGGAGCTGGGCCAGGACGGATTCGAGGCCCATCGGCCCGTGCTCCCCGTCGATCAGCAGATAGTCCAGGCCGGACCCGGCGCAGATCTCGGCGACGCCGGCGTCGCCCGAATTCAGGAACATTCCCGCTGCCGTGCCGCCGCCTCCGAACAGATCCTTGAAGGACCTCGGAGGGTCTATTCGAAACGGCATGTGACTGTCCCAAGCTTTCCGTAGTCCGCGGCAATGGTGTCGCCTTTATGTACCCACAGCGGGCGGGTGAAGGAGCCTGCCAGGATGATTTCCCCGGCCCCGAGTCCATCGCCGTGGGCCGCGATTGCGTTAGCCAGCCAGTAAACTCCAGCCGCTGGGTGATTCAGAACGCCCGCCGCCACGCCCGTCTCTTCCACCGTCTGGTTCTTATAGAGGATCGCTGAGATCCAGCGCAGATCCACGGCCTGAGGGTCGACGGGGTTGCCGCCAACAACCATTGCTCCCATTGCGGCGTTGTCGCTGATGGTGTCAACGATGGTCCGGCCCTCCATCTCGATGCGCGAGTCCAGAATCTCCAGCGCCGGAACAACGTACTTTGTTGCATCGAGGACATCGAAGACTGTCGCATTGGGTCCGCGGATGGCTTTGCCCAGGACAAATGCCAACTCCACTTCCACACGCGGATGGGTGTAGTCGTCCCACTGGATGCTGCTGCCGTTTTCCAGCACCATGTCATCAAAAATGATCCCGTAATCCGGCTCCGTAATGCCGACGGCCGCCTGCATGGCCCTGGATGTCAGACCGATCTTGCGGCCGGCCAGGCGGCGCCCGTTGGCTTCAGAGCGCCGGCGCCAGAGGTCTTGCACCCGGTACGAATCCTGGACATCCATGTCCGGATACCGTGCAGTCAGCCGTTCAATCGGAACGCGGGTCCGCCCCGCTTCGACGAGTTCGTCGGCTATGGCAGTGATGGTCTCGTCACTGAGCATGGTCAGCCTTTCGTTTGAGGGTGAGGGGTGGAGGCCCAGCGGTGACGGGTATTCACCATCCGGTCCTGATGACGTCCCCGCGTACCTGCTGAAAGAGTTGGCGGGTCCCGCGCTGAAGGACACCGATATCACTGCCGACCGCCACCAGGGCGGCTCCCTTCATCGCCCACTCACGGCTGTCAGCGGGCGAGCTTGCGTAGAGCCCAAAGTGCCTGCCCACACTCTGGACTGTCTCAAGCACATGACCCAGCGCTTCACGGACCTCCGGATGCCGGGCGTTCCCGAGGTGGCCAAGCGAGGCAGCCAGATCTCCCGTCCCAACAAAAACGCCGTCGACGCCTTGGACCAGGGCGATTTCCTTGACCGACTCCAACCCTGCAGCAGACTCGATCTGCACAAAAAGACAGATGGATTCGTGGGCTGTCCTGAGGTAATCGGCGTGGCGCCCGAAGTCGGCCGCCCTGTTCAGTGTGCTGGCCACCCCGCGGTTACCCGCCGGAGGGTAACGCGTCGCCGCAACCACCTCAGCTGCATGTTCTGGCGTCTCGACTCCCGGCACCAGGAGGTTCCGCACCCCCAGGTCGAGGTACTGCTTGATTAGCGTCGGATCGCGGTCCGGAGTTCGAGCCATAACCTCCACGATGCCGCGGGCTGACTGTACCTGTCCCAGAACGGTCGTCAGGGTGTTGGGCGCGTGCTCGCCGTCGATCAGCACCCAGTCCGCACCTGATCCGGCACAGATTTCGGCAGAGTACGGATTCGCGAGCCCCATCCACAGCCCATACTGGGGTTCGCCGGATGCCAGCTGATCCTTCAGGGTCATGGCAGGGCCCCCGCAGCGGCACTTTCCAACGCGTTCAACGCTTCAGAGCCTTTCGGTTTCGAGCGTGCATCTTCCGCACCCAAGCAGGACGTGAGAGCCACATCATCAGGATCACGACGACGGCGGAAACCGCTGTCATCATCACGGCAACAGCTGCCACCTGGGTGAACAGCCCTTCTCCCCAGACCTGGAACAGCAACGCACTGACCATGGGGGTCTGGCCGGTGCCGAGGAGCACGGCCACCTCAAGGTCGCCGATGATCCGCACGAACACCAAGGCGAAGGTGGCAAGAATGCCCGGGCGCAGCAGCGGCAGCACAATCTGTCCAAAGGTCCGCCCGGCTCCCGCTCCGCAGAGGCGGGAGGCGTCTTCCAAGCTGCCGTCGATTTGAGCGGAGGTTCCTTCAAGGGAGATCACTGCGTAGGGCAGGAATGAAACGAAGTACGCCATGCCCATAATCAGCAGTGTGCCGCCGAGGTTGAAAGGGGCAGCGGCGAACGCGAATATGA
This sequence comes from Arthrobacter sp. zg-Y916, assembly GCF_020907385.1. Taxonomy (NCBI): domain Bacteria; kingdom Bacillati; phylum Actinomycetota; class Actinomycetes; order Micrococcales; family Micrococcaceae; genus Arthrobacter; species Arthrobacter sp. zg-Y916. The sequence continues at coordinate 32,879 of NZ_JAJJOD010000001.1, read as the reverse complement.
ATGCCGCCGCCAGGACTGCACCAGGGACAACCCCGGGAAACTTGGCTGCTGCCCCCGCCGCTTTGGAAACCCAGTTGTTGGACTGGCGGGCGTAGGTCAATATCAGCGTTGCTGCCATAACGACCACGAAGCCCGCTGTGATTCCCAGGAACACCGAGTTGCCAATGCCTTCAACGGCACCGCCAGACCCGGAGGCCATTACCCGGAAATTCTCCACGGTCCAGTTCGGGGCAAAAATGTCCGGCTGCCAGTACTTCTGGAGGCTCAGGTAGATCACCGCAGCAAGTGGAAGCACGGCGGCGCAGAGGATGTATGTCAGCCCAAGCATCCGTACCGGCCAGCGCCAGCGGCCGAGCGCGATCCTGGCGACCTTCGGCGCCTGGCCGCCCATCCGCGCAAAACGCTGCTTTGAGATCACGGAGTGCTGGAGATAGTACAGAACCAGCAGCACCACCAGCAGCAGGACACTCAGCCGCACAGCGGTGCCATAGTCCACTGGGTAGGAGTTCTGGATCGAGCGGACAATCCGCACGGACATGATGTCCAGGTCCGTCCCGCTGCCAATGATGGCCGGAACGGAATACACACCTGCCCCGATGATTGTGGCAAGGATGAATCCGGAGAGGAGCGACGGCGCCACTGCCGGCAGCGAAATGGTCCGGATAACCCGCAGGGTGCTCGCGCCTGAGGCACGTGCGGCCTCCTCCAGCGACGGGTCCAGGGACCGCATCGCCGCAACGATAGGAAGGTAGGTATAGGGAACGGTGAGAAGCACGTACACCAGGATCATTCCGGCGGCCGAATAGATCTGGAATCCCATGGGTTCCAGCACGCCCGACAACAGGCCCACCTCAGGGCTGGCGAGGACCACCCAGCCAACTGCCAGGGCGACCGCCGGCAGGAACAGCGGAATAAGCGGCAGGGAATCACCGATCGATCCCAGGCCAGCGTCCGTGCGCTCGTTGACCCAGGCCAGGAGGGCGCCGATAGCCAGGGACAGGAAAGCGCTAATGCCCACCACCACCGCAGTGTCCCGGATCATACCGGGGAACCACGGCTCCCTCACCAGCTCGATCCAGGCATCCAGCGGTCCGCCCGCCCTTTGGAACATCTGGAACAGGGGGTAGGCAACCAGGAAGACCACGAGTGCCGAGAGCGCGACAAGCAGTCCGCCGAAGGCGCGGTTGCTCAGTGTCTTGGCCCAGCCTCGCCGGACAGGAGGCCCTCCGGGGGCGTTTTGGTGATCCTTCGCCTGAGGCCTTTGAAGTGTTGGGCTGCTAGTCATCGGTTACCACCCGCAGGAACTCCGAGGGAATGCTGACTTCGATCTCGCTGAGTTCCCGAAGCTGCGGGTCCGGGGCACCGAAAGCCCACACAGTCACAACCTGCTCGCCCAACTGGCACTGGTATTCGGTGTGCGACCCGGAGAAGGTCCTGGATATGACCACGCCATGCCAGGCCTCGGCATCGCCGGTTCCGGCTGCCGCAGGCACAATCCGGCACTTCTCCGGACGGATCATCACTGTCACGGTGTCACCCGGGGTGACTTCGAAGACCGGGTCGTCGGCACGCCGGCTTACCTGCATTTCCCTGCCGCACAGCTTCACCTTCATGCTGTCCGCCGACTGCTCGCTGACAGTGGCCTCCATGAAATTGGCCTCGCCAATGAACTCCGCTGTCGAGCGGTTGCTCGGGCGTTCGTAGACTGCCACGGGCGACGCGAGCTGGTCCACCTTTCCATGCCGCATTACCGCAATCCTGGTTCCAAGGCCCATAGCCTCCACCTGGTCGTGGGTGACGTAGACCGCAGCGAACTCCAACTGCTTGTGAAGCCGGACCAGCAGCGACCTGAGCTTTACCCGGATTCTCGCGTCCACGTTGGACAGCGGCTCGTCGAACAATACGACTGAAGGCTCGGAGATGAGCGTGCGCGCCAGCGCAACGCGCTGCTGCTGGCCGCCGCTAATCATTCCGGGGTGCTGTTTACCCAGCCCACCGAGACTGACAAGATCCAGGTACTCCTCGGCCCGGCTGAGCGCCGCTGATTTCTTCACCCCGGCCGTACGCAGCGGATAGGCCACGTTCTCAAGCAGGTTCATGTGCGGCCACAGCGCATAGGACTGGAACATCATGTTGACATCCCGGTCGTTGGGGGCGAGGCCGATCCCTGAGGCGGAATCGTAGGCGGGCTGGCCGTTGATGCTAATCGAGCCGCTGGTCGGTGACTCCAGGCCGGCGATGCATCGCAGCAAAGTGGACTTGCCGCATCCACTTGGGCCAAGCAGGACAAGCAGTTCACCGGTTCGGACGTCAAAGGACACATCGTCGACGGCGTTGACGAACTCTCCTTCATGCCGCTGGAATTCCTTCACAACGTTTTGAACGGAGAGACGGATTGGCTTGGTCTCAGCGGCTGCCGGGGCGCCTTGGGCAACGGGCTGAATTTGGGTAAGGCTCACAGGTGGCCTCCTTATGGGGGAAGAGTTGGGCTTAGTCGAGTTCGAACGCGCTGAGGATGGTGTCGCGGTCTTTTACTGCGCGCAGTGGGTCTGCAATGCGTGCGTCATCCGGTGTGGGGCTGCAGCCTTCGACCTCGCTCTCCACGAGGGAGAGGTACAGGCCGTCACCGCAGAACGCGGACTGGCCGGCGGGGCTGAGCATGAAGTTCGTGAAAACCAAAGCAGCATTGGGATGGGTGGCGTCTGCGGCCACACCGAGCTGATTAGTAAAGGCAAACACCGGTTCCGGAATAACTACACCCAGCGGGGCACCCGAATTGACCAGTGTCTGGGAGTGGCCTTTGGCCCCGGGGGCTGACAGGGCGACCTGTCCGGCTGCCACCTTCTGGATGGCTGAAACCGATGAATCGAACCAATCGTCATTCTTGTCTCCGAGGTTCTTCAGGTATCCGCTGCCGTATTCATCCATCAGGAGCTGGTAGAAGGAGAGGACGCTGTCAGAAGCGACCTGCGGATCAGTCAAGGTGGCATCCTTCAGAAGCTCTGGATTCCCCAGGTCCTTCCAGCTCTCGGGAGCAGCCGTGATCTTGTCTGTGTTGTAAGTGAGCACCCACGGCGAGGTCACCAACCCAACATGGGCGTCATGCGCAAATCCTTCCCGGACGTCGGCGAGGTTCGGCACCACATCCTCGTTCAGGCCCAGGAACCAGTCAGGATCCTGATTGAACATGAGCGGGTCGGTGACGATCACAGCATCAGCGCTCTGGGCACCAATTGACGTTTCCGAGGCGAACCGGCTGCGCAGGTCACCCGTAGAGAGCCGGGTCATGGTTACCGAGATGTCCGGATACGCCTCCCGGAACGCCTCAACGAGTGCAGCGTTGACGTCCTCGGTTGCCGCCGAGTAGACAACCAGCTCCCCTTCGTCTGACGCCCGCTGCTCAATGTCGGCGAAGTCGGTACCAAGCTCTGTAGCCGCACTCTGGCCTCCGCAGGAGGTCAGGGCAACCGCGGCCAGCGTCAAACAGGCGACTCGGGGGAGGAAGGTGCTAAACGCAGAGTTCATCGATTGCTCCAAAGGGTGTCGCCACTTCACTGTGGCGGATTCAAACATGGTGTGACGGGTGTCACTCGGGTCATAAGACAGTATCTGTGCCTCAGGAATTACGTCTCGGGACAGCCTAACCAAGCACTTCCGAAGATTTAGATGAATGGACCATTACGCCAGGATGCCTCTTGCTGGAATGGCCCGGGGGTGGTATTCATCGTGGTATTCACCGCCAATTAGACAAAAGCAGCCCGTCCGAAGTTATTCGGGGGCTGCGATTGCCTAAATGTTTAGCTGGACTCAGTCAGCGAGTCCTTCGCTGCGTAGCGCGAGCCAGAGCCGGCTGGATGTGGTGGGATCCGTGAGATCCAAGCCCAGCATCTTTTCGGCTGAGGAGACACGGTAACGCAGGGTGTTCCGGTGGAGGGCCAAGGACTCCGCTGCTGCTTCCCAGCGGCCCCGGCAGCGCAGGTATTCGACCACCGCTTCCACCACCTGGGGACTGCCGTCGCGCTGAAGTTTGTGCACCCAGTCGCTGGGAGTCTCTCCTTGATAATGGGACCGGTCCACCACGGTGCCGGCAGGAGCCTTGCGGATGTCGTTCATCCAGTGCTGCCACCGATGTGAGAGCTTATTTGCGGGCACCTGCTCGGTCAGCAGCACCCTTAGGGCCGGGTGCCGGTCAACCAGCGCCACAAGTTCGGGAGCCATAGCCTGAAACTGGACGCGGTTCAGCAGGAGCCACAGCTCATCGTCGTCGATATACGCAAGCAGCTGACGCGCATCAGGCGGCATTGCCGCTTCGAGCAAATCGAGGAGATCGTCTGGATCCCATGCCGATACTCCTCGGACACAGACAATGTGGGGCCGGCTGGGCGGTGTGGCCAGCCCCATCTCTGCCGCAAGTTCCAAGGCGCTGTCTATCCGCTGGGAAAAGATCAGCCGGGTAATCGAGTCCCGCACCATGCGAGACGCTGTCTGGAGCCGGCGCATGTCCCGCAGCAGCAGCCGCAGAAGCATGGCAGCGCTGGCGCCGAATCTGTGCATCTCCGGATGCAGCGGCGCATCGCAGGCCAAAATCAGAACCGCTGTTGCACGCCCCTCAGCACCCACAGGGAACGCCATCAGCTCCTGCCCGGCAACCGATCGGCCGGTGGCCGGTTTAAGCGATGGACGGGGAATGATGGCCACCGCTTCAGCAAGCGCTTCCTGGTCTACCTCGCCTGAGGTCCCGGACTGCACGGACTCGATCAACCGGCCGCTGGTAGTAACCAGTGCTGCCCATGCGGCGCTGTTGTCCGTAAGGCAGCTGAGAATCGCAGAGATCGGGTATTTAGACCCCGATGCGCGGACCAGGTCCACGTATGCCAATTGTGAAGTCTCCATGACCTCTCCGAGACTAGTCGCTGTCAGGATAACTCCGCGCACTTTTTACCGTGTATGAAGCCGGTCACAAGAGAATTGAACTCTGAAGGCTTTTCGAAAGGCACCCACAAACCGCATTCCCCGAAAACGTGGAGCTGGGCACGCGGAATACGGCTTAGCATGAAGACCCCGTTCTCAAAAGACTGGGCCCGGTTCTCCCTGCCCCAGACAATCAGCGTTTGTGCCTGGATCTCATCCAGGCGCTTCCACAAGTCCTCGGGCGTGTGCCGGGTGGATGTCCTCCCCTCCGGTGCCTTCTCCATAAACTCCGGTTCAACGCTGGCTTCATACCGCTCGCGCACCACTTCCTCAGTGATCAGGGACGGATCGTAAAGCAGCTGGGAGAGGTAATCGTGCATCTTCTCCGGCGTCGGCCCGTTGCCCCCGTAATAGACTTGGCTGGCGGTCACCTTTCGGCGCAGTCCGAACATGGTCTGCCCACCGGCGGAACTAACCAGTACAAGCCGGTCTACGACCTCCGGCCGGTCCACAGCCAGCCGGATGGCCACAGCACCTCCTGTGGCCATCCCCAGCACGTTTGCCCGATCAATTCCCAAAGACTCGAGGAAGGCCACCATGACTTCGGCGTACATCGCGTTACGCCCGGTCCCCACGTCGGGCTTGTCTGATTTTCCGTAGCCGGGAAGATCCACGACGATCACCCGGAAGTGCCGCGAGAGTTCCTCCACATTGCGGCCGAAGTTACCCCAGCCGAAGGCGCCCGGGGCACCGCCGTGGATGCAGAGCAGCACGGGCCCCTCGCCGGCCTCGTGGTAGTGGACACGGACGTTGCCGGCTTGGGCAAACCTGGACGTTGAGTCATACGTCAGCATGCTGCCCCCACGTTGACCCGGACATCCGGCAAGGCGTCCCCCTGCAGCGGCGGCGCCTTGATTCGGCGGTCCCATCCAGCGATGAAACGCAGGACAAAATGGTTGAACTCCTCTGCGCGCTCAACCATGGTCCAGTGGCCACAGTGCCCAAACACCACCAGGTCCGCATGAGCGAATGATTCCATTCCCGCCAGCGCGTCTTCAGGCGGGTTCACCCTGTCTTCCCTCCCAAAGAGGAACAGCATGGGCACCTGGCAGGCCCCGGCCTGGTCTGCTGCAAACGGGTAGTCCGTTTTGCTGGCTTCCCTCAGCCGGGTGGATTCCTGGTGCTGCTCGTACGCCCCGGGGCGTTCTGCTACCCGGGTGCGGAACTCCACCAACGGCTCCGGGATCATCCGGGGGTCGTGTACGAGGTGTTCCATGGACCGTCGCACCATCACCGGTGAGTACTCCCCCATGTCCTTATGGGAGGTCAGGTTCGGCTCGAACCGTGATCCGGAGTCCCACCTCGCTCCGCCGGTCCCGACGACCACCCCTCCTGCCACCCGGTCAGGGTGCGCCAGCACCAGGCTGGAGAGCACCATCCCACCCAGTGAGTTGCCGACCACATAGGCATGTGGCAACTCGAGAGCGTCAAGAAGCCGGATCACCAGGTCTACCTGGTTGGGCCGGACTGCCGGAACGTCCCCGGGAGTCTCTGTGAAGCCATACCCGTAGAGGTCCGGGGCGATCACCCGGTGGCCTGCGGCCACGAGAGCCGGGATGGTTAGGTAGAAGTTAGCCGCTGCGGTAATGCCGATGGCCGAGCCGTGGAGCAGGACCACCGGGGTGCCGTCCGGGCGTCCCTCATCCAAGTAATGAATGCGCTCGCCCGGACGGGTGGAGAGCCAACGGGATTCGTAGCCGAAGTACTCGGCAATGAGTGAAGAATCATCTGCGCTCATGGTTAACCGCTCATGCCAGGACAGGCCATTTGGCGAAGCCAATACCTGTGAAACAGGCGTGGACAGGCAGGTAGTCGATGACCTCACCGGGGCGGTTCATCGCCGCGGCCAGCGAAATCCAGGCACGGATCTCTCCGGTCCCCGAGCGCATGGTGTCCGAATCGAAACTGAACAGCTTGGCCAGTGCATCGACGTCGTTCCGCTCCACACGTTCCAGGACCCACTTGTCCAGCGGGACATCGATGTCTCCCCGGTTGAAGTCCTTGTCCGACGGGAAGTGGCTCAGTCCGCCCGAGGCGACCAGAGCGATCTTCTCCTCACGCATGTTCAGGATCTCGGCGATCGCGCGGCCAAGATCGGCACACCGTTCCCCTCCGGCCAGCGGGGTGTAGTACTCATTGATCAGGATGCAGACGATCGGGATCTCCCGCGACGGGTCGAGTTCGGGAGCAATCCGAGCAGCCATGTGGGGCAGCCCGTACCCGTCCCGGCCCTGGGGATTGAACCGGTTCAGGGTGGCGATGTCGAAATTCCGCTTAACCAGTCCATGCGCAAGGGCCTTGGCAACATCGACGTCGTTCTTGAAGGTAATGGTTGCGCGGTCTTTCATGGGAACGTCCCACTCGTACGCCTGATGCCCCCACATATCTTCCTCGCCGGTGTAGATGGCCAGCGTGGGGTTGTTCGAGAGGTTGAACAGATCGCCTTGGTCATCGCCGATGAAGACCAGCACGTCAGGTTCGTATTCCTCGACCGCTTTGCGCATGTCCGCGAAATCTTCATGGATCCGCGCGTAGAGCTCCTGGCAGTATTCCAGGCTGTCCCGCTGCCGTGCCGCCTCCGGGTAGCGTTCAAAGACGCCCGGGGCAACCCTGTCTGTCATCCACTTCTGCCAGTGCTCCGGGGGACGGAACATTCCAGCCGCATGGGAACATGCCAAGCCGAGACCAATCATTATGCATTCTCCTTTGTGTGGTGGAACCGAATAGGTTGTTCGCTGCGGGCCAGTGCCGTCAGCACCCGGTAGGCTGCTTCGACGTCGGCTTCCGGGATGCCTGAGAGTGCTGCTTCGTTGAAGCGGCGGGCATTCTCGGCTACCTGCAGGCGGAGGCTGCGGCCCTGGGGCGTCTGCCGGAAGCCCGAACCGGTGACTTCGACCAGGTTCTCCTCGATGAGTTCGCTCAAAGCGTCCTCGATGGCCTGCGGCCCCAGGAACGCCGAAGACACAAGTTCGTCGACGGTCTGTGGACCCGTTGAGAGCCTTTTGAGCACCCGGCTGCTGCCCACACTCAGCCCGAAACGGGACCTGTGCTCATCGAATTCCCGTGAAAGCCGGTGATTCACCGCGGTCACGAGCTGGGCGAAGGGAGCAGGCTCGCTCTCCGGCGAGGTGTCTTCCGTTGAAGCTGCGGCCCCGGTACCGGAGGAAGGGAAAGAAGCTGATGCGTAGCCGCCCTGGACGAACAGCAGCGGCTCCCCCTCGGCCACGGCGCAGCGCTCTACGTGTCCGACGAGGATCTGGTGGTCACCGCCGGGCAGGACGTCATAAGTCCGGCATTCAAAGCGGGCGATGGCTCCTTCGATCAGCGGAACCCCGGCCAGCCCTTCGGTCCACTCGATCTGCTCGAAAGCACCGGTCCCGCTCTGCGGCGAGGCGACGATGCGAGAGACATCCACCTGATCGGCCGAGAGCACGTTGACGGCAAAATGCTGTGCCCCGACGAACGCGGGAGCCCTCCCAGAGGTGTTCTGCACGGACCAGAGGATCAGCGGCGGGTCCAGTGACACCGCGGCAAACGAATTGACGGTCATGCCAACAGGCAAGCCTCCGTTGAGTGTGGTGATCACGGCGACGCCCGTGCCGTACTGGCCCAGCGCACTGCGGAACGCCCTTCGGTCCTGACCGGGATCACTGATCTGGTATCCGGCTCCCGGAGCCGCGACGACGCTCATCGGTGGTACGCCAGGGCGCGCATGGACGGGTTGTCTTCAAAGCTCGGACCCGGCAAGCCCAGCAAACACTGTGAATACAAGGTCGCGGCGGCCTCCCGGCCAGCTGAGCCGTGCACACGCATCGCGTGCAGGTCGCGGACAACCCGCTGAAGGTGGTTGGTCGAGAGGATCGCTCCCGCTCCGGCCACCGGCCAGATCTCCTGCAGGGCGTTGAGGCTGATGGCAATGGAATCCGCCGCCTCGAACCTGACCTTCATGCGTTGTTCCGGATCCGCCACACCACCGGCGCAGGCGATTTCGAACAGGCTGCGCCAGTTCTGGAGATGCCGTTCCTTCACCGTCTGCACAATCGAGATTGCCCCGGCTAGGCGGACCAGCAAATGGGGGTTTTCGGTGACCGACACCCCGGTGCCGCGGCGGGCCCGGCGGACTTTACTCTCGGCGATAAATTCCTCGAGGCCGCCCAGGGTGGCTCCGATCGCTGAGTTAGCCATGGTGGAGTTGAAGATGGACATAAACGAGACCCGGTAGAGGGGTCCGTCGTTGACCTCCCAGCCGGGATTCTGGTCGCTGTAGGTGTTGCTCAGCAAATGCACCCTGTAGTCGGGAACAAAGGCGTCGTTCACTGTCACGGATTTACTTCCGGTGCCCTTGAGCCCGGCTACGTCCCAGCTGTCCTGGGCTACGGAGAAGTCCCTGCGCGGAATGACGAAGTTACGGTCACCACCGCCCAGGATCACCCACTCGGCATGGTCAACGCCGCTGGAGAAGCCCCAGGTCCCGTTGACCACATAGCCGCCTTCGACTTGCGTCCACTTCCCGGTGGGGGCGTAGGAACTCGATGCGCGGGTGTCTGGTCCGTCCTGCCAGAACTCGTCCTGCAGACGCTTGTCCATAAGGGCGATTTCGAAGGAATGGACGTTGAGCTGGCCACCGATCCAGGCGGCGGAGGACTCCGCGCCGGCGATCTTCATGATGCCCTCGAAGAAACTGGCGGGGGCCATTTCCAGGCCTCCGTACTGCTGCGGGGTCAGGGCGCGGAAGACGCCCGCACGGGTCATGGCCTCAACGGTGGAATCCGGAACCATCCCGATCCGTTCCGTCTCTTCACGTCCGGCCCGGACCGTTCCCAGGATTTCGTCTACGGCGGCGAGGTAACGGGCGCCGGCCTGATAGGCGCGTTCCGAGTACTCGTCGCGGCTGGCACCGTGCCCGCTATGAACAGGTGCTGTGTCAATGGTTCCTAAGGTGGCGTGCATGCCAGGTCCTCTCGCATGGGTTGTGCAGCGGGCCGCAGCCGGAAGGCGAATAACGGCCACTGCGCCGGCGGCGCGTGACCGGTGGTGCAGCCGATCTATGCATCACACTAGGACCGGGCGAATGGACTGTCTTTGGCCGTAACGCCCAACCTGAGGCCTCCGTTTAGATAAGCCGTTGGGAACTTGACTCCAGTTGCCCTGTTATTCATGGACAGGCCGCTGTGTCTTGAACGCAAAAAACCGGCCCCGCGCGATGCGGGGCCGGCTTCTCTATCCGGAACTTACGGCGAAGGCATTCCGCCGTTGACGTTGAGCGTTTCACCCACCACGTAGCTGGACTCCGGGGATGCCAGGAAGACGTAGGCCGGTGCAAGCTCGGTAGGCTGGCCGGCGCGGCCAAGGGGCGTGTCCTTGCCGAACTCCGGCAAGGCGTCCTTGGGCTGTCCGTCGGAAACCTGCAGCGGGGTCCAGAACGGACCGGGAGCCACAGCGTTCACGCGGATGCCCTTGGGCGCCAGCTGCTGGGCCAGGCCCTTGGTGAAGTTGTTGATCGCAGCCTTGGTGCTGGCGTAGTCCAGCAGGTGCGGGGACGGACTGTAGGCCTGGATTGACGTCGAGTTGATAATGCTCGAACCGGCCGGGAGATGCGGCAGCGCAGCCTTGGTCACCCGGAAGAAGGAGTAGATGTTCGTCTTGAAGGTGTCATCCAGCTGTTCGTCGCTGAGGTCTTCAAGGTTCTCCACGGCAACCTGCTTGCCGGCATTGTTGACCAGGATGTCCAAGCCGCCCAGGCCGTCTACGGCGTCCTGCACCACCTGGATGCAGTACCCGGCGTCACGGAGGTCGCCGGGAAGCGCGACGGCGGTGCGGCCGGCACCCTTGATGACCTCAATCACCCTGGCGGCGTCTTCCTCTTCCTCCGGCAGGTAGGAAAGCGCGACGTCGGCGCCTTCCCGGGCGAAGGCGATAGCCACTGCCGCGCCGATGCCGGAGTCTGCACCGGTGATCAGCGCCTTGCGGCCTTGAAGCCGACCGGTTCCGCGGTAGGAGTCCTCGCCGCGGTCTGTCTTGGGCTCGAGGTCGGCATCGAGGCCGGGCTCGGGCTGGTCCTGCTTGGGCGGACCGACCGAGGGATACCGGTTGACCGGATCCTGGAACGTGTACTGGTCCGAAGTGTTTCCGTTGGCCATTAAGTTTCCCCACTTCCCATTGTGCATGGATATGGAGCCGCAACTCGCGGCCGCCTACATTAGGTAAGCATGCTTAGTATCCTATTGGGGGATGGCAGCGGCGGGCAAACCCGGCCTGTGGCCCGGACGGTGGGCGGGCGGAAAAGAGGTACTGGAGGCTTTAGAAAAAGAGCCCGAGGAAGCCGACGCTGATGCTGCCAACCAGGCCGATAATCAGGAGCCAGACAATGGGCGTGCGGTACTTGTTCATGTGTCGCATGGTCCGATCAGTCTACGCGGAATGCCGCTGACGGGTGAGGAACAGTCCGGCGGCTCGGGAGCGTGGAGTCGTTGGCGGGCACCTGCCGGTAGTACGAACAAGGCCGGGTCTAGGAAAAACCCGGCGCGAGCGGCAGACTTTCTGCAGGAGTTCGATCCGCAGCGGACAGACGGGAACACGAACCATGACAACCAACGGACGCAAGCTGATCGTGGTGGGCGTGGACAGTTCCGCCCTGTCAATCGTGGCACTGCAAACAGCGCGCCGGCTGGCGGAGCTCCTGCAGTGCCGGATTGAGGCCGTAACGGTCTGGAGCCATCCCATCGCACTGACCGCCCCGGTGGCATCTGCTGAGTGGTCGCCGAGGGTGGATGCAGAAGAGGCCCTGAACGAGTCCATACTGAAGGCGTTCGGCGATGACGTTCCCGAAGGGCTCACCAAACTCGCTGTGTCCGGCCAGCCGGTGCAGGTGCTGGTGGAAGCCAGCAGGAACGCGGAAATGCTGGTGGTCGGCAGCCGGGGCAGGGGCGGCTTTGCGGGACTGCTGCTTGGTTCAGTCAGTTCCGCAGCTGCAGCCCATGCCCACTGCCCCGTGCTGATCGTCCATCCGCCGGAAAAGGAATAACCGGCAGATCTGCCTTAGCGGGGAGCCGGGCAGGCGCCGCTCCCTGCGAGTTCGGCCTGGGCATCCCGGTCAGCGGAGCCATCTTCAGCGGTAACCCCGCCGGGCGCGGAAAGAGCCGCTGCCGGTGCGGCACCTGGTGCGGCGGGAGCACCGCCGTCGTGCACCGCATCCTTGTCTGCGGCAACCCGGCGCAGCGTGAACACGGCGCCGGCCGCAGCGGCCACCATCAGCACAATGCCGATCAGCGACGTCGCCACCACACCGGAGTCGAACGCAGCCTGGGCTGAGGACAGCAGCTCCGCGGCCTGCGGACCCGGCAGGGTTTTGGCGGCTTCCACGGCACCGCCGAGGGTCTCCGACGCGGCGGAGGCCGCTGCCGGATCCATGCCGTCAGGCAGTGCAATGCCGTTGCGGTAGCCGGCGGTGAGGATGCTGCCCAGTACGGCGGTGCCGAGCACGGCGCCGACTTCATACGCCGTTTCGGAGATGGCAGACGCGGCACCGGCCTTGGCCGGTGGTACGCTGCCCAGAATCAGGTCGTTGGAGATGGTCTCGGCAGAGCCGACGCCGATGCCCAGCAGCATAAAGGCGACCACCAGGCCCAGCGGGCTTTCGTTGTGGCCGGTCAGCAGCACCACACTGTAGCCGACGGCGCTGAAGGCCAATCCGCCTGCCACCGCGTAGGCCGGGCGCACCCTGCGCACCACCCGGACAACAGCCAAGCCGGCCACGATCGTGAGCATCAGGCCGGGCAGCATCATCAGGCCTGCCTCACGGGGCGTCTGCCCCAGGACCAGCTGCAGGTGCTGGGAGAGGAAGAGGATGAAGCCCACCTGGGCGAAGACGCTGAGCAGGTTCGCGGAAATGGAACCACTGAAGACGGGGTTGCGGAAGAGCCGGACGTCGAGCATCGGCTCGGGCCGGCGCAGCTGGCGGCGCACAAAGGCAGCACCGAAGAGCAGGCCAGCCGCCATCGGCACCAGGGAGTAGGCATCCAGCCCGTGCGTGGAGATGGACTTGATGCCGTAGACCAGCGGGAACATGGTGGCCATGACCAGCACGATGCTCAGGGGATCAATCTTGCCGGGCAACGGATCCCGGGACTCCGGCAGCAGGCGCGGCCCGAAGACCAGCAGCGGGATCAGCACCGGGACGGCAAGGAGGAAGACCGAACCCCACCAGAAGTGTTCCAGCAGGGTGCCGCCGACGATCGGCCCCAGGGCCGCGCCGCCGGAGAAGCCGGCAGCCCAGACCGCGATGGCGATCCGGCGCTGGCCCGGCACCACGAACATGTTCCGGATGATGGACAGGGTTGCGGGCATCAGCATGGCTCCGAAGAACCCGAGCAGCGCACGGGCACCGATCAGCGCCTCGGCGGACGGTGCGAATGCTGCAAGGACAGAAACCAGTCCAAACCCGGCCGTGCCGATCATAAGCAGCTTCCGCCGCCCGAACCTGTCCCCCAGGCTGCCCATCGGCACCAGGAGGCCGGCGAGGATCAGCGCATAGATGTCGATGATCCACAGCAGCTCCGTCCCGGTGGGCGCCAGGGCACGGGAAAGTGAGGGGACGGCAAAGCTGAGCACGGTGTTGTCGACCGCAACCAGCAGGACCACGAGCATAAGCACCGCCAGTCCCAGCCATTCACGCTTTCCAGCCCGCTGGAGCACGGGCCGTTCCTGTACCGCAGGCACAATTCCTCCTTGGATGCGGGCAGGGCTGTGCCTGCCAAAAAGTTGGGGTGACATAGACGCACAGGCGGACGCCGGGGAGCCACCCGCACGTTACTGTACCGTCTAGACTGTACAGCAGCCGATGCCGTACCGTAAAGCCATGCCTGCACAGACATCCGCACGGGACCGCGTCCTGTCCGCCTATGAGGAACTGCTGATCAACGAAGGTCCCCGCGGAGCCACCCTGGACGCAGTGACGGCATTGGCCGGAGTCTCCAAGGGCGGGCTGCTCTACCACTTCAAGAACAAGGAAGCCCTGGCCGCAGGCCTCCTGGACCGGCTGCGCCTGCTCGCCGCCAAGGAGCTGGAAGACATGCGGACAGCTCCTGACGGGCCCGCCCGCTTCCTCGTCCGCGAGTCCCTCTACGTTGGAAGCGACCTGGACCGCGCGCTCATCGGCGCCGTGCGGCTGGCGCAGGCCAACGACGCCGCTGCTTCCGAGCTGCTGCAGCAAATCCACCGCGACTGGTTCGACCTGGTGGTCGCCGAGGTCGGCGACCGTGCGACAGCCCGCGCCATCATGCTGTTGGGTGACGGACTCTATTACAACGAAGGGCTGCCCGGCGGCTGGCCGCAGGATAAGAACTCACCCACGTCCGGCCCGGTGGAAGAGCTCCTGGACATCGTGGATCTACTCAAGGAGCAGGCCTCCGCCAAGCGCGGCTGACCTTTGGTCCCGCGCAGACGCCGTCACCGCACGATGGCTTCCGCGTAACACGTGTGCCGTGTGGCACAGTATGTGCCATGGAAACCAGCACAGCAGACCTCTATGACGAACACGGCGACGCACTGGCTTCGGTGTCCCTGCAGTTCCAGGACCTCGGCGGACACACCCGGTTTACCGGCCCGGTCCGCACCATCCGCTGCCTGGAGGACAACGGACTGGTGAAGTCCACGCTGAACTCCCCGGGAAACGGCGCTGTGCTGGTGGTCGACGGCGGCGGGTCGCTGAACACCGCCCTGATGGGGGACATGATTGCGGAGGCCGCCGTCGCAAACGGCTGGGCCGGCGTCGTCATTAACGGACCCATCCGCGACCGGGCCGCCGTTGCCAAGCTTCCCCTGGGCGTGAAGGCGCTCGGCTCCAACCCGCGCAAGAGCGCGAAGGACTCCGTTGGCGAAGTGGACGTTCCCGTGGAGTTCGGCGGCGTGATGTTCCGCCCCGGCGCCGTCCTGTACGCCGATGAAGACGGCATCCTGGTTGAACGCTAGGAGCCGGACGTGTCCCATGTCCTGCTGTTCCACCACGAACTCGGGCTGACCCCGGGAATGGATGCGGTGGCGGACCTGCTGCGGGACGCCGGCCATACTGTCACCGCTCCGGACCTGTATGACGGACGCACGTTCGGCAGCCTCGAAACGGGCCGGGCATACGCCGAAGAAATCGGCTTCGACGTCATCGAGTCCCTGGGCGTACGGATCGCCGAACGACTGCCGGCCGATCTTGTCTATGTGGGGTTTTCCCTCGGGGTGATGCCGGCACAGCGCCTGGCCCAGACCCGCGCCGGTGCCCGTGCCGCGGTACTGGTCAGCGGCTGCGTTCCGCCGGGCACTTACGCTGACGCCTGGCCCGCGGGTGTACCGCTGCAGATCCACGCCATGGCGGACGATCCGGTTTTCGTGGAAGAAGGGGACCTCGACGCCGCTGCGAACCTGGTCGAGTCAATCTTGACGGAGTCAGGCGGCTCCTGGGGCGGGGGCGACTCTGTCGACGACGCGGCCGTCAAGCTCATCCTCTATCCGGGCAGCTCCCATTTCTTCGCCGACATCAGCTCCCCGGACTACGACGAGGACTACGCGCACGCCCTGACCGGAAGTGTGCTGGAGCTGCTGGCTGGCCTGGACGGCTGACCGGGTCCGCGCCGGCGTCCTGCTGCCCGGGCGGCCGGACCCCCCTGCGGCCTGGATCCATCCATTGCTGCGATAACGCTGCTTAGAGGTACTCCCCTACATCCTTTGCTGCAGTAACGCCGCTTTCAGGGTCCGACAACAACGTTATTGCAGCAATGAATGGCCGACCCCCTTCCATAGCTGCGTTATTGCAGCAACAGACGACCGGAAACCAGAGCTCACCGCAAGGCGGCGGCGCTGGCTCAGGGGCTTCCAGCACTCGGCCCACATCCTGGCTGCCGGCGCCCTGGCCCCCCCTCAAGCGTCAACACCCGTTAAAGAGCCGCAGTCCGCACCCTAAGGGCACGGACTGCGGCTTCCTGCGTTGCGGAAGGCTAGGCGTTCCAGAGACCGTACGAGTCGGCCAGCGAGGAAATCTTCTGGGCACGCGCCAGGCGCGGCAGGTAGGACCCATCGCCGACGACAGCGCCCGCAGCGTGCGCGTCCAGCAGTTCGTGGGCCCAGACAATCTCGGACTCACTGGGCGAGAGCCCCTTGTTAATGGTGTCCGCAGCTTCGGGCATCAGGCAGAGTTTGCCGGTCATGCCCATGGAGGCCGTGACCTTGCACGCGTCCAGCAGCTTTTCGCCGAGGGTTCCGGGCGTCGGTCCGTCGATCGGGCCGGGCAGCTGCCCCACGCGGGAGGCCACCACCAGCTTGGAGCGGGCATAGGCCAGCGCCATCGGATCATCGGAGGCGCCGGTGTCGCGGCGGAAGTCGCCCACGCCGAAGGCGAGCCGGAAGGTGCCCGGGGCGCTGGCGATCGCCGTCGCATTTTCGATGCCCAAGGCCGATTCGACCAGGGCGAGCACCGGAGTGCCGGCCTGCAGCCGCATCGCCGTGTGGGTTACCTGCTCAGGCTTCTCGGTCATGGCCAGCATGACGCCGCGCAGGCCCGGTGCCTTGGAGAGTGCCGCGAGATCGTCGGCCCAGTATTCAGTCTCGATGCCGTTGACACGCACCCAGGCCGTCATGCCCGTGGAGAGCGCCTCCACGACCCGTTCCCGCGCCTCTGCCTTGCCGGCGGCTGGTACGGCGTCCTCCATGTCGAAGACGACCGAGTCGGCTTCCGATGCCAGGGCGGGCGCAAAATTCGCTTCGTCCGCGGCGGAGGCCAGGAGCCAGGAGCGGGAAAGTTTCGCGGGCAGCGCCGCAGCGCGGCTGTTACGGAATGGGGCCATGGAATGAGCCTACTTTCCCGCCCCGGCGTTATCCCAACGGGGGCAGTATGCATGTGACAACGATTACTTCACCTCAGGCTGGTTCTGTTCCTGCCCCGGTGTGACGACGGCGATTTCCTGGCCCTCCGCGTCGAGCAGTTTCCCGTCCTTGATGTGGTCCCCTTCCCGGAGCATCCGCAGCTGCTCGGTGCGGATGACCCGCACCGGCGCTTCCGCGAAGACACTGGGATCCTCGGGGTTGCCGGCCTTGATGTGGTTGAAAAGGATGTTGAGAAGGATCGCCATGACGGCGGCGGAACTGATGCCGGAGTGGAAGATGGTGCTGAACCAGGACGAGAACTGGTCGTAGAACGCCGGTGCCGCGATGGGGATCATACCGAAGCCGATCGAGGCTGCGACGATGATCAGGTTCATGTTGTTCTTGTAGTCCACCTTCGCCAGGGTGCGGATTCCGCTGGCGGCAACCGTGCCGAACAGGACGATTCCGGCGCCGCCGAGGACCGGCGTCGGCACCGCGGCAACAACCCGGCCCAGGACCGGCAGCAGGCCCAGGATCACCAGGATCAGGCCGCCGGCGCTGACCACAAAGCGGCTCTTGACTCCGGTGATCGCCACCAGGCCGACGTTCTGGGCGAACGCGCTCTGGGTGAAGGAGTTGAAAACCGGCGAGAGGGCGCTGGAGAGCATGTCCGCCCGCAGCCCGTTGGCAATCCGCTTGGAATCGACCTTCGTGTCCACGATTTCGCCGACCGCGAGGATGTCCGCCGTCGTTTCCGTCAGTGTCACGAGGATGACGATGCACATCGAGATGATGGCCGCGACCTCGAACGTCGGCATGCCGAACGCAAACGGGGTGGGCAGGGCGAAGACCGGCCCCTCCCCGACGCCGGAGAAGTCGGCTTTGCCAATGACGACGGCGAACAGCGTGCCGAACACGATCGCAAGGAGGATGGACAGCCGCGAGATGGTGCCGCTGCCGAGCTTGCTGAGCAGCAGTACGGCCGCCAGGGTCAGCGCGGCCAGGCCGATGTTGGACACACTGCCGTAGTCTTCGGCCTGGGCACTGCCGCCCATGGCCCAGTTCGCGGCCACCGGCATCAGTGTGAGGCCAATCGTGGTGATCACGACGCCGTTGACCACCGGTGGGAAGAAGCGGATGACTTTCGCGAAGATCGGGGTGATCAGCAGACCGATGACCGATGCGGCTATCACGGCACCGAAGACTGCCTGGATACCTCCGCCTCCGCTGAGGATGGCCGTCATGGTGGCCACGCCGGCGAAGGAAACACCCTGGACCAGCGGAAGCTGGGACCCGAAGAACGGAACGCCGAGAGTCTGCAGCAGTGTTGCCGCACCTCCAACAAAAAGGCAGGCGGCGATCAGCAGGCCGATGTCCGCCGAGTCCATCCCCGCTGCCGAACCGATGATCAGCGGCGGAGCGATGATTCCGCCGTACATGGTCAGCACGTGCTGGAAGCCGTAGGCGAAGGTGCTCCCCAGCGGCAGGACTTCATCTTCCGGCCGGGCCGGCTTCCCGCCCCGGCCCGACGGCTTCGCGGCCTCTGCGTTACGGCGGCGCATCAGCAGAATCCTGCAATCGTGTTCCACACCGGGCTGGTCCCGGTGCTGCCTTCGCGCTGGACTGCAGCTTCGATCAGTCCGTACGGGCGGTCCGCGGCGAAAAACACCTCGCCCGGGTTGTCCAGGCCAAACGGCTCAAGGTCTACGAGGAAGTGGTGGTTGTTCGGCAGCGAGAGCCGGACCTCTTCGATTTCCGGATGGGCAGCCAGCACGGCCTTGCCCATCTCGAACATGGTCTGCTGCAGCGCCAGGGAATGCGTGTTCGCGAAAGCGTCCAGCATCAGCTGCCGCACGGAGGCGTAGGAAGCATTGAAGTCGATGCCGTCCACCGAGCCGTAGCGCCATTTGGCGCTGACGTCGGTCGCCAGGATCCGGTCCGTTGTCTCGCCGAGGGTGGTGTAGCGGTCCCGCGGAAAGCCATGGAACTCCGAGCCCGTGGACTTCAGGACGGTGAGGCCGGAGATACCGGCCACCAGGTGCCGGCCGGAACCTTCGGCCAGCAGGACTGCGGTACGGACTTCGCTCTTGTCTTTGGCGAAGGCATGGTCGTGGTCGCTGATCCGGTTCCAGAAGTACTGCTCGGCGGCCCAGCGTCCGCCGCTCACCCAGTCGAATCCGGAGGTGAAGTGCTCGGCGAGCCGGAGCAGGAAGGCCTCCGGAGAGCTGACCCCGTCGCGGGCGAAGGCATAGATGGTGTTCTTCTGGGTGTCCGTGGCGACGACGTGGGCGTTGTTGCCCTCCGTGTGCGCGGCTTCAAAATCGCCGTGGAGCTGCGACGTGACGCTGAGGTCTTCGATGCTGTGCCTGGCCGTGTCACGGGTGACCTTCACGAGCCGGACCTCGGCTTTGCCGTACTGGTTGGGTCCGAGCACGATTCGGGCAGTTTCCGCTCCGCCGGCTCCGGCAGTGTGCGTTGTTGAGGTCATGGCTCAGCTTCCTCGGTAGGTTGAATAGGCGAACGGGCTCAGCAAAAGGGGCACGTGGTAGTGCTCCCCGGTTTCCGCCACGACGAAAGTCAGTGCGACGGAAGGAAAAAACGACGGCGTTCCTGAGGCTTCGAAGTAGGGTCCGGTCGCGAATTCGATCCGGTAGGTCCCGCCCTGGAGCCGCTCGGGCCCCAGATTCGTGATCCGCCCGTCGCTGTCAGTGACGCCGACGGCGAGCTCCCGCCAGTCGAGTTCTCCCAGGACCTGCAGCGATGCATGGACCCCCTGGGCCGGGCGGCCCGCGGCTGTATCCAGGACGTGGGTGGTGATCTGGCTTGTCATGGCGTTAGGAGCCCTTCCAGTCGGAGGATGGCGATTTCGCGCAGCTGGGAGGCGGTGACCTCGAGTTCGTCCTCGGCGGTGTTGTCCAGGCGCTCGGACAGGGCGGCCAGGATTTCCTCGGCGCTGCGTCCAGCGGCCCGGATCAGGAAGACCCGGCCGAAGCGTTCCTCATAGGCACGGTTTCCGGCCAGGAGCCGCTCCTGGACGTCCGCGGCAGTGGAGACACCGGCCTGCTCGCTGCGGGACATCCTGGCTTCGCTGCCGCTGCCTGCGGCCTTTTCACCGATGCGCGGATGGTGGGCCAGGGCTCCGTCGATCTCTGCTTCGGTCCAGTCGGGGGCTGCCAGTTCCGCGAAGGAGAGCAGTTCTGCCGGCGTCGCGAAGGGACGGGCGAAG
The DNA here is from genome assembly GCF_020907385.1 of Arthrobacter sp. zg-Y916. Lineage (NCBI taxonomy): Bacteria > Bacillati > Actinomycetota > Actinomycetes > Micrococcales > Micrococcaceae > Arthrobacter > Arthrobacter sp. zg-Y916. The sequence goes on along the minus strand of NZ_JAJJOD010000001.1, from coordinate 12,835 downwards.
GAGATTTCGGAAGCCCACCGGGGAATGTCCACGCAGGGTTTCAGGAGCGCCTGTGCCTCCTCGAAGGAAGCGGCGTTGAAGGCCGCCAGGAAGTCCTGGGAAGACTGTGGGTGCACGGGTGTCAGCTTTCAGTTGGGACCGGCTCCCCCGGCGCTGAACACCCTTGACCATCGGCAGGCGCCGACTTGATTCGATGTTTCCGGAGGAGTTTCTGTAATGCGGAATTTCTATTTCGAACAGTTTGGATTCTTATTTAGTCCCATGTCAAGGGTTAGGGCGGCACGGGAATCATTCAATCTGCGCTGCGTTTCGTTCAGGTAAATTCCCTGCCCTGCGCGGGATATTTTGCCGCAGGGTATTGTCCGCGCGTGGATTCTGTTGAATAATTCGCCGGCCGCCCTCACCCTCTTACCCGCCGGCGACGAGCCGCCGTGCCGCTTCGGAATGCCGCGCCGTGAGCGCCGCCAGGTCCAGTCCGGCGATCTCGCCGTCGAGCACCCGCCACTGCCCGCCCACCATGACCCGGTCCGCGCGGTCCGCCCCGCAGAGCAGCAGGGCCGAGAGCGGGTCATGGGACCCGGAGAAGCGCAGGTCGTCCAGCCGGAAGAGGGCCAGGTCCGCCTGCCTGCCCGGGGCGAGTTCGCCAATATCGGTGCGTCCAAGCGCCCGGGCCGACCCCTTGGTCGCCCAGCCCAGTGCGCGTTCGGGCGTGATGGCCTCGGCACCGTACCGCAGGCGCTGCAGGTAGAGCGCCTGCCGTGCTTCCAGGATCAGGTTGGAAGCGTCGTTGGAGGCCGAACCGTCAACGCCCAGTCCCACCGGCGCTCCGGCGTCCTCCAGTTCGGCCATCCGGCCGATGCCGGAAGCTAGGCGCATGTTCGACGTCGGACAATGCGCGACGGCGGTGCCCGCGGCGCCCAGCCGTGCGATTTCCTCGTCGTTGAAGTGCACGCCGTGGGCCAGCCAGGTCCGGTTCCCCAGCCAGCCGACGCTGTCCAGGTAGTCCACGGTCCGCAGCCCGAACATGTCCAGGCAGAAGGCTTCCTCATCCATGGTTTCAGCCAGGTGGGTGTGCAGCCGCACGTCATGCTGCTCGGCGAGCGCGGCGCTGTCCTTCATGATCTGCCGGGTGACGGAGAACGGCGAGCAAGGGGCCAGGCCGATCTGGATGACGGCGCCGTCCCCGCGCTGGTGATAGGTGCCGATCAGCCGTTCGCTGTCCGCCAGGATGACCTCCGGAGCCTGGACCGTCTGCCGCGGCGGCAGGCCGCCGTCGTCCTCCCCCAGCGTCATGGAACCCCGGGTGAGCATGGCGCGCATGCCCAGCTGGCGGACAACCGAAACCTGCACGTCGATTGCGTCGCGGAGGCCGTCCGGAAAGAGGTAATGATGGTCCGCCGCAGTGGTGCAGCCCGAGCGCAGCAGCTCTGCCAGCGCCACCGTCGTCGCCAGTTCCAGGTCTTCCGCGGAGAGCCTGGCCCACACCGGGTAGAGGTTCTTCAGCCAGGGGAAGAGCGGCGTGTTGACCACCGGCGCCCAGGCGCGCGTGAGCGTTTGGTAAAAGTGGTGGTGCGTGTTGATGAGTCCGGGCAGCAGGACGTGCCCAGAGGCGTCAAAGACCTCCGAAACGGGAGCGGACGGCTGCTCGCCGGCCGCCAGGACCTCGGCGATCCGGCCGTCTTCTATGACCAGGCCGCCGGCGCCGTCGAGGTCATTGGCAGTAAACGCAGCGAGGGGATTCTGGATCCAAAGGCGGCTTGGTGCGGGCGCATGGTTCATGGGCGGGTCCTTTGCGGTGAATGCCGCGTGGGACGCCGTGCAGGTGCGGGCGCGCCAGGGGCGGCCAGCTCAGTGCGGCTTGTCTGCTGATCCAAGAAGTCCGGTGGGATCCGGTCCTTCGCGCCAGCGTAGGACGGCGCCGGGAAGGCGGTCAAGAATGTTTCCTGCACCATTTCCGGACAATACGCGGCGGCATGGCGTGACCGTGGTAGGCTCCTTTCCAATTCGGGCCCGAATTGCCTGTTTTGTTTAGCTGTGCAATTCGGCTGCCCGGCGAGAAGATAAGAATTGGATTCGCGGATTTAAGGCCCACCGGTATCTGCACCCGGTGGGGAACTCACCGCTTGGTTGCTGGATTGGCCGGTGGCGGTGCCGCCGGTCTGCCGCTGAAGGGCAGGGTGCCGTGCTGGATCACTGGGACGACGTTGTCAGAGCCCTGGGCCGGGGAACCCCATGCGCCGCAGCCACCATCATCCGGACCTCCGGCTCTGTCCCGCGCCCAGCCGGGACCTCCATGGTGGTGGCGGCCGACGGCGGTGTGCTGGGATCGCTGACCGGAGGCTGCGTGGAGGCAGCCGTACTGGAGTCGGCGCTGGAAGCCATCGCTGACGGAAAACCCCGGACAGAATCCTTCGGTTACAGCGACGGCGATGCCTTCGCCGTCGGCCTCAGCTGCGGCGGCAGCGTCGACGTCCACATTCTGCCGCTGGCTCCAGGCAGCCTTCCGGACGGACCGGTTCCTTCCGCAGTGCTGCGCCGGCTCGACGGCGGGGCGCACCTTCCGCTGCCCGTGGCAACGGGTGAGGACCTTCGGAACGCCCTGGAGGCCCTGCTTCCCGGGGCAGGGTCATCGGTGCCGGACCAGCTGGCAGGCATGCTGGCTGCCGGCCAGACCGGCACCCTTCCGCTGGCGGACGGGGAGTGCGGCCAGACGGCAGAACTGTTCCTGGAATGCCGGGCCGCTGCCCCGACGCTGCTCCTGCTTGGAGCCAACGACTACTCGGCAGCCCTGTCCCGGATGGGCGCCCTGCTGGGCTACCGGGTCACGGTTGCCGACGGGCGGCCCGCCTTTACGGATCCGCGGCGCTTTCCGGAGGCCGACGCCGTCGTCGTGCAGTGGCCGGATGCCCTGGTCCGCGCCGAGCAGGAAGCGGGCCGGCTGGATGCCCGTTCGGTCATCTGCCTGCTCAGCCACGATGCCAAATTCGACGTCCCGGCGCTTGCGGCAGCCCTGCAGTCCGGGGCGGGATATGTCGGGGCCATGGGATCACGCCGCACGCACCGGCACCGGCTGCGGGCCCTGCGGAACGCCGGTGTCCCGGAGGCAGCCCTGGCGCGGCTGCACTCGCCCATCGGGCTGGACATCGGCGCGGTAACGCCCGCGGAAGTCGCCTTATCGGTGTTCGCGGAAGTGACGGCCGCCCGCAGCGCCGCCAGCGGAATGCCGCTGCGCGGGCTCAGCGGGCCCATCCATTCCCCGACCCGCCTTCTCAACCACCTCACGGCCAGCTAGGAGATCCCCGCACGTGGACATGAATACCATTCAAGACCTGGTGCCCACTGCCCAGCCCTCCGACTGGCGTCCGGGAGACGCCTGGCTGGCAGGAGGGACCGTGCTGTTCTCCTACGGCAGCTCCACCCTGCAGCGGCTGCTGGACATTACCCAGGGCGGGTGGGAGCCGCTGACCGCCTCCGCGGAGGGGCTGGAGATCGCCGCGACCTGCACCATCGCCGAGCTCTACGCCTTCGCCGGCGAACTGCCCCCCGCCGCCTCCGAATGGACGTCCCTCGCTGCGGTTCGCCCGTGCTGTGAGGCGTTTGTCGCCTCCTTCAAGGTCTGGAATGTCTCCACGGTGGGCGGAAATGTCTGCACTGCACTGCCGGCCGGCCCCATGACCGCACTGACTGCGGCCCTGGATGGCCAGGCCCTGGTGCTTTCTCCGGACGGCTCCAGCCGCACCCTGCCCGTCACGGAAATGGTGACCGGCGACGGTGAGACCGCCCTGGCACCCGGGGAACTGCTGCGCAGCATCACGCTCCCCGCGCAGGCGCTGGGCTCGCGGACTGCCTTCCGCCGGCTGTCCCTGTCCAACCTCGGGCGCTCCGGCGTCCTGGTGATCGGACGCCTTGACCCGGACGGAACGTTCGTCCTCACCGTTACCGCGTCCACCGTGCGTCCGGTCCAGCTGCGCTTCGGCGCCCTGCCGGACCAGGCTGAACTCCGCGCGGCGCTCGATGACGCCATTCCGTTCACCCTCTACCACGACGACGTTCACGGCCTGCCGCAATGGCGCCAGTACATGACCGAACGGCTAAGCGAAGAAATCCGGGCCGAACTTGCCGGAGAAACGGAGGCAGGGCAGTGACGTATTCGGTCAACGGCCGGGACATCCCCGCCGAACCCGCCCCCGGACAGTGCCTGCGCACCTTCCTCCGCGAAGCCGGGAACACCGGCGTGAAAAAGGGGTGCGACGCCGGGGACTGCGGTGCCTGCACGGTCCACGTGGACGGGGTGCCGGTCCACAGCTGCATCTATCCCGCCCGCCGGGCCGAAGGCCGCGAGGTCACCACGATTGAGGGACTGGCCGACGGCGGCACGCTGCACCCGATGCAGCAGCAGTTCCTCGACGCGCAGGGTTTCCAGTGCGGATTCTGCACCGCGGGCGTGGTGATGACCGCCGCCACCTTCGGACCCGAGGAACTCGGGAACCTGCCGCGGGCGCTGAAGGGCAACCTGTGCCGGTGCACCGGCTACCGGGCCATCGAGGACGCTGTGCTGGGCCGGCAGAACATCTGCGGCTCATCCGAGGGCTGCGGTGCTGCCTGCGGTGCCGGCGCGGCCGAGACCCCGGCCGCCGTCGGGCACAACATTCCGGCACCGGCAGGTCCGGCGATCGTCACGGGCGCCGCCCGCTACACGCTGGACCTCCCGCCCGAGTCCCTCCCCGGCCTGCTGCACCTGAAGCTGGCACGCTCCCCGCACGCACATGCCCGGATCCTCTCGATCGACACGTCCGCTGCCCTGGCGGTTCCCGGGGTGGAGGCCGTGTTCACGCACGACGACGCTCCCCTCCAGCGCTTCTCCTCCGCCCAGCACGAACTGCACACCGACGACCCGGCCGATACCCGGGTACTGGACGACGTCGTCCGGTTCAAGGGCCAGCGGGTCGCCGCCGTCGCAGGCACGTCCGTGGCCGCCGCGGAAGCCGGCTTCCGTGCCCTCAAGGTGGAATATGAGGTGCTGCCGGCCGTCTTCGAGCCCGACGACGCCCTGGCGCCGGACGCGCCGCTGCTGCACGCCGCCGCTGCGGCCGAGACCGGCGTCGGAACGCCGGCGGCAACCAACATCGTGGCCGAGCTGCATTCGGTCATCGGGGACCCCGAGGCCGGATTCGCCGGAGCGGCCGCCGTCCACGAGGGCACGTACTACTCCCAGCGGCTGCAGCACGTTGCCCTGGAGACCCATGCCGCCATTGCCTCGTTCGACGAGGACGGCCGGCTGGTCGTGCGCACCTCCACCCAGGTGCCTTTCCTGGTCAAGCGCACGCTGTGCCGGGTGTTCGACCTGCCCGAAGACAAGGTCCGGGTGGTCTCCGGCCGCGTCGGCGGCGGCTTTGGCGGCAAGCAGGAAGTGCTGGTCGAGGACATCGCGGTGCTCGCTGCCCTGCGGCTTGGCCGGCCGGTGCAGCTCGAACTCACCCGTGAGGAACAGTTCACCGCCACCACCACGCGCCACCCCTTCCGGGTGAAAGTCCGTGCCGGCGCGGATGCTGCTGGGAACCTCACCGCCCTGGCAGTCGACGTCACCACCAACACCGGTGCGTACGGCAACCACGGCCCCGGTGTGATGTTCCACGGCTGCGGCGAATCAATGGCCGTCTACCGGTGTGCCAACAAGCAGGTCGATGCGCGCGCCGTCTACACCAATAACCTTCCGGCCGGTGCGTTCCGGGGTTATGGCCTGAGCCAGATGATCTTCGCGATTGAATCCGCGCTGGACGAACTGGCCCGTTCCCTGGAGCTGGATCCGCTCGATTTCAAGCAGCGGAACCTGGTGGTGGAAGGCGATCCCATGATCTCCACGTCCCCGGAACCCGCCGAAGACGTGCTCTACGGCAGCTACGGACTCCAGGAATGCGTGGACCTGGTCCGCGGTGCGCTCGACGCCGGCGCCCGGGATCCGGAACGGTCCGGGCAGTCGCTGGGCGGGGACTGGCTGGTTGGCACGGGCACCGCCGTCGCTATGATCGACACCGTGCCGCCGCGCGGACACGTGTCCCATGCCCGGATCTCGCTGCGGCCGGACGGGCGGTACGGGCTCGACGTCGGCACCGCGGAATTCGGCAACGGCACCACCACCGTCCATACCCAGCTGGCCGGCAGCGCCCTGTCCACGGATCCGGGCAACATTGTCATCCGGCAGTCCGATACCGACCTGGTGGACCACGACACCGGCGCCTACGGCTCCACCGGCACCGTGGTCGCCGGGAAAGCCTCGCTTGCCGCCGCCACGGAACTGGCGGCGCGGCTGAAGGGCTTCGCCGCGTCACTTTTCCGGAACACGTCGGCGCAGGTGGCGCTGGTATCGGATGCCGTGGTGTGCGGCGAGGAGCGTGTTCCCCTGGCCGAGGTCTACCTGCGGGCGCAGGAAGCCGGCGTTGAGCTGGCGGCCGAGGGCCGCTGGGGCGGCACTCCGCGGTCGGTGGCGTTCAACGTCCAGGGTTTCCGGGTGGCAGTAGACCCCGGGACCGGAGAGATCCGCATCCTGCAGAGCGTGCAGGCAGCCGATGCCGGCGTGGTCATGAACCCGATGCAGTGCCGCGGCCAGGTGGAAGGCGGCGTGGCGCAGGCCCTGGGCGCTGCCCTGTATGAGGAAGTGCAGGTTGATGAGTCGGGCCAGGTGCAGACCCGCATCCTGCGGCAGTACCACATACCCACTTTCGCCGACATACCCCGCACGGAGGTGTACTTCGCGTCCACGGATGATGCGCTGGGCCCCATGGGCGCGAAGTCCATGAGTGAGAGTCCGTTCAATCCGGTGGCTCCGGCGCTGGCAAGCGCCCTCCGGGATGCCACCGGACTGCGCCTGAACCGGCTCCCGTTCGCCCGGGACCGGGTGTACCTGGCGCTGCGGGAAGCGGGCTGGCCGGCGAAGGTCTCCGCCGCACGATAGTTCTGGTTGCACGGTCGCTCTGGTTACACGTGAGCTCTGGTTGCACCCAGTGCAACGATGCACCTAGTGTAGGAGTGTGCTTGACGCCGGATCTCCTCCAGACCGCCGTGCCGCCCTGAAGGGCAGGCACCGGCAGGCCATTGTGGACGCCTGTGCAGGCCTGCTGACCGAGCGGAGGGGAACGGACTTCTCCGTGGATGAGCTCGCGCAGCGCGCAGATGTCTCCCGCCGCACGGTCTTCAACCACTTCGCTTCCCTGGACGACGTTGTGCTGGAAGTCGGCACCGGCGTCGTCGCTTCCGCCCTGGTTTTGCCCGGCGGCAGGGCCCCGGAGGGCTACTCGCCGCTGGACGACCTGGTGGACCTCGTCAGCTCACCCCGCTTCATCGAAGCGGTCTCCTACCTGACACGTGTCCTGGGCCGGGCCGACAACCGGTCCTCACCCGAGCAGGCCATCATGGCCTTCCGCTCCGTGACCATGGCCAGCGACCAGGTCATGGCTTCCCTGGCCACCCGGCACCCGGAGTCCAACCCGGAGGATATCCAGCTCCTGGTCGGCACCTTCGCGGGCGGCGTCAGCGTGCTCTACGAACTCTGGTGTGCCCAAACCGGAGCCGTAGACACTCCTGAATCCCGCGGTGCCTGGCTGGAACTCCTGCAGCGCCTCGTCGCTGCCCTCCGCAGCGGAAACCTCGCCGGCACTCCCCCGGGCACCTCCTAGAACTTCACTCCCGGCGGCTCACCCCGCCACCTTCGTCCGCAGCAGATTTTCGTTTTTCGACAAGGACCACACATGGCTGAATTCCTATACCGCCTCGGACAGGCCGCCGCCAGGCGCGCCCGCTCCGTCCTAGCGCTGTGGATCGGGGTGCTGGCCATCTGCGGAATCTCCTTCGCACTCTTCGGCGGCACTCTCTCCACCGCAATCTCGATTCCGAACACGCCGACCACCCAGGTCACCGACCGGCTGCAGCAGGAACTGCCGGAGGCGTCCGGCGGATCCGGATCGGTGGTCTTCCAGACCGAGGACGGCTCGGAGTTCACCCCCGAACAGCGGGACGCCATTGCTGCCTTGGTTGAAGACGCCAAGGGCGTGGACGGCGTGGAAAACGCCGTGGATCCCTTCGCCACCGAAGCCCAGCGCGAAGAGCAGGTCAGCCAGCTCTCTGAGGGCCAGGCGCAGCTGGATGCCGGCCGCACCCAGATCGAGGCGGCCCGCGCAGAACTTGACGCCGGCCAGGCGCAGCTCGACGCGGCGCGCGCCCAGGCCGAAGCCGCCGGCATGCTGGCCATGGCGCAGCCCCAGCTGGATTCCCAGCAGGCCCAGCTCGACGCCGGCCGCGCGGAACTCGAAGCGCAGGCGGCCGCGGCCGAAGAGAAGGCACCGCAGCTGGAACAGGGAGCCGCCCTGCTGGACATGGCCTCCAACATCCGGATGGTGTCGGAAGACGGCAGCACCGCGATCCTGACCGTGGTCTTCGAGGACCCCCAGATGGAGGTCACACAGGAGACGAAGGACGCCCTGGTGGCCGTCTTTGAAGACGCACCGGTCGACGGCGTCACCACTGACTTCTCCACCGACATCGCCCAGGGCATCCCCAGCATTGTGGGTATCGGCGAGGTTGTTGGCCTGGTCGTAGCCGCCATCGTGCTGGTCGTTATGCTCGGCACCTTCGTCGGCGCCGGCCTGCCGCTTATTTCTGCACTGATCGGCGTCGGAATCGGCGCCCTCGGCGCATTGGCATTCTCCGGCGTCGTCGAAATGATTTCCGTGACGCCCGTGCTCGGCCTGATGCTGGGCCTCGCGGTGGGCATCGACTACACCCTCTTCATCGTCAACCGGCACCGCCGCCAGCTGAAGCAGGGCTATGACCTCGAGGAGTCCATCGCCCTGGCCAACGGCACCTCCGGCAACGCCGTCGTCTTCGCCGGCGCCACGGTGCTGATCGCCCTGCTGGCCCTGAACATCACCGGCATTCCGTTCCTTGGCCTGATGGGCACAGTCGGTGCTGCCTGCATCGCCATCGCGGTCATGATCGCCGTGACGCTGACCCCGGCGATGCTGAAGCTCGTCGGCATGCGGATCCTCAGCAAGAAGGAACGCGCGTCGAGCACCGCTGCGGCTGAGGCCCCCCGGCCCGCAACAGCCCCCGTGAAGCCTATGTCCACTGTGACCGCCGTACTCACCGCACTGGTATCGATTGCTGCCCTGCTGTTCATCGCGGTTCCGTCGCTGGACCTGCGCACCGGCCTTCCCGACGGCTCCTCCGAGGCACATGACTCCACGCAGTACCGGGCATACTCCACGCTGTCGGAGAAGTTCGGCGAAGGCCAGAACGGCACCCTGCTGGTTGTGGCAGAACTTCCGTCGGAACCGACCGAAGCCGAAGCAACCGAGATCCAGGCCGAGATCGCCGGGATCCTGTTCGAACAGGACGGCGTTTCCGCAGTAGCCCCGATCGGCTCATCGGAGGACGGCAGCACCGTCGCGTTCCAGGTTGTTCCGGAGGAGGGGCCGACCAGCGAGTCCACCGAGAACCTGGTCCACACCCTGCGGGACATGTCTCCGCTGAACGATGAGTACGAGATCGGCGTAGCCGGTACGGCCAGCGGCAACATCGACATTTCTGACAAGCTCTCCGATGCACTGCCGATCTACCTCGGCGTTGTGGTTGGCCTGTCCCTGCTGATCCTGATCCTGGTGTTCCGGTCCATCTACGTCCCGGTCATCGCCACGCTCGGCTTCGTCCTGTCCTACTTCGCCGCGCTGGGCGGCGTCGTGGCGATCTACCAGTGGGGCTGGCTTGCCGGTGTCTTCAACGTGGAGACCCCCGGCCCGATCCTGAACTTCCTGCCAACCATCCTGGTGGGCATCCTGTTCGGGCTGGCCATGGACTACATGCTCTTCATCGGCTCCGGCATGCGTGAGGCGTACGCCCACGGCGCCCCGTCACGCGTCGCCGTCGTGCAGGGTGTCCGGGCCGGACGGGCCGTGGTCACGGCCGCGGCCATCATCATGGTTTCGGTCTTTGGCGGGTTCGTCTTCTCGCACAGTGCCATGATCCGTCCGATCGGCTTTGCCCTGGCCTTCGGCGTCCTTCTGGATGCCTTCGTGGTGCGCATGCTGCTGATCCCCGCCCTGATGCACCTGGCCGGAGACAAAGCCTGGTGGCTGCCGAAGTGGCTGGACAAGATCCTGCCGGACGTCGACGTCGAAGGCGCCTCACTGGAGCGCCGGCACCCGCACATGGACCACCGGGAACCCGAGCCCGCAAACCACGGCGGCTAACCGTCTGATTCCAGCGCAGCAGCTGCCCCCGGCCATCCGCCGGGGGCAGCTGTTTTTCGTCATACTCGGGGTTTCCACGAAACAAATTTTGGACCGCGTCCAAAAGGCGTCAGCATAAATCCATTGGACTAAGTGTTTTATTGGCCTCAGTCCAACACATGTTTGAGCAACGGCGCGGCCCCGGGGGGAGTGGATTCGTGCCGAATCGAAGTTCCACATTTTGCCGCTCCCCTGCCAAGCCCGTTCGCTGACCAGGAGACCCATACTGTGAGCCGCTCCCTGCCCGTACGCCTTTCTGCTGTTGCCGCCGCGGCAGCTGCCGTCCTGGCACTGGGCGCCTGTACCACTGCAGACGATTCAGATGCCTTTCGTGCCTGCCTCGACAGCGCCTCGCTTCAGTTCACGAGCATTTCTGCGACTGATGAGCATCTGTCCTGCGGTCCGAGTGAGGTGCCTGTCTCCTGGCTGGCAGCAGGTCCCGCCGAGGGGTCAGTATCTGCGATGACTGCGACGGCTTCACCCACCGCCGGCGATAAAGGCGACGAGGGTGATAAGGGCGACCGTGGCGAGCAGGGTGCCGCGGGCGATCGAGGGGCGGACGGCCAGAGGGGCGCGGCCGGGGCACAGGGCCAAAAGGGTGCCAATGGCGATCCCGGTTCAGATGGCGCTCGAGGAGCGAGTGGTGCCGATGGTGAGCCGGGTGCGGACGGGGCCGACGGCGTTCCGGGCGTTCCGGGGCCAGCCGGTCCGAAGGGCGACACCGGCGCCAAAGGCGACAAGGGAGACACCGGAGCAACCGGCGCCGCGGGGATCCCGGGCCGGGACGGCAACAGCATCCACAGCGGTGCCGGCATCCCCGCCAGTTCAGTGGGAATCCACGGTGACTTCTACTTGAACACCACTGCGTTCACCGTCCACGGGCCCAAGTCCGGCGGGGTGTGGCCGAGTGGAACGCAGAGCCTGATCGGGCCGCAGGGCCCCATCGGCCCCCAGGGGATCCAAGGGCTCCCGGGAATTCAGGGCACCACCGGTGCCACAGGACCGCAGGGGCCCTTTGGCGCCGCAGGTATTGTTGGGTCAACGGGTGCTACCGGGCCGGCAGGGCCACAGGGACCAGCAGGGCCACAGGGACCAGCAGGAGCGCCGGCTGCCTCTGTCCTCATCGGTTCCGTGTCCTTCGTTGACGCGGCCGACACCTCGGGGTTCATCCCCGTATCCGGCGGAAGCGAAGTCGTGTTCGGAATCTCCGATGCGGAGATAGAGATGCCCCGTGGCGGGATCATTTCAAAGCTCAGCGTCGCAGTGACCCCGCGCAACGGAACCGTGACCCTCTCCCTGTGGGTCGACGGCCAAATGGTGCCCCACTCCTGCACAGTTTCGTCCGGGCAGAAAACCTGCGCCGTCGTTACCGGGTCGCACGGGGTCAGCGCGGGGGCCGATGTGGCGCTTGGCTATACTGCCACCGGCACCGAGCCGGTACGGAATCTGCGCTACTCCATGGGTTTCGAGGGGTCTTAGCCATGCCGGCAGCGAAAGCGCTGAACCGTCGGCTCTTCCTGGCCGGAACCACGGGCCTGGCCATGGCCGCCGCCGCAACTGCAGCCAACGGAACGCTCCCCCGGGCCGGAGCCGCCCAGGCACCGGATCCCTACTCGCTGGAGCTGTGGGAACCACTGCTGGGCCGCGCCCTGGCCATTGGCGCCGGCAGTATTCGCCTGACTGCGGTGGACCGCGGTCCCCTCGGATTCAGGCTTCTCTTTGAGGTCGGGGGTGCTATCCCCGCGGACGACATCTACACAGTGCAGCATCCGGATTCCGGTCCCGTGGCCCTCTTTATGACTGCTCACGGAGAGCACGCCGCAGCCATCATCACTCACCTACCGAAGGAAACATCCTATGACTAGCGACCCATATGTCGGACAGATCATCATGGTTGGGTTCACCTTCGCCCCGCCAGGATGGGCCATGTGCGACGGACAGTTGCTGCCGATCGTTCAGAACACAGCGCTTTTTTCGCTGCTGGGCACAACTTATGGTGGCGACGGCAGGACTACTTTCGCCGTTCCCGACCTGCGAGGGAAGTTCCCCCTGCATGCGAGCGTCATGCGCTACCTCGGCAGTACCGGAGGGCAGGAAACCGTCACCCTGCAAACACAGCAGCTCCCGTCGCATGGGCACACCCTGCAAGCAGCGGTCGATCAGACCACGGACCGGCCCGCCGGTGCAGCACCAGCCCGCGGCGGGAGCTACGGCCCCCCAGCGGGAGGCACGCAGATGGTCCAGAGCGGCCCGACCGGCGGAAACCAGCCCCACGAGAACATGCCCCCGTACTTGGCCCTTAACTTCATGATCGCACTTGAGGGCATTTTCCCACCGCGCCAGTAGATGCCTTGAGCCTGACTACGGTTCAACTGCTGGGCTAGATCGCCTTGCCCGGATTCAGGATTCCCAGCGGATCCAGGGCAGCCCGGATGGTGTGCATGACTTCCAGCGAGACGTCGCCAAGCTCTTCCCGCAGCCAGTCCCGTTTGAGCAGGCCAATGCCGTGCTCCCCGGTCAGGGTTCCACCCAGGGACTTGGCGAGGTGGAACATC